>NZ_PYWM01000002.1 GCF_003049665.1 Lysinibacillus mangiferihumi | reverse complement strand
CTGTTAGTTCTTCTTGTATTTTTTCTTGCTCTAATCCTACTGATAAGTACCAATACTTATTGTCATAACTAATTCTAGGATTTCTATATTTAACACCACTAGGCAGTTGCTCATTCGTTTTTATCCAACCAATTTTTTCAATAAGCACCATCTTTCCATCTTTGACTTTTAACTTTACATTGTCATTATAGAAAGACTTCTTGCTCTTTTTCCTGCTTTTAAAGACTGGTTTATTTGCTAGTCCTTTGAAAAATTTCCTGTATACATCACAGGCATCTTTAACCGCTTGTTTGGCTACATTGTTCGATACTTCATTTAACCAAGACAATTCTTTTTTCTTTAATTGAGTTAATTCTTTTCTAAGAACTGCATCGGCTATAAATTTACCGCCATTTTTATAATTTTCTTCCTGTTTTGCCAATGTCCAATTGTAAATAAATCTCGCTGTTCCTACTGATTGCCACAACTTTTGTTCTTGTGATTCACTTGGGTACAATCTAACTTTCTTTGCCAGTATCATCCTCAAGTAGCTCCCTTTTGAACTGTTTTGCCTATGTTATATGCAAATTTCTCTATTACGTAGTACTTCAAAAGTAATCACCTCAATAAGATTACACTGTAATAACTATAAAAAATAACGATAGTTTTATACATTTGAATAAATTTTTTCAACTGTATCACCACTCCCTATTCCTATTATAACTCCCATTAGCTACTGTGAAACGCTCTTCTTTTCCAAATACAACTAAAAATACCTGCTATCAATAACAGCGTAATGCCAAGTAGGGAAATAGGTGACCAGACTAGCGTTAAACAGAAAGAAAAATTAGAATATTAAAACAAAACATAAACTCATCATTACTTTTAATACCGAACAATACCGAATGCCTACTTGTAATAACTATATGGGAAACACGACAATCCTTGCTGTTACAGTAACTATCTACACAATATTTCCCGAGAAATATTTCAGTCATCCAGTGCAAATTACTAAAAAAGATAATAAAATTATGCCATTATAACATTTAAAATAAGAAGGGGCGTACTTCCTGTACTTGCTTGGCATTAAACACTTGGCTCATGGCGGTTAAGAGCGTAGAAACTACAAGTGTTATCAGTCCTATCATTGATACGTTATTGTTTGTTATGATGTCCATATAGCTTCCCCTACTTTTCATTATTTCTTATATTAAAAAACTCCATCTCCCAAAAATAGAGAGACGAAGTTATCCGCAGTACTACTTTGATTACATAAAGGCTTCCTTTAACAATATAAGGCTGACTATAGCTATCTTATTCAGTACAAAGACGCTTGAACGAGTTCTCGAATTGTTTACCAGCAGCCACCGTGTAAACATTATCCACTTTTATTTCCAAGTCAAGTTGCTATTTTAAATATCCTGTTGAATGGATCTACCAGGATAAAACTTCATTTGTCCATTATCTTGATGTGCTTTAGCGGTCATCGTTATTGGTTTTAATTTTAGAACAATCGTTTTACTTCCTAAAGAAGATTGATACTTCTCAACATGTGCTTTTGATAAGGGCGCTTGATAGTAAGCTGGGACATATTTATCTAGCATTGCTTGCATTGCTGCCGTTGCTTCGTCTAAATTTGTTACCACTTCGATGATACCGTTTGCGATAACGCTCATATAAGCAGTATCTGTATTAGCAGGAATGGGATCGGCAATTGTTCCGTAATTTTCACTTATGGTCATACAAGCATTTGAATTCGTGTGTAAGATGGTGATTTTTCTTCCTTCATTTGCGCCGTGAATATAAAAAATCCCTTCTTTGAATACAAAATTGAGTGGAATTACATATGGCATGTTATGATCAATCAAGCCAAGAAAAGCTGTTTGAGCTTCTCGTAAAAAGTTATTAATTTGTCCTTCATTTGTACACGTTCGATCCGCCTTACGAATATTAGTTTCCATCCATATCACTTCTCCTTACCTATGATAATTGGAAGTTTATAATAGAACCGTGCGATTAAGAAGGGACAGTTTTGGGAATTTCCATGGGTACAAGAAACTGTTAAAAAACCAGCACGTATTTTAAATTACGTGCTGGTCTAATATTTCCGGGAAAAAAATTACTCATCGTCCCCCTGCATTGAACACATTCTAGGTAAAGATTGATAAACTCCTTATGTTTTTCATATTAAAATTACCTTTACAACCTTTGCTAATGTGGGGATGATTACAAGGGTTGGCGCCGAAACTGCAACGTTTGTTTTAACAATAATTCAATTGTTATTTTCTTAACTTTTAGTCACTTAATCAGTGGCTTTTTTATCAACTTGTTCATCAAAATGGTTATAAAAAGACCAGGTACTCACTGAATAATGAGCAACTGGCATTTTTATATAACTTATACAAAATTTATTCCTTAAAAATTTTTTCAAAATCTTCTTTAGACATTTTTTTTACACTTTTAATTTTAAGTCGATTATCTACTGTTTGAGGAGTTGTCTCTAAAATTAAAACATCTTCTCCTGACTCAATTACAGTAAACTGTAAAACAGTCTGATCTAAATTCGAAACAAAATCCTTAATATCTTTATAGTTATTTTCAGTTAAATCAATCGAGTACTTATTATAATTTTCTATATTAGTATTCTCTAATTTTCTTACTAAATCAATACTAGTCTTTGGTTGAAATGAATTATATTTTTCCAAGGAAATATATCCCAAACAAATGATTACGCTAATAATTAAAATAATACTTTTAAATTTAATAATCTCTCACCTACTTATCTTCTTTAGCTATTGTAAATCATAACATTATAAATTCCTGCGTGAATAATATCGGAATGCGAACGAGTATCTCCATCTACTCTAATTCTTTCTATAGATAGATATCCATTCGTAAAATTGTTATGTGTGCATCAACTCCTGTTTGATATGTACTTAAACCATGCACGCCGTTACAAAACAACAATAAAATTATCTGTTGTATATCACCACTCCTTATTTAATCCACACGTGTAATAAGTCCATACGCTGAAAGAGATACTGCTATGACCCCGAATAAAGTCGCGCTCCGAACAAGTCTACCAAGCGCGGGGTCGGTCGTCGGTCTTTCCCTAATATTTAGGTTTTTATAAATACCAATGGAGGAAACCTTTACCGCATCGAACCTACTTCCGAGTTTACAATACAAATTTCCAAACACAAAACATCGTACATGTTTTACATTTGTTCCTTTTGTTACATCTGTTACTTTTGTTCCACAATCGCGCACGATTGCTGAATAAAACTTTATTTATCATTCCATTTAGTAATTGCATAAAAAATTTCTTTCGGATTGGGATCATTGCTTGCAACTTTCTATTACAGATTCCCTACCCACAAAGGGTTTTATCACCAATTATATTCCAATTGTTTTTGCTAGAAATGGAAAAATAATTTCAAAATTCCCATTTGAAAATGCCTCTGCTATTTGTTTTTGTTTGAGAACATGACTTTCTGAATTGCTCATAAAACATCCTCCCTTATATACTTTTCTTTACTATACCATATGCTACTTTTCTCCATTTCTCCCATATCTCTATTTAGCCCCCCTTAAGCTGTGGTATCATGCTTTTTAGAAGGCTCAAGTGGAAAAACCAATTATTTGCTGTAGCGTGTGACGACGCTGCGGCCTTTTTGTGTTACAATAAAATTAACAAAAATTAGGGGGTGCACTTTTGTCTGGTTTCACGTTCGTAGCTTTCTCTTTAGCTATATCAACGACAGTCATTGCCTTGCTTAATGACATGAAAATCAAAAAATTAGAAAAACGTGTTGTAGAACTTGAAAGAAATAAGTGATTATGCTACATAACTGGCTTCTGGAGCGATATTATTATCGCTCTATTGTCGTTAAATACTCAAAGCGTTCAGTAGTTTAATTTTTAACATACCCATTAATATTCCTATAATGTAAAATATTACATAGTACTAAAATCGCTATTTGATAATAAAACACACAACGGAGGGTTATTATGGAAATAAAAATTGCAACACTAAATGAAGTGCAACAAATTGAGATTTTATACCAAGAGCTTTTTTTAGGTATGTCAATCTTACAACCAAAGTATATGCAACCTGGTAAACAAGACGTAACCTTTATTAGGAACTCAATTAATGAAAATGGATCAGATATTTTAATAGCTGAAAAAGATAACCAAGTTTTAGGTTTCTTGCTTATTAAAGAAACTGTAACACCACCATATTCATGTCTAATTGAGCACAAATACGCCTTCATTATTGATGTAATTGTCGGAAATCAATACCAAAGCCAAGGAATTGGTTCAGTTTTACTATTAGAAGCGAAAAAATGGGCAAAAAATCGTAATTTGGATTACTTGGAGTTGAACGTATTATCTGAAAATATTGGCGCAATAACTTTATATGAAAAACAAGGTTTCAAAGATATGAGCCATACTATGCGTTTTGAATTTGAGTAAAAAAGCTATACAGAACATTATTATGTGAGGAGCTGTAATCAACAGCTCCAACGACTTTTGACTCTCCCTTTATAAAATCCAACTTTAACTTTAAAAACAACTTGTACCCTTTACTGCACAATATCTTTCAAATACGGTTATAAAAGCATCTCTGTTTGTAAATAGTGGTAGTATAACTGCTAAGGAAACTTCCATTGTACAGATGATTTTGAAAATCCGTTTTGACCCCTAGCAGTTATTTCAATACCTTTTATACATAATTTCTATCTATTACTCACCTGGCTCACCTACGCAAACGACTAATCCGCTCAAGCTCTTTTCCAATGCTCCTTAGTTCTCTATAAACCTTGTATCCTCTGCATTTGTTACTAAGGTCATAAGCTTTGCGTTTGGGACACCCGGTATAATGATGCTCATGGCGCTAAAAAATATGCCTATCGACATCGCTATTAAGATGTATTCGGTAAGCGTAAGGAAAAATCCAGTCAAGGCTTCACCACTGAAAATGCCGCACTTCGAAAATTATTAGAAGTGAAATCCAAATTATTAAATAGTAATTTTAAGCAAGTTGAGCAAGAGGATTTAACTGTAGGAGAATGGATGGATATATGGTATGAGTCAAATAAGCACGAGTGGAAAATATCAACTCAAAAGCAAAAAAATAAACGTCATTCAAAATAAAATAAAGCCTCTAATTGGGAAAAAGAAACTTTCTACACTCGATAAAGAATCATATAAACGCAATTTCATTTGGCCATTACTAAAGCAATACAAACCATCTTCAGTTCGGTATTACCATCTTATTTTTAATACTGCAATTAATGCAGCAGTAGACTCAGAAATTATTTCTCGTAACCGATTCAATAAAGTGAATTTTCATGAGGATGATTACGATAAACCTAACGTTTTAAATATCTAGCAACTCAATCGATTTCTTGAAATTGCAGCCGAAGAATCTTTAACTTTGAATACAATTATAAGAACACTAGCTTTTACAGGTATGCAACGTGGCGAAGCTTTAGCTTTAAAATGGAAAAATATTGATTTAACAAATGGTACAATTACAATAGAAGGGACACGCGATGAAATTAGTTATAGAACACCAAAAACTAAAAATAGTTATCGCACTATCGCTATTGATGAGTCCTTAATTAGACTTTCGTTATGTATAGTTTGGGGGCAAGATTGGGGGAACGTTTTATCAAAATGCCGTTCTTCCCTAGTGCCCCAACGGTTTATAAAAAAAGTTAATATTTTTGGATAAATAATTGCCCATTCGATTGAATTTCAGCATAGAATACTTCTTCAATATTTTCGATAGACAGCTTTTTGAGTTCATCTTTTAACCATTGTCGATTTTTTCCTACTTCCAATAAATTTCTTTTTAATAATTTTCCATCGGATATTATTTCAATTGGCAAAAAAGGTGGATTTTCAGGTGAGATGTTTATATCCATTTTTTGGGTACCTTGAAATGGCGGTTTCTTAAGAATACTAAGCGTACCATTCGGTTCTAGAATGGCAAAATCTATTTCATCAATTGAAAAAACTTGGTATTGTCTAATCATCATCGTTAGGTCATCAATATTAACACCGGTTCGTTTCAATGCTTTTCGATCGATTTTGCCGTGTTTTATAACAATTGTAGGCTGACCGTCAAGCAACATTCTTATTTTCCCTGATTTCAAACTGATATAGCCGATTAGTGTCGTCAACGAACACCAAATAATTAAGCTTACCAAATCTTTCATGTAATCTTTAGTACTTAAAACAATCATATTTGCGGCAATCGAGCCAATTGTGATTCCTGTTACGTAATTGAAAAAAGTAAGTTGACTTAATTGTTTTTTCCCTAAAAAACGTGTGAGGGCAAGAAGTACGAAAAAAGTTACAACTGTTTCTATGGCTATTTGTAAGTAGCTTACATCTTTCATATCACCACTCCTATCTATACAATAGAATGCGTTATGCAGTCCATAACATACACTCAAAACTAGGTGCATTCCTTGTTCTCACCACTGCTTGCTTCTAGAAGAAGTTTTTGTAAGGCATAAATAACCTCTACCATAGAAACAGGTTAATTTTAGTGCTATTTTTTTATTAGATTTATAGATAAAATACAATCCATTTAGTTTGGCAATTGGTGTATGATTTAGATATTCGATTTATAGGAAATATTTACATAAATTTTGTCTTTTTGCTCAAATAAAAAAATCGGAGGTATGTCGCATGAAAAAAAGGAAAAGTTGGTATCGTATGTGGAAAATACTTTCCTTCGCTTTTTCCATGTTGTTGCAAGTTTATTGGTTTCGCATTCGAAAAAAATCAGAAACACAATGGGAAATGCTCTGGGAAAAGCTTGGTCGACAATTTCGAGAAACGTTATTTGAACTCGAAGGCGTGTTAATTAAAGTCGGGCAACTTTTAAGTATTCGCGAGGATTTACTACCAAAAAGTTTTATTAGCCAAATACAGGATTTAGTAGATCAAGTCCCTCCCTCTCCTTGGGAAGACATTCAACTTGTTTTGGAAAAAGAATGGGGAAGTCCTGTTGACAATGTACTTCTTTCAATCGAGACAAAAGCTGTCGCTTCCGCATCCATTGGAGAGGTTTATCGCGGAAAGTTAAAGGATGGTACGAATGTAGCAATTAAAGTACAACGACCCACTATACCAACTATTATGCGAACAGATTTTCGTTCGCTCGCTATTATTATGTGGTTTGCGCAATATATTGCTCCAGTACCTAAAGGCTTTATTAATTTTAAATTGCTTTTTAATGAAGTCAAACATGTGATCAGTAGAGAATTAGATTTTAATAAAGAACTAGACACCATGACACATTTTCGCGAACGCTTTGAATCTATTAATGAACTTAAAATTCCTACTGCGTATCCCGAACTTAGCACCCCTCAAGTATTAGTAATGGAATGGATAGATGGTGCAAGAATCACAGATAACGCATTTTTAACTTCCAATCAAATTGATAAAGAAGCATTATCTGAGCGATTAATGCGCATTTTCTTACCACAATGGCTAGAGGCTGGGCTATTTCATGCTGATCCGCACGCTGGCAATGTGCTAGTAACGGAGGATGGTACGATTGTCCTTCTTGATTTTGGTATGGTTGGCGAAATATCAAGAAAAGATGCAGCCAATTTTCAAATTTTAATGCAGGCTATTTTATTAAAAAATTATGCTCAAGCGGCTGAAATATTAAAAAACTTAGGATTTTTACTACCAGGAGCGGATTTAAAAATCATCGAAAATCTTCTAAGAGAAGTACTACTATTGGATTTAAACAAAGTAAAGGAAATGGATGTATTTGCTGTCAAAAAAGAAATGAATGACATGATAAAATTACTTCCTATACAAGTTCCTACACGATTTGTCTTTTTAGGGCGCTCGTTTGTGACAATTGAAGGTATGTTGCTGACCCTTACTCCAGAGAAAGAAATTTTAGACATTATTAAACCTGTATTTTCAGATTGGATCAAGCAAGGAAGCTCAAATAATTGGAAAACTGTTTTACAATGGCTTAATGCGCTCCCAATTTTTAAAGTATTCCATTCCCTGCAAGACCTTGTGGAGACACCCCAGCGAATGTTAATTCAAAAAGATGCATTGCAGCAAAGGGATTTTGTCTTTGCAATCTATGAAAATCAAAAAAAGCAAGCCTTTATCATTAGTGTACTAGCATTAGGCGCAGTTTTCTTTGGCCTGTATTTACAATATGCCCTACTTATAAAAGCATCGAGTGGCGTATTAGCGCTTTCTAGTCTTTTTTATATCGTAAGTAGTTGGAAACAAAAAAGATGGTTACAACGGCTCTCCAAAAAAACGCTATAGATAACACAATTAGCCTCCTAATTCTAACGTTTAGGAGGCTTTCCTTATGCTTTCCAATGGGATTTCCATGCTATACGTCCTGTTATACCAACTGTTCTATAATCAGCCAGTTACTCATAAATTGACTAAAATACAAAATAAGGAGAACTGCGAAAATGCATGTTGTTCATTTTTATGAAAATAAGATTTCCGTTTTGAATCAGCTATTAATTCGCATTCCAACTATTGATGAAAACATCCAAATTAAAGGTCGAAAAGCAAAAGTAGTGGACGTTATTCAAATGAATGAGCGCCAGTATCATGTCATTGTGCTTTTTGAAAAAATATCAAAAAAACAACCTTTAACAAAAGATCTTGGGAAGAAGAAAAGATAGTTCTTCCCTTTTTTATGTTTATCAACATACAGGGTGGGTATACAAAACATAACGGTTATCGCAATAACGATTGATTTTTTGAACAAAATGCGAACTATTCTCATTAACAGTAATTTTATTGAGCAGAAAGATTGACTTTTTAATTGATAACAATTATCATTATCATATAGATTATTTCTTCTCTAAACTGTTTATTTCAGAATCCCCCCTTATTTTTTGAAATAAACATGCATTAAACGGATATTCTTACATCAGACTAAGAATATCCGTTTTTTAGTTACATAAATTGAAGGAGCTGTTTTAAATGGATTATCGTATTGAAAAAGACACTATGGGTGAGATCAAAGTACCTGCCAATAAAATTTGGGGTGCTCAAACCCAACGTAGTAAAGAGAATTTTCAAATTGGTACTGAACACATGCCGATTGAACTGATTCAAGCTATGGCGATTTTAAAGAAAAGTGCAGCAATCGCAAATAATAAATTAGGAAAGCTTTCGGATATTAAAGCCAATGCAATTGTGCAAGCGGCAGATGAAATTTTAAATGGTCAATGGGACGATCAATTCCCTCTTGTTGTCTGGCAAACTGGTAGTGGTACCCAATCGAATATGAATGTCAACGAGGTGATTGCGCATCGTGCAAACCAAATTTTACAAGATGCTGGCGAAGCTGACCGCATTCATCCAAATGACGATGTCAATAAATCTCAAAGCTCAAACGATACGTTTCCGACTGCGTTGCATATTGCAGCCGTGCTAAAAGTGGAAGACTATCTACTGCCTCGCCTTCGTTTATTAAAGGCAACGTTGGATGAAAAAGCAGAGCAATTTAAAGATATTATTAAAATTGGACGTACCCATTTACAAGATGCTACTCCACTGACATTGGGACAAGAAATTAGTGGCTGGTCTGCTATGCTAGGTAAATCCGAGCAAATGATTAAACATAATGTGGACTACATGAAAGAACTTGCGATTGGCGGTACGGCTGTCGGTACTGGTATTAATGCACATCCTGAATTTGGTGAGCGTGTAGCAGCTGAAATTAGTGAACTAACGGGCAAACAGTTTACTTCCGCAGCAAATAAATTCCATGCTTTAACAAGTCATGATGAAGCGGTTGTGGCACATGGTGCATTAAAAGCACTTGCTGCTGATTTGATGAAGATTGCCAATGACGTACGTTGGCTAGCAAGTGGTCCACGCTCTGGTATTGGTGAAATTACTATTCCAGAAAATGAACCAGGCTCATCCATTATGCCAGGTAAAGTGAATCCAACGCAAAGTGAAGCGATGACAATGGTCGTTACGCAAGTTGTTGGGAACGATGCAACAATTGCCTTTGCCGCTTCGCAAGGGAATTTTGAACTGAATGTCTTTAAACCTGTTATTATTTACAATTTCCTACAATCGACGCGCCTGCTAGCAGATACGATGAAATCATTTAATGATCACTGCGCTATCGGCATCGAACCAAACAAAGAGGTACTGGATCATAACTTGCAAAACTCGCTAATGCTTGTAACAGCCTTAAACCCTTATATTGGCTATGAAAATGCGGCAAAAATTGCGAAGAAAGCACATAAAGAAGGCACGACTCTAAAAGAAGCGGCCATCGCTTCAGGCTTATTAACTGAAGAACAGTTCGATGAATATGTTGATCCAGCTACAATGATTTATCCGAATGCATAAATACAAAAGGCACCAAGAAGTTTTGAACTCTTGGTGCCTTTATATTTTGATGATCGCGTAATATGGCAAATACTGCCGTTATCATGAATTCCAACCCTATTAGCAGTTCGTGCTGGTTTACCCGCGATTTACGCTGGTTTACCCGCGATTTACACTGGTTTACCCGCGATTTACGTTGTTTTATCAGCGATTTAATTCGCCTTTTCAACTACATAGCTTTCAGGAACGAAAAATGTGCTGTAAAGGTCAGATTCACTATTAAACGTCACCGCATAATAGTTACCAATTTTAAAACCTACACTTTTAAGAACAGTACCTGCTGGCAATGGACGAGCAAGTCTTTGATAGTAATCGTTATTGTTAATTAAATATGGTTTAATATGCTGTACCGTATCTTTTGTGACAATAAATAATGTATCTTTATTCACAACTTGTGGTTCGATTAGTTGAATATCTGTTGGATCAATTGTTCGCTTTTCAATACCGCCACCTACAAAACTCATATTATACGTATTGACAAGTTCTCCCTGTTCAAAAATAAAATTACCCCATTTATTTAGATAGGTATAATAAGAGTGTGCATGCGTTGCCAAACTATCACTCTCATTATAAAACGAGTAAAACGGTTTATCTCTATTAATCCACATATAGGCAGGATTTTGATAAAATTGTACACGTTGTTCAAACGGAATCGCTTTAAATACAGTTAAATCGCTTGCTTGTACACGATATCCAGAGCTCATCCAATAATATGTTTGTTTATTATATTTTTCAATATTATATACACGGAAGTAATTTCCCTTTTTGACTAACATCGATTCAAACTGACCATTGGCATTTTTCTTATACACTTTTACATCTTTCGAAAACGTTAGCTTCCCCGTTTGCCCTTTGACAATTTCTACGCCGTCATAGATTACTTTCGCTTTGGATGTTGATGGATTAACCATTAATACTACAAATGCTGCAAGTAGCACTATCAAAAATTTTTTCACTATTCTCCTCCTACTTCTTGATTCAATTCTACTAATCTATTGTTATTTTACCAATAAATAGATTTAAGTGCCAGGCACCGAAAATATTTAGAATATTCAGTTTTTTAATAAAGTAAAAAAACCCCTCCATTGTACTTTGGAGGGGTTTGGGACATGTTATTGCATTAATTCTTCAAAAAATTCAATAGGTACATAAGTTTTCGTTGGTTCTAATAACGCAGGTGCTACTTTAAAGTAACGAAGTGCTTTATTGTAGCCGTATGCTTTTTCACCACGTGTAATTGTGTAGGATAGCGCCCCTTTTGAAACAATTGCGCCAGTACCAGTTGATTCTACTTTAAAGCCTAGTTCTTCTGCAATTAGACGTAGTGGCACCATTGTTGTACCATCCACTTCATAAAAATCTGTTTTAATAATTTCTTGTACTGCTGCATTAGCTGAAGCTTCCTCAGTTACTTCACCTTGTTCTTTCGCTGTAGCATCTAACACAATGACTTTTGTTGGCGTTGTTTGTGCAGGAATACTTCTTGTTGTAATTGTATAGAACACAAGTAAATGTTGTTGTGCTAAATCTTTAGCTGAGACTTCTTTAGCTGATTGGCTTTGGACCACCGTTTCTTTGCCAACATTTAATTTTAAACTGTTATCCGTATTGACTAAATCCTTATTGAAAAAGTCAACAGTGACACTACCCATTTCCTTTGTTTCCACGATTATAACTTCTGGATTATACTGTGGTGGATATATCATCAGCATTGGCTTATTTGCATACGTATATGCTGTTACTTTATCACCTTTTTGTAGCTTTACTTCTTTCCCCGTATTATCAAAAATAAGTGTGTCCTTATTTACGACAAAGACGTTCGTATTTTCGCCATCTTTCGTTGTGTAATACGTTGCATTATTACGTTCTTCCACGCTTTCAATTGTACCAGCTACTTTAATAAAAACCGGCTGCACTTGTGGCGTTTGTTCATCCTGTTGGGCATTTGTGACAACTGCTTCTCCTTCATTTGCTGATGCAGTTGGAGCGATTGCAACGCCCCCTAGTAATAATGCTGTCATTGCAAATGGCACAACCTTTGTCATTTTCATAAAAAATACATCTCCTTCATTTCACGAGTTCATTGAAGTAGTCGATTGTAAAAGGAAATGGTTACATTATTACCATATTATTTTCAAAAACTTTTCAAAAGAGAATAATTGCAACTTAATAAAGCTAAAAGATGAGTGATAATCGATTTAGGACGCGCTGTAGAAAGTATTGCTGTTCACTTTGTTTTGCTCTTATCTCTAACGCTATATCTGGATGATCTGTAATTACGCCCGAAACGTTTTTCTCAATAAATTCCTGTAAAGAACGATCCTTATTTAAAGTCCAGATAAACAAATCTAAATGTTGAGCATTGAGTTCTGCAATTAAGCTCTCGTCCACCCACGATGCTTCTAACGCAATGAAATCTACAGTTAAATGATCCATCGGTCCAATATTCAGCGCATAAACAATTCCTACACGCAAATGAGGTGTTATATTTTTTAACTGTGTCATCAATTGCGCATCTGAGGACTGTACATAGTACGTATCGAGCACTTTATAGGCGCGTAACTTTTCTACTAATCGAGGCAATAGGTCTTCTCTTTCTTTCCCATGTACTTTTAGCTCAATTAGTAATGTAACATCTAGCGCCTTGGCAATTTCGATAAAATCATCCAATGAAGAAATTTTGTCGCTCATCCCATTCTCATAAATCGTAATGGTTTTTAATTCACTTAGCGTCATATTGGCAATAACACCATTTTTCCCTGCTAGACGCCTTAATGTACGATCATGAAAGACCACAAATTCTCCATCTACCGTTTGCTGAATATCTAGTTCAATTAAGTCTGCACCTGCATTCGCTGCACTAACAAGCCCGCTAATTGTATTTTCCACATTGCCTGCTGTATAACCACGATGTGCAATAATTTTAGTATCTGGTGCGTACACACTTTTCTCTAACGAAAAAATATTGATTATGCTTAAAATTGAAAAAATAACACAAAGCACTATTGGCAAAGGAAAATAGCGTTTGTTTTGATAAGCGTTTCTTGTTAGAGCCAAAACACGAGCATTATACGTAATCGCAACCATGACTTGTGAAAACATAGCTTGCAACAGACTAAACAGCACAATAAAGGCCATTTCAAGAAATGCCAAAGTAAATCCTGCTGTTAACAGCGCTGCGCTTGGCATAAATCGTTCCAGGAAAAATAGTGGTAGTGTACCGACTACTGTTACAACTATTAAAAGTAATAAATGAAGCATTAAAACCATTGCCAATAATACAAGTAGTTTAAATAAGCCCCGTCTTGAAAAACGCCAACTTTGGAGAAATGATTGCCTTAGTGAAATTTTCGGCTGTATTGCAAAAATAGGCAATGTCAACATACTCCTTATTCCAACCATCACTAAGATACTAGCAACAGCAGCATACAGTATTTTACCTGTAGGTGTACCCATTATTTCATTTGTCATAAAGTGTGGAAAAGCTATCCCCTGTGTTAGCCAAAGAGGGAGTAAAAATGAAGCTAAGGGCAATAAAAGAGCTATATAGACAATTAAATAAAGTACTTGTAAGCTATAAAAATAAGGAAGTTTACGATTTAGTTGTTGCCATATTGTCAAAAACCGATAACGAGTACCCCTTTGCTGATTAAAAGCCATTATAAACAGAAAACCCATCTCATAGTAAATAAAGAGCAATACGACCATGACTAAAAGGAACATCATAGCTATGACAAAGGGGTGCATTAAAAAACTTTGTATATTTTGTTCCGTTATATGCGTGTAGCCCGTTACATTTAGCATTACATTAAAAACGAGTGTTGACACCGGTATTACTAGTGAAAACTGAAATACACGAATCATAACGAAAACCCGTATATAGTCGATGCGATACGTATAAATGTTATAGATGGCTTGTCGCAAAATTTGACGTGCTTTTTGCATTCCCTCACCCCAATTTCGTACTGTCCCATTTCCTGTTTGACAATTTGCTATCCGTTTTTAATTCTCCTTATAGCGTATGATAGATATTGTAATTCAATTTACTTTCAACATAGAAAATGTTATCAAATACAGCTGCCCAGACTTTTCTTGCGACTTGTAAGCCCATCCAAACATCTGTAGCATTCATTTATGCCTTTATTTGAGGCAATTGTCATATTTGTATGCAATGCTCGTTAAAAAATTGAAACTTTTTACTTGCCCATCCAGTAAATACAGATAGCAAATAAAATTAGGAGGGGAAATCCAGTTGCAACTACATATTGGGGACATCATTAGTACTATTTTTATTCTTCTCATTTTTCTTGCTATGTTTTTCGTTATGATAAAAATGATTAAAAATGTAAAGTCTACAGCCGTCCTTCCTTCTCGAGACACACTACAACAACATGTGGATGAGCTGACAACACGTGTCCGAGATTTGGAGGAACAAGTGCACGATTTATCAAAAAGACAATAGGAGAAACATCAAAAAATCGTTGTGTGGCTATGCCTCACAACGATTTTTTGTCTGTTCATAAACGATACGACCATCGACAACTGTATATGCAACTTGAATATGTGGGATTTTTTCAATATCAACTGTAAAAATATCATCGTCGAACACGGTAAAATCAGCACTAAATCCTTCTTTTATCTTACCTCGCCTATGCTCCTGACCGATGATTTCAGCAGACCCAACTGTATACAAACGCACCGCTTCAAAGCGTGAAATTTTCTCCTGAGGACCAAAGCCTTCATGACTCTCTCCAAAATTTCGTCTTGCCACGGCAGCATAAATTCCGTATAACGGATTCGGCACTTCAATGGGTGCATCACTACCTCCTGCTACAATCAGCCCTCTATCTAAAAGAGATTTTAGTGGATGTAGACCTTGTGAACGTTTCTCACCTAATTTTACTATTTCAGCGAAATATTCGCCTTGTACAAACTGTGGTTGCATATCTACGGCTATCGGTAATACTGCCAACTTGTCTAAAATCGCTTCATCAACTAGGCTACAATGAATTAAACGATCTAATTGCCCCTCAAGAGGTGGATATGCCGCGAAAACATTTAGTATTGTCTCAATGGCTAAATCTCCGATTGCGTGCACAGCTACTGTTTGTCCATAGCGCCGTGCAAGTTGCACATATTGCTCTAATTGTGCTGTCGAATGTACAAGTATGCCATAATTATCTGGATCATCACAATAAGGCTCACGCAGTGCGGCAGTATAGCCACCAAAAGCACCATCGACGAATATTTTCATAGCACCAAATTCCACATACGGCGTTGATTGTTCCTTTAACAAAGCAACTTCCTCAAAAACGGAATGGTGCTGTAATAAATGCACTTTAAAAGATTTTTCGGCATCCACAATTTTACGAAAAGCTTGAATTGGTTGACTCGGTGGCCCAAAGTAGCTTAAATCTTCTGAATGCCCTCCAACTAAACCATAAGATTGAAGAGATGCAACAGATTTTTGAAGCGCTTCCTCTATATATGCAGGCGTATAATAAGGCATGTTGTTAACAATCAAGTACAATGCTGTATCTTTTAAAACTCCTGTTAATTGACCTTGTTTTTTTTCAATAATGCCACCTTCTGGAGAAGGTGATTCATTAGTAATCCCTGCAAATGCAAGTGCTTTAGAATTAGCTAAAATTAAATGATGGCAGCTTCGTTTAATAATTAAATGGGCTTCACCAAGTGCGTCAAGCTCTGACAAAGTTGGAAAAATGGGCTCTGTATACGCTGTTTCATTCATACCAATGGCAACAACCCATTGCTCTGCAGAAACGCCTTCCATACGCGCACCAATGATATGGAGCAGCTCATCCTTACTAGTTACGTTTGAAACATCTATATGCAGTAACTTCTCTCCATAGCCAATAATATGTAAATGGCTATCGACAAATCCTGGGTACATAACGTTCCCTTGCAAATGCTGGATAGTAGTTGCCTGTGGTAATAGGGTATCTACCGTTCCTACTGCCACAATTTTTCCGTCCTTCTCAAGAACAGCTTCAACTGTTTCACCAGCTCGTTCCATCGTATAAATTGTTCCACCTGTCCAAAGCGTTGCCATCCTTTATAACCCCCTATGCTACTGCTTCAATTAAATGTGCACTTACTAAGCGTCGACGTACAACAACACCAAGCCATGCAGCAAGTACTGCTTTCACAACACCCACAATAATAAATGGTGCGGCTCCTCCCATAAATGCTGCAGTCCATGTTAAATCACCAACAATTTTTAACCATACTGTACCGAATGCCAATGTTACAACCATGCCGATAATATTGGCAATCATTGCTTGTACATAAGTAATACCAAATTTATCTAAGTATACCCCCATTAAAACAGCCGCTGCAAGGAAGCCTACAATATATCCGCCTGTTGGACCTATGATAATACCATATCCCCCTGACATACCACTAAATACAGGTATTCCTGCTGTGCCAAGTAAAATATATACAAGTACAGATAGTGTACCAAGCTTTGTACCTAATATTGTGACAACTAAGCCTACTGCTAAAGTTTGTCCTGTAATTGGAATCAATGGTAGCGGTATCGTAACCTGTGCAAGAACTGCGATAATAGCCGCTCCGAATGCCGCTAACACATAATTGTAAGTACTACTCTTCTTCAAACGAAAATCCCCCTTTAGTTAACCTATCTTTAAAATAGGTTAACCAAAAGATAAAGCAAATAAAAACAGTTGTCAATCGATTTTGACAAATTCATATAAAAAGAGACTTTTATATTTCGTATCGTCCTTTAAAAACTTACCACAAGGGTTCATTGCTAGGGTCATCTTCCTGTAGTTTTATGACAACAGGAATTAAAATATAAAGATAAATTGCTACACTTACAATATAAAAACTAATACCCATTAAAAGATTACTAAAGAAATAATTGATAAAAACCATAAATGGTATAGGTAAATTAGTGAATGCGTTTAATTGTACCGACTTTTTTGTGCGGTAATGTACTTTTTGACAATGTGGACAAGACATTTGGCCATTTTTCCAATAATATTTTCGGACTAGCTTAGCCGTCCATACTTCTCCACACGCCATACATACTGGCAAGCCATATCCTTTTTTTAGCAATATACGCTTGATCCACAATGCGATAGTGACAAATAAACTTAAGAGCACTAGTCCTTTTATCCAATCATGCTCTAACAGCATCCATAAGCTCCATCTATTTGTCTCTTGCTGTAAAGTCGCTCCTTGCATTGTCCTTGTAGGATGTTCCGTTTTTAGTGTGACAAGGACGCTAAAACCAATGGCAAGCAATGTAAATGTCGCTAACACAATACGATACTGCCGCTGGCTATTCTGTTTTTGTCTATTTCTACTCCTAGCTTTTTGTGCAATCTGTTGCTTTTTTTCAGCGGATAGCTTTACATGCTGTAGCTCATTTAACACGTTTTTTTTAAATTGATTCATAACGTAACACCTCCCAATCATCGTCACCAATTATTGATGCTAGTTGTTTTCTTGCCCGCTGCAACCTTGTTCGAATCGTTGCTTCTGGGCAATGAACTAGCTTGGCAATATCTACAGTGGTCATTTCCTCAAAATAATAGAGAATTAGTACTTCTCTGTATGGCACTGATAAAGTGAATAAAGCTGCTACTAGCTCCTGTTTTGTCGATTTAGCGAGCAATTCTTTTTCCGGCGTAATGGTCGTTGTGCGTCCTACTATTTTCTCAAATAATGACAGCCGTTTACTTTTCCAACTGCGTAAATAATCGTGACTGCGATTGACTGTCATTTTGACCAAATATGTACGTAAAGATGATTCTTGTCGAAACTGCTGTTGCTTTTGATAAAAGGCAATAAACACATCTTGAACTATGTCCTCTGCAGTTGCTTCATTCTTCACATATAGATAGGCTACCTTCAGTAGATAATCCCCGTGCTCTGCAATTATTTGTTCAATCTCCATTGCTGCCTCACCTTCTTTCTACACTACTGACGTTTACCAAATACCTTCCGATTCACAATTGATAAAAAAATTTTGTCCTCTTGCTACTGACGTTAACTCTTGATTACTACTGCTTAATTGCTTTGCAAGCGAATAGTAGAATCACGTGCAACACAAGGAAGTGAAGCACACTGTACTACACTCAACTATAGTTTTTATGTCAACAAAAAATCCGCTCGCTTTTTATGGACTTTACAAAACCTTACACCTACTAGTAAGGTTTTACATTGTTTTGTCCTTTGAAAGGTCACGGATGTTTATACACGATCGAAAGTACAGACTAGTAAACATTTTCCTTTATTTACTATTTCCCGCATCGTTATATTGGTTATAGAGTGTTATTTGGTTACGTCCATTCCGTTTTGATGCATAAAGTGCACTATCAGCATTATGGATTAATTGTTCGAGTTGCGTAATATAACCATGTTCATTCGTGCTTACACCTATACTAAATTCTAATTGCACGACAGTTTCATTGACTGTCAATGCCAGTGAAGTTAATGAATGATATAGATTTTGAGCTATTATAGAGATTGACTCCCCTTCTCTTAGATGAAGGAGAACAATAAATTCATCACCACCAAAACGTGCGACAATGGCTTCGTACGGTTGAAAAAACTGCTGCAATGTGGTCGCTGTAATGGATAATGCATCGTCTCCAAATAAATGACCATTTGAATCATTGATTGATTTAAAGTGATCTAAATCAATCATCAAGAGAGCTAGTAGCTTTTGATTGCTCGCTGCACTTTTCACCATTTCTTTCGCCTGTTCATCAAAATAACGTCGGTTATAAATATTTGTAAGCGGATCTATATAGGAAGTTCGCTCAAAGTGTTTTTTCTGATCGTTATACTCCATTTCGAATAGTACTTGGGTATAATTCTCCCTTTGTATTTCTAATAAAATATTAATATATTCCTTTTGTACAGCGCTTAAAATAATTTTATTCCCTTGTTCTTCAATAAGCTTAACTAATGAATTGTAAATTGTCTGTAACAAAGATAGATCATTATTTTGCAATGCATAATGCTTTGCTTTTTGGTACATATCAATTGCTTCACCAATACGACCCTGTTTTTCATATAGTAGTGCTTGCGCATTAAACACCTCTAATTGTGCCTTATTATAAGGAGGGTCTTTTATTGTCATCAATAATTCCTGTAAGAGCGTATTCGCTTCTTCAAATTCCTCCAGCCAAATATGGGCGATAGCTAAATTAGTCTTGGCATGTATAATACCCTTATAGGGGGGATCGTGTTTCAAATCAAATTCATTCGTATAGAATAAGCTTTTTAAGGCAAGTCGCTTTGCCTTTGCATATTTACCGAGTTCAATTTCTAAACCACTTAGATTGTTATAAATTTTCCCCATGCTTTCAATATGTTGAATACGCTCTGCAATTTCTAGCCCTTTCATTAAAAGCTCTTCGGATTTTTTTTGTTGTCCGAACGTTCCCCAATAAATGGAGGCAAGTGAATAATATTGAATTACGTCAATATCATTCCCATATAAAAAAGTCAGTTCGCGGTATTTTTCTAATAAATTGATGGATATTTGTAGATCGCCCACTTGATAATAGCTCATACAGCTATAGCGCAATAGATGCATTGCCTTATCATACAACGCTAGTGCATTGGCACTTTCAATAGCGGGACTGCTTAACTCGATATATTCTAAATAGCGATTTGCACTATATAATTCATTTAGGGTAATCCAAAGTTCTTCAAATTCTTGTAAATCCATACCGCATCCTCCTTTTTCTTTTCCTACTCCCTTAATACTACATTCGCTTCTAAAATATTACAATTCTTTATCCTTATTTATTTTCCAGCATATGAGTAATTTAACCTAATTTAGGAATTTAAAAAACAAGCCTCTTTAAAAGAGACTTGTTTTAATTTATATATTTTTAACATTTTCTATTTTTAGCTCTTTCTTAACTTAGTTAAATTTCATCGGACTCCTGCGTATGAAACGAAAGTGAACGCCCCTAACCATCCAATAAAAAGAGAAAATCCACTTCAATATAGTAGTGGATTTTCTCTTTTTATATAAATCGTTTAACAATCGTCTCATATATTGCCACTATGAGTATGCCACCGAGTAACGGAATAAGAGAACTGAAGCTAAAATAAAAACCTTCATTATTGTATTCACCTAGAAATTGAAATTGTAGCCATGGAACACTATACGTTTCACCAACACCGTATAAAAACCCAGTAGCAAATAAAAATAATGCTATGCACTTTATAAAATTCGCCTTTTGCACACCGTTCACCTCACTGAACATTGGTCATTTCCTCGGCATATGCTAAAATTTCTTCTTTAGTAAATTCAGGATTTTCACTTATAATGTTATATTGGTAGCCATCTTCAGACCAAGAAATAATAAAAAGTTCTCCTAAATCCATGCATGTGCCTTTTTTGCCTCGTACTTGTATTTCTTCTTCATTCCCAAGATTACCAAATTCCTCATTACTAGCTTCTTTAAGAACTGAAACTGAAAATGCAGGTTGGTCATCTTTTTCAAATTCAAAAGAAAATTCTGGGCGCTCTTTCACTTTCATATCGACGATTGTGGATATGGACAAGCCATTTTCCTCAGGTACCATTAAAAAGTTACCTAGTTGTTCCTTCACCTCTTCGATTGTTGCCGTTGATGTTTGATTTTGGGGATCTATTTTTTCTACCGTTGCATCTTTTGGGATATCAAAGGTAAACAACTTATCCTCCATTTTCTTATTAACGTCAAGCTTAGAATATTCTTGCGTCGTCACATTGCCTGCGTTCGTCGTAATTGTTTTTAACGTCAACCACGTTTTTTTATCAATCCATACTTCAATATCACCTAATAACGTATTCTTTTTTTGCGCTTTCGCTGTAATATGATACGTATCTCGACCAGCAATTGATTCTTCTCCAGCAATGGTAATATCGTGAGAATCCTTCACTAAGTTTAATAATACTTGGGCGCTGTCTTTTGCGGATTGCCCCATAAATTCATCTAATTCTCCATTTTTAAATGAAATAATTGTTGCCTTGTTTTCTTTTTTACTAAACGATGTAATTTGTTTACCATCATTAACCGCAATAACATGATCGCCATCAACAGACATCTCAATCCGACGTTTGCCACCCTTCATCCATTCTTTTACGTTAGCGACTCCAGATTCATCTATATCCAACGTATATTCTCCATAATAACTTTCTAGCTCTTGTGTTTCTTGTAATGCTTGATCTATAATCTCTTGCGGGGAATAAGATGTCTCTGAATTACAACCAACTAAACTCAACGTCATCAGCGTTATAAGTCCCCCAACTCGTATTGTTTGTTTCCAGTTCATTTGTCATTTTCTCCTTTGTAAGGCGGTAACCAACACAGTACTGCTGTGCCGACTCCACGCTTGGATACCATATTTATTGTTCCACCATGTTTTTCAATAATTTGTTTCGCTATGCTAAGGCCTAGCCCTGTGCCTCGTTGTCCAGTCTTTGTTCTGGCATGATCTGATTGGTACAATGGTTCAAATAATTGCCCGATTTCTTGTTCACCTACACCTGCTCCACTATTTTGCACAACTAAATACATGCCGCTTTTTTTCGTAAGCGCCTCGTTCACAAAATCAAAACCCCAATCGAGTTTTTGCTTGCTGATAGCTGCTAAATAAATAGTCGTGCCTAAAGTGCCAAAATGAGTTGCATTACTCATCAGATTGTCAATCACACGTTGCATTTGTGAGGGCTGAACAGCAAAGGTACCCTTTACATCACAAAACGTTTGCAGTGATAGCCCTTTACTTTGACAAAGTGGTTCATACTCCGAGATTGCCATATCAAAAAATTCCTGTCCTTCTACTGGGACCAGTGTTACATCATAGGTTGTGGATTGAAGCAACGTATACATAAGTAAATCTTCTAGCATTTGCTTCATATCCATTGCCTTTGTTAAAATCACTGCCCGATATTCCTCCTGCATATGCGCAGTGAGGGAAGAATTTTGTAGACTCTCTGCATACGCTTGAATTGCTGTTAAGGGTGTCTTTAAATCATGTGAAATACTGGCAATCATCAGTTCCTTCTGCTTTTGCTCATTTTTTAAATGGGCACGTGCGACCTCAATTTCCCTTTGCATACTTAAAAAAGTATTTGTAAGCTCCCCGATTTCATCTTTTCTTGTAGCCATTACAGCGTCAACATGTTGTCCCTTCCCAAATGCATCCATTTGTTGCATTAATGCTTGTAAAGGTCGATGTAATTTACGGTTAAGCAACAAAATGACTGCTGTATAAATGGCTAGAAATAACGTAATCGCGCTCGCTATCACGAGCCATGAACGCCTCTCCACACCTTGAACCCAGTCCTTTCTGATAAGTTGAATTTCATAAATACCAACTAAATCGCCTTGTTGAAAAACGGGTTCCTTATATGTAAACGCATTGTATTTTTGCTGTAATACATATAAGTTTTTTAACACATTTTCTCTTGAAACAAATCCGGAGGTTAACGGATTAGATGAATAATAAACAAAGCCAGATTTTGCGTATAGCGTAATAGCTAGTTGATCACTCGTAAGTGCTTTTACTTGTTGCATATCTGCATTTTTGGCATATAATGTTGGATCGTTAAGGACCGACTTGACATCGTTTAGTGTCGTCCATTTCTCAATATATTCTGCAAAGCTTTTATCATGGTAATAGGCATTAATCCACATATATAAGCCATACGCCCCGCCAATTGGCACAATCATCACAATAAAAAACATCATCAGTAGCCAAGATTTTATTTTCATAACGGTTCTCCGATGAAGCGATAGCCCTTGCCCCAAACTGTTTGAATATAATGTGGTGTTTTAACCGGATCCTGTAATTTTTCTCGTAATGCTTTAATATGCACAGTGACTGTATGTGTCTCGTCTACACTCGCTTGTTGCCAAATATGCTGATATAACTCTTCCTTTGAAAATAGTTGACCTGGATTTTTAGCCAATAGCTTTAACAGGGCAAACTCTTTTTGAGTTAAGGCTAGTTCTTTGTTTTCCAGTGTTGCTAGTTCTTTATGCCAGTCAATTGCTAAGCCAAATGCAAATGTAGCGATATGTTCTGTCACTTCTATTTTCTTATAGCGTTGCCATCGACGTAAATGGGAGGCAACACGTGCCTTTAATTCCGCTAAGCTAAAAGGCTTTGCTAAATAATCATCAGCACCTTGTAAGCCTTCCACTTTATCAGCCTCGTCTTTACGGGCGCTCATCATTAAAATGGGCACATCACTTTCCCAACGAATATTTTGACAAACAGTAAGGCCATCCATTTCAGGTAGCATCCAATCGACTAATACTAAATCAAATGGCTGCGCTTGAAAATCTGCTAGCCCTTCTAAACCTGTAGTTGCCCATGTGACCAAGTATCCCTCTTGCTCTAGTGTATCTTTGACGATACGACCTATTGCGTGATCATCCTCTATTAGTAATAGCTTTTCATTCATCGTTTTCCTCCTGTTATAACCTTACTATGGATTGATGTATTTCTTCTGAACTTTATACTTTCTTTATAATTACCATAGATGGACTCTCATATATTAACAAGGGCAAATTCAAACCAAAGAAAAAAGAATGCACATAAGTTTGTGCATTCCTTCACTATGTTAGAAAAATAAGCTTAAAATAAAGTAAATTGTAGCAGCCATCACGGCAGAGATTGGCATTGTAATCACCCAAGTAGTAACAATTTTACGTGCCATACCCCATTTTACACCTTTGACGCGATGTGCAGTACCTACGCCCATAATAGAAGAAGAGATTACGTGCGTTGTCGATACAGGTAAATGAATTAACGTCGCACCAAAGATGATCGAAGCAGATGCTAAGTCCGCTGCTACACCATTCACTGGGCGTATTTTCATAATTTTACCACCGACTGTTTTAATTATTTTATAACCACCAACCGATGTTCCGAGACCCATCGCACAGGCAGCTGCAAAACGAACCCAAAACGGAATATCGTCACCTTGGTGTAAACCACCTGCAATTAATGCAAGGGTGATAATCCCCATCGCCTTTTGCGCATCGTTCGTACCGTGTGTAAATGATTGCAATGCCGCTGTACCGATTTGCATCGTTCGGAAGCCTTTATTTGTTCGATATAAATTCATATCTTTAAAGATTACTTTAAACAGTGACATCATGAAAAAACCAGCTACAAACGCAAGTAATGGAGAGAAAATAAGCGCCTGAATGATTTTAATAAAACCTGTGTAATTTAGAATATCAAATCCTGCCGCCGCAATTGCCGCCCCTGCAACCGAACCAATTAAAGTATGGGACGAACTAGACGGTATCCCAAAATACCATGTTAATAAATTCCATGTAATAGCTGACAGTAAAGCTGCCAAAATAACAACTGACCCTGTAATATCACCGTCATACGTATTTAGTGTAAACGGGTCAACAATATCTTTCGTTAATGCTTTCGCAACACCAACAAATGTAATAGCTCCGATAAAGTTCATTACCGCAGCCATGTACACAGCAGTACGTGGCTTTAGGGCACGCGTTGATACAGATGTTGCAATAGCATTGGCTGTATCATGGAAGCCGTTAATAAAGTCGAACACAAGTGCGAATATAACGACTAATATTGTTATCAGTAATATTGTATCCATTTAGTACACTCCATCTTACGCATTTCGCATAATTATTGTTTCGATTGTATTCGCTACTGTTTGACAACAATCTGCAATATCTTCAAATTGTTCGTAAATATCTTTGAATACGATAATGCGCATTGGATCTTTTTCTTGAATAAATAATTGCTTCATAGAAGAACGGAATATCTCATCACATTCACGCTCATAGTCTTTAATTTGAATGGCATGTTTACGCATTTCTACAAGCTTTTTACTATTTAGCAGCTCCATTGCTTGTACCATTTCATCTGTACTTTTAGCAATGTACGTCAGGAATTGACGCATCGGCTCTGTTACTTCTGTTAAGTTGTACATATTAAAATGGGCAATACAGCCTTCCATCCCGTCAATTACATCATCTAATTTATTTGCTAGCGCTAATATATCTTCTCGTTCAATAGGTGTCATAAATGATTTATTAAGCATAACAATTAGCTCATGAATCAGCTTATCACCGCTTGTTTCATATTGTTTCATTGTATCGGCAATCTCTTTTAATGCATCGATATCATGAATACGCGCGTTATGAGCGAAGTAAATACCTTCTTTCACATTTTGAGAAATTTTTAATAAAGCCTGAAAAAATGGATCTTGCTTACTTGAGTTGAACATTATGTTCCTCCTGTTGAATAAATATTGTCGATTTCTGCAACTATCATAACAAAATCTTTACATAATTCTACATAACTTTAAAGATAAATAAATTGAATTTACAATAATGTAATATTAAAATTGCCATATTTCATGCAAACATACGTAAACAAGTTACAAACGTTGGAAATCTTCTAATAAAAAGACGTTTTTTGCTGTTAAATGTAACGTTATTTCTTTAATTTTTATAAAAATACTTGAAAAAATTTTTTTCTTATAATTTTACAATGTAAAGGAATTGTAAATTTTAAATCCACAAAATATACAATCACCATTGTTATTTTTAGCCATAAGCAGTACGCTTACAAGAAAACATTGTATGATGCAAAAGGATGGTTATTTTCATGGAAATTCATTTACTTTCACTTGGTACATTATTAGTGTTTGGCTTTATCGCATCCTTTTTAAATGCCATTGTTGGTGGCGGAGGCTTGATTTCTTTACCAGCATTAATGGCGGTAGGATTACCACCAAGTACAGCCATTGCAACGAATAAACTAGCGAATACCATCAGTAATGGCACTAGCATGCTTACTTTTTTGCGGGCAGGTAAAGTCGATTTTAAAAAGATTGGAAAAATCTTACCTTTTATTTTTTTAGGCTCTTTAGTTGGTGCATACACTGTGCACCTTGTATCACCTTCGATTTTAAAGCCACTTATGCTTGTTATGCTCGTACTAGTCGCAACTTATACCGTTTTAAAAAAAGATTGGGGACAACAGCCAAAGCAACGTATGTTAAGTATAGGAAAGAAAATAACCTTTCTTTGTGCGTTTGCGGCGGTCGGCTTTTACGATGGTTTTTTTGGCCCAGGGACAGGTTCTTTTTTTATTTTCATCCTTTTAATGATGGGTAATGATTTTTTGCAAGCTGCAGGGAATGCAAAAGCATTTAATTTCACATCGAATTTGGCTGCACTTGTAATGTTTTTAGTATTAGGACAGGTCAATTTTTTATATGGCTTGCCAATGGGCTTCGTTATGATATTCGGTGCTATTTTAGGGTCTAAATTTGCGTTAACACGGGGGACGAACATGATGCGTCTTATTTTTATTGTGATGACGTGTATCTTAATTATCAAAAATGCATGGGATTATGTTGCGCATTTTAACTAGCAGATAGCGAGAATATATCGCTATCTTTTTTAATGGTCTATATAGACAGAATTTTCAATCAATTGACAATATTTATAAGCATGCTATAATACTTTTGGGCTTCACCGCATTGAAGCGCAGAAGTAATTGTTAGGAGGATTCGTATGTTTCGCATTGAAGCAAAAAGTAACCCTCGATTTATTGAGGCTTGCTTCATTACACTTTTAATTATTGCCACAATGGCCATTAGTATTGGCTATTTAAAAGCAACGCCACATATTCCCATTATTTTAGTAATCTCACTTTTAATTGCCTATGGACTATTGAAAAAAGTACCGTTCCGTGAGCTTGAATCTGGGATGGTTGCTGGTGCCAGTGCTGGTTTAGGTGCTGTCTTTATTTTCTTCTTTATCGGTATTTTAATTTCGAGTTGGATTATGGGCGGCACCATTCCAACGCTGATATATTACGGTTTTTTAACTGTTTCACCTAGCTTTTTCTTTGCCATTGTTTTTCTTATTTGTAGCATTGTCGGGATTTCCGTTGGTAGCTCTTTAACAACAGTTGCGACAGTCGGCGTGGCCTTTATGGGAATCGCTGGTGCAATGGATATTTCATTAGCCATCACGGCTGGTGCTATTGTTTCTGGGGCCTTTTTTGGCGATAAAATGTCACCGCTATCTGATACAACTAATTTAGCATCCGGTACAGTAGGTGTTGATTTATTTGAGCATATTAAAAATATGGGTTGGACGACCATTCCTGCCTTTGTGATCTCGTTTGCTTTGTATGCCTTGCTATCACCATCTGGTGCCAATACTTCTTTTGAAACGGTTGAACAATTTAAAATAGGATTACTTTCTACTGGTCTTATTCATTGGTACACATTACTACCAATCGTTGTTCTGGTTATTATGACCTTATATAAAGCACCTGCTCTTATTACACTTGCAGTTGTTTCAATCGTTGGCGTTGGACTTGCTTACATACAAGAACCACTGGCCCTTTCCCACGTATTTAACATGCTGTTTAAAGGCTATGTATCCGATACAGGAATTAAAGACGTAGATGCACTGCTTACTCGTGGCGGATTGAATAGTATGCTATTTACAATCGCTTTAGTATTACTTGCACTTACAATGGGCGGATTATTATTTACACTTGGTATTATTCAAAGTATTTTAGCAAAAATTGAAAGCTTATTTACAAGTGCTGGCTCCGTTATTACGGGTGCTGCGCTAACAGGAATTGGCGTCAACACATTAATCGGTGAACAATATTTGTCCATTTTACTTACTGGAGAGGCATTTAAAGCGCAGTTTGCAAAGGTTGGACTTGCGCCGAAAAATTTATCGCGTGTTATGGAAGATGCAGGTACTGTTGTGAACCCGCTTGTGCCATGGAGCGTGTGCGGAATTTTTATCGCTAGTGTACTAGATATTCCAACAACTACTTATCTACCATTCACCTTCTTCTGTTTGCTTGGTCCAGTTTTAACAATACTATTTGGCTGGAGCGGCAAAACGCTCACAAAGCTTTAATATTTAAATTAGCTTAAAAGAATCTGCTCGTTTACTACGAATTGCCCGTAGAGCGAGCGGATTCTTTTCTCTTTCTATCATTCCAAATTGGAATCAAAACAACCCTTTTTTCGAATTTTCGTTTCACACCTCTCTTTGTTATGCTAAAAAACAAAGGAGATGGTAGACAATGACAACAAAATGGAATGCAACTCTTTACGATCAAAAGCATAACTTTGTTTCAAAATTCGGAGAAAGTTTAGTCAACTTACTTGCACCACAAAAACAAGAACATATTTTAGATGTTGGCTGTGGCACAGGAGATTTAGCCAACGAGATAACGCAATGTGGTGCAGTTGTACATGGCATTGATGCTTCACATGATATGATTTTAAGCGCTCAACAAAAATATCCAACGCTTACCTTTAACACACAAGATGCAGCTACTATGGACTACACACATCAATTTGATGCAGTCTTTTCCAATGCAGCGCTTCATTGGATGAAACAACAAGATAAAGTGATTGACAATATCTATCGTGCACTAAAACAACAAGGACGTTTTGTTGCAGAAATGGGCGGCCACGGGAATATTGCTTCTATTGTCGGAGCACTTAGAACAAGTATGGAGGCACTTGGGCTACCATATGAAGAGCAGTATTTTCCATGGTATTTTCCAGCAGCTGACGAATATCAAACGATGCTCGAAAAAGTGGGCTTTACTGTACAAATGATTACTTTATATGAACGTCCGACGCCGCTTCAAGGTGACGATGGCTTACGGAATTGGCTTGTTATGTTTAGCGACAACATTCTCCAGCATTTAAGTCAGCATGAAAAGGAACGCGTTTATGCAAAATGTGAAGAACTGTTGCGACCAACCAATTATCGAGATAAACAATGGATTGCTGATTATTGGCGTTTACGTTTTGTTGCAATGAAGTGCTAAAAAAATGATTAGCGCCACTATAGGGGCATGAATCGCCACAAAAACAAAGGTTAGCGCCACTAAAGATCCATAAAGCGCCACAAAAACAAAGGTTAGCGCCACAAAATCTTTAAGAAGCGCCACCCAAATAGACAACATCGGTTCACAGTAAAAAAGTGTTAGATTAATGACCGTTAATCTAACACTTTTCTCTCTATTATGAACGCGGTATTAACATGACCATGACTCCGATGATACAAATACCAGCGCCAACTAAATCTAACATGTCTGGCTTTTGCTTATCTATGCCCCAGCCCCACAAGATGGACAGCACAATAAAAACTCCTCCATACGCTGCATAGACTCGACCAAAAGTCGGAAATGATTGAAAAGTTGCCACCACGCCATATAAAGCTAATGCAATCCCTCCAAAAATGCCCCAATAAAACGGTTTGCCTTCCCTTAACCAAAGCCAAATTAAATAGCCACCTCCGATTTCACCAATACCTGCTAATAGAAATAATGCGATTGCGTAAATCATATGTTCCCTCTTTCTTTTCCTTTTTACAAATAAAAATAGAGACCGTCCTTACAGCAACAGCCTCCAAATTGTTCCACTCAAGCTCAACTTACTTTTTTCAAATCGTTATACCCCAATATGTAATGGTGTCCATTACGCCAATCATGATTAAAATGATACCTGCTGCGATTTGTATCACTCTTCCCATTTTCATACTTGTTTTCATAATGGCGCGTTTTGTATCAAATATTTGAATCAGTATCAACATTAAAATAAGTGGCATGGAAGTCGCAAGACCAAAAACCGCTGGCAAAACCAATCCATAGGAAGTAGTAACAACTGTAGGCATCAGCCAAACGAAAAATAGCACAAACATCGTCGGGCAAAAGGCAATGGCAAAGCATGCCCCCATTAGAAATGAACCTGCCTTACCTTCTTTCAATACAAGCGGGATATGGGATGATATTTGATGAAGCCATTTTAATTTTAAAATGCCGATTAGGACAAGACCTGTTAACAACATAATGGGTCCTATCGTCTTACGAAATATTGGAAAATAGGAAGTTATTGACGTTTCAAATGATTGCCCAAATAGCCAAGCTAATAAGCCGATTAAACTAAAGACAGCAACCTTACCGATTATAAAAGCCATAACTTCCCTCCAATTATTTTTCATTTGAATGGTACGATGACCATAGAATGTTATGGCGCTCAAGTTGCCGGTTAATTGACAAGGTGCTAGTGCGCCAACTAGGCCTAGAAGTAACGCGATAACAAGTGGAGAATGTTCATAGGAATTTAAAAATAACGTGATGGGTCCACTAACGACTCGACTTATTTCTGACATCATATTATACATGCAAATATCACCTTCTCTTCTAGTAATAGCTCCCTCTGTTTTGATAGACGGCATCACAAACTGTAAAAAAAGCTTCAATATCAGCCGTTACGTACTTTGATAAAAAATAAGTGTTGGATACAATATGCGAGAATTCCTTTACCGAATAACTATGGAGCGATTGCTCATCATAAGCGGCTTCAATAACACTTTTCGGTAAAAAGGCAATTCCTAGCCCTTGCTTGACAAAGTTTTTTATAACTTCTGTTTGGTTAACCTGCATGCTTTTATAGCTTGGCAATTGCTGAAGTACTTGTTGTACTTCTTGCCAATAAGACGCGTATTCATGTGTTAAAATCGTTTCTTGTTGTAAAAGCGTCATTGGATCAGTCCATTTTTTCTCTATCGGTACGATAAGTTGGAGTGGCTCTTGGGCAAGCATTTTCGTGTGCACTGCACGGGTGGAGGTTAATTTCGAAATCCCTATATCTATAGCTCCCGCATAAACCGCTTCCCCAATTTCATTAGATTTTAACAGTTCAATAGAAAGATGAATGGTAGGGTTTTGTTGCTGAAAACGCTCGATAATAGCTGGTAATGTGGAATTCGCTATTTGAGGTGCTACACCTATTGTTAATTTCGAAGTAAAACCACTTTTCATCAATTGTGTACTATGTACTGCTTCATCAACGATTTCTACCACTTTTTCAGCTTGTCGTAAAAAGTGTGCACCAATTCGATTGAGTCTGACATGCTTTGTTTGACGTTCAAAAAGCGTTGTCTGCAACTCCTTTTCTAAATGCTGAATATGTTTGGATACCGTCGATTGCGTGATAAAGCGTCTTTCCGCCGTCTCACGAAAATTTTCCGTTTTCGCCGCAACGATAAACGTGCGTAACCATTCTGTTTCCATAAACGCGCCTCTTCTAGTTTTTCATTTATTATATCGAAATGTGATGTGACATGAAATCTTTTCTACAATTTTTACATAGTGAACGTTGATGCTTAAGCGCTATGAAAAAGAGAGAGCCCAAAATGCACGTTGGCCCTCCCCCTTACCATTCAAAATCAAGTTAAAAATTGCTTTAATGCATCTATTTGTTGCATCGCTTGCTGATAGCCCATGTCGTAATTTTTACGCATTTGCACTGTATCTTTCTCAAAGCTATTAAGTGCTTGTGTTGGGCGGAATATAAATGCCTTTCCTTGTGCCTCTAATTGTTCACAATAATCAAGTGAAGCGTTATAATGGTCTGCACGTTTTTGCATGCTTTTTACTAAATTCGGATAACGTTTAGCTAGTAGTTTCATAGCCCATTTACTTTGCCGATCTAGCTGTTTACGGTAGCCTTTAGGTCGGGTTAATACCAGTACATGCTTTTTAAAACCCGTATCAACACCATGCATGATCGGAATTGGCTCTGCTAAGCCACCATCGTAATATGGCGTATTATTTAGTTTGATTTCTGGAAATAAGATTGGTATAGCACAAGTTGCACGCAACATCATACATTGGCGATCCATTTCCTTTGCATCCATATACTCAACTTGGCCTGTTGCTGCATTTGTTACGCCAAAAAGCAATTTTCCATCATACTGCTTGTACGTATCCCAATCAAAAATATCTAGCTCATTCGGAATCACATTATACGCAAAATCCAAGCCAAATAAGCTTTTTTCTTTAAGGAAATTTTTCAAGCCCATGTAGCGCTTATCATGGCGATAATCCATTAATACACGTAAAGACCGTTCCTTTTGCTGTGATACATACGAGCATGCATTGATTGCACCTGCTGAAATAGCGACAACATAAGGCATCATAATGTCATGCTCTAAAAAAGCATCCAAGACACCAGATGTAAACAATGTACGAAATGTCCCACCCTCTAATATTAAACTTGAATCCTCCACATTTACCTGTAGCATGCCATCACTCTTTCACTCTATTTTCTCTTTAGTTTACAGCAAACTTAAATAAGTTTCTTGATTTTTTGCAGCATACTTACTAATTACTCAGCATCAATTTCATAATAAATTACGTATTCTCTATGTCTCACATGACTAGCATTTAGAACTTTAGTAACCATACTTATTTCTGATATTTTAACATGATAACGAATTATTCAACGCATCAAAAAGCACCTCCATTTGAAAGGAAGCGCTTAGATAATCAACTTTATTAATATCCCTCTCTTACTATCTTCCATTCACGTAAAAATCCTATAATAATTTTTAAAAATATTGATCCCCATAATGCAATTGTAACGATTAATAACAACCGTAATATGCCGTCAATTGACATTTCAAAAAAAGTATTGCCTATTCTATAAAAATTCATATATAGAGAAACTGCAAGAATTATTAGCAAATAACCACTGATGCCTAAACTCATAAATAATGATTTTTTAAGACTACGGAGCCTTTCATGGGGATCATACATAAATGCAGGAACCATCTCTCCTTCTTTATATGGCATTGCCCAAATCGAGTAATGCATCCATGTTAAATTAGAAGAAAATTTTAATTGCCAACCTATCTCCTTATGAATGGAGAAGAAAGTACTATCTACTTTCGGTTCAAAGCTTACTTCATATGCAATATTTTTTCTACCTGTTTGACGAAATGTAAATAGGGGTCCAAAAACACGTTCAAGTTCAAACCCTTGTTCTGCTTGTACTTCAAGCCATTCCTTTGTTTGTTGTGGCAAGTACATCCAACCTAGCTTTATTTTGTGTGATTTCCTACCATTAGCAACGACCTGAATACCAAAGTCCATTTCCTTCTTTTCAAACTTTCGATAAGCTCTAAAGACAAACATTGATAAACTTATAAAAAGGGTAAGAATAAAAAGCGGAATGACAATCCCCAACCAACTGATATCTCCCACTGTTCTCGATATAATGGTAGTCATTAGTAACACATTAATCTGTCCTGCCATCAAAAAAATGGCCAATAAAATAAATAAGTACGTATGCATTCTCGCTCGTCTTAAGATAGTTTCACGTGTTGGATAGACAGCGACGTCTGATGATGCATTCTTCACAAACTGCCAACTTTTCGACGATGCTACAATGTGCCAACCTTCCTGCTTTAAAGCACTTGGTAATGCATTGTTATCAAAACGAATCGCATAGATAGCATTTCTCGGTTCCCCCTCTTCAAAAGTAAATTCACGTGTTACTGCATTAAAATCACATAAATGATAGCCTTCCCTTGCCATATCACTTAGCCATTTCTCTGTTCTATTTACTTGATAGCTCCACAGCCATCGCATTTTTTTCATGAAAAATCCTCCTCAAATCGTAATACATGTGCATGTAATTCTTTTAAACGAGCCATTTCCGCTTGCATAACCTGTTTCCCAAGTTCCGTTACTTCATAAATGGTTTTTCTACGATCATCCGCAAAAACTGTAATCATTTCATCCTTTTGCATTTTTGTTAGCGTGCCATAAATCGTACCAGAACCTAACTTGATTCTGTCATTCGTTAATTCAGCAACGCACTTAATAATACCGTAACCATGGCGTGGTTTAGTTAGTGATAATAATATATAAAATGAAGTCTCAGTCATTGGTACATATTTTTTAATTAATTTATCCAATTTCCCACCTCCATATGTCGCACCGTGACTATGTCATACCTAGACTATATCACACCGCGACATAGTTTTCAATTATTTTGAGAAAAATCTTATTTTTATACAATTTTCTAATAACAAGAGGAGTTAATCAGCTATATTTAATGCTAGAATCATATATAACAAAAAGTCTTAACTGAGGAGGGCACAATGTCATCGGTAAAAGGAATAGATGATACAGTCTCAAAGAACATTCGTAAAAGCATGCAAGCAGATTGTCAAAACTGCTTTGGCTTATGCTGTACAGCACTAACTATTACCGCATCCAGTGATTTTGCTATGAATAAGCCCGCTGGCATACCATGCACCCATTTGCAATCTAACTTTCACTGTCAAATACATCGTGACTTAAGAAGCAAAGGTTTTAAGGGGTGTACCGTCTATGATTGTTTAGGGGCGGGACAACTGGTTGCTCAAACGACATTCAATGGACAAGATTGGCGAGGTAACGCTGAAGTGGCTGAAAAAATGTTTCAAGTATTTCCGATTATGGAGCAGTTATATGAAATGATTGCTTATGTTGCAGAGGCAATGGCATATCGGATATCACCTAAATTATATGACAATTTGCATGAACAATTAGAGACATTACAAAGCCTTACAAAATTAGAGGCAACAGCATTAATTGCTCTAGATATCCCTCCAATCCGACAACCTGTAAACAACCTACTATTAGAAACCAGTGCACAAATTCGCAATAAGCTTGCGGTCACCACTTTAGGTGAAAAAAATGCGCCGAACCATAGAGGGGCCAATTGGATTGGGAAAAATTTAAAGGGGAAAGATTTAAGAGGAACAGACTTGCGCGGTGCCTATTTAATTGCTGCAAACCTGCAAAATGCAGATTTAAGAGGCGTGGACTTTATCGGTGCCGATTTACGTGATGCTAACTTGTGCGGAGCGAATCTTTCCACTGCGATGTTTTTAACGCAAATGCAAATCAATTCGGCAAGCGGTAATCACCAAACAAAACTACCATTTTATTTGCATATGCCTTCGCATTGGCATACTGCACCATAAAAGAAGACGCTGGGACATAACTAAAAAAATTTAAGGAACAGAGGAAAGGTGTTCGTAAATTTTTGCTATTATGGGAACTTAGCCATTCTTGCTTTTGCAAAAATTAAAAATTAGAAGTGTTCACTAGTTGTTGGTAGCGAGGCGGTGACTCCTGCTCAGAACGCACACACCGTAAGACGCTGGCATTCTGCGCGTTAGCGAGGGTTGCGGCTTACTGTGCTGAGCGGAAAGTACCGCCGAAGCGGACAACAACGGCGCAGCAAAAAAGTGTTAGATTGATGGCAGTCAATCTAACACTTTTTCTCTTTTGTTCCCCTTTTTTGCTATTTCGCTTGTTTCTTTTTATAGATAATGGTTGCTACTACTAGCACCAGTAAAATCGCTTGCCCTATCATTGTTTCTAGTGTTGGGTAGAAGCCGATTAAGCTAATGACTGGCAGACCATCCACAATAGTCGTTGATACACTATCTCTAAGTTGTAATGTATGCAAGCTGACACCAATAATTTTAAATGCCAAAACATAAATTAACACAGTTGCCACCGCAAAAAGCTTATGAATGGCGATTTTACCGCTCGCTTTGAATAAGACGATTGCGATGACAGCTAAGATGACAAGCGCTAAGACAATACCGAGTATAAATTGAGAGGTCGCCATTTTCGGTGCAATTCCGGCATAGAACACAAGTGTTTCTGCTCCTTCTCGGAACACCGATAAAAAGCTGACAGCAGCCATAGCAAATACGGAACCACTTGAAATAGCATTGCCCATTTGTTTTGAAATATAACGATTCCAGCTCGCAACATTGGATTTACTATGAAGCCATATCCCGACTCCTATCATCATTGCAGCAGCAACAAGACCGACATAACCTTCCATTATTTCTCGGTTTGTATCGACCGTTGCTGAATGAAAGATAGTTGACATTAATACTGCCGCTACAGCTGATAATACTACCCCAGCTAAAGCCCCTATATAAATCCATTTACGTAACGATGTTTGTCCTGATTTATTTAAAAATGACACTAACGCAAGGATAATCAATAATGCCTCTAAGCCCTCACGCAACAAAATAAGTGCTGAATCCCAAATGGAATAATCGGCATTACCTTGTATTAATTCAATCTCGGTACGGAACTGATTAAGTTTACTTTTAATGGCCTTTTCATCGACTTGAGTCTTTAATAAGTCACTTACTATAATCGGCATATCACTTTCTATTTTAGTATAGAGATTACCGTTGCGTGTTGAAATTTCAATCTCTACACTTGGCCAAATCGTAATAAATTCACGTATTTTATCAGATGCTGCCTTGTAGTCACCATCGTCTATCAAATCATTGGCTTCATCTATATACGCAATTAAAGATGCTAAAGAATATTCACCTGCTACAATTTGTGCTGTATCGTTACCTGCTACAAAATCTTCAATCGTTTTCTTTAGTTCTGCAAATTGTGATTGCATTAATGTTACATCAGGCTGTTCTGAAGAAATTGTAATACGTAAAAAAGCCATTTGTGTTTCAATTTGACCGTACATTGCAATACTTTGTTCACGTACTGGTCTTTCATTTTTATTCCATTTCATATTAAACTCTTTGTACGCAGCGTCAATCGTTGTTATATCACCACTTGCTAACGCTTGCTCAAAGGCAGTCATAATCGGTTTCATTTTTAGACCAAAGTCAGCTCGTTGCTCCGCTTCATCTACTGGATTTTCGAGCTTTTCTAATGCACGTAATGCATTCGATAGAGCCGACAATGCAGTTAAACGCTCTTCTTTTGAAGAAGCCTTTACAGCTTGCTCAAGTATTTGATCAACCTTTTCTTTTGCTTCAGTTTGTTGTGAATTTACAGTTGCCCAGTCCGTTGCAAATTGTTCAAGTGCACGCGTTGCTTCAGCTTGCTTGTCTTGCTTCGTATTCATCAGAGCGTCACTAATGGAAATGTACAAGTGACTATAAGATTCTGCTGCTTGTACTGGTACCGCAAGTGCCAATAATAAGCATACTATCATGCTACAGCGCGTTAAAAAGTGCTTCACCTAAATAACTCCCTTTTTGTACTCCAGGGAAGCAAGCAAAAACGGCACTGCCTCGATGAGTAATATATTCATTCATTTTGTCCATCCGTCCTAGACTGTTTTGTACTGTTGTAAACTGCGCCGGATCTTTTTGGAAAGAGATAAATAGTAGCCCTGCATCGTGCGCTCCTGTATTCGACATGACGCCTGATGCGTAAGAATAAGAGCGACGCAGTATACGAGCACCTGATTTACGTGCTAAATGGACATGCGATGTATCGGGCATAATATACTCGCCCTTGCTATCTTTTGCTTCTACATCAAAATCATCGAATTCCTTCGTTTTACCAAATGGCGCACCACTATCGCGATAACGCCCAAACGTTGCTTCTTGATCCTTTAAAGATGTACGATCCCATGTTTCAAGATGCATTTGGATTTTTCGAGCCACTAAATAGGAGCCACCCTTAAGCCAGCCTTTATCAACCCATACTACTTTGTTTAAGTCTTGTTCATCTTTAATAGAAGGGTTGACTGTACCGTCCTTGAATGCAAATAAATTTCGAGGTGTCCCCCCTTCAGCTGGGAATGAGTTAAAGCCCGCTTGGGACCATTTAATCTCCACTTTGCCGGAAGCAGCGCGTACTAAATTGCGTACAGCATGGAACGCCACTTGGGGATCGTCCGCACAGGCTTGAATGCAAAGGTCTCCACCTGTATATTCCTTTTGTAGTTGGTCTTTCGGAAAATGTGGTAAGTCCGCTAATTCGGCTGGTTTTAAATGCGCCATGCCAAGCTTATCGAACAATGAAGGACCTACACCAACCGTTATGGATAAATTCGAAGCATCTAAGCCTTCTGCTTCTCCGGTATCACCCGTTGGAACTCTAGTATTTGTTGTTAAATCTACCATTAATTCACCATTCATTAAACGAACAACAAGAGGTGTCCATTTCTTGAACAACTCTTGTAGCTCCTCTTTTGATGTCACTAAAACCGTTAAAGAAGCAAAATATATATGTTTTTGAACGGGTGTATTAATGCCAGACTGATGTTTACCATAGAAATTAACTTTATTTTTTGCTGTTATGCTATCAGCGACCGGTTCAAACATATCGTAACCCATCGCTTTCATTACGCCACCAAAGCCAGAAGCACCTATCGCAATGCCAGCCACGCCCATGCCTGTTAGCTTTAACATGTCACGGCGAGATATTTTTTTATTTATCCATTTTTCATCATTAGATGTTGTCATTCTTTATCACTCCAAAATAATGCCCATTTGACTTAATGGCTCACCTAGTTGGTTCACTGCTGCTGCTAATGCTTTTGTATTTTCTTCTGTTAAATCTTCGTAAGAAATATAACCGCCATCAGCTGTTGCATGTAGTGCTAATAAGTCATCAACTGCTTTAAATTTTTCATCTAACGCTACGACTAACTCTTTATCTTTTGCTTCTAATTTTGGTCGAAGAATTTCAAAGATTTTTTCTGCCCCTTCAATATTCGCTTTAAAATCATAGAGGTCTGTATGTGAATAAATTTCTTCTTCACCCGTAATTTTTGAAGTAGATACTTCATTCAATAAATCAACTGCACCTGTAATCATTAAATCCGGTGTTACTTCTACTGTTTGAACAAGTGCATGTAGTTCTTTAGCGTCTGCTAGTAGCTGATCTGCCACTGCCTCATAGCCCTTTGTTGTGTTTTCTACCCAAAGTGCATATTCAAGCTTATGGTAGCCAGTCCACTCTTCTTTCCCTTTACCCTCTTCTTCAATATCGGCTAAACGACCATCAATACGTGGATCAAGGTCACCAAAGCTTTCTGCAATTGGTTCAGAACGCTCGAAGTACATACGTGCTGGCGCATACGCTGCTTTTGCACCCTCAATATCACCCGCTTTAAACAGGTTGACGAACTTTTCTGTATCTAGCAAGAAATGATCCATCTGTTCTAATGCAAATTGTTGATAGGCTGATAGTTCAGTAGTCAAATCTACCGCTGCCGTTTGTTGTGCTTGCTCCGTTGCTGGTTTCTCTTCTTTTTTTGTGTCTTCTGTATTGCCACAGCCCGCCATAATTATGCCACCTGCTACTAACACTGATAATAATGATTTGTTTTTCATGCTAAATACCTGCTTCCCGAATTAGTCTCTATTGTGAATGATAATCATTATCATATTCGATTGCAAGAAGTATTTTTAATTTAAGAAAAAAACGTCATTTTGCAGTTGAATTTTATTTCCAACAAGCAAAAAGACGTTTGTTCTACAATATAATGATTACAATCTACTAAATATTGACTTGTTTTACTTTTTCATATTTCCCATATAAGAAATAATAGAGCACGATTGAAAGAAGAATTACCGCTACCATGGATAAAAATATGGCGCTATAGCCCATCGTCGGTGCAAAAAGCCCTAAGAAATAAGGCCCTACCCCTAATCCTAAATCGTACAAAAGAAAATACGTTGAAGTGGCGAGCCCTAAACGCTCATGTGGTGTAATCTTAATAGCTATTGCTTGGGCTACTGAGTTAAAATTACCATACCCAATACCAATAAAAGCCGCAGCTATTAAAAATACAACAGTGCTTGTCGCTGTACTAAACACATACATGCCCATCGCAAACAACATCAGACACGGATAAATAATAATATTCGCGCCTCTAGCATCAAGTAATTTCCCCGTAAATAGACGAGTTGCTAAAATAACAAGGGCATAAACGATAAAGAAGTAACTGCCTGCTGTTACCAAATGAAGCTCTTTTGCGTAAAATGTCATAAACGACATCACGCCTGAATAAGCAAAGCCAATAACAAGTGCTACAAAGGCGATAGGCAGTGCACACAGTTCAATAAAGCTGGATAGCTTGAAGCCAGCTTTTTCCGCCATTATCTTTGGATTTTTTGGCGCATCTGGCGCGGTCACCATAAAATACATCATAAAGCAAACGACTGCTAAAACCGAATCGACCGCAAAAATCATGCGATAATCTTTAAATAACTGCGTTAATAATATACCGATAAACGGACCTATTGCAGTTGCTAAAATAGCACTTAAGCTGTAATAGCCAATCCCTTCACCTCGTCGCTCTGGTGGTAAAATTTGTGCAATAATCGTACCTGTAGCCGTACTCGCTACACCCAGCGCAATCCCCTGCATTAAACGATTGATCATCAGTAAAGGAAGATTTCAAGCGATAAAATAAGACATGGTCGATAACATAAACAGTAATAAGCCACAAAAGAATGTTTTTTTACTGCCCCAATCACCGATAATACGTCCTGTGCCAAGTCGTCCAAATAGTGTCCCGATAATAAAAATACTCGACACTAGCCCTGCTGTACTTGTGGAAGCGTTAAAATTTTCTACCGCATAGCCTGCTATTGTCACCATTAATAAATAAAAAATTAACGTAATCGTAAAATTGATGAGTGATACGATTAAAAAGTCTTTGGTCCATAATTTCTGTCTAGATACTTCCACTTGTTTCCTCTCCTACTGATGAATGTTTTTACTTATATTTGCTAAAACGCGAGAAGCAATTTCAGTATCTTGTTTTGAAACACCTGCTAATGCTTTTTCTAAAAATGGTTTTAAATGCTCCTGCACTTCTTGCACGATGTTTTCTCCAAATGGCGTTAATTGTACCACTTTTTCTCGTTTATCTTTGCCAGCCACTGTCTCCACATAGCCAAGTTCCACAAGCTTTTGTACAAGCCTCGTTACACTCGGCTTTTCAATGGACATAAAATTTGCGATTTCAACTAATGAATGCGGACCTTTATCAATTAAAAAACGTAAAACAGCCCACTGTGAACTATATAACTGATATTGTTCCAGTTGCTTATTAAGTTGATTTGTAAACGGTCGGTACATTAAGCGAAATTCATTAAAAAATTGCTGTTCAATCGTCAAAAAAACCACTCCTCAATTAGTTAGCTTAGCTAACTAATTATGAATTGACACCATTTTTCTAGATTGTTGCTTGTTGTGTTTCAACAAAAAACAACTGAACAGCGCAAGCCATTCAGTCGTTTTTCCGTAATAAGTATAAAAAATAAGGGGCACCGATACATGCTACAACAATGCCAGCAGGCACAGTGGCACTTGAAATAACCACCCGACCAATGGTATCAGCTAATATCAATAAACTTGCACCAATACATAAGGTGATGGGTAAAAACAATTGGTAACGTGGGCCCACAAGCTGCTTTGCAATATGCGGTGCCATTAAGCCAATAAAGGCTATGCCCCCCGTTACAGAAACGGCTGCGGCTGCAAGAGCAACCGCCACCAATAATAGTTGCAATCGTTCTTTGGCAATATTCATCCCTAAGCCAATAGCTGTTTGCTCCGTCATCGCGAGCACATTTAAGACATTCGCTTTATAAAAGATAAACGGAATGCAGATAACTAGCCACGGCACTAATGCCCAAAGAAAGGGCCAATCCGTTCCCCACACACTACCTGCCAGCCATTGTGCAATAAACTGCACATCAGAGCGTTCAGCAGAAGAAATGAGTAGTATCATTACACCCGATAATGCCGCTGCGACACCTACCCCAATTAAAATAAGTTGCACAGGTTGCACGCTTTGATTGCGTTTATAAGAAAAAAAGTAAATACAAAGAGCTGTTAATACAGCGCTTAAAAAGCCTATCACAGGTAATATATATGCAAAGTGAGGTAAGTCTCCGTTTACACATAAATAAAAAATCGTAATCCCTACACCTGCACCAGCATTGATGCCGATAATACCAGGGTCTGCTAATTCATTTCGTGTAACCCCTTGTAACACTGATCCTGCCATTGCTAAAGCCATTCCTGCTAAGGCAAGTATAAATAGTCTTGGCAAGCGGACAGAAAACAATACAAAGGACTCTTTAAAGCTACCATCTCCAAACAAGATAGGTAAAATGCGATTGATCGATATAGAGGCAGCACCTAGCGACATGCCCATTACAAAAATAAGCAATGTTAGCACGAGCCAAACGATAAGCCATATTCGTTGTTTCTTTTGTGCCATTTCAAACAAATTGACGACCTCCCTTCCGTACAAGCAGTAAGAAGAACGGAAGGCCAAGAATTGAAATAATCGCAACAACAGGTGTTTCATACGGCGCATTGACGATGCGAGCAAGTAAATCTGCAATAACCATTAATAAGCCACCAATAAGTGCACTCATTGGCAAGACAAAACGATAATCTGTCCCAACTAAAGCACGAACAATATGCGGTACCATTAAGCCAATAAACGCTAGATTACCTACAAGTGCAACAGCAGAGCCCGCCAGTATTACCACTACAAACATCATCATTACTTTAATCAAGGTTGTATTTTGACCTAAGCCGACAGCTACCTCTTCATTTAAACTTAAAATGGTCAGCTGACGACTGAAAATAAACGCAATGACTAAGCCAATGATAATAAACGGCACGATAATTAACGCCTGCCATGTTGTTCCTACTAAACCACCACTTGTCCACATGGAAACATCTTTTGCAATTTTAAATAATATGCCCGTACCATCGGCCACTGCTTGTAAAAGAGCTGATACTGCTGCACCAGCTAATACAAGCTTTAATGGAGAAAAACCTCTTTTGGTTGATATACCGATACTATAGACAATGATCATCCCTATACCCGCTCCAATAAAACACGCCAAAATCAGCATATAATACGATGATTGCGGGAGTAATGCCAACATGAACGCTAAAGCTGCATTCGCACCTGCTGTTAAACCAAGTAGCCCAGGGTCTGCTAATGGATTTCTTGTAACCCCTTGCATAATAGCACCAGCTACGGCCAGTGCACTTCCAACAAAAATAGCTGCAATAATTCGGGGGAATCGAATTTCACGTAATATCGTATAATGCTTGCCGCTTTCTTGGCCTATAATTGCTTGATACACATCTTGTAAACTTGTATTTGCAGCGCCCATAGAAAGCGAGAGTGCTACTAAGACAGCTAAAACGAGCAGTGCTAGTAACACTTGAAGCCTAAACGGGAAACGGTGTGTCATTTGCCTTCGCTACTCTCTACTGAAATTATTGTAAAAACTTCTCTTTAAAGAATGTTAGTTGATATTCTAATGTGATTGGGTCATTAAAGTAAAAGACGTTACCATTGATTTCAAATAAATGACCATTCTTTACAGCATCTAATTCTTTATACCAAGGAGCATCTGCAATAGAAGACTCTTGTCCATTAAACGTACTAAAAATTACATAGTCGCCAGCATACTCATTTAACACTTCACTAGAAATAGCGAAATAGCCTGGAGTTAGTGCATCTGCTTTCACTTTTTCAGGCATATTCAAGCCCATTTCTTGATATAAAATTTCTGTTCCACGACCCCAATTATCGCCATAGACATACATTTGTTTTTTAAACATTTCTGCTACCGTCACCGTTGCATTTTCACCAATTTTCGCTTTAATTTCTGCCCCAGCTTCAGCCGCGCGTTTTTTAAAATCTGCTACCCATTTTGTTGCTTCTTCTTCTTTGTTCACGACTTTCCCAATCTCAATAAATTGTTGTAAATAATCGACTTTGCCATAAGTAAATAACACAGTCGGTGCAATTTCTGCTAGTTTATCAGCGTTTTCAATGCTATTTAAACCGATGATTAAATCTGGATTAAGCTCAATAATTTTTTCAATATCCGAATTTTTAACGACTACTGCATCTTGAATAGCCTCTTTGAAGTTTGGATTATCCGCAGCCCATGAATCCACACCGACAACATTGACACCAAGATGCAATAAATGCCCAACATATTGTGCAAGCACAACGACACGTTTAGGATGCGCCGGTACTTCGATTGGACCAGTTTCAGATTGATACGTAATGGTTTCTGCTGATGAAGAAGCTTTTGTACCTTCATCTTCCTTCTCCACAGCCTCTTCTTTGTTGCCACATGCTGCCAATACAAGAACGACCAGCATCAATATTGGTAAAAGCCACTTTTTCATTTGAATATCCCCTTTTTAAGTTATATGTAATAAGTTATATGTAATGCACATCGGTTTGTCTGTTCGCGGATCTTTTCCAATGACTGCATCAATATGAAACACTTTCTTTAATACTTCAGGTACAATGACTTCTTCTGCTGTACCAAATTTCACAAGCTTACCTTGTGACAGCGCTACAATATAATCGGAAAAACGGGCAGCTTGATTTAAATCATGGAGTACCATGACAATGGTGCGACCTTCTTCTTTATTGAGCATGCTTAATAATTCTAATACCTCTAATTGGTGAGCCATATCTAAATAAGTGGTTGGCTCATCTAAAAAAATAATATCCGTTTCTTGCGCTAAAGCCATCGCAATCCAAACACGTTGACGTTGCCCACCAGACAATGCATCCACTGGGTGCTGACGAAAAGCATCTGTTTTTGTAACCTTTAAGGACCAATCGATAACATCTTTATCTTTTTGCGATAAATTACCGAAACCCTTTTGATATGGAAATCGACCGTAAGACACAAGTTCTTCAACTGTTAAACCATGCGCACTTTCAGGACTTTGTGGCAAAATAGCCAGCTCTTTTGCTAATTCTTTCGTATGCATTTTAGCAATATTTTGACCATCTAAAATAACATGGCCACTATCATATTTTAAGATTCTTGTAATTGCCTTTAAAAGCGTAGACTTACCACAGCCATTGGAACCAATAATTGTCGTTATTTTTCCATCTGGAATTTGTAATGATAAGTCATGCACAATGGTTTTGTTGTCATAGCCAACACGAATCGATTCTATTTGTAAACGCAAAACATACCCTCACTTTCTTTTTACTAATACACATGATATGATAGCAATAAAGTGATATTGATAATCATTATCAATAAAGCTAGTTTAGTTTTCCGATAATTATTTGTCAAATACTTTTGAAGGATGTGGCGATACAAGTGCAAGATATATACGATGTAACGATTATTGGCGGTGGCCCTGCAGGTTTATATAGCGCCTTTTATAGTGGATTAAGAGGCTTGAAAACAAAATTAATTGAAAGCCAAGAACAGCTAGGTGGAAAGGTGTTACTTTATCCTGAAAAGTTAATATGGGATATAGGCGGTCACCCGCCCATTTTAGGCGAACAATTTGTCAAACAATTAATAGCGCAAGCCAAAACATTTAAACCAACAATGCTAACAAGCACAAAGGTTGACTTTATCGAACGTCAAGGAGATTTATTTGTAATACATACAGCACAGGGAGAAAAACATTATTCGAAAACCGTTCTGTTAGCTGTTGGTGGTGGTATTATTAATCCGCAAAAACTGACGTTAGAAGGTGCTGAAAAATACGAAATGTCCAATTTACACTATACAGTCCAGTCTTATAAACGCTTTGTAAATAAAGATATTATTATTTCAGGAGGCGGAAATGCGGCACTCGACTGGGCAGTAGAACTTAGCCCGATCGCCAAAAACGTAACGATTGTCTACCGTAAGGACACGCTTTCAGCACACGAAGCAACCATACAAGAGGCGCTAGCTGTTGGTGTACAAATCGAATGTAATACAACCATTACAAAACTATCTGCCAATACAGATAAAACAGCGATTCAATTCGTTACATGTGAAAATTCTCGGACCAACCAAAGCTATACACGCCAAATTGATGAAGTCATTGTAAGTCACGGTTATAATCGCGAAGCCTCGCTCACATTTGATGAAGCCATTGCCATTCCTAAAAAAGATGACTATTATTTTGAAGGAAAAGCAACTGGCGAAACAGCACAACCCGGAATTTTTGCAGCCGGTGATATTTTATCGTTTGAAGGGAAAATTCATCTTCTACTTGGCACATTTCAAGATGCAGCAAACGCCGTTAACTCCATTAAAACGTACTTAGAACCAACGGCTCATCGACATGCAGTAGTATCCTCTCATAACGAAGTATTTAAAGAAAAAAATCGCTCGATTATCGAAAACAGCTTATCGAAATAAAGTAGTTAAACAATTAAAAGTGTTAGATTGACAGCGGTCAACTAACACTTTTTTGATACGAACGTTGGTGCCGTTCTGGCGGACGTACTCTTATTGTTTTAGTGGCCATTCTCGGGCTTTTAGTGGCGATTTCCACTCGTTTAGTGGCGATTCTCGGGCTTTTAGTGGCGATTTCAATTCGTTTCATGGCGATATTCATGGAAAAAAGAGAATAAACGCGCCAAATTTAACGTCTATCCTCTTATTAATATCTACTATTATCTAAATAGACTTAATAAAGACCCCATTTGCCTTAGCATATTAACCCCATTCGTTATTGTTCCTGCATGGCCCATCATTGCCTGTAAATTATTTGATAAATTTCCAAAGCGAGAAGTTTGGGGTTGTTGATTGTTGAACGTAAAAGGTTGTGGACTATTAAAATTGAAGGGTTGTACGCGTCTACCTTGATTCATAGGATCAAAACTTTGTCTATATCTTCTTGGGACTGGTCTCCTTCTAGGATTTTGCGAATAATATTGCATCAATTCACCTCCTATACATAAAACGTTTATATAGTATACGTTTAGAAATTTTTTATGTTTAGACTTTTGAAGAACCTACATCAAAATAAATAGTATAGAAGCGTTCGATGGAAACCTATTGAAAACTTATAATTAGACATTTCGTTTTGCTTTTTATCCTATCGTTCGTTTCATTCCTCCACTAGGAACCATACTATTTTTCTTTTCATATCATACAAACAAGAAGAAAAAAGAAGGTGATCGTTATTCAAAAATCCAAATATCTCGAATTTTTATCTAAATTTGGTGTTGGCGGGGCACATCCTGGGGGCATGGCGTTAACAAAGCAACTTTTGAAAAATGAGAACATTACCAAACACTCTCAAATACTAGATGTAGGCTGTGGTACAGGCCAAACAGCCGCCTACTTAGCATCTCATTATAAAGCAAATGTTACAGGCATTGATAACAATGCCATTATGGTTGAGAAGGCTCAAAGCAGAATGGCAAAACACTCCCTACCAGTTCAAATTATTAAAGGTTCCGTTGAACAACTACCTTTAGCTAAACAACAATTCGATTTCATAATTGCGGAATCTGTTCTGTCCTTTGTCAACAAGCACAAAGCGCTCAACGAAATTTATCGTTTATTGAAATTTGGTGGTCGACTAATTACGATTGAATTTACGATACAACAAGAACTTGACGACATGAGTGCGGAGGAAATCAAACAATTTTATGGCTTTGATATGTTGTCCACGAAAAAAGATTGGGTAGCACTATTTAAACAGGCTGGTTTTCAGACGATTCACATTCGCAAAAATAAATCTTTTTCTTCAGCGCCTGAATTTCACTACTCACAACAGATTGAGCCTGAATTGTACAAAGTCATGGAGCAAAACATTGAGATGAATGTAAAATACGATGGGGTATTGGACTATCGAATTTATTATTGTACGAAGTAAGTTAAGGCGCGTATGCTTTTTTATAAGAAAAGCATATGCGCCTTTTAAATTATTATGGAGATGTGCACCTTATGTAGCGCATAGCTATTTTGAATAGGTGTGAGGAACAAAGCTGTGGAATGTAGCTATTCTGCTATTTTATCAGTTCTATAAAGTGTTTTAAAATTCGGGCGGTTAAACCCCATATCGTGTATTGCTCATAATCAAAAAACCATTCTTCCATTGACCGCGTTCGCCATTTATACTGCGCACCATTAACAATTTTCTCAAATGGAAAATCGATTGAAGGCATTGGTTCAACTGATACTAAATGCATATAAGGCTCATAGTTTAATAACCAGTCAATTGGTACAGTCAAAACTTCTTCCACTTCATCTTTGTTGTATTCATGAATGATTTGATTGGTATCAATAATCGCTACAAATGGGTACGTTACAAATGAAGAAGATGCAACATATGGACTTAATGGTCCTACAACATGTACCGTTGTTGGATCGATTCCTAACTCTTCATGCGTTTCCCGTAACGCTGCAGCTAATGGAGATGCATCTGTGGCATCAATTCGCCCACCTGGAAAACTAATATCTCCTGGTTGCTTTCTCATTGTCAATGACCGTACTTCAAAAAGAATATGCCACTTGTCATCCACTTGAACTAATGGAATTAAAACGGCCGAACGAAAAGCAGTCTCTTCCCCAATAAATAGCGATTGATTTTGCTGTAACTGATGCTTCAATTTATCTAGAAACATGAGATTGTGCTCACCTCAATAGTTCATATTGTATTTTATCGTATCATGAATTAGTAGTTGGATAAACACTATCATATTCCAACTTCCAAATATGATAGTGTTACAATATTAAAGTAAAGGAGACAAGCAATCCTCCATCTGCATTGTTTAAGGTTGTAATAATATCTTACCGATACTTTTGCGACTTTCCAGTAAAGTATGTGCCTGAGCACCGTCTTCAAGGGCAAAAATAGTCGGCTCAGAAATTTTTATCTTACCATCTATCATCCATTCGAACAGTTGTTGTGAACGTATTTTTCTTTCCTCAAAAAAAGTTAACACATTCCAAAGGTCTCCCCCCGTTAACGTTTTCGAAGTATCCATTAACAGACGAGGATCCACCGCCACAGGATCTCCCCCTGACATGCCAAAAAACACCACTGTTCCACCGATTTTTGTTGCCTCTAAACTATCTTGCAGTGTAGAGCCTACCGATTCGTACACAACATGAACCCCTTGACCATCAGTAGTATCCTTCACATGTTGCACCCATTGCTCTTTATATAAAAAGACATGGTCCGCCCCGATGGCATATGCTACTTGTGCTTTTTCTGTTGAAGATGTGAGACCAATGACGTTAGCCCCTTTTAACTTAGCCATTTGGATTAAGTTTTGACCAACACCACCTGCCGCTGCGTGAATTAAGACCGTATCACCTGGTTGAATCGCATAGCTATCTGTCACTAAATATTGTGCCGTTAACCCTTGTAATAATATGGCAGCCGCCATTTCAAAAGATATTTCAACTGGTAATAACATCACTTTATCATGTGGCACTGCCACTAATTCAGCATTCGCAAAGGGTACGTCCGCAAATGCAATGCGATCGCCTACTTGGATATTGTGTATATTTGCACCGACTTTTTCAACGACACCAGCCCCTTCATAGCCTAAAATAAATGGTGGCTGACCTGCTAAATGATAATTGCCTTTCCGTCGATAAATATCAGCAAAATTTAACCCAACGGCCTTTGTTCGTACTAAAACTTCGTTATCTGTCAGAATAGGATCAGCCTTCTTGATATTGTAATACTTCTGGTCCACCAAATGTTTCAAAAACTAATGCTTTCATTTTCTAACCCCTTGTTAAATGTATGTAGCACTATATTACGCTAAAGAAAAAGGTCAATACAACTCTTTAAGCTTGAAAAAAAGCCAGTAGTGAAAGCATTCACTACTGACTACTTGCCTTATTACTTTGCTGTTAACGTGACATTATCAGCCGTTGCCCAATTGTTAATGGGTAGTACTTTATATGTGCCACCAGCCTTTAATGTTTGGTCCTTTACATCAAATATCCCGACAGCCCCTTTACGAGATGAATAGCGATATTGCGCTTGTAAAGTCGAGCCATCTTCAGCCTGTAATTCGACGATGCGACCTGCAAATAACTCCATACCGGGATCATGCTCGAGTGTCACTTGGAATGATGTAGCATCAAGTGGTTCAACCGACTTAATCGTTAAAGGCGCTATATCCGTTGCTGTAAAGGTTGGATTTTTAATGGTTGCCCAGTCAGCTGACACGGTATAGTTTGTCCCCGCCTTTAACGCTTTTCCTTCTGGCAAGCGGAATTTTGGTGCTTGTCTGCCATCTGCGGCTTGTGTAAACAACACATAATCAGCTTGTAACTTTTCACCATTTTCTGCAGTCAATGTTACGACACGGTCGCGTAAAGAGGAAATGACCTGATACTGCTTGCCTTTTTCGTCCTTATTGTCATCATTCAATTGGAACGACAAGTCACCTCTCGCCTCTTTATAGGCTTCAATAATATTTGAATAATCTGTTACACCTTCATCTTTAAATGATTCAATTTCAAAAGTATCATTTGTCACTTGTTTCGTTTGGCTCAGCGTTATTTTTTCATCGCTGCCATCAAAGGCCTTTGTTTCACCCTCTTTGTATCTTAGTGTGTAGTTTGTTCCTGCCTTCTGCATAGTGACTGGCACAATATACGTACTTGTAGCACCAATTTTCAAGCGTGGCACATTGACGATACTTAAATCATCATTGAATGAAAAGGCTTTTTTTATTGTCTCTAAATTTTCTACTTTCACACCTTCTTCCGACAATGGTTCAGAAAAAGTGACTTGTAATGTCATGATGTTTAATGGCTTTATTTCTGTGATTTGCACTGCTTCTTTTGCTATCTCGTTTTTTGTTTCTTGTTGTGCTTGCCCTTGCTTGGATGTCTCCTGTTTATTCAGAAAATTACAACCTGTTAACGTTAGCAACCCTGTTAAAAGAATGGGTATCATAATGCTTTTTTTCATTGTCAATTGGCTAACCCCTTTCGAATTTTTTGCACACGAATCCTTCAACATCGTAATTAGTTGGTCTACCTCCGTTACCATTCTTGCCCACTCCGTAAGATTGTTATACGTAGGGTTTGTTACTCATTGCAAAGATTTCAAGTCAAAAAAACTAGTATGCTAGGAGAAATTTTTAGCATACTAGTTTAAAAGGTTTTTAGTTCATGTCATTTGTCGGTTTATTTTTATTCATTGCTTTCATTGCGAATTCAATGAATGCGACAAGAATTAAAGATAGGCCAAATAACGGCATCATAACACCTAATAGAACGATTATCACGATAAAAGGAATCGAGATTTTCTGTGATAATTGAGGGGGTGCTGATAGTAGGCCTTTTTTCTTGCGCAATAACCATGTACGGAATCCCCAGAAAATAACACCTAAAAAGGCTACACAAACGAGTAAGTTAATTAGCTTATTTGGCCAACCAAATAAGTGACCTTCATGTAACGGAATTCCCCATGTGAACCATTTTGCCAAAATGCCATAGTCATCATAGTTTACCTTAGAAATAAAGTCACCACTATATTGGTCAAAGTACATTGTCGCTTCGTCATAAGGGCTCACATCGAGTCCTGTTACCCCTGTATTACTTGATTTAGCCACGGTAAAAACACCGTCATCACTTGTCGGATAAATAATGGAATATGGCTTTGTAATACCATTCGCCTCAATTTGTTGTTGTAAACTTGCCACATCTAACTGATTTTCGTTTCTGCTTGTACTTGCAGCACCCATTCCATGGTGTGCATGTTTAGACGAAGAAGGTGCTTCTTCCTGACGTGTTGCCCACGGAATTTCACTCATATCAGATGTCGGCGGTTGTTGTTGTAATAACGGAATACCGAAGGACGGATTATCTTGTGCTGCTGTATATATAAAGTTCCCCATAAATGCAGACCAAGGTAATCCAGTAAAAATGATAATAACCATTGGAATTGTAATAATCGTTCCAAGTAGGGCGTGCCATTTTCTATTTTTTTGTCGTTTATTTGCTTGTTTTACTTTCTTTAATACTTTTCCTTTAAAGGTCATGTATAGACCTGATAGCAATAAAAAGATTGCCCAACATGCCGCTAACTCTACTAAATAATTGACTACCGTTCCACCAACAAACAAGGAGCTATGTAAGCTTCTTAACACATTAGAAAATGTGTATGTAGGGTCTTGATGACCAACAATTTGATTATTATCATCTAAAAACACATAGCGTTGATCGCCTTCACTATTTGACAGTGTTAATCGTGTATTGTAAGGCTCATCTAACTCAATAATTTTGGTTGTTGTATAACCCGCAAATGCCGCTTCCGCTTGTTGAACCCCTTCGTCTATTGTCAATACTTCGGTTTTGTTACTATTGCCAAAGAAGTAGTCCTCATATAAATGATCTTCTACATCTGTATAAAACAAGTACCCAATGCCACTTAATGTCAGTGTGATTAGAAGTGGTGTAATAAATAATGCCGCATAAAAATGCATTCGCCAAAAACTTGAATAAGTTGCATTTTTCATCTCTAGTTCTCCAATCGATTTTATATTAAAAGCAAATTTATTATATAAAATAAAAGTGAAATAAGAATGAAGTCCTAGAAAAAAATTAATAAAATAAAAAGACTACTCTCGCATCCCTTTAATGGGTTGTCGAAAGTAGCCTACCGCTATTTTTAGCCGATTATTTCTTTTCTAACATTGCAATAAGCTGTATAAATGTCTGAATGATGCGCTTCATCTTGCCCAAAAAATTGTTCGACAAGCTCATTTAACGTTTTTCTAGCTCCATCAAACTGCTTTTGCATAATTTCATATTTAAAAAGATTTTCATAATACTCGATAACATGTGGATTCATGTGATACACTCCTTCATTTTTAGCATAAAAAAACATCTTTCCTTCTTTAGAAAGATGCCTACTATGACAAATACACGACATAATACGTCGATGGCCATGACAGAAAAAGCATTCTATTATGCATAGAAGCTACCCTTTTGACAATCGTCGTACTATGAGCATGCAGAAGAAATTCTCTAGTCACACTCAACACCCCCTATCCTCGTAGGTTTTTTGGTTGTACTAGATAAAGGCAGGTCTCCTGGCTTATGTTCATCACACGTTTCACCTTCCCATTACACAAGCGTAACAGTGGTTTTTTGAAATGTGCTCCCATTTACAGTTGCGGGACAGCGTCGGCTTTTCACCGATCTTCCCTTTTAAACAAATCGAAATTCGATTTGTACCTCTATCTTATTATTCCGTTTTTATTATTATACCATAAAGAATTATGTACGTTGACATGTATATATTATTTTGTGAACATGATACTTATCATGTAGCAAATATGATTGTAAAGTACTACTTAAAGTCAAATATATAAGATCACCCATCATTGAGTGATCTTTTAATAGATTATTTTACTATTTAATTTCAATCCCAGCTTTTCTAAATGGTTCTAACACTTTTGAATCACACATTGAAATATAATCCACTCTTTTTATATTTCTTAAATATCGAAACTTCCAATGTTAAACCTTCTAAATAATCCCTGATTTCTACGATTACTCCAGCACCAGAATACCACACAAAATTATTTGTTTACTTATTAATTAAGTCTGTTAATTCGTCTATAAATAATGGTTCTTTATCTAGTAAAGCATCGATTATTACTAATTTAAAATTTAAATCCTTAAACATCCTCTACCTCCAATTCTAGTACATTCCAACTAGTTTTCGATTCAAATTGCTTGGTTGCGACCTGAATGAAATTGAAATACAAGGTTTATTGTTATTAACTGAAAACAACAAAAAAGAGTAGAAGGAATAATTCCAAATACTCTTTTACTATTTACGTTATAATTCCATTCATTTTTTCGGCTCTGTTAAACCATCTACATACTTCCAAGTCGATTTAATTTCTGTTTCTCCTAATACATTTTCAGCGAAATCAAACAATTCTTGAGTATCTTTACTATCTGCTCTATCTGAAGATACAATAACATCACTCATCTTTATAGGATACACTATTTTCGTCATGTCATCATTCGCAAATTCTAGTCTCCTCACTAAACTACCCGAGCCTTTTTTACCTTCTGTGATTATTTCAATCCATTTTTCTTCTTCATTGGTAGAGGACACAGTATAATCCATTATAGATTTTGTACCTCCATCAACCATAATAAATTTTTCTCCACTTATATAATAGTGAGTATCTCCAAGTTCTGGATCCTCAGATTCGCTAACCCAATGACCAAAAATAGCTGTTTCAACACTTGAAATATCTCTTCCCTCACTACAAGCCGTCAATAAAATGGTTGTTACTACCAAAAAGAGTAATACTGTTCTTTTTTTCAATCTAATCCCTCCAATATAATACATCTATATATTACCACATTAGCAATAATAAGAAATTTATGTTTTTTAATAAATATAATTTCATTTCTTCAAAATCTTTTCTATTTTTATTTGAGAAAATACCACATCAACAAATCATATAATTTTAATTGTCTTCATGAATATTTAGATTAGAGACTTCATCACCTTTATACGTATTAATAATACTTAAAATAGCCTTTCTAGTAATCCTCATTTCAAGAATAGACCTTTGCATTATCAGATTTAACATTGAACCGAACAATAAAGTAGTTGGAAAAACACTTCTACTCAGCCTTGAACGTTTTCTAATTAAAATCTGCATAATATGTATCAAACAGTATTCATTCTTTCACCACCTTTATAATTTCACATGAAGAGATTAGCAAATTTAACTAACAAAAAAACACCACTAATAGATTTTATTAATCTACTAAAAGTGTCTAAGGATAAAAGAATTGTAGCGCTACTTGCACACTAACCTTTTTATATTTAAAATGACGAGAATTTCAACATTTATAACAGACAACCAAATAGACATTCTCCCTATCCTCGTAGGTTTTTTTGTTGTACTAGTTAAAGGCAAGTCTCCTGGCTTATGTTCATCACACATTTCACCTTCCCATTACACAAGCGTAACAGTGTTTTTTGAAATGTGCTCCCTTTACAGTTGCGGGACAGCTTCGGTTTTTCACCGATCTTCCCTTTTAAACAAAGCAAAATTTCGATTTGTACCTCTTTCTTATTATTCTATTTTTATTTTTATATCATAAAGAATTGTGTACATTGACACTATTCAAATAGATTACTAATATCTAGTATAGTGGCAAATTTTCCATTTAATACATATTAATGCAATATTCATATATCGTTGTATAGCTTACTGAATCGATTTGCAACAAAGTCTACTTTTTTTGCAACAAATCGAAAATTCATGGTAAGAACAAAGCGGTGTTGCTACGATTAAAACAGAAAGGAGAACAACATGAAATTCAACTTTATTTGGAAAAACAAACAATCGTCATCTGAAATTGACATTATTAGTCATCCATCAAATAAAACATTACTTTCTACATTGGAACAGCACTTTTTACAATCTATACCATTAAGTGCAACAGATTTTAAAACAAATCGGCAGGTACTGATTGACCTCCAGACTATCGAAGCCATTGAAGCAGCTGGTCATTTTACTAAAATCTTTTTAATAGATGGTACTGAACTATTACTGAATAAGATTTTAAAAGAACTAGCTTACTTAGAATCCTTTAGATTGGTACGTATTAACAATTCAATGATTTTAAATTTGAATCAAATCCAGTCGTTTGCTTCAGGAAGCCACGCAAGACTGGAAGTTATAACAAAACAACAAAATAAGTATATTGTCAGTAGACATTATGCAAAATCTATTAAGGAGAAATTGATATGATCAAAGACTTAAAAAACAGCTTTTTGTCCACTTCATTTTTGGGATTGATTTGGATTGTGTTTTTAATAACACTTTTTAATTTACATAAAGAACTGGTCAACTTTTATTATATTTGGAATTTAATTGGTATTAGTGTACTACTTGGTATCGTTTTTGGTATCGCCTACCCTTACTTATGGAACTACTCCACATTAAAAGGTACGTTCAAAATTATCATTAGTACGTTTTTAAATTTTTTCTGTGGCGTAGGCATGGTCTACCTTTTTTCAGAGCAAATGTTAGCATTTATTCAACCTTATTTGTTGCTGATTTTCGCCATCACGTTGATCGGTCATATCATCGGATTTTACTTTTTCTCAAAATATGAAAATAAAAGACTAGCAGCTAGCTTGAATCAATCGCTAGAACATGAAGGAGACAGAAAATGAACATTAATACTAGCTTACACGTCCTATTAAATGATATTGCGCAAAAACAAAAGAAGGGGCTCCCGTTTATCATGGCTTCCCTCTTTATTTGGGGAGTGATTACAACAATCGCATTACTTCCTATAGATTTAATGATTAAAAACATTGGCATTTTATCTTGTGGTGCTTTACTGTTTCCCGTTTCCATTGTTTGTGCCAAAATAGTAAATGTCGATTTATTTTATAAAGAAAATCCATTGATTAATGGTCTACTGATTGCGACAAACAATCAAATTTTATACTTAATCATTTGTATTCTTCTATTAATGAAAGCACCGATGTTGGTCTTACCTGCATATGCAATTATTTACGGTGCCCATTTGTTACCCTATGCATTTTTTTACCAATCAAAAAACTATCAATATAGCGCTATCTTTATTTGTATAGCCATTTTGGTCAGTATGCTATTCTTCCATTTAAATAGTATGTATATCCCGATAATCGTAGAGGTTGGTGTACTTTTCTTATTTTTAATGTTAAAGAAGGAAATAAAAAAACATAGGGAGCTCTAGTCTTCCTATGTTGTTCATCTTATTTATCTGTTTGTTCTTGCTTCTTTTTCAAATACTCCGCACGTATTTTTTCAAGTTGCTGCTTTTTATCAAATTTGGCAGGTTTGTTTTTTTCATGATACTTCGCCACAGCTACCTTACCTTTAGTATCCAATTGATATTTCCCCACGCTTATTCACCTACTTTACTCGTCCTTAACAAAATCTACTCAACACATATACTATACCTTATTTTACTGAAGTAAACCTTATTCGGGTACTGCTAGCCCTGCATATATCCATAAAAACAGAATAATTTACTTAAAATAATTCATTACTTAAAATTACCGATTATTATAAAATCATCAATCAAATCTTTAATTTTGTCCAAAATAAAAACTACCCTTCTAGTTATTTGTTACACATAACAAAAAGAGAGTCTGCTTTTGAAATATAAAATAATCGTATCATAAAACTAGTACTAACAATACAACTTAGACACTGGTATGACTGCGTTTTATATTGAAGTTTCTAATAACAGCGGATGAAAATGCATAAACCGTCACTAATGTGTAGATCATCCCCGCTAGAATATACACATTCACGATTCCTATTTTATCCGCAAGGAAACTACCAAAAAATAAAGCAAAAGCATAAAAAAATTGAATTAGTATATTTCTAACAGCAAATACTCGTCCTAAAATTTTGTTCTCAGCATATTCTTGAAGTAAAGACTCCTGTACTATATTTCTTATTTGATATGGTAAACCCGTAAAAAAGGAAATTACTAATGCAATAATAGAAATAGTGTTTAATCCGTATGCAAAAGTAATTAATGCAACACCTAAGGAAGAGTAAATAATCACTTTTCCACCAAAAAGACGAATTCGATCTGCATACTTGGCAGTAATTAAACCTCCCACTATTGATCCAATAAGAAACGTGGCACCCTGATAGCCCCACCATTTTTCACTTGACTCTAGAATTTCTACAGTAAAGGATAAAAGGAACGTTGAAGCCCAAACAATATTTGCAAATGCTTCTCCTATATCCATCATAGTTATCGATTTTACAACTTTATTTTTCCATAAAGTATTTAAACCTGTTTTAAAATTGTAGATAAATGAATAGCCAACAGGAATATCGTTGTCTTCTTGCTTTTCAACTGATAAAAACATAATTAAAACTGTTGAAATTAAGAATGTAAAACTTATTAGATAAATACTAAGAATGGAACCAAACGTTAAAACAATTGGTATTGCGACAATCCAACCCGCTGTTGTAGTAATTTGAATCACACTTACTAAAAAGCTGTTTGCCCGAATAAGCAGTTCTTTCTGTACGATGTTTGGTACTATAGCTGATCTTGCTGGTATAAAGAAGCTACTTATAATCGTTGTTAAAAAAGTCGTGATATATACAACAATAATATTTATTCCAATATAAGAAACTATTAATGCTAAGAAAAAAACTAAAATACAACTAAACAAATCTGAAAATAACATAATTTTCTTATGGCTGACTCTATCTAAAAAGTTGCTTGCAATAAAGCCTCCAACAATCGAAGCAATGGTATTTAGAACTAATATAAAAGAAGCACTTGCAATAGAGCTAGTAACTGTATAAACAACTGATATTACAGCTACATTTAGTAATAATCCACCAAATGCATTAAACACTAGGCTTGTTAATAGAAGAATAAAATTAGCATTTTTAAGCACCATTTGATTGTCTTTCATATAAGCCCCCTAAATAAGAGAATAAATGATTTTAAAAATCTTATAGCAAATAAGTATTTTGTTTTTATCATAATACTAAAAATTCAGAAAAAATAAAATAATATTTTTTTACTCACTTTTAGTATTATTTTCAAAAATAATTACCAAAAATTTTAATTTAAATTTAATAAATTTCAAGATATTATAATTTTCTTAATTCTGAAATACTAGCTTTTATAATAGTTTTTTATGTTCACATTAATTTATTGATTTTAATAAAATAAATTTAATATTAGCATTTATAAAACATATAACAATTTTGATAGTCTTAAAAAACCCCCTAAGCACTTTTACGCTTAGGGGGCTGTCTCATTTAGTACGTTGATTGTTGGATTTGTTGACGCAATGTTTTGGTAGCTGCCACCATATTGGCAAGTGCCGCAATAGTTTCTGGCTCTTTTCTCGTTTTCAACCCGCAGTCTGGATTGACCCAAAATTGATTAGTCGATAATACTTGTAGGCTATCTTGCATGATTGTTAACATTTCTTGTTCATTCGGTACACGAGGGCTATGAATATCGTAAACACCTAATCCAATCCCTTTTTCATATGGATGGATGTGTAGCGATGCAATCAGCTCACCATGGCTACGAGACGTCTCAATAGATAGTACATCAGCATCGAGTGCACTAATTGGTTCTATAAAATCATTGAACTCACAATAACACATATGTGTATGAATTTGAGTTTCATCCTTTACGTTCGTCGTTGCTAGCTTAAATGCATTCACGGTCCAGTCCAAATAAGCGCCCCAATTTTCCGTGCGTAATGGCAAGCCCTCACGCAAAGCAGGTTCATCGACTTGAATAATAGCAATACCGGCCGCTTCGAGTGCCTCTACCTCTTTCCTTAAAGCAAGTGCTATTTGATAGGTCACATCTTTCCGTGGAATATCATCCCGTACAAAGGACCAGTTTAGGATTGTTACTGGCCCCGTTAACATTCCTTTCACGTAGCGATTTGTTAAACTTTGAGCATAGGCTGTTTCTTTCACTGTCATAGGTGTCGCCCAAGCAACATCTCCGTAAATAATCGGTGGCTTCACACAGCGGGAGCCATACGAAACAACCCAAGCTTTTTCTGTAAAAGCAAACCCTGTGAGTTTTTCTCCAAAGTATTCCACCATATCCGTACGTTCGAATTCACCATGCACAAGTACGTCGATCTCTAAATTTTCTTGTATTTCAATCCAACGTTTCGTTTCTTGTGCGACAAATGTTGCATAAGCTTCATCGGACAACTGTTTCTTGCGCCATGCACTACGTGTCCGTTTTACCTCATCCGATTGAGGGAAGCTACCTATTGTAGTCGTTGGGAATAACGGTAATTGAAGTGCCTGTTGCTGAATTCGTTGACGCGTTTTAAAATCACTTTGCCGTTCAAAATCCTGTGTCGACACTGTTTGTACTGCCCTGTGAACAGCCTGATTATTTCGAACAGAATGTTTTTTTAACGCTTCGATTGCCTTCATACTTTCTGAAATAGTGTAATTTGTTGCATGATTTTTTTCTTTTAAATACTTTGCTACCTCTGTTAGTTCTACTAATTTCTCATCTGCAAATGCAAGTGCATTTTTTAAGACTGGCTCTAATTTTGTTTCTAGTTCTGTGGAGATTGGCACATGCTGTAAGCTGCATGATGATTGAATCCATAGCTCCTCGGCACTGGTCAGTTGTTCAATTGCTCTAACTGTTGTACTAACCTCTGCTAAATTAGCGCGCCAAATATCTCGTCCATTAATAACGCCGGCTGCCAATACTTTATCCTGTGGAAAACCAAATTGACGTAGCGCCTCCATATTATGCGTATAGCCATGCACAAAATCTAAACCAATTCCTTTTACTGGTAGTTCGATAAGCGTTTTATAAGCTGCTAATGATTCAAAATAAGTTTGTAGCATGATGTTCGCCTCAGGGACAGTTGCTGCTAATTGTATATAGATTTCTTGCACCAGTTTAACCTCTGTCTCATCTAATGAGGTAACTAAGGCAGGCTCCTCCAATTGAATCCAATTAGCACCGGCTGTAACGAGTTCTTTGATAACCTGCGTATAAAGTGGTAATAGTGCTAAAATAAATGCAACTTGCGATACTTTATCGTAGCCTTTTGTTAGCTTACAAAAGGTATATGGCCCGATCAGCGTTGGTTTGGCTGTAATACCAAATGCTTCTTTCGCTTCAAGGAAATCCGCAAGAATTTTATTTTCTGTTAACTCCAGAGCTTGCCCTTCAAATTCTGGTACGATGTAATGATAGTTGGTATTAAACCACTTTGTCATTTCGCTGGCGACTGCATCCTGATTACCACGCGCGATTCCGTAATATGTTTGTAATTCAACTTTGCCTCCTTGCCAACCAAAGCGCTTGGGAACTAAGCCAAACATTACTGCTGTATCGAGCATTCTGTCATACAGTGTGAAATCCCCAACAGTCACAATATCTAAGCCAATACGGAGTTGCTTATCAATACGAGCAAGACGAATTTCCTTCATTTTTTGTAAAAAATCAATTTCTGTCAGCTCATTTCTCCAAAAGGCTTCTAATGCTTTTTTCCATTCACGTTCTCCCCCTATATATGGGTAACCAATTGCTGTCGTTGAATACGTCATATCCTTCTCCCCTTTAATTAAAATAAAAAAAACCATCTTCCTTTTCAGGAAAATGGTAGTCATTGTCAATACAATTTAGCTATGATGAAACGATACGATAAAGGTTGCTTATCGTATACAGATTCGTTGTCGCACAGTGCCAATTGGGTCACATCTCACCACCTATTTCCACGTAGGTTATTTGGTGTGTACTAGATATTGGCAGGTCTCCTGGCTTCTCATCAACACGCCTCACAGCCTTCCCAGTCTCCCAGTGGCATTTGTGAATTGCTCCGATTTACAGTTGCGGGACAGCGTCGGATTTGCACCGACTTCCCTTTTAAGCCAAACTTTCATTTGGCACCAACTCTTACACAATATTTAATTATGTTGTTACTATAACACATATTTTTTCTGAAAAGTATAACTTTTCTAAAATCATTTTATTGATTAAGTACTTATTTGCTGTCAAAATAAACGATACTTGTTATTAAGGAAATATTATTCTAATAAAAGATAGACTTATTCATCATACTTTCACACTTTAGAAGGTATTCCAAGTAGTGAAGCGAAGTATATAGTTATACGTAAATATAAAGGAATTAAAGGAGGATTAGGATGATTGTCGGTTTACATCACGTACAGCTTACCATTCCAAAAGGTAGTGAGGAACAGGGTAAAACGTTTTATTGCCATGTACTGGGGCTAAAAGAAATAGAGAAACCTACATCCCTTCAAGGCCGTGGGGGATTTTGGTTACAAGTAGGAAATCAAGAAGTACATGTTGGGACAGAGGACGGATTTGATCGATATACAACGAAAGCGCATATTGCCTATCAAGTTGACAACGTAGCGCATTGGAAGAACGTCTTATCCGAACACCAAATCGAAATACTTGATTGCGTTCCAATTCCACATGTTGAACGCTTTGAATTTCGAGACCCTTTCGGTAATCGAGTAGAGATGATGCAGCCCATCTAAATGACAAAAGCAGCCAATATTGCAAAGTGGCTGCTTTTATTGTTTATAATTTAAAATGCTGTACTTCTTTGTTTAAACGTTCAGCCATCGAAGCGAGATCATCTGTATTTTTTGAAATTTCATCCATCGTTACGACTGTCTCGTCGATTGTTGCAGTCGTTTGCTCTACACCTGCTGCGGACTGTTCGGATATAGCAGCAATTTCATCAATGGAACGATTGATGTGTTCTGTTGTTGTTGAAATACCTTGTAAATTTTCTGTTATTCCTTGAATATTACTAAACATACTATTGACCGCAGAGGCTATTTGTTCAAAGGTTGTATTGGTATTCGTAATTTGCTCTGTTCCTCTTTTTACTTCTTCATATCCCGTTTGAAGGGAAGCTGTTACACCAACCGTTTCGTTTTGAATGCGCCCCACAATGGATGATATATCTGTGACCGAATAAGAAACCTGTTCCGCAAGTTTGCGCACTTCAGCAGCTACAACTGCGAAGCCTTTTCCCTGTTCTCCAGCCCGTGCCGCCTCAATTGCAGCATTTAACGCTAATAGGTTTGTTTGATTGGCAATATCGTCAATAACTGATACTAACTTAGAAATTTCTTGCGATTGTCTATTTAACCCTGCTACTTTTGCAACAGCCTCTTGCACGATCGTATCAATGGCAAACATTTGCTGTGTCGATGTGTTCATTAATTGTTGACCGCTTGTCGTAAGTTGTAATACTTCACTTGAATAGCCTTGTAAATCAATGCCTTGTGCATTTGCTTGTTGGACATTTACTTTAAATGTATCAATTATTTGCGCTAAGTCACTTGCATTATGTGCTTGGGATTCCGAACCACCTGCTAACTCAAGCATCGTCAATGCTATTTGTTCTGCACCTGTTTTTACATCTAGCGAAGATTGTGCAAGCTGCTCACTATTTGCAGCTACATTGCCCGCAACAACATGGATTGATCCAATAATTTCATGAAGTTTTTGATTGAGCGTGTTTGTCGATTGTACCAGCAAGCCAATTTCATCTTTCATTCTTTCTGGCAATGGAGGCTGACTTATATCGCCATCTGCCATTTGCGATATTTTTTCAATTACCGCTTTTATCGGATTAGCAATCATATGCGCCGATATGTAAGCGGTTACAATTGCGATTAAAGTTATCATTACGCCTATTGCTAACCCTACATTCAGTGACTCTTTCGATTGGGCAATCATTGCCTGTCCTAGCTCATTAATAGAAGCTTCTCTTGCCTGTGCAAGCCCCTCATAACCTTTTCTAACCTCTGTAGCAAGCGAGTCAATAGAATTTAAGTTTTGTATAGCCAATTCTACATTTCCTTTATCATATTCATCAAACACTTTCGTTTGCACAAAACCTCGCCATTCCCTTGCTTTTTCTACAGTTTTCGATAGATTTGTATCAGTTGATAATTCCGTTAATAGTTTATTATTTTCTTCAGCAATTTTTACGTATGCTTCAAATTCTTTTTTATATTTCTGATCACCAGTCAGAACATAGCTTTTTGCAGCAGTTGTTCGAACACTGATTGTGGATGCTAACTTTTCATTTGCTGTTAACAACTGTAATTCTTTATAAACAATTTCTTCGCCAGCAGAAATGACACGCTTATTGGCAAAGTAGCTATACGTGTTAAAACAAGCAATAAAAAATACAACAATGAAAAATGCACTCAAAATTTTTGCTCGAATGGTTTTGAACCTAAGTTTCTGTAACATACCATTTTCCCCTTTCGTTAGTGAAATTATATCAATTACTTCTACGAAACAACATTTTTCGCTAGCTTTTGAGGATGAAAGTCTTGCTTGTTTTCTCCCTAAATATAACATATTATCCCTTTAACTCCCATGACTCGAACTATGTATTTCATAACAAAAGATGATAAGAAATAAGGTTGTAAAGCGTGCTTATATAAGCATTATTCGAGCAAAAAAGTTATTTTTCTATCATAAAATATTCTTAATTTGATTTATAAAATTTGTATGGCAGTACGCTCTATTGCCACATTGCTTATTATTTTTTAAGTATTCTGACTTCCCTTTAAATTCTATTGTAATGTTATTTAAAATAGAAAAAGATCCGATTGTTTTTGACACAATCCTACTTTTATCATCACAAACTGAAACATTTGTAATGAAACTGTAAATTCAAGCGATAAAGCCTTTACTATCAAGGTTTTCAGGTAGGGTGACGTGCACTGTGGAAACATTTACCTAGCAGAACCCCGTGTTTTTCATGCTACGATTATTGCAATGGCAAGCAAACAGAAAAATTTACTGCTCGCTTACAGGAGGTAAAAAACAGCATGAAAAAACATTTTTTAACAACTACATTAGCATTGTCGATTGGGTTTAGCTCATTCGGAATCGTTCAAGGTACATTTGAACCGATAAAAGTGGAGGCAGCGACGACAAATGCGCAAAATAATGACCAGGCCGTTGCGGCAAAGGCCGATCAACTGATTCAAACAGGGAAAAGCTTAATTGGTAAGGCTACATACAGTAATAGCGTGTACAAGTCTACATATCCTTACAAATTTTCTTGTGCTTCATTCCTTATGTATATTTTTGAAAAGAATGGTGTAGATCTTGGTACGTATAATGAAAATTACATGATACAACAAGGGACATATGTTGCAAGAAACCAATTGCAAAAAGGTGACTTAGTATTCTTTAAAAGTAAAAAAACAGGCACGGATCCTGATCATGTAGGCATGTACATTGGTAATAACAAAATTATCCATATGGCTGATTCCAAGCAAAATATTGTCATTTCAGATATGAATAGTAAGCCATATTATAAAGACAATTACGTATCTGCTCGCAGAGTATTACCAACATTATTATCTGCCAACCCTGCAACAAAGGGTGATAAAATCGTAGAAAATGCGATTACTTATAAAAATAAAGCAACAATTAGTTCCACAATAAATGAACAAAGTTTACGTTTTACAGCACCTGGTTTCGTTGAATATGTCTACCGTAAAAGTGGCGTAAAACTTGGTACTACAAACTTAAAAGAACTCATGGCGAAAGGAACTACGGTGTCACGTGCCAATTTGAAAAAGGGTGACTTAGTATTCTTTAATGGTGTGAAAGGTTCGAAAAACCCTTCGCTTGTAGCTATCTACGCTGGCGATCAACGTCTCATTATCCCAACTTCAAGCGGTGTTACGACAAGAGTACTATTTGTTGATTATTATAAGGAACATTATTTAACAGCAAAACGAGTATTTTAAAAGACATACAATCTGGCAATAAACAATTGAATGACTGCTAGCAAATATATAAACATAGCATACAAAGCAGTGTCATTGACACGTTTGTATGCTATGTTTTCGCTTTAAATGGTTGGATGAATTTTACATCGTTAAAGTCTTGTTTGTCATTGCTACCATAAAATTTGCCCTGCTATGCTGTTAGATTTCCTTTAGATGATTGGCAAATTCAATCATGGATCTACTAGACATTGGGCCTTTTATAAGCACAATCGTATTTTTATCAAGTTTTGGTTTGAGTAATTCTAATACCCCTGCAACATCTTTAAAAACATGAACTTCTGCAGTGGTGCCATCTTTTTTTGCTTGTGCTGCTATATGTTCGGCTCTTTTTCCAATGGTAATCAGCATTTGAATATTTCGCTCAGCCACCATGGAGCCAATCTCACGATGATACTTCTCTTCGAAAAGACCCAATCGCTTTATATCACCTAATATAAGGATTATTTTTTTATCTTTTCCTATCGTATCTAAAACTTTCAAGGCTGCTTCAACCGATGTAGGATTATTCGTCCATGTATCATCTACGATAGTACTTCCTTTAAGACCGGTTGACATTTCTAGATGCCTTGCCATCGGTTTAAATGTTTTTAAACGTGAGATTGCATGCTGAATGGACATGCCCATTTCTTTTGCAGCAACGATGGCCGCTAATGCATTATATACTTGGTGTTCTCCATAGCCAGGTACAAATACTGTATATTTTTCCTTAGCTACTTGCAGGGTAAATTTCATACCGTTGTTTATAAATTGCATGTTCGAAGCTTTATAATCGGCTTTTCCCTGAACCCCAATCGTAATAATTTTCCCTTTAAACGTATGCAGAGGAATTTTTTTTGTGTTTTCATCATCTGCATTGATGATTAATGTTCCATCTTCAGCTATTCCTTCTAAAATTTCAGACTTTGCTTTGATATAGCCTTCAAGATTTTTACAGCCATCCAAATGATGCACACCGATATTTGTAATAATACCAATCGTCGGCCGATAAATCATACATTGATGCTTAATATTCCCCGTATTCCCTAGCCCTAATTCAAAAACCGCTGCTTTCGTCGTTTCATCGATGCCTATTAAATAAGGTAAAGATTGGCGAGGTTCATTTTTGCTACTAATAGATGCCTGCACATTCCAGTCTTTGCTCGCAATATGTTTAATCATTTCTTTTGTAGTTGTTTTTCCACATGTACCCGTTAATGCGACTACTGGTATGTCAAATAGTCCTCTATAATACTCAATAAACTTCCAGTATGCCTGCAACGTACTTTTCACGCGAATAACCGTTGTATTCGGTAGTGCTTTTTTTAGTTCTTCTAAAGGTTTATCTGAAATAACGAGGGATGGTCCCTTTTTATCGATTTCTTCCCAATTAATGGTCTCACTTCTATTGATAAACATGAGTGTATTCTTTTGCGTCAAATCATGGCGATTATAATAGATGGCATGTTTGATAAGCCATTGCTCAGAACCACTTACTAACTCCCCTTGTAGTAACTTTCTAACCACAGTCACGCGAATATTTTGCACGTGAACTCCTCCCCCCTCTCAGTATAGTATGAAATATAATCACTAGAAGTGTGGGTAATGAAGAACCATTCTACCCTATTTCTAGTAACAACTATTATTTGATGACGTGCTTTATCCTTTATTTAAAGCGCTCCTTTCTAGAAGATTACTATACAATATTATGACATGACTTTATGCGACACAGTCTTTAACCAGCTTTCATATCAAGTACATTATTGCCTAGAATCATTTTCTTTTGGCAACGTTTTTTTAATTTTTAAATCAGCGGCCAGTTGGTAAATTTGCTTACTATACATATCTCCTTTTATTAGAATAATCGTATTCTCATCTACTATTTCATGTAATAACTTATAGACGAGGATATTATTATTAAATATATAAACGGGCTTACGGAAGCCTAATTTTATTGCACGATCAGCCATAATTCGGGCGTGCTCTCCAATAGTAATAAGAACATCTACACCAATTTTATGGATTAATTCTCCTGCTTGCTCATGGATAATATACCCCCAGGACCCTAAATCCGTAATCGTTCCGATAATGGCAATTTTTTTCTTGCCTTCTCCTAATGAATTTAAGACCTTTAAAGCAGCTTCTAAGGACGTTGTTGTTAAGCTCCAAGTATCGTCGATCAATAGAGAACCATTGATTCCTTCAAAAAGTTGTAGTTGCTTATTCACTTTCTTGAATGTCGCTAATTGTTTAATCGCTTCGGAAATCGGTACACGTAATTCATGAATGGCCGCAATTGCCCCCAATGCATTATAGACTTGATGTTCTCCAAATCCAGGAACGAAAACGTCATATTTTTTCTTTTTATGATGCAATGTAAACTGCATACCATTCTCTACATAGCGAATAGAACTCGCTCTATAATGGCAGGATGCTTGCTGGCCGATGTAAATAATACGTCCTTTAAATTTCGATAAATCAATTTTTCGTATATTGACATCTTCTGCATTGAGAATTAATGCACCATCTGGATTCACTATTTCAACCATTTCACCCTTCGCCTGTATATAGCCATCCAAAGTTTTACAGTAGTTTAAATGGTGTGCTCCGATATTGGTAATAATACCGATTGTCGGCTTAAAATACTTCCCTGCTTTCCTTACATCTCCTGGTGATCCAACAGCTGTTTCAAAAACTGCTACTTCTGTTTCCTCTTCAATACTAAGTAAATACTGCAATGAAGCGGTTCTAGAATTACTACTTAAAGTCGTAGCGGTTACTTCTTTTTCAGCAGAAAGAATATGTTTTATCATCTCTTTTGTTGTAGTTTTGCCTGATGTTCCGGTAATTGCAATAACAGGGATTTCAAATTGACTACGATAATAATGTACAAACTTCCAGTAGGCCTCATCTGTATTTTCTACTTGAATAATTATTACGTGTTGAGGAATTTCATGCTGACTATACACCCACTCTGTAACAAGCACTAGAGGAGCAAGCGATTCAAGACTTTTCCAGTTTACTATGCGTTTGTCTGTAAATAGAGCTGTGTACGGTTTTTTCACTTGTTTTAGCCGATATGCGCCATACTGGATCAGCACCTCATCCGATCCTTGCAATAATTTACCTGCAGTAATCGCTGTTAAATTCTTCACCGATAGAGGCTTCATATCATTTCACACTCCTTTCTTCTCTATTATATGAAGCACTTTAAAAGTTGCTTGGATGTAAACATGATACATAACTAGAAGAAAACTATTTCACAGCATATATATAAGGTGTATATTAATAATCCAAGTGCCAATTGAAGGAGTGATTTCACTGAAGGCAATTATATTTATCGGTACAAACAAATCTGGGTCTAGTCGTGAAGCGATAAAAGCAGCAGAAAAATTGGGCTACTTGACAATACTGTTCACAAGCAATGAAAAACAATTACAACAGAGAAAAGCCTATCCAGACATTCATAAAATGATTTTTATCGATACTTCCAATATAGAAGATATGATAGAGGAAATTCATGATTTGCTTGATACCGGTTTAGAGATAAAGTCCATTGTTAGTTTTGTAGATCCATTTGTTCATATTGCCTCTATTTTATGTGATGAATTTTGCCAAAACTATACTTCATCAGCAGCAATTGAAATGATGGAAGATAAAGAGAAAACAAGAAATCTATTAAAGGATCAGCCGTACTCCCCAAAATTTTTCCTAAAAAAACCGCATGAATCATTTTCAAATAACATGGTATTTCCATTGATTGTTAAATCTCCTAAATCAACGGGTTCAAAAGACGTACTACTGGCGACAGATAAAAACCAACTCGATTCACATCTTACATTTCTCCAAAATAAAAACCCTGGTGAAACCATCATGATTGAGGAATATATTGATGGACCCCAATACTTAGTTGAAGCAATGGTCTATAAGCGACAAGTTCACACAATCGGTATTATTGAACAGGAGATTACAAAAGGTAAACGATTTATTATTACAGGCTATGGTATACTCGCGGAAGTACCTTCTGATATTCAAAAAGGGATTGAAGAAGTGCTCCATTCTATTGTCAAAGTATTTGATATTGAAAATGGAACATTGCATCTAGAGCTTCGTTTAACAGAACAAGGATGGAAGCTCATTGAGATTAACCCTCGAATTTCAGGTGGCGCTATGAATAATATGCTACATGCGGCTTTCGGATTTAGTTTAGTGGAAGAAACACTGAAATTATTTTTAGGTGAACAACCAAATGTCCAACCTAGGCATAAAAAATTCATCTTTACAAAATATGTCATAGTAGAGAGCAAAGGTGTGTTAGAAAGAGTAATCGGTAAAACAAGGGCAACAAAAGCACCTGGTGTTGTCGATGTATATGTAAAACCGCGAAAAGGAACCTTGTTAACCCCACCGTTGTCGATGGGTCATCGCTATGCCTATGTCATTGCCGAGGGTAAAACTTTAGCTCAAGCGAAAACTAATGCTATAACCGCCGCCAAAGAAATCAAATTTCTATTAAAAGCGCTCTAATTTGGGGGCGATTGCTGCTTATCGTTCCAACTTAATCTATCTTCTTAGTAAATATGCTGTAGTTGCGGATGTGGCTTTTGCTTCATCCGCTTTACTATGAGCAATTTAGGCAATAGAGCGCTAGATACATCGTTTTACTTTGTTTGCATTCACAACAATCAACCCGAGTAATTGCCCTATCCAATAGGCAACTACTCGGGTTTTCCTCGTTATGCTTTAAATGTTTGGTCTAAAAATTTAACGGTTTCAAACATATTCGTTTTACTAGCACCTTTGACAAGAATCGTGTCATGAGGTTCGATTATTTTCTCTAACAGCGCATGCAATTGATCTTTATTCGTAAAATGATAAATCTTGTTTGAATCCATGCCTTTTGCTATGGCCGCTGCTCCTATTTCTTCTGTCCTAAAGCCATAGGTAATTAAAAGATCAATGCCTTGTTCAACAATAAATTCGCCTAATTTGCGATATTCTTCTTCTCTTAAATCACCTAGCTCACGCATCTGCCCAATTATTGCCACACGCCGTTTGTTGCTAACATTTGTTAGCACATTTAGGGCTGCCCTTACGCCTTGAGGATGGGAGTGAACAGTATCATCAATGACCGTTATATGATCGCGGCAGTTATACACCGTCAACCTTCTTGGCGGCTTTTTAAAATGCAAACCTGCTTTTATTTCCTGTGGCGTAAACCCTAAATAATCTGCAACTGCGACCGCATTAAGGGCATTATAAACGTGATGTTCTCCTAAAATCGGAATAAATAATTGGATTTCCTGACCTTGCAGTTCCATCTTAAATGCCATGCCATTTTCTTTATATTGTATATCGTATGCTCGATAGTCCGCTGCTGTGTGAATACCAGTAGTCAGGATTTTTCCTTTAAATTGATCGGTCAATAAATAGTTTGAATTGTCGTCATCTTTATTTAAAATAAGTAACCCTTGCTGATCCATACCTTGAATTAATTCTGACTTAGCTTTCGCTACTTTTCGAACATCTCCATCAAAATTCCCAACATGCGCAAGTCCAATATTTGTAACGATACTTATATTCGGTTGGATAATGCTACAGTGGTTTGTAATGATACCTGGATAAGCCATTCCATATTCGAGCACAACGGCTTGGTGAGAATCGTTGATTTCTTCTGCATGTTTTTTAGTATGTTCAGTCGTATTCCAGTAATCCTTCGACTCAAATACATTCCATTTTTTAGACAATATAGACCCTAAAAATGCCTTAGATGTGGTCTTTCCTGCACTACCAGTAATCGCAATTATTGGTTTATCGAATTTTGCATGGTTCGATTGTGCTGTTACTTCGACTTGCTTTGGTTTTGAATCTGTAGGTTTTGGTACTACTGTTTTTGTGTTTGAAGTTGCAGGTTTTGCTTTTGGTTTTTTTAGCGGTTGTTGGGTTTCTGCTAAGTACTTTGCATAACGAATCGAATGGATAACAACATCTAATTCTAAGTAAAACGCTGGCGGACAACCAGGACGCCAGTTTACCTCGTAGATCCATATTTTTTGTTGCGCATCGAGCCCGACATCTATTCCAATCTCATCAATGACCTCTCCAAACTTCGTCATCTGAATGTCATCTAAATGGCGTGCCAAAGATAATGAGAAATGTTCCAACATCCGACGAATATTAAAGGCTTCTTCTTTAAACTCTTGTTCTAAAAATGGATCCAAATAATTTGTATAACCGCCATTGTTGATGTTTGGAATAATTGAGCCATGTGGTGCAATACGTGGATAAACTGTTGTCACCACCCATTTACCTTCCCCATTTTTTTGAACATGTAGACGAAAATCATAAACTTGACCCGATTTCATTTTCGATTGAATATACGGTTGCATAATAAACGTACCCGTTTCAAGAAGTTCATGGATTAATGCATTTAACTGTTGCTTTGAGTACATACGATTCTCGCTATTTTGCCGTACCTCAAAATGGTCTCCTATTTTGATAATAAAATAGATTCCTTTTCCTTTCCTGCCGTCAATCGGCTTAAATACAATTTTTTTATGGTGGGCTATATAGCTATGAAAGACATCTGTGTTTTTTACTATTTCTGTTGGAATAATGTATTTATCAAATTCCTTCGCCTCTTTAAGTCGCTCCATAACATTCCATTTATTACCAATTGAATGTGTAGTAAACGGAATCTCCTTTTTCAATCTCTCTATTATTTTTTTTGACACCGCTAATTTTTCTGGACTTCCAGCATTATAAATTACATCTGGAAAGGGCATCACTCTTTCATGCCATTGCCCATCTTCTAATACCTGCCCATTGATCGTACGATTGTCAAAGTTTACCTTTTTAGGTGTAAAGTAAAAAAATTCTACTCCTTCTGCTTTTGCAACTGCTGCATATGCATATGACTTGATAACAGTTTTAGGATCTAGACGATGATGCAACATTCCTATAATTGTCATGCGTTAATCTTCCTTTCTATAGACTCTTTCTATTAAATTCAGATTACGCAGCTTGCATATGGACAGATGCTCTAGTTCTGCAATTATTTTAGTAGTTTTATAGGTAAATCATCTATTTTACCATTTAGGCTCAATGATAAATTTCTTTTTTAATAAGTCTGGATTTAATAACTGAATAGCTGATATACTGCCTAACTCAATTGATTTTTCTGTCGATGTTCTTTCTAATCTCACAACATCAGCAATTACATTTGTTTCATTGCCTTCATAATCATAGGCTCGTAACAGCGAAATAGTGCCTCGACAACGATCTATATCAATCGCTTCTATACGAAAAAACTCTGTTTCAAACTGTTGTACTGTATCTATTAATCGTAAATGTGCTCCATTATGCGTTATTAAAAAAAAGGGAATGGTATCACTACCAATTATTTTTACAAGAAGCTGACCATAATATTTTGAATGAAAATCTGTTATGATATCCTGTAGTGCTTTTATATCGTATAGCGCTTCGCATACAAAGTGCTTTCTTCCTTTTTCAATACCCAACGTTCCCAGCCCCTTCCTATTGCGTTTTAGCAATGGCTCCTTACTCGAACGATAGCAAAATCATTATTTGACCTATCTCGTTATAATATGTCCGTTTTTAAAATATGACGACATGATTTGTAATGAAGCCGTACGCTTTACCCGCGGAAAAGCGTACTTTACCAGCGAAATATCACACTTTACCCGCGATTCATCGTGATTTACCCGCGAATTAACCTATTTTACCCGCGATTCATACAAATGCTTATAATAAACCTGCATTTTTCAAAAATGCTCTAGCTACATCCTCACTATTTTTCCCTTCCACGTTAACTTGATAATTCATTTCACGCATTTGATCATCCGTGATTTGATTGGCCAGTTTCCCTAACACCTTTTCAAGCTCAGGATATTTTTCAAGTGTTTCCTTTCTTAATAATGGCGCGCCTTGATACGGGGGAAATAACTGTTGGTCATCCACTAAAACAGTCAAATCATATTGGCGTAACTCGCTGTCAGTTGAATAAGCATCCAATAAATCGATATTACCTGATTGGATGGCTTGATACCTTAGCTTTGGTTCCATTGTTGTAACAGAGGCAATATCAATCCCATAGCGCTTCTGAATGCCTACGTAACCATCCTCACGATCATTAAACTCCAACGTAAATCCCGCTTTAATCGACTCTTGCATCGCCTTGATATCAGAAATCGTCTGTAATTGATAAGCTTCCGCTAGTTGTTTTGAAACGGCCAAAGCATATGTGTTGTTATACTGCATTGGACTGAGCATAACCATATCAAATTTCTTCAACATACCTTCTTTCGCCTGTCGATATACTGCTACTTGATCGTTACTTACCGCTTGTTCTTTTAAAAACTCTGCGATTGCCGTACCTGTAAATTCTGGATATATATCAATGCTTCCTGATTTTAGGGCATTAAAAACAAAGGATGTCTTGCCAAGTCCAGGTTTTAATTGAACATCTAAATCTGTATTATTTTCAATCAATAATTTATACATATTAATCAGGATTTCTGGCTCTGAACCAAGTTTACCTGCAATGACGATATCTGCTTTGTTATTAAAGTTTAGGAATGGCATTGCAACCATCATCATTGCCGCAACACTAATGGCAAGTAATACCGAAACTGCTCGTTTAAAAGATAGTGATTCTAGCTTTTTCAAAAGATAATCGAACACTAATGCTAAAATGGCCGCTGGAACTGCACCTAATAGGATGAGCGAAGTATTATTACGATCAATACCAAGCAAAATAATATCGCCTAACCCTCCAGCGCCTATTAATGCAGCTAATGTAGCCGTTCCAACTATTAATACCATGGCTGTGCGAATGCCTGCCATTATAACGGGCATTGCAAGTGGCAGTTCCACCTTCACTAATCTTTTTACTGTATTCATCCCCATTGCCATTGCCGCTTCCTTTAAAGACGGATCGACTTCGTTTATGCCTGTAAATGTATTGCGTAAAATGGGCAGGAGGGCATAGACCACAAGAGCGATTATAGCAGGCGTTTTCCCAATGCCGAGTAACGGAATTAACAATCCTAACAACGCTAATGAAGGGATTGTTTGTAAGGCTGCACTAATGCCAATTATACTTTCCGCTATTTTCTTTTGATGCGTTAAGTAGATGCCCAGTGGGATGGCAATGACTACTGCAAAAAATAAGGCAATAAATGATATTTGCATATGCTCTATTAACGATGCAATGAGTTGACCTTTGCGTTCATCCAACACATGTAAAAAATCAGTCATTTGCCTCACCCCGTTCTGTGGAATGGTTGGCTAAAAACTGCAACATTGATTGCCTTGTAATAACCCCAATAATTTCCTCTTCGCTTTTCACTGCCAGACACTCATAGTGCGCCAATTGTTGTAAAATGGCTTGTAAAGTAGCCTGATCACCAACACTATGTATCACATAACTTTGATGTTTCGCCTCTACAAACGGTTCAATCACTTGTTGAATGGTAAACACATTCAATGCATCTTCCTTGACCCCAATAAATTTTCGAACAAAATCATTGACGGGATTTTGTATTATTTCCTTTGGTGTACCGATTTGTACTATTTCTCCATCTTTCATCACACAGATACGATCCCCTAGTTTTAACGCTTCTTGCATATCGTGTGAAACAAAGACAATCGTTTTATTTATTGCACGTTGAAGCTCAAGCAGGTCATTTTGTAATTTTGTTCGACTAATTGGATCCAATGCACTGAATGGCTCATCCATTAATATAATTTCGGGATCTGCTGCCAATGCGCGGACAACCCCAACCCGTTGTTGTTCCCCACCCGACAGTTCATTTGGCTTCCTGTCACTATATTGAGCTGGTTCTAGCCCTACCATTTCTAATAATTCATGAACTCGTTGTTGAATTTTTGTCGTTTCCCATTTTTTCATTTCAGGAACAATGGCGATATTTTCTGCTATTGTCATATGAGGGAAAAGTGCAATTTGTTGGAGCACATAGCCAATATTCCATCGTAGCTCATGAATATTATAATCACTAATTCTTTTACCGTTAATTCTTTTACCGTTAATTCGTATTGTCCCTTCAGTCAATTGAATTAATCGGTTAATCATTTTTAGTAATGTCGTCTTGCCACAACCACTAGGGCCTATAATGACAAAAAACTCCCCTTTCTGTATTTCAAAATTAATGGCATTTACTGCAATTTGGTTATTATCGTATTTTTTTGTAACATTCTCAAATGCAATCATTGACTAAGCTCCTTATAAATTTGATAGATTAAATGTCAGTGTTCTTCCCATCAGTATATCTTTCCACATATTCAAGCGGTTAAACTAACAATAGGACAAAGCGATTTTAATAGACTTATAGTTTCATGTCCATCCTAGACGCGCTATATGAAACTTTTTCGTATGAAAGTTCGTTCTATTAATTATGAATTCTAGTGAAAAACGATGCTTTTTTTTATCTAGTTGTTTTACAATATGAAAAGAGTAAGCGATTTTTTAAGAGAAAAGAAAGGAGGAAGGTGTTGCACAGATTCAACATCTATAACTACATGAGATTATTCAAAAAACTATTAATCGGAATGATTGTCATAGCGTCTGTTATCAGTATTTCCACTTATTTTTTGATTCAGCTATTGAAGCCAACCGACACTGCCGTTCAAAAATATGTAGATGAAGGTCCAAGTGTAGAAGAATTTATCGGCTCTATTGCAGAAACAGCACGACAACTCGGTGCTGAAAATGACTTATATGCATCTGTCATGATTGCACAAGCCATTTTAGAAAGTAAGCATGGGCAAAGTGGTCTTAGTTCAGCTCCTAATAACAATTTATTTGGTATGAAAGGCAAATTTCAAAATGATTCCGTGACACTTGAAACAGTTGAGGATGATGGCTCTGGTAATCTGACAACAGTGATGGCTGAATTCCGCAAATATCCTTCCTACGAAGAATCTATGAAGGATTATGTCCAATTACTCCGCAATGGTGTATCTTGGAACAAAAATTTTTATACAGGTGTCTTTAAAAGCAACACAACATCCTATGCAGATGCGACAAAATTTTTAACAGGCTCTTACGCAACAGATTCAACTTACAATGAAAAGTTAAATAGTCTAATTGCGAAGTACGACTTACAACAATACGACAGCCCTGTAAAAAATAAAAAAACCATTACAGTTGCGGATGGTGACTCGCTGATGCACATCGCACAGACGCATAATGTGAAAGTAACATCCATTAAACAATGGAATCAATTGCGTTCAGATAATATTGAAGCTGGACAACAGTTAAATATTTATCAATATTAGTGTAAACATACACAAGGCGAGGTATTCGACGATACAACTACCGTCAAATGCCTCGTTTTTTTGCTTCCATTTTTCTGCAAGCATTACATACATTTAAAACAAGCTTCCGATTGCGGTAATAGTCGTTGCTAAATCTTGGCGATATAACGGGTGTTGTTCATCTAGGCTATTGACATTGACCTCATTGCCACCAAGTGAGGCATGAACATAAAGAGTCTGCCCTAGATACAGTGCTACATGCCCTGGGAAAAATAGCAAATCTCCTTTTTGCATACGATCAATTGTTATCTCCTTAATTGGAAAACCTTCTACTATTCTAGCATCTCGGAAAATAATTACGCCATTTAGCAGATAAGCCATCGAACATAAGCCCGAACAATCAATGCCTAGCGGTGACTTACCTCCCCAACGATACGGTGTGGCTATATAGCTTAGTGCTGTTTGTACAACATTTTCTCGAAACGCATGCTCTTCAAAAGTATGTTCAGCAATTTTAGGATGCAACCATTGTGAACGTAAATAGCCTATTTCGCCCGTCGCTAATTGAACGGCAGTCCATGGCGTGTTTGATGTCGTGTCGGAATCTACATTGTATAAAATAGAACCTTTTACCAATGTGATGATTTTGGTGCTTTGTATTTTCGGTTCTTGTAAAACATCTGCGAAACGCTGTCCAATAACATGTTGCGCCTTTTGAATCCATGCATTTGTAATCGCATCATCGAAAAGGACATGCTTTCGCTGACAATAACCTTCATAGCGATAGGCGGTGCGAACATACAGCCAATCATTTTCTAATTCTTCTATAATTTGAACAGGCATACCGTAAAGTATTTCATCAACAAGCTCAGCATGACGATTGGGTTCAGCATAAAGATTAGCCATCATAGCAATGACAATCGCGTTCATGTTGTCTCTCCTTTCACTCCTATCATCTTGTCATAGACTACCTTTGAAAGACGACCGATTAATTGTCTGGCGACATCATTTTGCTTGACCTCTGAGATAAAGACACCAATACCATAATCTTGTACGTGACTAAAAACAATGCCAACATCGTGGTCAACGGTATCAAGGCCACCTGTTTTATGGGCGATTGTCACATCATCAACGATATAACGGCGCAAGCTTTCATGAAAACGCTGACGACACAATATATCAATAGCAAGCTGACTTAACACTGGGGATAGCAGATTTTTCCCATAAATTTGGCTAAATAGATGCGCCATATCGCGCGCTGTTGTTATATTATCAATGCCTTTTGCAAGTCGTTCAAAGTCCATCATTTTTCTTTGTAATTGTGTATGGGTCAGTCCGATTTTATGAAAGTACTTATTTAGCGCTTCCATACCGATTACATCAATTAACACATTTGTCGCAGTATTATCACTTGTCGTAATCATCCAAACGCACAGTTCATAGATCGTACAAGATGTTACTCGCTGTTCACTAATCACACTAAAATCAACCCAATCGCTAGGAGTAATGGCTATTACTTGATTGATAGGTATATTGCATACATCTATATAATCGAAAACAGCAATAAGTATAGGCACTTTAATTAAGCTAGCACTGGAAAAAGCATCATCTAGACGCTCGTTGATAACAAGCTCATTTGTCTTAAAATCTTTTACAAACATATGCACTTTATATGGAGCTTCTTGTATAATACGTTGAATCGTTTGCTGCATCATGCACCTACCCTACCACTGTAATGTTTTGCGTTTCCGCATCTACGGTTATGATACGACCTAAAGGCAGTGACATCGTTGGTAAACAGTGACCACAAGCAAGGTTTGATACAATAGGTTTCTTCAAAGGTGTTAAGATTTCTTTAAAAATTGTGTTTAAGGATAAGCTCTGTTCTGGATGCTTCGGGTTTTCAGGCCCGCAATTTGTCCATGCCCCTAATAATAAACCTACTGCATCATCAAGCTTCCCAGCTAATTTTAACTGTGTCAGCATACGATCTATCCGCTGCTCACTCTCATCTATATCTTCCAAAAATAAAATTTTACCTTTTGTATCAATTTCATATGGCGTGCCAAGAGACGCTGTAATCAATGTTAAATTGCCCCCAACGAGTTGACCTGTTGCAGTCCCTGTTTGGAGTGTAGTCATTGGTTGCTGTGGAGGATTTTCCAACAGAAACGGCATGGTATCTGTTGCCATCACACAATTCAAAAATGAATCCCATGTATAATGATCCATATTTTGTTGAATAAATTCTGTTGAAGGCATTGGTGTATGATACGTCACTAAATTACATTTTTGATTAAAGGCGATATGTAGTGCAGTCACATCGCTATAGCCTGCGAATACTTTGGGATTTGCTTGTATCATCTCATAATCTAGTCTTGGTAAAATTTTCGTTGCCCCGTATCCTCCACGAATACAAAAAATGCCGTTCACATGGGGATTGCGGAACATTTCATTGACATCATATGCGCGCAGTTCGTCTGAACCAGCTAAATATCCATGTCTAACACGACATGTTTCCCCCACAATGACGTTAAAACCAAGTTTCTCAATACTAGCAATGGCGGGAGCTAGCTTTTCTGGTGGTGTAGCACCAGAAGCACTAAGTAGACCAATCGTATCCCCTTTTAGCAAAGCTTTAGGCACAATCATTCGCTCACCTCTACTGTTCGTAATGTACGATAATTTGCTATTTCCTCTTCATTGGCTAAAACATAATGCCCTTCTTCTATTTCTATAAATGAAGGGGGAGCTAGTTCGTATTGATGCTGTAACGGGTTGTAAATTTCCACAACTTTATCTCGCTCCTTATACGGATTGGGCTCTGGCACAGCTGATAATAATGCTCTTGTATACGGGTGGATTGGATTAGAAAAAAGTTTTTCGGTCTCTGCTAACTCCACAATTTTTCCTTTATAAATGACTGCCGTACGGTCTGTAATAAATCGAACAATTGATAAATCATGGGCAATAAATAAATAGGTTAAGTTGTTTCGTTGTTGAATCGTCGATAATAAATTGAGCACTTGCGCTCGTATCGATACGTCGAGGGCTGAAATTGGTTCATCCGCAATAATAAACTCTGGCTCCATTACTAATGCACGTGCAATGCCAATCCGTTGACGCTGACCGCCAGAAAATTCATGCGGAAAGCGACTCGCGAACTCCGGTAATAGGCCAACATTTAAAAGTGCATTTTGTACTTTTTGCTGACGCTCCGCTTCATCTTTAAAGTTTTTCGTATTAATCAGACCTTCCGATATAATATAATCCACCTTTGCCCGTTCATTAAGTGAAGCCATCGGGTCTTGAAAAATCATTTGGATTTTTTGCGTTATTTGTTTGTCCCAATCTTTCGAGATTTTACCGTTAATGTTCTTTCCACGGTACAATATTTGACCACTCGTTACTTCATTGATGCGCATTATAGCGCGGCCAATAGTCGTTTTCCCAGAGCCCGACTCGCCAACTAATCCGAATGTTTCACCTTTATAAATATGAAAGCTGACATCATCTATTGCCACAAATTTATGTTTGCCTTTATCAAACACAATGTGCAAATTTTTCACTTCTAATAATACTTCTTTATCGCTCATTGGCGTACTGCCTCCCTTCTTCAAAAAAAGCTTGTAACGTTGCTGGAGGTTCCACTTTGGGCGCACGGGGATCCAACAGCCAAGTGCGCGCGAAATGTGTATCGCTTACTTGAAAAAATGGCGGACGTACTTCGTAATCAATCTTTAAAGCAAATGGATTGCGCGGGGCAAACGCATCACCTTTAATTTCTTTAAAAAGATTGGGTGGCGTCCCCTTAATCGAATAAAGCGGTTGCCCTTTTAACCCAAGCTGTGGTAGTGACGAAAGAAGCGCCCATGTATACGGATGTTTTCCATTAAAAAACACTTCATGGGTATGACCAACTTCGAGTATGTCCCCTGCATACATGACGGCGATACGGTCCGCAACTTTTGCTACAACGCCTAAATCATGTGTAATATAAACGATTGTTAAGCTATATTTTTGCTGAAGGCTTTTTAGAAGTTGCAAAATTTGTGCTTGTATGGTTACGTCCAATGCGGTTGTTGGCTCATCACAAATTAAAATTTTCGGTTTACACGCGAGCGCAATGGCAATCACAATTCGTTGTCTCATTCCTCCTGAAAATTCATGAGGGTATTGCTTGTAGCGTTTCTCTACATCATCAATACCGACGTCTGTTAATAATTTAAGTGTTTCAGTATAAGCTGCTTTGCCCTTGAGCCCTTGGTGTAACACCACACATTCCTCAATTTGTTTGCCAATCGTTTTCAATGGATTCAACGATGTCATCGGATCCTGTGTAACGATAGCGATTTCTTTCCCTCGAATAGTTAACCATTGTTGTTCTGTGTTAAACAGCGCTAAATCCATACCATTGTATATAATTTGACCTTGGGCAATCGAACCATTTTTATCGAGTAAGCCCATAATTGATTTCATTAGTACGGATTTTCCTGAACCTGATTCACCAACAATGGCAAGACTCTCGCCTTTATATAAATCAAGTGAGATTCCCCTAATAGCTGTTAGTACTTGCCCTCGTAGTGTAAATGTAATGACTAAGTTTTCAATCGCTAAAATACGGGATTTTATTTGCTTCACAAACAATCATCTCCCTTCTATACATGGTTTTTTGGATCTGCTGCATCTGCAAATGCATTCCCAATAATATAAAATGCTATCGTCATAATACTTAGTACAATACTTGGGAAAATTAACTGATACCTTAAATCAGGTGACATCATCAGGACACGCCCTTCATTAATTAAATTCCCTAATGATGGTTCACTAATTGGTAGCCCTAAACCGATATATGTTAAAAACACTTCTGCGCCAATCGCAAACGGAATCGCTAAACTCATGCGCAGCATAATAACAGAGATTAAGTAAGGTAATAAATTTTTTATAATAATTCGATAGTCTGATGTCCCCAAACATTTCGATGCTAAATTGTATTCCCGATCTCGTAAAATTACGATTTGATTGCGAATAAAGCGCGCCATTTCTACCCACCCCGTAATGCACATGGCAATGATTATGGTGGAAATGCTCGGGCGTAAAATATAAGACATTAAAATAAGGACAATTGTTGTCGGGATATTATCTACAACGTTATAAAGCTGTGTAATCGGCATTTCTAGCTTACGAGAAAAGCCCCACAGTGTTCCGATTGTAATGCCGACAAATGCTTCCACTAATGCGACCACACAGCCAATCATTAACGATGTCCTTGTGCCAGCCCAAATACGGGACCATAAATCTTGTCCAATCGAGTTGGTACCAAACCAAAACTCAGCATTTGGGGCAATATTGCGTGCCTGTAATCCCGTTTGGTCATCGAGATAAATTTCGGTCGGAGATTTTTGTGCCGGCAAATACGGCTGAAACATGGTGAACGCCACAATAATGCAAACCATTACTAATAAGAAAACAGCCACTCGATTTTTTAAAAACGATTTCCAAGTAGAGCGCCAATAGGAATAATTGGAGTAGGCTATGTCTTCTGCCTGACCATCAGTCGCTTCCACAAAGTCAAATAGTTGTGCACGAGACTTGTCTGACATATTATCGATTTCCTCTGTATACATGCTCATTAGCGCACACTCTCCCCTTTCCCTAATTTAATCCGTGGGTCCACTAGCGCCATCGCAATATCACCTAAAATTAAGCCGATAATGCCAAGTGATGAAAAAACTAGCACTAAACCTTGTACAATCGTATTATCCTGTCGTTGAATAGCATCCACGAGTAATCCACCCATCCCTGGAATAGAATACAAAGATTCAATATAAATGGAGCCTGTAATCGTAAAAAGAATCGTTGCTGGCAAATATTGCGCCATTGGAATAAAAGCATTGCGCAATACATGACTAAACATTAAGGTACGCTCTTTCACGCCTTTCGCACGTGCGAGCTTAATGTAATCTTTGTTTAATTCATCTACCATGTACCGGCGCATCCACATCGCATAAGAAGCAGTTGGTGCTAATGCCATCGAAGTAAGCGGTAATAGCCAGGTGATTGGCTTATATTCGTCAAACAGCATCGGCAAATGGAAAATATCTGTAATATACATTTGAATGACTAAGTAATACACAGCCGCTGGTACTGCGACGACAAATACAATGTAGCCAGTCCCTAACCGATCCAGCCAGCGCCCCTTCATTTGTGCCATTAATATTCCGAGCGGTACACCGATGAGCAGCGATATGCCAACCGCTCCTAACCCAAAGAACAATGAATACATGATTTTATCTGCAAGTATTGTCACAACAGGCACATCCGTACGATATGTAACGGATTTGCCTAAATCACCTTGCAATAAATCCGCATAAAAATTCCCCAATTGAACAAGCAATGGATCACGTAACCCTAAATTCGTTAAATACACTTCTTTTTGAGCCGCTGACATTTTCTCTGCCGCTGCCCCTAAGTAGCCTTCTTCTGGCATTAATCGTAGTAACGAGAACACAATTGTGATAATAATAAATAGCGTAACAATGGATTGTAACAAGCGCTTTCCTACATACCAAAGCATTTAAGCATCCTCCCTCCAGTAAAACTGTTACAAAAGCAGGAAGGAGATGCCGAATCAGCATTTTCGGTCATCTCCTCGATATTGAAAAATCACCACTATACGCCTACGGAATGCATTTTGGCAATAATTATTCCTTTCTTTTATTTGGCTGCATTCGCCAATGCATCCACACGTTCTTGCTCCCACTGAGCCAATGCTTTCTTAAAGTCATCATTACTCATTGGCTTTGCTAACACTTGCTGTCCTTTAAACTTCTCTGCTGTCACACCAAATGGTGAGTACTGGGCTTCAAATGGATTTAATTTTGAAGCAACATAACCACTACCACCTACAGAATATGGAATAACAAAGGCCTCTTCAATTAAGAAAGCTTCTGCTTGAGCAAATAGGTTATAACGCTCGGCCGTATCGATTGTCGCTTTCGCCTTTTCTAATAAATTCAAGTAAACAGTTTGACCATTTGCTTCCTTGTAGCCTTCAGCTAACTCTGGCTTATTATAAGTACCATCTACACTAAATGGTTCTGTATACGTTGACGGGTCAGCATAATCTGGCCCCCAGTTCGCTTCTAGTAATGCAAATTTACCAGGGCGTCGAACTTCTGATAAGAAACCTGTCGAAGGACCTGCTTCAACGATAATATCCACATAGTCAGTACCTAATAATTTTTCGACTTGTTGTTCAATGACTTGGGTACGATTGGCCCAGTCAGGCATTCCAGCGTTGTATGGCATTAATACCTTTACTGGGAAAGTCGCTTTCCCTTCTAATGCCGCCTTCGCTTTGTCCCTATACTGTAAAGCTAAGTCTTTATTAAAAGAATCATTGTTTGTAATCGCCGCTAATGAGTCAAGTTGTGTATAGTCGACTCCTTCAACATCAACAAAGTTTTTCGGTGTGATTGTATTGCTTAGTAAATCTTGAGGGTTAAATGGTTCCACCGTTAGCATCGCTGATACACGATCAAGCCCATGGAAAAGCGATTTTCTGAAATCTTTATTATTAACGGCAATCTTCCAGTTTTCAGGTTCATATTCCGCAGCGAATTGCGGGTCAAAGTTGAGCGCATAAAAATACGAATAAAAATTATTTTGCGTTTGACGTACTTGGGATTTTTTCTTATCATCCTTCAGCCATTCGTCAATGATCGAAGTAGGAATCGTTGCTGTGTCGATTTCGCCCCGTAAAAATAGTTCGGGCGCAACGGTTGCTGCTTCTTTGTTATATTTATACCGAATGCGCTCTATCAGCACGTTGTCTTTATCCCAATACGTATCATTTTTTACAAGAACACGCTCATTTTGAGGTTCAAATTTATCTAATAGATAGGCACCGTTATACAGGAAATTTTCACGTGTAGTTCCAAATTGCTCGCCCTTTTCCGTTAAAAACTTCCCATTTACAGGGAAGAAACATACATAGTTCAACATCGACAGAAAATAAGGTGTAGGAGCCTCCAGCGTGTATTCAACCGTATGTTGATCGATCGCTTTGATGCCCACTTTTGAAAAATCAGTTAGCTCACCGTTATAAAACGCTTCACCATTTTTGACTACCATGGCACTCCAGACGGTCGAAGATTCATTTTTTGCATCGAGCACATACTGCAAACCATCCACAAAGTCTTGTGCCACTAAATCTGCATATTCCTTTCCATTATGGGTAACCCATTTTACATTATCACGTAGCTTAAATGTCCAAACAGTCGCATCTTCATTTGACGACCATTCTTTCGCTAAGCCTGGTTGCACAATCCCATACTTATCATATTCAATGAGGCCATCCACTAAATTGGCAGCTACAGCAAATTCATTTGTTTCAGAGGTTTTTAAATAGTTTAATGTTTTAATCTCACCTGAATAAACGACCCGATACTCTGATTTTTTCTCGTCAGAAGAATCATTACTACAGGCTGCACAAAGTAAGACGACTAGACATACTAAAAGAAACCATTTCCTTTTCCTCATAAGCATCCCCCTACGTATTTTTATCTTGAAAATCCTATTCCATTTGCATCCGTCATTGTGATTCGATCATTGTTAAAAATAGGACCACCTGCAATAGGATCTTTCAAACATAAACTTGGTCCGTCTAAATCTATCATTGTGATATTTTTTTGTGATGCAGCAAAATGTGCAGCCGCACTCACACTAATTTTTGTTTCAAGCATGCAGCCCATCATACAAGCAATGCCATGCGCTTCTGCAATATGGCAAATCTTTTGCGCATGAAAAATGCCACCTGTTTTCATTAATTTAATATTGATGAAATCAGCAGCACGTCGTTCGATAATAGTGAGGGCGTCTTTTGCAGAAAAGACACTTTCATCAGCCAATATATTTGTCAACGTATTGGCTGTTACATATTGCATACCCGTTAAATCAGCATAGTGCACAGGCTGTTCCACTAATTCGATATTGCTATTTGCATCTTCAAGTGCACGAATTATCCGAACCGCTTCTTTTGGCGTCCACCCTTGATTGGCATCTACACGTAATGTAATGGCTTTGCCTACTGCATCCCGTATAGCCGTCACACGCTGGACATCTGTCGCTGGATCCTTGCCAACCTTGACCTTCAATATTTGAAAGCCACGTTCCACCGCTGATAGGCTATCTTTTATCATGTCCGCTACACTATTCACGCTAATTGTAATATCTGTTGTTAATGCCTTGCGATAGCCCCCTAATAATTTATACAATGGCGTCTTGTGATGCTGTGCCAATAAATCATAAAGCGCCATATCTACCGCCGCTTTCGCACTCGTATTTTGATAAATACTGTTGTCCATTCGCTCCATCACAACGGCTATTTCTTGTAAATCCATACCTACTATGGCTGGCTTAATATAGTGTTTAATAGCCTCCTTAATCGAACCTAAAGTTTCCCCTGTAATAACAGCAGTTGGCGCAGCCTCACCAATGCCAATTTGTCCGTGCTCACTATGAACGTAAACGGCAATATTTTCAATGCTACGCACGGTTCTTAATGCTGTTTTAAATGGCACAATAAGGGGGGGCTTCTACCGTTGCAACAACAATATCTTTAATCTTCATGCATTCACCTACAGTCTATTCTTAAGTTAAGAACTGTAAAATTCGAAGTACTTCAAAATAATCATCCGTGACAAATTCAACCGTGTTGTGGGGCTTAAACGTTGCATTTGGATAAAAGGAATTGCGGTAAGCGCGTGTATGGTCACGGTAAATTATTTCCACTATAAATCGCTGAGGCAATGTCACTTGTAAGTCATCTCGGGAGACCTTCATAGAGGCTTCCACAAGTCGTTTCGTTTCAGCAATTGCCAATTGAGGACTGACACTTATTGTGGCATTCCCCACCCCTTCCTTGGTAGCAAATGTCACAATATTGCAATTGAAGGATTGAATTTCTTCTGTTAGTCCAACATCTCCACTAACAAATGAAACAGGAACACCATGTAAAGCAGCGGCATACGTATTGATAAGAAACTCACTTGCGTATTCACCATTGATTTTAATATCAGCAGTAACACATAGTGTGTGTGCTAATGGATTACGTTCACTGCCTCCTTTGCTGTGATAGCCAATGAAAATAGCACGATCAAAACTACTATCAAGTCCGGCTACCATACACATCGGATCATATGTCCATCCACGAATGACCTTGCAATTCATCGGCAAATTCGAAATATCAAGATTACGAGCTGAATCATGCGCATCCTTTAGTAAAATTTCTGTGGCGCCTCCTAAAATGGCACCTTCAATTGCTGCCTCCACTTCCTTCGTCATCTGCTTTTGAAAAAAATAATAGTCAGGCGCATTCAGTTCCGTTTCACTCCAAGATGTTGTGCCTGTAATGCCTTCAATATCTGCACTAATATAGACTTTCATAAATATCGATACTCCTTTATCAAATTGTCATCAATCTGTGCCTCTATTGCACCGTAAAAAGCTTCTTTGGCATTTACCCTTCTTGCCCATGCAATATTGTGAAAATCATAATGCCACCATTCCTCAGCATAATTCGTAAAGCCAACCGCCGTCATACAGTGATACAAAAGACGGCGATGAACACAGGCTTCCTTATTTTCATTAGGATGCTGTTCAAAATAGCGGGTCGCTGACTTTTCACTAAGCTCATCAAATGCTGTCCCAAGATTTAACGCTTTCCCTTTACTATTTGCGAGCGTTAAATCAATGGCACCTCCCGTTAAATGTGGTAGTAGATGCTCTTGCCCCTCCCTTGGAAAAGCGACAAATTTTAATGTCTTGTTATGAATTTCTTCTTTTGTGAAATTTGGATGTTGCGCTTTGAGCTGCCCAGCAAAATGTGTAAATAAATATTGTTGCACTTGTAGCGGTCGGTACCCGTCATAGACAATCAAACTATAGTTTTCAGGTAATAGTAATAAAGCTTGTTGTAATCGCTCATATACTGCTTGGCGCAAGTAAATGGATTGTAAGCTACTAGCAATTTGTTGTTTATAGTACACGGGCTGGGTAAAGATTCTTGGGTGTAGGTGGTCAATGTTCATCAATGGCTCACAACTGTTAAGCACAATAGGATTGGATGGATTTGTCGGTGTCTCGTGTGCAATTGGCAGCAATAATTTTTCATGCATTCGCATCACCTTTTATCGTAAAGAATGTTAAGTTGTTAGATAATTCAGTATTTTCATTGAATATTAACACACCGCTTCATAGTTGACTAGATAAAAAAACAATAATTACATAATAATGGTTATTATCTAATCGTTATACAAAATTTGCTATGCAGCGCTTAAACACTACAATATATGGTCGAAACATTTATTTTTTTATACGACTTTAGCGATTAAGTAAACTTTAAAAATAGACATGATTGCCCAAATATCTTAATGAAAGGGAAGTTTTTATGGAGGTGATACAATGGTAATTATTAAGAACAATATGGTTCAATACTCGCTACAAAATCGAACTGATACACTCCAAATACCGTATGGGCTTATTAAAATGAAATCCAATCGGCATACAACGAATCCTTTTGTGGCACCATCACTTTCCGTTCATCGCATAGAAATCAATTACGAAAAATATAAAACCATTCAGATTTCCCCAAAAGATAGACAGGCATTTGTAGAAGCGTTGCAACAAAAGAACCCATACATTCAACTTGATAATGGAATCTAGAATAGTGGCATGCGTCTGAGCTCTTCATTGAACTTTTTCTTTTTCTGGACGTAAACCTGGTTTCATTGCTTCAAATAAGTGCAATCTGCTCTGATTTTGTTTTACATTCTACAGTAGCATTGCCCTTACACATTATGCTAGGAATGTTAGGTAAAGAATGTACCTCTTCAAGCAACATAAAGGAGGTCCCCTCTATCCAGTTAACCGACCTTCTAGTTAGGAAAAATAGTACCGCGTGGATAGCACAAGAGTTGATGTACGTTTCAGATGCTTATGAATTAGTAGCGCATGAAATAGATGGGGATTTACAATAAAAAGAAAACAATATAAAGACTTTTTTTGGCAAGCGGTCAACATGTAAACAAAAAAGCTATTGAAACATTCGAATGTTCAATAGCTTTTCGTTTATTTTTTAAATGAATAGGCTTCTACTACGTGTCCGTCTCGACCCGTTGTTGTTTGCGCTTGTGACAGGGAATTTAAAATAGCTTCTTCTGTTGCTTCCGCAGCAGCGGTAAATAACTGATTCATAATAGGATGATCTTCACGTAGCTGTATACGTGTCTCCAAATGCTGGGACGAATGATGCGCAATATGGTGTGCCGTTGTAAAGCCGATGACAATATCACCACTTCCATGAGAAAAATGGCTACCTGTTCGTCCAAGCCCAATACCACAACGTTTAATAACACGTGTTAATTGGCGACTACTAAGCGGTGCATCTGTTGCTAGCACAATAATAATGGAACCATCTGTTGGTGAGAACGCAGCATTGCTATTAGAATTTGGCAGATTGTAATGCTCAGCTATAAACTCTGAGCTATGACCGAAATTACTTAGCACGATAATCCCCACCGTATAGCTAATTTTATCTTGTTCTAGAGTCACTATGCGCGATGCAGAACCTATTCCTCCCTTATAGCCGAAACAAATCATGCCTTTTCCAGCTCCAACTGCACCTTCTTCAGCGGTATTTTCGGACGCATTACGAATTGCTTGCAGCGCGTGCTCTGGTGTGACGGGACAAGCTCGAATCGAATTTAAATAACCATCATTACATTCCCCAACAACCAGATTAATTGTCCCTGTAGAAAGACCAATATCCTGATTAGTATGTAACATATATTGCAATGTTCCTTGCGTTACTGCGGGCACCCCAAACGTATTTGTTAGCATAATAGGAGCTTCAATAACACCTAGTTCATTGACTTGCACGAGTCCTGTCGTTTTGCCGAAACCATTTAGCACATAACTAGCACCCGTAACTTTTTGTTGAAACAAATTGCCACCATGTGGTAAAATCGCCGTCACCCCAGTACATGCATATGCCCCCACATCATCTAGCTTTTCATCCAGTGTGACATGCCCAACTTGAACACCTTGTACATCCGTAATGCAATTTTTTTTACCGACTGGTAATGTGCCAATAACAATACCCAATTCCCGCACTTTTTGTGTCATTTTTTCACCCCTTCTCAATGCTTTTTACTCTTTTAATGCATGATTTACAGCAGCAAGCGCATGAATAATAGTCGTGTCGAAAACAGGGATTTGGACATCTTCTTGTTGTATTAGTAAACCAATCTCCGTACAACCTAAAATAATTCCTTGCGCACCTGATTTCACAAGGCGCTCAATAATTTGTAAATAGGTTTCTTTTGAAGTTGGTTCAATCTTCCCTAAACATAATTCCTCATAAATAATTTGATTAACCATTGTTCGTTCATCAGCGTTTGGCACCATTACATTTATGCCAAACTGTTCAATTCTATGTTTATAAAAATCTTGCTCCATCGTATATTTTGTGCCAAGCAACGCAATCGTTTGTAGACCAGCCTGTTGAATTTGAACGGCTGTTGCATCGGCAATATGTAAAATTGGAATAGTCAAACGCGCTTCCATAAATTCTATGACCTTATGCATTGTATTCGTACAGATCACAATGAAATCGGCACCTGCTTTTTCTAAAGACCAAGCAGCCTCTCCTAGTATTTCTCCTGCATTTTGCCATTGTTCATTTGCTTGATAGTATTCAATTTCTTGAAAATCGACACTATATAAAATGCATTTTGCCGAATGTAAACCACCCAATTGTTGCTTCACTTGCTCATTTAAAAGGCGATAATACATAGCTGAAGATTCCCAGCTCATACCACCAATTAAGCCAATCGTTTTCACATCATCCACTCCCTCTATTAATCGTCATTTTTAAATAAACTGCTCTCGATACATTTTCAAGTATTCAAATTAAAGGTATAAAAGAAAAAGCAAGTTGAATACTAATTTGGAAAAAGTATTGTGTTACCGCAACGGTGAACTGTATCCACTTTACCTTTTCTATATATTACCACCACACAGCAAATCATTTCGAGAAAAATATCTTTTTATTATTAAGAATTTTTAAAAATTTGATATTTTATAAAAAAAGAGTGTAGACTAAAACTTATTAAAAAAAGGAGGAATATAAATGGAGTGGATATCAAATATAGTAGATAATACAAATAATATTCTATGGACGTATCTTTTAATCATATTATTATTAGCTGCTGGATTATATTTTTCATTTGGCTCTAAATTTGTACAAATACGTCTTTTCCCAGAAATGTTTCGTTTAATAACAGAAAAAAGAGATGGTGAGTCGGGGGTTTCTCCGTTCCAAGCGTTCACGATTAGCGCAGCGTCTCGTGTAGGTACGGGTAATATAACAGGTGTTGCACTTGCGATAGGTGTCGGTGGTCCTGGTGCCGTATTTTGGATGTGGGTTATTGCCATTCTTGGTATGGCAACCGCTTTTATTGAAAGTACACTTGCTCAAGTGTATAAAGTAAAAGACGGCGATACTTTTCGTGGTGGCCCTGCCTATTATATAGAAAAGGCATTAGGTCATAGAAAATTAGGAATTGTTTTTAGTATCCTTTTAACATTGAGCTTTGGCTTTATTTTTAACGCAGTACAGTCTAATACGATTGCGACTTCTGTAGGTGAAGCATTTAATATTAGACCATTTATTATCGGCATTGTATTAGTAGTGTTAACGGCTATGATTATTTTCGGTGGTGTACATAGAATTGTTAAATTTACACAAGTAATTGTACCTGTAATGGCCGTCTTTTATTTACTCGTTGCACTTTATGTCGTTGTAACAAATTTAGGGGAAATCCCAACTGTGTTTAAACTTATTTTCTCTCAAGCGTTCGGCCTTCAAGAAGCTGCTGGCGGTGCCATTGGGGTAGCCATTATGCAAGGTGTTCGTCGAGGCTTATTTTCAAATGAAGCTGGTATGGGGAGTGTGCCGAATGCAGCAGCAACTGCCAATACATCACATCCTGCTAAACAAGGACTTGTGCAAAGTTTAGGCGTATTTTTTGATACAATTATGATTTGTTCTGCCACTGCATTTATCATTATTTTAGCGGGCTTATATAAAACTGGTGAAAGTAACGGAATCGTTCTTACACAAAATTCTCTAGCAGTGCATGTTGGCGACTGGGCTCCTTATTTTATCGCCATTAGTATTATTTTCTTCGCATTCAGTTCTGTTATTGGTAACTATTATTACGGTGAATCCAATATTGAGTTTATCAATGCTCATAAAAGCTGGATGACCGTTTATCGTCTACTTGTGCTGGCCATGGTAATGTTCGGCTCAGTAGCGCAAGTTCAACTTGTTTGGAACTTAGCGGATTTATTTATGGGTCTTATGGCGCTCATCAATATTACGGTAATTATGATACTTGGTAAAATAGCTTTCCGTGTATTAGATGATTTTACACTACAACGAAAAGCAGGCAAAAATCCTGTATTTTACGCAAAGTCCATCCCTGGTTTGAAAAATACAGACTGTTGGGAAGATCATCGATCATAAGAAAACGCCATTCCCTCAAGGATTACTTGAAGGAATGGCGCTTTTTTGGTGCCTGACACCCAAACAATTTTGAAAATTAAAAATTAGCTTTTTTTCATCGCTTCTGTAAATAGCTGCGATTGTCCTCTTGGAATACTCAATGTTTTCCATTCTTCCCCTTTTATTTGCTTCCCAACATAGACAATTTGTCCAACATGTGCTGCATAATGTGCCATCTGTCTTTCTATCGCATCTATCACTGTATGTTGTTGCCCTCTTATGAAGACATGTGCCATTAAATCCATCTCGGTTAAGCTCAATAGTGAATCTAAGAAGACTTGCCAACCCTTTTCCCAAATAGTTAGTAGCTCTTCTTTAGTATCAATACTATCAATAAATTCTTCATCACGATTTCTTGTTGTTTTTTCTCCATCTGTCGTTAAAAAGTCTGTCCATCTTGAAATCATGTTGCCACTTACATGTTTGACAATGACTGCAATACTATTGGACTCTTCATTGAAAGCCCAGTGCAATTGCTCAATATCTAATTGTGCAATCGCTTTATCCCCGTCCGCTTTAATCGTTTTAAATCTTTCTCGTACAGCTTTTAAATATGTTTCCCCTATGCTCATTTCTAACTACCTCCCCCTTGTCCAATTCTCAAACCATTTCTCTGTGGATACAAGTTAATACCCGCGGAAAGCATGGTTTTACCCGCGATTTACCACTGAATACCCGCGAAAAATCATGAAATACCCGCGATTTAACCTTAAATACCCGCGAAGTATTGTCATCATGCTACAAAAAAGCTAGTGCTATGTCAATGTAGCACTAGCTTATCATGTTATAAGTTTTCATCTATATACGTTTCTAAATCCGAAACAATTGTATCGATTGGAACATCGTTTGCATCTTTTGCGTATCCGTCATATTGTTTTACAAGAATTCCGTCTTTATCCACTAAGAAAAACTGAATACCGTGGATTACTTGGTCTGAATTCGGATCGTCTTTGACAAGTAATTTTGTTGACTTCACTGCATATTGCTCAATATATGACTGTGAATATCCTGTAAGGAGATTCCATTTAGATTCGTCAGGTACAGTGTATCTCGTTAAATAATCAGCTAGTACTTCCGGCGTATCCACCTCAGGGTCTACTGAAAAAGCGACAATATTATAATCCTCTATCCCTTTTTTCTTCAGCTTTTCTTGCACTTGCGTCATGTTAAACGTCATTGGTGGACAAACTGAATTACAATTCGTAAATATATACATGCCCAACCAAGGTTTCCCTTTTAAACTGTCTAGTGAAACAGTTTCTCCTCGTTGATTAATATGTTCAAAATCCTGCATTTCCAAACTATAATCAGCTTTAAACTTTGCGTTCCCGCACGCACTAAGTACAGTTACTAAAGTCAATAGTAATACAAACCCCATTACTTTATTTTTCATCTTTACACACTCCCTACTTACACTACCCCCATCTTATCGAATGATGTAAGCGTTGACAACTACCTGTCGTGACAGCTTTCGTACATCTTTGTGAAGTCAACTTCACTTAAGTGAAACAATCACATCATGAATCGCATCAAGCTTAACCTCTACTCGATGTAATAAGTAAAACGACATGAGGATAGGAAAACCAATATCAGATAACATTGTCAGCCATTGTTCCATACTGCCCTCTCCTTTCGACATGCTTTGCTTGTCTTAAAAATGGTCTTTGCAACGACTGCAAAGACCATGTCATTCATTAGTTCATGTTAAACTCTGAAACTTGACGATCAATCATGCGTGCACCTTTTATGCCAACCAAAGCACCCGCTTGTCCACCAAATACATTACTCATGATGATTGTTTGCATTACTTGTTGAATTTCAGCAGATGTGACATGTGGCTTCGGTTCATCAATGGCAATCGTCGCCGTTTTTCCTAATGCTGTATTAAATTGCAACTCTAAAACTTTTGCCATCAGTCCTACCTCCTTTTTTATTGTAATGACGACAATTCTGTTATTTCTTGCTTACTAATACTGTCAAGTGGCTTTGATGAAAGACTCGCAATCGCTTTCGCTACCGTTACTAACGCTGTTGGTGTATGCGTGTCGTTTACATTACGGTAGGTTTTAATTACAAATTGCGGCTTATTTGTTTCAGTATGTCCCACCACATACTTTAAGCGAAGTGATGCATCTAATAATTGGGTTTTTGCCATCCGTAACACCCCCTTTCTACACAATATATACAGCTATTTGTAAAAATAGGGACATGTTTCACTTGAAAATTTAACGTAAAAAGCCATCAGCGACTGGGATAGGCATCGAGCAGTCCGCTCCTACCTGAAAAAACGCTTTTTCCACCTTCATTATTCCTATATAAAAAAAGCCCAGATACTCATATCTAATGAGCATCTGGTTGTGGCATCATCACCACTCGTTGCATTGCGAGCATGTAATTTTTAACCTTCACTACTTACAAAATATCTAACCATGTTTTAATAGCTGTACCTAAAATTAATACTGCTAAAATCGCTTGTAGTGCTTTTGTATTGAGCTTGCCGCCTATTTTTGCGCCAAGTGGAGCTGCAAGTAAACTTGCCACAATCATGATTGCTGCTGGTCCATAGTCGATTTGACCTGTCATAATTTTCCCTACTGTTCCACCAATTGATGAAATAAATGTTATCGCTAAGCTAGTGGCAATCGTCATACGTGTTGGGATTTTCAAGACAACAAGTAAGATTGGTACTAATAAAAATCCACCTGCTGCTCCAACAATCCCTGAACCAATCCCAACGACAAACGCTAAACCCGCTGCTAATGGTTTACTAAATGTAATCTGATCTAGCTGCTTATCGTCAATTTGCTTTTTCGGAATAAACATCATAACAGCAGCAATTAAGGCTAAAACACCATATACAATATTTACTGCTGCTTCTGGTAACATGCTGGATCCAAAACTACCGATGAAGCTACCTATTAAAATTGCCGTACCCATATTAAGAATTAGCGATTTGTTTAAATAGCCACTTTTGCGATATGCCCATACTCCTGCAATCGATGCAAAAAACACTTGAATAGCACTAATACCGGATACTTCATGTGCACTGAAAGCTGCTAGCCCAAATAATGGTGGAATATATAAAAGCATAGGGTATTTAATAATGGATCCCCCAACGCCTACCATTCCTGATACGAATGATCCAACAAAACCAATTAAAAATATGACAACGATGAATGAAAACTCCACCGTCACACCTTCTTTCTACCTTATTTTCTTTAAGTATAGAGTGTGAATTGCTTTAAAAATATAGGGGGAAGCCCCTATCCTTCAGAAGAAAAGGCAATTATTTATTGTCGAAAATTAACAAGAGGAGGAAAACGGTAGGTATAACACCCTAGCATAGAAAAAGCGATAAAGCAGATCGCTTTATCGCTCAGGGATAGATATATAGATGGTTGTTCCATTACAAAACGTCAGACTTTAGAAAGAAAAAGACTTTATTGGGCAGCCCATGTATGCTACGTAATATACTTATTTGTAATACCGTATTGAATAAGCTCTGCCTTGCTTTTTAAATTTAGCTTTTGCATGATGTTGGCTTTATGGTTTTCTACCGTTTTAGCACTAATAAATAGCTTTTCTGAAATTTGCATATTCGTAAATCCTAAAATGGTTAATCGAACAATTTCCTGCTCACGTGTAGATAAGATATCCGCATTGTTTTTACCTTTTTTCTTAAATAACTTTTCTAGTTGACCTTTTGGTAAGCCCACTTCATAGTAGCGACGGCCTGTATAGACACTTTGAATCGCTTCGTACATTTCGCCACCTTGACTATTTTTTAAAATATAGCCATCTGCTCCTACTTCCATCGCCTGTTGAATATAGGCTATCTCATTATGCATTGTCAGCATAATTATTTTTGTGTCAGGTAAATTTTTTTTAATTTCCTTTGTCGCAGTAAATCCGTCCAACCCATTTGGAATCGATATATCCATTAAAATCACATTCGGCTCAGTCTGGTAGGCAAGCTGAATCGCCTCTTCTCCATCACTTGCCTCTCCTACAACTGTCATATCCGAATAATTCCCTAAAAGGAGCGCAATGCCCTTCCGTATTAAAACATGGTCATCGACAAGTAATATTTTAATCATGTTGCGGCCTCCATCTTGGAATGACGATATCGATACATGTCCCTTGTCCTACTTTTGACAAAATTGAACAAGTACCACCCAACTGATCGACCCGTTCCTCCATATGCTTTAACCCTAGCCCTGCATTTTGAATCTTGTCCCGTTCAAAGCCAATCCCGTTATCTTGAATGGTCATATAAATATGGGTGTTGTCCTTTTTAATATGGATATGCACTTGGGTTGCTTTTGCATATTTAATAATGTTATGCAATGCTTCTTGTGTAATCCGATATAAATTAATCTCAACTGCTGGGTCACATCGATCAAGACCACGTGTCGTTAATTGAATATCCAAACCCGTTATTTGTTTTTTTATCGCATCAATTGTCGCCTGAATAGTCGGCTCTAAGCCTAATTGATCTAAACTGTGCGGTCGTAATTGGTGAGAGTATGCGTTAATGTCATTCATAACTTTTTGCAGTTCCGCACGCACCTCGGAAATGTACTCATTCAACTGCGCATTATCTTGTACAAAAGATTCAATCGCTTGTAGCGCAATAGATACCGAAAATAAAGATTGGCCAACTCCATCATGTAGTTCTTGCGCTAAGCGTTTATGTTCTGATTCCTTTGCTTCGATTAATGCTCGAATCATTTTTTTATTAATGGCAGCCTCTTGTGCTTTTTTTAATGTTTCTTGATCACGTAAGACAAGTAAATATTCTGTTTCCCCTGTATTTTCATTAGCATAAATAGCGGCTGTGCTCATTTCGACATCAATCTTTCGACCATGATAAATGGGCATTTCCGATAAAAATGAAGGCACTTCATTGTTTGCAATTAAATAGCATGTTGGTTCACTCTGCTCCCTTTTACGAGTCATACAATAAGAACAATACGGCACAAAATCACCTTTTTGCCAACCAGTTAAGCGTTGTGCAGCAGGGTTCATCATAATGATTTCCCTGCTTTCCTTCATAATAATAATCCCATCTTGAATATGCTCATAAATTTGCTGTAAATACTCATTTTGTAGCTGGGAATGCATACTTTACACCTCCTTATACATCATTCCTTTTACTTTACACGGTCTTTTCATCATCGTGTAGCTATTTACACTATACCCTTTTTTTCGTAAAAAGCGGCTAGCCAGATTTAAATCCATTTGACTCTCTACTATCAGATGGACAGGGCGATTTTCGATTTGTTTATAAAAACGTGGTAAATAGCCGTATGGAATATGCTTACTATTATAAACTAAACAGCCGGTTGTATTGTAATCACGTACATCAAGTATTTGATGTCCTTCAGCTACTTGACGGTACGGTATATCTTTCACCTGTTTGACAGGGACAAAACGAATATAATAAGCCCGTACTAAAACAATGGCTAGGGCAACAATTAGAAAAATGATCATAGAAACCTCCAAAAAGAGTGCCTCACATGGAAGGCACTCTTTGCACTAATTACTTTATTTTACTTCTTTCACCCATTGACCGTAGCCGCCCGTCATATTGACTAAATTGTGGAAGCCATTTGCTTTTAATACACTTGCTGCAATGGCTGAACGACCACCTGCTTGACATTGAACAATGAGTTTTTTATTTGGTACTTCATCTAAACGATTTTTTAATGTACCAACCATAATGTGCTGTGCACCTTCAATATGTTCTTCATTATATTCTGTCAGATTACGCACATCTAATACAGCTACTTCTTCTGCGTCCATCATCGCTTTTGCCTCAGAAGGTGTAATATTTTCATATGAATCTAGTTCATTCGCTTGCTCAATCATCGCTTCTACATCGGCATAACCTAGTACTTGGTCAATACCGATTGAGCGAAGCGCAATTAACATGTCTTGCATTTGAGCAGGGTTAGCAAGTAAATATAACGGTTCCTTGTAGTTAACAATCCAGCCCATCCAGTTTGTGAAGGAGTTATTAAATGGCACGTTCATCGTTCCTTTAATATGTCCTTGTGAGAAGGCTTGAGCATCTCGCGTATCCACTACTTGCTGACCAGCTGCAATCAAGCCTTCAATTTCTTCAACAGCAGTAATGACTTTTAGCTCTGGTAAATTTTTAATTAACTCAATGCCAATTTTATTAACTGATTTCATCACTGCAAAGTAATAAGGTGGTTCTGGTTGACCATCTAATAGAGCTTTCACAAAGTCTGGCTCGTTGTCGAATTGCATTGCCCAGTTGAATTGTTTTTCATAGCCTACTGTTGTCGATGGTACTGCACCAAGTGCTTTACCACATGCGCTACCTGCACCGTGTGCTGGCCATACTTGTAAATAGTCTGGTAATTGTTTAAAGCGCTCTACAGATGTATACATCACTTTTGCCCCTGCATCAGCAGTCCCTTTAATACCAGCTGCTTTTTCTAATAAGTCTGGTCGGCCAATATCCCCCGCAAATACAAAGTCACCTGTAAATATTCCAATTGGTTTATCTGCTGCTGCACCATCTGTTAATAGGAATGAAATAGATTCTGGCGTATGACCTGGCGTATGCATCACCTCGAAAGTAAGTTTACCAAGTTCAAATTTGTCACCATCTTTTAATAACACATGTTGAATGCCATCTAAGTTTTGATATTTCCAGTTTTCATCGCCTTCATCGGAAATGTACATCGTAGCACCAAAACGATCCGCTAATTCACGAGAACCTGCTACAAAGTCAGCATGGATATGCGTTTCTAATGCTCCTACGATTTTCATATTTTCCTTTTCAGCTACTTGGATGTATGGCTCAATGTTGCGCATTGGATCCACAATCACTGCCTCGCCTTTTCGTTGACAACCTACCATGTAAGAAGCATGTGCTAATTTTTCATCATAGAAATAACGTAATAACATAAAATTCTCTCCTTTTAATTGGATTGTTTATTTAAAATTTGGATTGTTGCTTGTACATATTTCAGTGACTTTTGAACACTCGGGTCTTTTAACCACTTCATAATCGTAAAGAGTTTAATTGGTTCTGTTGTTGCTTCTGCTTGTTGTTGTATATCTTTGACTAGCGAGTATCCTTGTTTTCCTTTTTCTACAATCGGTTCTGTGTAAGATTTAATACTTGCTGTCGCATAATCAATTGTTTGCTGATCGGCTAACACAGCCGTTACAAAATCCACTATATCCTCTAACTGATTGATCATTTGTAAAAGCTTCGGCAATTTTTCTAGTAAGCCAACTAATGCTTCCACCGTTTCGAGATTTACGTTATAGCTTCGTACAAGTTCATCATATTTTTGAATGGATTGCTGATCTTGCAATACCGCTTGTCCAAAACTGACAACATTCCCGATGGCTTGTAAGTTTTTTTCATATGTTGGCAATTGACGTAGCAATGATACGAGCGCTGCTTCAATATCCGGCTGCTTTAGTTGCTCTAGTAATGGATTCGTTTCCATCACACATGCCTCCTCTCTACATCGTTCCTTTTAACATGCCGTCCCAATACATGATTGGTAATAAATCTTTTTTCATCATATACATGCTTGCACGTTCCACTGCTTGGTTAAATGGCATCGATTCAGCAGGCTCTTTTTTATAGTCGAACTCTGCTAAAATTAGCTTGTTGTATCCTGTCACGATTGGGCAAGACGAATAACCGTTATATGTGTTGTCCATTGTTTGATTGCGCATACATGCCACAACATTCTCAGCTACCACAGGTGCTTGTTTTCGAATGGCTGCTCCCGTTTTAGATGTTGGCAAGTTTGCACAGTCGCCAATGCCAAAAACGTTTGCATATTTCTTATGTTGCAATGTATACATATCCACATCGACCCAACCATTGTCATCCGCTAAAGGGCTGTTCGCAATAAATTTAGGTGCATTCATATAAGGTGTAACGTGAATCATGTCATACTTCAATTGCTCTTTTGCACCAGTATCTAGATTTTCAAAAATGGCGATTTTTTCATCCGCTTTAATCTCAATTAGGTTCCGTCTGAATCGTGCATCAATTTGTTTGCGTTCCACTACTTTTTCTAACGCTTCACGGTATTTCAGTACATCAAAAATGGCTGGATTAGCAGAACCAAATACGACTTGCATATTTTGACGAACACCTGTTTTTCGGAAGTAATCTTCTGCTAAATGCATAATTTTTTGTGGCGCACCACCGCATTTTACAGGTGAATTTGGGTGTGTAAATAAGGCGGTACCCGATTTTAAATTGCGTATCGTCTCCCAAGTATAATCAACATGTTCAAATGAATAGTTACTGCAAACAGATTTTGTACCAAGTGCTTCTTTTAAGCCTTTAATGGCACCCCAGTTAATTTCAATCCCTGCTGCTACAACTAAGTAATCATATGAAATAGATGTTTGATCTCCTAGGATGACTTCGTTTTGTTCAGGTTTAAATTCAAGTACGGGTTGTTGGATCCATACTGCACCTTCTGGAATAAGAGATTCCATAGAACGTTCAGAATCTTCTTTTTTAGCAGCGCCTCCACCAACTAACGTCCATAAAGGTTGATAATAATGTTTTGAGGCTGGATCTATTATCGCCACTTCATGATTGAGGCTTGGCGATTTCCTTAATAAGCGGGCAGCAACAGATATACCAGCTGTTCCCCCACCAACAATGACAATTTTGAAAGAATTTTTCATGCTTCTTCCTTCTTTCTGCATTTTGTGTTTGAAACTTACACTCTCATCATAGTGAAATCTATATGTAAAAAATATAGGGGTTTTCCCCTAAACAATGATTGTTTAAAGGAAAACCCCTAATTTCAATTGTGGACGTAACTTTATAGGGCAATTCAAACACTATTCACTAGCGAAGTAGATTACCGCTACTGTCCATTGAGATGTTCTCAGCATCGGGTGAAAACAACAGTTGATGCATTCAACCAACAGCTAGTATTCTACATAGACGCATAGAAGTGCAAATAAGGCTTACAATAAGGAGGATCGATACGCGGAAGTTGACTTCAGAAGTGTGCAGGCGCATTTGCCGTAAGCATAAGCTAATTCGTTTTGCGCTATTGAATAATCTACATGGCAATATGCATTATGTAGATTCCCCATCACGTAATGATTTTTTCCGTTCTAATTGTTCTTTTTCTCAATCTGTATCGTCATATGATGCAATGCAAATTCGTCATGTAACAGATTTTGTATTTTCCGTAATACAATTTGTTCATCTGCTGCTTGATTCACCACTACTTGACAAGTTAAAGATGGGAAATCCATTGTAATTAACCAAATATGTAAATCGGTAATCTCTTCGACTTCCTCAACAGTCATTAACTTCGCTTTGACATCATCCGTTGGCAAATTTTCTGGCGCACTTTCCATCAAAATATTAAAGGAGTCCCGCGTAACACGATAGCCGCTAATAATGATAAGAAACGCCACAATCATACTTGCAATAGGATCGGCTAAATTCCATTGAAAAAATAAAATAAGCAATGCTGCCGTAATAGCTCCCACAGAGCCGAGAATATCACCTAAAACATGCAAAAAAGCACTTTTCACATTGAGATTATCATTATCCCCTCGTTTAAGGATAAACGCTGCGCCAATGTTGACCAGTAAACCAAGTATTGCAACGATTAACATACCCGTACTTGCCACGGCTGGTGGTTCTGAAAATCGGCGAAAAGCTTCATAAAAAATATAAAGCGAAATTGCAATTAACGTAAGACCATTTATAAAAGCGGCAAATATTTCAAACCGACGATAGCCATACGTTTTTCGATTTGTTACGGCTTTTTGACCAATGGATACAGCAATATAGCTTAACCCTAACGCTGCTGCGTCACTTAACATATGACCTGCATCTGATAATAGCGCTAAACTGTTTGTCATGATGCCACCGATCACTTCGACAATCATAAACCCCGCTATAAGAAAGAAAGTCCATTTCAAGGCTATTTTATTTTTACTCCCATCCTGTTGCCCATGATTATTAAAATGTGACAAATTCATCATCCATTCTTTACTTTATATATATTTTAAGCTGAACCAATAGAGCAGTTGGAGACCCTCACTGTTCCATTGCGAAATTTTACCTTGCTATCATTATGCCGCTCAATGGCTTTGCTATACGCACCTTTATCTAGCAGTTTCGCTCGTCCATTAAAGTATGTTTTTTGAATAATGTTTAGAGCTGTCAAAAAAATATCATTTTTGTAGACGATTTAGACAAAAATACCAGCCACTCACTTTTAAATGAGTGGCTGGTTCTATATTTTTTGATTGAAATTAATGCGATTAGCATGATAGATAGATTGCCTCTGACAGCCAAATACAAGTGACCATTAGTCATAATTGTAGAACCCTTCAAGTTAGAAACTGACATAAAGCTTAATCCTGTGCAATAAAATTCATCTAATTCTACATTTGTATCCACCTGCACATTACTATGTTACAATTCTTGTAGATAAAATTTCCAGCTAGTAAAAAAAGCAGTACTTTTAAGGGAGAATATGTTATGAAGAAAATAGTATTTCAATTGTTGATAATTGTATCGTGGATATATAGTTTGGGGTATATTTTATTCGATTTCCCTACTGATAACTTTGGCATGCGGGCGGTTAAAGGTGTACTGTCTATTATTTTTTCTTGTAGTCTACTGTTGTTTCTATTTAAAATTATTGATAATAAGAAACAGAAAAAAAGAGATGATTGAAGCTTTCAATCAATCTCTGCTATAGAAATGGCAAATTAACTGTAGCTCCTGCATCCATTCATCGCTTATTTCATTTAATTTGTGAGGTACGCTTTACAGCAAGACATTAATGCGTATTGTTTTTTTCTCCCCACTCACATAACTGTTCCAAAACAGGTAATAACGTTTCCGCTTTAGCTGTAAGACTGTACTCCACTTTAGGTGGAATCTGCGGATACTCTTTTCGACTGACAATTCCATCTGCTTCTAATTCTTTCAGTTGTGCACTTAATGTTTTAAAGGTGATTGCACCTATTTTGCGTTTCAAATCATTAAACCGAACCGTTTGATGTTCCGCCAAAATATAGATAATCAACATTTTCCATTTACCACCAATTACTGATAATGTATAGCCAAACGGGGTTTCTTGGATAGTCCCCGTGTCTTTGTAATCAGCCAAACCCATATTTACACTATCCTTTCTGATAGTACCTTTCAAAAAAGTGCGTACTATTTTTTTGTTCGCGTTCATTTTATACTGACATTACTTTAAAGTAAAGGAGAGAAAAAAATGAAGAATATTACAATTTACAATCACGACCTTTGGGATCATGGTATTTCACAGGGCTACAGTGTCAACGGCACTATCTACATTTCGGGGCAGTTTTCCCATGATACGGAGGGTACATTCGTTGGCGATGGCGATATCGAAGCACAAGCACAGCAAACGCTTAAAAATCTAGATGGCGTTTTGGAAAAATTCGGTGCAACAAGATCTAACCTTGCTTATATGGAAATCTATTTAAGAAATGCGGAAGCACATACTGAACCAGTCCTTCGACTATTCAAGGACTACGTTGGGCAACATCGACCAGCCGGTAGCCTTATCGGCGTGACTTACTTGGCATCACCAGAACAACTAATTGAAATCAGCGCCATCGCACATGCCAACTAAGTAAAGGCATGTTGTGTCAGCAAAAGTAAGCTTCGGACCATTCAGTTAGGAGCCCGCTTATAACACTAACCCCGAGCAAAGCACGCTTTCAAGAAAAGCGGAACTATTCGGGGTTTTGTGGTTTTGAAAGGAAATTTCCCGTTTATCACTTCTAAAGAAGACCTAAAAAATTTGTTGCAAGCTCTTTCTCTATAACTTTATCATTATCATCATATACTTTATATGCTTTCGCGTTAGGTCTTGAACTTACAATATTATGGATTTCCTGATCAATGAAATGAATGGCAACACCGTCATCCGTTGCAAAACCAGGTTTAATTTTTTTATTAGTGATAAGCTGTTGATACGAAGGTCTTCTATCTGATTCTCCATCATAATGGGGACAATTACTACCTTCTAGGAAACCTAAACACTGTAAAGGTTCCAATCCATCCCCATAAGAATCTGTCACCCCTTGCTCGAACCAGCAAATGGAACCCGCGCTAATACCAGCTAGTATTATTCCTTGCTCCCACGCTTTTTTCAGAATGTTATCCAATCCCCATTCCTTCCACAGCACTAATAAATTCTTTGTATTCCCTCCACCAACATAAATAATATCTTTGTCCAGTAAGAAACTTTCTACATTTCTTGTAGGTGGGTTAAATAATGATAAGTGCGAAGGCTGACAATCCTGTTTCTCAAAGAATTGATAAAATCGAGAAATGTAATTTTCTGAATCTCCACTTGCTGTTGCAAGAAAGCAAATTTTTGGATTTTTTTTCATAGATTGCTGAAGAATATATTGATCCAACAAAGGATTTTCTGGCTCCATAGAAAAGCCACCGCCCCCAAGTGCTATAATTTGTTTCATAAGTCTACGTCCTTTCTTGTTTGATAAGTTATACAACTCTTTTTAACGTTCATTCCCTATTTTATTAAATAATACCACCCAACAATAGATATCCCCATTGTTTTTTAAGAAAAAAAGTTGGACAAACCATGATTGAACCGATGAATAGAATATGTTACACTCAATAAACGCTTATATTGGAGTGAGAAAGATGATGCACATTTCAAGTTCACAAAACCTATATTTTTTAATCAAAACCTTTGACTTAAAACGAGTCGAAGGTTTTTGTTGCTTTTAGGAAAGAATTTTATTGGAGGTATACATTTATGAATCAAAGCACAAATTCCAATACTACAATCGTTGCTGGATGGATTAGTTTAATAAGCAACATCGTCTTAACTATTTTAAAAATAGCAGTTGGTACTATCTTCCACAGCCCCGTTCTTTTAGCTGATGGCTATCATAATGCAGGTGATGTAATAGCAAGCGGTGCCGCTTTAACATCTATGCGTATTTCTAAACGTCCTGCCGACGAAGATCATCCATACGGACACGGAAAAGCAGAAGTCATTAGTTCCGCCATTGTAGGAATTATATTAATAATGGCAGCTCTTTATATTGCTTATGAATCCGTTACAGCATTCTTTCAGGAACCTGAAAAAGCAAGTTTAATTGCCTTTATCACGGCTATCATATCACTTGTTTGGAAGCTCCTTTTATACGTATATACGATAAAAATTGGCAAAAGAACAAATAGTAAAGGCTTAATTGCCACTGCTTATGATCATCTTGCTGATGTATATGCTTCATTAGCAGCCGTATTAGGAATCGGGCTTGCACTAGTTGGAGAAAATTATCATATTCATATCCTTACATATGGTGATCCCATTGCGGGTATCATTGTGACCATTTTAGTTTTCAAACTTGCCTATGGGATGTTATTAGAAGCTATCGACACACTTATGGAGAAAAGCGTAAGTCCTGATACACTAGCTAGTTTCAAAGCGTTAATCCTCACTATTCCTGAAGTAAAACGAATAGATCGTCTACGAGCGAGAGAACATGGGCACTATGTATTAGTCGATTTGCGTGTGGGGGTACCTGCTGATTTAACAATCCAAGAAGGACATGATATTATCCGTAAAATCAAGAAAACGATAATGGAGAAACATCCGAATGTAGAAGAAGTTCTAATTCACCTAAATCCTTGGTACGATCATAATTAATAGAAGGAAAATCATTTGCACCTCCTAACGAAGCTTTATTCGTTAGGAGGTTTTTTAAAATTACAAGCAATGTTCTATGTAATAAACAAAATTTTTCACTGCAAATTGGCATATATCTACAATTGCAGGAGTATGGTAAGCTTGGTAAATGAGCTAAAAGTTTTTGTTAATCTTATAGTTAGAAAGATGGTGTTCCATATAATTGACTAGTGTAAATCATTCAATCGGGCAGTATGTAAATTCTCCCGAAAAGCTAAAAAAAATGTATAAAAGGGTTTTAATTGTAGTTAGTTTATCGCAAATTTTCGGTGGAGCAGGTCTTGCTGCTGGTATCACGGTAGGCGCTCTCTTAGCCCAACAAATGCTTGGCACGGACGCATTTGCCGGATTACCCTCTGCCCTATTTACATTAGGTTCAGCAGGGGCCGCTTTTATAGTAGGAAGACTTTCGCAACGCTATGGTCGCCGTATAGGGCTCGCTACTGGTTTTATCACTGGTGGTCTTGGCGCTATTGGCGTTGTTATCGCAGCATTAATTAACAGTGTTTTTTTACTATTTGCTTCCTTACTTGTTTACGGTGCAGGAACAGCAACAAATTTACAGGCTCGATATGCAGGTACAGACTTAGCAAATAACAAACAACGTGCAACGGCCATTAGTACTACGATGGTTATGACCACATTCGGGGCCGTAGCAGGACCAAATTTAGTGGATGTCATGGGCAAATTTGCTCTTTCTATCGGTATTCCTTCATTAGCTGGCCCATTTATATTATCTGCCATTGCATTTATATTAGCAGGTTTGGTTCTTTTCATCATGCTTCGTCCTGATCCTTTACTGCTAGCAAAATCGATAGAAGCTCATCAACATCAAATCGTATCTGGGAAAGCTCTTCATCATGCGCCACCTTTAATGAATAAAAAAGGTATCATCGTTGGCGCAGTTGTGATGATTCTTACGCAAATCGTTATGGTAGCCATTATGACAATGACGCCCATCCATATGCAACATCATGGACATAGTTTAGGTGCTGTAGGAATTGTTATTGGTTTCCATGTTGGGGCCATGTATCTTCCTTCTCTTGTCACAGGTATCCTTGTTGACAAGATTGGTAGAACAGCCATGAGTATTGCTGCTGGTGTTATTTTACTGTTTGCAGGTTTAATAGCGGCCTATGCACCAAGTGATTCCATGTTTATGCTGATCGTCGCTCTTTCTTTATTAGGTATAGGATGGAATTTCGGCTTAATTAGCGGAACTGCTCAAATTGTTGATGCCACAGAACCTTCAACACGCGCTAAAATCCAAGGCACCATTGATGTTTTTATCGCATTGGCAGGTGCTTCAGGAGGGGCACTTTCGGGGATGATAGTAGCGAATTCCAGTTACGCCACTTTATCATTAACAGGTGGACTATTATCTTTATTATTAATCCCTGTGATTATCTGGTACCGTCAAGCAAAATAATGATTCAATCGACCGATCCAGGTTCTCATGTTTAATGAGACCTGGTTTTTTGTCGATGTTAACCATCTATTCATCCCAAACTTGTCAGCAAAACCATCATGCCATTCGTTAAGCCGTGAATGATAATGGAAGGCCAAATAGAATTCGTACGTTCATATGCTAAAGCAAAAATAATGCCACTAAAGAAGTTGACGGGCATGACATTATAGGTTGGGATATGAGCAATCGTAAAAATAAATGAGCTAAGGATAATGGCACCGACCAATCCTAAGCGTGTACGTAACCAGCGATATAAAAACCCTCGATAAAAAATCTCTTCGTATATTGGTGAAATAACAGCCGCTGAGAGAAAGGCTATTAGTACAGTAAAAAAGGTTATGTTCTGCTGTATTGCCTGTGTTTTGCTATTTTCCACCGAAATCCCAATATAACTTGTTAGCACTACGATTAGTAAGGCGCCAATCATTAACAGAACCGAATAGCATAGTATCGTTTTCCATTGCTTCAGCGAAATTGATGTTATCCCTACTTCAAGCCATGAAAGCTTTTTAGGACGTAGCGCTATAAAATAAACACCGATCACAAGCGTAATCGCAATGGTGAATCCTGTTAATGTGCCAGCATATAGCTCATTACGGAACAAGTGAGCGTACACGGGTTTCACTATAAATTTAATAATGCCGATCACAACAACAAACTCTAATAGCAGTAATAAAATAAATTCTTTCCATCCCCAATTATCTTGTGTTTTCCAGTTAATTTGTTTTATTTCCATTCTCTATCCTTCTTCCTTTATATGGTGTAATCTAAGTGTATGAGATGACGTAACGTCACCTGCAATCTTTTTTTCAGGAGGAATGAAAATGAAACAATGGACGACTGGAGAGGTAGCGAAACAGCGAAATATTTCCATTCGCACACTTCGGTATTACGATCAAATTAATCTGCTTACACCAAGTTTTAAAGATGATTATGGACGACGATACTATTCAGAAGAAGACTTGTTTAAATTAGAGAAAATCATCATTCTAAAAACGCTGTCACTTCCACTCGATAAAATTCGTGATTTATTAGATAAACTTTCCTATAAACAAATTTTAATTTCACATCACAATTACTTACAAGAACGACTCGCTGAACTGCAAACGAGTATCTCGCATACGACATCATTGATTAATATGATTGATTTAGAAGAATCATTATCGTGGGAACATGTGACGGAACTCGTTCAACGTTCTCAAAGTACCTCTAAAAAATGGATGGACTATTTCCAAGAGCATGAACAAACATTTTTACAACAAACCATTCCAAACCTTAGTAGCAATGACATAATGACACAGCAATATATTGTATTACTACGACAAATTGAATGGTGTATCAAACATAATATTCAAGCTGAATCGGACGAAGGCTTTCAAATTGGTTCCAAAATAATCGAATTATCAAACGATACGTTTCAAGGTGACACGGATTTAATGGATCAATTTTGGGAGGTTAGAAAACTCCCTACAGAGAAAACAGGATTATACCCGATTTCAGCAGAGGTACTGGCGTATGTGGAACGTTGTATTGCTTATGTAACGGCTTGAAAGCAGGCAAATAAAAAGCTATAGGAGATAGCGTCCTATAGCTTAAGCAAGTCTTATGATAAAGTTAATCCATCTAAAAAAGCTTCAATCTCTTGTTGTGTTTTACGGTCCTTACTAACAAATCGGCCAACTTCATTGCCTTTATCATAAGCTAGAAAACTTGGAATACCAAATACATCTAATGCAACACATAAATCGATGAAATCATCGCGGTCAATTTTCACAAAATGATAATTGCTGTAGTTTTTTTCAATTGTCGGCATAATCGGATCAATAAATCGACAATCTCCACACCAGTCTGCTGAAAAAACAAATATTGTACGGTCACCTTTTTTTAAGTTTTCAAATTGCTCTATTGAGTGTAAATTTTCCATTAAAACAATCCCCTTTTTCACAGTTATTAGTCTCATCATAACATTTATTAAAAATATGGTTAAACAATCATGCTTTGCATGTCCATCTAGCGCAATAAAAAAGATGCCTCTCGTTATTTTTTACATCGCTTTGCCATTTGCTCTGCTATTTGTTTTGAATTTGGTGTTGCTTCATTATTCAATTGTGCAGTAATATTTCCATAGTCTGCATCATTACGGTGTTTTTTATATAAATTCGCTCAATCCCGAGGTACTCTTTCCCCATTTTTTCTGATTGAGCATCATTTGTATTCACTTTTAAATAGCCCGCAGCGTCTTCATCGAAATAAATGAAATAAAATTGGGAACCACCATTCGCTAGTTCCCTCTCCAATTGTTGAGGAGTAAATGCTCTATCCAAATAGGCTAGCATATTTTCAGGCTTATTTTGTTTGCTATATGTATCCTGAAACGTTTCAATACTTATGTCTCGGAGTACATGTAAATCTTCAAGCTTGCACTTTTTGAATTGTATAGTCATTTGATATACAGCCCCTTTATAAAACTTATTTCCTTGATACAGCACGGAAATCTGCCATAATTAAAATACCAAAATCCTAACTTTATTCTAGAAAAAAAGATTTTACATGCTATAAGTTACACAAAAGCGACACATATGTACTGTTCGTTCTGTAAGCTTTCAAGGTGATGGCTTTCGATTTCGGCAATATTGATACAACGACTTTTTAATTTTCGGTCATATTCTCCTGCCCAAAACCTAATTAAGTCCACGTTTTGCTCCGGTTTGATATGCTGCTTTAAATAGATTAAAAAATCATCTAAAAATTGCGGACCCCAATTGCCCTCAATGCCATATACATAACTTTTTTCATTATAAAGCGCTAAATCATAGGGCGGATTATTCCATTCGAAAATATGCAATTGACCGAAAGCTGATTCATCTGGCGCATAGACAATCCTTGCGTCATCATCCATCGAGTGCCAAGGCTGTTCTGGCGTATCCCCTGTTATCGGATGTAATTTTTTTAATTCTCTTACAGTGATTTCAGTAATTCCTGTACAATCCACTGTTTGTAATTCGCAATCTGCTACTAGAACGGAATATAACGTCATCTCTTTGACTCCTAACATGTTCAGGAAATTAATATGCTTGTCTACTTTAATTTCAAACTGTTCTGTTTTTCTGTAAGATAGTTTTTTGCCATAAAATATGCATTTGATGTAAATAGCTGTGTTTTAATTTTATTTGTAATGATTTCACTTCCAAAATCATCAAATTCAAACAATTTAACGGTTATCTCTTCTGTATCATCTAAGTCTTGTTCATAAGCTTTGTATGCTTCCAGTATTAGATAGGTTTTCACTTTGTTGTTTTGTGTCGCTGGATTGACCATGAAATCACCTAAAAAAATCGGTGTTTTTAAAGAAGTATACCCAGTCTCTTCTTTTACTTCTCTAAGTAAACTTTCTTCATCTGTTTCATTTCCTTCTTTTTTACCTGCAGGTACTTCTAAGAAAAAATCTTCTCCTGCATAACGATATTGTTCGACAAGCACAATTTGTTTTTCTTTTGTTATAACAACTGCATTTACCCAATCAGCATATTCATGGACAAAATAATCATCAATTAATAGGCCATTCGGAAGTTGACAACAATCTTTTCGAATATTACCAAATGGACTTTTATGAATATACTCAGATTTCAATCTTTTCCATTTACCCATAGTTCTCCTCCTAAGTTAGTTAATATCAAGTAACAATAAATAGCCCTAACATTCTTAAATAACTATTAATACCCAATAATCCCAATTATGTATTATTATCATAATATCAGATTATTCATTTGCAATTCTACCTCTGATAGCCCAACTTATTTTACAATTTTTAAAAAACTATCTTAATAAAAGGGGAATGTCCCTCTTTATGAAGGAAATTCCCCTTGTTATCTCTTAACCTATTGTTTTGGTTGTAAATCCTCAATGGAATCGATTTCCATATATGTAGGAACAACAAATCCATTTTTGGTCCCTGTTAAATTCTCTCCTAAATCAACAAAGTCCTCTTTGTATTTTGCATAAAAGGAGCTATGTGTCGTTGGTAACCAAGCAGCGACAGTTGCATCGACTACTCCTGATGCGATTGCTTGAAACATGATGGCAGGATCAACTGGTGTGATTGTGACCGTGTATCCAAGTTCTTCAAATACTGCTTGTAGTACACTGCTTGAAGCTCTTTCTGAATCCCATGGAGTGGATGCTAATTCAATTTCTTTGCCTTTTACTTTTGTCATCCCTTTTGTCCATTCATTTACCTTCTCTTCGTTTTGTGCGATCCATTTGTCTGCCGCCTCTTCAAAAGAAGTTGTTTGGGCTTCATACATTACAGCTTCCATATCTTCTGGTTCCCAATAGAATTGATCTAGAAGTGTATAGGCATCGGGTAAGTCTTTAGCCAAATCTTTGCGCACAAGTGTATTAATATTTTCCGTTCCACCTAATGTCCCTTGAGGGTCCTCTAAAAATTTTAAATCGTAGGATGAAAACATCCAATGCGGTGTCCATCCTGTAATAATAATAGGCTCTTCATTTCGAATAGCTTGCTCTAATGAACCTAACATCCCAGGTGTTGAACTTTCCTCCAGTTCCCAACCTTGCAAATTTTGATATTCTGCTATCGTGTTTTCCGAAAGCTCCGTCAATCCTGCTCCTGGTTCAATCCCTATAATTTTATAATCAACCTGCTCACCTATGCTTACGTTCTTGCCTGTTGCCTCTTCATCATTTTGATTACTGTCTTCATGACCACATCCTGCTAATAGTAACGAAACAGCTATTCCAAAAGTTAGTCCTACTGTTTTCAACTTGACCATTTTACATCCCCCTTAATTAGAAGAGACTTTCCTTGTCTCTAGACCTTTGACCGACTTTATAAAAGTTTATCTGGTTCAAAGTAACAACTTGATTTTAACAACGAGTTGTTACTTTTGTCAATTAAGACAAATTTATATTTCCATTTAAAGGAATATGAAAATAGCATATGTTGGCTTTACTTTCACACTTTGATTTATTTTCAAAATTGGCATTGCGTATATTCTTTAATCAGAAATAACTAGAAAGGCAACGGTGTATTTAAGATTATCAAGTGTATAATACCTTTGAACAAACCTACCTGTTGACTTAAATTTTTCATATGGTGGATAGGTTGCTTCTACCTTTTTAACAGCATCTAGAAACGATATTAGACTCCCAATAATAGTTGGAAATATATTGAACAATTCAATCCATAAATAATGTGCAGAAGTGAAAAATTAGACTCTACTCGGTTAGATTGCTAGCACATTTGTAAAATCTTATTTACCTATACCTTACTTGCTCATCAAGACCACAACATACTGTGCCAAACTTACAAACTTTTTTCACTAGAGTGCAATACTTACATTTATTTAAACGATTTATAAAAAGAGGCACAATAAGGATGAATTTTTTTGTTGAAGCTTTTATAATAGAGTGAGAGAAGACAAAGAGGTGAACGATTTGTTAGATGGTTGGTTTTTATGGTTTATTTTATTTTGGGTAGTCGTCCTTATTTCGCTAATGGCTATTGGCGGATTTTTCATGTTCCGCAAATTTTTAAAGGCTTTACCAAAGCAGGATGGGAAATCAGATTTAGATTGGCAGGAATATTACTTAGATAAAACGATTCATCTATGGGGACAACCTGAGAAGGAATTTCTATATGAGTTGGTGAGCCCAGTACCTGAGCTATTTAGACAAGTGGCGAAAGAAAAAATTGCAGGTAAGATTGGCGAACTGGCTTTAGAAGAAAAGGCGACAGCTATAGACAATGATTTAATTATACGCGGCTATATTCAAGCTACGCCTAAACGTGACCACAAATTTTTACGTAAAAAGTTAGATCAAATGCAAATTGATGTGTCCCCATATGAGCATCTTTTCGACTGATAGGATGCAAAAAAGCCGCACTGCAATACGTGCGGCTTTTTTTGATATAAAACGGATTCATGCTTTATTTAAATAAATGATCAAGCGCTTGGTAATCTTGTTGATAGCGCCCACCGTCTGCCACTTCTGCATGATACAGTGCCTTTAATGCGTAATTTTTTTGCAAATCCATATCCGCCATTAGCTCTTTTAGTCGGTCATGCAATTCACGGTTTTCTTTTACGAGCAACTGCATCTGTGGTTTAAAATATTTCATCTAAGTAACTCCTCATTTTTTAACATGGTTCCTAGTATACCACGATGTCGATTAGAAAGCGCTTGTTATAATATATCCCCTTGATACAAAAAATGATTGTATGCGTTAAAAAAACTACAACAGCAAATGTGCTAGTGTAGTTTCTTTTCTTTACATATTTTTTAATGGAATCGTTTTCTTGATTTTTGTAAATTGAATCAGCATTGCAATTCGCCAGGGCAATAGCATCGCAAATGCTAAAATCCAAAACATACCTGCTAACTCCCCGACATCTATCGAGCTACTTAAAATCATTTTTGCCACAATACGGAAGATTAACAGCCCAACTAAAATAAATACAAACGCTTTTGAACGTTTTAAATAAATATCTTGACCTTTTACTTCAAATTTCGAAGTAGCAATTAAAATGGTCGAGAACACCATACCTACCGCAGCAGCTTCTAAAATCTGCATAGGTGGCACTCGAAACTGTGCAAATAAAAACATTAACGCACCTGATGACATGGCAATAGGTGGAATGATAATTTTCTTCTCATTTGTAGGTTTTTTGGAAGCTCGCATACGTAATACCATCACAAAGCTACCCATTATAATGGCCATTATAGTCGAACCTATAACATAATATTGAGAAGGGATATTGCTTAACATAAAGAATCCTCCTCTGATGTTAAATTAGCAACTTTGACCAACTAGCTGGTCTGCTACAGCTCTTAATTTTTCTGGCTCGAAAGGCTTTGTAATAAAATCTTTCGCTCCACTTTCAATTGCTTCTACAATTAATTTTTGTTGTCCTAATGCTGTAATCATAACTATCTTTGCATTAGGAAATTCTGGGATGATCCTTTTTACAGCCGCAATACCTGTCATAACGGGCATCGTTACATCCATTGTTACAAGATCTGGTTGTAACTCTCGATACAGCTCTACAGCTTCTTTACCATTCACTGCATTGCCAACTACCTCATAACCCCATTCAGTAAACATATTACTGATTGTAACACGCATAAATAGCGTATCATCCACTACTAAAACTGTAGGCACGTATTCATCTCCCTCCACGTTAAAGTATGGTATGCCCTTTAGTTTAGCAGATTAGAAGCCAATAAATCCACCGAAAATAGGCTGCAATAATCGCGTGATATATGTTAAACCATCAAAGAATAACAATATCCCCACCGCAATCATAATATAGCCGCCAACTTTTACGATTTTTTGGCTGTGTTTGCGAATCCAATTCATACGTGAAATGAAGAATGATAACACGAAGAATGGAATGGCAAAACCTAAATAGTAAGCAAACATATAGCTAAACCCTGAAGAAGGATTTGCTCCAGCTAACGTAATTATGGACATTAGAATTGGACCTGTACATGGTGTCCAACCCGCCGCAAATGCGATACCGATTAATATGGAACCTATATAGCCGGATGGTCGATTTTTGAATTGAAATTTTCGATCTTTCATTAATAAATCAATTTGCAGTAACCCTACAATCATTAACCCAAAAATAACGATTAAAATGGCGCCAACTTGACGCAATAATGTTTGATAGTTTAGGAAGAATTCCCTTGCTAATGATGTGCCTAGACCAATCATAATAAAAATAATCGAAAATCCTAATAAAAAGAATAGCGTATGCAATATAGCACGCCTTTGCATCATGCCACGTTCAGATTTTAGCTCATCCAAAGTCATCCCCGTTATGTATGATAAAAATGCTGGATACAGTGGCAGAGTACACGGTGAAATGAAGCTTAAAAAGCCTGCTCCAAACGCTAGAAAAACGTTAATATCAGTTTCCATATTTTTCATTCTCTCCTTACAGTTACTGCCTCCATCGTACCAAAAAACAATGGAAATTGCGCCCTTAATGCTTGTGAACGTTTCTTGACGAAAAGTTGTAGAAACTGCGAAATCCGTTTTGCTTTGCAAAAGGCACTTCTGAATTATGCGCCCGCTACGTTTTTCTGTCAACGAAATTTGCGATAACACTAGAATTTAAAATAAAGCCCCTTTATGTTCGCTAATCAGAAAAAAGGTACTGAGAAAGCGATTCTCAATACCTTTTACTAAAAAATTCACTGCTCTATGGAATCATCCAAGATAGGACATTACTTTGTAAAAAGGTTAGTATACAGATAAATAATAGCAACATCACACTATACTTTAATGCGAAGCGCAGCAATTCTGATTCTCTCCCTACAAGTCCAACTGCGGCGGCGGCGACTGCGATAGATTGTGGTGAAATCATTTTACCGGTTACACCACCCGATGCATTCGCTGCAAGTGCAAGCACCGGTTCCATTCCAACAGAATCAGCCGTCACTTGCTGGAGCTTGGCAAACAAGACATTTGAAGATGTATCAGATCCTGTAATAAATACACCGAGCCAACCTAGTACAGGTGAGAAGAATGGGAATAATACACCCGTCTTCGCTAAAACTAAAGCAAGCGTTGTCATCATACCTGCTGTATTTGTCACATAGGCATAGGCAACGACACTACAAATCGTAATAAGCGGGTACTTAATTTCATTTAATGTTTCAAAAAATGTTGTTCCCCAATTGCGCCACGAAACGTTAAAAATAAATTTAGAAACGATGGCAGATAATAAAATAGCTGTACCTGCCGCACCTAGAAGTTCTACCTTATAGAAAGCTGCAATTGCTTCCCCCGTTGCGCCACTCACTACTTGATTATGTAAAAGCGGTACTTCAGCCGTAAATGTCATCGCTTGCCCCACTAAATTTACCCCTTTTAAAATAACATTTGTACCGTCATAATTTCCCGTTAAAGCACTTTTGACTACAGGAATCCCCCAGCAAGAAATAAAAGCCGTCAAAATAATAAATGGTGACCAAGATTTTATGATTGTTCCTCCGCTGTACGACTCTTTTTTAGAAATTGTATCAGCTGTAATCTCTTGTTCGGAAGCAAAACGATAAATCGTCTTCGGCTGCCAAAACTTCATGAAAACGGCAAGTGCAAAAAGTGATACTAGAGCAGATAAAACATCCGGTAATTCAGGACCGAGAAAATTCGAACTTAAAAATTGTGTGACAGCAAATGAAATACCAGATACTAAAATGGCTGGCATCACTTCCCAAGCTTTTTTAAAACCAGTCATAATAAAAATTAAGAAGAATGGAATAAAGACTGCTAAAAACGGTAATTGACGTCCAACCATTTTTGAAATTTCAAATGCGGCGATACCCGTTGGTCCTTCCATAGCCGTAATTGGTACACCGATGGCACCAAATGCAACTGGGGCTGTATTTGCAATTAAACAAAGACCTGCAGCATATAACGGATTAAAACCAAGACCTACTAATAATGCTGCTGAAATAGCAACCGGTGCGCCAAAACCAGCGGCTCCTTCTAAAAATGCACCAAATGAAAACGCGACGAGTAACGCTTGAATACGGCGGTCTTCGGTTATCGATAAAACGGAATAACGAATAATATTAAAATTCCCTGTTTTAACCGTGATATTGTATAAAAAAACCGATGTAATAATAATCCAACCTATTGGTAGTAGACCATACACAGCCCCTTGTGTGGCGGACATTACCGCTGTCCCTAGCGGCACTTTAAATGCAATGGCAGCCAATAATAAAGAGACAAGCAGAGTTGTTAAACCTGCCATATAGCCTTTCATTTTTTTTATGGCTAACGCCCAGAAAAAATAAAGTATTGGTATAACAGCGACGATTGCCGACCACGTCAAACTATCCCCCACAGCAGTAAAATTTTGTGTAAATGTCAAATTGCATACCCCCCAAAATAAAAATTTCTCCCCAATCATGACAATACGGCATTAACAGATTGTTGATGTTTTTTCAGTTGCAGTCTAATAGAAGCAAGACACGACAATCATGAGCCTCTTGCTCCTCCAATGCTACTATCTTCGTTTTGTCAAACTTGTAGAAACTACAATTGAAGTTATCTTGTAACTAAACATTCAACACTTTTTTGCTAAGCTGGTTTACGCCCTCCAAACTTAAATAGATTAGGTCATCTGATGACTGTATGTTAAAATTATATGAACTAAATTTTAAAAATTCAATATATTTTTAAAATAAAATTTCCATTTTAGCTACTTTAAGTAGCAATTACTAGCAAAACTGTACGATATTTTAATACTACGCGTCCAAGAAAAGTATTGATGATAAACAGTGAGTAAATTAGCATTCTTCATGTATAATATACTTATATAGAGCAATTGATTGAGATGAATGAGGTGTAGCTCCTTGGAATTAAAGAAAATTAAACCGAAAAAAATATATGAGGAAGTATCAGAAATGCTCTATGAAAAAATTCGAGCTGGCGACCTGAAACCAGGAGATCGTCTTGACTCTGTCGAACAACTTGCTGAACAATTACAAGTAAGTAGGTCTGCCATAAGAGAAGCCTTATCTGCACTAAAAGCAATGGGCTTAATCGAAATTAAACAAGGTTCCGGCACTTTTGTTAAGAGCACTCCATCCAAACAACTTGACTTCCCACTTTCAACACTCACATTAACAAATAAAAAAGATGTCTCCCATCTATTAAAAGTACGCAAAATTATTGAAGTGGGCGCCGCTGCTAGTGCTGCCATTCATCGGACAAATGAAGATATACAAACAATGTTGCGTATTTTAGATGACATGAAACTAGCACAGGGTGATGGAGAGCTTGGCGAAAAAGCGGACTTTCAATTTCACGCGGCAATCTCTGCTGCCTCTCAAAACCCCCTACTGGCAACAATTTTAGACCAAGTATCCGGTTTAATGATTGAAACAATGAAAGAAACGCGTCGTATTTGGTTGTATTCTAAAAAAACGACAAGCGAAAAATTATATGATGAACATATGCAAATTTTTCTTGCCATTAAACAACAAAACGAAGAGCTAGCAAAGCATGCAATGTCTTCTCATTTAAGCAATGTAGAGGAAGTTTTAATGCACTATTTCGACACAACCGAATCTACAAAGGAATAAAATTCATAAATTGCCAGAGCTGATGTTATAGCAAAAAGTGTTAGATTGATTAAACACCAATCTAGCACTTTTCTTTTTTGTCCCTCCCCTATTTTTTGAAAATTTGCAAATAGCACTTCCACCCATCTTATAGGTTGTAGTATGATAAAAACAATCTAACTGTCCACTAAGTCATCTGATGACCAGTTGATTAATCAATTGAAATTGCAAATCCATACAAAAGGAGCGATAAGCATGAAAGTAACACTGTTTGCGACTTGTTTAGTCGATATGTTTCAAGGTGAGGTAGGAAAAGCAGTCGTCGAAGTTTTAGAAAGACTAGGTTGTGACATCGACTTTCCAGAAAATCAAATTTGCTGTGGACAGCCTGCTTATAATAGTGGTTATGTACAGGATTCGAAAAATGCGATGAAAAAAATGATAACTGCTTTTGAACATGCACAGTACGTCGTCTCCCCTTCTGGCTCTTGTGCTTATATGTTTAAAGAATATCCTGAAGTATTTAAAGGGGATCCTATATGGGAACCGAAAGCACAGGCGTTAGCTGCTAAAACATATGAATTCACGGAATTTATTGTAGACATTCTACAGATTGAAGATGTAGGTGCACATTTAGAAGGTAAAGCGACATTCCATACTTCTTGCCATATGACTAGATTGCTCGGTGTGAAAGAAGCACCAATGAAATTATTAGGAAATGTTAAAGGTTTACAATACGTAGAACTCCCAGGAACAGACCGCTGTTGTGGTTTTGGCGGCACATTTTCAGTAAAAATGGGGAATATTTCTGGAGAAATGGTCAATGAAAAAGTACAAAACGTGGAAGAAACGGAAGCAGATATTTTAATCGGTGCGGATGCGGGCTGTTTAATCAATATCGGGGGGCGTATTGAGCGACAAGGAAAACCCATTAAAGTGATGCATATTGCGGAAGTACTAAACTGCCGATAAATGGCTTTTAGAGGAGGATAATCGAATGGCAATGAAAACAAGCGATGATAGGTTTAACAAACGAGTATCGAAAGAGCTAGAAAATACCTTTATGCGAGGTGCGGTATCCAGTGCACAAGAACGTTTTCAAACGCGCCGATTACAACAAGCTAATGAGCTTGGGCACTGGGAAGAATGGCGTTCACATGGTGAGGAAATTCGCCAGCATGTTCTCGCCAATTTAGATTATTACTTATATCAACTGAGTGAAAATGTAGCAAATCGTGGTGGACATGTATATTTTGCTAAAACTGCCGAAGAAGCTACTAGCTATATTCAACAAATCGCCGAAAAAAAACAAGCGAAAAAAATCGTCAAATCTAAATCCATGGTAACAGAAGAAATCAATTTAAATCCCGCGCTCGAACAACTGGGCTGTGAAGTGATTGAAACAGACCTTGGCGAATATATTTTGCAAGTTGGAGATCATGAACCCCCATCGCATATCGTCGTACCAGCATTGCATAAAAATAAAGAGCAAATTCGCGATATATTTAAAGAAAAACAAGGCTATGACAAAACAGAAAAACCCGAAGAACTAGCCCTTTATGTTCGTGAAAAACTACGAAATGAGTACTTAACAGCAGATATTGGCATTACTGGCTGTAACTTCGCTATCGCAGAAAGTGGTTCCATCACACTCGTTACAAATGAAGGAAATGCTGATTTAGTAACCGCCTTACCGAAAACACAAATTACTGTGATGGGCATGGAACGAATTGTGCCCACGTTCGAAGAAATGGAGGTCCTCGTTAGTTTATTAACGAGAAGTGCTGTTGGGCAAAAGCTAACAAGTTATATTACGACGTTAACAGGTGTGAAAGATGCGGGCGATACTGATGGGCCAGATGAATTCCACTTAGTTATTGTCGATAATGGCCGTTCAGCTATTTTAGGGGGGGAATTCCAACCAATTTTGCAATGCATTCGCTGTGCAGCATGTGTTAACGCTTGCCCTGTATACCGTCATGTTGGTGGACATACGTACGGTTCGATTTACTCAGGTCCTGTCGGTGTTGTGTTGTCACCATTGTTAGGTGGTTATGATGATTTCAAGGAGTTACCATATGCCTCTACTTTATGCGGCGCTTGCACAGATGCATGTCCTGTCAAAATCCCATTGCATCAACTGATTCATCGCCATCGTCAGGTCATCGTTGAAAATGAAGGGAGAGCCCCGGTGTCCGAAAAGCTTCTTATGAAGGCGTTTGGCTTAGGTGCTTCCTCCCCTACTTTATACAAAATGGCAACGAAAATGGCATCACCAGCCATGTCTCCATTTACAAAGGATAATAAAATTTCAAACGGTCCAGGGCCATTAAAAGCATGGACCGATGCCAGAGATTTCCCTGCACCAAATAAAGAAAATTTCCGTAGCTGGTTTCATAACCGTACAAAAGGAGGTACTGAATAATGGCAGGAAGCATTGTAAATAGAGATGCATTTTTATCGAATATTGCCAAGCAACTTGGACGAGCACCAAAAACACAACTAACAAAACCAGTTTGGCAATACCAACCTCAAGACCGTGTGTTAAAAGATGCTACGAAAGATGAACTCGTTGCTGTCTTAGCGAAGCAATGTAAAAATATTAATACTAATCTTATAGTTACTACTACAGAAAATCTTGCAACGGATTTACAAAAAGTCGTAGATTATTACGGTGGACGCTCTGTTATTACATGGCAAGACGAACGCTTTGAAAGCTATGGCTTATTACCATTAATGCAGACACAATGGCCACAAGCTGACATCCAACTGTATATATGGGATGAAACGCAGCCAGAGGAAAATATCCGACAAGCAGAAAAAGCAAATATCGGTATGACAATTAGTGAGATGACTTTAGCCGAATCTGGAACAGCCGTCCTATTTAGCGATAAATATAGAGGGCGAACGGTAAGCTTTTTACCAGAAAAGTCGATAATTTTGATGCCAAAAAGCACCATCGTTCCACGCATCACCCAAGCAGCTCGATGGATGAGCCAAAAAGTTCAAAATGGGGAACATATCGCTTCTTGCATTAACTTTATTACAGGTCCTAGTAATTCCGCAGATATCGAAATGATTCCTGTCGTTGGTGTCCACGGTCCGATTAAAGCCACTTATATCGTTATCGAAGATCAATAATGATGGAAACAGGCATGCCAGATGCGCTGCATGCCTGTTTTGCTTTATATTGAATCGATACGATTGTGGTTATCGCCAGTAAATCCTTTGTTATCATCAGGTAAACCCATGAAATCGCCACTAAATCCCCCGTTATCGCCACTAATAGAATACTACCTATTTGTATGCCACCCGCCCCCGCTGCTTCGATAAAACCAAAATGGGTAGAATCAACCTTTAGTAATTCGATGATAATATACGTTCCACCAACGACAATGGCAGAGAAAAATAAATTAATCCACAATAATAGCCACATAACAACTTTAATGACCTTATGTTGTTTCATATAACTAAAGCCACCAACAAGTCCTTGCCATATCTTTTCCGCTTTAGCAGTGTCCCCTCTCGTACTATACAAATTAAAATTCATCGTTGCCTCTAAGCAAAAGGCTATCGCATACGCTACCATATGAACAATTAAAAATACTTCCATGGAGAAAAAGCCATACATCATCCCACCGATAACAGGCCCACCAACAGCCGCTACGGACACTGACATTTGGTTAAATGACATTGCACGCTGTAAACGTTCTGGATTAACGAGTGTTGCAATTGCTGAGGTAAAGGTTACGCCCGAAAATGCTGAACAAAGCGTATAAAATACGGTAGTCACATAAATCGCATTAACGGACATTTCAATTGTCTCTGTATAAAACAATAAACTTGCCATCGTTAAAATCGTCCCAGCTTGCGCTATTAATATTGTTCGTTTCTTTGAATAATTATCTGCGACATATCCTGCTAATGGCGCAACAAGTGCTCTAGGTAATATGGAACAAATCATATTTGTGGCAAAGCGGGTAGCAGAACCCGTCATCGAGCAAGCTTTAGTTGAAATTGAACATTTTAATGCACTTACCGGCTCCACTAAACTAGATTCGAATTTATATTACGCTGAAAAGGGAAAATCGTTGTATTTACTTGGTCGTTATGGGGAATCACTTGAGGCCTTTAACTATTTTACAGAAATTCCCATTTTCATCTCACATCCTTATGATTTACTTAGTATGAATGAATGTTTTTCTTATAAAGCACTCTGCTATGTACAACATGGTGAATTGACGACTGCCTATGAAATTGCCAAAAAAGCTTATATTGACTCTATAGATTTAACTGACCTCCCATATAAGCGAAAAATTGAGGAGACATATTTGACGATTAAAGCACAAATTGATTCGAGGTAATAAACGAAGAACGGGACAAAGTTAACAGTCGCCGTAGCAAACATCAACGTTGAAAAAAGTGTTAGAATGACCGCCGTCAATCTAACACTTTTACCTTATGTTACGCAGATTTATGATGTGCTTTTCTTATTTCTAAAATTTTCGAACCAGAAAACAATAATAAGGCTACCCAAATAATACTGAATGCCAGCAGCTCTACTGGACTGAACGGTTCCTTATACAGAACGACACCCAAAATTAACACAATGGTCGGTGCCACATATTGTATAAAGCCCAATAAATAAAGCGGAATATTTTGAGCACCTTTTGCAAATAAAATTAATGGCACTGCTGTCACAATCCCACTCACGATCATGAGTACATCCGTTTGGATATTGACGTGTAAGAAAGACGCTTGGCTCGTTGTAAATAAATAGACGTAATACCCTAGTGCAAACGGGAGGATAAATAGCGTTTCGATGGCAAGTCCCCTTGTTGCATCAAGTGTAATTTTCTTTTTCAATACCCCGTAAATAGCAAATGATAACGCAATAAGAATTGCCACCCAAGGTACTGTACCATAGTTTACCGTTAATATGATGACCGCAATAAAGGCAATTGCTGTTGCAGCCCATTGTGCACGACTCAAACTCTCTTTAAAGAAGACCACACCAAAAATAACCGACAATAGTGGATTAATATAATAGCCAAGGCTTGTCTCTATCAAATGTTCATGTGTTACTGCCCAAATATATAAGTACCAATTCATTGAAATAACAAAGGAAGCACAAGCTAGTTGCCAAAAACTCTTCTGGTGCGTCCATAAATATTTTAAATCGGCTATTAAATCTTTACGCATACCGAAAATAATCACTACTAATACTGTAAAGACGAAAGACCATATAACACGCCCTAGTAGTATTTCCATACTCGGCACATGCTCAAGCAGTTTCCAATAAAGTGGGAATGCTCCCCAAATAGCATAGGCCAAAAATGCTGCCCATACGCCTTTTTTCTCGTTTGACATTGTCTTTAATTCTCCTACTCTTCTTAAATCACTTACGATTTCTCGTATTTCCATATGATTACATTCATAATGTAAAGAATAGACTAATTATAGGACTTTGATTGGCAACTGTAAATGCACAAATTTACTATGGACGTGTTGTTTATCGCTTAAACACGGGTTGTTAAGCTTTTTTCTCACTTTCTAGCTCAGAAATATATTTTCGCACCATACTATAACTTATATCAGGATTAATTTGACGTTTTATACGAATATGAATTTCTTTAATGCCGACACCTTGCTCTCGCATATCTCGAATCATTGATTTTAATGGGCCTGATAGCGATTCCTTTGAAAGAGCCGTATATTTGCTAAGCTCAATCAGCAAGTCGGTATTCTGTCGACGGAGCTCCTTCAGCTCATCGACGACACAATTATATTCGGTAAGCTTTTTTTGTAGCACCGCATTTTGCTGCGTAAGTTTTTGTATGTCTGCTTCAAGCTTTGTATTTTGTTTTTTTAAACTTTTCTGCTCTTGCTCCAAAACAAGTTGCTTCTCATCTACATCAAGGTGCATGTCATTTAATAATTCTTCAAAATGAAGTAATTCCTTATAGCGACTTTGCGTTAACACCATGAGCGTTTCCGTCGTTTGAACAGCCAGTGTACCATCTTGCATTTTTTCCCATGTTAATGCTGATTGATCCATTTTGCTCATCACTTATATCTCACTCCATTACTAAATTGTTCGTGTAATGGGATTACCTTGTTCAACATCTTTCAGCTTCCTTCGTTATGATAATCATTCTCATTTACCTTATCATAATGACAAAAGTCTTTTTTGTCAAAATAAAAATGCTCGCTTCTTAAATATACTGAACACAGAACCCAGCCAGTTAGTTTACTAGAGGTATACATCTTTTAACAAGTGCTGCTTTACAATACATAATAAAAAGAGAAATTGCACAGTGCAATTTCTCTTTTTTGTTTAAACCGATCGTAATTATAAGTCAATCTCGGTAACTTAATTATTATTGTTATTGCCGTTGCCATTTCCTTTGCCATTGCCGTTACCATTACCGTTACCTGGCTTTACAACCAACACATCAAATGTTAGTGTATGCTCACCATACGTTACCGTAATCGTCGTATTGCCTTGACCTTTTCCTTTTACGGCACCTGCTTTTACAGTAGCTATTTTATCATTTGCTACTTCGTATGTTGCCAGATTTGTCACATCTTTTTCTGTCGTTTTACCTTCAAAAGTAGTTACTTCCGTAATTTTAACCGCAACTTCTTTACCTATTCTTGTTTCGACCTGCGCTTGGTCAATTTCTAATGTGACGATTGGTGTTTCTACATTAGTTGCTTTCACTGTCACATTCATCGTCACTTCATTCGCACCGTATGACATAGTAATTGTCGTTGTGCCTTCCCCTACTGCCGTTACTACGCCATTGACTACAGTTGCAACATTTTCATCCCCAACAACATACGTCGCTTTAGACGTTACGTCTTGCACTGTTGCTTCACCTTCTGCAGGCGTTGACGTTTCTGTTAGCGTTAGTTGTGCTGTTTCTCCAGTTGTTAGGTTGAGCTCAGTTGGATTTACAGAAAGTGTCACTACTGGCTCTACCACTTCTTTTTCATAGATAACTGCTTCCCCAACATTCCCCGCAGCGTCATTAATTTTTACTGTAACAGCATTCGTTTCTGCTGTTACTGGGAATGTAAAGCTACCGTCTTGATTTAGTTCAAACGCAACTGGCGCTTGTACTTCCCCATTTACCGTCGCAATATAGGAAGCTTTTAATTTATCATTTAAATTGTAATTTAAACCGTATGCACTTAACGCTACATTGTAATCAATATACTTATCTGTTACCTGCCCTGTAGCAACGCCTTGCGCTACTGAACCAGTAATTCCTGGTTTAGTCGATTTGACGAAAATTGGTCCAACATAGTCTGACACTACGCCTGATGCTGCAAGACCAGTAAAGTCAATTGTATACAGACCATCTGGAATCGTTGTGGCAGGTGCTGATCCCCACGGTTTGTATTGCCCACCTACTTTTAGCGTATAAGAACCTTTTCCTAGTGCAGTCCCTGCATGTATATAGCCAATGTAGCCATCTCCATATTCTCCGCCTTCTGGATTCATAATATCCCAAAGCTCAATATAGTTCGTTGTTACATCTCCAGTTAATGTGAATGATAGTACAGCCGAGTCTTTCACTCCATCTCCGTTAAAGGAAAGATCCGTTTCTGTAATAGTCAAGTCTTTCACTTCAGTTGTTGCCTCTGCGCCAAAATCGGCTGCAAATGGCAATGAAATTTCTGTAGCTCCATTACCGATGTAAATATAACCTAGTAATTCAGAGCCGTTTGGAGCGGAAGCTTGCGAAGCTGTTAACGTAATATTTAAAACTTGCTCACCTACTAGATTAAATGTTGGCTGGTCTACTGTAACAGTTGCATCACCAAATGTTTTTGTTACATCAACTGAAACATTATAGTTACCGCCGTTCCCTTTGATATCTTTTACTAATACTTGTTTCGTGACAGAAATATCTCTATCTTTAAGTGATTGTGGACCGAAAGTAACGGTACCTTTCAAGTTTTCTGCCACTGCACCCGTTCCATCTAAAATTGCGCTATCAAGTGCATAAGCAAGAATTTCCGGATGAGCTGCAGCATATGCATTGACACGCCCTGCCCCTTGAGAAAATACATCGTATTTTGTCTTATCTAAAACTTTTGCTGTATTAGAAAGCGCTACTTTTACATCGAACGCATTCCAATCAGGATTTGCTTGTTTAACTAACGCCGCAATACCTGCAATATGTGGTGTTGCCATAGAAGTTCCTGTTTTACGAGCATATGCTTCAGCATAATTGGCATTAGGGAAATCTTTTTTATACATTGGAATCGTGGACATAATATTTGTTCCAGGTGCACTTACATCTGGTTTAATATCAAAGTTTGGTGTAGATGGGCCACGTGAACTTGAAGAGTTTACATCATCGCCCGTAGTATTTGTTGAAGCAAATTTACTAAAACTTACTTTCCCTGCGCCACCTGCTAAAGCAGCGCGAATGGCAGCACCATCCGTTTGGGACATATCAAATGTTGGTAAAAACTCAAATGAATCACCAAGGAATGTGCCTGAAATGTTTGGTGCATTCGTTCCACCAGCAAAGTTATGAATAATTGTTGCAACTGCTCCATTTGCCTTTGCATTGGCGATTTTATCAACGAATGCGATACCACCACGAGAAATCAAGGCTACTTTCCCCGCTACATCGATTCCTTCATAGTCTGTTACTTCCCCGTTTCCAGGAACAGCTACTAGATCAAATTCCCCTTGAAGCTGTGTTGCTACATTTTTCCCAAAAGTCGTTCCCATTAACGGAAGTTGTTTTGTTAAGTTGTAATTGCCAACAGTAACTTTGACTTCGCCGTTATACATTGTTTCAGGATTCGTTGTGTTACCAACAGCAATTCCTAAACGAGCCGTTGCAGGCGTACCCATAGTACCGCGATTTGGACCAGAGTTTCCTGTTGCAATGACTCCGATTGTTCCAGCTATCATTGCGTTATTAATCGCAAATGAACCAGCGTCTGTTTCAGAGTTTGCTCCCCCGCCAAGCGAAAGATTGATAATGTCCATTTTTTCTAATACAGCCGTTTCAATTGCTTTTACAATACCGGATGTAGCACCACTTCCGTAAGCCCCAAGAACACGGTAAGCATAAAGGTCTACTTTTGGTGCAATTCCTTTAATACCGTATTGATTAGCTCCGATTGCTGCAATTGTTCCCGCAACATGTGTACCGTGAGAAGTATAGAATGCGCTTCCTTTTTCATTAAACTCCGGTGTTCCAACTGGACGCTCCGAAGGTAATGTTTCTGATGCATCGTTATCTGCGCGAGGCTTCGAGTAAGTTGCTGAATATGGAATAAAGTTTTTTCCACCTTTATAAATTCCAGCAAATTCAGGGTGATCGGCGTCAATACCCGTATCTAATACAGCTACCTTAATGCCTTGTCCTTCCAATCCTTCGTTCCAAAGCTGTTCAATGCCAAGGAAAGAATTACTTGTATTCATTTGCGCTTCTACCTGATCTTCCTTAACCAGTTCCGATGATTTCATCGTATCATCTTCTGATGCGTAAACAATGGCATCTGGTTCGATTAATGTAATGCCTTCGATTGTAAGCAATTTGGGAAGATCATTTGCTTTTACAGTTGCTGCGAAGCCATTTAAAACTGTATCGAATGTGAAGCCTTGCGTCATCTGAACATTTTTAACAGCTAACTCTTTTTGTACTTGTGCTTGTTGTGCTTTTACATTAGAGCGAGCTTCATTTGCCTGAGCTTTAGAAAACCTTTGGCCTTTAAGTTGGCTTATTCCTTGCTCTAGTGCCACAGGCATTTCAGATAAATGAACAATAACTGCCACCTCTTGATTGCCTGATACATTTTGTAAGCTTTCATGGAGCGTTGGACCATCTTTAGACAAGCTTAGCTGTTCAGCGATAGCAGCCTTTAATTGAATAATACTTTCGCTTTGACTATCCTGCTTGAATGGTTTCGATTCTTCAGCACTAGCACTCGATAATGGAGCCAAGAGAGAAAGCACCATAATGAAAGCTAAAATACTACTTAAAAATGTCGTTAACTTAAACTTTTTCAAATCTCATTTCCCCTTCCTCCTTTAATTGTCACACTTTTCAGTTTAGTGTGATATTTCCAATTTATCACAAATAAACTAATTCGAATATCGTAATATTTGAATATTTTGAAATATTGATAAATAGTAGCATTTTTACTTAGTGTAATTGAATCTATATACCTATTAATTTAATAAAAATTAGAACTTAAAAAGGAGAAATGAATTATGAAATTCATATTCAATTAATCCTATTAAGATAAGAATTTTATATTAGGTAGTTTAATTGTTTAGTGAAAATCAGGAGATTAGTGAGGAGAAATCGGGTGAGAATTCCTTAAACATTAAAATAACTGGCGATTATTAAAAACCGCCAGCTAATAGCATCGTATTAAAAAATAATGTAATTCCGTTATTTTGTTTCATTTGTTGCAGCAGCCTGAATTTCATAAAAAGCCCAGTGATCGCTTGGAATATCCTTAAAGATTGGTTCTGTGCCATCTGTCAATACTGGACGATTGAAAAGTCGATTTAGGACTATTACTGCCTGTGCACGTGTTAGTTTCTCTTCAGGTCTAAATTGACCATTACCTGAGCCAACCATAGTACCCATTGCGCTTATGCGTTGGATTTCCTGTGCAGCCCAATGCGTAGATGCCACGTCACTGTATGTTTCGCCATTTGCTGTTATTTCACAATACGGTGTATCTGTAGTTCCTTCTGCACATTGCTTATCAATCCACCTTACAGCAATGACCGCCATTTGGGCTCTCGTTATCATATCGTTCGGACCAAATGAACCATTTTGACGACCTTGCATAATTCCTTCGGTACGAACATACTCTATATCATTTTTTGCCCACGAAGCAACTGTATCTGCATAAAAAACATTAGATGCTTCTGGTACATTATGATCACTTAGGTTTCTCGCTAGCATTGCTGCCATTTGCGCACGTGTGACATAGGCATTCGGACGGAATGTACCATCTGCATAGCCTTGAATATAAGAAGCAAATGACTTGTTCACTTCTGTTGGTTCCTTTTCGGGTTCTTCTTGTTGTGCTTGTTCTACATATAGTAAAGTAAAAGTAGAAAAATGCTGCACATCAAAAGCAATCGCTGTTTGCCCTTTCGCAAATTCTACAATACGTCCACGGATGATTTCGGCTGAACCATTACTATGCTCTACGTAAACCATCAATTGTTCCCGTTGAGCTGAAGTTAAATTCGCTGGTAATGGTAGTAGCACTGTTACCGGACGATTTTGTAGATTTGTGTCAATCGATATTGATTGACCAACAAGCTTTACATTAGCGCCATGACTCTGTTGTAACACTATTTCCGCTTGTTTAGCTCGGTCTTCGATTGCTTTTTGCCGTAGGGCATCCTTAATCGGAACGATTCGGAAGTAAATATCTTCATTGAAGTCAGTCATAGAAGTAAAGGGAACGTCTATTTTGACCATCGTCATATCAATACCAAAATAGGATTTACTCTCTAGTAATCGTTTAGCAGCCTCTCTAGCAAGTATCACCTTTGTCTCACTTGCTGGTTGCGCCATATCGGGAATGACAAGTCGAGATTTTTTATCTTCTTGATTCGCTAATTTTCGAAGAAACTCGTTTGCATTTGCCACCGTAAAATTCACGCTATCTTGGAAACTACCGTTACTAAATACACGTGTTAACACTGTTTGTAAGAGCACCTCGTTTGGCATACGCGGATCTACTACATTCACCATAAATTGATTACTTGGTACAACGGGGTCAGGACTTGCTGTTGATGATCCTCCATCTCCTGGTACATAGTTTGCAGACCATACCGCATACAATACGAGGTTCCCTGTCCCCATTTGAAGCGTTTCCCCAGCTTTATAAGTAACGCCTTTTCCATCAGCTTTCGTATTCCAACTTACGAATGAAAATCCAACTTTATTTAAATTCCCATTATTTAACACCGTTATTGTTTCCTGCGTTTTATAGCGCTTCGAATCCATAGGCACATTTCCCCCATCCGCTCCGTTGCTGTCATAGATAACGGTGTACGTTGGCAATGCGCTCGTTGTAAAATGCCAAGTCGTATTATTTGTAATGCCGTCATACTCATTACCAGCTAAATCGATAAATGCTCCTGCATCAATGTGGATGCTATAAGCCGTATTATTGTTTAAATCCTTTGTAGGATTAATGGTCACACTTTGATTCGCGATAGATACATTAGCATGCGTAACGTCAATCGTTTCAACAATTTGATTTGTAGTAGCATTGCGAATAACCATATTTTTATTCGTAACTGGTAAGACCTTTTCATTAAACGTTAACACGAGATTATCTGTAGGCTGTACATTCGTTGCCTGATGCGCAGGGAAATAGGTTGTTATTTCAGGAGCCTTTTTATCAAACACGACAATTGTTCCTGATGAAACGTCTGTCACCTGTAAGCCATCATTCCCCGCTAAATCTTGATAATCAATTGTAAAAGGAATAGGCCCCTCTGCATCTACTGACTTTAGCGTATAACTTGCTTGCCATGTTTTAGCATCCCCATCACCTTTATCGCTTACATTTGCTGTTTGTCCTAGAATCGTAACATTTGGCGATTGAACTGCCTCACTTGTCTCAAAGTCGATTGTGATACTATCATTGACCTTAGCAACTGTTGGATTAGCATTGTTTGACACCATGGTACCCTTCTTTACAGTTGGCTTTACGCCATCAACTGTAACAAAGCTACCATCCGTTACGTCCGTTACCTCTATGGCTGCATTACCTAGCACATCTTTGAAATTGATGGTAAAAGGTGCTATGCCCTCTAAATCGCCATGCGCTATCACATAAGTCGCCTGCCAGTTCGTTGAAGCGCCATTTACAGTAGCTGGTTTTCCAGCAATGGTAACAGAGGGTGTTTGGATCGTTTTATCTGTTTTCATTGCTAAAGTGATGGTATCGCCTATTTTCGCCTTTGTCGGATTTAGATTAGTCGATTTAATTGTCACCTCTACTGCTTGTGGCACAACTTTATCAATCGCAAAAGTAATGGTAGTCGTGTTACCTGCGCTATCTGTTACGACCAAAGTATAATTACCAGTTGACTTTACAATAGTGCCACTTGTAAAGAGAGCTCCATTTAAGGTAGCAGTTCCTTCATTAAAGCTTATCGTTACGTCGGTGTTGTAACCCCCACTATTTGCAACACCTGTTATAACTGGAGGCGTTGTATCGAGCACAATCGTATCTGAAAATACATTCGATAGATTACCAGCCGTATCCTTTAGTTGCATATAAACTGTTTTACTACCATCCCCGCTTGATAATGTCCAACTTTTCGTTGATATGTTTGGCTCCCAACCGGACCACGTAATCCCATCATTCGAAAAGCGCATTTCTATCGCTTCTCCTTCTGTATCTGTTGCCGTCATTGTTAAGGTCACATTAGAAGAACTTGTATACGCTAGTGCGTTATTAATGGTCATTGTGCCTGTAGGCGCTTGATTTTTAGTAATTTGGATTATAAACTCCTTATCAAACGTATTGCCAGCCTCATCTGTTACGCTTATCGTAATCTTATAACTATTTTTGGTATCGTAGGCAAACAGTGCATTTGTCTTTAAGACATTTCCATCAATCGTAAAGAAGCTTGTATCCCCTGACTGTAACGCATATGTGAATGTTGCTGAACTTCCTGAATCAATTGCTGTCAATGTCCCAACAGTTGTACCGATGGGCTTCTTTTCTTGTACAGTCGTATTACTAAGCGCAATATTGGTAGGTGGTGTAGCATCATACATTATTTGCAATTCATTTGAAGCTTTATTGAATGCACCACTACTATTCGCAACAACTTTTTCAGGAATTTTAATTTTCACAGCTCCATCTGCAATCGGTGATATTTGTGCCGTATATGTGGTACCGCTTCCTGATAGAGATATAGCATTTCCATTTGTAACAGCTATATCATCGACCGTAAAGCCTGTTACTGACTCACTGAATACTGTCGTTATAAGAATTGGATTGCTATTAGTTGGGCCAGTATTATTTGGTGAAATTATCACGCTAGGACGTGCCTTGACAATAAGATTCATCGTATAGATGCCGCTATCATTCACGCCATCGCTTACCTTAAATGCAAAAGTTGAAGCAGTACCATTATCGGTAATATATTTTAACTTACCTGCATCTAAGTCAACTTTACTAACTGTCATACCATTTGTAATGGCTTCAGCAGCATCGAACTGTTCATTCAGATTGCTATCAAGGAAAAGTTGGCCACTAGTTGGGATTGCAGAGATTTGAATCTGTTTTAACGTGTCGCCAGCATCTTCATCAGAAAAAGCGAAGGAAGTAGAATTAAATGTATACACTTGACCTTCATTGACATTTACCGTTCCATTACTGGATGTCGGTGGTTTATTTAATGTAAGTGTTGTGACCTGCTGCATCGTATAAGCACTCTTGGAGCCATCAGCATCTTTAACAATAACATTGAAATAATAGCTTGTATTGGCAGTAAGTCCTGTAACATTATAGGACGCAATATCTTTAGCATAACCGCTTCCTAAAGCTGTTCCATTAGATTCAATGGCACTAACCGTATCAATATTATTACTACTAGATTGATAGACACGGTATTCTAAATCTCCTTGAGCAGTTAAATCGTCAGATGCTTTCGTCCAGTCCAACTGTACTCCTGATGCAGTGATATTTGAGACAGCAATCGTATTATTTGTAATGGTTGGAGGATTATTTGGGGTAGGAATATCGATTGTAAATTGTGTGAATGTTAAATCCCATATCCCCGCCTGAACAATATCTATATACTGTACACTCACAGTAATGACAAATGAGTTAATACCCTCTAAATTTACTGGAATATCATAAATTGGTTCATGAAAGGCAACGGTCTTAAAGATTACGGGACTTCCTTTTGGATTTCCGTCTTGATCATATCCTTGAATCGTTAAACTTAGCGCATCGTTTGCTTTATGTTGATTAATCGTATTAATCTTTAATGATTTTAAATTAAAGACACCGCCCGCAAAGTTTTCGCCAGCGGAAATTCGAATTGATTTTGGTAGCGAATGTTCATCTGCATCGATATAATACCCAGCAGGATACTGTGTCCCATCACTATACTTTAGTAAATCAAAACCATCATCACCAGTACGACTTACTACAAAGCCATTATTCGTATCAGTTAGCCATGTAGGTTGTGTTAAATCTTGTGTACACTTAGGAAAATTCGGTGTATCACAACTAGCCGCCTCCACTTGAACAGGTGACAAAAAACTGATCCCAGTCAATTGACTAAAAGTAATCAACAGCAAACATAGCATGATTATAAAAATCCTTTTTCCCATTTTTGGTTCTCCTTTTTAGTTAATTCACACCCTTCGACAAAATAATTCCTAGTTTCTAGGAGGCCAATCTCCAAATACACAAATAATGAAATTCAACCCCAAATACGGTTGCATATTATTATGTGGTTGACTTCCACCTGCTTGATCGATCGTCATCGCATTCATGGTTGTATTTCCTGAAACTGAATATGCAGGAAGTGAGCCCCTACCTTGCTGTTCGGTCCAAATTGCTCCCGTTGGCTCATTACTTGTTGTTGGTACATTGTTACAAGCGGCCAGATGATGATGACTTGGCATTTCTGTTGTTAGTAATGTAACAGTAGCAGAACCTCCAGCTGCTCCGATATTTCTTGGCGTTAATCCTGCACCTGTTCCTTGATGAATCGCTGCCCTCCCATTTAAATTGGGTAAAGCAAAGGTTGTCTTTCCATCTCCTCCATAAGTATTACCTATGATGGCAAATAATGTACTATTCGAAACTATGCTTAGTAACTGACCATTACAAAATGCCCAATTTTGTGGCGCAAAATTACCACCAAATATTCTAATTTCTCCCGTGTAGGCTTCTGACATGATTTCTTCACTTCCTTTTTCTTTAATTTCTTGGTGGATAAATGCCAACTAAAGCTATGCAATAATTCGCCACACTGTATGGCTGCATATTTTGATGCGGCTGTGAATTGCCAGATGATGATAAAGCTTGTGCATTCATATTCGTATTTGGCTGATTAACTGAATAGATCGTATCAGTGGATGTGCCCCATACATTTCCAGTAGGCACTTTCAATGAAGCATTATCCGAACTAGCTGTGACAGTATGGTTATGCTTCGGCATTTCATTCAAGGTTAACATATGTGTTTCTTGTCCAGCTTTTTGTCCTCTTGTCACACCGTTACCTACATGAACTGGAACCCTTCCTCTTAAATCAGGTAAGGCAAATGTTCGAATGCCATCACCTCCATAAGTTGTGCCCAATAAGGAGTACAAGGCTTGATTTGTAATAATTTGTAATAATTGCCCATTACAGTATGCCCATCCATTTGGAACGCCTGCAAAGCTAAATAATTTGATTTCACCTACAAATGCTTCAATCATCTTTTTTCCTCCTAATTAAATGATGGGTACATACCGTAAAGAGCGATGATATAACTAATGGTTAAAAAGGGCATTACATTGTCATGAGGCGCATTTCCGCCAACACTTGAAATGCTTGTTGCCTTCATTGTGCTATTTGGTAGTTGTGTCGAATATTGCATGTTTTTCGCCCAAACAGCATTTTCAGGACTAGGTGTCGTACCTGTAAGGGAAGAAGCTTTTACTAGGTGCGTATGAGCTGGAAGTTGTGATGTACTTAAAGTGACAGATTCCGTCCCCCCCATTTGCCCTATAGTATAATTAGTCCCAGTTATTAGGTTTTGCCCTTGGTGAACAACGACTCTACTTTGAAAATTTGGCAAAGCAAAATTCGATTGTCCATCTCCTCCATAAGTCGTACCAATTAAAGAAAAGAGCAATTCATTTTCTGCAATAGGTAAGAGCTGGCCATTGCACAAGCTCCATCCTTGTGGAGCATAGTTACCTGCAAACATTCGAATTTCTCCGACATATGGTTCCATTTAAAACACCATCCTTTAAAATTTTTTAACTTCAAACATTACATTACTGTAAAATAGATTAATTTGGTTAAAATTTTAGAATATTTACATAAAATAATATAATATACCTATAATTAACATTTTTATTTCAACCATATCGATTAGCCTATTATGTAGCGGTGATTTATCACTCCTTCATTGCAAAAATTAAAATGTACGTATATAAACGACAATGTAAGCCTACTAAGGTTGACAGCGTTCCATTGCAAGATACTAATTTTCTCTCATATAAATACATTTAAATTAAAAATACTAAAGAAAGAAACAACCTAATACTGACAAATGTTAATAGTTAGAAAATTAACATTAAAAAATAGATGATCTATGACTATACATAATGAAATTGCTATTAGAACAACTTCAGTTTGTATAACTTGTAAATTTTGTAAAACCTATTATCTTTGTATAACATTTGAAACGCCATACATACTACAATGAGATTCATTTATCCTCATCAAACTTTTAAAGGAGGTTTTACAAGACGATGTACGATGCAGATAATATTGATGTAAAGCTAAAGCAGGGATTTCAATCATTATTCCCTGAATATGCTACCTTGTTAAATCAAGCTACTTCTCAAGAACAAATAATTAGTTTGCATAATTCTTTTATTGAAGAAAGAAAAAAGGCATTAGCAACGGCTTTACAGGCAACCAATATATCAGACAGTAGGATTCCTAAGTCCCCCATTGCGTTAACACAAGAAGAATATGAAAACCTAATTACTGCAACAGGTGATGATATTAAATACCGAATTCAAGCTTTGCTTGATGGTCTTCAACGATTAAAGGGCATGGAGAATGATCAAATAGAACATGTAGCCGCACAAATGATTGTCACTGGTGTATTAGGCATTGGCGTAGAATCCACTACAGCAGCATTAGCGATTGCAGGCGGAGGGGAAATCATTGAAGCTTACATTGCTCTTGCAGCCCTTACATCTACTACGGTAGCAGTAGTTATTGCTGTCGTTTGTCTTGTAATTATTGCCATTATCATTCCACTTATTTATTTTATGGATAAGCCCGCAAATGCACTTATACTATTAATTAATGAATTGGACAAACCACTTGTATTTGCTAACGATTTTAATGTGCATGGAAAACCCACATATCTTACAGAAACAATTAACAATGCGGTTATATTCCCAGATCGTAAGTTTGTTACAGCAGGATTTATTGGCAGTCAAAAACTAGATAGCGCTTTATATGGTACACAATATGGCTTTACAATGAAGTATGGACATACAGATACTCAATTTACTTTTGGAGTAGAATGTCCTTTAAGCTCCTTGTATACTGACAATAACTGTTTTTGTGCCTTTGATAAAAATGCACAAGAAGCTGCTGAATTAACGGCTCAAAATAATAAACAGTTTTGGGAAACCGAAAAAGATGGTATTAAATTAAGCATTCGTTGTAATTCAAAAAGTGGCTCATTGGCCTACTACGTCGCTCGTGCCTATCACGTTTAACGATTTTCATCATGCGAACGGATGGACGTAACGCACAGTTTTAAACAATGAAATACCAATGTAACGAAATAAGCCGATGCGCTGCTATCTGATGTCCATCTGTCTGAAAAACTGATAGCAGCGCAATTATTGTGCTGTATTTAAATAAAAATACGCTACTCGTTATAAGTAGCGCAGGATATTAGAGCACATGCTCTTCGTCAAATGTAATTATTTAGTCGTATTAATCAATTCTTTCATTAATGCCTCATTCATTGGCCCTTCAATGATATTTACCATGTTTCCTTTTGTATCAATTATATAAGTCGTTGGCAGTGTAATCACTTGATATTTACTTCCTACAAACCCTTCTTCATCTAACATAATGTCAAAAGTTAAACCATGTTCCTTCACAAATTGAGCAACCACTTCTTTTCCCTTATCTTTATTTGTTACGTTCACTGCTAAAATTTCTACCCCTTGATTTTGATATTCTTCGTAAATCTTTTGCATATGTGGCACTTCTTCTTGACACGGTGGACACCACGTTGCCCAAAAATTTAAAAATACCTTTTTACCTACATAATCGGATAAGTGGACTGTTTCACCTTTTAACGTTTGCAACTCAAAATCGGGTGCTCTATACTCTACTTGATTTTGCGTATCCTCTGTTGCATGCGGAGCAATGGTTTCAGTTTGCGCTGTTTCTTCTGTTTGCATTGTTTCTTTTTCATCTATCGGCTTTTTCACGTTAATAGCAACAATCGTTATTAAACTGATAATAATAATGATGGAAATCATATTTTTAACCACAAAAGTAATACCTCCAATGTAAATAAGGATAATAGATGGCTACATATAATCACACAAAGCGAAAACTCCTATCGTGATTTGTCTCAACAACAAATACGATACTGGAGTTTTCGCTTTCTATTTAGTCTAAATGACAAACGTATATTACTGTGCTATTTTATCAACCTCATATTGATAATTCATGCCCTTATTATTCGTTTTCGTATATTCCATAATATTTTCTAATTTTTCAGCCACTACATGTTCTTTGCTCATACCTAAGTAGTTTGCTGCACTTGATAAATCAGAGAAGTGGAATAGTTTCCATCCCATAATGCCTTTAGCTGTTTCGCTACTATTAAATTTTACCGTTATCGCCTTTTCAACATCAATCCAGTTATTTGTGCGTGGTGCTGTTGCGCCATAATCTCGAACATATTTATTCGTAAATGCTAAACCATTTGAATGTTCTTGATGGTACATACATCCTATTCTACAAAAATAATGCGTATATCCTTCTTGGTCAATTGCTTTGGCAGCGTATACCTTATTTGGGTCAGTATTATGTAGATCCATACGGCAAACTTCACAATGAACCCCCGTTTGTGTTACTTCTGTAAATTCAGAAATGCCATCGATCGTAATTGTTTTTACTGCTTTATTGCCTAATTTATCTTCTGCGTATATTGTATAAACGCCATTTTTCAGCGCAATAATTTTATCTTTTTGTTTCTCATTTTGCAAAGTGGCAATTTTTGAACCTTTATCTATAAAGTATTCGGCGTCTTTATCTCCATAAGCCCATTTCTGATTTTGGAGTTCATTATCATCTGTGATTAGAACTTGTATTTTTTTACTAACCGCTGTTACATCGCTTTCAGGGATGGACAATGTAATGGCTGGTGCCGTTTTATCAATATTTGTGATTGTTATGGATTTCGCTCTTTTGTTACCATTATTGTCTAAAGCAAAAACCGTATACGTTCCATTTTCACTTACTGTAAATGTGTTCTCTGTGAATGTTGTGTCGGTTTCTGAAAATTGATTTGCTGGCTTTGCACCCTTTGCCCATTGTTTTAAGATTACTTTCTCATTATCTGTAACAGCTACATTCACTGTTACATCTGTAGTCGTCGGTGTTGTTTTACTTACATTCAATTCAAGACTAGGTGCTTCTTTATTATATTTTTCCTCAGCACTCGCTTGAATTGTACTGAATTTAACTTTTTTCAAAGTACTATTATTTTTCTCTTGATACGCCTTAATATAATTATCTGCCGCTACTTCATTTGCGAAATAAATATTTTTTAATGCATTTAATTTAACGATTGTAACCGAATCTAACGGAACCCATCTTTTTGTACTAAAATCCTTTACATTTTTTGTGCGTGTTACCCCTTCATTTAATTCATCATATAACGCTGAAAATACATCTTTATAATAAACGACTTCGCCATCTTTAATCACTTGCACATCAGTCATCGCTGCAAAGGCAGTTGAATGTTGGTTACCAGTTAAAAACGCTAATACCATAACACATATAAGCAATCCAACGCGTAAAATTTTTCTCATTTTTAATATGTTCCTTTCACAATTAAGCTCTTTTCTATATACCTATTGATATTTTTCAATGCTCTCTTTTTGTACGGTTTTAAACGAAACAATTTCTGTATCTGAATGTTTGGCAACATAGGCCTTGGCATCAGATGCTTTTGCAAAACAGATAAACCCATCGTCCATTGGTGATGCTAGCGTAGTTCTAACATAAGTCGCCTTTTCAGCTTGAACCCACTTTAGTGTATTGAAATCACGAACATACTTTTTATACGTTGCTTTATTTTTTACTTCATCATATAAAAGGCACCCAATGTCGTCGTAATAAACTACCTTCCCTTTCTTCTTTATAGCCTGTCCTGAAAAAACACCCATTTTGTCTTTTTTTTGGTACACAACCATATTACAAAATGCACAATTTGTATTATTAGGTACATCCTTTTCTAAACTAGACTTAGCTGCCTCCGCATTCAGGTCGTGCTTATTGTCTATAAAATTGATAGCGAGAATACTTAACAAAATCATTCCTAAAACGACTAGTTTTTTCATTGTTTCCAATCTCCTTTCAATTCACCATGATACGGTAAAAATATGAAATAAGTTAAAAATAACTGTGAAATAAATGAAAAATTTCACCGAAATGGGAGTTATTAAGAGAATTACCACTCATTCAGTGTACTTTGAAACTTGTTTTGAAGCTGAAAAATAGCCGTTTATCTGAAAGAAATCAGTTAAACGACTATTCCTTGGACATAGCGTGTTTATTACGGTTTAGATAGAAGAATTAGCATTAATATCGGTCAATCTTCATTCTTCTATTTGAAAAACCAACTTTACATCCTTTAATAACTTGTTAAAGCAGTATATAATTCATGCATTGTTTTTATAATAAACTTCGGCTTATAAGAGATACCTTTTAGTTGTTCTAATGTCGAAGCTCCTGTTAAGACAAAGCAAGTATCAATTCCTGCTAGGTTACCGAGTGTAATGTCTGTTTCAATACGATCACCAATAATTAAAAACTTCTCCCTTTTGACGTCTATCATGCGAACGATATGCTCTGCAAAATACAAAGAGGGCTTGCCAACAATAAAATCAATTGTACTGTCAGATGCAACTTCAACTGCTTTGGCAATTGCCATTGTATCTACTTGGAATCCACTCGGCCCTGGGCAAGCTTGATCTGGATTAGTAACGATAATTTGCGCACCATTACGAACAGCAATCATGGCATTATTTAGCTTGTCAAACGTAATTTGGCGATCTAAGCCGATAATAACATGCGTAGCGTGAAGTGGTTCAGTTGTTGTTTGAAGCTGTTTATCTTGAAACTCCTTATCAATAGCAGCTTCACCGACAATATAAGAAATGCTTGTTGACAAATGTTCCAATACATATTGAGCTGTTAAATAAGCAGATGTAATCACTTGTTCGGCTGTTATATGTATGTTGAATTTCCTTAGTTTTTCAACTACATCTTGACGTGTTTGTGTTGGTGAGTTAGAGATAAAGCAGATATGCTTACGTAGTTGCTGTAATTGTGTAATAGTATTAATTACACCAGGTAGAATTTTATCACCCACATAAATGGTGCCATCTAAATCGAAACAATACGCTTCATACGTTGGGATAGTCTTCAATGTATTATCCTACTTTCGCGCGTTTGCTAATTCGTTTAAAATTACAGCTTTGCCATCTGTTAATAATTGCAAGTCTGTTGCAGGTGCGTACTCTAAAATTAATTGACAATCAATATTTTCTTGTGCAATCACGTTAAAAATAGATGACCAGTCAATCGTTCCTTCACCAATTGGTAAGTGATCATCACTGGTTGCGGTGTTGTCATGTAAGTGTAGCGCAAGTAAGCGATCCTTGACATTAATGATTGTTGAAGTAATGTCCCAACCATTTAAATTGGCATGTCCAACATCAATTAAATATCCAGCTATTTCATCAACATCATCTAAGAAGTGCTCAAACTCGTCTTTTGTAAATAAGGATGTGCCGTTATAGCCTACATTTTCAATTGCTAGTGAGACATTTAATGGTTTTGCAATAGCGCATAACTCATGGATATATAGCTTCGCACGTTTTTTCCCTAATTCTTTATCAAATTGTGAGCAAAAGCAAAAACCTGGGTGAATTACAACGTGCTGCGCATTAATCATGCTAGCAAATTCGATTGCTTTACGATACTCGTGGAATGATGCTTCACGAATAGCTTTATTTTCACTCGTAATGTTAATATCCCAAGCAGGTGGATGAACCGTGTAGCGCACTGGCAATGTCTTTAATTCTTTTGCCAATGTAGGGAATAATCCTTCCATATCCCCCCATTTGTCGCCATCCAACATCAATTCAACAACTTCTGCACCAGCAGCGATTAATTTTTCTACATTCCCAATAATATCGTGTGTGAGTAGTGGTAAGTCTGAAAAACAAATTTGCTCTAACATTGTATATCCCCCTTAATTTAAACTCATTGATTTGTTTTTATATGCAATTGGGTAGCCGATAGAGTTCGTTGTAGCTTTATCAAATAAATGAATATGCTCCATTTTAAAGCGAACATATACTTGCTGATTAAGAGGCCAGTATTTGTGTGAGCTTAATGCTATCATTTCTTCATTATTAAACGTCAAATATACAGCGTATTCTGCACCTAAATTTTCAATTGATTTCACTGTTGCATGTAGTGCTTGTGGTTCTGTCGATAGTTCAATATGTTCAGGCCGAATACCAAAAACTAATTGTGATGATGCTGCTTCATACACTTTTTTTGCCCACTCAGGGGATAGTGAGAAACTTTGCGTACCAAAGTGAATATCCCCATCTTGATACTTCATCGTAAAAATATTAGTCGGAGGTGCACCGATAAACTTAGCTGTAAAAATATTTGATGGATGATGATACACATTTTCAGGTGTATCAAGCATTTGTAAAACACCTTCATTTAATAGCGCAATGCGATTTCCAACAGTCATTGCTTCAATTTGATCGTGCGTCACATAAACAATAGTTTGTTTATATTTCTCATGAATGTTTACTAGCTCTTTTCTAGCAGATACACGTAGCTGAGCATCTAAATTAGATAAAGGCTCATCCAATAAAAAGTAGTCAGCTTGCTTTACAATAGCACGTGCTAATGCAACACGCTGGCGTTGACCACCTGATAAATCTTTCGGCAAACGTTCTTCTAAACCGTTAAGTTGAAGCATTTTTAACGCATCCTCTAAGCGTAATTCAATTTCCTTTTTCGGAACCTTCTTCATGCGAAGAGCATAAGTAATATTTTGTTTAACAGTCATATGTGGGTAAAGCGCATAATTTTGGAAAACCATTGCAACATTACGCTTACCACTAGGAATATTATTGACGACTTTGCCATCCATAATAAGTTTACCAGAGGAAATTTCCTCAAGCCCTGCAATCAAACGTAATGTAGTGGATTTCCCACAACCTGAAGGACCTAATAAAATAAGACGTTCTCCTTTTTCAATTGTCAAGTTGAGCCCTTTTACAACTTCAGTTTGTCCATAGTTTTTTTTGACATCTTCAAAATGAATTTCTTTCATATTTTCCCCTCCTATTTAATGCCCGATGATATAAATGTCCCTATTATATATTTTTGGAATATTAAATATAACGCTAATGGAAGAATCATTGTTATTACAGAAACTGCCATTGCAACAGTAAAGTTCGTACCACCTTCCGAGCTGATGTACATTTGAAGTGCTAATGGCAGTGTAAAGTTCTCTGTACTTTTTAAAATTAACACTGGCCATACATATTCATTCCATGATGTTATAAAAAACCAAATGCCCGTTGATGTAACAGCAGGTTTTACAAGTGGTAGTACAATATCTTTCATAATGTGCCAATGACTCATATTATCTAGACGTGCAACTTCAATTAGAGATATTGAAATCGAGCGTAATGCTTGAGTTAATAAGAAAATACCCATCGCATCTGCTAGTTGGGGTAAAATAACACCCCAAATCGAGTTTCCTAAACCCATTTTTGAAATAACTAAATAGTTCGGAATCATTGTTACAGTAAATGGTAAAAAGATTGTGCTAATTAAAATAAAATACAAGACATTTTTTCCCTTGAAAATAAAATAAACAAAGGCATACGCTGCAAGAAATGATGTAATTACTTTAAAAATTGTTACAACCGATGCAATGATAAATGTATTTAATGTAACTTTGAATGCTGGTAAGCTTTCGAAGAATACTTTATAGTTCTCCAATGTTGGACTTGTCGGAAAAATAGATAGTGGATTATTATACGCATCTTGTAATGTTTTAAATGAGGTTCCAATCGCAAAGATAATTGGAAAAATCAATAAAAATATAATAAAAATAAAAATAATATGCCAAGGTATAGTTACTTTTTTACTTATTTTCATAGTAAATACCTCTTTCTACATATTTAAATTCAACAATTAATAACACTACAAAAATAGCCATTGTTAATATTGATAGTGCAGCGGAGTGCCCAGTACGATATAAGACGAATGCTTCATGATATGCATGATAAATCGCATTTGAACTCGCATAGTTTGGGCCCCCTTGAGCAATGATTTTTATCGGTGTGAACGAAAACTGTAAACCTTGGACAATTGTAATGATGAAAACATAAATGCCTGTAGCACTACTCATGGGTCCAATAATATGAAAGAAAATTTTCCATAAGGGTACATTGTCTAGTCGAGCTGCCTCAATAATTTCTCGTGAAATACCATTAATTGAAGCATATAGTAATATAAAGTTATAACCAAAAATTTTCCAAGAAGTAATTAAAGTTATTACAACAATAATCCACCCTTCTGATTTACTCCAAATTGGCATACTCAGCCCAATCCACCCCATAACAATCGCAACGGGACCTGAAACAGGATTTAACAACCATGTGAATAAAATAGAACCAACAACTAATGAAATAAATGATGGTAAGAAAAAGGCACTTTTATAAAAGCCATCCATTTTGCCAACAAAAAAATTTAAAACAAAAGCAAAAATGTAGGAAATTGTAAAATTAAAAACTAATAAGATGAGGATATATAAAGCTGTGTTTAATAAAACTTTATAGGTGATTGGATCTTTTAAAACATCAATATAGTTTTGCAGTCCAACGAAATTCTTTGTCAGACTAATCATATTCCAATCAAAAAAACTTAAATAAATCGTATAAAGAAACGGCCAAAACATAAACATTGCTATTATCGCTACAGATGGAAGTAATAAGCTATAAGCAAGTATGCTTTGTTTATGCACAAAGCGCTTTTTTGACCTTGACGTCACTACTTGCATGTTGTCACCACTTTCACAATAAGATCGGTAGGTAAAGGAAATTTAACCTACCGCCTTTTTCCTTATTTTAATAATTCATTAATAGAATTCTCAGTTGATGTAAGTCCTTCTTCGACCGTTACTGAACCACTAAGGATTTGATCACGCACGTCTAATAATAATTGCTCTGCTTGTAAACCTGCATCTCCAGGAAAGGATGTCCAAGGTACAACTCCTGACATTTGATCGATTGCTGCTTTCATCATTTCATTTTCAGCTAAGAATGGCTTTAAACCTTTTTCTGCATCCGCTACTCCCTCACGTGCTGGTACATAACCAGTACCTTTAGTCCACTTTGCTACTGATTCAACACTGTATAAGAATCTCATAAATTCCCAAGCTGCTTTTTGTTGTTGTTCCTCTTGTGCAGTAATCGTTAACATGGCACCACCAGCAGGTAACTTTACTTCTTTCCCTTCCCAAGTAGGTGATTTAATAGCTGCTACATCAAATTGGGCATTGTTTTGAATGTTAGAACGCTGTGCAATAGTTGTATAAAGCATAGCTACGTTACCATCAATAAAGCTTTGTATACCTTGGTCCCACCCGATATGTAAAGCTGACTTATCCTCTACTACCATGTCTCTTAATAATGAATAAGCTTTAATTCCTTTTTCAGAAGCAAAACTTGCTTTTCCATCTGTCATAATTTTCGCTCCATTACTTTCCAATAAAGCTTGAGTTGCCCAGTTATCAGCAGGTTCTTGCATATAGAATCCGTATTTACCTGTTTTATCTAAAATGACTTTTGCATATTCTTTCAATTGTTCCCACGTTGTAGGACCGGTTGTTGGTAAGCCTGCTTCGCTTAATAAGTCTCGATTAATATAAAGAACTGGTGTGCTTAAGGAGTATGGAATCCCTACTTGAGAACCTTCGCTATTTTTTGCTAAGTCCATAATATTTGGTAAAAAATTATCTTCTAAAAACGTTTTATCTTCTTCAAAATGTGCATTAATCACCTCTTGTGGTGTTACGTAGGAAAAGTTGTTTGAGAAGTAATCTAAGAATGCCCAACCAATTTGTACAATTGCTGGTGTAGAACCAGCAGCCACTTCAGCTTGTAAATTTTGCATTAATCCTTTATATAAATCTGGGTTATACTTCGCTACGACTTCCACTGTATCGCTTTGAGCATTGAATTCTTCAACTAACTCTGCTACTGTTTGTCCACCTTGTGTTTCAGCATTTACATGCCAATACTCAATTTTTGTTTTACCTTCTTTTATTGAGTCGCCTGATTCTTCACCATTTCCACATGCTCCTAATATCAGCATGACAGAAAATAGTAATACAAATTTTGACCATAACTTCATTTTCTCTCCTCCTCAAATGACAGGGTATAAAAAAAGAGACCGCAAAAAGTCAATAAAACATGACAATTTGCGGCCTCTCTGATATACGCCTATTACTATTTACTTTACGATTCTTACTATAACGGAAAATAATTAAGTTAATATGTCGAGAATATTAATTAATTATTTATCTTTTGTTAATTGGTTTTTTCCACAATTTCACATTCGATGTTGTGACAGCATTTGCGCCATGTGCTAATGCAGCTTCAGCATATTCAATCTTATCTAATAGACCCCCAGTAATAATAGGTTTATCTGTCACCTGAATTAACTTATGTATAAAATCTGGAGCTCGGCATGGCATAATTTCTATCATATCTGCTGCTGTATGATGAATTGATTGTTCAAGCTGATAATACACCTCTGTATCTATTAAAAAAATACGTTGAATAACAAAAATTTTCTGTTGCTTCGCTCGCTTAATGACATTTGCTTTTGTTGTAACAATCGCAAATGGCTTAACGACTTTACTTACAAAATCAATACCATATTGATCCAGTTGTAAACCCCCAATTTTTTCAACGTGTAAAATTACTGGTAATCCTGCATCATGAAAAAGTTGCACGTAATGTTTGACATTTAATATATCGCCCATCATTAAAATAACAGCACTAATATTGTCTTTATACTTTAATGCAGCTTCAATCGCTTTTGGCTCTTTAATAGCAGCAACAAGCTGTTTATCAGCAAGTCGATCTTGAAATATTTTATACATCAACTATCCCTCCTCTTAGTAAGCATTATAAAGGCAACAAGATGACTATAAGCATTTCAATACGTTTCTTTACAAAATATTAAGAATAATCACACCTCTATTATTCTCAAATTAAAGGATTAGAATTTTATAACCAAGCTAAATAATTCAGTTAATAGACGTTTTTATATCGTATAATTATTAAAATCACGGAGTATGTTATCTTTCAAATTGCTAATATAAAAAAACTGTAGGCAAACTTGATTTGTGTGCAAGTTTGTCTACAGTCTTCTGTTTTATTATTACATTTTTTTTAGTTTTTCATATTCAAGTTGTAGTTTTTCAATACGTTTACGGCCTTCTTCGCGATTTCTTGCTGTTTCTGCTTGAATTTGTTTTGTCTCTTGAATGCCTGCCATAATTGTTTGCCATGTTGTTTCAATCGTTTCAATTTTAATGCTTGGGCTACCTGCGGCACGGGCAATATTCACGCTGTTTTTACTAATGTTTTCAGCATTGCGAACAAGCATTTCATTTGTACGACGATCCAGCTCACTCATAGAATCTGAAATTAGCTTTTGACGCTTTAATGTTACAGCGTGAATTAGACCTTGTTTAAAAATTGGAATTGTTGTAACAAAGGCAGAGTTGATTTTACCGATTAAATGGTTATTACCTTGTTGCATTAAGCGAATTTGAGGTGCCGATTGGAATGATACTTGCTGCGCCATTTCTAAGTCATAACGTCGTTGTTCCAATAATTCTACAGCACGTTGCATCGTTTCAAATTCCATCGCTGCTAGTTGGTCACCCGTTTGCGCTTTTTGCTCTAACATAGGTAAGACTGAACGTACTTCTTCTGCCTTGACTTCAATAGCTGCAATAAATTTACTTAACGTTTGGAAATAGTTTAAATTTTGGTCATATAAATTTTCTAGGTCGATTGTATTTCGTTTCATTTCAACTTCATATTTTTGAATTTCACGGTAAATGACATCGACTTCTTTATTCATGCTGTCATATTTCGATAAAAATCTTTCTAATTGTTCTTTACCTTTACTAAACAGCTTTGTCAGGAAGCCGCCTTTTTTCTCTTCCGCAAAATCTTGCGGGTCAAATTTATCCATTACTTTATTTAAATTATTTAATAAGACACTGGATTCTTCAAGTTTGCTAGCTCTCATTGTCGCCAACATTTTATCTGAAAATGTAGAAATACCATTCGCTGTTTCTTTGCCTAGCTCTAACATGGCGATTTGGTCTTTCACATCAATTTTTTGCGCAAGTGCATGCACTTCAGGATCTTTCTTTAATGCCAATTGATTTTGTGCAATTTGTGATAACTCTTGTTCAGAAATAAGTGTTGGTGTTTGTACTGGGTCAGCCTGCAACAACGGGTTAGGTTGTAGCAGTGGATTTTCGGTTGCGAATGGATCTTTTGATTTTAACAAGTCGTTGTTCATTTCAGACATAAGTAATACCCCCTGCGATTTATCTCTTTTATTACATACGATTACAAGATGAAAAAGTTTCATCTATCTCAAGCGTTTACGTGAAAGTTAAGTTAGATTGCGACACTTATCGTTTCTTCAATAAAAATGACTACTCCCCAAATTATAGCTTGTTTGAACTAAAAATTCGACTGATTCTTCATTTCACCTTACATCTTTTCTAAAAATTAGTATATTGATGTCGAAAACAGTCACATCCTAGTAGCTATCAGCCTGCTGACAAGAGCTCAGTAAAAGTTCGTTGGAGTGGAAAGCACGACACTCCAGCAGGAACAGCACGAGCGGAAAATCCATTTTTGTGGCGTCCGCCGCAAAAATTAGTTGGAGCCGTGCTTGCAAAAAAGGGAGCGCAAGGAACGGAAATCAACGTTTTTTATATTATTTAAAAAAGCAGCTACATGTAAATAGCTGCTTTCCATCATTCATTATGTTGTTACTTTTAAAACAGTTTTAAACTTTTGAATTACGCCGCCTGTGCTATACGTTAAGACACTGCGTTTATAGAATGATAAGCTAAATAAATAAGCCACAATAATCGTCACCAATAAAATACCAAGGGACAGTAATGGTTCGATCATGCCAATATCCGTTGCACCAATACGCATTGGCATCACCATTCCGGAAGTGAACGGAATATAAGAGAATACTTTAATAATAATTGTATCTGGATTGCCAATACCTGAAAGCATCACATAGAAACCAATTAATGTAATCATCATTGCAGGCATCAACACTTGACCTGCTTCCTCTACTTTCGATACTAATGAGCCGAATAATGCACCGACTATTAAATATAAAATTATTGTTAATACTAAAAATAGCATTGCATATAACACATAGCCAACTGATAGCTCCTTCACAATGCTTGTCGCCATTTCCCAAATCACACCGTTTTTCGCGAATTTTGCATAGATAAGGAAGACTACTGCAATAATGCCCATTTGCGTCATAGCTAGCAGCAAAACACCTGCAATTTTCGCTTTAAAATGCGTTGCTGGTTTCACACTTACTAATAGCATTTCCATCGCACGTGAGCCTTTTTCAGAAGCAATTTCAGTTGTAATCATTGATAGGAACGTAGAAATAAAGAAGTAAATTAAAATACCGACAGCATAGGATACCCAAAGCCCTGATTGCTTTTCTTCCTCACTTTTTCCGCCAGTAGATGCTTCATTTAAATTTTTATTTGAAATAACCGTTTTTGCTGCCATAATTTGTGCGGCTTGGTCTGAAGTTAGAGATAGCTTTTGCACAGCATAATGCTGACCTGCATATTGTAATAAAGATGATATCGTCGATTGATCATTTAGCTTTAACGGTTGAAATGTTGAAATTTCCGCATGCAATTGACCGTTCTGATCACTTACTTCAACAAGTGCGGCGAGCTTCCCGTCCTTGACTTGTTGTTCCAACTTTTTAATATTTGACTCATCTTGAATAAATGTCATATCGCTATTGGACACAAAAATCCCGCTTAAATCTGCGCTCGTATCATTAACAATGGCAATTTGCTGCGCCTCATCATTGCCTGTAAAAAGCTCCTTAATATCCGACCAAAAAATAGCAACGGACATCGCAATTACATATAGAAGGGTCATTGATATAAATGATTTCGATTTTAATTTTGATTTGTATAATTGCTTCATTAACAAACTAAACTTCGACAACGGTGCCACCTACCTTATCTTTAAAGATTTCGTCCAATGTTAAATAATCTAAACTAAATTTTTCAATATATTTGCCCGCTGACAACTGTTGGAAAATACTTTCTGCAAAACGTTCATCTTCAAGCAATAACACTGTTTGCTCTTTTTCTACACGCACATCTTTCACACCTTCGAGCTGAAGTAATTCCGTAGTAGACCAATTGCTACGCACAGACAGCTTTGTTTTCCCATATTGTTTCTTTAAATCTAATAAACTACCGGAAAATAAGGAGACGCCCCGCTTTAGTAAACATAAATGATCACAAAGTTCTTCCACATTATCCATTTGGTGACTTGAAAATAAAATGGTTGTACCTTGTTCTTTTAGTAGTAAAATAGCATCTTTTAGTAAATCTTTATTGACTGGGTCAAGACCACTAAAAGGCTCATCTAAAATTAAAAATTGGGGTTTATGAATAAAGCTTGCAATCAACTGTACTTTTTGCTGATTGCCTTTTGATAGGGTTTCTGCTTTATCTTTACGCTTCTCTTCTAACTCAAAACGACTAATCCAAAAATCAATATCTTTTTTAAGCGCTGCTTTTTTCATGCCTCGCAGTTCTCCAAAGAAGTATAATTGGTCCTCTACTTTCATCGTAGGAAAAATCCCACGCTCCTCTGGTAAATATCCAAGTACATCTCGGTTAATCGAATTGACAGGCTTTCCATTCCATGATATCGTACCAGCAGTTGTTTCCTGTAAATCTAAAATCATACGAAAAGTCGTTGTTTTGCCCGCCCCATTTTGACCAATGAGCCCGAAAATTTCACCTTTCTCAATAGTGAAATTTAAATTATCAACCGCTGTAAAATCTTTATATTTTTTTGTGACATGCTGTAATTGTAATGTCATCTTTTATCCTCCCTACGCCTCAAATATATGTAAATCATGTTCCAAATGCTTTTTACGTCTTTGAATTTTTCGAATCGGTACATACATTAGCAGCGCCATCACCATATTCAAGATGCCAAGATTAATAGACATGAACGCTACTGGCGACGCTGTAAATCCCGTAATGATATTAAAAATGCCAATGATAATATTGAGCAACGCAATTGGGATAAACAATCTAGTAATTGATTTTAAATATTGTATTTTAGAAGGTGCGTCTGAGAATAATTCAAAGTCCCCATCAATCGCTTCTTTTCGATAATATGCCCAAACACCGAATTTAGAAACGCATTCAATATTCATCGATTCCAAAAATTCGTAATAATCTTTCTTTTTACCTTCAACTAATTCATTGCGGTAAATATACTTTCCTGGCTCTCCTTGTTCAAATACAAAGAAACTAATTATGTTTTTTTGTAAATGCCATCCTTGTGCAGCCAATTCATTTACCCATGCCTCTTCTTTTTCATAATCTAAAAAAAAGCGAAATTTAATTTTTTTCATGTCAACACCTCCTACATGCAAATGCGTTTTTAAGCTTTTCCATTCGTTATACGGATACCATTGTCAAAAAGTTCCCTTAATCTCAAAATTTCGTATTCAACCACTTTCTTCCCATTTTCTGTAATTATATATTCCTTCTTGCGTCCATCATCTTCTAGTGCCTCAATCCATTGTCGCTCCAACAATGTTTTGATAGCGCCGTATATGGTACCTGCGCCAAGGCGAACACGACCTTTACTCATTTCTTCAACTAATTGCATAATGCCATAGCCATGACGCGCTTCAAATAATGCCAACAAAATATAATAAACACCCTCAGTTAATGGAGGATATTCCTTTGTCATACTAAAACCTCCCTCAATATATCGTCTAACAATATATCGGACGTTGATATAATTAAAATATATCAACGTCCGATATAGTTGTCAACAACGATAATAGAATAGTATGGCATAATCATTTAAATACCATACTCTTTTACAATTTAGCGCTTTATTTTTATTGCCAATCTAAATCGTGCATGGTAGCATGTAAGTAACTACTTGCATAGGAGGACTTAGTTTATTGGCAACAAAAGAAACAGCACAACGCATAATAGATGCAGCCTTACAATTAATTAGCGAAAAAGGTTATACCGCAGCCACAACGAAGGCAATCGCCGACTTAGCACAGGTCAATGAAGTCACTATTTTTCGCCATTTTGGCAATAAGGAGGGGCTCTTAAAAACGATTGTAGACAAATTTTCTTACAACCCAATTTTGCAAAAAACAATGCGTGAAGAGGTTACATGGGATTTAGAAACGGATTTAACCCGCTTTTCAATGCAATATTTCGAGTATATGATGTCTATTAAGGACTTTGTGATGATTGGCTTTAAGGAATCGATGCAATTTCCTGAAATAAATGCTGAAATAGCAAATGTTCCTTTACTCTTTAAAAATGAACTAATACATTACTTTAAGGAAATGCATCATAAAGGAAAAATTCGCGAGGTCAACTTTGAAGCGGCTGCACTATCTCTTATAGCCCTTAATTTTGGTCACTTTATTTCACGTGCTCGATTAGGTACAATCGTTTCTACCCTTCCAACAGAAGAATTAATAAAGACAAGTGTTGCAATTTTTTCTAGGGGCTTAACTTCCTAGAAAAAATTTTTCCCACTATGCAAGCAAGCACTTACTTATCAGGAGGCAATAAGAGGATATGACAAAAGGATTACAAGCATTATTTAAGATTCGTGAAACCTATATTGGCATTGTCGCTACCATTGCATTTCAATTAATATTCTTTTCTATTTGGATGACTGCATATGATGGCATAAATGATCGAACAGATAACTTAACAATCGGCTATATTAGCGAAGATGCTGCCTTTGGGCAAGAAGTGATAGATGGGCTTAAAGAGTCATTGCCCTTTGCGTCAAAAGATTTTACCTCCATCGATAGGGCGGAAAAGGATTTGGAAAACCGTTATATTCATATGATTATTCATATACCTGCAGACTTCACTGCTCAGCTCAAAGCAGGTAAAGAAGCAAACATTATTTATTTTATTAATCAAGCGAACGCAAGCCTTGCCAAAACAATGATGGAGGGTGTAGCAAAACAGACTACAAATGAAGTTAATCATCAGTTATATCTTGTACAGCAAGGTGAAATTGTCAAGGCGTTTTCACAACAATTTTCACAACTTCCATTGGAACAAAATAGCGCCTTGCTTGTTCAAGATACTGTCACGACAACCATTATGGGTGTAAAAGATCGTATCGTTGAATCGACTATTATGAAAACAAATGATGCGAAAGGGTTTGCTGCGAATTTCGTCCCGTTAATGGTGATTATTTCTTCATTTGTTGGTGCAATGGTGATGATTATGCAACACCAACAAGCAGCCCAAATGGTTCAAGATAGCGTTTCGAAATGGTCTTTATTCTTTGCACGACAACTGCTTAACTTTGCTGTTGCATTTATTTTGCCCTTACTAACAATTGGTTTAATGCAGCTATTTGCGATTTCGAGTGATGAAAGTTTATTCACTATTTATTTTTTCCAAGCGTTTATGTTTTGGGCTTTCCTATGTTTAGCACAAGTTTTTGTTATCCTATTTGGTAATCTTGGCATGATCTTTAATATTTGTGCACTGTCATTACAACTTGTTACATCTGGTGTCCTCGTACCGAATACAATGCTTTCAGATTTTTACCATCGCCTCGCTTCTCTTTTGCCAGCGACATACGGTGCTGACGGTTATTATACAATTATTTTTGGCGGTAACACTGAAAGCTTGATAAGTAATAGCAGTGCATTAGGTATGATTATCGTTGTTACACTAGCAATCGCAATCATAGCAGTTGCACTTAAAAAACCTAAAGTCCTACAGCTCAATAATTGAACAAAAGAGAAAAAATGTTAGATTGATGGCTTTCAATCTAACATTTTTTGCTAGTTTACGAGTATTTCAAGTATAGTGGCGATATCACAGGTTTTTGTGGCGATTTCTTATTGTTTGTGGCGATTCCTAAAGTTTTTGTGGCGATTCCTAAAGTTTTTGTGGCGATTTCCACTATTTTCTTCAATCTTCTATACTTTTTCAGTTGCAATACGAACACCAATGCCTACTAACATTACACCTGTTATTTTATTAAACATTGCTTGTACAGTCTGCTTCATAAACCATTTGCGAATTACATTCATCACAAGGATGACAATGCCAAGCCAAACAATGGATAAGGCAATTAAAATGCCTGCTAACACTATTAATTGCGCGTTAATATTAAAATTTGGTTGAATAAATTGAGGCATTAATGTTACATATAATAACAATGTTTTTGGGTTTAATAAGTCCGTTGTAATGCCTTGTGTCATGCAACTAAGCGGCACATTTTTTTCTCCATTTTCTTTGATAGTAACCTCTTCTTGCAACATCATATTTTGAGCCCTTGCACGCCATGATTGAATCCCTAAATAAATTAAATAAGCTGCACCCGCATACTTGATGACTAAAAATACGACCATTGATTTTGATATAATCGTTGCAAGGCCAAGTACTGCTAAAGTTGTCCACACGATTAGTGCTAGGACAATCCCTACCATTGTAAAAAAGCCTGCTTTTTTGCCATGTACGATTGTATTTTTTAAAACTAGCAGTGAATCTACTCCAGGCACCATAACAATCATTAGCGCCACTGCTGTAAACATCCAAAGTTCGTGCATTTGCTCACCTTCTCCTTATCACAATCATAAGTAACATTATAAATTAAATTGAATAAATTTTCTGCATATATTATTTTCGTATATAAAAATAAGAAAAAGTGTTAGATTGACATTTATTCAATCTAACACTCTTTTTATAGGTACAATCACTTAAATGGCAAAACTAATGAATGATTTTCGTTTGTTTAGAAGGCAAAATCAAGCCAATCACGACACCGATGATAGCCGGTAATATCCAACCTAAACCGATATCATATAGTGGTAAAACATCGGAATAGAGTTGCTCTACTGTGTCTAACAAGCTTAATTGTGCTTCAGGAATACTAATAACAAGCGCTTTGTAGCCATCGATTAGACTAACGAAAAACGTCAAAAACATAGCCGATGCGTATACAGCCTGCTTATTGTTAAATAACGAAGAGCTTAAAGCAAGTAAAATCAGAACAATTGCAAGTGGATATAAGAACATAAGCACTGGAATAGCAAATTGTATAATATTATTTAAACCAAAGTTCGCAATTGAGAAGGACACGACACACAATAATAGAACAAACATTTTATAGCTAACCTTTGGAAACACTTCATGGAAAAATTCACTACAAGAAGTAATTAAGCCAATACTCGTTTTTAAACAAGCAAGCACAATAATGACTGCTAATAAAATTGCACCAAATGAGCCAAAATAATGATCTGCAACCGCTGCAAAAATTAAACCACCGTTGTCAAATGTTCCTACTGATTCAATACTAGATGCGCCCATATACGTAATAAGCCCATAAATTAGTGTCATTAATGCCATCGCAAAGATACCAGACTTCCAAGTTGCCTTAGCAATTTCTTTACGATCTGTAATCCCTGCATTTTTAATAGCATTGATGACAACAATACCAAACGCTAGCGATGCTAGTGCATCCATTGTATTATAGCCTTCTTTAAAGCCAGTCATAAAGGAAGATTGAATATAGTCACCGATTGGCTGTTGGAAGTGCCCCATCGGCTTTACAATACTAATAATAATTAAAATAAATAATACAACTAAAAAGGCTGGTGTTAACACCTTCCCGATATAATCCATAATCTTCGCTGGATTTAACGAGAAATAATAGACAATGGCAAAAAATATAAAGCTAAACAAAGCCAGTAACATGGTTGTATGTTCCGCATTAATATACGGTTCAAAGCCAACGACAAATGGCACTGTTGCCGTTCGTGGAATAGCAAAGAAAGGACCAATTGTTAAGTATAGCGCTAATGAAAAAATAACGCCGAATAAAGGATGAATACGACTCGCTAAATCACGCAGTCCATTACTGCCCGATAAACCAATCGCTAAAATACCTAAAAACGGTAACCCGATTGCCGTTACTAAAAAACCGACAAGAGCAAACCAAAAGTTAGTCCCTGCTAGTTGTCCAAGTTGAATTGGAAAAATAAGATTTCCTGCTCCAAAATACAGTCCAAATAACATCGTTCCAATGACTGCATATGTAGAAAAAGGTATTTTCTTTTGCATAACTGATGTACTCCTTAGATGTGTTTGACTATAGCAAATTAATCAATTACGCCGCTAAAGCGTAATTGCGTCCTGATTTTTTTCGAGCTTGCTCGAAATGCTCCTCTTCAAAATCTGTGACATCCGCCGGAGGCTTTCTTGCTTCACCCTATTGAAGCAAGAATAATTACGCCGCTAAAGCGTAATTGCGTCCTGATTTTTTCGAGCCTGCTCGAAATGCTCCATTTAGAATGTAAGATATCCAATGAAGCTTCTCTTACTTCAGCTAGAGTTCGACCCCCTACGCAATTCAGTGATTTTATCACATTCGTTCATCACTAATAAAAATAAAGCGTTTTGCTGAAATAAGTTAAATCGAATGAATTTTCACTACAATTTCATTATGGTAACAGGCATTTATTATAAAAACAATAGTTTTTTCTAAGATAAATGCTAATAGTACAGTTCCTAGCTTATTAAGTAAAAATTAACAAATAAAAAGAGCTGTCAGACGACAGCTCTTAGTTTGCAACAGACCACTCTATATGGTTTAAAAAATTATACACGTCTTCATACACTTTATCACGTTCTTTATCTAACGTAATAATATGACCAGAATTTTCATACCAAATAATTTCTTTATCATCTGTTTTAACTGTATCTAAAATAAACGGAGCGCTTTGTTGATATAGCTCATCGTCTAGTAATCCTTGCAATACTAAAGTCGGTGCTTTAATTGCAGGTAAATCTTCACGTGTTTCTTCTGTTAAGCGTGTTACGCCATCTAAAGAATCTTTTGGTGAAATGCGTAATTCATGTAGTTCAGAAATAATTTGATCTTTGGACTTGTTTTCAAAGTGTTTATAAAGTCTTGCATAATTGTATAAACGTGTAAATAATCCTTTTGAGCTATCGCGTGTTATCGGCGCACACATGGCAACAACTCCTTTAACAGGAAATTGCTCTGCTACTTTTAATGAAAAAACTCCGCCAAGTGAAATGCCTACTACTGCGATTTCTTCATATCCTTTATCTTTTAGGAAGTTGTAGCCTTCTACTACATCGTTCCACCAGTCTTCAGGTTTTGTTTCTAGTAGGGCTTCCGGTTCTACCCCGTGCCCACTATAGATAGGTGCATGAACGGTATAACCACGTTTGGATAAAAATTCCCCTAGCTTTTTCACATCTTTTGTGCTACCTGTAAATCCATGCAGTAATAGTACGGCTTTTTTGCCTCCCTCAATTGTTAGAGGTTGCGGCTTTGATAACTTCATTTTATAATATCCCCTTCACGGAAATTTGTATTTGTGTATTTTATGTGTCTATCTTAACACCCTTTATTCATAATGTACAATTTATAGTTTTTATCGTTTCGATACGTTTTATGCATCAATGGTGTGAGGTTAATGCCTTCTGTAATCACCCTTTGGAGGTGCTTCTAAATTTAAAAAATTCATTTGTTTATTTTCCTTTGAGCTGCCATTTAAAATTTTCCCAAGTTGCCTATACTTCCTATCCTTTTACCGTTATAATGCAGGTAACTAATATCCATACTATTATTAGAGGTGAGTGAAATTGGAATGGCAACAATTGGAATATTTTGCAACAGTAGCGAAGCTTGAACATATGACACGTGCAGCAGATGTTTTAGCAATTTCGCAGCCTGCACTTAGTCGTTCGATTTCGAAGCTTGAGGAGGAATTAGGTGTTCCTTTATTTGATCGCCAAGGACGTTCTATCATGCTAAATCGCTACGGAGAATTGTTTTTATATCGTGTGCAACGTATGCGCAAAGAATATGAAAAAGCTGTTTTAGAATTACAGGAACTCAATAATCCTGAGCTTGGAGATGTGTCACTAGGCTTCTTACATACACTTGGCACAAGTATAGTCCCTGATTTGATTCGCGCCTTTCGTCAGCAACATCCGCATATCCGCTTTCATTTCACACAAAACTATTCGCACTCACAGCTTAAACAACTGCTTGCAGGTGAGCTAGATCTTTGTTTGCTTGCAGCGATTGATACCGAACCACCTGTTTGTTGGAAAGAACTATGGAGAGATGAGCTTTATATCATGGTGCCAATCGATCATCACCTTGCCAATCGTAAAAGCATAACGATGAAAGAACTAGAGCATGAAAACTTTGTCCTTATGAAAAAAGGCTATGCATTACGCCGTACTGCTGATCGACTATTAAATGCTGCGGGCATTAAGCCTAAAATTACGTATGAAGGTGATGAGGTCTCTACCGTTGCAGGCTTTGTAGGAGCGGGTCTTGGGGTATCTTTACTACCTGATGATGAAGACCTTAATCCAAATAAGGTCGTAAAAATCCATGTAGAAGATATGGTATGCGAACGCATAATTGGGATGGCTTGGATTGAAAATCGTTACCTTCCACCGTCCGCACGTCAATTTCAGCAATTTGTCCTCGATTATTATGAGAAGAAGGGTCCTTCGAGAAAACGCGACTAAAGAGGCTTGCACCCAAAATGAAGGAACAACGGAAAGATGGGTGACTTCTGCTCAAAAGGTAAGACACGAACAACAACATAACAAAAAAGTGTTAGATTGACTTCAATCAATCTAACACTTTTTCTCTTTTGCGATTACCTTATTGCCCGATATAGTTTATTTTATATGCATTTATATCCGTTGTGTCACCGCTTATTTCAAACAATCCTTGTTGAGCCAAGTAGAGTATTCGATTTTCGATATATGTTTCATTTATATAGTCATCCGTCATATTTACCATTTGCCCGATAACATCCGTTGGTGAAAGCCATTGCTCATTGTTGCTAGCTTGTAAATATTTTGCACTGTTCATAATTTTTTCATCAAACATATTCTCGTTTACATGAACAATGCCATTTTGCCAAACTCGCAATATACTTTGATTTCGCTTGAGCTCGTCCCATTCTTTAGCTAGACGCTGACACTCCTCAATTGTAAAACGCTTCGCTTCTGGACGTAACTTCATTAACATATCCGCTGATAACTCACCAGTATAACGAATGGACATGTCTTGTTGTATGCGCTGTAAACCAGCCGTGGCATCTATACCAAATACCATGCTGCACTTATTAACAAACTCACTCATCACATAACGTAAAGCAATTTCTTCATGCGCATTTTGACTATACCAAATCCAAACATCCATATCACATGGGATGCCAGCTATCGCTTTTGTCCACTTGTTGTGGATGTCTTCATATAATTCTTGTTCTTCTACATCCTTAAAAATATGTGTATCCAACCATTTTTTTCGCTCTTCCATCCTTGTAAGTGGTCCAATGGAGAAATGATCATTAACACAAATCACTGACTCTTCACGCTGCAAATGGTTTTGTCGAATCGCGTGTTTAATGGACCCTTGTGTAGACAAGCTAAAGGTAATATGTAAAATAGCCATAAAACCTCCTCCTTTTATTGTTTACTAAGTGCGATTTTTATACCGATAAATGTAAATAGTACACCTTGTATGATATTCAGGCGTTTTGCAATAGTAGGTTTACCTATAATTATTTCCCTTACTTTCCCAGCAAAAACACTAAATAATGAAAATAGAATCAGTGCCTGCACTAAAAATACCATACCCAAAATGAGCATTTGTAACGCCACATGTCCAAGTAACGGATTTACAAACTGTGGCAATAGTGCTAAGAAAAATAAAGAAACTTTTGGATTTAAGATATTCATTAAAATACCTTTTCGATATAGCAAACCTAAAGTATGAATATTTTGGTGCTCCAATGTAAATGCATCATTCTTCGCTCGAAATGATTGCCATGCTAAGTATAATAAATAGGCAGCCCCTGCAAATTTGACAATCGAAAAAATAACGGTTGATTGATAGATAATGGCTGAGATACCTAAAACTGCAGCTCCGATATGTACCAGTAAGCCCGTACATAAACCTAGTGAAGTCGCAATTCCAGCCTTTTTATCTTGTGTAATGCTTTGTGCAAGGACAAATAAATTGTCCGGTCCTGGCATTATAGTTAAAATAATGGCTGCTCCTAAAAAAGCTAGTAACGACGAAAGTTCCAATTTTCCCCTTCCCCCCCGCTATTTGTTAGAAAAAACCATAATTACAATGGTTGTATTTACATTATACTACACGCCACTTGTAACTTTATGACTATATATAAAAAAATTTATAAAAAATTATTATCCTTATTAATGCTCGTTCGCGCAACATTTCCCTTTGTTTATGCATTATAATAGAATTCAACACTATGAATTCAATCCCTATTGTGAGAAAGAGGTGATTCGTCGATGGCAGTAAGTGATATTGTACAAGAATTTGAGGACGAGCAAGGAAGTGTCTTTTATAAAATGAAAACACACGATATCGAGGTTCAAGCAATGCATTCTGCTGGCTTAGCACCCGTTATTACCTACTGGATTGGCGAAAAAGATATTACGGAAGATATTCGAAATCTACGTTTTAGCCCAAGGCCCCCATCTAGTTATATTCAAGATTATGATGAATTTCAATCAATGCTCTATGCAAAAGAGCAACGTGCTATTAACGAACTCTATGAAAAAATGAGTATTAAACCTAAAAACATGACAACAGGGAAACAAATTTTGTGGAGTTTCTTTGTGATGATATTGGCGATGCTCCCTTTACTCGTTGCCATTTGGTGGTTAAAATAATGGTCACTTTTCAGTATTCAAATGTTTATTGATAGTTGTAAACCTCTGCGATTTTTCCTAATTAATACACAATTTTTCTATTCAGCTTGACAGACACAAAGAAGTAGTGCATTCTTTATTCAATTAGTAGTAGAAAGAGAACTTGTGGTTATGCTCTATGCCATAATCTCTCCAAAATACATGATACCAATAAAACGAACGAAGATTAGTACGTAGAAACTAATTGGTAAGAGAGCGATGTCCATCGGCTGTAAGACATTGTACAAAAAAGACTACAGAACCTACTTCGTAAAACGTCCTAGCCAAACTAGGCGCAGTCTCAAGCGTTATGAGGAAAGTGGAATATCTCAAGATATTCAATGTAGGTGGTACCACGGAAAGCAACCTTTTCGTCCTAGTTTTTAGGACGAAAAGGTTTTTTTATCTTTATTCAGCAATTTGTGGCTTACGCGGTAGAAATGCTCCCAAATGGTGAACTGGAGGAATTAGGATGGAAAGAAAAAGGATTGTTGTAAAAATCGGCAGTAGCTCTTTAACAAATGCAAAAGGCGAAATTGATAAAGTACGCTTAATGGATCACGTGCAAGCTATTGCGGAATTAAAAAAATGTGGACATGAAGTATTACTAGTTTCGTCAGGTGCTGTAGCAGCAGGCTTTAAACAACTCGGCTACCCTTCTCGCCCTGTGACAGTAAAAGGGAAACAAGCAGCAGCAGCAGTCGGACAAAGTTTGCTTATCCAAACCTATCATGCACTATTTAGTATTTATGATATAATGCCTGCTCAGATTTTACTTACACGAACTGATTTTTCGAAAAAAGAACGCTATAAAAATGCCTATGCAACATTTGAGGAATTGCTTGAGCGCTCTATGCTCCCAATTATTAATGAAAACGATACGGTATCTGTTAGCGAATTAACATTTGGGGATAATGATATGCTATCCGCACTTGTCAGTGGGCTTGTCCACGCAGACCAGCTCATTATTCTAACAGACATTAATGGTTTATACGATGCCAATCCCAATAAAAATCCGCAAGCAAAACGCATTGATCGGTTAACTGAAGTCACAGATGAAATGCTAGGCTTCGCTGACGGTGCTGGCTCTAAAGTTGGCACAGGTGGTATGGAGTCCAAACTATTAGCAGCACGTGCAGCTTTAAATGCAGGCGTTAAAGTATTTATCGGGACGGGCTACGGGGCTCAAAAGCTAATCGATATTTTAGATGGGCAAGGCGACGGGACATATGTAGAGCATGAAGCACTCGCTGTCTTAACAAATAATAAACAGTGGATTGCACTAACGGAAATTTCTGGTAAAATTTTTATAGATAACGGTGCGGAACACGCATTATTAGAAAATGGCAAAAGCTTACTTCCAGCAGGTGTCTATCGTGTTGAAGGAGACTTCGAACAAGGTGATGTTGTTGAGGTATACAGCCATAATAAACTGATTGGGCGCGGCGAAGTATTATATTCATCACTTGAGCTAGCACACGCAATGGGAAAACGAACTGATGAATTAACCAATTACCCGATAGAGGTTATTCATCGGGATAAATGGTTAAAAATACAAACGAAATAGGAGGAAATCAAATGACAAGTGAAGTATACCAAAAAGGAAAACGAGCAAAGGCGGCAAGCTATGTTTTAAATATTAAAACAACATGCGAAAAAAATGATGCCTTAACAAAAATTGCGGAACAATTACTAATCGATCAAGAAATACTAATTTCTGAAAATTTAAAGGATTTAGCAAATGGTAAAGAAAAAGGCATGCCTACTTCGACACTTGATCGTATTATGTTAAACAAAGAACGCATTACAGCAATGGCTGATGCCATTCATTTACTGGTGAAATTAAATGATCCAGTTGGAACTACGCTTGAGCATATTGAAAAGGATAACGGCTTACTCATTGAGAAGCGTATGGTGCCAATTGGGGTTATCGGCATGATCTATGAGGCTAGACCAAATGTTACAGTGGATGCAGCTACATTATCATTGAAAACGGGTAATGCAGTACTATTACGTGGTAGTTCCTCAGCCAAATTTTCAAATATTGCCCTTGTTTCAAGTATCCACCGAGCACTTGAAAAAACGTCTATCCCAGTCGATGCAGTGCAATTAATCGAAGATACAAGTCGTGACACAGCAAAGGAATTATTCCATTTAAAAGAATATCTTGATGTACTGATTCCACGCGGTGGTAAAGCTCTCATTGATTTAGTTGTTCGAGAAGCTTCCGTGCCTGTGCTTGAAACAGGAGCAGGCAATTGCCATATTTATGTGGACCAAACTGCCGATTACATAAAAGCAGAAAACATTTGCCGAAATGCAAAAACACAACGTCCTTCTGTTTGTAATGCAGCAGAAAGCTTACTGATTCATCCGGAGTGGTTTAGTGAACACGGTATACAGTTGCTAAATGCACTGCATGAAGCAGGCGTGACAATTGTAGGTGATGCGACAGTTTGCCAAGCGGTAGATTTTGCGCAGCCCGCTACAGAGGAAGACTTTGCAACGGAGTACTTAGATTTGAAGATTAGCGTCAAAATTGTTGAAAACGTTTATGAGGCTATCGAGCACATTAATCAATACGGTACGAACCACTCAGAGGCCATTGTTACTGAAGATCAGCTTGTGGCAGATACATTTTTAAATAATGTAGATGCAGCGGCGGTTTATCATAACGCTTCTACTCGCTTTACGGATGGCTTTGAATTTGGCTATGGCGCTGAAATCGGGATTAGTACACAAAAATTACATGCCCGTGGACCAATGGGCTTACCAGCATTAACATCTACAAAGTATTTCATCCATGGAAATGGGCAAATCCGTGAGTAATCGTTTTCTAATGATACAAGAGCCGACAGTAGACAATGCTTTCGGTTTCTCCATTATAGTGATAGCTAAAAAATAGTAGCCATTTCATTACTACTAGAAAGCAGGTTTGTTATGAATGTCTCAGCAATCATAAAACTTACAGTGTCTATGGCCATTTTTGGCTCCATCGGCTTTTTTACGATCCATACTGGCGTACCCGCTACAGAGCTAGTCTTTATCCGTTGTGTTTGTGCAACGCTCTTTCTTGGCGCTTTATGGCTAATAACGGGCGGGCATAAAACGGAGGTGTGGAACAAAAAGGAACTATTGCGCACCCTTCTTTGTGGTGTCTTTATCGTCTTAAACTGGGTATTTTTATTTAAAGCTTTTGAGGAGATGTCGATTTCGATTGCCATTTCAATTTATAATTTAGCACCTATTTTTGTGCTTATTTTAGGGGCGTTATTGCTTAAAGAAAAAATGACTGTACAAGCCCTTGTCGCAACGATAACTTGTTTTATCGGCAGTATTTTTATTATTGGTTTACAAAACTTTATTTCATTATCTGAATTTATGCAGTCAGGCTTTGTGTGGGCATTGCTCTCAGCTTTATTTTATGCATTTACGATGTTAACAAGCCGAACGATAAAAAATTTAAGCGCCTATGCTTTAACATTTATACAAACGGCGGTAGGTATTGTGATGCTAGTACCGTTTGTTGATTTTTCATTATTTGAAGGATTGACAACAACGAATTGGCTTTATATTTTAGGGACAGGCTTTATTCATACTGGATTCGTTTATTATTTATTTTTTGATAGTATTCGTAGCCTATCTACTATTCTAGTGTCTGTTTTAGTATTTGTAGATCCCGTTGTCGCTATCTTATTAGATATGCTACTGCTTGATTTCATGCCTAGCCCTATCCAAACACTTGGTATCTTACTCATTTTTGGTGGGATTTTTTATACTATTTATATTCCAAAGCAAAAAGCTCATTTGCAGGAATGAAGCATTAATTGGACAAGGAGGTATTGTATGCGAAAGCTGTATGCAATTGGTGAGCTCTTAATTGATTTTACGCCCGCTGGACAAAGTGGTTCGCTTTTATCGGTCGAACAGTTTACGAAAAATGCGGGTGGTGCACCGGCGAATGTAGCAGCAGTCTGTGCAAAATTAGGCCAACCCGCTGCCCTACTAACACAGGTTGGACAAGATGCATTTGGGGACTTTTTGATTGCTACCGTGAAACAAGCTGGTGTAGATACGCAATATATTGCACAAACAACTGAAGGTGACACAAGCCTTGCCTTTGTGTCCTTGACTGCGGATGGTGAACGTGACTTTTTATTTTATCGAAAAAATGCGGCTGATTTATTGTACAGCCCAGCACAATTGCCGACGAATTTACTAACAGCTCATGCTATCCTCCACTTTTGCTCGGTGAACTTGGTGGATAGTCCAATGAAGCAAACACATCAGGCGATTATTGAGCAAGCTCATGCTATGGGGAGTCTTGTCTCTTTTGACCCGAACGTACGACTCCCCCTTTGGCATGACGCTGAAGCATGCCGGCAAACGATTTTAAACTTTATTCCGCGTGCACATATCGTAAAGCTCTCTGATGAGGAATTATCGTTTTTAACGCAGATAGACGATGAGCAGCAAGCCGTTCAGTCATTATTTCAAGACAAGGTTCAAGTCATTTTCGTCACGCATGGTGCACAAGGAGCTAGTCTTTACACGAAGCAACAGCATGTAAAAGTTGCTGCTGAAGTTGTACAAGCGCTTGATACAACAGGTGCAGGTGATGCCTTTATCGGTGCCATTTTAAGTATGTTGTTGCAGAAAAACATTACAGTAGAGTCGCTCGAAGCCTTTTGCGAAACATTTGCTACGCCCCTTCTTACTTTTGCCAATCGTTATGCCGCTACATCCACAACAAAACATGGTGCCATCACATCTTATCCATCATTACAGGAAGTACCTTTTTCTTTTTAAATAAAAGACTCCATTTTGACATACGCAAAATGGAGTTTGTTTTATATAGTTAAAGGTCTTCCATATTTAATCTCGATTCGCGGGTATTCCTATGTTTTTCGCGGGTAAAGCCACTCGATTCGCGGGTAAATGTATTTATTTCGCGGGTATTTAATCTACTACATGTTAAGCTTTGTTAAATTGCTTTTTCATTAAAACATGTGGGATGCCTGCGTCCAAATATTCCTCTCCTGTGCGACGATAGCCAAACTTTTCATAAAAGCCCTCTGCATATACTTGTGCACTAAGTTTTGACTTCGTTAAGCCTTTCTCCTGTGCCAACCCTTCAAGCTTGTCAATGATCACTTTTCCGAGCCCGCATTTACGAAATGGCTGTAAAATACAAATTCGTTCCAGTTTGCCATAGTCGTCTACTACACGTAATCGAGCTGTACCAACGGGTTGTTCATTGATATACACAAGAATATGTTCACAAGACGCAGCAAGTGTATCAAATTCATCGTATTCTTCGGATGCTGGAATTTGTTGCTCTTCTATAAATACAGCTTTGCGAATAGCTAAAGCCGTTTGCAAATCGCTGTCTGTTGTAATAATGGTTGCGTTCATTAATATAGTCCTCCTCAGTTATGAGCATATAATTACTATAGTATAAAACGTTTTATATACCATTGCCAATCACTAAAACTATTTTGAGCGGGGGTCCATATAATCCCTCACAGCATTACTCAACATATACAACCCTAGCACTAATAGAGTAATAGCTCCACCTGGCGCAAATGTATACCACGAAGCTTTTACTAAATACGCTTGCGAATCTTTTAACATACGCCCCCAACTAGGATTTGGTGGTTGAACGCCAAGCCCTAGATAACTTAGTGCTGCTTCCGCAAGCATGGCCGTCGCAAAAGTAACCGTTGCTGCCACAATAATTTGGGATGATATATTAGGTAAAATATGACGAAACATAATGTTATAAGGTTTGACACCAATTAATTTAGCGGCTAGTACGTATTCGGCATCCCGATGTTGGACAAAGCCACTACGTGCAATTCGAGAGATAGCAGGTATGGCAATCACACCAAGGGCAATTGCGGTATTGACTACGCCAGGCCCGAAAACAGCTACTAGCATTAACGCTAATATTATGCCTGGAAAAGCCATTAGCGCATCCATTAAGCGCATAAATAGTTCATCGACCCAGCCACCTAGAAAACCTGCTAGTCCACCGATTAAAATACCAAATGATGTACCGATAATGACCGTTAATAAACCTACCGCAAAGGCTGTTTGTGTCCCCTTCATCATCCGACTAAAAATATCACGTCCAAATTCATCTGTACCAAATAGATACTTACTACTTGGGCTGTGTAATTTTTCGGGAATATTCATCATATTCACATCATACGGCGTATAAAAAAAGCTAGTAATCATAACAAGTAAAAACCCGACGATGACGAGTAGACCAATGAGTAAATTTATATTTTTCATATATCGTTTCACAATGTCCATTGCATCCACCTCTCATCGTAATCGGATTCTTGGATCTAACACAGAATATAAAATATCGACGATAAAATTAATAACAACAACGGCTACCGTAATATACATCACGATGCCTTGCACTAGTGGGAAATCGCGATTACTAATCGCTGTAATCAATAGCTGTCCAACACCTGGCAATGAAAATACTTGCTCTACAATAATCGTACCTGCCACAACTTCTGCCATTATCAAACCAAAAACGGTCAAAATCGGAATCATGGCATTTTTTAACACATGCTTATACATCACATTCCGTTCCGACATCCCCTTACTGCGAATTGTCCGTACATAATCAAGTTGCATTTGTTCTAAAATGGCCGTACGCACGTAACGGAAGTTGACGGCAATTTGAGGTATAGCGATAGTTAACGCCGGCAGAATAAGCGTACTTAACGCCCCGGCAATACTTTGTGACCACGGAATATAGCCACTAATTTTAAAAAAACTAAACTGCATGCCCACATATAAAATCAGCATCATCCCGAGCCAAAATGAAGGCACCGCCATCCCAATTTGTGTCAATGTCGATAAGGATACATCACTCAGCTTATTTTGGCGTCTCGCTGCAAACATGCCAAGCGGCAAGGAAACCATTAATACAATGGTTAATGTCAGGACAGCTAGTGACATCGTGACAGGCAATCTATCCAACAATAAATCTTTTACAGGCATGGAGAAACGAATGGAATGACCTAATTCTCCTGTCAATAGTCCCTTTATCCAATCAGTGTATTGCTCATAAAGGGGGCGGTCCAAACCAAGCTCAGACCGCAAGTTTTCAATTTGTGTTGCATCTGCTTCTGTTCCTAACATTGTTCGAACAGGATCCCCAGGTAAAATTTGAAAAACGCCAAACGTAATCATCGACACTAGAAGAATCGTTGTCATTAACAGGATGAATCGACGTATCATATACATCATTTGCAATCATCTCTTTCTAGTTTGAGAATTTTACCTCGGACATATCATGGAACCAGAATGGATAGCTCTTTAGCCCTATTACTTGCTTGTCAGAACCCCAGACGATTTGGTAATCCGCTACATAAACCGACACTGCCTGCTCCGCTAAAATTTCTTGTGCACGTTGGTAATAAGCAATTTGCTTTGCTGTGTCTGTTTCCTTTAAAACGTCAGCCATGATGTTGTCGTATTCCTCATTCTTAAATAAGAAGAAGTTTTCACTGTCATTGGTAGAAATATAGTCATTTAAAATTTCATAGGCAGAGGCACGACCTGTTAAATCAATCGTCGTCATAGTATAGTCGCGACCAAAGTACACACGATCAAGCCAAATCCCCCATTCCACCACTTCAATCTCTACATCTACACCAATTTCTTTGAGGTTAGCGGCAACAATTTGCGCAATATTGGAATAAATATCGTTATGAGAAGATACAGTAATTTTGGTTTTAAAGCCGTCTGGGTACCCTGCTTCAGCTAATAATGCCTTGGCCTTTGCCACATCAAGCTTGTACTTATCTTCTAACCCTTTCTTTTGATAGTCTCCCATTGCTGGACTCATGTTCGAGCCAAGTGGTACAGCATAACCAGCAAAGACAGAATCAATAATATCCGCTTTACTGATGGCATAGTTCATGGCCTGACGCACTTTGATATTATCAAACGGTGCTTTCGTTTCATTAAATGTGACAATTAAAGAAGAGTTATTGTTTTGATGCGATAAATGATGACTATTTTCCACCTCATTTACCCGTTGCCAAGGGACACTTGTTAAATCTACTTCATTTGCCATTAAGCTCATAATGGCTGCTTGATCATCGGATTGGAACGCAAAAGTTACTTTATCTAAGTAAGGCAAGCCTTCTTTCCAATAGCTTTCATTCTTTTTCAACACTAAATTTGAGCCTGGAGCATATTTCACATAAGCAAAAGGACCAGTCCCGATTGGGTTTTCATTGTGCTTGCCATCATTACTTTTCGGTATAATGGCTGCTTGGCGAGCAGTCAGGGAATAGAGGAAATTGGAATTCGGTTCTTTTAACTTAATGACAAAAGTCGTCGTATCTGGGGCTTCAGTAGATGCTACATTATCAAAGTTATTCGACATTTTTTCGCCACCATTTTTGCCCATTAAGCGATCAAACGAATATTGAATATCTTCTATTGTTAAATCCTCGCCATTATGAAATTTCACACCTGAACGAATTTTAAACGTATAAGTTAAACCATCCTGTGAAATTTCATAGCTTTCCGCAAGCCCTTCTTTTAAGGAGCCATCTGTTTCGGGTGCCATCAATCCTTCAAAAATATTAAGAATCATCTGATAGGAAATCGAGGCTGTTGCTTTATGAGGATCTAAAAAATCCGGGTCGTCATTAATGCGGACTACAATTTCTTGCGGTGTATCAGTTGTTACTGGCACATTTGTAGGTACTTTATTTGTATCTTTTTTGTCATTATCATTTGAACATGCGCTAATCATCACCCCTAAAAGCAATAACAACATTAGGAAAACCCAATTTCTAGTCTGCTTCAAAGTATTTCTCCCCCTTTATGCTGTTGTTGTATACTTGTATAACTTTCTACGTCCTCTAATTGAGTAGCACCTTTAACACCAGCAATAATCGCTTCCTCCACGACCTTTGTTGCTAAGTGTCCAATATAGTCCACTGAATACGTTTGCTGTCCTGTGCCTAAAACAAAAATCGTATCGCCGTCTAGCATAGTATGGACAGGATAAATCGTACGTGCTAAGGCATTTTGTGCTAGTTGGGCGATTTTTTTCGCCTCTGCCTTTGTTAACTTTGCATTCATCGCAACAACGCCAATGGTCGTATTGGTACCAGCGAGTGCCTGCGATTGACCATGCTCTTCTAAATGAGAACAACTATCCAGCCATTGCCCCGTTGCTCGGTTACGCGCCCCAGCAATCGTTGTTCCAGTAGTAGGGTCCTTTATATCACCGACTGCATTGACCGCTACCATTGCCCCTACGATAAGCCCTTCCTTCCCTACAAGCGAACTACTGCCTAAACCCCCTTTCATACAAAATTGTGGACCTGCTAATTTGCCAACTGTTGCACCATAGCCTGCGCCTATATTGCCATTTACAAAAGCACCAATCTTGGCATTTTTCGCTGCTTCATACCCCATCTGAGCTGATGGTCTTATATGTGCGTCACCAATAAATAAATCAAATAATACCGCACTAGGTACAATTGGTATTTTGGTAACACCCGCATCTACCCCTACACCTTGTTCCTCTAAGTAATGCATGACACCTGTTGTGGCATCCAAACCAAATGCACTGCCACCTGCTAGACAAATGCCATGCACTTGTTGAATTTCATTAATAGGATCCAATGCATCTGTTTCACGTGTGCCTGGTGCAGAGCCTCGCACGTCGACTCCACAAACAGCACCGTCTTCCACTAAAATAACGGAGCATCCCGTGATCCCTTCTCTATCTTCCGCATGCCCTACTTTCACGCCTGGTACATCGGTAATATTGCCAAACATTAACCCATCCCCTTTTAAAAATTGAATATTCTGATTATTTTTCGTATAAAAAGCACGCTACTTGCTGATGCTCATTTTTTTGTTGCAATGGAGGCCGCGCTAGCCGACATTGCTCCATGACAAACGGACAGCGTGTATGGAACACGCAACCAATCGGTGGATTCATCGGGCTTGGTAGCTCCCCCTGTAATGGGACTAATTGCTTCGGTTCATCAAAATTCACAACAGGAATCGCTGAAAGTAATGCTTGTGTATATGGATGAAGTGGATGTGCATACAATTCTTTTTTTGTGCCTACTTCCACAATCCTTCCTAAATACAGCACTGCAACACGATCGCTAATATGTTTGACAACACTTAAATCGTGGGAAATAAATAAATATGTTAATTGAAATTCATCCTGTAAATCCATCATCAAGTTTAATACTTGTGATTGTATGGAAACATCTAAAGCAGAAACTGGCTCATCTGCTATGATAAACTCCGGATTGATGGCAAGTGCTCTGGCAATGCCTATTCGTTGTCTTTGCCCACCTGAAAATTCATGGGGAAATTTGTGCATAGCATCTTCCGGTAAACCAACCTTTTGTAATAGTTCTCTGACCCGTTTTTTACGCTGCTCTTTCGTTAATGGCAATTGTAAAGCCATTGGTTCGTCAATAATGGCGCCTATACGCATGCGTGGATTTAACGATGCAAAGGGATCTTGAAAAATCATTTGCATTTGGTTGCGATATTTTTGCAATTCGCGCCCCTTCAAATGATGAATGGCTTGGCCTTTATACAAAATTTCTCCAGCTGTCGGTTCAACAAGCTTTAAAATCGCGCGCCCAAATGTTGACTTTCCAGACCCTGATTCCCCAACAATACCAAGTGTCTCCCCACGGAAGATGTCAATTGAAATATCATCAACAGCCTTAACGACTTTTTTTGCTTCTTTCATAGACTTACGTTTCACAGGAAAATAAGCTTTTAAATGATGAATTTCAAGTAATACTTCTTTGTCCGTCATTTACCAACGCCCCTTCCTCCGTGTATAAATGACACCTTACATGATGTTGATGCTGCAACAACGTAACTTCTGGTAAAACATGACGGCAATGCTCCATCACAAAAGGACAACGTGGTGCAAAACGACAGCCTTCTGGTAATGCATAGGCAGGTGGTACAGTGCCTGGGATAGATGGTAACCTTTTTATATCAGTTTCTAGGGTAGGCATCGTTTTTAATAAGGCAACTGTATAGGGATGTTTCGGTTGGAGAAATAACGCACGAACAGGCGCTTCCTCCACAATTTGGCCAGCATACATCACCATGACGCGATCTGCGGTTTCAGCAACAACACTCATATCATGTGTAATAAACAATATGGCTGATTGCTGTTCTTTTTTCAGCTTCATCATTAACGTTAAAATTTGTGCTTGCACCGTAACATCCAATGCCGTTGTCGGCTCATCTGCAATCAATAGTTGAGGATTATTGGACATTGCAATAGCAATCATCACACGTTGTCGCATGCCACCGGATAACTGATGCTGGTATTCAGTGAGAACCTTTTCTGCATTGCCGATACCCACTTCTTTTAATAGTTGTAGTGACTTTTCTTTCGCTTGTTTTGTAGATATTTTTTGATGCCTACGAATCGCTTCCATCATTTGATTGCCAATGGTAAAAACGGGGTCAAGTGATGTCATCGGTTCTTGAAAAATCATGCTCACTTCATTGCCTCGAATCTTACTCATTTCTTTATTATTCATAGCGAGTAGATTTTTATCGTTTAATGTAATGGTACCAGCGGATATTTCTCCAGGAGGCATCGGAAGCAAGCGCATGATTGACAGCGATGTCATACTCTTGCCACTGCCTGATTCTCCTACAAGTGCCACCGTCTCACCTTTATAAATAACAAAGCTTACGTCATCGACTACTTTCGCTTTTTTTCCATTTTTCAAATGAAATTGGACGTGTAAATGTTTCACTTCCAACAACACTTGCTTGTCTTGTGCTTGTTCCACATGCTCCCCCCTGTTACGTACGCTCAGGTGTTGCATAGCGTATCGCAATATTTTTCATTTGTGTATAATTTCTTAGTGCCACAAAGCCTTTTTCACGACCGATTCCGCTCTTTTTATAACCACCAAACGGCATTTGAATCCCACCTGCTGCGCCGTAATTATTGACGAATACTTGTCCTGCCTTCACTCGGCTAGCCACATAATGAGCCGTATCTAAATCCTTAGACCAAACACCCGCTACTAATCCATAATCCGTACCATTGGCTAAGGCAATCGCTTCCTCTACTGTTGAAAACGTCAATATAGTTAACACCGGCCCGAAAATTTCCTCCTGCGCCAGTTGAGCGTTGGCATCTACGCCATCGAGAATCGTCGGTTGGATATAGTAACCTTTTTCATAGCCTTTAATTGTTAGCGTATCGCCACCTGTGATAACATAGCCATCCTCTTTTGCTTGCTTCAACAGTGTGGAAATCTTTACATATTGCCGTTCATTTAATAAAGGGCCCATATCGACATCCGCTTCTCCTGGACCAATCTTCAAAGTTTGAAACCTGTCAACTAACCGCTTGATAAACAACGCTTTCGCATCTTCTTCAATTAGTAAGCGCGCTCCAGCAGAGCATGTTTGCCCCGCATTTTGAATAATAGCACGGACTACGCCTTCTAATGCCTGTTCCATCGGTGCATCCGCAAACACAATATTGGGAGACTTTCCACCGAGTTCTAATGTGACAGGTACGATGTTTTGGGCTGCTGCTTTCATCACTTCCACCCCTGTAGCAACAGAGCCAGTAAATGTAATATGATTAATATCAGGATGCGTCGTTAACAGCGGACCTACCTCACGACCTAATCCTGTAATATGTTGAAAAATCCCTTTTGGGAATTTTCGGGCAAACCATTGTGTCATCGCATGTGTTGTCAACGGGGTATCTTCAGCACTTTTGACTATGACTGCATTTCCTGTTGCAATTGCTGCGGCAACGCTTCTTGCCGTAATTTGTAAAGGATAATTCCACGGTACAATATGGACCGTAATCCCTACAGGCTCTAATACGACAGCATTTAATATACCGTCTTCGATAGGGATCGTGTCTCCCATCAGTTTATCGGCAGCCCCACCGTAAAACTCAAAGTAACGTGCTGCTGCTTCAACATCGGCACGCGCTTGTGTTAAGGGCTTTCCAACATCCCGACATTCTAGCAAACTCCATTCTTCAGCATGCATGCGAATATACTGTGCTAGTTCGAGTAATAATTGACCACGCTCAAAAGCTTTCACTTGGCGCCACTCTTCACTTTCAAAAGCAATACGTGCAGCTTGTACCGCCTCATCTACCTGTGCCTTACTAGCATTTTTTAGTTGCGCGAGTACTTCACCAGTAGAAGGATTGACAACATCTATAAACGCCTGACCGTCTCCTTGTACCCACTTTCCATTTATTAACATAGGAATAATTTGCATTGTACGCCTCCTATAAGCCACGGCCTCCGTCTACATGTAACGTTGTCCCTGTTACCATGCTTGCTGCATCTGATAGTAGGTAACTTACGGCACCTGCAATATCAGATGGAGCGACTAAACGTCCAAGTGGCACTGATTGTATAAAAACATTGTGCTTTGCATGTTCAGCATCTGCACCATGTGCAGTAAACCGTGCTAGCATTTGCGTGTCTGCTGGTCCTGGATGAATGGTATTGACTCGAATTTGATGGGAGGCAAGCTCAATCGCCAACCCACGTGAAAAGCTTTCCGCCGCTCCTTTAGAAGCAATATACGCCTGTAAACCGGGACGAGGACGCACCGCAGAAATCGAAGCAATGGTCACAATCGAACCTTTTTTCCGCTTCTTCATATACGGCACAATGGCCTTTGTTGTAATAAACAGACTTTTCACATTTACGTCCATTAGTCGATTCCAATCATCCATTGTTACTTGCTCAATCGGTGTCGCAGCCTGTGCAATGCCTAATGCATTGACCAAGCCATCAATTCGTCTATACTTGGCGTAAACTTCATGGACAATGGCTTGTATGCTATCTTCTTGCAAAACATTGACTTCATATGTTTGCAAAGATTGTTGCGCTAGATTTGTGAGTGAAGTAACCGATAAATCAAGACCTATCACAATATGTCCTCGGTCAAGTTGGTCTTCTATGATCGCCTTCCCCATTCCTCCCCCAGCACCTGTTACAATGATCACTTGCTGTGTAACTGCCATCTTACACACCCCTTGCTGTTTGTTTAATGTTTTCAAGCGCCTGACAAATAGCATCCCCCATCTGTGTAGTTGTTGCCTGTCCGCCAATATCTGCTGTTTGCACGGCTCCCTCGATTAACACTGCTTCAATCGCCGCAACGATTCGCTTTTCTAAATCAAGTCTTCCAATATGCCCAAGCAATAACGCAAGTGACCAAATTTGCGCAATCGGATTAGCAATCCCTTTCCCTGCAATATTGGGTGCAGAACCGTGCACTGGTTCAAACATTGATGGAAATGCTTTTTCAGGATTTAAATTTGCCGAAGGAGATAACCCTAGCCCTCCAACAAGTGCCGACCCTAAATCCGATAAAATATCGCCGAATAAATTCGATGCCACCACTACTTCAAAATCTTGCGGCCGCTCTACAAAATAAGCGACTAATGCATCGATATAGAGAGATTCCAACGTTAAAGCTGGCGAAGCTTGTGCCACAACATCTTTCGTCATCTCATCCCAAAATTTCATAGCATAGATAATGGCATTTGATTTCGTTGCACTGGTAATTTTCGATTTGCCATTTTGATGAGCATAATCACACGCGGCTTGTACAATTTTTTCAACACCGAGCCGTGTCATTATCGTATTTTGAATCGCCATTTCCTGTGGCTGGTTATGATAAATATGTCCACCACTATTCGAATATTCACCTTCCGTATTTTCACGAAAAATAACCATATCGATATCTTTGCTATTCGCCAGTGGTGAAGCAATGCCCTGTAGTGATTTGACTGGTCTAAAATTGACATATTGCTGGAATTGTTTACGAATCGGCATAATAAATTCCCATACCGTAACATCATCTGGTACACGCGCATCACCAATCGCACCGAATAATATCGCATCATAGTTTCTTAATGTAGTGAGCGCATCTTTTGGCATCATACAACCATGCTGTACATAATAATCCGAGCTCCACGGAAAAATGGTCGTTTCAATGTCTAAAGATGGTTCATCTTGGCGCAGTTGTGCAAGCACTTTTAATGCTTCTGCCATCACTTCCTTACCAATACCGTCTCCAGGAATAACTGCAATTTTGACCATTATGCATCACCTGCTAAAAACTTTAATGCTGCTAAACGATAAATAGCCGTCGTTTCTGCAAGCTCTTCAATATCGACATATTCATCAATTTGATGCGGTAGTTCACGGTCACCCGCCCCAACAGTGACGATTGGTATACCATGTACATGGAGGAAGGTTCCATCCGTAGCACCTGGCACTCCGTTATAAATCGGCTCTTTTTGCGTCACCTCTGCTACCGCTTCGTAAATAGCTTGGACAACTGGCTGTTCTTTTGCAGTAGCGGTTGCTGGGCGATTATCCAGCACCGTAAGCTCCACTTTAAAGTCTGGATCATCTGCTTGGAGTCGTTGAATAATGGCATCGATTTTGCCTAATAATTCATCATGATCCTGGGCTGGAACGGTGCGAATATCTAGCGTCGTCATACAATGATCAGGGATTACATTAATTTGCGCATCCCCTTTTACTGGTGCACGTAAAATCGTTGGTGTAATGGATGGCCAGTTAAGCATTGGATCACGACCTAAACGCGCTTGCTCTTCTTTTTCTAACTTTTCAAGCTCCACAATCAAGCGTGCCATCCGCCAATTCGGATTAATGCCACTCCAAGAAATCGCGCCATGTGCCATTTTGCCGAAAATATCGACCTGTAAGCGAATAGCACCGCGTTGTGCAATGCAAACATTATTTTCTTGTGGCTCACAAATAATGGCACCATCTACGCCATCCGCCCAGCCATTGCGAATAAAATGTTTTATGCCTAACATAAGCCCTTCTTCATCACATGGGATACATAAAATAATTTTGCCCGTAAATTCCTCGCCATCTAGTAGCAATGACTGACAAGCTGTTATCATACAAGCGAGATTACCTTTTGTATCATTCGTCCCGCGTCCATACATTCGTCCATCAATAATTTCCGCAGCGAAAGGATCATATGTCCATGCTTCACGATTGCCTTCGGTTACAACATCTGTATGTCCTTCAAAAAGTAGCGTTTTCCCTGGCTTCCCCGAATCAATAATGCCAATAACATTTGGTCTACCAGGCACAACTTCTTCCACAAACGTTTCAATACCGCTAGCGCGCAAGTATTGCGCCACGTAATTGGCTACTTCCTGTTCATTGCCATGCGGGTCATTTTCGCGGTAGACACTTTCAATCCGCACGAGCTTTTGTGTTAAGGCAATAACCGTTTCCCGATCTCGTTGATACGTTGCCGTTGTCTTGATAGTTGGTTCAAGCATATATGAAGCCCCCTTTATATTAGAAAATATTTACAATTTATATTTTCATATTGTATATTTACTAATATATTGGACAAAATGATAATCATTCATAGAATCATACGAAGTTTTTTTACTGCTATTTCCCAATAGAAAACACTCGCCCAAAACGCAATAAAAGTTACGTTTTGAGCGAGTGCTTTTGTATTTTAATTTCTAGCTTTTACGCATACTTAATAAAATCCATCGTGTGCTTTTGATAATAGTGCGCAATATCTTCGGTAATTAAGGTGTATGCTATTAACTCCAGTAGTCGATTTCTTTCCTTACAGAAGGCACATTTATTTTTCATAAAGGCAGACATTAACTATGTTCTGTTAAAAACCTTATCAATTTCCGCTCTGTCATAGTCTAAAATCCAGTCATTATGCTTCTTGTAAATATCTTTTATTGCAGCGGGAGAAGTTGCCAACAAATCACAACCTCTGTCATCGTAAACGTGAAAAATGGTTTTCCTATTAATATTTATGAAGTAAACATCATAGTAAATCTGCGGTTTCAATCCCAAGTCTTGATTGCAAATGGCTTTTAACATTGGAATATAGTTAAAATCAAACGTTTTACATTGTAAAGTAAATCGATGCGTTATTAATTTCCCATCTTCATCATCTTCAGGGAATATATAAGGTAACGCCTCATGCTTTAATTTCAACAATAAAGATTTGTTCACATAACGCGGAAAATTTTTTAATTTACGTTTTAAGTTTCTATTATTTTTAACATCATGATTATCCATCACTACAAAAATCTCTTCATTTGGACTATGAAGTGCTTCAAATAAAGTAATCGCTCTTTTATAACATCCTAACACATAAGGGTTATTTGGATAATCATATTCTCTTTTCCAATTAACCCCAAGTTCAAAACGAATCCCTATATCCCAACTATAAAATAAAGGTGGTCGAAGTTGTAAATTGGGGTAATTTTCGTGCATAAAGTCAGTTAACTGCATTTTATCACCTCTCATTATTATCTCTTCAATATTTCGAATATCGGGGAAACACAAACTACTATGTTTCAAATAACTATAAATGTTAGTATATTAGCTCCTTCTCAAATAAACAGTGGTTTCTAATAACTTACACGCGCCCAAAACGCTTTAAAAGCAACGTTTCAGGCGCGTGTTTGTGTTCATATATTATATTAATAACAGCTTCGAACATCTCTATTTATTTAACTTCCAGCTAATAAATAGTATTCATACTTATTAAAGTCCATTGTATGCTTGATTTTCTTTTGGAAAAACTTCGCATTGTCCTCTGTAATTTTGTAAGAGCCTGTAACTGGATGAATAGAAGATAGTTGAAAAATAGTTTGCAACTCCTCTAAAGTAATATCGGTCAATAATTCACTATCTTCGATTATTTCCTCTCCTGGAAAACTCCATGACACTTCTCGTATAACATTCTTTTCAGAAAGATAATAGGGAGACATCATTTGCTCTACAAAAAGACATTGCTCGCTCGCAAATTGAAGTGCTTCCTGTTGTATGCTGTTCGCTCCAATAAACATATAGTAGTCATAACCGAACTGGACAAAGAAATCCTCGGTAATCAATTGGCAATGAATAAACTCTCGCAACACCATTTTACAGACGATAGGAATTTGAGCAATGGTTACTAGCATATCTTCTGCCAACGGCATCGTATCAAACGCAGCATCATATAAAGGAGAACTTTTATCAACGTCAGACAGACCATATGTCTCAAGATGGATTAGTCGGACATTCTCAATTTGATAAACCTCAAGAAATTTCATTACCGTATCTACATACGCATTCTCGACCTGTAAATAGTCGTCTAACGTTAATATTTCTCCATGAAAAGATTTCCCGATTTCTGAAGCACTTGTCCACTCATCTCTCAAATAATGTCCTTCTGCATTTCGATAAGCAGGATTGTATTTAGTAATCCGCCATTGATAGTCGATTTCTTTATGCACAGATAGATGCACCTCCATTTTTAAAATATTAAATATATTTTATCAAAAACTAATTTTCAATTCTTCAAAGAACCTACCACCTATTGACTTCTATTCTCCAAAATATCTTGAATTGTATAGTCGGCCAGTACCGATTGAAACGTTTTTTCGGCTTTTGCAATAACCATGGAGATAAAACGTTCTGAACCGGTAGATGGCACCGACCAATAGGGTGTTTCATTGTCATTTCCTAACACTTTATAAATATCTTGCATCGTAATTTGCGCTGGTGTTTTATTGAGACAATAGCCCCCATAGCGACCACTATGCGCCTGTACATAATCCTGTTCTGCAAGTTTTGCGAGCATTTTTCTAATGAATGTAGCATCTTCCCCTAGTGTCTCTGCAATCACATTACTTTTTAGTAGTTCGTTCGATTCCGCCATTAGGACAATTGCTCGCAATGCGACATGGAACCATTTTGGCCCAAGATCACCCGATTGGATAAGTAACTGCATTGTCATTCCCCCAATTTTCAAAATACTCTTTTTTTTCTTTTGACTTCTCTTACTCATTGTACTATATTTTAATTGTGATATTTTAACCACAATTAAAATAGCGTTTCACTATAAGGAGGGCATACAAGTGGAAAACCGAGTACACCCTGAATTAAAAACGTTCTTATCAGCTATGGAAGATTTGCATTTAACAAGAGAGAATATTGCACAGTCGCGTAGTGCGATGAATGAAATGCTTAGCGGTGACGAAGTAAAAATGGAGAATGTTAAGATTTCAGAGCGCTTTATTGCTAGTCCTAACGGGGCCCCAGACGTTCGTATTCGAATTTATGAACCAGTTGAAAAATATGGCGCTGTACCTGCTATTTTATATATTCATGGTGGGGGTTTTATCATTGGCTCAATCGAGATGTTTGATGCAAGTTGTCAGATGCTTGTTGCTCAATTAGATTGTGTTGTCGTTTCAGTTGGCTATCGCTTAGCACCTGAACATCCTTACCCTGCTGGTGTAGAAGATTGCTATACAGCCCTTGAATGGCTAGCGGCAAATGCTTCTGAACTAGGGATTGATTTAACACGGCTTGCTGTCCATGGTGCAAGTGCTGGAGGTGGATTAACTGCCGCGGTTTCCTTGTTGGCAAGGGATCGAAAAGGGCCGAAAATTGCTTTTCAAATGCCACTTTATCCAATGATTGATAATCGTTGTATTTTACCGTCAAATAATGAAATTACTGATGCTAGAGTATGGAATGGTCCGCAAAATCAGCGTGCATGGGAAATGTATTTAGGGCCTCATTATGCTAGTGAAGCGCCTATTTATGCAGCTCCTCTGCATGCAGACGATTATGCTAATCTTCCTCCTACGTATACATTTATCGGCGATTTAGATCCATTCCGTGATGAAACCATTGAATATGTTGCGAGGCTTACAAAAGCGGGCGTACCGACCGAATTTCATCTATATCCTGGATGCTTCCATGGCTTTGAACACATGGTCCCACAAGTAGAAATTAGTCAACGAGCAATTAAAAATTATATGTATGCCTTTAAGAAAGCATTTGAAAAAGCGCCTTCACCTACTACTTAAATTACTTTTCCACGCGTGATTAGCGATACTGGAGAATTTATTGGTGATTTCTATAGTTTTAATGGTGATTCCCGATGCTTTAGTGGCGATTCCCATGGTTTTAATGGCGATTTCCGATGCTTTAGTGGCGATTCCCATGGTTTTAATGGCGATTCCCGATGCTTTAGTGGCGATTCCCATGGTTCAATCAGTGAAAAATACAACAAGAGCATCGAAATTCGATGCTCTTGTAATGACTTTTATGCAATTATTGTTGACGTGATTCGGTCATTTGCTTCCATACTGAGCCTTTTGCTTCTTCCCCTTGCTCAATACGGGCAATCGCCATTTTCACTTGAAGTTTTACTTCAAATTCTTTGTCATCTTCGACTGCCTTTAACGCTTGTAAAGATTGCTCTGTTCCTACTTCATATAGGTACATTGCTGCGCGCCAGCGGACAAGTTTATTTTTATCTTGTAATGCTTGTTGCATTGCCGCTTCAAACTCCACAAAGCCCAGGTCACTCATACAGTCTCCTGCTGTACGGCGCACCGCAGCACTTTTATCACGCAATGCTTTTTCCAAGTATGGTACAACTGCTACATCTTCAATCATGCCTAAGTAGACCGTCGCCAAACGACGGATGGACATTTGCTCATCTTGCAACGCTAAATCTAAAAGTGGTAAATCATCCAGCTCGGGATCCGCCATTTGATCAAGTAATTGGAAACGTTTTTCCCATTCAGGCTGTTGGAACTGTTCCACCGTTATTTTTAGCTTAGCCGGTTTTTGATTGGTCTTTTCTGTATCATTCGCCGTTGCAACAATATCAGCTAAACGTTGTGCTGAATAGGTCACATCGATTTCCTGTTTAACCGCTTCCGCAATTTCCTCTAGCTCACCATAACGAACGCCATAGTCAATCCATTTACGTTGGAAGATGTAGTTTTCATCGACATCTGTAGCAATAATGTTATTAAATGCATCGACAAAACGATCACCACAGCTCACACGATATTCTCGCTGATTGTCAAATACTTTTACTTGTAACGGCACTTGCTTGTAAAACTGGACATGGACATAAACTTCACCGTAAAATTCATTGGCAATTTGGATGTCGCTAGCTTCCGCTACATCTTCCCCTAATACTTGTCGAATGCTCGATAAAATACTTTCCCAGCCGTACTTTGCATTACGTTCGACTGCAAAGAAGTCCGCTACATGATAGACGCCTTTAACCCCTTCTATGGCTAAAATAGCTGCCGCTTCTCCTGTCGCTTCGTCTTTGTTGTCCTTTGTAAAGTTAAAGCTTTTGCCAAACGGTAACTCCGTATCGACGATAATCTTCATTGAATTAGGACTTGGTGTCGGTTCAATTGTAAGTATTTTCATGTAATACACTCCTTATCCGTTTACGATTTCATCTAAGTACGACCATCTTTCAATGAGATGCTCATAATGTGCATTTAGCTCATCTAATTTCGCCGTTAACTCCTGCAATTTAGTAAAATCAGCGCCAGCGTTTGCAATCCCTGCCTCGGTTTCCATAATCGTTGTCTCTGTTTTTTCGATCTCATCTGCAATGGTTTCCCATTCTTTTTGTTCTTTAAACGACAGTTTTTTCTTGTCAGATTTTGGCTTATCAACCTTTTGTTTCTCCACTTTTGGTGCTTCTACCTTGACAGATGTTTCCTGCTCACGCTTTTGTAAATAATCGCTATAAATATCAAGCGACTCATCGACATGTCCTTGCCCGTCTAATATCCATAGCTTTTTAGCTATACGGTCAAGGAAGAAGCGATCGTGGGAAATGGTGATGACAACGCCTGGGAAATGTTCGATAAAGTCTTCTAATACTCCTAGCGTTTCAATATCTAAATCATTGGTCGGCTCATCCAATAACAGGACATTTGGTTGTTCCATTAAAAGTCTTAATAAGTGCAGGCGCTTCCTTTCTCCACCGGATAATTTACCGATTGGTGTACCGTGTGCATGAAGTGGGAATAAAAAGCGCTCCAACATTTGGGCAGCGGAATAGCGTACACCTTCTGCATCGGTAATGTCATTTGACGCTTCACGAATATATTCAATCATGCGCTCATTTTCATTCATTTTCGGTAACGTTTGTTTAAAATGGGCAAGTTTGACGGTAGAACCGACATGAATTTCTCCCTTATCCGGTGAAAGTTCGCCAGCTAGCATATTAAGTAAAGTCGATTTACCAACGCCATTGGCACCGATAATACCAATACGATCGCCTTGTTGCAGTAAAAACGTAAAATGCTCAACGATTTTTTGTGCACCAAAAGCCTTTGATATATTTTCAGCCTCTAATACTTTGCGTCCAAGGCGTGTTGTCGCTAAGCCCAATTCCAGTGACACATCATCTGACTTGCGTTCTAAGTTGTCTTCCAATTGTTCGAAACGCTGAATACGAGCTTTTTGCTTTGTGGAGCGCGCCTTTGCACCGCGACGAATCCATTTTAACTCCGAACGATAACGATTGCGATCTTTTTGGGCTGAAGCCGCGGCCATTTCCTCACGAATCGCACGAGCCTCTAAAAAGTCTCCATAGTTGCCTGTATGTCGATATAGCGTTTGGTCGGCAATTTCATATATATGGGTTGATAATTCATCTAAGAAATAACGATCATGGGTAATGAAAATAACAGCACCTTTTAAGCGCAATACCATTTCCTGCAACCATTCTGTGGACTGTACATCTAAATGGTTGGTCGGCTCGTCCAATAAATAAAGATCTGCCGGCTCAATTAACACTTTTGCTAAAGCGACACGTTTTTGTTGACCACCTGAAAGGGTTAACACTTCTTTATCAAACATTTCAATGCCAAGCTTTGTCAGCGCGGTTTTCGCAAGGGCATTGACATCCCAAGCTTGCTCCTCGTCCATGCGTTGCTGTAAGCTAAACAATGTTTTTTGTAAGCTTTCTGACGTTGGGTTCATCGCAAGCGCAGCCACAGTTTCTTCATATTGTCGGTTCAGTTGTAAAACGGGCGAATCGCCTGCAAACACTGCTTGTAGTACCGTTTCACCACTATTAAATGTTGGTTCTTGGGGTAAATACGCTATACGATATTTATTCGGACGATCAATGGCAATTGCATCCGCTTCGATTTGACCAGCTAAAATGGACAGCAACGTAGATTTCCCTGTACCATTAATGCCGATGAGACCCGCACGCTCCCCTTCATAAATTGTAAATTCGATATTTTGAAAGAGCGTTTTATCGCCCACTGTCTTCGTTAAATTTTGTACGATTAAATGACTCATTATGCTTTTCCATCTCTTTCGTTCTGTAATTGCTGTAAAAAGCTGACCATAAATTGATGGCGTTCATTTGCCATTTGCTTGCCTTTATCAGTCGTCATTAAATCTTTCAATAATAAAAGCTTCTCATAAAAATGGGTTACAGAAGATGTATTTTTACTTCGATAATCTTCCTCGGTCATTGTTGTACGTGCTTCTTCTGTATCATCGTAGAGTTTACGACCTTTGGCACCACCATAAGCAAATGTCCGTGCAATGCCGATTGCGCCAATGGCATCCAAACGATCAGCATCACGCACAATTTTCGCTTCCAGTGAAGTGGCTTTCAGTTCATTGCCCCCATTAAACGACACTTGTGCGATGCAATCACGAATATGTTGTTTTTTTGCATCACTAATTGGCAATTCATTAATAAGCTGTTCTTCTTGTTCTTTGCTATCTGTATACTTTTTATCACTCACATCATGCAAAAGCACCGCCATTTTCACAACCTCTGCATCTGCATCTGGTTCTGTATGTAAAATCGCTACCGCATTTTCATAAACGCGCTCAATATGTTGAAAATCATGACTCGCATCAAATTGCTCATAGATACCACGTACCTTGTTTTTTAAATCATTCATATCCATTCTCAGTCCTTCCTCTTTGCCTATTATACTGTATTGCTCTCGGAAGTTGGTAACGATGTAGCCTTTTCTAGAGAAAAACAAATAAAAAATACATATCAATTGATTAATTATTCAGACTATTGTAAAATAAACATACAGAACAACCTCTATTGTTCTGTATACTCACAATTTGCGTAGCGTACAAAAAACTATGTGTTTTACTAGCTTAAATAACTTCAGCGGGCTTACAATTGAATACTGTTTTACAGAATGATGAAATGCGTATAGTGTAACCGATCATCTTCAATAAAAGTGAACATTTTCCCTTAATTTTCAAGTTTGTTAACCCGCATAGTACATGTACAATACAAAAATTTGTGAACAACCAGTTAGTTTTGTTTGCACGACCAAGAAGGCTTTTACCAAATGTAGCAAGGTATGATGGATTCTTCATTAAACGATGTTACCTTCTACTATTCGGTACCTGAGTAGATTGGAACGTAACTCCTCCCTTTAATGATTCATGTATCATCCACTATGTGATCATTTTGCGAAATGCCGCATCATTGGAGTCGTGCTAACAAATATCGATAATTCATTTAGGCAACATTTTTCCGAAGTTCATTTTAGGTAAAAAGGAAGTAATACGTTACGAAGGAAGTAGGAAAGAAATTGATCGCATGTAATACCCTCCCGCTGAAGGAACAATAAAAGCTGCCCATCTTGTTGAGATGTTGGCAGCTTTTATATGTTAATGCTTTTACCCGCGATTTGAGGTATTTTATCCGCGTTTTTTTGAACTTTACCCGCGAAACAACTACTTTTACCCGCGATATTCTATACTTTATCCGCGGTTTTTAATTAAAACAATCCTACAGCATGTCCCTCACTATCGACATCCATACGCAATGCAGCTGGCTGTTTTGGTAAACCAGGCATTGTCATAATATCACCTGTTAGACACACTAAAAATCCTGCACCAAGCTTTGGAATGACTTCACGAATCGTTACTGTAAAGCCTTCAGGACGTCCTAGTAAACTTGGTTGGTCAGATAACGAATATTGTGTTTTTGCCATACATATCGGCAACGTATCCCAACCAAATTTTTCGATTTGTGCCATTTGTTTTTTCGCTTGGTCTGTAAATTGGACATCTTTCCCGCCGTAAACTTTTTGCACAATAGTACGTACTTTTTCTTCAATTGATTCCGTTACATCATATAAAGGAGAGAAATTATTTTCTTCATCTAACACAGATAATACTTGCTCTGCTAAGGCTAATCCACCTTTGCCGCCCTCTTCCCAGACATTTGTACGGGCAATGCGCACATGATTTTCTTGACACCAGTTTAGCACTGCTTCTAGTTCTGCTTCTGTGTCTGTAATAAAACGGTTTAACGCGATAATTGGTTCAACACCAAATGTACGGATCGTCTCTACATGTTTCGCTAAATTTTCGATGCCTTGTAACAGGGCGGGCACGTTTTCTCCAACAAGTGCTGTTTTCGCTACTCCGCCATGCATTTTCAATGCACGAATTGTTGCTACAATTACTACCGCACTTGGTTTAAAACCTGCTTTACGTGCTTTAATGTTCATAAACTTCTCGGCACCTAAATCGGAACCGAAGCCCGCTTCTGTTACAACGATATCAGCCAACTTACGTGCTGTTTGTGTTGCCATAATGGAGTTACAGCCATGTGCGATATTAGCAAAAGGACCGCCATGAATAATAGCAGGTGTCCCTTCAAGTGTTTGTACTAAGTTTGGTTTGAAGGCATCTTTTAATAGCAGCGTTAGTGCACCTTGTACTTGTAAATCGCGCACAAATACTGGCTCACGATCAAATGTATAACCAATCACGATGCTTGCTAAACGCTCACGCAAATCATCTATGCTAGTTGCCAAACAAAATACCGCCATAATTTCAGAGGCAACTGTAATATCAAAGCCGTCCTCACGTGGCATCCCTTGTACTGGGCCACCAAGACCGATCACCACTTTTCGAAGCGCACGGTCATTCATGTCCATCACACGTTTCCAAATGATACGACGAGGATCAATGTTTAAGGCATTACCTTGATGGATATGATTATCAATAAAGGCTGACAGCGCATTGTTCGCTGTTGTGATGGCGTGTAAGTCACCAGTAAAATGTAGGTTAATATCCTCCATTGGTACAACTTGTGCATAGCCACCACCCGTTGCGCCCCCTTTGACACCCATTACTGGGCCTAGGGAAGGCTCACGCAATGCAACAACAACATTTTTCTTTAATTGATGAAGGGCATCTGCTAACCCAACCGTAACTGTTGATTTTCCTTCACCAGCTGGCGTTGGACTAATGGCGGTCACTAATACCACCTTTGCATCCTCACCATGAGCTGTTATTTTTAAAGGATCGATTTTAGCTTTGTAGCGACCGTATTGTTCTAATGCATCCTCTGGAATGCCGGCCGCTTTGGCGATGTCTATAATTGGCTTCATTACCGCTTGGCTAGCAATTTCTAAATCTGATAAAGGTTGATTTTTCGTTGTCATATGGAACCCTACTTTCTCTATATATGATTCAACTCCATTATAGACTTTATTGTGAAAGAATACACAGTTAGTTATGCAATATTTCGACAATCAATTGACATCTCTAATGAATTCATGTATGTTCTAAGAGAAAATGCAATTTTTCATATTTTATCAATTATGTCACGATTTAATTGATAGTATTTTACATTCAAGCGCATTGGAGGCGAATGCTTATGCAACAAGGAATCGTAAAGTGGTTCAATAACGAAAAAGGTTATGGCTTTATTGAATGTGATGATGGAGAAGATGTATTTGTACATTTTACGGGCATACAAGAGGAAGGCTTCCGTACACTTGAAGAAGGACAAAAGGTTTCATTTGATGTAGTGGAAGGCAATCGCGGCCCGCAAGCATCAAATGTTGTGAAATTATAAGGTACAAGGAGCTGTTCAACAACTGAACAGCTCCTTATTTATTAAACTAAACATATCTACGGGTTAAGCCAATAAAATGCCGAAGGAAACATTAATGTTTCCTTTGTTCGATCAGTATCCTTCAATGTCACTCCGAAAGGCCCTTCACTTTTATGTCCAAGCATCATTTTTGTAGCAGCAGCTTCTTCATAGAAATCTAAACGAATATTTGGCAAATGTAGGGCAATAAACTCGGAATGTACAACTGGCTCCGGTAATTGTAATACTTCATGCCATAACTTTGCTGTTGCCTGTGCATCTTGCACATAAAATTGCACAGATTCCATTGAAATCGTTTGTGATGTTGTTACCGCCCCACTGGCTATTAACTGCGCATAGCGCTCCTCATCTCCATCAGCCCACTCAATAAAAAATGGAAAATCAATTGCTTGCCCTACTTTCCCAAAATGCAATAGTTTCCAATGCACAACTGATCCATCTGGTCTCGTTCGACTACAAGCATCTGGTCCATAAACATCGAAACCAAGAGCACTTAATCGTTGTGCCTCTTGCTCTATATTTGTTGTACGTAAAGCAATTCTTGAAAAACCATAGCGCTCATTGTTCTGTTTGAACGTATAATGCAGAGAATACGGTAATTTAGCCGCTTCCTCAAATAGTGCATGATCGTATACTGCTATTTGTTCAATATAGCTTAATCCAAAATAGCTTAACGTATTATATGTCCCCCACATTGTGTGTTGCCCACCATTCACGGTATGGATATGACGTTTATTTAAAAAGACTTTCATATTTTCTGGTGACTGAACTTGATGAACTAAATGATCAAAATACAAAGTCATACTTCTACCTCCTTTTGTCCTTTCATTATATACTTTACCAGTTAGTTTTGTTGGTTTAAATTAAAATTAAAAATATTTAAATAGTTATAGTACTTTCTCTATACTATGAAACTATTTTAAATGATGTCATTCAAGGCCTACAATGGATTTTGTTTTAAGATTTTGCGAAGTTTGTAGCTGCTTAAGAGGATTGGTATGGCAATCAGACAATATAAAAAATGACCAATGCCAGTGTTCTTTCTTAACATACAACACTGCTATTGGTCATTTTTTATGGGATGTAATTTGTTTAACGTAAGGATTACGTTTTGTACATCATTTTATATACGAAAGTTTGCAGCATATTTTAACACGAGCTGCGTTCGGGAAGTGACTTGAAATTTCCGATATAAATTTTGCAGATGCTTCTTCACCGTATTTTCACTGACATATAAAATACTAGCAATTTCTGCATTTTTAAACCCTTTACATAAATAGCGTAACAGTTCCTTTTCACGTTGGGTAATTTGCAATGATTTTGTTGGCTGAACGTATTGATGTAATAAATAACTATTTTCAATCAAGCGCTTCATAACTAATAGCTTTTGCCGATCCTGCTCGGTAAAGGGCTTCTCCCCCTTTTTGCGCAAAAAGCCAATTGCTGCTGATGGCTTATGTTGTATAGACAAATACATCACCATTTCATCTATAAAATCATGGTATTGTAAAAAGCGTTCTATATAATAACGCTTATTCTTTCTTGATATCACTTCGTTTTGTTGCATTAATTGAATATCAGGCTGGTTTTGCATATTCATCGGATGTAAAGGATCATAAAATTTAAATGTATTTAAATAACTTTCAACTGTATACGCTTCTACATTAAAACACACTGGTTGATTAGTTAACTCGTCATCTATCACTTCCCAGAATATAGCATGCTCGTAGTGAAAACATTCACCTAATACTTGCAAAACATTCAATTTAAAATCTTCACTTGTTTGTTGCAAATTAATATTTGAAATTCTAAACATTGCTTCTAGTAAATAGTTCACCTCTTTTATTTCACAACTTATTATAAACACCCCCATTTTCTCTTTTAAACTCATATATTCTCTTTAAAGCAATTTTATCCTTTTGGGTAATATTAATTTTTTATTTATCATTTTAAAATAAACTTGTAAGTCACACTAATATTGAGGTGATCAGATGAATTTACAAGAATATGCTTCCTACGATGGGCTTGGATTAGCAGAGTTAGTAAAAACAAAGCAGGTGACACCGCAAGAACTTACAAAATTAGCGCTACAAGGAATTGACAAAGTGAACGCTTCGATTAATGCCGTTGTTAGCGTATTAGAGGAACAGGCTGAAAAAGCAATGTCAACTTTACATGAACAACAACCATTTGCAGGTGTCCCCTTTTTAATTAAAGAACTTGTCATTCATGCGGAAGATGTGCCACATAGTATGGGCAGTCGTGTGGCAGAAAAGGCGGTGATGTCCGTTGACAGTGAATTAATGAAACGTTTTAAAAACGCAGGTTTTGTATTAAGTGGTACAACGACAACACCCGAATTCGGTTATAATGCTGCAACGGAAGCTGTCGTTTACGGCCCTACTCGTAACCCATGGAATCTAGACCATAGCCCAGGAGGTTCAAGTGGTGGAGCATCTGCTGCTGTTGCTAGCGGCATCGTCCCTATCGCACATGGGAATGATGGTGGCGGATCCCTTCGTATTCCCGCATCATGCAGTGGTGTCATCGGTTTAAAGCCTTCACGTGGCCGCGTACCGATGGGCCCTTACAATAGCGAAGCATTAAATGGACTAGCTATTGAATTTGCCCTTACTAAAACGATTCGTGATACCGCTGCTTTACTGGATCAAGTAGCTGGGCCAGACTTAGGATGCTACTCGGTTATACAAAGCCCAGAAATGCCCTATAGTAAAGCGATTCTACAAAAGGGAAGAGCACTAAAAATCGCCTGGACTACAGCAACTAATTCTGGTGTATCTGTCGATATGGAATGTATTGAGGCCGTTCATAAGACGGTTAAATTATTAGAACAGTTAGGGCATGAAGTAGTTGAAGCACGACCAGTTTATGACCAAGCAACCTTTTCAAGTGCAACGGTCAATATTTGGGCAGCGAATATTTATAAAATGATTGAAGGTGCTGCCGCATTAACTGGGAAAACACCTTCACGCGATCATATTGAAGCGGCCATTTGGCAGTGTTATGAATATGGCAAAGAGTTAAAAGCTAGTGCACTATTAGAAGCCATCCATACCAATGCACTTGTGTCACGCCAAGTTGGAACATTCTTTGCGGATTATGATGTGCTATTAAGTCCAACAATCGCCACATTACCAGCCAAAATCGGTGAGCTAAATGCCAATAATCCAACTATTTCAGCAATAGAATGGACAGAACAAATTTTCACATACGCACCGTTCACAAACTTGTTTAATGCAACAGGTCAACCATCGTTATCGTTGCCACTTGCGATGAGTGCGTCAGGCTTACCAATCGGACTCCAATTTACAGGGCGCTTCGCTGATGAGCTAACACTGCTTCAGCTTGGGAAACAATTAGAGGAAGCGGCTCCATGGAAAGACCGTCTTCCACCCGTACATGTAGGTACTGAAGTTGCAGAAATTGCTAGAAAGTAGGAAAAAGGAGGTGCAAGATTCATGCTTGCACCTCCTTTTTCTTGTTTATCGACATTGGACATTCTATTAAGACAAACGTTTGAAATACGAGACAACCCAGCCGTTTGTTCTTAGTCGAACAATAGTGTGCCCGCATAAATTGCGTTTGTTCTTACCCCTGGTTTTATTTCTCCATTTATAGAATAAATGTTGCTATCCATTAACACTAAGCCCTCACCACAAGGTGCATCAAATGGGACTTTTCCTACAGAACGCCAAGTATCTTCTTGCGCATTATAGATGAGTACATCTTTATTCCACTTAAATTCATAAGGATCTGCAGTAAAGTATTTTGTTCTAAATGCCAAAAGTTCATCATCTTTTAATGTCCCTAAATTTTTTACTGCATCATCATAAACTTCTTTATTGAAACCGCCAATGACCATCATTTCATTGTTATTTAATTTGACTGAATTAGCGCCAAGTAAAGATAGCTCTTTATCATCCACTTTTACAGAGGAGACTTTGGACCATTGGTTTTTTTCAATATTATATTGGTAGCCATCTGTATAGGCAACAGATCCGCCACCACTAAATACATAAAGGTTTCCATTTAATATTTGGGCCACACTTTGGTTTCGAACACTTTCCCCTGGTATCGAAGCGAGCTCTTTTATTTTCAATGTTTTTAAATCATATTCATATAATTTATTGCTTTCTTTTGCATTTTGCTTACCAAGACCAATATACAATTTACCATTCTTTTCAGCCGCTATCCCATCACTAAATGTAAATGGCAAATCCCCTATTTTCTCTACTTTCAATTTTTGATTTTTGTCAACCGTAAATAATGTGATATCATCTGCATATTCTTTGTCAGGACTGCCACCAATATAATAGATTCCCTTTTCTGTCGTGATAGACGCTCCATAACCAATCTCATGATTAAGATTCGTATGTTCTACAAGCGTTAACTTGTTTTTATCTTTTTTATAGACATAGACATCGGAGTAATGTTTCTTTGCCCCTCCATTTAAAACTGTATCATAAGGGAAATTAGCACCTCCTCCTACGATTAAATAATCTTTATAAGAGCCAGCTAAGACGCCAGCTGTCCCAATATTCTTGTCAAATCCTTTTTGTGCCTCAAGTTCTCCTGCAAATTCCCATGTTATTCTTTCCAATGATTCTCCGCCCTTAGAAGCTTCTACTTTTTTATTTGCCATACCAACACCTAAAACCAACATCGACACCATAGCTACTACCAAAAATTTTTTCATACGTTCGCCTCCTCTTCATTTGGAAATCATAAATTTCTTATTATGGATATAAAAAATAGTGCGCAAATCACCTCCTTTGGGGGATTGCTTTTATTTCTAAATAGCCTTATAAAAATTCTAAATATTCCGAATATTTAAGTGTAAAAAAGATTACTCTTTTGAAGGAAAACGATAAGAAAAGAGGTGAAAATAGGCGTTTATATTGAACGACGGACATCGTAACAAAATCTATATTGAAACGATAGAAAACAATCAGCTTCTTCGACAACAAAACTCCTTAGATAGATAAACCAATGCTAGTCATCCATTGATAGTTCTTTTTGATAAGATAAGACACCTCTACAAAAAGTCATTAGCACCTCGTAATGATCGTCTAAAACTACTACATCTGCATCCTTCCCTACTGCAATACTTCCTTTTCGATGACTAATATTTAACTGCTTTGCAGGATTCCTTGACGTCATGTTAATAACATCTTCCAGTGTACAGTCATCACAGTAATGCAGCATATTTTTCATTGCATCATCAAGTTTTAACACACTGCCCGCTAATGTGCCATTTTGTAATTCAGCCGTACCATCTTTCACGATGACCAACTGACCGCCTAAATCATAATTGCCATTTTTTAAACATTTTGCACGCATGGAATCTGTTATTAAAATGAGCTTCTCGCTTTTTTTACTTCGATATGCTAACTGAATCATTTCAGGACATACATGAATGCCATCTACGATTAACTCAGCATATAATTCTTCCAGCAACAAAGCAGCCCCCGCGACGCCCGGCTCTCGGTGATGCAATCCTTTCATTTGATTAAATAAATGCGTTACTTGCGTAGCCCCCGCAGCCATCGCTTTTTGGACTAGCGCAAATGTCGCATTCGAATGGCCGATTGAGATGACAACACCATGTTGTTTCAAATGCTGGATTAGTTCCAAGCCCCCTTTTTGCTCAGGAGCCAACGTAACCAGTTTAATGGTTCCTTCAGCTAGCTTTTGCCATTTTTCAAATAGCGAGATTTCTGGCAGCACGATAAAATCCACTGGTTGAGCCCCTGCCATGCTAGGGTTCACAAATGGCCCTTCTAAATGAACCCCTAGCACCTCTGCCTGACCTGGTTGTTGATGATTTTTTATAAAATTTGCTGCATTTTTTAACGCCTGTGAAATATGGTCGTCCGATTGTGTCATTGTCGTCGCTAAAAAACTCGTTGTCCCTTCCTGTGGCAATGCTTGGACAATTGTTTTCAGCGATGCAATTTCTCCATCCATTACATCAGCGCCAGACGTACCGTGAATATGAATATCAATGAGGCCAGGTATTACGATATGTCCCTGTAAATCAATGATAACGGCTTGCTCATCCGTTCTATAATTGTGCATCCATCCTATAGCTTGAATTTTCTTACCCGTCATCTTTATAAATCCATCATCAATAATGCCATTTTCTGCATATATTTTGGCATTCGTTAAAACAATTGATTGTTCCATCAACCTCACTCTCCCCACCAATCAATTTACTTGTCCTAATATTTTGTCTGCCTTTATAACATCTTCTCAATAACCGCTTGTGCAGTCAGTTCTTTGTTATGAACGGAGTCCTTATTTGTTTGCTTAAAGTATTCTAAATAGAGTAAATCTAAAAGATAGAGCTGTGATATTTTTGCAGATAAACTGCCCCCTTGAAGTGGCCCTTCATTCGCACCGCAAAGCAATGTAATATCAGAGAAACTTGTTAAAGGAGACTTCGCAAATCTCGTGATTGAAATAATTTTTGCCCCTCGTTCTTTTGCTACTTTTGCTACTTCAATTGTATCCTTCGTTGAACCCGAATAAGATATAAGCACAGCTACGTCTTGCTTTGTCATTAAAGCAGCAGACATAATTTGCAGATGTGAATCGAGCGAGCACTCGGTTTTATTCGTAATTCTCATAAACTTGTTTTTAGCCTCCATTGCTGTCAATAAAGACGAGCCGACGCCAAAGAAGTGAATTCTTTGGGCATTAATCATGCACTCAACAGCTAGTGCAATATCCTGTTCCGATAGTAAATTAAAGGTTTCCGTTAGCGCTTGAACGTTTGAAGATAAAACCTTCGACGATAGTTCCGCAATCGTATCTTGCATCGTAATGGCACTAGAAAGTTGCGGGGTTTCATTATCGAGAGAAATGCTATGAGCTAACATAATTTTAAACTCCTGATAGCCTTTTAAATCCATCGTTTTACAAAATCGAAATACACTTGATTCTCCTACATTACACGCATCAGCCAAATCGGTAATCGACATGTAAATAACATCTTTAATATTTTCGAGAATATAATCAGCTACCTTTTTTTCCGTGTTAGTAAAAGAATTGTATCTCGAATGAATAAGTGAAAATATATCTTGATTTGCCATTTTAATACTCCTTCTATTAATCGCCTCGTAAATGAAGTGACACAGCACCTAAAACGCCGGCTTTATTTCCAAGTGAGGCTTTCATAATTTTAACATCTGCGAAACTCTCCATCGTTAACGCTTTCACTTGATGTGCTATGATCTCAACAAGATTATCTTGCTCCATAACACCACCACCTATTATAATCGCTTGAGGATTAAAAATGTGAATGAAGGAAGTTAACCCTAATGCTACTTCTACTATCCAATCTTGAAAAACCCTTTCTAAGCTTTTATCTCCCTGATGCATTCTTTCGAAAATGACTCTACCATTTATAAAGTCAGCGTTTATTTGCTGTGCTTTTTTGATTAAAGCCGTTGTAGAAGCGTACGTTTCATAACATCCTTGCTTACCACAGTTACACTTATTACCGAAAGGATGCGTAATCACGTGCCCAAATTCTGCTGCTAAGCCATTATGCCCTTTATAAATTTTAGAATCTATGATAATGGCACCACCAATACCTGTACCATAAGTTAAACAAATAAAATCATGATAGTTCTGTGCTGCGCCAAAATACTTTTCCCCTAGGGCAGCTGCATTGACATCATTTTCAACTTTAACAGGCACTTTAAAATGCCTCTCGAGAATTTCCTTTAATTTAGTTCCCGTATAGTTTGGAATATTATCATTAGCATAAATAATAGAACCATCTGCACTATTAACCTGACCTGCCGTACTAATGCCTATTGCTTGAAAGCCTTGAAACTCATGGATTATCTTAATTAGTTTTTCAACTAAATACTTTCCGCCCTTGTTACTTTCCGTATCGTATTCTTTAAATACTTCTAAGCGCCCATTATAATCTGCGATACCTACTTTTATCGATGTTCCACCAATATCAGCGGCTAATATTTTCACTTGCATCATCCTTTAAAACACTATTCTTCTTCCTCTAGCAATCTTCACTATTGTATAGCCTGAACAAATCTTTTCGTAATTTCCATCGGTCTAGTGATTGCTGTACCGACCACTGCTGTATGAACACCTAAATCAAAAACGCGTTTCAATTCTTCTGGAGTCCAAATACCACCTTCCGCAATAACAGGGATCGGAAAACTTTGGACTAATCTTTTGATTAACGCTGTATCCGGCAATTTTTTATCATTTGTATATTCCGTATAACCACTTAATGTTGTACCTAAGCAATCAAAACCAAGTTCATAGGCCACTTTTGCTTCTTCATACGTGGAGCAATCAGCCATAAAAATTTGATCTTTAAATGTTTCCCTAATTTTAGGGAAACATTCGCTGATAGTTGTGCCATCAGGTCGTTTCCTTTTCGTTGCATCTAGTGCAATGATATCTACCCCCTCCTGATAAAGCAATTCAATCTCATGAGCAGTAGGTGTTATCACTACGTCGGACCCTTCACACGTCTTTTTAATAATACCAATAATCGGCAGTTCAACCATACGCTTAATTTCTCTAATATCTTCAATACTATTTGCCCGAATGCCCTTAGCTCCCCCAAGCATCGCGGCATAAGCCATTTTCCCCATAATAAAAGGGCTGTGAAGAGGTTCTTCTGGAAGTGCCTGACATGAAACAATCAGTTGTCTTTTAATACCGTCAAATACTTTTTGTTTTTTATTCATTTGCATACATCTCCATGGATAAACATTTACTTATCTGCTCCAATCGTTATTCCTTTTGTAAAGTACTTCTGGAAGAAAATAAATATCAGTAACATCGGAATTGCTGCTACAGTAGCACCAGCCATCTTATAAGCAAAGTTTGGATTTAAATCTTGCATTAAGGTTGCGATTCCTACCATTAATGTTTTGGAATGAACGTCTTGCCCAACAACAAGCTGCCATAAATAGTCGTTCCAAACTTGCACAAAGTTAAGAATAAATAAAGCACCTATACCCGGTTTAACTAATGGCAACATAATCTTAAAAAATATACGGAATTCGCTTGCGCCATCGATTTTGGCCGCTTCTCTCAATGAATCTGGAATTGTATCAAAAAATCCTTTTAGTAAAAATACCCCGAAGGCTGTTGCGACATTAGGCCAAATCATACCACTTAATGTATTGACCATATTCATATCTTGAATAATTCTAAATAGCGGAACAATCATAACCTCTTTAGGTATCATTAAACTTGAAATAAAAATAATGAAAATGATGTTTTTCCCTTTAAATTTCAATTGGGAAAAGGCATAGGCCGCAAGTGAACTAACAACAATTAAAGCAAATGTGGACATTAAAGCTACAAACAAACTATTATAAGTCCATATAAAAGCTGGCTGATTGTTAAATACATCTACATAGTTACTAAAGTTTAAGCTTTTGGGAAACCAATCTGGTGGCATTTTTACGACATCCGCACTGTTCTTAAAGGAACTTGTCACAAGCCAATAGAGCGGGAAAAGACTTAAACCAGCAAAAAATAGTACAATGCAATTTGTTATGATTTCTATTTTTTCTCTTTTCCTCTTGTTTTTCTTTCTTCGCATAGTCGTTCACCTCTAATTCTTCTTAAGCATTGTTCTTAGCTGTGGAGTAGATAACACTAATGTAATGAGGAACATAATTACACCTACTGCAGAAGCAATACCAAGCTGGTTATACTTAAATGCATTATTGTATAAGTAATACATGAGTGTCGTAGAGGCGTTGTTTGGCCCTCCACCTGTTAATAACTGAATAACGACAAATATTTTAAGTACTGCGATAATATTCATAATAATAATGTAAATCGTCGTCGGTTTAACCATTGGAATAATGATTTTGAATATGATTTTCATGCGACTCGCACCATCGACTTCAGCCGCTTCAAAAAGTTCCTTTTGCACCCCAATCATAGAGGCAATATAAAGGATAATGGCCTGCCCCACATTTGTCGCAAAGGTAACGAAAATAATGACTGGTAATACCCAATTCGTATCCCCTAAAAAGTTGACGGAGGCTAGTTCCATTTTTCTTGCTATAAAAGGAATAAGTCCATTTGCAGGGTTTAGCAAAAAGCTCCATATCATACTCATAACAACCGCCGAGACCATCACCGGAATATAATATGCACCTTGTATAAAAGACACATATTTCGCATTTTTATCAAATACAGTAGAGGCAACAAACAGGGCGAAAAACACCGTCAACGCGACAATACATACTACAAAAATAACGGTGTTGATTGTAGACTGAACGAATACAGGATCACTAAATAATTTTTTATAGTTATCAAAACCAATAAACACTTCATCTTGATAATTTATTTTAAATAAACTTAAACGGATTCCTTCTATAATAGGGTAAACTAAAAATATAAGAAAAAGTAAAATTTGAGGTGCGATAAACAAGTAACCTGTCATATTTTCTTTAAACGATTTTTTATTGATTTTCATCGGTATCATTTACCTTTCTACAATTTAAGCCCCAGCATCTAGGGGCTTAAATTGTTGTAAAGTTGTATACACGCCATGCTATTTTTTATAAATTACAGAATCTGCTTTTGATTCCTCAATTACTTCATTGCCTTTTGTTTCATAATCTTTCACAGCCTGCTCCGCCGTTTTTCCACCCGTGTATAGTGCTTGTAATTCTGGATATAAAACTTGTCTTAATTGGCTGTAGCCCGGTACGTTACCTGTGAAGTTAAACATGTAAGGGTCGTTAGCAGAATACGCCTCGAAATAAGGCTTTTCAGATTTGAACTCATTGGCAACTGATGTTCTAACAGGTACACCATTTTTAGAAGCCTTGACAAGTTCAGCATCAGTGGAAATAAATTTCACAAAATCTTTACTAACTTTTATTCTCGTTTCATCTTTTGTGTCAAATACAGTTGCACCCGTTACATACGTGAACGATAATGGATCGCCACTTTCAGAAGGAATGTTTGCTAGTCTTATATCAAACTTAGGCGCTTTTCCACTTTCCATATCAGCCTTTGCGTTATTGAATAATATTGCGTTAGTAAAACTAATTGCAAGCTGTTGATTTTGGAACATCGCATTCACGTCATTTGAAGAAACGGATTCTACCCCTGGATTTGTTAAGCCATCATCGTAAATTTTCTTTAACCAATTGGCTGCTTTCACACCGTTAGCATCATCAATGATTAAATTGCCGTTGTTATCAAAAAATTGATTGCCAAACATTCTTAAATAAGCAAGATTCCAAGTATCCCCTTGATTATTTAACGCATATAATCCCATAGGATACGCATTTGAATATTGATCTTTCGGTATATCGGACTTTAACTTGTTTAATATTTTTTCATAGTCAGCTAGTGTCCAAGTTTTAATTTCATACTCTCCACCAATGTACTCGTCAAGTCCTGCAGCTTTAAACATATCCGCATTGTAAGCTAAAGTACCTGGGTTATGTGAGAATGGGAAGAAGTACACATCTTCACCAAATGTCACACTGTCCCAATAACCTTGGGCAATATCTTTTTTTGATTCCTCATCCACAATATCATTTAATGATACTAAAGCTCCTCTATGAGCGTAGTCTCCCATGGCAAATACACTTTCAAAGAACACATCTGGAGGTGTTCCTCCATTCAGATTGACATTTAATAGCTCATCTCGTTGCTCCCCTGCAATTACTTCTACATTCACCTTAACGTTATGCTCCTTATACTCAGCAGCGAAACGCTCCCCTGCATGTTTGAAGAAGCTATCATAATCTGCTCCATCTTCGGAAGCATCTAAAACCCCTTTCCATTGCGGAGTTAACCATACTTTTAGCTCTACCACATCAGATGAACTAGAGCTAGATTTTGAACTATCAGTAGAAGTACTTGTACATCCTGCTAGCACTGAAAGTACAAACAAGATTGCTATTGCAGTTGCGAAATAACGCCTTTGAAACATAAACGACTCCCCCTTTTGAATGTCATTAAAATAAAATTGCCTTTATGAAAGACAAGCTTTTTATTAGCTTGTGTCCTCCCCTATGTGAAATTACACTTGTAATTATCGACAACCTTTATTACTAACGGTTGACCTTTTCAAGTGGACTACCCTTTATACTTTTGGATGGCGTTGTCGATTAACGCTTTAATACCAGCGATTTTATTTAAATCGTCACCCGATATTGGCTCTAATGGAGCTCTGACACTGCCTATATGAACCCCATTTTGTTTTAAAACTTCTTTAATCGTGGAATATAGAGAACCATTTAACGAACATAAAGCAACGATAATATCATTAATATCATGTTGAATTTTTCTAGCATTCGCGAAATCCCCTGCTGACACAAATTTTTCTGCCATTAAAAATAGCTCAGGCATCACGGCATATGTTCCACCAATTCCGCTATCGGCACCGATTATTCTGCCTGAAACGTATTGCTCATCAGGCCCATTAAAGACGATAAAATTGTCACCAGCAGTAGCCTTAAATCTTTCAATATCCATAACAGGCATAGAAGAATTTTTTACCCCTATCACTTTTTCATTTTCTATTAGTTTTTTAAAGAGATTGAGTGAAAGGTCAAAACCTGTCGTTTGTGGGATATTGTAAATAATAAATGGCATTGTCGTTGCATCCATAATTTCCGTCCAATACTTATAAACCGAACTTTCTGAAAATTTAAAGTAAATAGGTGGAATGGCCGAGACAGCATCATAGCCTAATTCTTCTGCATATTTTGCTAAAATTACACTATCTCTTGTTGATGGTGCCCCCACATGTGCGATTAATGTAAGCTTCCCTTTTAGTTGTTGTGCCACATATTTTAGTGTCGCTTTTCTTTCTTCTAAGCTGTGATAAATACATTCTCCTGAACTTCCACCAACGTAAAGCCCTTTAACACCTTTTTTGTATAAATAGTTACACAATTCTTTCGTTCTACTTTCAGATATTTCTCCTAGCTCATCATAACAAGCATAAAAAGCAGGAATGATTCCTTTATACTTTTCTAAATTCACCTTTGAACACCACCTAAAAAGTTTTTATATCATTGTCCGTTGACAAAACACAACGAAAATAGCATGGTTCAATGCCCCTATTTTCAAAATGATAAAGCATGGCATTAACCTCTTGCGTTTTTTAAATGCCAATCATTACTGTTAACGCTTACAAGTAATATTATAACAAGTCAAAAAAATTGTAAATAATTTTCTTCATTTTTTTAATTTACGGAGAAAAATTCCACCTTCGTAAACAATAATAAAAAACTACTCCTTATAGACATGACCGAAATCTATTTAGAAAGACCGATATAAAGGGCTTCAGACTAGCCCACTTGATGTCTAGGAATATTTAAATTGTTTTACAGATGGAGATACGATTGTTTACAATCAGTCTAAAAAGGAGAAATCAATGCTTAAGAAATTAGAAAATTATTTTCAGACTGCCTTTACAACTACATATAATGCACAAGACAACAGTAAATATTGGTTTATAACAGAGGATAATTGTAAATTCGGCATCGTCAAAACAGCCCTTTCAGATGCCGAACGTAATCTTTTACTGACTTTATTTCTTCCCATAGACAATACGATGAATGGACAAAATAACTCTAGCGTTCAACAAAAATGGTATGATTTTTTAAACAACGATGGCAAAGAGCTACCCTTTTTACAAGATGTAAAAACTTTGCGTTTTTGCTATTTCTATCTCAAACAACCAATTGAGGATTTACATAATTTTAAAGAGGCCATTACAGGAGGATTTCAGCAACCGGTAATACTTATGATGGACGATACACATGGCATTATCGTAGATGAAAAGCCCCAAGTCGTTTTTGATAAAGAGGCGTTTAGCCAACTAAGTGATACATTAACGAGTGATTTTTTTGTTAAAATTTATAGTTATATCGGTCAACTGCATCAAGCTGATTTATTCGTAAAAGAAAAGTTTAGCTATGAATACCAATGTTTCAAAGCAATCCATCGATTCGCTGATCGGGAAAAATCACTCACATTTCACGAAGCATTGCCTTTACTACTCATTCATGCTCCATCACTCGTTAACAAAAACATACTCTCGAATTTGTTTGTTGAAAGTATGCAAGGGCAGGAGATGCTTGATACAATTCAAGTCTTTTTACAATGTAATTTAAACGCGTCTTTGACTGCCAAAAAACTTTATATTCATCGCAATAGCCTACAGTATCGATTGGATAAGTTTATAGAAAATACAGGAATCGATATTCGTTCCTTTGCCAATGCTACATTTGTTTCACTTGCTATGTTGTTGCTAAAATCAGAAAATTATTAATAGTTGTTCAATATGCCCAATGATATTTTGTGTAATGTATACATATACATTTTGCATAATTTTCTCTTATACTCTAAAAAACCATTACATTTTAAGGAGATGAACCAAATGGCAGAACTAAAATTACAACATATTTATAAAATCTATGATAAAAACGTCACGGCAGTAAAAGATTTTAATTTGGACATTGAAGATAAGGAATTCATTGTTTTCGTAGGTCCTTCAGGTTGCGGTAAATCTACCACATTACGTATGGTCGCGGGTCTCGAAGAAATTTCTCAGGGAGATTTAATCATTGATGGAAAACGCATGAATGATGTTGCACCAAAAGATCGTGATATCGCCATGGTATTCCAAAACTACGCCCTTTATCCACATATGAGCGTATATGAAAATATGGCATTTGGATTAAAACTGCGGAAATTACCGAAAGATGAAATTAACCGTCGTGTCAACGAAGCCGCACGCATTCTAGGTCTTGAGGAATATTTAAATCGTAAACCGAAAGCACTTTCGGGCGGTCAACGGCAACGTGTGGCATTGGGACGTGCCATTGTTCGGGATGCGAAAGTATTTTTAATGGATGAGCCTTTATCGAACTTAGATGCCAAGCTACGCGTTCAAATGCGTGCAGAAATTACTAAACTTCATCAACGCCTACAAACAACAACGATCTATGTTACCCATGACCAAACGGAAGCTATGACGATGGCAACGCGCCTCGTTGTAATGAAAGATGGTATTATTCAGCAAGTAGGAGCACCAAAAGAAGTTTATGAACAACCTAAAAATGTTTTTGTTGGCGGTTTTATCGGCTCCCCTGCCATGAACTTCTTTACGGGTACGCTTACCGATGGCAAACTCAACATTGGCAGTACTTCTATTGCCATTCCACAAGAAAGAATGAAATACTTACTAGCGCAAGGCTACAACCATAAAGAAATTTTAATGGGCATACGTCCAGAAGATTTCCACGATGAACAGGCGTTTATTGAATCATCGCCAGGGTCTAGAATCGAGGTAACGATTGAAGTGGCGGAATTAATGGGGGCTGAAATCATGCTCTATTCACAGGTCGAAGGGCAGCAATTTATTGCACGTGTGGATTCACATGCCAATGTTAAACCTGGTCAAGTTATCCCACTAGCACTCGATATGAACAAAGTCCACTTCTTCGATAAAGACACTGAAAACCGAATTATTCCAGGTGATAACAAGCATAACGAAGACAATGAGGGCAATGAAAAACCACTTGTTGTAAACTAAAAGAAGGCGACTATTCTATCAGTATTGAATGAATAGTCGCCTTTCATTATGATATGATTTACTTTATCTACCATTGCAAAATGATAGCTATTGCCCAAATTTTTATTTATTTTTGAGCAAAAATATACCAATGCCATCTATCTTTAAAAAGTTTTCCCCCAACCTCCTCTTCATCTTCCGATAAACATAACACTTTAAAGTTTGTTAATAATCTATCTACTTCATCTTTATCTGAATAATGATGTGGATGTTCTCCGTCTAATTTCTTTTGATTAATAAAGGTATTTCTCTCTATTTCTATACCTTTTCCATAATGAATATTATTTGTTGAATTTAAAGTTAGAAGTAATTTTCCACCAGTCACTAAAATTCTATAAAACTCTTTCAAAGCATCCTCAAGTTCAGATAAAGTATTATGATATATTACATTCCAACTTACAACTAAATCAAATGAATTATCTTCTACTGACTTTAGCCATGTTAAATCTCCTTGAAATATCTGTACAGGAATATTTTCATCAATACTTTTTTGTTGCAAGTAGTTAATTGCAGTAAGGCTTGGATCTACAGCAGTTACGATGAATCCTTTTTTAGCTAAATACTCACTATGTCTCCCAATTCCACATCCCATATCTAACGCTTTTAACTGATTACAATTATTTTCCATTTCCATTAAATAATCTATAAAATGATAATCAGGGATTGACCATCTTCTAATTTTATCTGAATTTCCCCATAATTCATCCCACTTTTGCGGCATAGATTTATTCCTTTCTATAATATAAATAATTATCCTTTTCTCTAAAAACAAAAATTTTTTTAGAATAATCCACTAGTCTTTTCTTTAGATTTTCCATATTAATTTTATAAAGATTACTATTAATATTTATAGCACCTGACCACTCACGCCTACAAATATCATCGTAATTAATAATATTATTATGAATAATCTTATTTGAATTCACTTTGTTGTCTGGAGAGGAAAGCAGCGGAAATACAATCTCATTTAATGTCCCTTCTTGGACTGCCTCACAACCAAAAACTTTACAAATTTCTTTATAATGGGATTTAATTTTATCTCTAGGTTGGCAATTTTCATCATATAATTTTCCAACTTCTATTTCACATTCAGGCAAAACAGATAGAATTTCAGGAAAATTTCTAAAAGAAATTGGACGAATATAGATACTTTCAGGAGTACCTAAAACGAGTAAGTTTTCTTTGATAGGCTTTAGATATACCCTGCCATTAGAAACTAAATTATATTTTTGTTTGAGATAATCAAATAATATTGTCGTTTTTCCACTATTTGAATTTCCACATATTATATTTACTTTGCCTTGAGAATTAGCGACAGCACTAGCATGGACTTCAACAAAGCCTTCATTTATTAACCCTATATTTAAAATATCCCTTATTAAAACCCTTATATCTTCTAATTGACTTATTAAACTAGAACCTGTAATTAAAAAGCTATTTGATTCCTTGTCAAAAACGATAATATTCTCAGATTTTTTCATGATAAATATATTAAATCTTTTCAATGCTAACTTCCTGCACTGAATACTTTTTCTATTATCTTTTTCATTTTTCACTATATCTACGTCTTCAAAAGCGAACTTACAATCTAAGTCTATTGGTGCACAATTCAAATAAATGCTAAATGCTTTTACATTGAAGCTATCTGCAGATAAGGAACCCTCTTTTACTATTGTGTAAGGGATAAATTTATAGCTAAAGAAATCTAACACCTCTACATCTGAATACAAAATAAATTCTATTGTTCTTCTTTGAACTACACAACTACAAATGTAAGCTTTGTTAAAGTATTTTTTTGCGTACTCTAGTAGTTTATCTTCTAAACCCTTTACAATCATTTTATTACATGTCCCCCTCCCTAATATATTGCACATCAATCCCTGTTTTGCTTAGTATTTCAAAAAATTCAGGACATGTTTTAGATACGCAACTAGGGTTCTCTATCACAATGTTTGGAATAACACTACCTAACAATGCAAATGCCATTGCAACTCTATGATCATTATACGGATTAATTATTCCATCTGTAGGAGTCCCAGGATAAACTGTAAATCCGTCATCATTCTCTTCCACTTTAATACCAATATTCTTTAAATTAGTGGACAAAGCCATAATTCGATCTGATTCATGCCTTCGTATGTGTGCGACTCCTGTTATTGTAATTGGCAAGGTTGAGAAAACAGATAATATTCCTATTGTTAATGCTTGATCTGATATTTCTTTAAAGTTAAAGGTGAAGCCACCTTTTAATTGTTTTGGTCCTCTAACTTCAACTTGCTGTTGAGTATGTAAAATGTCGACTCCACAGCCCATTTCCTTTAAAAAATCTAAAAACTTTAAATCCGGTTGTAAAGTATTACAATTAACATTATTTACAACAACTTTTCCTCCAGTAAGAGCTGCTAGTGCAAAAAAATAACAAGCTGTTGAAATATCAGATTCTAATACAATATTTTGTGATGTATAAGGTTTATTGTTTACAATGATTTTTGTCAGATGTTCATCATATTGTAAAGAAGCTCCAAACTGTTCCATCATGTTCAACGTAATCTTTATATAAGATATTTGTACAACTTCATCAACAACCTTTATGGTTGTTTTCTCTTTAGCATAAGGAGATGCAATTAATAACCCACTAATAAATTGACTAGAAATCTTTCCAGAAGCAATAATCTCGCCTCCTTTAAGACCCCTTCCCTTTACTTTCAGTGGGAAATGACCATCCATATTTAAAAAACTGACTTCCCCACCCAAAGCATTCAAGTAATTGACAATATCTTTAATAGGTCTTTTGCTCAACTGTTCATCTGCATATACTTCCCATTCACCAATAGCCGCTTGTGCTAAAGCGCCTGGTAAAAATCTACCGACAGTCCCAGCGGCTCCAATAAATAATTGTGAATTCTTTTTCACCCATTTGCCATTCATACCTTCTACGTAGACCTTGTCATCAACCAAATCTATTTTTACTCCTAATTCTCTTAATGCCTCGATACACCAATAAGAATCATCACTTTTTAAAATTCCAGCTATTTCTGATTTTCCATCTGCCAATGCAGCAATAATTAATGCCCGATTTGTCATACTTTTACTTCCTGGTACAAATAGATTGCTATCAACTTTATATTTTGAAGGCTTTATTTTAACATGACTATATTCAATATTATTTGACCAACCACTATATTGATGACTTTTTGACATTCTTAATAATCTCCATTCCATTATAAATTTGCATAATCAATTTCATGGCAATTAATGCTGAATTAACATCGTTATCAATGTCATTTTCATCAGGTGATTATCCCCTTTCATCAAATGATTTATAAACAGAATTTTCAGTTTTTAATTGATGTTATTTAGCTATAAATGAAATGTTTATAAATTGAGTAGTCTTCAGAAAATCGTTTATAGCAGCAGTAAAATTACGGGGCATTAAGATAATTAAAGTCAGTAAAGAAATAAATAATGGTTCTATAATGATTGAATACTTTTGAAATCAATAGTTCAGTAACTCAGACACTTTTGATAAGTAAACAAAATTCATTATTCCGAAAATTTAAAAAAATATTAATTGTTGCGCAAATTCTATCACATCACATTAAAACAGTCAACATTTTTTGATAACAATATTTTATATGCTATCCTTATTATTCTCTTAAGAGCCACTAGTAAAATAGTAAACTACATTTTGGAACTGAACCCATCTATCGTTGGAAACAGGCATCTACAGCTGCAAATTCGCGTCAAACAACAGAGAGACGTATTGAAGGACTTTATTGTGCCCATAAATTTCGCTATGGCTACCGAAAATTACAGCTCTATTACGTCAAGAAATGCGGGTCAATCATAAAGTCGTCCATATCATGCCAAAATATGGTTGGCAATGTCACGTGAAAATGAAAAAAACGGAAATGAACAGGACAACCTTACGCTACCGCAGCGAATTTATTCAATCGTAATTTTGAAGCAACCGCATAGCAAAAGGCATTACCATGAGCATGTCCCGTAACGCCGCTGATAATGCCACCAGTTCAATACCGACAACTGTGTTGGTTGATCTTTTTGTTCACTGTCTTATATACAGGGGTCAGTCCCCGCAATCAATCTAACACTTTTTACATGGTCATTGCTGTTTGCTACGGCGGTGCATTCCACGGTCTATTCTTATTGGAAATGAAAAAAGACTGTAGAACCGATTTTTATCGTTTCTACTTTATAAATTATATTAATATCAATACTTTATTTTTAATCTTAACTACTTTTCTCTCTTGTCATAATCCCATGCTTTTAAATTGATTTATATACGGGTTTTTAATTTTTGAATTTTTTCAATTTGATAGCTGTATCCAGTCAAATCAAGTTCTTTTACAAGAACATTAAAAAAGACTTCAGCACGATTCAAAAAGATTCCTAATAACATTTTTTGTTCAAATTCTAACACATGATCGTCGTTATCAAATAAAAATTGTATTTTTTTATTTTTTAATTGCTTTAATTGAATTCTAACTGGTTGATCGGGAAAATAACATTTCCCAATTCCTTCTTCTAAGTATTCTTCAATAACATTTAAAATATATGCCCATAGCTCCGGAAGATAGTCCCAATATCGAACACCTAAAATCTCTTTATTATATTTTTTAATAGATAACCCCCCATCAAGTGTAAGAAGACCGTCTTCTTCTATATATTTACTCCGATTATTATTGATAAAAGAAACAAATTCATCCCAGTTATCATTTATACTTATCGTGTACTTATCAGGATTATTTACCGCATCTTTCAAATCGTTTATAGTTCTTTTTACAATAAATTCGTTAATTGTTATGATTTCCATTATATATTTACCTCACATTCATTTAATCTATCCTTTTAATATCTCCATCTAGCACTATAACTGCTACTGAAACAAATGACTAAAGATAGAATAAAACGTAGAAGCCCGGATACCCCATCAGCATTTAAAAAATCCTTTCAATTGGTTTTTTAAATTAATTGAATTAACGACCTTTACAGTTGCTAGATTATTTTGTAGGCTTATCCATAATAGAACGAAGAAAATGCTACAAGAACAAACAAAAGGATTTCTCCATAACATAACAAGAGGTGATGTGTATGACGGACAAAGTAACTGCATTTAAACAGGCATTAGGGAATTATCCAACAGGTGTCACAGTTGTTACAGCTTGCAATAATCTAAATGAACCGATTGGCTTAACGGTCAATTCCTTTGCATCGGTTTCCATAGATCCACTTCTCATTCTATGGTCATTGGACAAAAAATCACAACTACATCCATTTTTTAATACTACGGAAAAATTTGTGGTCAATATTTTAGCGCATGAGCAAACACATTTATGTACGGTATTTTCAAGCAAAATCGCTGACAGATTTGCGCAAGTTCATTGGTCTACTTCAGCACATGGTTTACCTATTTTGCATGATACGTTAGCTACGCTACAATGCGAAACATATAATAAAATTGATGCAGGTGACCATACGATTTTCATCGGGCAAGTTTTACAAATTGATAATAGACAGAAGGAACCCTTGCTCTATCACCGTAGACATCTTGGACAAATTCCAACGAGCTTTTACGAATAATATGGTTTAAGTAGGTATTTCAAAATTCCCCTTTGAGATACCTATTTTTTAAGTTAGCTCATCGTATTATTACTATTGGAAAAGGAGTGAAACGATTATCATGCTCTATTATAGAAATATACTTGTCCCTTTATTATTCGTTTTCTTTATTGCAGGTTGTACAAGCTTAGAAAAACAAAAAATTGAAGTTCAAAAAATGGAAGAAGACGGATTTTACGAGGATTTCAAGGAAATTACCCATTCCAAAGAGGTAAAAGCGGTTAAACAAATACTACATCATGCTGACTGGGAGAAACGAAAAGTCGATATGGCAAGATTGCCAGACTATGAGTTTATATTTCAATTTGTTAATTCCAATACCAACGCTAAAGCCATCACTTATGCCGTTTGGATTGCTCCAAACAAAAACACACTAGAAGTCGTTCAAGGTGACCAGCAATACGTTCATTTAAACGAAAAGGATTCTAGCACTTTGTTCGAAGCATTAACAGACAGTAAACTAGCAGATGTCAAATAAAGAAACATTTAGTGCGTTTTTTCGTTAAGCGGTTTTTAGTGTAAGACTACCTATGTGGCGTCAAAGGGCGCTTTTAAGGTAGTCTTTTGTTGATTCTTCCGCATTCTATTAAAGCTTTACTTTTTCTGTGGAAATCTTTGCTTTTCAAGTCGATTAATTTGGACAATCACACCATCTTGAATAGTAATTTGCACTTCACCAAATTCTAAATTTTGAATGGCCTTCGCAATCACTTCTAATTTCTTATCATCAATCTTAGACAGTTGAGACATACGATACACCCCTTCTTTTTTCACTTTTTGTATAAAAGACATTCAAGCATCAAAATGACTAGTTCTCTTATCTCTAAAGATAGTACTGAATTTGCATTTTACTCTCCTAGCATCAGCACTACGTTTCTTGGAAATAATTCTATAATTCAGAAAACCTATTGTCAATATAAATATTATAAAACCTAGCTGAATACTTTGTAATTAAGAAAAAAGTTTCATTTTTACCTTACAATTCCATATTTTTAATAACTTATTTCATCAATAGTGTTAGTGGCAAGTGGTAAATCGCCTTTACTTTATTCATATTTTGGAACGGAATGATGTATGACAACAAAAAAACTGTGCAGAATATCATCTTCTACACAGTTTGTTGTTATACATTTTGTAAGTAATTCATCAATACTTTTGCCGTTTCTTGTTTGCCAATTACTTTGATGGGATCACCTTGTGCAGGTACAATCCAATGAGGCTCTTGACCACCGTACAGCGATTGCGAGCTATTGGCAACCATGCATTGTGCGTTAGCCGTTTCCATACGAAGACGTGCACGCGATAGTAAGAACTGTTCATCCTCTGTTGCCTCTAGCTTAAAGCCTACTAACGTGACATTCGGTTGCCAGCCCTTTATTTGTCCTAACACTTTTGGTGCTTTTTTAAAGTGAATAATAGGAGGCTCGTCCGATGGCATTTTGCCCGCACCTTCCATGAGATTGCCTGATTGATCGTAAACTTTATCAATAACCCAATCAGAGCCGGCCGCTGCCATAATAACGATATCTACTTGTTCTTCCTGTACCGCATGGCGCACCTTGTCACCTAAATCTTCAATACCCTCAAAGCGTACGGTACGCATTTTATCTTGGTTAACCGGAAGTTGTGCAAAATAGCCATGCATATAGATAACATCTGCCCCAGCTTCTAATGCTGCTTCAGCCAAATAGCAGCCCATCGTCCCCTTCGATAAATTCGTATGCCCGCGCACACGATCCCATTTTTCAAGTGTTCCCCCACTTGTAATGAGTACGGTTTTTCCTTGTAATGTCCCCACTCACACTCACCTTTTCTTTTCAAACTATCATGAAATACTAAGCTTTCTTCATGTTCTATTTTAACGTAAAAAGTTAAAATAACCTATTTCTTATTTTGTTCTTTCAGCCATGCACTTAAAATTTCCGCAAATTTTTTCGTCACTGGTGAGGCTTGGTGTTTCATTGCCAGCCCAATTGTTCGATAACCACCTTGTTTTAACGGGATGGCCTTTAATGAAGACGGCAATCGATTGATAACTAAGCGAGGTAAAATACTAATTCCTAAATGGTGCGAAATCATTGAAATAATCCCTACTTCCTCTGACAGCTCAAAGCGGATGTTTGGTTTCACATGATACTGCTCTAAAAGGACTTTTACATCATTGGTGCCTCGATACGATGTCATTATAAAAGGCATATCCTCTAATTCAGCAATATCAATTTCTGCTCGATTATAGAGAGAACTTTGATTGGAAACGATACATAAAAGGGGGTCTTGTACTAATTCGATAAATTGGAATTGTTCCGATTTTTGACCATTTAAAAATCCAGCATCCACTACACCGCTTTGCAACCACTGCTCGATTTCATAATAATCGCCTTCGCGCAATTCTACTCGTATGCCTGGAAACTGATTGTCCATAATACGAATAATTTCGGGCATCCAATTGGACGAAATACTTGAAATAACACCAATTCGCAATTTACCTCGGGTCACTCCAAGAATATGAGCCGCTTCTTGCTGTAATAATTCATTTGCATCGAGAACTTGACGCATCGCACGCAGCATCGTTTGTCCTTCGCTCGTTAATGTTACACCTGTTCGACTTCGATGGATTAATGCAAATCCACATTCTTTCTCTAAGCTTGACACAGCATGACTAACTGCCGATTGGGTTAACCCAAGTGCATCAGCTGCTTTTGTAAAACTCGATACTTCAGCAACTTTATTCAAAATCTCGTATTTGACTAAACTCATTCACTTTCCCTCTTATACATGAATTTTTTTAATATTAATCATTATAAACATTCGTTTTACTAATCACAATACAAGATATATAGTAAATTTTAGTATAAAACTGTTTTAGTACACAGATTGAAGGTGGCATAATGAGTAATCAAGGAAAAGCAAATTTACTAATGGTAATTGTAACAATGTTTTGGGGATTGTCTTATACGTTTATGGTAATGGGGCTTGAAACATTGGCTGTTTATAATGTGGTAGCGTTGCGTTGTATTATCGCATTTTTTGCAGCAGGTATACTCTTTTATAAACGCATGATCAAAGTCGATTTCAAAACATTAAAATACGCAGCTATTCAAGGTTTGCTTTTATTCATTGTGTTTGCACTTAGCTTATTCGGACTGGAGACTACTTCCGTTTCCAACGCAGGATTTATTTTAAGTCTGACAGTTGTGCTAGTGCCTATATTCAGTAGCTTTATCGACAAAAAATTGCCTTCAAAAGCTGTTAGGTTTGCGATTGTTAGCACAATGATTGGTATTACTGTTTTAACTGTACAACATTCTTTTACTTTTCAAACTGGCGATATATTAGTCGCAATTGCTGCATTAAGCTATTCAATTTATCTGCTGTTAAACGGTCGATTTACTCGCAGCGTAGAGTCGATTTCATATGGCATCTATCAGCTCGGTTTCGCTGGATTGTATGCGCTTGTGTTAACGCTACTTTTTGAAACACCAACACTTCCAAATTCCACTACTTCATGGATTGCCATTTTAGGGCTTGGTATTATTTGTAGCGCATTTTGCTTTGTTGGCCAAACTGTTGCACAACAGTATACATCTGCTACACATACAGGGCTTATCTTTTCATTGGAGCCTATTTTTGCCGCGATGTTTGCCATGATGTTTATCGGGGAGGGACTAACGGTTAAATTACTGATTGGTGGTAGCTTTATTTTAATCGGCAATCTTGTTGCCCAACTAGAACATCTTCACATTTTACGCTTTATAAGAAAACATGAACAGGAAAAAGTGATGCATTAATAAATACGAAAAGAGTGAGAGGCTGGGACATAACTAAAAAAATTTAAGGAACAGAGGAAAGGTGTTCGTAAATTTTCGCTATTTTGAAGAACTGGCTATTTTTAGCTTATGCAAAAATAATCATTAGAAGTGTGCACCAGTTGTCGCTAGCGGAGGTGGTGACTCCAGCTGGAACAGCACATAATGTAAGACGCGGGCATTCCGCGCGTTAGCGAGGGTTGCGGCTCATTGTGCTGAGCGGAAAGCTCCACAATAGCGGACCACAACGGTATAGCAAAAAGTATTAGATTGAAGGAGGTCAATCTAATACTTTTTCTCTTTTGTCCCAGTCTCTTCAATCATTGTGAATTGCTAACAAACAGGATGAGTTTACCATCATGAAGTGGTCTTTTTATGACTTACTAACCTTCTAAAATACATAGAAATCGTTCCACACCTGGATACTTTTCGCCCAACCTTGTTATCTTAAACCCATAATTTTCATAAAAATTCACAGCATCTATATCAGTTTCAGCAAACATAAAAGATAAAGAATATTTTTTCCAGATAAAACTAATCATTTTACTACCAATACCTACTCCTCTATGATTTTTAGATACTGCAATATGTTTTATTTCACAACGGTTTTGACTTAAAAAATCTATTCCAATACAGCCGATTATCTCCTCTTCACTGTCATATCCATATAATTCTCTTACTGGTGAATGCATATATAATTCATACTCTTTATCAACATTCTTTTCTGAGGTCGCAAAGGATAATAGTTCTCTTACATGAGGTTCAATAGATATCGATTTAATTTCTTTCATAAAATACTCCCTTTCTTTCATTAAACTCTACTCTCCAGAAGTTTTATAATACCTCAAAACTCTAGCGTTTGTATAACAATTTCCATCCATCTACCATTCCAGCAATTTTCTAAAGCTGGTTCACTATGACGATTGATTGTGGAAGGCTACCAAGCTCATTTAAACAATATAAAAAGGTGCTGAACGCTCTTTATAAGAAGTTTCTTTAATAAATAAAAATTTTTACTCGATTTACTTTCTTTAAATATAATTTAATATCAGTGATAGACAAAATTTAAATGAAGTTTTAAAATGAACAAACAACCCAAGAATTACTAAAAGCTCGTTATACGCTTAAGGAAATTAAATCGGCTTTTGAAGAAGTAATTGAACAAGCTAAAGGGTCCAAGTCTGTACATAAAACAAATAACTAATTAGTTGTCTGTTTTTTATATACTTTTAACTCCCTATTTCCTAAAATAGGAATATAGAAGGGGGATAAACAAAATCATGAAATTAAACAATAATATCCATATGAATAAATTTCGTGTAAGAAGATGGTTAAAATTGCACCCAGAGCAAGAAATCATAATTACAAGCGAACATTATAAACACTTAGGTGATATAGGATTACTGAAAATTATTATTTTAGGTTCTTATACAGATAAAATCATATCTTATGATTCACAATTATTTGAGGTTATGCCGCCTAGTCTTAATCTTGACCCTACTTCACTTTCAAAATTGTTTAGAGATTTCACACAATATTCTAGAGAGCGTTATTTAGATAATAAGAAAAAACCTAGTCATTATATATAATTTGCAAATAACCAGGTACTCAATAAAAAATGAGCACCTGGTTATTTGTTCCGACTTCATGTAAATACTATTCAAAAAGTTAAAATTAGCGGCTGTGGAAGACTACACTCAACGGAATTATTCACAGATGGAGGTTTAGCTAAATATGAGATTAGCAGTACCTCTGTATTAAAATTGTGGGGCAAAAGGTATTAAACGGCTTGAGTCCTTTAGAATTCATAACTCAAGCCGCTTAGTATATTTTTTGTTATTTCCACTGTCTACTTGACGGGATGTAGTTCAGATGGAAAGTGATCAATTGTTGCATAATATTAGTTAAGAATGGATCACGGGATTAGTTTCCTCATTTTTATCTTTCCCATATGCTTCATCGATTTTATAAATCATCTCGGCCCATCTTTGGTAATCTTCCTTCAATGCTGAATCATTAGCAAGTACAAACTTCGGATTCTCTTTCTGAGAGAAGAATTTTTCAATCTCGTAATTCTTTATTTCGAGTCTATCAGATAACACTTCCTTCACAATCCAACTTCTTTCTTCTGCGAATTCTTTTAATTCTTTAATATTCGAAACTGAAGGCAAATTATTATTTGAGCTAGTTTTTAAAACTGTTTGCGGTGCATCTGCAAGTTGATATTTTAATAGGGTACTATCTGTATCTTCTGTTTCAAGCATCTTCCATATTTCTCTCAGTTCTTTTATAAATGCTTTAACCTCACTAATGTTATCCGCACCAATCATTTCTGTCACCAAATATAAAAGCTCATCAATAGATAACTTCTTATGATCCACAATTGATTTTGCCATGGTATAGCAGAAGATATTTTCAGTATCTGCAATAATACCTTTGGATGAGAATGTATACTTATAAAATTTAACATCTACTCGTACAATCGCGAAGTTTTCAGGATAAACAAAAAACATTTTTTCTTCATATTCTCCCATGGAACTGTTCCCAATCAGAGTATCTAAAGCTGTTTCAACTATGCTTTTGAAACCCTCAATTACTCCCTCTTTGCCTTTAAAAAACATCTCAATTGCCTTTTTAATTGAATCTGAAGATTTGGAACTTAAATCCACATGCTGCATGTCGTGATAAGACATCGCCCGATTCCCTACAATTTCAAGTTCTTTAGTCCCACCACTTACAAACATATTTTGAAGTTCTGCTCTAAATTGCTCACACTTTGCTTGTGCCATTTTTTGAAGGAAACCAAATTGCTCTTTCAACTGTAAGTCTTTCTCTGTTTTCCCTGTAATTTCATCAATCTTTTCTACAATTCTTGCCATTAATTTCTACCTCCATCTACTATTTTTGTATAGGCAATTACGTAAGTCATACTAAGTTTTTTACAAACAACAAAATTACCTATAATTTTATAATAAGGTATAAATTAACAAAAATACATATATAAAGTTTATATATTTTATAAAAATACAGAAGGAGAGAGTGATTAATTCCCGAATTCTCCTGCAACCTTACTTACGATTCCGTAAACAGCGGATCAAGCTCTAAATTAAAATAATTATGTACTTAATCAAAAATTTACATTAAAATACATTTGGTAATTAAAGTTTATAAAGGAGTACAACAACATGGATTCATTTTTGATAAATAACAAAATATGTAATGTTAATATCGTTTATTATAAAGATAAATGCGGACTAAGAGACGATGGAACTTATTTGATTTGTTATAGAGGATGGAATGTCGATTTTCAATACGATGATAAAGAAATACTCTACGCTTCTATATCTGAAGAAGAGCCTTATTTAATAAGATTCGGAAGCACTCCATTTCCTACTTTTGGTAAAGATATAGAAATAGTAAAAGAATACTTACAAGAAAAACACGGAATAAATAATTTTCAATATTATGACCCAGACAGTGATGAAGTTAGTTATGTAAATTTTTAATCTTAAATTAGAAAATGACCAAGACAGCAATTAAGCTACCTTGGTCATTTTCTATCTTAGAGAGTTCGTTGTACCACTAAAATTAACAATCCTAAAGCTTCACCCTCTGTCACTGAGCCATTTGATAAATTTATTGCTTGACCGTTGTTTATTTATCTATTTATTTATGAGCGATTGCATTGAAGTTAGAGCTGTTTGACTATGTACTGTTGCATCTAAAGCCCCTTGTTTGGCTGTATTCGCTTCAGAAGTAGCCATATTAGCATCAGCAACCGCCTTATTAGCATCTAAACCTTTATTGAAAGTATTATAATTGAAATAATTAAGCGTAAAAAGGTGAAAGGATTGATTTTGAAATCAAAAATACGAATAGCAGAGGTAAGCTTTTACTACGCTCGCTCTGCTATTCGTATTTATGTGAAGTTTACTACAATCAATTTCACTTTTTTCTACTATTAACATTGATGTCCGCGGTGAGCGTTTTCCGCAACAATACAGATCACTTATAAAATACTAGTATTATAGTTAACTACAAATATCTTCTCATTTGTTCAGCATCATTCATACGCTCTTCAGCCTTTAAGCGTTCCTCACGTTGAGCTGGTGTCTCATCCACAATCGATTCAGGTGGCGTGACACGTGTATCCAACGCATCAAGTTGTGTACGTTGTGATTCGACGCCAAGTGTAGCCCATGTTGGATCGATGTTGTCATCATGTTCCGCATATAATACAATGGCCCCTTCTTCCACAAGTTGTGCGTAATATGCTGTCTGACCCTCTGTCAAATCAAAACGTTTTAATCCTTCTGTGACCGCTGTTTCTCCTGTAAACCATGATTTAATTTGGTCAAACCAATTACCAGCTTCGTGGGTTTTCACATCAGCGTTCCATTTGACATCTTCCAAATCACTAGCTTCTCTTGCAATAATATGGATTTCATCCGTGTGGTAACCTTCCATGCGCATACATTTTAAAATGTGAAACATCTCTTCTCTCGTATGTGCAACTTCAATTTTTGGGTTTTGTTCATTCATCATGTTCAATTCCTCCTAATTTGTAAGGCTTACTATGTATGTACCCAGACACTTTAAGAAAAAACCCTTTTTATGCATCCTTTATACAACTGTAATAATTGTCATCTCAATTATTATTCTGTTGCCTATTTGTCATATTGCTTGTCCCCCAAAAATTAAAAAAGCACTTGGAGCTTTAACTAAACTCCAAGTGCTCTGTATTTTAAGCGCTTTTTTTATCAAGAAAGGCTTTTAACATCCAAGTATGTTTTTCAAGGGATTGATACATCGCATTAAGCAAATCTTCTGTACGGTCATCGCCTTCTTCTGCAGCAAGCTGCATCGTATTATTGATAGCTTGCATTTGTTTTTCGAAGTCCGAAATAGTAGTTGCGACCATTTCCTCTGCTGTCTCTTTTCCCGTTGCTTCTTCTACATAGGATAACTCAAGGTATTCTTTTAAAGTAGCGACAGGCTCGCCACCTTTGGATAGAATACGTTCAGCCGTATCATCAAAATTTAATGTAACCTCATTGTATAATTCTTCAAATTTTGCATGGAGTGTAAAAAAGGCATTCCCGGTTACATACCAATGATAGTTATGTAGTTTCGTATACAGTACCGACCATGTTGCTACGAGTTTATTCAATTCCTTGTTTAAATCTTGTGGCATAATTACCCCTCCAAATTATTGTTATTTATATAATTTCAGTATGCAATATACTGTCGAATCCTGTCAAGTAGACACCTTAAATAAAATAAAAAAATAACAAAAAGGGTAAAAATCTTAATACACTATGTACGATTGGCATCGAAAAAAAATAAAAAGAACCCTACATTAGATACTTTAGAAAAAGCATAATTTATAGCGTTCGGTTTACAGTAAGTTAAATTTCATTAAAGAAATAAGTCTCTAAAGAAACAGGCAATATATTACATGCAATACAATTTATCTGTATAATGAAATAAAACGTTGGACACATCTTTCCAAAAAAGGAGACTCTATGAATATTACATTAAACCAATTGGCATACGATGATATGGAAAATTTATATGTATTTGAGCTTAAAAATCGGGCATATTTTGAAAAAATGGTACCAAGTCGTGGCGATGATTATTATGATTTTAAAAATTTTCAAAAGAAAAACCTTATGCTAATAAATGAACAAGAGCAAGAGCTATCTTATTTCTATTTAATCAAAAATGAACTTGGACAAATCGTTGGGCGTATAAATTTAACCGATATAGATAAAAATCAACAGCTAGGTCATATCGGTTATCGAGTTGGCGATGAACATATCGGTAAAGGCATTGCTAATAAAGCGGTAAAGTTATTATTAACAATCGCGAGCAATAAAGGCATTCGACAAATTGCTGCGAAAACAACAACAAACAATATAGCTTCACAAAAAGTATTAAAAAAAAATGGATTTATATACACTGGCACAAGTTCTGAAGAATTTGCAATGAATGGACAAAAATTAAAGTTTGTTTATTATAATTGGAGCGATTCGGAGGCAAGCCGTTTGTAACAATAAGGGTTTATTTAATCCTAGTATCACTTAAAATAGTAACTACTTCAACAAAGAGTTATAGCCAAAATATAGTAGCTAGACGAAATAAACCGAATGCAAATTATAGGTACTACAAGCGTCCTTAATTTCAGCATTCGGTTTATTAATTTAGTTTATATATTTTTAGCAGTATATTCGGCAATGTATTCCTCATAGTATAAAACTTATTTTGATAGTTCAACACTAAAAGTATTTCAGTCATATAGTAACCCCCATCAAAATTGTTTGAATCTGACTATCAAACGGTACACTGTAGTATTTTTTAGCTTTCGTCAACTTGCCAAAAAACTAACCTTTTGTACTATACGGAATATGTTTAATAAACTTGCCTAATTCAATATTAAAGTAAATTTCAATAGCTTCTTTAAGTTTTTTCTCTAAAGCTAAAAATTCATTTACAATATAATCTAAGTCAAAAACATTATAAATATTAGATTTTGCCCAAATGGATTTTACCCGTGCTTTATTAGAAAAAGGGATCAAAGAAATAATCGCTCCATCATCATATTCATCATACTCTACTGAGTAATAATGGAATGCTAGTAGTTCGTTTTCTTTGATTCTTTTTTTCCATAGAAACAACGACTTATAAAATTCTAAAATAGCTAGTTCTTCTTCAAAATATATAACATCATTAATTTGAATTTGTTAAATAGCTTCGACACTCAAAATTAGCGAAACATTTCTTTGATCTTTATTAGAAATGGCGCCTGATTCGCTTAAAATATCAAGCTCAAAATGAATAGAATTATACACATTCCATACCTCATTACCAAGCTTTCATGAATATTTTTAATAAAAAGAATAAACCCCAAAAATCTAGAATACCAGCATTTCAAGGCTTTATATACAGTAAGTTTTATTTTGTAATAACTACTAATGGATAACCTTCAATTACTATCATTTAATTGTAGTATATGTCAATTCTTTAACTATACTCGTCACGGTATTTAATGCCAAAGTTGAACATCTAGGTCGACTATTAATAATTTTAGAACCAATAATCTCTTCTAAATAACCTTTACCATACTCGCTAATTTCCATTAAACATTTTCCATTTATTTCTTCCAATAAGATTGAAGCACATGCACGTGATAATGTACACCCTAAAGCTTCAAACGTAAAAACTAATTTTTGATTCACATATTTATAATAAATTAAAACTACATCGTTACAACCTGGATTACTAGATTCAAATATAGCTGCATTTTCTAACTTACCATAATTTCTTGGTTTCCTAGCATGATCTAAAATCAAGTTTTGAATAAATCTATCATTTAAAATCAAATACTCCACCTACTTTTGAGCAACTAATTGTAATCTTCTATAATCATTATTAAAACGAACATTGCTTATAGTAAAATCTCCAAACAATTTTTGTACCACAAAATTACTATTTTCTAGTATTGCGATCATTTCAGAAATTGAATACATTCTTATGCTATGAGTTTGCTCTCTTTGTCCTTGTTTATCAATAACTTTCATAGCAGTATTTCTTCTACTGTTGATATAATCAAATTGGTGCGATATAACGTAAGTTTTATCGTCTATTGTTACCCAATCTCTATATCTAAAATTTTTCAACATATTATCTCTATTTGGTATATCGATAATAAGAATACCATTTTCATTTAATAGTGAATAAATTTTTTTGAGATTAATTTTTGATTTTCTATATCTGAAAAATAGCCAAAAGAAGTTTGCATTAAGAGACAACAATCATATTTATTATTTGTAGTAAAATCTCTTGCATCACTAACTATATAATCAACATGACTTTCACTTGAACTTTCTGCAATTTTTATTGTATTTGGATCTATATCCAAACCGGTAACAATATAACCTTCTTCACTTAATCTATTTGCGTGTCTTCCAATTCCACAAAATAAATCTAATACTGTAGATGCGTTTGATTCTTCCAATATGGATGTAATGAAAGATAGCTCATTTTCTGTAATTTCTATTGATGAACAAGAATAATACACAAGATTCCAATAATCATCATTAAAATAATCTTCATACCAATTTTCCTTTATCGTGTCTGTATTATGCTTAGGAAATGAACATACGATCGGTTGATTTGTCATTTTACTCAACCTTTCCTTTCAAGATAATTTATAGAAATCGCAATTGCTAGTATAGCACTTAAACTTAATAATAATTTAGGACTAAAATATATAATTAATATGGATGTAAGACTCGTAACTGTAATATTGCTAAGTCTCGCCATTGCATCTCCAACTGTAATTGCTCTACCTATATACCTTGAATCAGTTATTGATTGACCAATTAAAGAAATACCAGTTCTGCATACAATCAATCCAATACCTATTAAAAAGCTCCCTAGAATAATTGAGTTTATATTTTCGAAAGTCCATAAAATGAAACCGGTCGCAAAAATCACACCAGAATAAATAAATAACTTTTCTAAATTATTCGAGATTTTTTTTTTATTCTTCTTGATTACAAAGCTTCCAACTAATGCACCAGCTCCTTGAATCGTATTAACTAAACCTAGCAAAATGGGAAACGTTAATGTGATATTGAAAATTGTTTGATTTCCCATACTAGCTAAATATAAATAATTAACTATTACATAAATTGCTAAAGAGCTAGTTAAAAAGATTCTACTTATATTCAATTTTAATAGTGATTTATTTCTAAATAAATAAACCCACCCCGAACTTATTTTCTTCCAAAATGATTCTAGCCTAGAATCGCTAACTGGAGTATCTTTGGTTATCTTCATTATAAAAAGAGCCGAAATTATAAAAGCAGTTAAGTTTATTACAAAGGATGCCCTTGGTGAAAAAAACGCAATTAATATTCCTGCTATCGTTGGACCAATTAAACTGATTGAGGATAAATAGCTTTGAATAGTTGAAACTATTTCTAATCTATCGTCTTTTTCAAATTGAGATTGAATATACCCTTCTCTTGAAGGATGAAAAACAGAGTTGCAACAAGCAATAAGAAATACAATTATATATACAAACCAAAAATTTTCATCTGAAATAAAAAACAGTGGAATAATTAAAAAGGCACGAAGAATATCACAAATTAACATTAAATGTTTCCTGGGAAATTTATCTATAAACCAACTAGCCACTAATCCCATAATAAAAGTTGCTAAGGCACTAATTGAAACCAACCAGGCAGCTTGTATAGGTGAACCAGTAATTTGAAGAGCCAAAGATGCTAATGCAATTGTTAAAAACACTTCTCCGATTGATGCCGTAACTTGTGAATATATTATGTTTCTATTTCGGCATATTTTCCCTTCTATAAAACCTCACCACCATGTTTTTTACGATTTAATTAAATTAAGTTTTTCTAAAATCTTGCATAAATCACATAATCCAATATCTTTATACTCTCGATCAATAATTGTATACTCCGGTTGATATGAAGTAGAATACGTCATATTCACTATTTTCTTCTATTCTTTCTTGCCAATCGTCAATTATACTTCCATCCTTTTTTACAATTACAGCATCAATTGGAATGTGATTTTTATTTAAAAATGATGAAATCGGTTCATTTATCACGCCATCGATTTTAAATTTTCTATCTAATCTATCTTTAATTTCGATTGGCATTCGTCTAATAAAAGATGTTGTTCCAACATTATTCACAACTTAAAACCTCCTCAATTGTAAAAGTAGCCTAAGTTTGAAAAAACTTAAACTACTTTTATAACATTGTGAGTTTTTGGCAATACTATAAATGCATTACATGGTTTTCAGAAGAATTACAATTCGTTTCTTCATGCACCATTCTTTGTTCAAACATTTCCATAATTTCAACCAAAGTTAAAGCTTTCGTATTTGGTGAAACATATAGAACAGGAGAAATTACAGATTCTGAATTGAAAAACTCATGGATTTTTAATACAGCTGTTGTACCCATACATATCACCCCCTTTCATAAACAATACGCGAATGTTCAATCATTAGGCGAAGATTAAATTCAAAATCCTACTCTACACATTAAAATTTAGGAAATAAATAAAACAAAATATATTTGCAAAATTCAGAAATTTAAGTCTACAAAGAATTACTTACTTCAATTACAAGTTTACATTTACTTATAAATCAAATCGAATTACAACTAATTCCTTAGCTTCTTTAGATAAAATGTATTGAATTGGTTGAATGATTCGCGATTAAAAGATATAAAAATTATGTATTTGCTTATATTTATTGATAGTACCTAAAATAAATTATAGACATTATAATAGTTTTCCTTTTACAAGTCAACAAAATATTCAGAAAATTCCTTATTTTAATCTAAAATATTGCATATACATATATTTTCAACACACTAATAAATACCTCACTTATTCTAGAAGTAAAAAAAGCTTAAAACGCTAGAATATCAGCATTTTGAGCTTTACATTGTGCAAATTTTATTCATCATTTAGATTGTCAGTAGGACTTTTTAAGAATGCATTATTTCCCTCCGATTGCAGACTCGCTAACTTCATCAATCGATAAATTCGTTTATGATTAAATTGTTTATTGTATTTATGGTTTAGATGGATCTTCATTTTGCGATAGCCAAAGTTTGCTTGTCCCTTTTCATGTAGCGCGCTTATTTCTTTTAAAATCTCGTTATTTTCAAGCTGCCTTTTTGTTGGTACGCGCTGTGTCCATTTATAGTAAGCCGAGCGTGCAATTCCTGCGCATTCGCATAGTAGCGAGATAGAGTAGTTGTCGTTGTGATGCAATGCTTGAATGGCTGTATATTTATTTACATAACTCTCCTCCCTTCGATTTCCTCTAGCTTTTTTAGCAATGCATTTTCTGTACGTAGACGTTCATTTTCGCGTTCAAGATATTTTATTTCTTCTTTAAATTGTTCTTCTATTGTACGCTCCTGTTCTTTTTTAGTTCGCCCGCGTTTATCTTGTAGCGATGCTTCGTCACCCGCTTCATATTTTTTAACCCATTGGTAAACTTGTTGGTACGACACTTGAAACCTATCTGCAGTAAGTTGGTAGTTTTTATCATGCTTTAAACAAAAGAAAACGATTTGAACTCGTTCCTCTAATGTCGTTTTTCTTCCCTTTGGCATCAGTTCGGCTATCCTTTCAGCAATTCCTTTTTTATACTATTATAATGGTTAGAACAATAAACGAGAACAGAATAGTAAAGCAATATATAGTAAAAACCCCCTTCTTTAACAGAAGAGGGTTTTACTTACGTATTATCTTTATTCAATTGTTCCGCTTCTTCCAAACTTTCTTCTGCTCTTAACCGATGCTCTCGTTGCTCAGGCGTCTCGACATGATCAATTGTATCAATAAATGGTTCAGGCGCAGTGACACGAGGTTCAAGTGGATTATGCCAATAGCGATTTTCCTCTTGATCAATCGCTATTGTTACTGGGGCATCTGTGTTTGCCTTCTCGCCAAACACAACAATGGAACCATGCTCGACAAGTTGAGCATAGTAGGCCGTTTGCCCCTCACTTAAATGAAAACGTTTGACGCCTTCTTTTACAGCAGATTCACCTGTAAACCATGATTTAAACTGATCGAGCCAATTGCCTGCCTCATGCGTGTGTACATTTGTTTCCCATTTAATGTCCTCAAATGGCGTAGAGTCCTTCGCAATAATATGAATATCATTCGTGTGAAAACCTCGGCTATGCATTTGTTTTAATATTTCTAGCATTTCCTCTTTCGAGTGTGCCACTTCAATATATGGATTTTGTTCATTCATGCATTATATGTCCTCCTATTTTAATGGCCACTCCATACTTATTCGTATCAGAGGAACTGCCTTTACTGTTTTTTGTCTTCCTTTTAATGTTATTCGTTCAGGAATGCTTTTAACATCCATGCATGTTTTTCAAGTGACTGATACATAGCGTTTAATAAGTCTTCCGTTCGATCGTCGCCCTCTTCTGCCGCAAGCTCCATCGTTGCGTTTAAAGCTTTCATCAACTTTTGGAAATCAGAAATTGTTGTAGCGACCATTTCTTCCGTTGTTTCTTTACCTGTTGCTTCTTCTATATAAGAAAGCTCCAGATGCTCTTTTAAAGTAGCTACTGGCTTGCCATCTTTGGATAGAATACGCTCTGCGATTTCATCTAAATTTAATGTTGTTTCATTATATAATTCTTCAAATTTTTCATGCAGTGTAAAAAAGGCACTGCCTGTTACATACCAATGGTAGTTATGCAATTTTGTATACAGTACAGAGTATGTTGCTACTAGCTTATTTAGTTGCTTGTTTAAATTTTGTGACATAATATCTCCTCCAATAATTCATACTAGCCTTTAGTATGCGTTGCTTTGTACTCTGGCTATACTTCATTTTTCCCTACTGACACAATTTCAAACACGTTCTGCTTCTTTTTTTAAAAAATTCATGATTTCGCTAGGCTACTAAAATCTTATTCTTCCCCCTGTAATTATTTCACTTTTCGAAATAGTTTCGTTATAATGGAATCACTTACGTTAAAAGGGGTGTTCTGACATGGAAGTATTACCATTAAGGAAAGATGTTGCAGTGGAAGAAACGTGGAATTTACAGGATTTACTTGAAAATGACGCTGATTTTGAACCTGCATTAGCTCAGTTTGTAGAAGATGCAGTAAAATTTGAAAGCACCTATAAGGGGAGCATTACGGATGCGCAAAAGGTAATTGAGGTACTGACAGCCTTTGAAGCATTACAAGTAGGCATTATCCCTCTTGGAACCTATGCGAGCTTAAATATACAGGCTGATCGTACGGATGACGTTGCACAAATGCGCGCAGCAAAATTTAGCACGGCGATTGGAAAAATTAGCAGTTCCATCGCATTCGTGAATAGCGAATTGCTTGCATTAGACGAAACCATTTTAGAGCAAGCTGCAGCGTCAAGTCCCCTATATAATCGCTATATCACACAACTGTTAAAGCAAAAGCCTCATCAACTACATCCTGAAGTAGAAAAAACGCTTGCTGCTTTGCGTTCTACATTCGACGCACCTTATGAAATTTATAACACGACAAAGCTCGTGGATATGCATTTCGGGGAGTTTGAGGCAAATGGCAAAAATCATCCGCTTAGCTATGTGTTATTCGAAAATGATTGGGAACTAGAAAGCGATTCAACGATCCGTCGTGCGGCATTCAATGCCTTTTCTACCAAGCTTCGTGAGTATCAACATACTACGGCTAAAGTATATAACACGCATATCCAGCAAGAGAAAACAATCGCTGATTTACGGGGCTTCGACTCTGTCATTGACTTTTTACTGTTTGACCAAGATGTCGATCGTTCACTTTATAATCGTCAAATTGACCTTATTACAAAAGAGCTTGCTCCACATATGCGTCGTTATGCCAAGCTTGTACAAAAAGCGCATGGCTTAGATAAAATGACGTTTGCTGATTTAAAAATAGCGCTCGATCCAAGCTATGATCCAAAATTAACAATGGCAGAAGCAAAAGATTATGTTGAAAAATCATTAGCTGTGATGGGTAAAGATTATGAGGAAATGATTGAAAGGGCGTTCAACGAGCGCTGGATTGATTACGCACCAAATAAAGGAAAATCCACAGGCGCATTTTGCTCAAGCCCCTACGGTAGCCATCCGTACATTTTAATGTCATGGAATGAGCGTATGAACGAGGTATTCACACTAATCCATGAGCTTGGTCATGCCGGTCATTTTGTTAATGCACATGCACATCAATCATATTTGAATAATCGCCCTTCTCTCTACTTTATCGAGGCACCATCTACAATGAATGAAATGTTATTAGCAAACTATTTATTGACACATAATGATGATAAACGCTTTAAACGTTGGGTTATATCAAACATCGTATCGAAAACATATTATCATAACTTCGTCACACATTTACTAGAGGCAGCATACCAACGTAAAGTATATGAACTAGTGGACGCTGGCGAATCAGTGAATGCTACAGTATTGAATCAATTAAAACGTACTGTTTTAGAAGATTTCTGGGGCGATACTGTCCATATCCTAGAAGGCGCAGAATTGACTTGGATGCGTCAGCCTCATTACTATATGGGCTTGTATCCATACACATATAGTGCTGGTTTAACGATTTCTACACAAGTATCGCAACGTATTTTAAAAGAAGGTAGTACGGCTGTAGATGAATGGTTAAAAGTACTGCAAGCAGGTGGCACTAAATCGCCTGTAGAGCTTGCCCAAATGGCAGGTGTTGATGTCACGACAGATCAACCGCTGCGAGATACAATTGCTTACATCGGTCATTTAATTGACGAGCTTGAAAGACTAACAGCAGAGATTGAAGTCTAATAGTATTACCATCTACGCTCAATTCAAGTGCGTAGATGGTTTTCTTTTTTTAGTTCTAAGCTAGAAAATACATACATATAATAGAATTAGGGCGTCCCTCTAATTTTTTGATATTTCAAAATAGATAATCATTTTTCTTCATACAAAAGTACCGTTATTATTAAGTGTACGCAATTTATTTAGCAAAAATCGACTAACAATTTTCAAAGGAAGTGTTTCTAATTATGGTAAAACGTAATGATCCATGCCCATGCGGTAGCGGCAAAAAATACAAAAAATGTTGTGAAGGTAAACAGCAAGTTACAGTTGAAGCTGTAGCAATCGAAGAACTAGAGCGTGTACTACAAACATTTTATTTAGAATATCCAGAACGCAAAGATGTTCGTGCTTATATCGAGCATGTTGGCACATGGCAGCCTAAATTAGAGAGCGTACTACAACGTGAGCTTATTGAAGCGATTGCGTTAGACGACTTCTTCTTCCATCAAGAGCCATCTATTTGGAAAGGGTATTTAAAGAAAACGAAGAAAAAGACGGTAAGACCTTCAACTTTAAAAGTACTTGAAGGCTGGTCACAACCTACACTCTTTATTGGTACGGTAACTGTTGTAGAGGAAAAATATTTTAAAGCTAGTCATGTTCTTTCAAATGAAGAAATTTATATCCGTCGCGAAAATGATAAGCCAATTCCTGAGGGAATGCATGTCTTTGCGTTTATCTTGCCAGATGGCACGAAGCAGGAAGCGCATTATCTAGCGGTATCAACGCTTATATTCTTCCCACAAGACCATGAACAGGTATTTGTGAAGTTAAAAGAAAATTTTGAGGCTTCCAATAAGAAAGTTCAAACATTCTTAAAAGAAGATCATTTAACATTCTGGGAGCTACTTGTATCTAACGGCTACAAAGGTGAAGAATTCACAAGCTTCGAGAATGGTGTTATCACACAAGTTAAGGAATTCCTTGAGCAAAATGAGCGTGAAACAGCTCCGATGCTTGAACTATTAGAGGATTACTTAATCGAAGGACAACCCTCTGCACGTAAAGAAGCGGCCATCGCAGCAGGTGCTATTCGCTACGGTCAGGAAAAAGAGCTATTTGAATCCCTTTCTTTAACAGTCAAAGAAATTGCAGCGACTTTCGATATTTCTCCTTCCTCTTTAACAAAATACTACCAAGATTTAAGTCAATATGCTTCAACAAAATAAAAAACAAAAACAAGTGTTAGATTGAATTGTAATCAATCTAACACTTGTTTTGCTAAAGCGGTATTTGCCTTCTATCCGCGATTTCTTCTGTTTTACCCGCGTTTGATGGACTTCTATCCGCGATTTACACTGTTTTACCCGCGTTTGGTGGACTTCTATCTGCGATTTACACTGTTTTACCCGCGTTCCAATAAATAAATAGAAAAAAGCTACGTTCGTTATCTGCATAACAGATAACAAGGTAGCTTTTTCTATGGTAACCAACCAATTTTATTATTTCCGAACATATAGTTATTTATGCAAGAAAAGCACTACATATGCTTAATTTCATGCATAAAAATTTCTTATTGGATATTTTTATTAGAGTTCTCACAATTTGCGCCTTATTTGCTATACACTTTCATTAGCTCTTCCCCTAAAAACTGCAGTCGCTCCCCTACTGTACACGCCTCAATACAAAAACGATGGGCCCCTTGTTTCCCACGCTCTTTCCGCAGTTGCTTAATGACTAAGCAATCAGCACAGTACATATCATGTAGTTCATCAATATCTTTCATAACCGTCACTTTATCCATTAAGAACATTCGCCCCCTTCACGTCCAAATTTCATGTCTTTCTATTATGAAGTCAACATTGTGTTCAAGCAACTATTTTGTTCATCCTAATTTAACAAAAATTGTTTCAATCATTTGGAGGTTGTCAAACAGCCCCATTGCTGTACAATAAAATGGAAGTCTAATCGCAAAGTAGGGATTTTCATGTTAGAGGTCTATATCGATGCGGCAAGTGCAGGTAATCCTGGCCCTAGCGGCATTGGCATTTTTATTAAAGGAGAAGGCCATCACGTACAAATTAGTGAGTACATCGGTCATACAAATAATCATATCGCCGAATTCACCGCATTAGTACGGGGCTTAGAAGAAGCACAAAAACTAGGTACAAGCATTGTCTCCGTCCGTTCCGATTCAAAAGTGGTCGTTACATCTATAGAAAAAGAATATGTCAAAAACGAAGAATTTAAACCTTTTCTTGAACACGCATTAACACTTGCAAATAATTTTGATTTATTTTTCATCAAATGGATTCCAGATGGGCAAAATAAAGCAGCAGATGCACTAGCACGCAACGCTATTCAAAAAGAAAAAAATTAAAACAATATGGGGACCGCCCGCTAAAACAAGCAGTCCCCTATTTGCTTATTTTTATTTCATTGTACGTTTCTAAAAGCCCACGATAAGAACTTTCTTCAGAGAACCAAAGTTTTTCATTTTTACAAAACTCCACAAAATTAAAAAATTCCTTTTTCAACTCTTTTTTAAATGGTTCAATTGGCACAAGAAAGCACTGGTACTGATCAAGCTGAATTTCATAATATTGCCCATTTTCTTGAATTGTAGTATTGATATATGGATAATTATCCAAAAAAATTATATGATGTTTGCTTCCATCATATCTACTTTCTAAAAGATAACTAAAAGTACTCCACGTATCTAACAAACATTCCGTTAATTGCTCTTCGCCAAAAATAACCACATCATTATAAATCAAACTAACAAAGCCATATAAGTAATCACCTTCGTTTTCTTCTAAAATGTTGTATGCCTTATCAACAGCTAAAGGATTAGTAATTGGAACAGCATCAGTTATTACTTCTGGAAAATTGCTATCATATTGTCGACCAATGAATGTATTTATTTTTAGCGCATTCATAAAAACACCCCGCTTCCTGATGAGTCTTCTGTTATAAGTAATGCTACTAATAAATCTATTGTAGGGACAGCTCAAAAAAATAATTCATCATATGTTTCTAATAGTGCTCGATAAGAACTCTCCTCGGAAAACTGTAGTTTTTCATTTTTACAAAATTCCACAAAATTAATAAATTCCTTTTTCACTTCATTTTTGAAAAGTTCAATAGGAACTAGAAAACGTTGGTGACAATCTAGTTGTATTTCATAAAATTGATCAAGTTCTTGAATTGTAGTATAAACATAGGGATAATTATCTAAAAAAATTATCTCCTCTTTGCTCCCATCATATCTACTTTCTAAAATATTACTTAAACTACTCCATGTATCTAATAAACTTTCCGTTATTTGCTCTTCGCCAAAAATCACCACATTATTATAAATTAAGCTCACAAAGCCACATAAGTAATCACCTTCGTTTTCTTCTAATATCTTCTGTGCCATTTCCACCGCTAGTGGATTGGTAATAGGAAAACTTTCGATTTTATAAACAGGAGCAGTTATATCTTCTTCTCCTATAAATGTTGCAATCTTTAGAGTATCCATACTAAACACCATACTTTCTATTTATTTTCCAACAGGGTATGCAGAACTGACGTGCCCATACTTATTAATTGCAACTTTATATTCAATTCCATTTACTTTAGCAAACACATTTACATCCTTTCCGTCAATTAATCTCCTAGATATCGCAGAATATTATTATTAATTACCGTAGTGACAATATTTTTAATATCATTAACAGATAAATCTGGATCAAAAAATGACTTATTCTCTTTCCCAGTCCAATAATTTGGATGATGTCTTTCTAAAATATGTCTCATTTTAGCTTTCGTAAAGTAAACCTTTTTACCACCGCCTACATCCAAAGTGATATCTGTAAAGTTTGCTACCGCTTTTTTCGCTACATCTTTTGACTTGCTGTAAAATGAGCGTTTGCCAATTTTCAGGATTTTCTTAGTCCCGATTTTTGTTATTGTATATTGAATAATCGCACTACCAATTCTGTATACAATGGCAGGTATAATGGATGCCTGCAACCTTACAGGATTGCTTTCAAAGGTTTCATCCGTTTCTAAATCCGTAAAGATTGTACTGTAATGGTCGTTTTCCAGTTGTTGCATCGTCACACGATATTGGTTTTGCTCTACAGTGCCGTTCTCTTCGATGACACTATCGATTAATATTTCTTCGCTTTCATTATCAAACTTGATGTCTAAATCTGCTTTCAAATCCTCGGACTCAAAAGTTGTTTGGACAAGTAATTCGTTATCATGTATTTCAATATTCTGAATATTTATCGTACTATCGTCTGAATAAATAAGATTTTTATTTAATTCATCGTATAGTTCTTGTTGATATTCTTCTGTATTCACATCCTGTATTTCATCTATGGAAATCGTCACAATCGGCTCTTCAGATACTACATCATATTCCTGTGCAGAAATCAAATTGGGTGCAATATTTGCAAATAGCAACGCTGCAATAATAATAGATATAAAGTGTTTTTTCCATTTCATCGTTTCATTTCCCCTTTATTATTGTATAAATATCGTACCTTTTCCATATTCAGCTGCATTCCAAAAATCTTTTGTCACAGTATATTGTTGTAAGATAGCGTTAAAATTTTCTTTTGACTCAACCTCCTTATATATTTCTTTCAACTGAATGAATAGATGTGTTGCATAGGCAGCTGCAAAAGAGGTTCCCGTAAAGACAGATGCTTGCCCATTATGATGAATACTGACTATCCAGCAAAATTGGATGGTGTATTGTCAATAGGTTCTATTAATGAAAAAAATAAACGATCCTCTTTTTCAGCTATTGGAAAAATTGATTATGTTTTTAACGGGGAGAATGTACAAAGTATTGGTTTTGTGGCGTTTTCTGTAGGTTTTGTGGCGATTCCCGAGGTTTTTGTGGCGTTACCTCAAGTTTTACTGGCGAGTCCCTCATGACTCTATCAACAAAAAAAGCCATCTCAAATGAGACAGCTTCTAGATTATTTTAAATTCCTTTGTAAAAATGCTTTTGTCCGTTCGTGTTGTGGATTCGTAAAGAACGCTTCTGGATGGTTGGCCTCGATAATGTCGCCGCCGTCCATAAAGACTACTTTGTTTGCGACCTCTCGTGCAAACCCCATTTCATGTGTCACCACAATCATCGTCATTTGATCTTCCGCTAAATCTTTCATGACTTTTAATACTTCTCCTGTCAGTTCTGGATCGAGAGCAGAAGTGGGCTCATCAAATAATAAAATTTGTGGGTTCATCATAAGTGCTCGTGCAATGGCCACACGCTGTTTTTGCCCTCCAGATAGATTCGCCGGATAGGCCTGTGCCTTATCAGCAAGACCAATTTTTTGTAATAAGTCTTGACAACGTTTTTTAATTGCATCCGATGACTCCGTTTTTAGTAAGCCTGGTGCAATTTCAAGGTTTTGTTGTACTGTTAAATGAGGGAATAGGTTAAAATGTTGAAATACCATGCCCATTTTTGCCGTAATTTTTTTAATGTCTTGTTGCTTAGCATATGCCCCGTTTTGTACTAAATAATCACCATCTACACAAATGCTGCCGCCATTAATTTCTTCTAAATGGATCAAGCTTCGAAGCATTGTACTTTTACCCGATCCAGAAGGCCCAATAACAGCCACGACATCATTTTTCTCTACGTTCAATGTGATGGTCTTTAGCACCTCTAACTTGCCAAAGGATTTCTTCAAATTCGATACTTCAAGCAATGCCATCTGTGTCCACCTCTATTCAAATTTAAAACGTTTTTCAAGCCACTTAAAGAATACCGTTAAAACAAGCGTCATAACCAAATAAATAGCGCCCGCAATAAAGAACGGCACAATGGTAAAGTCACGGTTGACAGCTGTTTGTGCAAAATGCAACAGTTCAGGTACAGCCACCGCATAAAGAAGTGCTGTGTCTTTAATCAATGTGACAGATTCATTCGATAAAGCAGGCAACGCTACACGGAACATTTGTGGCAATATAATGCGTGTTGTTGTTTGCCATTTTGACAGACCTAACACTTGCGCTGCTTCGTATTGGCCCTTATCAATTGCTAATAAGCCACCACGGAATATTTCTGCAAAGTAGGCAGCATAATTTAAAATAAAACCAAGACATGCGGCAACAAAGCGGTCAAGTACCAGATATTCACCGATTACCGGCACCATAGGTAAACCGAAGCAAATTAATAACAATTGTAGTAATAGCGGTGTACCGCGCATGACATAAATATACGTATTGGCTAGCCAAGACAGTGGTTTGATACGGCTTTTCACAGCTAATGTAAGCAAAAAACCTAGTGGAATCGATACCAAAATGGCAATAATGAACAGCAACACCGTCATTTTTGCGCCTTCAAGCATCGGCAAAATCATTGTTTGCCAGTAGTCCGCCATAATTATTTTCCCTCCAAAAAGATAAGAGTTTCACGAGGAAACTCTTATCGACTGATAACATTTAATTAAAACGTGCCCACGTAAGTACACGATTTATTACCATTATTTTAAAACCTTGTTTTCACCAAACCATTTTGTAGAAATTTCTGCGGCTGTGCCATCTTCATTCATTTTATCTAAAGCGGCTTGCAGCTTTTCTAATAATGCTTCGTTACCTGGTTTGACACCAATTCCATATTGTTCTGGTGCTAATGATTCATCTAATAATTTGAATGTGTCAGGCTCTTGCGTCATGTAATATTCTGCTACAACAGCATCAATAATGACTGCATCTACACGTCCTGTTTTTAAATCTGTTAAAGCTAATACATTGTCTCCAAATTCTGTTACGTTTTTCACTTCTTTGTGGATTGGATTTGAATTCAGTGCTTCAGCAGCAGATGATTGTGCTTGAATACCGATTTCTTTTCCTGCTAAATCACTTAATTTTTTAATAGAAGATTTATTTAATATCATTACAGCTTGTGAGTTTTCTAGGTACGGTTTTGAAAATAAAACCTTTTCTTTACGCTCATCTGTAATTGTGTAACCATTCCAAATTACATCGATACGACCGCTAATCAATTCTGCTTCTTTCGTTTTCCAAGCGATTGGTTGGAATTGGGCTTCCATTCCCATATGTTCAGCAGCAGCACGTGCTAAGTCAATATCAAAACCTACGATTTCATTTTTATCATCACGGAATCCCATTGGTGCAAACTTGTCATCGATTCCTATAATAATAGTATCTTTGTCTGTTGCTTTCGTTGTCTCCTTCGAGCTATCCGTCGTACTCGATTTATCTCCAGAAGTACCACACGCTGCTAAAGCAAGAATAGCTGTAAGCATAAAAAGTAGTGTAAAAATACGCTTCATGATTTAATATCCCCTTACATTGTAATTTGTTTTATAGCAAAAAATACGCTTTCCCTTGCTAAACTACTAATGTGTTAAAGAATATCAAACTGGCGCATTGTTGTCAATATCCTGATTGAATTATTAGAATATTATTCAATAAAAACTTTCCTATTAGCACCGTTCGAATATAACGGATGCGCAACTTGTTCCAAGCAAAAACAGTTCAACATCGACTTAGCTGAACTGTTTTTTCAAGAAGTTATTTATGCTGTTGTTTTAGCCATTCAATTGCCACATTTGCATGTAAAGCAGCGCCATATTTAAAAATATCTTCATTTTGGCGCATGCGCGGGTTGTGCACTGGAGCCTCGCCTTCTTTGCCTGTCCCTAACACAACAAATGCAGAAGGTACTTCCTGTGAAATGTAAGAAAAGTCTTCTGAACCGCCAAGATATCCGTTGTCCACCACATTTTCGGCTCCTACTATATTTTCTAAAAACGGCGTAATGGCATCAATAAATTGTGGATTATTATATGTTGTTGGTGTATGGAATTCGATTGTATGATACTCTCCACGCCATGCTTTTACCGTATGGTCAATCATCTCTGGAATACGTTTACATAAGTGGTCGCGTGTTTGTTGGTCATAGCTACGCATATTGCCTTGTAACACAGCTTTGTCAGGAATAATATTGGTCGCTGTACCGCCGCTCATAGCACCTACCGAAAAGGTGACACTATGATTTGGATCTGCTTCTCGTGTCATTAATAGGTTTAAACTTGTATATAACTGATTCATAATCATATTCGCATCAATTGTTTTATGGGGCTGCGAGCTATGGCCACCATTACCTTGAATTGTAACGATATACGTATCCATCGCTTGTGTTAATGTCCCTTTATGGACAGATAATGTGCCCGCTTGTTGATCGGGCATAATATGAATCCCAAAAGCAGCATCCACCTTTGGATTTTGTAGTAAACCATCATCAATCATTAGTTTAGAACCATAACCCCACTCTTCACCAGGTTGAAACAATAATTTAACCGTGCCCTGTAACTCTGCTTCCCGGTCCTTTAAAATTTGTGCAGCGCCTAAAAGCATTGCCACATGGGAGTCATGACCACAAGCATGCATCACACCTGGATTTTTTGAAGTAAATTCACAGTCTACTTGTTCCTCAATGGGTAGTGCATCCATATCAGCGCGCAAAAGTATACAAGGGCTTCCTTGCCCAATTGTCGCAACTACGCCTGTACAATAATCTTGCGAACCAAATCCTGCTACTGCATATTTTTCTTTTATATCAGGGGGGACTACTCCACATTGCTTATGGGCTAGCCCCATTTCATCAAGACGTTGTTGAATATATTTTTGTGTGTTCGGTAGTTCAAAGCCAATTTCCGGATATTGATGTAAATAGCGCCGATCTTGAATAATTTGTTCTTCATATTTCTTAGCATGTTCTAAAATATTCATCATGTTGCAATCCCCTTTATTTTTTAGAATGAACTAATCTACTAGAATGGTCCTAGATCCATATATTGAGCGATTAATATTAAGACAAATGCCGCGAAGTGTAGTAAAAGGAATAGTTTCACTGAAAATTTCACCCAAGCGGAATAACTAACATTTGACACACCAAGCGCTGCCATTAGCCCTCCTGATGTCGGCCATAAATAGTTCGTAAAGCCATCACCAAATTGGTAGACGACAACCATTACTTGCTGATTAATGCCTAATATTTTCCCTAAAGGTCCCATAATCGGCATTAAAATAATGGCCTTCCCACTTCCTGAAACAACGAAGAAGTTAAAGAAAATCACCACGATGAAAAGGACTAATAAAGTAATAATAGTTCCTGTATTACTTAATAGATTCGATAATGAATGGACTGCTGTATCAATTATTTGAGCCTGCGTCATTAAAATCATCACCGAACGTGCAAACCCAATGGCTAGACCTGTAGGCAATAATCTCGCCGCTCCAATTCCAAATGTTTCAGCAGCCTCGCTTGGTTTAAGTTTTAAAATTAGGACTAGTACGATCGCATAAATCGCATAGACAGCCGATAGTTCAGGCATGCCCCATCCTAGTTTAATCGCACCGAAAGCACTACCAACTAATACAAAAACTAAACCTACTAATGCTAACTTTCTAGACAGTGTAAATTCTTCTTCTTCATATTCTGCTGTTTTTGAATTCTCCAGCTCTTCCAAATACTCTGTAGCCACAATACTTTTACTCGGATCTTCCTTTGTTTTATTTGCATAGCGAAGAATGTAAATGATTGAAATAATGACAAAGACCATTAAGGCAACGATACGGAATGCTAAACCCGAATAAATTGGCAATCCGACAATTGTTTGACTAACACCCGTCGTATAAAAGTTAACAACTCCTGATGTAAAACCAATGGCTAAGCCCACAGTTGGAATGGCAAAAGCCGTGATGCGGTCATACCCCAAGCCCATCACAACAGCCATCGCAAGTGGAATAAATGGAATGCCTCCTTCTCCGAAGCCAATTGTTCCTAATACGGAAAACAATATAAGTAAAGTAATAATAATAAGTTTTTCTTTTCCTGCTGCAATGCTTAATAATTTATGGATACCGGCTGCAATCGCACCAGACTTTTCAAGAATAAATAGGGCGCCACTTGCAAACAGCAACATGACAATGATATCTGCTGATTGCACTACCCCGTTATGTAAAGCTGTGAAAAAATCCATAAACCCTATTGGTTTTGCTTGTTCCACATACGTAAATTTTTCTGTATTAAGTTCAGTAATGCCCGTATCTGGGTTGACAATTCGCTCATACTCCCCACTTGGAACAATCCAAGACAATATTACAACGAGCATCATGACGAGCATGAACATAATGTAAACATGTGGAAAGTTAATTCCCTTTTGTTTGTCCTTTGATGACATGTGAAATCCTCCAAATCCCTCTTGTTATTAGCAAAATTAGTATTTAATTAATGCTTTAAAAAGCTCCACGCCCGATTCAATTAATTCATCACGGAAATCATATTCATGTGTATGGACATGTGGGTAATCTTCACCATTCCCTATGAAACAATAGGCTCCTTTTGTTAACTTCGTAAAATGTCCAAAATCTTCAGATCCTCGAAAAGCTTCGCTCAATTCAACGAATGCGATACCTTCCGATTTTGCAGCACAACGAATCTTGTCTACACTTTCTTTGTGATTGACCGTTTCCGGGAATTCATCATTGTAGTGAAAACTTACCTGTAAGCCGTATTGTTGCGCTTGAACTTTGGCAAAATGTTCAAGGTTTTCTTGAAGCGTATTGAGTTCCTCTTCATATAGGGCACGTATCGTTAAACGTAGATCCCCTTTCGAAGCTGCGATACCAAAAGCATTTTCTCCAACATCAATATGTACAACTGTACAAAGGATAAGCCCATTATGGCGTTCTGGAGCTGTAAAATCAGGAATTGCTTGGACAATGTTCGCAATCGCAAATGCTGGATTAATGCCCTTTTCCGGCTGACTGGCATGGGTAGGTGAACCTTCCATATGGATGGTCATACCCTTAGAAGCACATAATGCTGTACCATCAATAATTCCGACGGTTTTATAAGCGAGCCCACTCATATTATGGTAGGCGAAAATTTCATCGATATTATGTTCTTTAATAAAATCTACACATTGAATGGCTCCATCGCCCGTTTCTTCCGCAGGCTGAAAGAGGAAAAAGATATTTTTATCGGCGCCCATTTGATCGACTTCCAGTGCAAAACCCGCTAAAGTCGCTGCATGACCGTCATGTCCACATTTATGTGCTTTACCTGGAAATTGAGAAGCCCAAGGAAGATCAATTACTTCATCCATCGGAAGTGCATCAAAATCTGCACGGAACGCGATATTTTGCGTAGCTGATTTTGCATAGTAAATGGCATAAAACCACTTTCCTTTATCTACAATTTCTAGATTTGTATACGTTTTCAAAAAATTGATTAAATGTTGCTTTGTCCATACTTCCTCGTTCGAAAGTTCCGGATGTTGATGCAATTCGTGTCGCAATTGTTTTGCTAAATCGAAATTTAAACTTTTCACTGTGTAATTCCCTCCTAAAAATAACCTGATTTTTTAATCCCTAACGCTTTCAATTTATACAAATTTGTATAATGTATATTGTATATTATATTTTACATTTTAATTTTTTCAACAAAAAAATAATTCTGCCTTTTTAAAGACAGAATTATTTATTGTGTATAAGCGAGCATTTTTCATCCTAAAGTGGGATAAGCTCTGCTTTATCAATATTCCAATGTACTTCTTTCATGTATCTCTCTAGTTCAGCTAGCTCACCTTTTTCAAATAATTCCATCATTTTTCGATGTTCATTATTTGTTTGAGACAATCTTTTCTTTGTCAGTTCTGCCTCACCAGAATGAGCGAAGTTTTTCAAAAACTTTTTTTGTAATTGTAAAAGCAGATTTACAAGACTTTTATTTGGGCAGACAGAAAGATAGACGCCATGAAAGGCTTCCTGCATTTTATGATACATCGAGAAATTACCAGTATTAATGGCTAAATCAATACTTTGAATATAAAACTCCATTTCATTCATATGTTTCTCGGTTAAAAAAGGGGCTGCTAATGAAGCAGCTAAACCATCTAATGCCCCAATAATAAAATACGTTTCTTTCGCTTCTTCTGTTGTTAGGTTTTTAATTACAAAACCCTTTCTTGGCACATTTTCTAATAACCCTTCAGAAGACAATTGTATTAATGCCTCTCTAACTGGTGTCCTGCTAACATTTAAGCTTTCACTAATCGCACTTTCATTGACCTTTTTTCCAGCAATCAGATTCCCGTTGTTGATTTGATCTACGATATAATTATAAACATGGTCTTTTAACGATAAATAATTATTCATAAAGTAACCTCTATTTAATAATATTTTTACAATCCTTTTTATCTACTATACACTTTTTTCAAGTATCTTAGCCATAGTCATGAAATGGATTTTTATTTGTTAAATCGCTTTCCCTCTTACGTTACTTTACAAATATGCTAAAAAACCATTATACATTGCGATATTTCGCTAACATAATCTCATCATAGTATTTATCGAATTGAGGTAATCCCAACGCTTGTGCAATCTGAAGCTCAGCCTCTCTATCGTACTTTACCCTAATAAATTGAATAGCATTGTTTGCATAGGTTCCATCTAGTATTGCATAGGAAGCTGAAGTTAAATCCAGTGAATTGCCGACGCTCCCCACGTTACACAAAATACCATTTGTATATGTATGTAAAAAAGTTGTATGAATATCGCCGTAGAATACAATATCAGGAATTTTATTGTTATGGTTTGGATCAGTTATTGTACTATTGTCAAACATAGATAATCGCTTTTCAAGTGGATGACTATCCAAAATACGCTCAAATTCACTTCTTGGAGACGCATGGAAAAACCTTATCAATTGTCCATTTAATTCGAGATCAATATGAAATGGTAACGATTTTAAATACTGATAATCTTTTATTGTTAATCTATATTTGAACCACTGAATAAAATCATTGTCTGTAGGCGATTGAATAAATACGTCCCAATTGCCTCGCACGACTCGTTCGCAATTCTTTTGGATAAGTTCTATACATTCAGATCCACGTGGACCTTTGCCAATTAAATCACCTAAACAAAAAATTCTTTCAATTTTTCTTAAGCGAATATCTTTTAAAACTGCTTCCAATGCCGTTTTATTTCCATGGATATCCGAGATAATTGCAATTTTCGTCACAAAGCTTCCTCCTCTTACCCTCACCTATTCAGGATTACCTATTACTGGAAAAACAAACAAAATGTCTTCTAATTCCTTTACTAATCTTTGTAAATAGGATTGATCAGATTTAAATTCAAATTTTAACACCGCTCCGTTGCCTACTGGATAACATGTTTGACCTGACCACAATAGTTGTCCCATCTTGTTCATTTGACATTCAAGTTGTATATAATCTTCCATATTTAATAGCATTGCTTTACCACTTAAATCACTACTTATCATAGTTAATTCAGCAAGAAAATCCCTTAATTCGTCTGTTCTTAAATCTGCAGTAAATTGAACTAAGTAACCTGGGATTTCGATTTTTATCGTTGATGTAATCCAATTGGCATTCCAATAATCTGTGTTATTAGGGTAACTTCTTATTAATGCTTCAATTTCTATTCGTTCATTTTTTTCCCCTAGTATATGTAATTTCATTTAAATTACCTTCCTAAATCGTAATAAAACTTAAAGTGTCCCTTTAAATTTCTCAGGCTTTTTGACATAGCTTTCGATAATAAATCCGCAGTCTGTACAAAGAATATATTCAACTTCTGAGCCAAAGCTCATCTTGTTCACTGGGTGCATTAATGCATATCCACTATGTTTTCCCTTCCCTAATTCTAGTCCACCACATTTTGGACATTCCGTTATTGTCGGATACTGATTCACGCGAAAACCTCCTTATTGGATATATATAAAAGTTCAATAAATGCCATATTATTCATGGTTAAAAAATGTATGCTTTTTCTAACTATTATTTACGACTGAATAATTATTTAGTTTCATTTCAAGGTAATCGTTCACATTTACTAATAGTTTTTCAGCAAACACTCTCTATAAATGTCTCCTTTTATCGTAATTCTACTATATCATCGTAGCCTCAAACCAAGCGAACGAAATTCAAAAAAAGAAGTATTATAGATACATGTTTGTGTTATGGAAGCAGCAGTAAATGCTTTACACGAATGCAATATCGCAGACAGTCAAATCCATTACGAATTTTTCGGTCCCGCACTACAATTAAATACAAAGTAACAATGGACTAGCCCTGTATGCGCAGTGCTAGTTTTTTCTATTGCTTAAGTCATAAGCTATATTAGCGTTCCTCCATTATTATATGAATTGTATCCTTAATGTTATTTTGTTGACATAGAACTGTAATATTAGCGTGTTAATATCATTATTGTACCAAGTAATACGTTTTAATGTTTTTAGGAGGATACATATCATGAAAAAGAATAAACGAAATAAGTGGGGGATGAAATTAGCAGTATTAGCGTTAAGCTCTTCTGTACTTTTTTCAACAATTGACACAGCATCTGCTGCAACATATACAGTGAAATCTGGGGATTCCCTATGGAAAATTGCCAGTCAAAACGGCATTTCTTATCAAACATTGATGAGATGGAATAACTTAACTTCTTCAAATATTCGTGTTGGACAAAAATTAACGCTGAATAGCACGCCTGCAAAAGCTCCAGCAACCCCGAGCGCACCAAAAAGCCTTGTTCAAGTTGCCAAAAAGCAATTGGGTGTAAAGTATACATTTGGTGGTAGCAAACCGAGTACAGGATTTGATTGCTCGGGTTACATTACTTATGTTTATAATAATGCTGGTATTGCGACAAGCCGCAAATCAGCAGCAGGCTTTTATTATGCTGCAAAAAAAATAACATCACCACAAGTTGGGGATTTAGTATTTTTCGCAAATACTTATAAAGCAGGCATTTCACATGCAGGTATTTATATTGGCAATAACCAAATGATTAATGCCAGTGATGGCGGTGTTAGCATTGCTAACATTCACAGCTCCTACTGGAAGAAACATTTTGTAGGTTATGGACGCTTATCATGATTTATAAAACAGTTAGGCATGCCCTAACTGTTTATCTTTTTTTATAGCATTCAGGCTAATCCCAAAATAAAATCGCCCTTTACAATCGTAATGGGCAATTTCTAGGTTTATCAGCATTGACAAATATGTTACGTGTGTGCTACTTTCTTGGCTTTTAATTTTGCTAAGCGAAGCAAATAGATAATAAAGACAATACCAAGTACTGCTGCTGCTGTAAAATAGATAGAAGCGTACCCTACTTGCACCGCGACCATACCTAAAATATAGGATCCAAGGGCAATACCAAGATCGAACATTGTAAAATATGTTGCTGTTGCATAGCCACTACGAGTATGGGCGGTTGATTGAACTGCTAGTGCTTGCAAGCTTGTCGTCACAGCACCGTAACCAAAGCCAATAAAAATGGCCGAAACTAAAAATAGTGCTGCTCCTGAAACATTAGCAAGGAGGATTAGTCCAATTGCGAAAGAAATAATACCGGGGATAATAACAAACTGCGGTCCTTTCGTATCATAAAGCTTGCCAGTATAAGGTCGTGTAATTAACATAGCGGCTGCAAACACAGCATAAAAAAGACTTGCCACAGCCATTAAATCTTTTTGCTGTGCGTATACTGACAAAAATGATAACACACTTGCATAAGAAAACGCGACCATACTTGCAATGGCAGCTACTGGCAATGCTTTCCGTTCAAATAAATCATCAAACTTAAATGTCAATTTCCCCGTATGTTCAGGCTTGGGTAAATCCTCTGTATCAACTGTTACAGCTAGTATACCCCCTACTAAAATACAGATACTCATAACGATAAACAAAACATTAAAACTACTATATTGAATCAGGAGTAAACCGATAAAAGGACCAATAACTACCGCCAAATTTGTGGACATTGTAAAATAGCCTAGCCCTGCTCCTTTACGGCTTGCCGGCACAATATCAGCCGCTAAAGAACCGGCTGCTGTCGTAATAATACTAAAGAAAATCCCTTGCACAAAGCGCAAAGTTAATAAAAGGCCAAATGGATGAATAAATAAATATAAAATGGTACATAAAAAATAGCCTACAATTGCGATAACTAATAGCTTTTTCTTACCGAACACGTCTAATAACTTACCAGAAAACGGGCGTACTATAATGGCAGATAACAAGAACCCCGATAGTAATAATCCCGCTTCTTTATCAGTTTGGTGCAGTTCACCAATCGCATATAATGGTAAAGTTGTGACTAGACCATAAAAAACAAAAAATACCGCTATATTTGTTAAAAATAAACTAATGAACCGCTTCGTCCATATTTGTGTGTTTTCCTCTTGTTGCATATCAATCAACCTTTCATTTTTTGCAATAGATTTATAAATTGTAACTGTTCTTCTTCAGTCAGGGAACCAACCATTTCTGCTTCAAATGCTAATATTGTTTTTGTAATGATCGGTAAACGTTCTTTCGCCATGGCTGATAATGTCACAATTTTTTCGCGCTTATCTTCTCCTTCAACTCTTTCCACCCAGCCTAAATCTTCAAGCCGTGATATAGCTCTTGTTATACTTGGCGCCTCGACATTTAAATACTTCCAAATTTGTGTCAAAGTCATTGAACCGTGCTTATGTAAACAATATAAAATGGTCCATTGCGAACTATACAACTGATGTTGTTTTAAAACCTCATTTAAACAATTCGTTAAATAACGACTTTTTTGAAATAATGCATGAAAAATCGGATTCATTGTATCTCCCCCTTATTTATTTACCTAGCTAAATAAATACTATACGCCTCATTTTTTATGTTGTAAAGGAAGATATTTATACTGGCGTTGCGCATGCATTTAATGGCGTTTTTCTTATAGTTTGTGGCGATTCTCACGAGTTTAGTGGCGATTTCTTTTAGTTTTGTGGCGATTCTCACGAGTTTAGTGGCGATTTCTTTTAGTTTTGTGGCGATTCTCACGAGTTTAGTGGCGATATATCTGTTTTATCCCCGCTTCGTCAGTAAAAAAGATGCAAACGGTCGAGCGTCCGGCATATGGGCATAGAAGCAAATAAACGTCATGCGTGGCCAGATTTACCTGGATTAATGCGTGAGTTTATCAAAAAAATAGAAGCATAAGGAAGAAGAGGATACCTCATTTGGTATCCTCTATTTAGACGTTTCCTGAAGCTCGATATCAACTACTTGCTGTGTTTTGGTCGTATATTTTATTGTTACATAAACACCAAATTCTTTGTCACCCTCTTGTAACCAAAGTTTAAATTTTTCAATCGTTGCACCTTCTTTTATTTCACTGCCTTCATGCAAATAGTCAATAATTTTTGAATTAGGATAGGATGACTGTGTTTTTTCAATCGCAAGCTTGCCCCATTTTGCATAAGCAGGCGTTTGTTGTTGAGCATTGGCATCTGGCATTTGTTGTGGAAGCGCCAATACTGTCATCATAATCCCAAGTGCTGCAAGTATTTTTCGCATGTTGTAAGCCCCTTTCTTTTTTATAGAATGTGCAACATCCTCAGAATCATTATGCCTTAAGCAAAAATAAAGAAAATCGTCTCGTTAAAATGTATGTATTTGTTTAGCCTTGCTGAAACTAAAAAATGCTCCAAATAGTAACTTGGAGCATTCCACTTAAATTACTTAACGACTTTTTTTGCTTGGTTGTTGGGGATTATTATGAATAACTTGATTAAATTCGGCTGAATATTCTTCCCGATCATTTCTTTTATGTGTATCTTCTTTCTTTTTCTTTTTGAAGCTTGTTTTACTTTTCTTTGCCATTGCTAACGCCCCCACTTTAGTTCTTTTTATTGGATTGTTGGTTTTTATCATGGTTCGTTTTATTGTTTTTGTTTTTCGCTTTAGCATCAAATTCCGCACTGAATTCTTCGTTTAAATTATCATTTGGGTTGTTGTTGTTACTATTACTATAATCAAGGTCTTTACTTTTATACGTTCCAAAAGGATTATGTGTTCTTTTATTCATTGTTTTATTGTTATTTTTATTATTTCTATTTCCCACAGATTTTCACCTCCTCCTTGTAATGTGCGCACGCGTGAAGGTTTTATGCTATGGTGAAAACTTCAATGGAAAAATTCCAACTACTGCAAGACTGACCATACTGACAAATTGGAATAAACAATCTAGCAAACTTCATATATTATAAGAAGATATACTACATAATACTTTCACTGTACGTCATAACTTAAATCACAAAAGGAGACATACCATGTCAAGTTCTCTATCATCCGCTAAATTAAATGTGCCTTATAGTACGACCGAAACAATTGAAAGACCTAGATTATATGATTTCTTTCGTGAAAATGACCAGAAAAGGATTACAATACTTCGCGCGCCAGCAGGCTACGGCAAAACAACACTTTTAAGTCAATGGCTTATCCATTTTCAACAACCAATTGCTTGGGTCGCGATAGACCAAGCAGATAATGATCCAATCAGATATTGGACTTTTGTCTTTCAGGCAGTAGCGAAAGCCTGTGAAACCGATGTCGATAAAGTGCTCGCACCACTATTACAAGGGCAAGATGTTTCCACTTTCGATTTTCTGATGGAGTCGTTTATCCATGAACTAAATACGGCTAAAAAAAGCTTTCATCTTGTAATGGACGATTACCATTTAATAGAAAACGAAACAATTCACCGCACGATGATTAAACTAATCGAACAACTACCATCTTATGTTCACATATATTTGACTACTCGAACAGCTCTTCCATTACCAATTGGGATATGGCGAGTAAAACAATGGATACATGAATGTAATACCGAACATTTACGCTTTACTTACCAAGAAACAAAGCAGTTTTTTTCCTTAAAAAATTCAATCTCATTAAACGAACAACAATTACAAACAATACAAAATAAAACAGAAGGATGGATCGCAGGATTACTATTAACGAGTCTAACTAATTTTAATGAAGTACAACCATTTATTTCTAATTTTTTGTGGCAAGGCATTATTCATAAACTCCCAAAAACAATACAAAATTTTCTGTTGAGAACCTCTTTTTTACATGAATTAGAGCCTGCTATATGTGACCAATTAATAGAGGGGACGAATAGTGCAGAACTATTAGCTTATTTAGAAGAAAATGGCTTGTTCACAGTTTGTCTTCAATCATCAAAACTTGTTTTCCGCTATCACCATTTATTTGCTGAAGCATTACAAGAGGAACTGATGAAGCAATATACCGAACAAGAAATAAAGTCCCTTGTCGAAAAAACGGTTCAATTAATTTATGGAAAAGGTGATTACACTTCCGCGATTGAATTAGCATTAAAACATCAGCTGTATGAGCAAGCCCAACAATGGATTTCTCATCATCTTGTTCAACTTTTTTTATCAGGTCAAACTGCAACTTTCATGCGCTGGTTACAACAGCTAAGAGACAATCAACAAACAGTCCGTTATGAAATGCTTATTTTGGGCTATGAACGTGCAATTTCAACATTAGAAATGACAACTGCTACCTCCATAATGGAAGAGCTTGAACAGCGTCAACACAGTGATCAATGGATGGAACAAAAAGAAAATATAGCTATCGCGAATATTTACGAACGAACCAAAGCATATGCCTTAGTTGCCTCGGGTGGGAAATTACAAACGGTGAAAGAAATATTAGAAAGACAGCTCACTACACAACAAGCTCCTTGTCGTTGGGATAAAGTACGAATGCCCTACAACAATTTTGAATATAAACTTTCGCGCACAAATTTAGCTTCAAAAGGCAAATTACCCGCAATGGATGAAGTTCCAAAAATTACACAGCTATTTCGGGATACAAATTTTAAAACATTATATGTGACCGCCTATATATCTGGCATTGCTGCTGAGGTGTACTATGAGAGAAATTTACTAGAAGATGCGCAAAAGGAGCTTGATATTGCAATCCAATTAACTCAACAACAGCCAGATCCTAACTTATTTGTTCCTATGTATTTGCTAAAGGCTAATATTTACACGCATCAACAGCAAACCAATACAGCGCGCGCTATGCTGACACAATTGTTAGAAGATGCTGTTGAAAAACATTGGCGAAATACTATCCAAATTATGATTGCTTTTTGTTACATTATAGAGGGTGATGACGAGCGTGCAGAGTCTATCCTACAGGCTACAAAAACGAAACAGCCATTTTGGATGCTAGTGTATGCTAGGTTATTATTATTAAAGAAACAACCAAATGATGCATTATCTATCGTTGTACAAGTTAAAACAAAAGCACAACAAGACGAGCAAGTTGGGACAATTATTGAAGCAACCATTCTTGAAGCCGTTTGCCAACTTCGTTTAGACAACCATGATATTGCTTTAGATACTTTACACGAAGCGCTACAATTGGCAGCAAAGTTTTACTACGTACGAACCCTTTTAGACGAAAAAGAAATACTGCCCCTTCTCAACCAGTATTTTCAATTAGAGTCCTTAACATCTAAATGGAATCCTGTCCCTAAAAGTTATTTTGACTATTTACAAAAAAATTGTACAGTGAAGAAGGAACCGAATGATTTACTTACCCCGCGCGAACAAGAACTCTTCGATTTATTAACAAAAGGGCTGAGCAATCAAGAAATAGCCAAACAACTGCATTTATCTAATGGTACAGTTCGCGTTTATTTATCTACTATTTATAGTAAGCTAGGTGTCAATTCAAGAGCGAAAGTAATTGCACTTAAAAACCAACGATAGCCATTCATAAAAAAAATGTACATCACTAAAATCGTTAGGGATGTACATTTTTATTTGTCCTTTAGACAATTGTATATTCAGTTATGTTAAGTAAGGCACCGACTGCACCGGAAAAACCGTGGTCATTGATAAAAACAGGTGTATGCTTTTTCGTGCGTGTATAATTAGCAATGACTTGTGCAAGATGTTCATTATAACTTAAGGTAGAGCCAATATACACAATATGTTGTGCATTTTTTTCCTCGGCATATTGAATACTAAGCGTCGTAATAACCTCACCAACGAGGCCTTGAACAGTCGCAATAATATCCTCAGCAGGCTGTTTCAATTCCTCAGTAATACTGACTTTACCAAAATTACTTGCCGTTAAATGCCCGTCAATAGGTGTATCCATACCTTGATAAATATCTTTGACAAGCAAGTCTACACCTTCACGATTACCCTTTGTAGCCATCTCTCGGATTTCATTGTAATCTGTAATTCCTGTTGTAAGCGCTGACAATCCAATCAAGGTTCCACCGCCAACGCCTGTCCCTCCTACACGTATATGGGTGTTCCCCTCCATATAATGGATTGAAGTTCCTGTACCGATATTGGTAATCATACTACGCTCGAAGAAGTATCCTTCTTTATTTAGTAAAAAACGAACTCCCTTCAATGTAGCTTCAAACTCTACTATATAATGAATCGATTTCATTGTTTTGATGACATCAAGTAATTGTTCTGTACGCCCCCCCGTAACACCAATATCCTCAATATCTGGATTATTTCGAATCCACTCCATTACAGACTGCAAATCATTAGACGGAAAAGTTGTTAAAATAAGCTCATTGTGCTCGTCTAAATAAGCAACCTTCGTCAATGTGCCACCTGCATCAATACCTATAGCCTTTGGCATACCATTCTCCTTTAACTTTATTCAGCAGAAATTTTTCTACCTAAATAGATGGTTAGTTGAATATGAATACTAGTTTACTCTTTTATTCAGCGTGTGTCTAAACGCTAACTAATAAAAGTTCATGCCTCCGGCGATTGTCACGGATTTCAAAAGGAGTTTTTTGTGTATGCACAATTCAAAATCCTGACGCACTTTATTTTGCGCGAAAGCGAAAGGTCAGCGATCATTACGCCGAGGCATAATTGAATATTCGCTCTCCCTAAACTTTACCGCTGTTGAAATGATTGTGCAATAACTTGGCAAACTTTCATGTAAAATAACATGAAAAAAAGCACGTTAAATAGATAAATTAAACAAATTATTGAAATTTATGTAAAAAAGAGCCACTGTCAAAACAGTGAACTCTTTTTGAAATCGTATGAATTCTAACAAGCAAACATAATTATTGTGCAGAATATCCGCCATCAATTACTAGTTCGCCACCTGTAATATAAGAAGCTTCATCAGATGCTAAAAATAAAATAGCATTGGCAACTTCTTCTGGTTGTCCAAGACGACCCATTGGAGTAGCACGAACTAACATATCCATTGCTTCTTTGAATTGACCGATGTTCGCAGTCATTGGTGTTTCAATTACACCTGGGAATACTGTGTTTACACGAATATTAGATTTTCCTAATTCAGCAGCCGCAGCACGTGCGATGGCGCGTAAAGAACCTTTTGATGCTGTATATGAATTTAAGCCAGAACCGATAATAGCTGTGTATGAAGATGTATTAACGATTGAGCCTTTACCTGCCTCTTTCATGTATTTAGAAACGTGTTTAATTCCTAAAAACGGACCGAATGAGTTAATTTTGTGCATAATGGCCCAATCTTGGTCTGTAATATCTTGTGGAGATTTTTGTGAAGAAATACCAGCATTGTTGATCAAAATATCAATTCGACCGTATTTTTCAATAACTGCTTTTGTAAATGTAGCCCAGTTTTCATCAGATGAAACATCTAATTTCATACCTTCTACATTTTCTAATTCAGAAATTTTAGCTAGATTTTCTTCGTTAATATCCGCAGCAATAACGATTGCGCCCTCTTTAGTGAATAATTCTGCCATTGAAGCACCCATACCTGATGCGCCACCTGTAATAATTGCAATTTTGTTGTCTAAACGACCCATAAATAAAAACTTCCTCTCTGTTCTATTTCGCCTAAGCGTCTTAAGCGCTGTAACGTATCTTTTTATACCAACAGTCACCAAGTACTTTAAAACTATTACCGATATTCAAATGCTGTATAGCTTTAAATAGTTTACTATTAAACTTTATCACATATTTGAAGTGTTTTCAAAGATTATGACCAGAATTTAAACAATCTGTTTTATCTTTCTCCTGTTTTGCGATACGATATAGATACAGGCTTGACCATTTGAACGGAGGAATACAAGTGAAAGATCAAAAAACACTTTATAAAGAAGCGATGCATGTTTTAAAAGAAACGAGTCGCACATTTTATATACCTATTACTTTTTTAAAAAATGATTTAAAAATGTCTGTTGCCGCTGCTTATTTAGCGATGCGTGCCATTGACGAAATTGAAGACCATGAAAAGCTATCGAATGATGTGAAGTTTGATTTACTTTCAGCAATAAGTGAATTATTAAAAAATGAATTCGATGCTGAAGCATATCAAACCTTAGTAGCTCCATATGCTGATCAACTGCCGGAAGTTTCCCTTCGCCTAGCAGATTGGTTAACATTTTGTCCAGATGGCTCTCGAAAAATTGTCCAAGCTTCTACAAGTGAAATGGCCTATGGTATGGCAAAATGGGCAAAAGCCAACTGGCAAGTGCATACACGTGAAGATTTGGATGACTATACATACTATGTGGCAGGTCTCGTTGGAACGATGCTGTCAGAGTTATGGGCGTGGGGTGCAGGCATTCAAACAGATCGTGATTTAGCGATTGGCTATGGTCGCGGACTTCAAGCCGTCAATATTTTACGTAACCAGCATGAAGATTTAGATGAGCGTGGTGTAAGCTTCGTGCCGGACGGTTGGACACGAGAAGATTTATTTGCCTATGCAGAGGAAAACTTAGCCAAAGCAGACCTTTATATGGAGGCTATTAATAAGCGTACCATTCTATTGTTCTGCCGACTCCCACTTGCGCTAGCGCACAAAACATTAAAAGCGATGCAAGAAGGTCGTGAAAAAATGACACGCGCTGAAGTGGAGCAAACAGTAGAAGAAGTGCAAGTAGATTAGAGGTGCCTGACACCCAAACAATTCAAACAATTCACTTCAATTTATAAAAATGCATAGGCCCTTGTCTTAAGTAAGCTTAAGACAAGGGCTTTGCTTTTATATTTCGCTGATGAATCGACTAATCAGCTCATAGCTCAAGTATAGCGAAAGTACAGATAATAATGTAAATACAATCTTTTCTACTTTTCCACCTGTTCTTGTTGTTAGTGGAAAATGAACCGACATGTTGAATGGAAAGAAAAGCTTCACTCCCTGTTTCGTCCCCATATCCAGTATAATGTGACTCGACATCCCTATTAAAAGTCCCGCAACAATCGACGGATATGGAATAATTGTCTGTAACAATAGCGCGACAAGAACCACAAACAATAAACTATGTGTAAAAGAGCGATGTCCAAATAGCTTGTTTACCATTTTTGAAATAAGAGGAAAGGTTCTCCCGATTTTACTTCCTCCGTGGCAAATATCTGGAAGTAATGCACCTATTACACCCGCTCCTACTAATACAAATGGATTATCATTCGAAATTTGTGCAAAAGCAAGGCTAGCTGTGATGCCTCCAATAATATGTGTATTTCCTTGCATGATATCTACCTCACTTTTTATGTATTAAACGTGTTACTTTTCTACTGTACCATATTCCTCATTAAAATAGAACATACATTCCAAACATACGTTTTTATTTTACAACGTTCTATCTTTTTAAAAATTTATTACACGAACATCAAAATATCAGAAATAATTCAGTAACTTAGTGTATATCTAGTATGTCGAGAGAGAAAAATGATTACTGGAGGTTACTATGAAATCGTATAAAGGAATGCTATTTATTTTAATAACAATGTGTGGCAGCGGCTTACTATGGTATTTTGCCACTCCGATTGAAACGATACATGTGTTAAATAAGCTTAGTCACATCGTCGGCGGATTGGCGATTACTGGATTTTTTCTAGTATTTTTATTAGCAACACGAGTGAAAATTCTTGAAAAATGGTTTCACGGCTTAGACTATGTTTATATGTACCATAAATATTTGGCGATTTTGTCATTAGGGTTGGTCATTCTACACAGTCAATTACAGGATTTGGTCCCTCATGGAGACCTAGCTATTGAAACGCCGCTGAGTGAATTTGCAAAAGAACTTGGAGAGCTGGCGCAAAATGGCTTTATCGGACTTATAGTGATAGCATTATTTGCTAAATTTCTAAAATATGAGCATTGGCGCTATATCCACCGCCTATTGCTAATTCCTTATGCATTAGGTCTTTACCATGCATACTTCTCAAGTAGATATGATTTATTTCAACCGACACCTTTAGGGATATTTACGGCCATTACTGCTATTGTCGGGACTATGTCCGCTCTGTACATGCTGACAATGTATCAGGACATGCGCTTTAAACATACGGGTAAAGTTTCGGGCATTCGAAAATTAGGTGACAGTGCTGTTGAATTAGAATTAACTTTAGATCGCAAACTGAGTTATCAAAATGGCCAATATATCTTTTTAAAAATTTTCCAAACGGGGCTAGAAAAAGCGCCACATCCCTTCTCTATTTCAGGTGGAGATGGGCAAAAAATATATGTAACGATTAAAGCACTTGGAGATTTTACTAAAAAGGTCAACGCACTGATACAATTAGATTCAAAAGTAGCCGTTGAAGGCCCCTATGGTCATCTAGACTTTGACAAAGGTTATCAGCAGCAAATTTGGATAGCTGGCGGTGTAGGTATTACACCTTTTTTATCGTATTTACAATCTAATCCTACCGATCGAGACATTGAATTATTTTATACTTACCGTGGGCACAACGATGCGATTCACAAAGATCTTTTGCAAAAATATGCAGAAAACAATAAACATTTCAAAGTGAATTTTATTGATACGACTACTATGGACAGGCTGACATTTGATGATGTTTCAGTGCCAGCCCATACGAGTATCTTTATGTGTGGGCCTGAAAAAATGGTAAAACGTTTTACAAAACAGTTTAAACAATCTAGCGCTAACGATATCGATATCAACTTTGAAGCTTTTAAATTTAAATAATAGCCTTATTTCCAAATAAAAGAGGCTTACATCCCATAGAAGAGATGTAAGCCTCTTTATTATTGATTCATTTTGATCACAAACAACTGTCTATTTTTACCGATTATGATACTTACTATTGCTAGTAATAGACCCGAAATCATAAATACTAATCTTATGTCGAATACATCTGCTATTATGCCCATTACTAAAGAGGCAATGCCAAATCCCCCCGTTAAGATAGCGCTTAAAGCCGTATAAACAGCAGATAATTCATTTCTTGAAACACTTGTTTGAATAACAGTATGCTGCGGGATGCTCTTTATTTGCCCAAAAAGCCCCACACAAAAAGTTAAAAATAATGCAATCATCGGCATGCTGTTGACACTGAACAAAATGGTGGCACAACACGTAAATAATGATCCCATCACCATGACTTGCGCTATGTTCTTTTCAATGGATGCGCTATATTTCACACAATAAATGCTGCCCACTATTAATCCCACAAAATATGTGCCATTGATAAAGCCCCACCACCGCTTGTCAACATGCAAAGCATCATGGACAAATACCAATATAATGGCTGCAATCCATACCGTACCCGCAATGGTTTCAAGAATATCAATCCATACGATTTGACGTAACAAAGGGGTCTTCCACAATGTTTTCCAGCCCTTAACAACCTGATCTATTTTCCCTTGTTGTTCGAGTGATTGCTGGTCTACATTTTCTAATAAAGATAATACAAAACTCGCTATGGCAAACAAACACCCCACAACCCAAATAAGTTGTTGAGAGCTGAGAACAAGTAAAAATAGGCTACCTACAAACCACATAATCGATTGAATAAATTGCGTGACTCCTTCATCTATGCCATTTGCTTTCAATAATTGTTCATCCTTCACATAATGAGGAACCAATGTCTGTCTTATTGGGTTGGCACAGCCATCAAGAAATGCAATCATACTGATGACAATAAACAACAGGTAAAAATTTGTTGTGGAGATGCTAACTAACAATAGCCCTAAAGCAAATAATAAACACGTTTTTCCGATTTGCGAACCTGCCATTAACCACTTTAAATTTACCTTCTCGAACAAAAGCGGCGTCAATATACTGGACACAAACATCGATGTTGCAATCGTAAATGGCACAAAGGATGCGGCAATAGCTGATCCCGTTAAAAGATAAATGATATGAATAACACTTACTATATATAAAACGTCACCTATATTGGCAAGTGACTGCCCTACAAGTAATAACCAAAAATTTCTACCCAAATTCATAAACTATCCCCCATTTTTTAAGAAAATAAATTCATTGAAATGGGCGATTTTAAATTGGACGATTCATGAAACTTGCCTCCCCCATTTTTAACGAAATACCATTCATTAAAATGAGCGATTTTAAATTGGACGATTCATACAAACGGTCTCCTTCTGCTAGCTGATAAATCAGGGGGATTTAGATTTATCAAATTTTTATAGTGAATAACTTATTTTTCTATATTTTTATTTTCAATACATTAAATCTTGCTTACAATTATACCGATATTTATAAAAAATAGTTGTTTTTTTTATTTACTTACAGAGCATGTTGAACTGGATGATATCATAAAGTGATTTAATGTTCCCTAAAGTAATTAGTCCATTTTTATAGGACTATTACGATTATTTCTTGGGAAATGGTTTGGATTTTATGTGCTCTAATAAACGTGTTGAAAGGGGAGAGTTTTAATGAATTATTATGATCCGTATTATAGTGATTATGATGCAGTCTTTGGTGGTTTCATGGTGGTTTTCTTTTTCGTATTATTGGGCATGTTAATTGTTGGGTACATTGTGAATGCACTTATTTATTTTATGGCTTCGAAAACAAACGGTTTTAGCGATGTAGCTTATATTGCATGGATTCCGATTATCAATATTTATAGTTTATTTCTACTTACCGCCAATGGTGATGATGATGCGACAATCCGTGCAGCAGCGAAAAAAACAACATTCATTTATGCAGCATTATTTATTATTTCGTTCGTCCCATTAGTTGGACTTATTGCTTCACTTGTTATGTTTGGCTATTGGGTTTACTACACATATCGTCTTCTATTCCGCTGGACTGGTGAGTCTGGAAAAGCAGTTCTCTACATTATTTTATCTATTATTACATGTGGCTTATTCTATGCCATCTACGGCTTAATGCGTATGAAACGACCATTTATCGTATAGTTTTAGTGTAAAGAGCCTCTTAAAATCCCTTTTCGTCCAGCAAGACGGAAAGGGATTTTTTTGTGCTTATACCCTATCGTTTCTGTTCATCCCCCCTCCTATTTCCAATATTTTTTCCAAAATGAAGCCAGCGTTCCCGATGAATATGCTATATTATAGTTAGAAAATTTAGAATTTCTAATTTTTAAACAAAGGGGATTTTATTTATGTATGAAAATATTTTAAGACATCCAGGACCTACACCGATTCCTAAAAAAGTGCAACTTGCGATGAACCGAGATATCTTCAGCCATCGAAGCAATGAATTTGTTGAGCTATACCGTGAAACGACAGAGCTAGTTAAAGCTGTTTTCGGCACGAAGCAGGACATATTATTGCTTCCATCTGGTGGCACAGCAGCACTGGAGGCTGCAGCTGTCAATACCGTTAATGCGGGCGATGATGTTGTTGTCATTACCGTAGGGGCTTTTGGAGATTATTTCGTTTCAATTTGCGAAAAGTATGGCTTTAACGTACATAAGCTGGCAAAACAATGGGGACAAGCATGCACAGCTGAAGAGTTGCGTACTTTTTTACAACCTTTACAACATATTAAAGCTGTTTTTATTACGTACAACGAAACGTCAACAGGTATTTTAAATCCCATTGCAGCGTTAGCACAAGTCGTGCGTGAAGAAAGCGATGCGTTAGTTATTGTTGATGGCGTAAGCTGTATTGGTGGAGCTCCTGCTGAGATGGATGCATGGGGAATTGATATCCTCGTAACAGGCTCGCAAAAGGCGATGATGCTTCCACCTGGGCTTTCTCTCGTTAGCGTTAGTGACAGAGCTTGGAAAGTTATCGAAGCAAATACTATGCCATCTTATTACTTAAATTTATTGAGCTATCGTGATTGGGCTCGCAAAGGGATGACACCAAATACCCCTACCATCACACTTATTTATGGATTACGTGAAGTATGTAAACTCATTGAAGAAGAAGGTGGCTTTGCTCATACTGTTGCACGCCATGAATTGATGAAAAATATGGTGCGCAGTGCAATGAAAGCTCTTCACATTGAATTATTGACAACGGATGAGTTCGCTTCACCAACAATTACTGCTATCATGGCGCCAAAAGGAATTGCATTAGATGCGTTTTTACATCACCTTAAACAACACTATCATTTAGATTTTGCCGGTGGTCTTGGGCCTTTACAAGGGGAAATTTTTAGATTTGGGCATATGGGCTACTGCTTCCCTAGCGATATTTTACAAGCCGTTTCTTTAATGGAAGCGGCATTGCAAGACTTTGCCTATGACTTTGAGCCAGGTGCAGGTGTCAGCGCAGCACATAAAGTGTTTTTAGCCGCACAGGCGAATACGATTACAAACCCCTAATTAGCTAACCTATGAGCTTGGACAAAAGAGAAAAAATGTTAGATTGACTAAAGTCGCTCTAACATTTTTCTTATCTAGACAATTTTCTTACATACTATAAAGATAATAATAAAGTTGAGTAAAATCCTTTGCAATTAACGAATCTCGTTCTATAAAAAATTGTAATGTACCCGAGTCTGCTATCATAGCATATGTTTTTTTGGCATTACCTTCAATATCTAATTGAAATAGTAACTCAGCATTGCTATTTTTTTCGTCAAAGCTATTTTTATCCATAAATGCATAGCCACCTATTTTCGTTCCACTACCATCTGTTTCATCAAAGTACTTTGAATAAGCAGGATTCTCTGTTGGTAAGTCATAATGAACGGAGCGAGGATCCGTATACGGTACTAGCTCTTGAAGTAATGTTGCCTTCAATGCATAAGGACCCCCAAAAATAATGGGTTCACATAGCTCATACTCCATTTCTTCATCTGAAAATGGCTCGATATCATGAGAGGAATCAAAGTCCGAATAATACCGACAATAATAGCCATCCTTGTAAACACCATAACCTTCATCCGCCAACACAAAAAACTGTAGAAGCCCTTGCTGTGGATAACCTTCTAGCTTAGGTAGCTTTGCAAAATTAAGCTGTGCTATAAACATATACGGTATGCCACTACTATGTACTGGGAAGTCATCACCTAATTTACAATATGGTCTTCCACCTAATTTACTATCTGTATAAGTAACGGACTCCTCTACTGCTCGTAAAATAATCGCCTGTTTTAATGAATCCTTCAATAACGTTCAATCCTTTCCTGTTAACTAAAAATAATTTCCTAATTAACATCCTGTAAAAGAGTTGCTAAATAAAAAGACAGATACCACTCTAACAGAGCATATCTGTCTTTTTATTGACTTTACTCATCATTTTATCATTAACTGTGTTTCATTATTTATTTTTGCTACATGTTCACCTTCGCCATGTACTCTTCTCGCATCTCTTGTGGTACCATACTTCCCCCTGTTGCCCAGACAAGATGTGTAGCTTGTTCCATTTTATCCTGTAAATGATGCTTTTCTGTATAGCTTTGTCCGTTCTTTAGCAAATGAATGGGTCCAAACATTCCCGCATGTGCAGAAGGCTCTAAAAATACCCCTTCACTTTCCATTGCTAAAGCAAGAGACATAAACAATTCTTCATCTTTTACGGTATAGCAACCGCTAATATACGATTCCATCACTTTTCCTACAAATTTAGAAGCACGCCCTACAGCAAGACCGTCTGCTTCTGTTTGATTGTCCAAGCCAATATCCTCTACACTGATTTCATCATGTAAGCCTGTCATAAGCCCAATCATCATACAAGGTGAGGCAGTTGGCTCGGCAAAGAAGATATGAACATGCTCCCCGAATATTTCACGTAAACCGTATGCAACCCCACCAGGTCCACCCCCTACCCCACATGGTAAATAAACGAACAATGGATGTGCTTTGTCCACTTGAATGTTTGTCTTTTCTAACTGGACTTTTAGGCGTTTTGCTGCTACTGCATAGCCAGCAAATAAATCTTTTGAATTTTCATCATCAATAAAATGACACATCGGATCTTGTGAAGCTTCCAGACGCCCCTGTTCTACAGCAACACTATAGTCTGCTTTATATTCAATAACCCTTGCACCTTTTTCTCTTAGCAACGCTTTCTTCCACTCTTTTGCGTCACTAGACATATGTACAACGACATTGAACCCTAATTTTTTAGCCATTATGCCGATACTGAGCCCTAAATTACCAGTTGAACCTACGGCAATCGTATACTGCTGAAAAAACGTCCGTAGTTCTTCAGTGGCAAACACCGCATAATCATCTTCTATTGTTAACTTACCATTAGCAATTGCCAAACGCTCTGCATGCTTTAAAACTTCATAGATTCCACCACGAGCTTTGATGGAGCCAGAGATAGGCAACATGTGATCACATTTTAAAACGAATTTACCTGGGATGGATAGTGCGAACATTTTCTCGAGTGCGTTCTTCATTTGTGCAATTTGTTGAATAGGGGATTCAATCAGCCCTTTACTGTGTAATAGTTCAGGATAAGCAATAGTTAAATATGAAGAAAAGCGTTGCAGCGTTTCTTCCGCATCTTTAACCTCCTCGTTAGAAAAGAGTGTTGTTTTTGCCTTTTTCGTCCATTTTGTATTCTCCCAAAATACAGTCTCCCGATTTTTTATCGTTTCTAATAGTGGATATTGGTGAAATAATTCGTGTTTTAGGTCATTTTCCATCTGCTGATTCCTCCATTTTTTGCGCTAAAATTGCTCGTTCACAAATTTGTCGAAATTTCATTTCGAACAGCATATTATTTTCTTTCGTTCTTTTTTTAGGTCCCTTGGTTCGTCCTCCAGCACGTCTAATTTTCTGCCCAACATGACGCATCTCGAGCAAACGTTCGATATTTTCATTAGACATTTCCCTGCCATTTTGATCAATTGGATAACCTCCACGTGCCAACACCATGGCCGCTAAACCGTAATCCTGTGTAATAACAATATCATGTTTTGAAAGCGCATTCACTAGCGTAAAATCAACCGAATCTGGACCCTTTGGTACAATAATTGTTATTACATTATCACGTTCAATACGGTGTGATGTATCGCAAAACAAGATAGTTTCAATCTCAAACTCAGATGATATAGATAGCGCTAAATCCACGACTGGACAGGCATCAGCATCAATTAATACCTTCACAATAAGGCATCATTCCCTTCTCATTATTAGATAAATCAAGTACCTTAATATTATTTTAATATAATATTTTCTCGACCCTGTTTGCTCATTTTTTCACAAACTTATCCAACTTGGAAAAAGTATTTTATTGAATAGTGCGAAAAATAGATATACGATACACCTATCAACCAATTTGGAGGTTTTCATTATGACAACAACAACTTTAAGCAATGAACAATTAGCACAAGAATACGTTGACGGCGTGTTCGAGCAACTAAAACAACAAAATAGCCATCAAGCGGAGTTTTTACAAGCAGCTGAAGAAATTTTCCTTTCATTAGTGCCTGTATTTGCACAACACCCTGAATATATTAAAGCAAATATTCTTTCTCGTATCGTTGAGCCAGATCGCATCATTTCATTCCGTGTCGCTTGGCAAGATGATAACAACCAAGTACAAGTGAACCGTGGTTACCGCGTTCAATACAGCAATGTAATGGGTCCTTACAAAGGTGGACTTCGTTTCCACCCTTCTGTAAACGAATCAATTATTAAGTTTTTAGGTTTTGAGCAAATCTTTAAAAACGCTTTAACTGGTCAACCAATCGGTGGTGGTAAAGGTGGATCTAACTTTAATCCAAAAGGTAAATCCGATTCAGAAATCATGCGCTTCTGCCAAGCATTCATGACTGAATTATACCGTCATATTGGGCCAGATGTCGATGTTCCTGCTGGTGATATCGGTGTAGGTGCTCGTGAAGTGGGTTATCTATGGGGTCAATACAAACGTTTAACAAAAGCAAATGAATCTGGCGTATTAACAGGTAAAACTCCTGGTTATGGTGGTTCATTAGCTCGTAAAGAAGCAACTGGTTACGGTACAGTATACTTTGTAGAAGAAATGTTAAAAGATGCAAATGATTCTTTTGAAGGTAAAACAGTTGTCGTTTCTGGTTCTGGTAATGTATCGACTTATGCAATTGAAAAAGCTCAAGCTTATGGTGCAAAAGTAGTTGCGTGCTCTGACTCTTCAGGCTATATCTATGATCCAGAAGGTTTAGATCTTGATGCCGTTAAAGAAATTAAAGAAGTAAAAGGTGACCGTATATCAACTTACGTTAATTACCGTCCAAATGCTACATTTACAGAAGGTTGTACAGGAATTTGGTCAATTCCATGTGATATCGCGCTTCCATGTGCTACACAAAACGAAATCAACGGCGACGCTGCTCGTACATTAATCTCAAACGGTGTAAAAGCAATTGGTGAAGGTGCTAACATGCCATCTGACCTTGAAGCAATTAACGAATTTTTAAATGCTGGCGTATTATTTGGTCCTGCTAAAGCAGCAAATGCTGGTGGTGTTGCTGTATCTGCACTAGAAATGGCACAAGATTCAAGCCGTGTATTCTGGTCATTTGAAGAAGTAGATGCGAAGTTACACCAAATTATGAAAAATATCTATGCAGATAGTAAAGCTGCTGCTGATAAATACGGTTACCCAGGCAACTTAGTTGTTGGAGCAAACATCGCTGGCTTTATTAAAGTTGCTGATGGTATGCTATCTGAAGGCGTATATTAATAAAATCCTTTTACAATTTATTCAATCATTCTAGCATCTAGTAACTAGAATCTATTGATAAAATTTAGAATCTTCTTAATTTCACTTAAGATGATAACGAACATTCGTTATCATCTTATTTTTTTGTAGAATATAGGTGAAAAAATAAGTATAACAAAGATTAAAACGAACATTATTTATATTATATATTTAAAACATTCGTGTTATAATTATTGTGTACTATGAAATATTGGAGGGTTTTTTGTGGAATTATTGTATACAGGTAAAACGAAAAATGTGTTCAAATTAGAAGATGGTCATTATTTATTAAAATTTAAAGATGATGTAACTGGTGAAAATGGTGTATTTGATCCGGGCGCAAATACTGTTGGTTTAACAATTGATGGTGCAGGTCTTGCAGGTCTTCGCCTAACTTCTTATTTCTACTCAAAACTAAACGAACAAGGTGTCCCTACTCACTACGTAGACGCAAACTTCGATGATGCTACAATGACTGTAAAGCCCGCAACTGTTTTTGGAAAAGGGTTAGAAGTCATTTGCCGATTCAAAGCTGTTGGTTCTTTCCTACGTCGCTATGGTGCTTACGTACAAGAAGGTCAACCTTTAGACTCTTTCGTAGAAGTAACAATCAAAGATGATGATCGTCTAGATCCTCCAATTTCTGAAGATGCTTTAGCGATGTTAAACCTGTTAACACATGAAGAATATGCTATTTTAAAACAACGCACAATTGAAATTTCTAAATTTGTTGGTGCAGAGCTTGCGAAAAAAGGCTTAAAATTATACGATATTAAATTAGAATTCGGCCGTGACGCACAAACAAATGAAATATTATTAATTGATGAAATTTCTGGCGGCAATATGCGCGCTTACAAAGGTGAACAATATATTGAGCCATTAGAGCTTGAAAAAATTATGTTAGCTGACTAATCATTGTTTCCCCCTTCATGCAACCAATGCATTGAGGGGGTTTTTTTAGTGTGTGCAGTAGTAATGTTTTTTACATTCAATCCAAAATTTCCAATCTAATAAATTTTTTTGAAACCTTTTACCACTTCACTCGTATATTGAATAGAAACATATATTATCATCTTTGGAGGTACTTTAATGGAAAACTATAATGAAACACCACAACAAGAAAGGTCTAAAGTGAATCCTTTTCTGTCTACTTGGATGCATCCAAAGCAAACTGCTCGCTATATGATTGATGCCAAATCAATCGGTTATGCAATTCTTGTTATGTCCATTGCCTATATTGGAGCTATGCTTACTGGTCTTATAGATAGTAATTTTTTACTTAATGTATCCCCTTGGATTATCGTGCTATTCTGTGTGATTTTAGCACCGATCTCAGCAATTATTGGTACAGCATTTTCTACCCTACTTCTTTGGTTAGTCGGTAAATTATTTAAAGGTAGTGCAACGTTTTCCGAAATGTTTAAAGGATTGAGCTTAGCGGGTGTACCATTTATTACGCTTATTCCATTCTACTTAATATGGCTATTTACATCACCTGAGTCTTTAATGGATGCTAACTACATGGAATCAGCCCCTTGGATTTTTTGGCCGTCAATACTTATGACAGCTGTTACTAGCATTTGGTCTATGGTTATTACAGTTGGTGTTGTAGCAGAAGCACATCGATTTTCAAATTGGAAGGCATTCTTTACAGTCCTTATTCCTTCAGTTGTTAGTATAATCATTCTATTTATCCTTCTTATTATCATATTCATCGGAATAATCGGTATCAGTATGATTTAAAAAAATCTCCCCTCTCAAATTATTGAGAGCGGGAGATTTTTTGGACCATAACAATTTACATTATACCGAAAGGACGGTTTGTTGCTGGAATAACTCAGATACACCAGATGCAACGGCTGCCCCACTAACTGCACGTGAAACAATTTCAACAACACGCTCATCTAATGATTTAGGCACGATATATTCCTCAGTTAATTCTTCATCACTCACAAGAGAAGCAATCGCCTCTACTGCTGCTAACTTCATATCTTCGTTAATATCTGTTGCGCGTACATCTAATGCTCCGCGGAAAATCCCTGGGAAAGCTAGGACATTATTAATTTGATTTGGATAGTCAGAACGACCAGTCCCCATAATACGAACACCCCACGCTTTCGCATTTTCATACGTAATTTCTGGATTTGGATTCGCAAGTGCAAAGACAACTGGATTTTCATTCATCGATGCAATATGTGCCTCTGTTAGTAAATTCGCAACGGATACGCCAATAAAGACATCGGCACCTACGAGAGCATCATCCAACGTACCATGTAATTTTTCCGGATTTGTTAAATGCGCCACAGCATCTTTAATCGGATTCATGCCTTCCGCACGGCCTTCATAAATAATTCCTTTTGTATCACACATATAAATATTTTTATAGCCCATTTGTACAAGGATACGTAAAATGGCAATACCAGCCGCACCAGCTCCGTTAATAACTACTTTCATCGTTGCTACATCTTTCTTCACAATACGATTTGCATTTATCATCCCTGCACCTACAACAATTGCCGTACCATGCTGATCATCATGAAACACCGGAATATCACATTCTTGACGTAGCCGATCTTCAATCTCAAAGCAACGTGGTGCAGAAATATCTTCCAAATTAACACCACCGAATGTTGGCGCAAGCGCCTTCACAATGCTGACGATTTCATCCGTACTTTTTGTATCTAAACATAGTGGAAAAGCGTCAACATTGGCAAAACGCTTTAATAAAATTGCTTTACCTTCCATTACAGGTAGTGCTGCTTTCGGTCCAATATCGCCTAACCCCAACACCGCAGTGCCATCAGATACAATAGCCACCATATTGCCCTTCATTGTATAGTCATAGACAAGCGATGGATTTTTTTCAATTTCAATACACGGTGCCGCTACACCAGGAGAATACGCAAGGCTAAGATCATAAGAGTCTTGCACAGGCACCTTTGAAATTACCTCTAATTTCCCACTATATTGTGCATGCATATCTAACGCTTTTTTCATAATATCCATTCAATCCGCCCCTTTTTCTTCTGTTTTATTGTATGTCAGTATCATAATACTTTGTGAAATTGCAGTCAACAAAAAACTTTAAAAAGCAGTATTTTCTTTGATAAATCAATATTTTCTATCATTTATAACGTTTTATTGTATTGTTATTAATTTCACAATCAATTATTTTGATATAACAAATATTTTTTTCAGCTTGGTAAAAACGTAGTCATAACAGCAATCAACCTGTTCAGTTTTTCACATAGTATTTTACTGCAGTAAATGAGAAAAATTTCACAAACTCATGTAAGCGCATCCATTGTTACATCTAAATCCGCCACATTTTATTCACATTTTTTCACAAACTTTTTTAACAACAGAAAAAAGAGTCCTTACGGTAAGGACTCTCAGAACGAGGACAAACTCATATTAAAAAGGAAAATACCCGCGAAGTCGAGTGCTTTACCCGCGGAAAGAGCTAAAATACCCGCGAAGAAGCACGCTTTACCCGCGGTATGAGTGAAAATACCCGCGAATCATGAAAATAATTCTACAGGCATCCAAGAGTGTATTTTAGGACTCTTGCTTAAATTGCTGAGTAAAAGCTGTAATAATATGTTTGGATGACCATTGCTCCCCCGACACCTTGGTAATTGGGTACTCTCGGCGAAAGATGGCTTTCGTTATGGCATCGTCTGTGTAGCCTTGAGAATAGAGCTTTCGCACTTCTCCCTCCAAGTCCTCTAAATAAGCAATTTTTTCGCTTATTTTCGCTCGACCATCCGCAAGAAAACCTGCATGGCAACAATAGACCTGCTCAAAATCAAAATGTAATAGTTTCTTTAACGATGCCAAAGTATGTACGATGTTTTCCTCATCAAGCACAACCTTTGTCTTCGTTTGAATATATAAATCTCCTGTAAACATGGCACCTGTTGCCCGATTGTAAAACGACAGATGGTCTGTTGTATGTCCTGGTGTCGCAATAATGTCCCAAGTGGCAGATTTCGTTTCGAGCGTGTCCCCAAATGGCTGTGCAATAAATGCTGGTCGCTGTCCCCAGAGCGCCTGACGATAGAATGGATAGTTTCCGTCTTCCGCACATTTCGCAATGGACTCACGATGAACGTAAATCGGAATCTTCTGTTGTTGCTGAATCCAAGCAGCATTGCCTGAATGGTCTTCATGTGCATGAGTCAATGCAACTTGTTCAACCGACAGCTCGCGAAAAAAAGATTGAAACTCCTCTGCAAGCGAATTAGAACCTGTATCAATCAGTAGTCCATCCACATAAAAGCTATAGACACTCATTCCTATACCTTGAACAGCTACTTTACCATGTGCACATTGCACGTTACCATGTTGTTCGATTTCAATACTTTTCTCTAATTTATACATATGTTGCCCCCTTCCCCTTTGTAAAAAAAGTGTAGCATAAAATGAATGATGAGTCATTTTTAGCGTAAATTTCCATTTGAAGCCCCTGAGCGATATATTTTAATCTGGCCCGTATTTCTGAAGAAAAAAACGCCCACCAAGGTGAGCGTCTTCTCCTAATTATTCATTTGTTCCAGTTTCTACATCGTATGCTGTAATCCAATCACTATAGCTTCCTGTATAGAGCTGAATATTTTCATACCCTTCATCTGCAAGTACTGCGTAGAGCGGTGATGCTGTGACACCACTGCCACAATAAACCACTATGTGTTCATCTTGTGCAACCTTCGCACGAAGCGCATCATTAGCTTGCAGTGTTCCTTCAACTTTTAACTGCTCCCAATCAAAGTTTTTAGCAGTTGGGATATGACCCGCCACTTTATCAAGCGGTTCAACTTCACCACGGTAACGGGCAGCAGCTCGTGCATCTAATAGCGTTGCTGACTGTTCTCCATCAACAATTGCCTTTACTACTTCACGTGGCGCATACAGATGATCTTGCCAATTCAAATCAAGCGTTGTCGGCGCATATTTCACAATATCCTTTGTGAACGTCACTTTTTCTTCCAATGCCGTCGCTCCACCATTGACAATGACCACATTTGGGAAACCTGCATAGGTTAACATCCACCAAGCGCGCGGTGCAAACGGTGATGCTCCTTGGTCATAAACGACAATTTGATCTTCGTAGCGCAGACCTAATTCTTGAAAGACAGACGTAAGCTTTTCCTTACTCGGCATCGGATGTCGGCCGTTTTCGCTTTCCATATCCGATAAATCCTGCTCTAAATCAATATATACCGCTCCTGGTGCATGACCTGCTTCAAATGCTTGCTTTCCAAATTGTTTGTTTTGTAAATCATAGCGAGCATCTACAAAACGGACACTGTCAACTTGAATTTCCTCAACTGTTTTGAACACTTTTCCCATGTGAATCACCTCATGCGTATTGTAGTTGTGCGTAAATTGATTTCCACGAAGCTAATCGACTTTCCTCTTGTAACACAAGTCGTTCAGTTGCAATTTGCTCTAGTGCTTGATGGTAAATATGCAAGCGTAATCTTTCCGCTTCTTCACCAATATAGGAGATGGCCCAAGTCATGAGTGCTACTTTTTGTCCATCTAAATAATTTTGAGCATCTGGCTTTGTTAATGCTTCTAACGCTTCACTTAGCTTGATTTTTTCATTTTTCTCAAAGAATGCTTTTTGATTGCGGAAATGCGATTTCACACTTGCATATTTTGTAACATCTGCAAATGGACCTTCAAATGCTAATAAATCTGGCTCAGATGATTCAAAGGCTAAAAACGAGAAGCTACGGTTCATTTCTTTCAGCTCACGGACTTCATCTTTAAAACGAAGTTGCATTTTCTTACTAATAAATTGGGATAAGCGGAAGTTTGTAACACGCATTTCCTGTGTAAAATCAAATCGTAAGCTTTGCAAGACTTCTTTCAACGCATGCTCTAATGCTTGCTGTGCAGGCATAGCCGCAAAGGTTGAGGGGTTATAACCTTCTTTAAAGAATTCAGGGTAGCGATAAAAGACGCGTTGTAAAACATAATACAATAATTCATCTAGTTCCTGTTTTGTTTCACTTTCCATCATGCTTGTATTTAACGCATTAAACTTCGATTTAATGTGCTGTTCAAGCGTAGTCAACTCAGCTAAACGCTCATCTTTACGTTTTAAGTTTTCCTCTGTTTGAGCAATTAAATCACCTAAACGTTGCTCTGTTTTGTCCACTTCTTCTGCAAGTGCCTGCACCGCTAATGCACTTAACTCATCATTTAAAAATGTATGGAAAGCATCCTCGAACGGAGGCATGCCCGATGCAAATGAAGCACCCTCTACTTTTTCTTTTAATGCCATTAAGCTAGATACCCCGTATAAACGTGGGAAACGAATACCAAAGCGTTGTAATTCTGAACGAACATAACCCTTTACATCTTCTTGTTCTTCTTCTGTCGTTGCCAAATCAATCGCATTAACGATAAAGAACATTTTATCAAGTTCAAAGGCATCCTTTACACGACCTAATTGAATTAAAAATTCTCGATCCGCTTTAGCAAATGCGTGGTTATAGTACGTAATAAATAAAATGGCATCCGCATTACGAATATATTCAAAGGCAACCCCTGTGTGACGCGCATTGATGGAATCTGCCCCCGGCGTATCGACAAGCGTTACACCCATACGCGTTAACGGACTATCATAATAAAAGTCAATATTATCGACGAAGCATGATTTATTTTCTTGTGCTACAAATTTTTCAAACTCTTCACGCTCTACACGTAACACTTGTCCAAGTTCCGTTTTAAATGTTGGATAGCCTTCTTTATATGCACGAATAAATGATTTATGCACATTTAATCGTTCATCAGTAAGCTGTACCGCTAGTCCTTCATCTGCACGGTTAAATGCTTCATCTAAAGACGAAACCGTTAAACCAATCGCCGCATAAGAACCTTGGATATCCTCAAGCATTTGTGCTGCCGTTTTTAACTGAACATCTGCTGTTTCGTGAGGATGCTCTGGTGTCACCGGACGAATTTTATTAATAGCCGCTGTTGTAGGATTAGGTGATACTGGTAACACTTTTGCACCCATTAGGGCATTCGAGAAGGAAGATTTCCCTGCACTAAACGCACCGAATAATGCAATCGTAAAGTCCTTTTTCTGTAATCGCTCTACTTTGTTTTCTAAATAGCTTGCTACTTCTGCAAAACCTTGGACCTCTTTCACCGCATTGGCTGTATGAAGTGCCCGTTTTATAACACCTTCAATAGGGAGACTAGATGTACTCACTGCATGTTGCGTTTCCTCTTGCTGTATAATCTCTTCTTTTGGTTTGAGCATCGACTCGTCAAATAATCGAATCTCTGCTAAATCCTGCTCAAACGCTTTTTCCCAAAGTGTGAGTTGATAATTTGCTTCTTTTCGAATTTCATTGCTTGCTTGATGCATAACACCTGCACTATATTGCTGATAACCTTCGATTTCTAGTACAGCTTGAATGGCATCTACTTTCGCCTGCATACCAGCCATTTTCAACTTAGATGGTGCTGCCGTTTCAGTTGCAACAGCTTGTAATGTTGTTGCTTGGGCATCCTTCCACACATCTGTTTCCTGTATAAAATAACGTTTCGTTGCTTCTGCAACACGGTTGGCAAAATTAAGAACAGCCTCCCCTGTTAATATAGCACCGACTTGTACTTGCTGTTCAATTAACGAAAATGGTAAATCAAATACATAAGCATCCACTGCTTGCGCACGTTCCTCACTTAACGCCCCGACATCTTTTAATGCCTTTTTCATTAGCCCTTTTAAATGACCCGTAATTTGAGCGTGTACAACTGTTTGATAGGCACTGTATGCTTCTTCTTTACGACGATTACGCTCCTCCTCAGTTTTCTTCTTCGCCGAAAATAAACCGCCTACTTTAAACCCTTCCTGCTTACTTTCTAAATAAAGACGCAATTTATCTCGCACATCGGCCGGCATAATGGCTGCATTGGCAAGTAACTCTTTACGTTCTTCCTCGAATGTTTCATTCCAAGCTTCAACTGAGAATAATTCTACTTGACGATTTAACTTATTATATTGCTCTAAAATATCCTGATGATGTGCCCAATCATCGGCACTTAAAATATCTTCATCAATATCTAAACGATCTTGCTTTTCTTCCATTAAGAAGTTGTCATGCTCACTTTGCAATAAACGTAACGTATTGGTCGCTGTCTGTACAAGCTGATCTTGCCAATCGTTCATGCTATCCATCACAATTTTTTTCACTGTTTCAAAATCATTATTTGGATGCTCTGGCTCTCGTAAAGATGTGAAAAAGACGCCTTTTGGCACAACGCCCCATGCTGAAAATGAATTGTGAACAGTCGCTTTAAAGTCTTCAAAGCTTAATTCATTTTCCTTATGCTTATCAATCATATTAACGATTAAATATACATTTGGATTATATTTCATTAATTGTTTTGTAAATTGAAAGTTCAACTCCGATTGAACATGATTATAGTCCATTGTATAGAATACAATATCTGCAATATGAAGAGCTGATTCTGTAGACATACGGTGTGCGTCATCTGTCGAATCAACACCAGGTGTATCCATCACTGTTACGCCAAGAGGTAATGTAGAAGCGCTATGACCAATTTCAATTTGTGATACAAGATCTCCATTTTTGCTGAGTTCTTTAACGGTTTTAAAATCATATCCCGCTTCAAACTTAACAGGTTTTTCATTATGCATATAAACGATGGCGAAATCTTCTTCTGACTTATGCACCTTCACGATATTTGCACTTGTTGGTATCGGGCTTGACGCAAGTAAATTCTCACCAGATAAGGCATTAATCATACTTGATTTACCAGCAGAGAAATGGCCAGCAAAACCGATGACATATTCTTTCTGTTGTAATTTACGTGCAAATAGCGAGGTTTTATCCATACGCTCTGTATCACCATTATGCTGATAGATTATGTATTGTAATGAAGCTTGCTTTAAAAGCCCCTCTAGTTGTTGGTCAAATTCTTTCATAAAACTGTAACCCCTTTATCCTTTTAATTATTCACAATTAGTATTCTACCTTATTAGATATGCAAAGTATAACACTAATTTACTTTAAAAAGCATATATATCAAGGTTTCAGACGTAATATTCGTCAACATAGTCATGTTTATCCAAAATGAAGTAGCATGATCCTTGTAGAAAATCTACTATTTTTATCTGCAAAATGGATAGTTAACTAAGCAATTCTTCTTTTTTTTCATATTTTAAATAAGAGTGAAGGTTAAAAAGCTGTTACAAAATAACAATTTGAGGTTCAGCACTAAACAAATCTGATACAAATATAGGGGCATAAAGATCAAAATAAAAGGAGTGATTATATAAATGGTAAAGCAAAAACATTGTTTTCAGATTACACCGTTATGCGATTGTGAAAATCAATTTAGATGGCCTCGTATTATAGCTCGTGATGTCCCTATTCCCCAACCCCCTTCCATCATTGTTCCTGAAGGGATGGTTATTCCTAGAGTAAATAGATATTTTTATATAGTAACATCCGATATTCAATTGACAAATGGGGTCACTTTAGCAGCGAATCTATTTTCTGATGATAACGGCGTAAATGTACCAGAATTTATTATCACCTATCCAAATGGCTATGTAAATCTCTATATTAACGCCGTTATGCAGGAAGGTGGCATTTATTCCGTAACACCAAATGCACTCATCTTAAATGCTGATAACGCAACTATTTATAGAGGAACACCCATTATTATTGAATCTCTCGGCTTTTTTAACGAAATTCACTAGCACTATTGAAAGGAGGTGAATGCACGTGGCACTTTCCATTATTAATATTAATGTCAATGTTTCTGGCACATCCACGAAATTTTTTAATATTTTAGCAACACCACTTGCCATTACAGATGGTACAACACTTGCTGCAACAACGTTTTTGACTGACAGTGGTACTGCAGCAACTGCTTTCCCAGTCGTAATTAATGGGTACTATAATTTATATATCAATGGTGTCCTTCAAGAAGGTGATGCCTATACAGTTTCCGCAACAGAAATTACATTTAACACTGTGACAGCGACTATCTCAGCAGGCACTCCAATTATTATTGAAGCTGTAGAATTAGTGACAACTATTTAATAGCATCAGTATAAGTATTTTGCTCGAGTTCACTAGTTGTTGGTAGCGGAGGTGGTGACTCCTGTTCAGAACGCACACAGCGTAAGACGCGGGCATTCCGCTCGATAGCGAGGGTTGCGGCTTACTGTGCTGAGCGGAAAGCACCGCCGAAGCGGACAACAACGGCGCAGAAAAAAAGGTGTTAGATTGACTGCCATCAATCTAACACCTTTTCTCTTTTGTTATCCTATTTGTTTTCTTAACGCAAAAATCTTCTTTGCAAAAGTCAATGCATGTGGGCCATCTCCATGTATACATAATGTTTGGGCAGAAAGTTGTATTTTCTTTTGTTGGACAGACATCACTTCATTGGCAGTTAAAATACCTTTGACATGCACAAGCATTTCTTCTTCTGTTTGGATTAATGCATTCGGCTCTTCTCTACTTACCAATGTCCCATCGTCATTGTAATGACGATCCGAAAAAACTTCCTCATAGACGCGTAAGCCCTTTTCCTTCGCAATGTTCACTATTTTGCTACCAGCTAAACAATATAAAACATACGCTGGGTTTAAATCATATACCGCATTGACAACGGCTGTTGCTTTTTCTATATCATTGGCACTTTGGTTATACAGTGCGCCATGTGGCTTCACATGATGAAGAATGCCTTTTTCTACCGAGACAAATGCTTGCAAAGCACCAACTTGATAGACCATCATATTATAAATTTCTTCCGCACTAACATCCATATTTCGACGCCCAAATCCTTGAAAATCAGGATAGCCTGGATGCGCTCCAATACGAATATTTTTACGAATAGCATTTTGTACAGTCCTATGCATAATTGTATGATTCCCTGCATGATACCCACAGGCTATATTAATCGACGTTACATAGTCTAAAATTTCTTCATCTTTGTCGAGTGTCAAAACATCCATACCTTCGCCCATATCACAATTAATATCAATTGGCATACGATTCCTCCATTAGTACAAATCTTATTGTGTTAAACATACGCATTTGGGCAACTTTATGTAAATCATCTTCATGGATGGTAGCAATGATTGGATAGCCACCGACTGTTTGGGCATCTGCCATTAAAACAATAGGCTGACCGTTTTGTGGCACTTGAATTGTCCCAAATTGGGTCGCTTCTGAAAGTATATCTTTCCTCGTTTTCAAATCGAGGACGTTCCCTTTTAAATAATAGCCCATACGATTCCCGCCAGAAAATTGATAGGGGCTAGATAAAAATTGTTGTCTACTTGCTTCTGTAAATAATTGAAAATGAGGTCCTTTAAAAACTCTTACTGTAATAGCCGTATGAAAATAAGGGCGATAAGGTGCATACAGCCCTCTTGTCAATGGTAATGCCGCAACATATTGCCCATATAACACACTGCCCACACCTGGAGTACTACCTACCATTGGTAAGCTGGCTTTACTACCAAGTATGAGGTCTGTTTGAAATCCACCTTTAGGTGTGAGATAAACAATGGAGCCGTTATTTACGCTTTTGATAGATAAAATATCTCCCTTAAATAATTGAAAGGTTTTCCACATTTCAATGGGACGACCATTTAATAAACACAGACAAGTTGCACCGGTCAATACATAAATTCCATCATTTAACGCTTGAAATTCAAAACCACCTATAAACATTTCAAACGATGTTTGGTCTGCTGTCGCATTATCAACAATAGTATGCGCAGCTTGAAATGATACGCTATCCATTGGTCCTGATCGAGGGACCCCAAATGCTCGGTAGCCCTCCCTCCCTTGATCTTGTAAGCTCCCATAAACACCTTGTTTTTTAACTATAAGAAGTGGCTTCAATTGCTACACTCCTTTTCTTTTATTTCTAAAAATGCCTGTTTGGTTATTTCGTAAAATTGCACTTGACCTCCAAGAGTAAAGAGAAAAGGGGCTTTCCTATGAATATCAAATAATGTGAAAGGTGTCTTACCGATAATATTCCATCCCCCTGGTGAATCGAGGGGATATATCCCTGTTTGTAACCCGCCAATACCGACAGAGCCTGCGGACACAAGCGAGCGTGGTTTTGTTAAACGTGGGACAAATAATTGGCTATGTAAGTCCCCTAAATAAGGAAATCCAGGTAAAAAGCCGATTAAATAGACACTATATACTTTATCCATATGCAATTTTTTTATGGCCTCAAATGGCAAAGCTGTAACATTCATCACACGGTGCATATCCAAAGCAAATTCTTCATCATAACAAATTGGTATTTGTAATGGTTGGCTTGTTGCTTCACCAACATAGGCGTTCCTTTGCATTGTAAGCCATTGTTCTTGTAAGAAGGCTATATCCACTTGATGTTTCACATATGCTGTAACCGTATGATAACTAGCAACACTTTCAATAAGATTGGTATGTAGCATTTTTTTCAAAAAGCGGTTAAACTGTTGGACTAGCTGAAAATTTTCTTGCGAAATGACTTCATCAAAGGCAAATCGGATTGTGTATTGACTAATCCACATTGTATGAGGGAACTCAATGATTTGTTTCACGAATGGTTTCCTCGATACAAAGCTTAACGCAAGTCATTAAATCTTGCATATTCCACCCTGGTATTTTGCCGTGCTGAATCGCTAATTCAAAAGATGCCGGAATATGAATAAAGCCAGCACGAATCCCTGTATGTTGCTTAGCATAAGCTAGCCCTTCGTACATAATATTATTGCATAGATAGGTACCTGCCGTATTTGAAATTTCTGCAGGATAGCCTTCTTTACATAATCGATCAACCATTTTCCGAATAGGTAAATTGGTTATATAGGCATCCTGCCCCCCATCATCAATGCTTTCATCAACAGGCACGTAGCCATTGTTATCAGGCTCTCCATCTTTCACATTAATCGCTATGCGCTCTGGTGTGATTTTAAATCGTCCACCAGCTAACCCTAAGGACATAATAATTTCAGGCTGTATTTCCGCAATATATTCCTTTAACTGCTGCGCGGATTGCTGAAAATCAACGGATAGCGTCCGTCCAACAATTTCATAGCCGTCCATTATACTCCCATTTAAACTTTCTACAATTTGCATCGTTGGATTGATTGTATAATCTAGAAATGGGACAAAGCCCGTTAATAGTATTTTTTTCATATTCTTCACCTAATTTCTATCGGTCGTTGTTTGATTTCACGACCCTTTAATTTTGTTTTTTTAACTTTAGTGGATACTGCTGATTGAATAATGGCTTGATTGAAAAGCTTATGAGCCTCTATACATGATTGTAATTCCTTATCATACACAATTTCATCTGCAACTTCAGAAATAATATCAAGTGCTACCCATTGAGGGTAACGTAATATACTAACAGATGAATAGGTAGGTGTCACTTCCATACTACGATAAAAATTAATATTGGCCATTTCTTCAATAGGGTATTTTTGCGGTTCCCATGCCGTACCGTATTTAAAATATCGAGCACGCCAATAGGCATTTTCCTGCGCAAAAATCGTACCTTCAAAAATGGCATTCACTTTCTCTGCAATACGTTCTAAATTTTTTGCTTGAATCTCCTTTGTATCACTATTTGCATAACGCCCTATACCATATATCTTTGCACTTGGTAATGTATAAGAGACTGGAAATATTGGTGGACAAGCATATCCGGCAAATGGTTGTACCCATTCACGTGCAGGAATTCCATGATCGTCAACGACAATATCTGGCGCCCATTTTTTTAAAACCATTGGTAAAACATTCGCTTCACCAAATACACTTTTTTGAAATTTCACATGAGCAAATTCTAACCCTACTGCATTGTATCTCGCAGCATGATGCTTCCATTTAGGATGCTCTTGTGTTAATGTTCTCATAATTTCATAGCCATCTGGATTCGCTAAAGGTATGACAATAATATTAATTTTGTTTAATAGTTCTTGTTGTCGAAGAATAATATCCTCTATAAGTTCTAATATTGCAGGTGTACTCGATACTTCATTTGGATGATGCCCCGCTTCAAAAACAATTGTATGCTTGTCATTAGATTTCTTGAGCCCCGAAAAAAACTCACTTGTGCTAGGTTGCATCACTTCAATAAAAGGAATTAAGTTTCCTTTATAAGATAAATCTGCATAATTCATCTTCACTTCAGCTAAATTATTAAACCTACTTAATAACTGATAAGTATCTATCATATTGAAATTCAGTCGCTGATTCACTGAAACTATTTTCTGTTCATGTCCTTTAGTCATATCAGCTCGATCAAAATGACCTTTTTCATCAAAAACGATTCGCTTCGTTACGCAGGCTTTATATTCTTCTTCATGCCATTGATACAACCTTATAAAACTTTTGATGGATTGATAGATATCTTGTTGTATGTGAATATATGGAATTATTCCGCCCGGTGCCTTATAAGGACGATTCGCAATACGGTTTCCTAAAACATTAAAATAGCCCAGTGTATTAAAATACAAGTCTTCATACAACGCCTCAAAAGATGAGTTTGCTTCTTGTTTAACGGGTAATTCTTCTTCAATTCCCGAAGAAGTAAAATCTATTTCAATTCTATCAAACAAAGGAAACAGATGCCCTTGATTGCTATTGTCTTTATCAATGGTTAATTTCTGAACTATATGTGGTAAGCATTTATTCATATAATATTTATAAAAACGTTCCCGATCAGACAATACAACTTTTTCTTGAATAAATACTCCATCTTTAAAAAGACGGTAACCTGCTGTCGTTGGATAGGTTTTTTTCTTGCTATCTACATAATCTAATTCACTAATTAGAGGGTTTAAAACATCTACTAATTGGTCATCTACATAAACACTATAAACATGTTGTTGGGAATGCGAAAGTTCAAATATGACATTTTCTTTAGGCACCCCATAATGCATTTCGATTAATTCATCTATCGGATAAAGCTCCATAATCCAGCGATTCCGTTGCTCCAAACCTTGTTCCTTTCTCCCATCTTTACATATAATTTTCACCTGCTTAAAAGGCTTTCGAATTGATGGAAGAACTTCTTCTAATAACCAATAAAGTCCTGTCTTAAATGCAGAACGTACTTTAACCGACTTTAAATTAGGTAATTTCTCCAATAAATCTAAACGATAACGCTCACGATTAACTTTTGTTGCTGTAAGATAAATCTCTGCATCTACCATGGTGTTATTTTCACCTTGTAATGCATTTAATAAATACGTAGCTTCTGATTGATCTTGCCATGACTCTTCATGTAGAAGTTGTTCTCTGGTGACTTGCTTTTCATTGAATTCCCAAACACCAAATAAACCGCCTTCTGAAGCATGTTTTTCTTTTGCAATCGTACGCAGAACATCTGGAAGATTTTCTTTAAATCCTACAATATGAATTGTATTTTGAGCAACAAGCTCCATCACATTTTCTATCCCTTGTTTAACAACAATCGACAAATGACGTGCTTCCTCGGTTACTACAGGGAAAGAAACCGAAGTAGAGTACAATCCTAAGCGCAATCCAAGATAACAAGTTTCTTTTAAAATGGTATGGCTTTTAATATCTTGTTGTAAATTTATTTGGACACTTAAATGTTGTAAAGGATGTGCCTCATCTTTTTCACCAGTACCATAGGCTGACCAAAGGTGACTTAAACTCTCATAATAAGTAGTTGGATTTATGTCACTATTATCTGATAAGCCTTCCCTCGCTATTTCACTTAACAAAGTTGATAATGCTTCTTCTGTTTCATAATAAACAACAAAAGTAGTGTTCATTTTAGTCATGTATGTTGTATGATGCTGATAAAATACCATAGAATAGTTTTGATTGGCAGGTTCAAATAAATCAAAGTCAATCTCATTAGCTTCTAAACCTAAACGTACACAAAAATCAATTAATCCTAATGGTGCAAGGTGTGGCGGCAAATCGATATATAAAGAAGGTTTTTTTACCGATAGATTCGTATTAAATAAAGTTGAAAATATAGTAGTATGCACATTATCACCTAAACTTTCATATTAGGATCTAAGCGATCACGTAACCAATCTCCTAATAAGTTAAAACCTAAAACAGTTAACATAATTGCGATACCAGGGAATACCGAAATCCACCATGCAGATGTCATATAATTTCGACTATCCGCAAGCATACCACCCCAAGATGGCACTGTAGGTTCAACTCCTAAACCTAAAAATGTTAAAGATGCCTCTAATAATATGAATTCAGCAATACACATTGTTGCTAATACTAAAATAGGCGATGCAACATTCGGCAGAATATGCTTAATAATGATTTTAAAATCTGTTCCCCCAATTGCTTTAGCAGCTTGAATATATTCCTGTTCTTTAAGAGCTAAAATTTCACCACGAATCAATCTTGCAAAACTGACCCAGTATGTAAGTCCCAAAATAACGATAATTTTCTCAATACCTGTTCCAAAAACACTCATAATAACGATAGCTAATAGAATAAATGGTAACCCTAATTGAACTTCAGCTAAGCGCATAATTAAATCGTCCAACCATTTACCAAAATAACCAGCCACAATTCCTAAAAATGTACCAAGAGTTAAAGAGATGGCAACACCACAAAGCCCAACTAAAAGTGATATGCGCGCCCCATAAATAATTCTACTTAATAAATCACGACCTACCTGATCTCCCCCCAATAAATATTGGGATTTACCAGTATCATCAATCCACTTAGGCATATCTAGGCGATGACCTAAACTAGCAGCACCAGGATCATAGGGCGCAATAGAGGGTGCAAAAATTGCACATATAATTGAAGAAAATACTAAGATTAAACCGATAATCCCTGTCGGATTGTCTTTAATAAACTGCAAAACTATACTTGTCTTTTTTGTCGTCATTGTATCTATGGCTCGGGTCATTAATTGTCACCTCTCCCTGTTCTAATTTTCGGGTTAATCAATGAATAGCATAAATCTACAATCAAATTAACTATAATCATCAATAGTGCTAAAATGATTATTCCGCCCTGTACCACTGGATAGTCTCGCTGATTAATGGAATCTACAATTAATCGACCAATGCCTGGCCAAGAAAATACTTGTTCAACTATAACCGCACCACCTAATAATCCGCCAAACTGTAAGCCAACAAATGTTACTGTAGGTAATAACGCATTTCTGAATGCATGCCTTACAATTACAAGCCATTCTCTAATTCCCTTAGCTCTTGCAGTTGTCACATATTGCATTTTAAGTACATCAAGCATCGACGTTCGTATTAAACGCACTAATATACCTGATAAAATAAGACCTAAAGCAATAGAGGGTAATATTAACGAACTAAAACTATCAAATCCTGATACAGGTAGCCATTTTAGCTTTACTGCAAAAATTAAAATTAACATAAACGCTAACCAAAAGTTTGGAAATGATATGCCAAGCAATGAGAAAATGCGTCCAAAAATATCAACCGGTTTTCCTTTATTAACCGCTGACAGAATTCCAATTGGAACGGCAATTGTCAATGCTACTGACATACCACCTAAAGCGAGAGCAATAGTAGGCCAAGCACGTTCCAATAGCAAGTCTAGAACCGGACTATTCGAGCGATACGATGTACCAAAATCAAGCATTAATAAGTCTTTCATAAAGATAAAATATTGCTCCCAAACGGGCTTATCCAAACCTAATTTCGCTGTAAGCTCATCTATCGCCTGCTGTGATGGTTCACCTGCACCGAACATAATACTTACCGGGTCTCCTGTTAAACGAATTGAGAAAAATATTATTAATGAAACAGCAATTATCACCAACACGGTATGCGATAAACGTCTCAATATATAAGAAAGCATACACCCATCCTCCTCACTTAAAATGGAAGAGATAGTAGATTGCATACTACCTCCCCCTTTTGCTACTTACTCAACAGTGACATTTTCAAATCTAAAGCGGCCATCATGTGGTGGTTGGAAATTTTTCACTCTTTTATTAACTGCATATATTTCAACTTCAGAATATAAGTTTACTTCTGTCGCATCTTCATACAATACTTCTGTCAATTCTTTGAAGATTTTTTCACGTTCTGCACTATCATTCGTGGCACGTTCCTTTGCTAATAATTGCTCTACCTCATCGTTTTTATATGATGGGTTCCAGAACTCTCCTTCGTGATACATTAAATAGGCTGTATTATCGAAATCTAAAGTCCAGCCACCCCAACCATTTTTATACATGTGGCCTGCTTCACCATTTGGTATTAACTCCGATTGGAAGGTTGTATTCTCCACACTATTAATGGACACTTTTAAACCGACTTCTTCTAAATAAAAAGCTACTGCTTGGGCTATCTCTTTAAATGTTCCATCTGTACCTGGAATAAAGAAATCTAAAGTAGTTCCCTCTGCAATTTTTGCTTCAGCAAGTAGTTTTTTTGCCTTTTCAGGATCATAAGGATATGGTTGTAAATCTTTGTTATAGCCAAAAGAAAGTTCGCTTTGGAATGAGCTAATTAAATTACCATAACCGCCTAAAATTTCTTTTACAATTGTTTCTTTATCAATTGCATAGTTAATTGCTTGACGTACACGGACATCATCTACTGGCGCTTTTGAAGTATCAAAGCGAATTGAGTACGCAGTTGGTGTTGCAACATCCATAAGAGTTATAAAGTCTGTATCCTCTGCTGATGGAGCTTGTGAAACTTCCAGACGTGTCATAATATCGATATTTCCCGTTTGTAATTCTGCTAAGGCTGTTGCCGTTTCCGGAATTACCTTAAATGTCACTTTATCTAGTTTTATTGCGTCTTTATTCCAGTAATCCTCATAACGCTCAATGACTACTTGTTTATCACGTTGATAATCTGTCATTTTGAATGGACCTGTACCAACAGGGTTCATATCAAAGTACGCTGCTCCATGTTCTTCAATATATTTTGGAGGAACAATTACAGCTCCATAACCAGATAATTTAGTTAATAAGACAGGATCAATCGAGTTAAGATGCATTGTCACTTCATACTCACCCGTTACTTCAACGCGATTAATCGATGTATAGTTTGAATATTGAGGCCCTTTTTGGCCCTCTTCTCCTAGTAAACGATCAAATGTAAATTTAACTGCTTCAGCGTTAAAAGGTTCTCCATCATGAAATGTAACACCTTGACGTAATTTGAATACAATTGTTTTATCATCAACATAGTCCCAAGACTCCGCTAAACCTGGTTGAATTTCCAAATCAAGTGAACGACTTACTAAACCTTCAAAGACAGATGTTCCAACTGTACTCCAAGCAACTAAATATGTATCGATTGGATCCCAGTTTTGTGGATCACCAGCAACACGTACGACCAACTCATTACCGCGTGTAGTCGCTGGATTTTTTCCAGACGATTTTCCATTGTTTTTATTACCATTTTCCGTTGATGTTCCACCGCTACATGCTACTAACAATAGCATTATGCATACAAGTAGCATTGTAAGCCAGTTGTATTTCTTCATAATTGTACTTCCCCCTCTGTTGTATTATTATTTATACGCCATATGGATATGGCATTGAATAACCTAATTCAGATGAAATCAAAGCAGCAGTACTCCACAATCCTTCTAGAAAAACGTTTATTTTTTCTTTAGGTAATAGTGATTCTATTCCTGCAATACTAATGGAATATTCAACTTCTTGATTACTATTAAATATTGGCACTGCTATTGATACTGTGCCTTCCTCTAATTCTGAAACACTATAGGCATATCCATTATTTTTCCCAAACTCAATATGCTCATAAATATCTTTATCTGTAACAGGTGTCCCGCTTGCATATTTTTTGCGCGGTTTTTGTAATACATTTTTAATTTTTTCTTCTGATTGGAAAGATAAAATGATTCGTGAACATGCGCCTGCGTAAAGTGGCGCCCTTCTCCCTACTCGTGTATATAATAGAACAGGTTTTAAACTTTCGATTTTTTCAATATACAGACCATCTGTATCATCCATCACAATAAGTTGAACTGCCAAATCAAATTTTTGCTGTAGCATTTTCATATACGGAATAGCAAGTGAACGAATTTCAATAGAATTAGCAGCAATGGCTCCTAATTCTATTAACTTATTCCCTAGCAAATAATAATCACTCAATACTAATTGGCTACCACTTTGAATATAAGGACGTTTTAATATCCTTAAATCCGTAAATGTCTTAAGAAATCGATGCAAGGTAGATTTAGGAATATCTGTTGCATTGGCTAGTTCATCTAAACGCCATGAAGGTTTTTCTTCTGTAAATAAAGTTAAAATATTTAAACCTTTTTCTATAGTTTTACTCATAACACTCTCTCCTCGAGCTCTTCATAAAGTAAACAAGATACTTCATGCTTGTCGCTTATACTTTTTAAAACTGGAGTCGTCACTTTGCATATTTCCATACAGTTAGGGCATCTTGTATGAAATGTACAACCAGATGGGGGATTTGCAGGATTTGGAACATCCCCTTTTAGCACGATACGTTCCTTTTCTTGCAAAGGATGAGATTTTGGTAATGCAGATAATAATGCTTTTGTATAAGGATGTTTTGGATTATTAAATAATTCATGTTTATCTGCTATTTCCACTATCTTTCCTAAATACATCACCCCAATTCGGTCACAAAAATGATGTACTACACTTAAATCATGTGAAATGAAAATATACGTAAGGTTCAATTCTTTTTTCAAGTCTTTCATAATGTTTAATACTTGAGATTGTATAGAGACATCCAGTGCTGAAACCGGCTCATCCGCAACAATTAGTTTTGGATTTGACACAAGTGCCCTTGCAATCCCAATACGCTGCCTTTGTCCCCCCGAAAATTCGTGAGGAAAACGTTCTAGTTGTTTATGTGTTAGTCCCACCTGCTTAGCAACGTCATAGACCCGTTGTTTTCTTTCTTCTTTTGTACCAATCCTAAAATTGACTAAAGGTTCTTCAATAATTTTAAAAACCTTCATTCGAGGATTAAGTGAAGCAAATGGGTCCTGGAAAATAATTTGCATTTCACGTCGTTTTTGGCGCACCTTTTTTGAACTAAGTACCGTAATATTTTCACCATTTAGTAAAATTTCACCTTCTGTTGGCGTAAAAAGCTGGATTAGTGTTTTTCCCATCGTGGACTTACCACAACCTGATTCACCAACTATCCCTAAAACTTCGCCTTGATTTACAGTGAACGAAACATCATCTACCGCTTTTAAATAATCCGTTCGTGAGCCTTTTAATGGGAAATATTTTTTTAAATGCTTTACCTCTAGTAATGGATTTGTCATTTACATTCCCCCTTCTAATTCACCATTTTCATAAATCCAACATCGTACGCTAGTACCTATATTCGTCGTAAATAAGCTCGGTTTATTTTGACATTTGTCGGTTGCAAACTCACATCGATCGAAAAATCTGCATCCTAATGGCATATCTGCTGGTGCTGGTACAACCCCATTAATTGATGATAGATATTCTTGTTCTGCATCTATATTTGGTAATGAGTTTATTAGCCCCTTTGTATATGGATGGAGAGGATGATTAAATAAATTTAACACTGTTGCTTCTTCAACAATTTCCCCAGCGTACATAACAATCACTCGCTCACAAATTTCTGCTACTACCCCAAGATCATGAGTGATTAAAATAATAGACATTTGTAGTTTTTCTTGAAGGTCTTTCATTAATTCCAATATTTGCGCCTGTATCGTCACATCCAATGCAGTCGTGGGTTCATCTGCAATTAATATTTCTGGATTGCAAGCTAATGCCATAGCAATCATGACCCGCTGTCGCATACCTCCTGACAGTTGATGAGGATATTCATTTACTACTCTTTCTGGACGAGGGATTCCAACAAGTCGTATCATGTCAACCGCACGCTCATGAGCTTCTTTTTTAGAAATACTTTCATGGCTAAGAATCATTTCAACAATTTGAGACCCAACTTTATAGACTGGATTTAACGAACTCATTGGTTCTTGAAAAATCATTGAAATTTTTTTACCTCGAATCTTCCGCCAGTCCTTTTTTAAGTTTTTATTAATTTGTATTTGATCTATGTAAATATCGCCGTTTTGCCAATCGACACCACTAGGTAACAACCCCATAAGTGAAAGTGAAGTCATACTTTTTCCACACCCTGATTCACCAACAATTCCTAAAGTTTTTCCTTTTTCAAGTTGTAACGATATGCCGTTCACAATTGCAATTTCTTTTTTGTCGTGTTTAAAACCAATTTTCAAATCTTTTACTTCAAGAATATTAACTCCCATTTTTAACCTCCGTTCCAAAATATGAAATGTAATTTCATTTTTTAAAATATTACAAAAAATAATTCTCTATTTCAACAGTTTTCAGAAAAAAATAAATTTTTAATATAGTTAAATTATTCTGTTATAATGTCATTTCATTAAACTGTATCCAGCTATTAATTGGGGTAATCACAAATATATGCAGGCAAAATTAAAAGACCAGAGTCTGATAGAATTCAAAACTCTGGTCTTATAGAATTGTTTAAATTATTTCCCTACATTGATTAGGTTAGATTAACTTTTCATCACTAGTATAATCTCCAAATGATTCATATATTGAAGAAGGTTGAAAAACAATTTTTTTATTTTTTATTTCACTTATCACTTTTTCCGTTAATCTTAGTCCTATTTCATTATGTTGTTTTTCTAGATTCTCACCTCCAACAATTAAGCTATCAGAGTCCACATTTATCCAAGCTCCATAATCATTTATCCATGATCTTAACTGTATCTTTAAAGAATCAGAAATCTCCATTTTATCCATATCCAAATTAAAGCCACAAACCTTACACCATAATGGATCAGCACCAATATCTGCTTCCACTTTTATTTGCACAAGTTCCTTGCAATTACATAATGAACCCATAAATTCCACTCCCGAAAAATGTGCATAAAATATATAATCTAAAGAGATTCAAGAGTATGACACAAGTCATACTCTTGAATTAAATATTAATGTACTGTAAAAACGATTGAAAATCAGTACCACAAACTATAGTACTATTAATTTAAATGTGCAGTCGCCTGCTTCATAACGTATTTCCCTACTCCAATATAAATTGCTAATGTTGCTCCAATGAAAACGAATGTCATTGCTGACCGCTCCTTTTCTTATTATTATGTACACTATAGCACAAATTCGTTGATTTTGAAAATCATTCTCATTAATATAATATAAATTTCATCCGATTTCGTCAAGACATACTTTCATCTTACCCTTTCAGCATGGTAAGATGTAGAAAAGTCGGAAAAAGGATGCGGTAATGATGAGTAATTCGAAGTACTTTCAAACTATTTTAAACGGGACAATCCATGCATTAAAAACAATCCTACCTATGGACATCCAAGTGAAAGCGCCAAGTATTATTTCTGAGCCCTTTCAACAACAGCAAATGGGTGTATTAATTGGCCTAATTGGAGATGTAAAGGGACGTGTAATTATAGATTCCTCCCCTGAAGTATTTAGCGGTATCGGCAGTACAATGTTTGGTATGCCATTAGAAGGAGAAATGCTAGAATCCTTCACTGGTGAATTTGGCAATATGATTGCAGGTAATTTATGTACAGCAGTAGGACAGGAAAATTTAGAAATTGATATTACACCACCTACTGTTATGGTCGGTAACACAAAACTTTATGGCTTTGAAAAAGCATTTGTTCTACCTGTTACGATTCCCAACATTGGTGCACTTACGGTATTACTGACGATTGAAGAAGAAGTCATCACAAGTTAACCGTGGCTCTTTCAAACGATACATTCTATGTAACTACAGCTAGTATTTATGAATACGCTTTGTTACACGCATAAAAAGGAGTTGGCTTATGTTAGAGCCAACTCCTTTCGCATTTCAATATTTCACATTTTTTTCACACATTCTACTTGAATGTGTGATTTTTTTCACATCAAATTGAATTGAATTTTAATATTATGACTTTAAGAAAGCACTATGAAAGCTTAGGAGGGAGTAAGAATGGCTAATAATAAAAAACCAGAAGATAATCTAAAAGGTTCACTTTATGGCGTGTTCGGAGTAGGCTTTATCATTATTTTAATTTGGATTTACTGCTTCAATTTATTTATGGACCGCTTTTAATTTCCTTAGTAAAAGGCACTATTTCATTAGCATGATGTAAGTAATACAACAGAGGAGGACAACAGAGATATGCATATACATAAATATGAGAAGTACTGGTTGGTATTTGGCGTAGCTACGTTAGTTGCATTTCTTATTATTCTTGGTATCGGTGCATTCCATCAAGGCTCACATCCGAACAGTAATAAGAAAACCATCGATTATGAAAAAGTAAAAGAAATTGCACCATTTACAAATCCAGGTGTACACAAAGTGGAAGGAAAGGATTGGGATTATGAGGTGGTTATTTTAGCATCTGCTTTCTTTTACAATCCACCTGAAATTGAAGTACCACTTGGTTCAAAAGTAAAATTTATCGCAACAAGTGAAGACGTGATTCATGGGTTTGAAATTGCAGGCACTAATATTAACATGATGCTTGAACCTGGATATATTTCTGAATATGTAGCTGAAATCAATCAAACTGGTGAATTTTTAATAGTATGTAATGAATACTGCGGTACAGGACATACGCTTATGCATTCTATGCTAAAGGTGGTGGATCCAAATGAGTCTAAATAACGCTATGACAAAGGTGGATCGTCGTGATGCGAAACTAGCGCTTGCCCATGTTTATGTGGCATTTATCGCATTATTATTAGGTGGTCTCGCCGGTTTATTACAAGTATTTGTACGTTCAGGTCAATTCAAATTGCCAGCTGGTATTGGCTATTATCAAGTATTAACAGTTCATGGTGTTTTACTCGGTCTTATTTTAACAACGTTCTTTATATTCGGTTTTCAAATCGCAGGTGTTAGTCGTACATCTGGTACTTTTACAGATAAACAGCGCTTACTTGGATGGATTGGTTTTTGGTTAATGACGATCGGTACAGTTGCGGCTGCAGTCATGGTGTTATTAAATAAAGCAACTGTCCTTTATACATTTTACGCACCATTGCAAGCGCACTGGATTTTTTATCTCGGTTTAACACTCGTAGTTGTTGGCTCTTGGATTGGTTCGGCAGGACAAATTTCACGCTATGTTCAGTGGCGCAAAGAACATAAAGGCCAAACGTCCCCCCTACTATCTTTTATGGTAGTAGTCAATAATTTACTGTGGTTCGTTGCTTCTTTAGGTGTAGCCGTTTCCGTTTTATTCCAACTGTTACCATGGTCACTTGGTCTTATTGAACGCGTAGATGTATTACTTTCTCGTACACTTTTCTGGTATTTCGGCCATGCGCTCGTTTACTTCTGGTTATTGCCAGCCTATATGGTGTGGTATGTAGTCATTCCTAAAGTCATTGGCGGAAAAGTTTTCTCTGACTCATTAGCTCGCTTATCATTCATGCTGTTTTTAATTTTCTCAGTACCGGTTGGTTTACATCACCAATTAACAGAGCCTGGTATTGATACAACATGGAAATTTATTCAAGTAGTGTTAACAATGGCAGTTGTTGTGCCTTCCTTAATGACCGCCTTCTCTTTATTCGCAACGTTTGAATTACGTGGTCGTGAGCTTGGTGGTAAAGGGCTTTTCGGTTGGTTTAAAAAATTACCTTGGAAAGATGCACGTTTTATCGTTCCATTTATCGGTATGCTTGCTTTCATTCCTGGTGGTGCCGGTGGTATTGTCAATGCATCTTACCAGATGAACCAACTTATTCATAATACTATTTGGGTTACAGGGCACTTCCATTTAACATTTGCAAGTGCAGTTGTTTTAACATACTTTGGGGCAGCATTCTGGTTAATCCCTCATTTAACAGGTCGTAAACTGACAAAGTCATTAAATTCGCTTGGTATTGTTTCTGGCGTTTTATGGGCAGTAGGTATGACAATCATGTCAACAGCCATGCATATTGCGGGATTACTCGGTGCTCCACGTCGCTCTGACTATTCAGAATATGGCGGTGCACAACAAGCATATGATTGGATTCCCTATCAAATTGCGCAAGCGGTTGGTGGTACCATTTTATTTATTGCGATTTTAGTTATTACGTATATCGTGATTAAGCTAGCTTGGTTTGCACCAAAAGGCGAAGAGGAATTCCCAATTGCTTCAATTCATGAAAGCAGTGGTCCAACACCACCCATGCTTGAAAACTTTAAAGTATGGCTGGTCATTTTAGTAGCGTTAATCATTTTCGCTTACACAATTCCAATCTTTGATATTATTTCAAATTCACCAGCAGGCTCAAAAGGCTTTAAGTTCTGGTAAAATGTTTTAAAAACAAGCGATTTCTCGTAATTGAGAAATCGCTTGTTGTTTATAGCTGATACAATTTTGTATATTTTTCTTGTAAGTAGTTTGCAAGATACTTGGCATTTAAGCCTTCCCCTGTCGCATCTTGTAGTAGCTCGAACGGCTTTTTCAGCGCACCGTATTGATGTACTTTCTCTGTTAGCCACTCGCGAATTGGAAGGAGCTCACCTTTTGCGAGTAAGTCATCAAAGTTTGGAAGATCTTGATCCATCGCATGCTTCCATTGTGCCGCATAAATCATCCCTAAAGCATAAGATGGGAAGTAACCAAACATCCCCCCTGCCCAGTGTACGTCTTGTAAAACGCCTTTGGCATCGTTGTCAGGTCGAATGCCTAAATATTCCTCATACTTCGCATTCCACACTTCTGGAAGGTCTTTTGCTTGTAAATCCCCATTGAACAAATCACGTTCAATTTCGTAACGAATCATAATATGAAGTGGATAGGTTAACTCGTCTGCTTCAATGCGAATTAGTGATGGCTCTACCATATTAATAGCACGCAGAAAATCATTTAACGGAACATCTCCAAACTGTGCTGGTGAATGCTTTTGCAAGCGCTCATAGTTGTGCGCCCAGAACTTTTCATTGCGACCGACCAGATTTTCATAGAATAGTGACTGCGATTCATGGATGCCTGTCGATGTCCCAGTTGCTAATAGTGTACCGGCAAGCTTGGCATCAATATTTTGCTCATACATCGCATGACCACATTCATGAATCGTACCAAAGATCGCAGAACGGAAATCATGCTCGTCATATTTCGTTGTAATACGCGCATCTCCATGATTAATGCCAATCATAAATGGATGGACACTTTCATCTAAGCGACCTGCGTCAAAATCATAGCCAAGCTGCGTTAGCATCTCTAATGACAATGCTCGCTGTGCCTCTTTCGGAAATTGTTTAAATAACATCGTTGTATCTGGCTTATTTGGAGAAGCTGCGATTTTTTGGACAAGCGCCACAATCGTTTCACGTAATTCGCCAAATACTTGATCTAACACCTCCGTCGTCATATCTGGTTCGTATAAATCGAGTAACGTATTGTATGTAGAACCGTTTTTAACGCCCCAATATTGTATAAATTTCTTTTGCCATTCAATGATTTGCTCTAGATAAGGTAAAAATTGCGCAAAATCATTTGTCGCTTTTGCTTCTTCCCAAACTGTTTCCGCTTTCGCTTGTAAAATAACATATTCTTTATATTCTTCAGCGGGAATTTTCTTATTTTGATCGTAATTTTTGCGTACTTCCTCGACTAAACGGCGTGTTACATAGTCCAGTTCTGTGTTTTGTGCCTCTAAAGCCGTCAGTAGTCCCCCTAATTGCTCACTTGTTTGCATGTCAAACAAGGAGGCTGATAATGTGCCAACTACTTCTGAACGCTGCGCTACCCCTTTCTTAGGTGCACCAGTACGCATATCCCAATAGATTACCCCCAATGCTTCCTGATAGTGCTGCATTTTTTTCACATAGTCTGTAAATTGCTGTACAGTCATATCCAATCATCCTCCTTTTTTACGTTACTAGTTTAGCATATTTCTGTATATTTGAGTGCCAGTCACTAAAACAAATCTGATAATTCAGAATCCTCGCACTACCAACATGTAGCCTTTTGTGGAATGCGCATCTCCCATGTCTTATCAGCGATTGCGCAAATTATCATTAGTAATCTTTAGGCTTAAAAGCAAAGAACTCCCTTCTATTTGAAGGGAGCATTTATTTTAAAATGGGGTTTTCAACTAGTTTTATGCTCGGTTTCCAATCAAACATATTGTAAAGCAGACATATAACGTTGGGGAAACGCTATTTGTCTTCAAAGATACTAGTTAAATGTTTTGGCAAATTTGTAATACTTGCTTAACGGCTTGTGCTGATTGATTGAGCGCCGTTTGTTCTTCCTGTGTAAGGTGCAATTCAATGACCGATTCAATGCCATTACCGCCTAAAATCGTCGGTACACCTAAAAATAATTCATGGTAGCCGTACTCTCCTTCTAACAGGGCAATGGAAGGAATAATTTTCCGTTGATCTTTCATAATGATTTCCACCATGTGCGCACAGGCAGCAGCTGGCGCATAATAAGCACTACCATTGCCCAATAAGCCTACAATTTCACCTCCGCCTTTACGTGTACGTTCGACGATTTGTTGTAGTCTATCTTGGGGAATAAGTTTTTCTAACGGGATGCCTCCTGCATAGGAATAACGGATTAATGGCACCATGTCATCACCATGTCCACCTAATACAAATCCTGATACATCTTCGGGTGCAATTTGTAACTCTTGTGCTACAAATGCATTAAAGCGTGCGGTATCTAATACACCGGATTGCCCGATAATACGATTTTTAGGAAATCCTGTTTCTTTATAACATACATACGTCATCGCATCTACTGGATTGCTTAATACAAGCACAATGCTATCAGGTGCATAGTGTTTAATTTGTCTCGAAACTTGTTGAATAATTTTCGCATTTGTCGTCACTAAATCATCTCTGCTCATCCCAGGTTTACGTGGAATACCGGCTGTAATAATAACGATAGATGCTCCTGCAATATCTTCATAATTACTTGTTCCTTGGATCGACACATTAAATTTTTCAATCGGTCCTGTTTGTAATAAATCCAGTGCTTTCCCTTTTGTTGGATTTTCAGCTTCTGGAATATCTAGCAACACAACATCGCCTAATTCCTTTTGTGCGAGGAATAAACTCAATGTTGCACCCGTGTGACCGGCTCCAATAACAGCAATTTTATTTTTGCGAAATGCCATTATGCTTCACCTCAATTGTCCGTAGTTGCTGCTTCTGTTGTTTTTTTAGCACGTGCCGGTGTTGAGACCGTTTTTTTCTTTGGCGTCTCTGGTCCTTTAATCATATTGAAAACATCTTCGTCTGGTCTAGGAATGACGTGTGCGCCTAATAATTCTCCAACGCGTTTTGCCGCCTCTTTACCAGCATCGACTGCTGCTTGTACTGAGCCAACATCGCCTGTTACGACGACTGTTACAATACCACCATCGACAAATTCTTGTTTAACAATCGTGACATCAGATGCTTTAATCATCGCATCCGCAGCCTCATAAGACCCCACTAATCCCTTTGTTTCAATCATGCCAATTGCGCTACTCATTGTCTTCACCTCGCATTACATCTGTAGAGTCTATAATTCCGATTACAACTGCATCAATAGGGAGGGGATTGTCCTTCATAATATAACGGGAAGACCCTCCACTCGTAATCAGTACATCATCACCAATCCCTGCACCGATGCGATCAGCTGCTACTATTTCCGTACGAATTGGCTGTTGGTTGGAATCAATTGGTTGGATAATTAATAGTTTTAAGCCATTTAACCCTTCTTCCTTACGTGTTGCCCATACGCTGCCAATCACTCTTCCCATCTGCATAAACTCACCCTCTTTAGGTTGTCTGGATAATACTTATTATTCAGAGCGAATCGTTATTTTTTTATTCAGCTCTCGTATTTTGTCATAAGCTAATGCTGTCACGATGGTTCTTTTGGGCACGACAATTTCTTGAGCTTCGATTTCCAGCACATCTACCTGTGAAAGTAGCTTTTTTTCAAAGTGATAGATAGATTGTTTTGCAGGCGCTTGCTTTGAGACTAGTGGCATTTCCTTTACAGTCAAAGGTTCCATCACTTGTCCATTAACAATTTCTGCAAAAGCACCTTGCTGAATTAAGCCTGCATTTGCTTCATCCGTATCAATATGCATTTCCAAACGATAGCGCTCAGATACACGAATCATCACATTGGATAAAATAATCGGTCGTAGTCCTTGCACTTTGATTTGTACGGACTGCCCATCTACTACTTGGAATCTTTCGCTATCTGCAGGGGACATATGAATATGCGCTTGTGCAATAATAAGACCTTCTGGCAAAACAACACTACCTTTCGGACCAATTAACGTCACAGGGCTAGAGTCTTTAATATCCCCAGATATTCTTAATGGCGGCTTGACGCCGAGTTTCATCGCATCTGTCCAACTCACTTCTACTTGTGTTAACGTTCGGGCTGGACCTAATATGCGAACTCTTTCAATAGAACCTTTTGGTCCTGCAATGACGACCGTTTCTTCTGCAGCAAATTGTCCTGGCTGCGAAAGCTCAAACTTCGGCGTTAATTGATAGTTTTCTCCAAAAAGCTGCTCCACTTCTGCCTGTGCAAGATGTACATGTCGCGCGGATACGCCGATTGGAATTTTACCGTCATCTGGGCGGGAAGGCTGATTTTTTAATACTTGCTGTAAAACTTCTTCGACGATTTTTTGCACTAATTGTTCTTGCATCAAACCTCCTCCTTACGAACATGACTTCACAATTCTTCCTTGTGCTTGTTGTGCAATAAAGCCCGCATTGGCCTCATCTGTATCAATATGCATTTCTAAGCTAAAATTATTTGAGACACGTACTACTACAGCACGAAATGTTACAGGTCTTTCACTGTCAACTTCTACAGAGACGATTTCATTATTGTGTACTTCCAATGCTTTCGCATCTTCTTCTGTCATATGAATATGGGCCTGTGCAATAATGACTCCTTGCTCGATTAACACTTCTCGTTGTTGATGGATAAGTTTAATACTAGCTGAATTTTCGATATCTCCCGATTGTCTTAGGGGAGGGTTTAAACCTAGTTTCATCGCATCTGTTCGACTTATTTCCACTTGCGTTGCTGCCCTTACAGGTCCTAATACACGCACATTGTGAATGACTCCTTTTGGTCCCTCAATGGAGACACGCTCTTTTGCTGCAAACTGCCCTGGTTGCGAAAGGTCAAAATCCTTTGTCAACGTAGCGTTTGGACCAAATAGTGCTTGTAAATCTTTTTCACTTACATGTATATGACGGGCTGAAATGGCAACTGGAAATGCTTGTGATTTTATATTCAAGTTAGCCACCTCTAAATCTAGTAACTGATTTTTTTACTGTTGATAGTAGGCATTCATCACATTAATTTACAAGCGATGAATGCCTCTTCAGTCGTGTAATTAAGCTTCTGCTTTTGGTAAAATTAATTCTAATTCGTTATGAGGGCGTGGAATTACATGCACAGATAGCAATTCTCCAACACGTTGAGCTGCTGCTGCACCTGCATCCGTTGCTGCTTTTACTGCACCTACATCGCCACGAACCAAGACAGTAACAATTCCGCCACCAACATGGACTTTCCCTACTAAATTGACACTTGCCGCTTTGACCATTGCATCCGCCGCTTCAATTGCTCCTACAAGACCTTTTGTTTCTACCATTCCTAATGCTGTACTCATTTGTCATTCCTCCAATTATTTAGTTTGTAATGTAATTTGCTTTAAAACTTGATCAACAATTTGTTGCACCACTTCTGTATCCAATGATGGTGCTTGTGCCTTTATATTTTCTACTACCGGATGTAAATCAAATTCCGGAGCTGGCACCTCAATATCTTTCATGCCATAAGCCATGCGCTTAATATTTAATAAATGTCTAGCTGTAATGTTATCGGACGTAATATTACCTCCAAATGTCCCACAACCTAATGTAAAGGATGGTGCTAATCCAGTCGTACCACCAACCGCACCAATTGAAGATAGCGTGTTCACAACAATACGCGACACTGGTAAATCAAGCGAAAACTGCTCTGCTAACGCTGTATTTTCCGTGTGAATAGAACAAGAATGTCCTCGTCCTCCAATATTTAGTAGATCAATCATCACTTGTTTGGCCTCTGTGCTATCCTCTACTGTGTAGAAAGCAAATATTGGTGATAGCTTCTCTAATGAAAATGGAATGTTTTTTCCAATCATCGTCTCCAACCCAACAAGTACTTTCGTCTCTTCTGGCACCATAATGCCGATAGAATGTGCTAAACTCACCGCTGATTTTCCAACAATTTGTGGATTCACTTTGCCTGGAACAGGAGATATTAACTTTTCCATCTTTAATTTTTCTTCAGCATTCAATATATAAGCATGCTGTTTCTTTAATTCTGCTAAAACTTGTTCAGCTATCACTTTATCCACAATAATGGCCTGCTCTGTCGCACAAATTGTGCCATTATCAAAGGATTTACTTTGCACTAGCTGACGAGCGGCTTTTTGAATATTGGCTGATTTTTCGATGTAAGCCGGTACATTGCCAGGACCTACCCCATAGGCTGGTTTTCCAGAGCTATATGCCGCTTTGACCAACGCCCCACCGCCCGTTGCTAAAATTAAGTGAATCTGTGGATGTTTCATTAATTGTTGTGTCGCTTCCATTGAAGACATTGTTAAACATTGTAACAACCCTTCTGGCGCACCAGCATTTTCTGCCGCAACCCTACAAATATCTAAAGCTTCCTTTGTACATTTAACGGCATATGGATGCGGGCTTAACACAAGGCCATTTCTCGTTTTTAAAGAAATAAGCGTTTTAAAAATGGCTGTAGATGTAGGATTTGTTGTTGGCACAATTCCTGCGATAACGCCAAATGGACTAGCAATCTCTGTTACTTTCTTTAGTCGATCTGTGCCAATCACGCCAACTGTCTTTAAATCTTTAATATCTTCATATACATCTCTAGACGCTACTTCATTTTTCATTTTTTTATGATTTTGGATACCCATCCCTGTTTCTTCGACAGCCATTTTGCCTAATCGTTCTGCCTCTTTAAATGCGGCATCCGCAACAGCCTTCACAATACTATCCACTTGTTGTTGGGAATATTGCATATAGGCCGCTTGTGCTGCATTTGCTTGACTAACAGCGTCTCTCATTTCCTGAATGGCTAATAAGTCTTTATCTAATGTCGCCATAAAGCCGCCTCCTTTCTAAATAACCGGATTTCTCGCAACATGTTCAATTGCTTCTCTAAATGCATCTGCAGCAGCTTGGCAGGAAGACTGACTGCCACTAACTATGCCGCCACCAAAGTTGGTTTCGGAAGGTGGCCCAAAAAATAGCTTTAGCTCTACGTCCGCTGCCTTTAAAGCGGCATCTAAACCGACAACTGCCTCAAGTGGTGGTGCAATTAAATAAGCGAGCGCAGTGCCAATCTTAACGTCTGCTAACTGTGCTAAATAGCTGCCACAGCTTGCCACAGTATGCGCAAAAAGTGCATGGTTTTCATTATTATTAATGGCTTCGAAATACGTATCAAATTGCACTTTTTGCTCAATTGCCTCCAGCCCACTGCGAATTTCATCTGGGGAGCTACCCGCTATAATGCCAATCATTTCACCAGATAATGGTCCTGACGCATGAGCCGCTCCTGCATAGAAGCTTTTTGCATAAACCACTTCCACATCTGCTTTTTTTGTCGCTTCATCTAAAGCCACATATCCGACATCATCAATGGTTAGTGTGACTAGCCCAATGCTATGCTGATTTGGCTTCAACGCAAGCTGTGCTGCCAAGTCTCTATTCACTCTAGGAATCATCTGCATAGCCAAAATATCAGCCATAATTTTATGAGGATGCATTGCTTGTTCCCCCTAACCTTCTTTTGCGACAAGGTTTACGCCACTTGCCTTGTATTGCAATATTTTTTGCACGACAGTTCCTAAATAAGCTCCTGCCTCTAATGGAGGAATACCACCTTTATGAATGTTCGAAATAACCATTCGATCTGCTTCAACCGTACCTATTCTTGGCTGATAACATAAATACGCACTCATCGACTCTGCTGACACTAGACCAGGACGTTCACCAATTAAGTAAACAATGACCTCTGCTTGCAATAGTTCGCCAATTTCATCCATCAGCGCTACACGCCCTTTATCGATGTAAAAAGTAGTGCCTATTTCAATATTTAAATTGTTAAGACTTTGTTGTAATGCTAAATATACATCTTGGACATTTTCTTCAATCGCACTCGCACTTAAGCCGTTGGAAATAATAATTTGCACGGTTGGGCGTGCTTTACATGTTGATTGAATAAGTGTCTTCGCTTCATCAGATAAGCGGCGACCTAAATCAGGTCTCGTAATGTATTCTTCTTTATCCGTTACTTTTGTTGTTACTTGGAAGACATTCAGTTTTTGTAATAGTGCTTCTGTCACTTCTCCATACACTGCATCTACTGCAGCCGCATGATCGAGTCGGAATTTCAACCAAGTTTTTGTTTTTGGTCTTGTCCCCGCTCTACCAACACCAATTCTTGCAGGTGTATGCTTTTTAGCTGCTTGCACACTTTCTGATACATTTTGCTCTTCAAATTGAAAAGCCTTCGCCGTTTCTACAGTTGTGGAAACATCATAATTAGTAGTATTGTGCGAATAATCCTTTGTTGAAGCTGTTTGGTAAAGCTTAATTAACGATTGATCTGATGTTGCCTGTGGACTTGATAGTTCTTCTGTATGCTTAGCCGCACTATCATAAAATTTAATTAATGGTTGTTTTTGTTCTTCAGCTGGTGGAGCTGTTTCTGAAGAAGTGCCCGAAGTATTGGTCATTTTCTCCATCACAAGCTGTGTAATCATAGATACTAGCTGTTCATTCAATGGTCTCACCTACCTTTCAAATATCGATAAATCGCCAGCTCTAGCTGAAAGACGACCATTTTCGTAAATGCCCATTTTTTCTAACCAAGCTAAATATTCAGGTGCTGGTGTTTTACCAAATGTTTGGAGTAATGTTGCAACATCATGGAAGCTCATAGACTGATAGTTCAGCATAATATCGTCTCCCATCGGTGCCGCAATAATAAAGTTGACACCAGCTGCAGTTAGTAACACACTTAAATCTTCCACATCATTTTGGTCAGCCTTAATATGATTGGTGTAACAAATATCAACGCCCATCGGAATGCCGTGCATTTTACCCATAAAATGATCTTCTAACCCTGCCCGAATGACTTGCTTGTTGTTATATAAATATTCAGGGCCAATAAAGCCAACAACTGTGTTGACTATGTACGGATTAAAATGTCTAGCAAATCCATAGTTGCGTGATTCGAGTGTTACTTGGTCTATGCCCATATGTGCTTCAGCCGAGAGCTCGGAACCTTGCCCAGTTTCAAAGTAAAATAAATTCGGGCCCGTTGCCGTTCCCTGTTTCTTCACGAGTTCCTCTGCTTCTCGAATTAAGTCAGCAGAAATGCCAAATGAACGGTTTGCAATTTCTGTCCCGGCAATACTTTGGAAAATCATATCGGCAGGAGCTCCTTGCTTAATGGCTTTCATTTGTGTTGTAATATGAGCCAATACACAGTTCTGCGTTGGAATCGACCAATCAGTAATAAATTCTTTTGTCGCCTGTAACACCTTTTTAACACTTTCGACCGAGTCATCTACTGGGTTAATGCCGATAACAGCATCACCGATTCCATAGGACAATCCCTCTTTTAATGAGGCAATAATGCCATCGATATTGTCTGTTGGGTGGTTCGGCTGTAATCTTGAAGAAAGCGTGCCCTTTTGCCCTATCGTAATATTGCAAGTTGATAAGATTTCTACTTTATTGGCTGCATGAACAAGATCTAAGTTAGACATCAATTTCGTAACGGCTGCAATTACTTCTGAATTCATGCCTTTACTTAAACGTTTTAACTCTCGATCACCTGTATCATTCGATAAAATGTATTCTCGAAGCTGTTCAATACTCCAGTTTTTTATTTCGCCATATATTTGTTCATTAATATCGCCTTCAATAATGCGTGTCACTTCATCATTTTCAGGTGGAACTAGCGGATTCTCACGTATATCCTTGACTAACAATTCACTTAAAACAGCTTTTGCCGCAATTCGTTGTTGGACAGATTCAGCAGCAATCCCTGCTAGCTGATCTCCAGATTTTTCCTCATTGGCCTTAGCCATCACATCTTTTAATGAATGAAAATTATATTTTTCTCCACCAAATATCACCGATAGATTCACGTTCATCCTCCTTACTTTGAGTGGAAAGCAAGTGTTTTCACTACAATGGGGACAACACCAGAAGGTAGCACTTCCCCAATGTCAATGTAATCGCCTGTTTCTACTTTAATTTGATCGATGCATAGTATAGGAACTGTTGGATTAATGGCTTGTAGCGTTTGCCCTATGACCTTTGCATAATCTGATTGAATGACTATGATAATTGGTATGTCCTTGGAGCTTCTTGTTCCTAAGTATCGTAAAATGGCCTCGCACAATGCATGGACATCATCAAAACTCAAATACGGTAACTCACTAAAATAAAGTGCAAAAGGTACGCGGTGATCATCCAGTGAAAAAAGTGCATCTGCTCTGTCCACAGCTGTCTTCACTATTTGATCAAACGCTTTCGTTGCAACACTTGAGCAATTAAATACAGGAATATTTTTTAACGGTAATACATCCGCATCAACTTGAATCGTTGCACCACTAATTTCGGTTGTTTGGGTTCCTGCTCCAGTCACTGTAGCGCGAGCAGTTTCCTGCGGCTGTAGCCATAAAAACGCTTGAAGTTGCTCATGTTGTAGAAGCATGTTCGCTAGTTTTTCACCAATATCATCATATTGGCGCTGCGAACAATCATGATCATAAATGCAAGAAGCTACACCACCTGAAAAAACGATTGCATCCACAGGCTTATGCCAATTTGGTAAATGTCCTAACAATAATGGATGTTGTGCATCTTGTAGTTGTCCGCTTAACGTGTTAGCTAAAAAGTCCGCCATTTCTTGAATAAGTTGTGCAACGCGCGCGTCTTCTGCAGAGTCACCTACTTGTAATGGATTAGACCAATGCTTCATTAATTGCTTTATAGGAGGTGAGATAGAATAGACTTTGCCATGCTGAAATTCAATTAATCTACCACCAACATGTAAGGTGCATGTGCCGATCACTTCACCGAACTGCATCACTGCAATATTCGCCGTACCGCCACCAATATCTATATTGGCAATTACTTTAGCCGTGTTTTTGGACTGTTGCACAGTCCCCGCCCCTTTTGCAGCAATAATCCCTTCTAAATCCGGACCCGCAGTGGCAACTAAAAACTGTCCAGCTGCATCTGCAAGGGTATGGACAACCTCTCTAGCATTTTCTTTCGTAGCAGATTCACCAGTAATAATAATGGCGCCTGTTGAAATATCCGCCGGTGAAATTTGAGCCACTTGATATTGCTGAAATATAAATTTTTCTATTTGTTCCATATCAATAATGTCTTTCGTAAGAAACGGTGTTTTAATAATAGGACTTTGATGCAACACCGTTTTTTCAATAATTTCTATTCGTGGCACATGGGTCACCCCAGCAACATTTTTCAACAGAAAACGACTGACAACCATCTTTGTTGTACTTGTCCCAATATCAATGCCTGCACTATAAATTTTTTCTGTCTTCAACCTATGCCTCCTCTATGCCACTATGGGCAATATATGAGATAGGGACTATCACGGTCCTTGACAAACTGGCGAATTTCTTCGTCTGACCGAAGTTGAATAAGTGGTGCAATCAACTCAATGCCAAGCTTTTGCCATGCTGATGTTTGCACAATTGGACCGTGCGTCATCACATTTTTTAACAATGCTGTTGCTCTTTCTACATCTGCAAGGGGTGCATCAATTTTGGTAATCACACCAATTTGAATTTTGGGTATACCCAAGCTAAACTGCGGAGGAAAAACACTCCTTGATGACGTGGCATCTTGCAAATAAATCACATGTGTTACTTCAAGTGATGTTGCCATAATATTTCTGTAGTACATTGGATTTTCTATATATTCTCCAGGTGTATCAACAATCCAGTCATCAAATACGAGTGCTTGGGTTTTAATAGCTTGTCTATCTTTGCCTAATAACGCATTCATTAGCGTTGATTTACCAGCTTGCACACCACCTATTATCATTACTCGATTTTTCATTTGACACATCCTATGACTTCGTTATTTTAGATGGCGTATAACCGAGCATTTCCGATAAAAAACGATTGATTTCCAACATCGCCATTTCTACTTCAGATACACTACCAACAATAACGAGACTACCTGTAAAACGGTCTAAAAAACCTAGTTTTACATTGGCTGCCTTTGTGGCTAAATCCCCAGCTATAATGACTGTTTCACTCGGTGTACAAGTCATAATCCCGAGTGCACCCGCTTCTTGAATCCCAAGCTTTTGAAACATATCTGGATCGGGATTTGCAATTAGATGACTCAATGTTAGTTGCTTACCCGGCACAAACTCCTGAATAAAACGTTTCTTTTCCTCACTCACATATCATCACCTCTTTCTATCATGACTTTTGATCTGTTAAATATTCTCCCTCTTTAATAATGCCTGCCTTACGATCCTCTTGTTCTAGTTTTAATGCGGTCGGTACTGATAGCTTGTAAGCTAAAATTATGGCAAGCACCCCTGCTAAAAGCTTCCCTGCTATAACAGGTAATATAATCGTTGGTTGGAAATTAGCCGTAAAGGATAAATGGTCGCCTAACAGGAATGCTGAACAAACCCCGAAAGCAATGTTGATCACTTTATCTTTTGGTGGCATCTGACGAACAAGCGTAAACATAGCCAAAATATTAGCACTTGTCGCTAAAATCCCTGCACTTCCTACTGAAGAAAGACCTAATTTCTTCCCTGCTGTCTCGAGCGGTTTAGAAGCATATTTTCTTATTAAGTACACCATTGGGAAGGCACCCGCTAACATAATACCGATATAACCAGCCGTTTCTAATGCGCGGAATTGGTCGACACTATCTGCCATGATGGGATCAAAGCCCCATGCCCCAAAAATCTTAGTAAAAATGCCTGTAAAAATTTCGACAATAGAGAATACAAGCACAAGCTTAATACCTGCATCCATCACACGACCGAAAATCATAAACCCTTTGATCATGCCATTCGGGATAAGCTTTAGCCCTAACGCAATTAAGATAACAAAAATAAATAACGGTAATAAATTAAGTAATATTTGTAAAATAGAAATGGCAAACACATAGGTTGGTGCAGATGTTGTACTAATCACTTCACGAACCTCTGTGTTAAACATCACAATCATAATCGACGAAATAAATGCACCAATCGGAATAGTTAATACGCCTGCCATAATGCCTAATGCCATATACTTATGATCACGCTTGTCTAACATCGCAAGCCCCATTGGAATCGAGAATACAATGGTTGCACCTGACATAAAACCGACGACAAGCGCCATCACCCATCCTTCATACGACTCCTTTAAAGCATTTGCTAATTGATATCCCCCCATGTCCGACGCTAAAATTGCTGTAGCTGCAATTGCTGGGTCAGCTCCAATCAATTCGAAAATCGGACTAATAAAATGACTAATAAACCACGTTAAGTAAGGTATAGCTGCCATGATTCCTGCCGCAGGTACAAAAATATGACCTACCGTATGGAGTCCATTCATAAATTCTTTACCAATTCCATACTCTGCATCTCGAATCGCTCCGATTGCACCTAAAACTGCACAAATCATAATAATATAAACGATGATCGTTCCTATCATTGCCATCCTACTTATCCCCCCTTTGATTTTGATAAATATATATAAAAAAAAGACGCATTAAAGAAAAATTCTCTTTAAAGCGTCTTTGCTTCAATTATTTACTTGTAATGTATGAATAATTCGTTTTGCTATTGTTACCATTTCCTGTTGACTTTGCATACTCTCATTGCGAATTTTTTTATAAGCCTCGTCTTCACTAAGATTTTCTGCTTGCATCAGTAAACCTTTCGCCCGTTCGATGACTTTTCGCTTTTCTATTTCGCTTTGCTTATGCAATAATTCTCCGTTTAAACGGTTAAATTTATCGATTTGATGAAACGCCACTTCCAACGCTGGTAGGACATTTTTCTCAGAAAACGGTTTCATAACATACCCTAAAATATTATCCTGTTTCATGTATAATAACAACTCTTTTTCACTATAAGCAGATATAAAAAGCACTGGTATACCGAGCTGCTGTTCAATAATTTTACTCGCCTTTAGTCCATCTAGCTTCGGCATTTTGATGTCCATTAGTATCAGCTGAGGCTTATGTGTATAAGCTAGTTCAATCGCAGATTCGCCATTATTTGCCTGTGCTACTACTTCGTAACCATTATCTTCTAGCATAAACTTCAAATCAATTGCAATAAGTGATTCATCTTCGACAATCATAACTTTCCTAGTCATTTAGGATAAATACCTCCTCACTTACAGGAAACTGAATTTGAGTATGTGTACCTTGTTCACTAGGGATAATTGTAAATGTGCCAGCTAAATCATATTCAACAAGTCTTGTAATAATCTCCATTCCAAAAGATGCCTTCACTTCTTGCATCCCAACGCCGTTGTCGGAAATATGAAGTGAAATAAAAGATGCATCCTGAAGAAATTTTATATCAATTGTTCCTTCCTCACGATCAATAAAAGCATACTTTAAAGCATTTTGTAATAGCTCACAAATAATTAATGCGAGTGAAACCGCCTTTTTAGAATGACAATATAGCTGTAGTTCATCGTGATGGAAGATTAATTGAATGGCTGCTGTATGAGAAGTGCCAACCATTTTATACCCTATCTTTTTAGACAAAGCGATAACATCCACTTTTTCTTCCGCATTATCCTCATTTTCTAAAATAAGTTCGTAAACAGAAGAAATACTATAAATGCGATTTAATGCTTCCTGAAAAGCACTTGCATTTGAAGCTGCTAGGTCATTGCGCATTTGCAGTCGCAATAGGCTTGTAACCGTTTGTAAATTATTTTTTACGCGATGGTGAATTTCCCGTATAGCAAATGTTTTCATCATCAGTTCATTTTCTTTCAGCTTTAGCTCTGTTAGATCATGAATAATAAGCAGTGTCACTTTATCATTTTGACTGCGGATAGGAATTTTTTTCACAATAAAAGATTTACGATCAATCGTAATTTCTAAGAAAAAGACATCATCGCCTTTATCATAGACCTCTTGTAAAAAAGGTAATATTTTATCCAAAGCAACATTATCGAAATTTTCTAGTCCTGAAAGTTCCGTTATAAATCGGTATCCTGCAGGATTGCTATAAATGACCTTATTTTCATGATTTGTCAGAATAATTGACTCTACTAATAAATCAGACACAACTGGAATTGGCTGCGCGTTTGGTTCGACAATATGTTCAATTAATGCAAAAGGCATATTTTGAAAATCATCCTTTGGTGCAGTTTGCATCTTAACCTTTTTTTCTTGAATCAACACGGCGATAACCTGTCCATCATCATTAAAGAGGGGGACAACGTTTTGTTCTACAGTTAGACCTTCCTGTGTGATTGCTCTAGAAATGGATGATCTTTCTTTATGTTTAAAAGCTGCAAATACTGCTGGCTCGAAGCTTTCAAAGACAAATTTTCCAATCACTGATTTTTCATATAAACCAATTTCTTTTGTAGGGAATGCCTCTGCTACAACAATTGCATGTGGTAAATTTTCCATCATACAATCTATGAACATATAGCAATCTGTCAACTCAGCATAATAAGATAGTGTAGTTTCAATTTCTACTAACTTCTCGATATCCTTACCTGATAAGCTTGTATATTTACTACACAACGATTGAATGCTCGACAGGTCCACCCCCTATCATAGAATACTCAACAGTGATTGTGACTATTCCTTAAAATTTCTTGTCATCATTATAAACCTTTTGCAAAATTATTTTCAAGAAGAAAATTTAAGAAAATTCATTGCATTACAAAGAACTATATAGTTTAAAACAGAAATATTCAACACTTTTTTCGACAATCTCTAAAATCGGCACAATAATTATTATTTTAAAATAGCAAAAAGCAAGTTTACGCCAATGGTAAACTTGCCTTTTTTTCACTTTATTTCTGGTGTCACTGCTAAAATATTTTCAAATGTTTTCTGCTGTTTTGCTTCTTCCTCATTTAACAATATATGAATATCGCCATGATCATTCGATGTGCGAATTAATCGTCCCATTCCTTGTTGCAAACGCAATTGCATAAATGGTAACTCTACTTCTTCATACGGATTTTCAGCAAACGTCCGTTTTGCGTCAAATAATGGATCATGTGGTGGGAAAGGTAAGTCATATATTATCACACGTGTTAGCGCCTCTTCTGGCAAATCTAAACCTTCCCATAAATGGTAGGAACATAGCGTTTTTACTGTACCTTCTTGGAAATCACGAACAATAGCTGATAATTCACGATCTCCTTCAAACGCCACATACATTCGCTCCATTAGTGGTAATTCTGCTTTAAAGTTTAACATCGCTTGTTTTGATTTGAATAATATTAATGTTTTCTCACCGTCTCGCAACAATTGTTGGACACGGGCTGTTTTATTATTTTGAGATAGCTCATGTAAATAAATTCTCATCACTGCTTCATAATCAAACGGTGATGGAACTGAGAAAGATTGGTAATTATGGATACCAAGACTATAAGCAATATATGAGAAATCCTTATTGACGGATAATGTTGCAGAAGAAAATACGATTGGAAGCTTTTTTGAGAATAACTTTTCTTCTAAAACTTCTGTAATCAGTCGTGGCATAATAACCAATGTTTCTTCACCATCAGTTTCCTCTAACCAATCAACAGCATCGCCTTGTGCAGTAAAAATGCGAAGCGACGCTTGATATTGCTCTAAATATTCCTCTGCCATATTTAACTCATACTCTGGAATCATATACATTTCTGATTCAAAAACAAATTCTTCTAGTAGTACATCTACATCGGCAATCAATTGTTTACCATACTTTAAAAGTGTTGCAGATTTATTAATACGCTTCCGTTCTTCCTCAGACGCCACAATATCATCACGCAACTGATCGAAAAATAGTTCGTGATCGTCTTGCAATTTTTCCATTGCATACAAAGTTCGTTCACGTACTCCATCTACCATTAAACGCTCTAACAGAGGAACAATCGTCGTTGCCTGCACCTTATATGTCATTGCTTTTTGCGCCGCATATTCCAATAAATGCCCTTCATCTAGCACCATCATTGATACTTCGGGAAGTAACGCTAACTGCCCTTCACGTTCACGGGACTCTTTCGTTGCTAAATGCTCCATTAAAAAGTCTTGCGAGCAAATAATTAAATCCGTTGATTTACGATAATGTGCACGATGTAATGTTTGACCACAACGATTACGCAAATCACAGACTGAACATTGCATAATCGCATTATAATTCACTTTATGCCAATCTTCATCACTAACCGTTGGATAATCACTGCGATCACCATATGGTTGCACTGCAATCATCGAACCTTGTGCATAGACACCATCGGGAATTGAAAAAGCAATATCATCGATCCACTCATCCGTTTCGACTTTTTCTGCTTCTTCGAAACGCTTTAAGCATAAATATTGATCACGCGATTTTGCTAAACGGACATCAATTTCTAAACCGAGTGTTTTTTGTAATTTATAAATATCGCCGCCCTCTTTCACGAGCTGGTCGATTAATGTTTCATCTGCACAGGCAATTAGCGCTGGCTTACCTGTATAGCGTGCATAGGATACAGCCGGCAGTAAATATGCAATCGTTTTTCCTGTTCCTACTCCAGCTTCAGCAAATAACACATTTTTTTCTTTTAACGCCTGTTCAATTTGATAGGCCATGAAAATTTGCTCATCACGGCATTCAAATCCTTTTTCTGGTAATTCATCATAAAGGACATCGCCCATCCAGTCACCTAATGACTCGAAAAACGAGCGATCCTTCGTTAATGCAAATGGTAAAGATTTACGCAATTGACGTTCCCCCTCATACAATCTGTTCCTATTATACGCGACGAAACGGAAGATAAGAAAAAATCTTATCTTCCGTTATTCTAGTTAGTCTCTCTTGGACTTTTGTCCCCAATATTGATAATAATTTGTTTCAATAAAACCATTGAATAATTTACGTTTTTTCGTTGTTTGACGACCGTATAATTCTTCGAAGTTTTTCATGGAGGATAGCATATATACCGACCAAGTTGGGTAGTTTTTCATGACTTGTCCTAAATCACGAATGACTTGCTCTACAACTTCTACATCGCCAATACGCTCTCCATATGGAGGGTTCCCAATCATTACACCATCTGTTAGCTGTGTTGTAAAATCACGAGCTTGCATTTGTTTAAACGTAATAATATCCCCAAAACCTGCTTCTAGCGCATTTTCTTGTGCAATACTTACCATGCGATGGTCAATATCTGATCCAATAATTTCAAGTGGTTGCTCATAGTTGGCTATACTATCCGCTTCATCTCGCACAGCATCCCAAATTTTCGCTTTCATCCACGGCCAACTTTCCGAAATAAATTCTCGATTATAGCCTGGTGCGATATTTTGTCCATACATTGCTGCTTCTAGGGCAATTGTACCTGAACCACAAAATGGATCGACAAACGGACGGTTCGGATTCCATTTAGAAATCTGAACAAGTGCAGCGGCTAATGTTTCTTTTAGCGGTGCTTCCCCTTGCGCTTGTCGGTAGCCCCGCTTATGTAAGCCAGCGCCAGAACTATCAATAGTAAGTGTAGCCACATCTTTTAAGATTGAAACTTCAATTTTGTATGTTGCACCTGATTCATCTAAAAAACCAAGGCGTTTGTAATGTTGCTTCATGCGTTCTACGATTGCTTTTTTGGTAATCGCTTGGCAATCTGGCACACTAAATAATTTAGACTTTACTGATTTCCCTGAAACAGGAAAAGATGCATCTACCGGTAAATATTTTTCCCATGGTAGTGCCTTTACACTTTCAAACAATTGTTCAAAAGACTTTGCAGGAAATTGTCCTACAACAATTTTCACTCGATCTGCTACACGTAACCATAAGTTGGCACGAGCAATGGCCGTTTCATCACCCTCAAAATAAACTTTGCCATTTTCGACTGTCGTTGTATAACCGAGTGCCTGTACTTCTTGTGCTACAATCGCTTCTAAGCCCATTGCAGCCGTTGCGACTAATTTATAGTTTGCCATACATTATTTCCTTCCTTGATGTTCAATTTCCCAATACTCAATATACTCCAGCAATTCGGGAAGTGGTAATGGTTTGCTGTAATAATAGCCTTGGATAATATCACAGTTCATTTTCCGTAGTATATCCACTTGTTGCGCTTGTTCTACACCTTCTGCTACAACTTTCATTTTTAGACGATGCGACATTTGAATAATAGCATCTACAACTGCCTGTTTTTCATCGAGCGAGCAAATATGCTGAATAAAGCTACGGTCGATTTTTAAACAGTCGAGTGGGAATCGAACTAAATAGCTCAATGATGAATAGCCTGTACCAAAGTCATCAATAGAGATTTTAAAGCCAAGCTGCTTTAAACGCACAAGCTTGCTTACCGTTTCCGTTGCACTATTCATAACAGTGCGTTCTGTAACCTCTATTTCAAAATTATTGGCAGACGTGTTATAACGTTCTAATATTGTTTGAATCGACTCTAAAAAGTTTTGCTGTTTAAAATGAATGCTCGAAATATTGATAGAAATTGGTATTTTGCGACCAAATTGTTGTAACTTGATTGCAGCTTCACATGCTTTCTCAATAATTACTTCGCTTAAAGGAATGATAAGGCCCGTTTCTTCCGCATAAGGAATAAATTCTGCAGGCGATACAAAGCCAAGTCGCTCATTATTCCAGCGAACAAGCGCCTCTAGTCCTTGTATATGTTCGTTTTCCAACATAATTTTAGGTTGAAAATGCAACTCAAATTCACGATTTTCAATCGCTCTACGCAATTCAGAATCTAACAAAAGAACGCGCTGCGTGTCTGTTTGTAATTCATCAAAATAAAACGAATAGCCGTTAAGACCATTCTTTTTGGAATAGGTCATCGCCTTATCTGCACAAGTAATAAGTTGCTCGGATGTTTCGCCATCAGCCGGATACATACTTACGCCAATGCTTGTTGAAACAAAAATTTCTTGTCCATTAATGTTCATCGGCTGTTCCATAATACCAATAATTTGCTCTGCAAATGTTGCCGCTTCACGAACATTTTTTACATTCGTCAATGTGACGATAAATTCATCTCCACCGTATCTTGCAATGATATCTTTGTTTTTGAGCAATGTTTGAATACGTCTTGCTGCTTCTATCAGAATCGTATCTCCCACCGCATGCCCTAAAGTATCATTTATTTGTTTAAATCTGTCCAAGTCCAAGAAATAGACAGCATGCTGTACTGAATGAGAAATAGTAGAAGACGATTCCAGTAAGCTATCCATTCTCTCAATATAAGCAAATCGATTCGATACATCTGTTAATGAATCAGTTAACAAACGTTTTTCTAGTTCATTTTCTACTATTTTTCTTTCAGATAAATCTGAGAAAATGCCACAATAGTTAGTAATTTCTCCACTATCATTCGTTATGCTAACAATTGTTAACCATTCAGGATATACATCTCCTGTTTTACGACGATTCCAAATTTCCCCTTGCCATATTCCTTCTTGTCGTATCTTTTCCCACATTGTCAAATAGAATGATAACTCATGTACACCTGACTGCAATACCGCGGGCGTTTTTCCTATCACTTCATCGCGTTTATAGCCTGTAACGAATTCAAATGCTGGATTAACCATCTCTATTTTTTTATGTTTATCCGTAATCATAATGCCTTCAGATACATTTTCAAAAATTTTCTTCAGTAAGGAAGTGGGGTATTTAGAAATCGAATTAATCTTCTCCAGATTAGTAATTACTCCGCCCATATTTCCGCTCCATCCTATTTATCGATACTACCCTTATTTTTAGAAAAGCGCGTTCCTACTCATTTAGTAGGTATGTATGTCGCGTTCATACGATAACGGTGATGTTATAACTTCGAAGCGTATCGACAGAGGCACAATCCATGGTATTCACATTACCTCAGGCCTATATCGCGTATGACTAGACATCGTTAAGTAACAGATACTTCTTTTATTAGTTCAAAAGAAAAGCTCTCCACCGAATTGGAGAGCGCTTGTTATTTCTTAGATAAGCATCAAAAAATTCAATAAGCCATGTTTTGTTCCCGAGTACTCAAACAGCTTACGCCTCGTACGACCGGGTAGTAATCATCTATCTACAGAGCGAACTCTGTCCCTCTATCCGTTCAATTCCTTCAAGAGAGTGCCCCTACCATAATTTGGGTTTCTCACTCGTGGGGTTTACCTCGTTCCACCTTGTATGTTTCCAAACAAGCTTCGTCACTGTGGCACTTTCAGGAAGTGTCGACCATATCCAATAGACTTAGGTCTTCCTTCCGCCGTCAGCTTTAAGCTGCCTTACCTTATTTTTTCAGTAAGCACGAACACTACGGCCATCGCAGAACCGTGTGAGCATGGACTTTCCTCTACGACGTCTAGCGCCGCAGCGATTACTCGAATTTCATGATGATACGAAGATTATACTAGACTTTTATGATAAATACAATGTAAATGATAAAAATTATTCGTAAAGTTTACTACCAAATACATGTTTTTCTAAATTTGAAAGACGTTTTAGAATATCAAAGTTGGTTGTACCCGCTGCGGATGCGGCTGGTTGTGGTTGTCTCTTTGGTGTATTCTCAATTTCTTCTTTTAGTTGTCTATTCTCTTCTCTTAATTGAGCAACTACTTTTTCAAACGATTCATAATCTTGAATAATTTCATCAAGAAAAGAATCGACCTCTTCTACATTATAGCCTTTAAAATTTTTCTTAAATTCCTTTTCAAGAATCATTTTTGAAGTTAATTTAATGTCCATACACATCGCCCTTCCTCGCACTACATACACGAATTCATTATAGCATATTTCATAACATTATATCGTCTGAAAACATTAATTGTAAGGCTAAACTTGTCGTTTCTTGCGCTTCCCCGGGAAATTATTGCTTATTTCCTAATCTGTGCAATCTCTTTTCCCAAGAAATTTCCCATTTTTGTTTTTGTTCCATTCGCCAATCCTCAGTCGAAGTAATCAGTTGTATGCCTTCTAATGTATAAACAAGGGCCTGTTTCATATCTTTTAAGTGATGCTCATAGATTATGGCTAGTTGTTCTAGTGCCTGCAACTTTTTTCGTGGCTCTATAAAATGGAGTGAAGCAACGAAGGCATCAACTGCTTCGCTATACTGCTTATTTTTTTTAAGTTGCAAAGCTAGATAAAATTGAGCATTTCCCGCTTCACGCGCATCAAATTGAGCTGTTACCTTTTCTAAAACGTTAACACTTTGCGGACGTTTCTTTAAATCAGCATACCATTTCCCGATATTCGTGTAGGTATTGGCTGATTCATCACTCGATTGTTCAAATAATAAGTAAGTAGAATGAACATACAAGGTAATGAGCGACAGCAAATCCCACTCGTTATGAACAAGTACCTTCATAAGCGCATCTGGCACACCGCTTTTCACAGCATCTAAGTAAATGATTGGCGCTAAGTGGCCTGGGATATCCCCAACGCGTGAGAAACCAAGCTTTTCTTCTTCTACTGATTTTAGTTTCAACCGCTCCATATCATTTTTCCATAATCGCTTCGAGCTATGCAATAAATCGATTTGGCGCTGGGTACGAAGTTTAGGTAAAACTTTTTGGTTGAGTGTCCAACGTGTTTCTAGCTGTGGCCAGTCAAAGCTTTTGCCATTATACGTAATAATCGTCGCTGTTTTTTGCCAAAGCCTTGACTCAAACAGCAAGGCTGCTTCATGTGCTGGATCGGCTAAGACATATTGTGTTAATACAAAATCGTGTTTGGTCACTTCTAAAAAACCAAGAAGAAAAATTTGTGTTCCAACACCCTTTAATCCTGTCGTTTCTGTATCAAAAAACAGGACATTTTCATCCACATCTAATGCATAAGGATGATCAAAATCAGCAGATTGCCATTTAATTAGCGCGTCAAAAAATGACTGTAATGGATAATGACCGTGCTGATAATGGAAAGGATAGTGCACTTGTCGCTTAAAAACAATACCGAACTCGTTATCGATACGCGTAAGACCAGCTTTCTCCCACTGATTAACATAGTTTGGTATAATCGGCTTTTGATAAGTTGATTGCTCATTTGTAACTGGTTGTTGCACCTTTTTTCCGAGCATTTTTTTCATTTGTAGTATTTTATTTTCGTAAGACATCGACTTCACTCATTTTCTACCTGTAAGATTTTTTAATACTGTTAGCAAGCCATCCATTTCGTGCTATCAATTAAGGTGGAAAGGCTGTTGCCAAAGCAACCTTGTAAAAATATGTTCCACTGAATAACCCTATAGATTACCTAGAATCTCTTATGCTACATACTATCATACCAAATCTAGACGACTAAAAGGCTTCGCGCTATACTGTACCTATCATTGCCTCAATTTGTTAGTCAAAAAAGGTGTACGATAATCACGTTACTTTTAGATATGGTGAATAAGCCAATGTTATCATACGTACCAAAATGAATTTTAATGAATTGTTATGCGCCGATTGTTTGCATATGAATATCTTCATTTACAAAAGCTACCATGCATTATTTTTATACAAGCCTCTATTCTAGGTAATTTCATAATGACAAAGGCGCTGTTTAAATTGTTTAAAAATGAATATTCCAACCAAAAACGCTTTTATGCTACTACTTCTCTCAATTAAACAGGTCCTTTAAAACTATCATTTTAAATCTTAATCATTAGTAAAGCACATCTTTTCACTTATGTAAAAGAGAGAAGATGTGCTTTTTCGATTAGCGATTCATTGCTCGGTACATCAATGCACCAAATTGTGCCCGTGTCAGAGGATCATTCGGTTTAAAATAGCCATCATCCCCTAATGCAATTCCTTCAGATTCATGCTCATTTTTTTATAATTGTTAAAATTGTAAAACTACAAGGATTATTTATGCTAGCATCTATTAACAATATAAAAATACACGCTACAAAGAATTCCATTCTCCTTTGTAGCGTGTGTTATTTTATAAACTAATAATTTCTGCTTAGAAATTGAGCAGTTTGGTAACTTTACTTTTCGAATGAATGAATGATTCTTGTGGACCTAGATCTGATAATTGAGAACGGAAGATTTTTCTCCCCCCTATTAATCCCATCTATCAATCTTAATGATTCTTGTAGAATTATTCGCCGTCACTTTAACAGTTAGATTCCAATCAATATCTTTGGAATACCCCACTCCACATGCAGTTGCATTATCAGCACCTTCAATTGCTGTAGTAGCAGTGTAGGCTTCTAATGTTTTTCTAATTTGTCTTAGTTCAGATTTAAGCGTCTCATTGAAAAATCCTCTGCCTTTTCCTTCTGAAGCGTCCTTTACTCCATCCAGAATGAAGAAAATATGACTTCCTGAATGAGGTACTTGTACTTCATCCCATAAATTTGGTGATGTTGTAATACCATTTACCCTTATAAAATTATTTAATTGAACGCTCCATGAATCATCACTAGAATATGAATTATTACTGATATTCGGCTGTTGACCTTTTGCATAATTAAACTCAAATACATCCGTTACATAACCTTCTCCACCAGCAACTCCGATAAACGAGTATGTTTTCCCATTTACTTCTAGTTCAACTTTGAAAGGGGTGCTTCCTTTCCCTCTTTCACAATAGTTGTGAACATAAAATCTATAGTGTCCCACTGGGGCATTTTCACTCCATCTGATATTTTCTACAGGAGAACTGTCTCTATGACCTCCACCATTCATATCAATGTCTAGCCATCCACCAAATTTGTCACTTTTATCTCCATAGTAGATGTGTTCCCCATGTGGTGTTACGCAATGTAAATCTAAGTCCGTGTACCCTTCCCATATTAAAGATGCTCGTATCTCATTATTCTCATATCTTCCGCCAGCATTTTCTACTCTTCTTTTAATTTCACCATCTATTCCTCCGTGATAATACCAGCTAAATGGATTACTCCATTGTAAAATGTTTGGTGCTGTTTCATCGGAAGCAGTGACTAACGCCATTAAACGACTAGGATTATCTATTAATACTTCAATAATTTCAGCTGAAGGTAGTATTGTTCGTTTGAATTTGTCCCACGTCATCACGGTATTCGGAAGAGAAACTCTAGATGTGGTTTTTCCTTTAGGCAAAATACTTGAAAAAACACCTTTTTTCGGTTCGACAACTTTAGTTTCAGAATGATTCTCCCATAAATAAAATGGGATTTCTTCATATGTAGCATATCGTCTTTGTAATGCATTAGTTAACCCTAATTTTTCAACAATTTTTTCTGCTTCTAAAATGGCATTTTGAGTTGGAGCAGATTGTGAGCGCATGTAGTTCGCTGGGTTCATTTTTTCAGCAAAACGTCGAACAACAGATTCAACTGGCATTCCTGAAGCAATATCATCTAATAACGTGCCTATCATAGAGCTTCTTATGTGACAAAATCCAGCAGGAGCTGATGCAACAGCTAACCAGACAATATTAGTTTTCTGATTATTATTAACAGTACGGTTTTGTTTTTCATGTAAAGATTCAAACCACTCTGCAATACCTAATACCCTATCCGAGCGGTATAGTGTTTCTGATTGTAAAAGTAATACTGCTTGCTTAGCTGTATCAAAAGAATAATCAAGTAATGTGTTAGTTAGCATTTTGAATTCTTCCAACTTCTCAGCCATTACTTGCCCCGCCGTTTTTAATCTTGAGCTGTTCACCATTTCACTATGAACTTCAACAGATAAGTGATTCCACTCTCCAGTACGAGGGCGACCTAATACAATGGAACTTGGAATAAACACGCCAATAACTTTCGAATTTAACACTTCAGACTTTATTGCTGAAACAGCAGCTTTAAAAAATGGAGGGGTGATATCTTCATCCCAAATAGCCGAAGCGATTATTCCATTTTCATCAATAGTTACAAGACCACCGAATCGCTCAATGAAATGCTTGCAAGAACTACAATTATAGTGATTTCTAGCTTCAACTGGTAGATTATCTAAGTACAGATTAAATAAATCACAAACATTCGTTCTAAATAAATTTTTATTACCACTAATCGCTTTTTCAAAATAACATTTTAAATTTTTCAGAAATTCAGGATATCTATCATTAGCATTATTATAAACTTCTTTTGTCATGTTCATAATTTCTTTCAATCTTCAACATCTCCTAAGTATTTTAATAATTTATTTTCTTAGTCACTACGTTTTTAATTACACTTATACACTCCTCTTTACAACACTGTATTTAAAGTAACAATTTGAGCAATAAATTTCAATATATACCAACTAAATTCATTATGTAAGATATTAAACAATTAAGCTTCATTTATTTCTTCAACCAGGTACAAAGTAAAGTTAGTTAAGGAGCTAACAGAGATATAAAAGGCTCTTGAACATGAAAAGAATAAGATTCCACTTCTTAACGTAAACAAGTTGAATGATAATTCCGTAGTTAGCTTTTTAAGTGCTGGGATATTAAAATGAAACAATAATTAAAATGCTGTTCCCTACAGCAACCCTCGATGTTGAAGATGAAAGACTAATCCTTCATGGACTTTACCTCAAGGAATAACACTACCAACACCAACTTACTAAGACAATCGACGGATGGAATAATTCAAGAAACAATATTAATAAACTAAAGAATGTTACAATGCATGTCAAAAGTATTTATGGCACCATTCCAATAAGTTTGAAAATTGACATGCATTAATAGCAAAATACAACTAACAAAAGAAGAGGGGGTTCGGGATGTATAGTACACCCCAACCCCCCTTTTTGTGTATATTAATATAAAATTTGCAGTAACTCTTTAACTTTCCGTTTCATGTTTACTAAAGAATTTTGAGGCCCAATACATGATGGACAGCCCGATTCACAAGGGCAGTTTACGACATGATTCATTGTCTTGGTCAATAAGTCTTCCCATAAATCATACACTTTTTCACTTAAACCAATTCCGCCTGGATACTTGTCGTACACAAAAAACGTTGGCAGATTATTATGTGTAGCCTTTACCTGTGGTACTACTGCTACATCACTGGAGTCACATTGTATGAATAGCGGGATAAAAGCATTCATCGCATAGGCTGCACCTGTCATCGCCTCTGTTAATTCTGCTTCTGACCATTGTAGTGTATTGCTAAAGGACAACCATGACGAGCTTGTATGCATTTCATCTGGTGGTAGATGGATTGGACCCGAGCCAATATTATCTTGTTTATCATTCAAGCTTATTTTCTTAAAGATGGTAGCTTGTGCGACTAATCCTACATCACCAAAGCTAATAGTCCCACCTTGGTAGTTGCGACTTCGATCTTCTTCAAGTACTTTCATCTCTACTGCTAAATTCGCGTCTGTGTAATAATCAACATCTACTTCTCGCACAAAAGCTTTTTTTTCTTCCCAATCGAGTTTTTCTACTTGATATTGAATGCCCTGATGCAAATAGATTGCTTCTTCGTGTAGTAATGTCATAGCACTATGGCGATCCATCTCCCCAATGACTTTCGTACGTGCAGGTACTGTCATATCAATAATTACTACATTTTCTTGAGATGCTGAACGGAGGCTTATATCATGTGCAGGAAAACGATCACTCATCCAATGCCATTTTTCACTCGTTTTAAAAATAACACCTTCTTCTGCTAAATAGTCGAGCAGTTCTTGTATGTCATATTCTCCGTACATATCGCTTGTTGTGAAAGGCAACTCAAACGCCGCACATTTAAGATGATCCATTAAAATTAACATATTTTCAGGATATATACGTACCTCCTCGGGGTCACTCCCTAGTAAAAATAGTGGGTGATCTACCACATATTGATCTAGTGCAGTAGACTGTGCAACATAAATTATAAGCGCCTCGTCTTGACGTCGACCAGCACGGCCCGCTTGTTGCCATGCACTTGCGATATTTCCCGGGTAGCCCGTCATAATACATGCCTGTAATTGACCAATATCCACCCCTAGCTCCAGCGCATTCGTACTAACAACGGTTTGAATTGTACCATCACGAAGCCCACGTTCTATCACACGTCGCTCTGACGGTAAATAGCCTCCTCGATAGCCACGCACAGATTCGTCTTGTAGCTTATTGCGCGTCAGTTCTTTCAAATAAGTAACAATCATTTCAACACGCACTCGACTTTTAGCAAAAATAATCGTTTGAATGCCAGCTATATAAAGTCTTTTGGCAAGATCACTTACCTCTAAAACCGCACTACGCCGAACGCCAAATGTTTTATGGATAATCGGAGGATTGTAAAAAAGGAATGTTTTTTTACCAACTGGAGCACCTGAATCAGCAATTAAAGCGTGGGTATCATTTGTTAAATTTTCAGCTAATTCTTTTGGGTTTTTTATCGTTGCTGACGTACAAATAAAAACAGGTTTACTACCATAAAATTCACAAATACGTTTCAATCTGCGAATTACATGTGCCACATGTGAACCAAATACACCTTTATATGTATGTAATTCATCAATAACGATATACTTTAAATTTTCAAAGAGTGATACCCACTTCGTATGATGCGGTAGTATACCTGAATGCAACATATCTGGATTGGTCATCACAATATGCCCTGCCTTCCGCACCTTTTGCCGAATACCAGGAGCCGTATCACCGTCATACGTATAACTTAATATGTCCTCTCCACTCTGTTCAATCAGTTCATTTAAATCATTTTTTTGATCCTGTGCTAACGCTTTCGTTGGAAATAGATAAATTGCCCGTGCATTGCGGTCTTCTAAAATTTTTTGTAATACAGGTAAATGATAGCAGTAAGATTTCCCTGATGCTGTCGGTGTTACGGCAGTAAAGGATTTGTGACTCGCCGCCAAATCAAAAGCTTCCCGTTGATGTGTATACAATTGTGTAATTCCTCGGGCATGTAATGCTTTAACAAGCGCAGGGTGTAAATTCTCTGGGAAAGGCGCGTGCTTCGCATCGCGGCCTTCTAAAGTGTGCCAATGAATGATTCGTTCTTTTAATTCGTCATCATAGCGCCATTCATTTAACAATTCACTAATTGTCCGTTTTTTCGATAACATTATATTGCGCCTCCTTCACTAAGCGATAAAAATTATTTAACGTATAGGAAGTAGAATGCGTTGCATCTAAAAAGCGTTTTTTACTTGTTTCTTTATAAAAAGATTGCACAACAAATTGCTCCATCGATTCAACCGCTGAAGCAATTTGTCCTATATGCATATATTTCGGTCTGTTTTTTTGAATCCAAGCAGTTGCCTCTTGCTGCCACTCGTTCAGCAGTTGATGGATGACATCCACATGCGGCTTGACCTCTGCAAAAAAATCTGGCGTCCGATCCTCCTCGCGCATTTGCCAAAAGCGTGCAACACATTTTTCACATTCATCTATTAATATGGAAGTTTGCTGTATTAATAACAATTTTCGCACCTCATCTCTTTCATTGTACCTTTAGCTAATGATTGTGTGATTATCGTTCACAACCAATAATACACTGTGTCAAATGTTGATAAAACAAAAGTTCAGGTTCATATGCCTTACTCTTATCTTTACGACATACTACTTCAAACTACCTGAAAGCGTCTCTTCGTCATTCATAACACTCGCTAAAAGCATTAAACGATTGCATCTAATGAATCATTTTTATAGGTATGAGGTTAGTGTACCAAAGTCTATCATTTTTCACTACTAATAGGCGAACAAGCATTCTTTACTTGCCAGTTCTTTTCTGCTAAGCTTACTTTCTGGCTAACAGATTTGAGCTGCATAAAAAATTGCAGGCTATGTGCATTATTTTCTAATGACACCCTCGTGATAAGTAATTGATTGACCAGATCCAACTGCGCAACTAATTGTCCTAATTTGTTCAATACAACGCCTCCTTTTATCTTTACTTATGTATTCCTCGCATGTATAAAATAACCTTCATGCGTGACAAAAAAAGCGTAAGTTAGCTGAAAGAAGAAGTATTTCGATAAATTTTTAATAAATGCTACCCATGAGCAGCATTGGTAAATAGGCTGATAAAAGACTCTATCTCTATACGAATCTAGCAATAAATGAAAGCATTAATATGGCAATTTCTATGACGAATGCAGTTGTTTACTTGACGAATTTTCTACTTTAAACAGCGAATTATGCTATGAATTAGCAATTGTCATCTAACTTTAGAGCAATGTGCTGACTGTGGTGAAGTTCTACAAAAATCATGGTAAACTATTGTGTATAATAGCAGTATTATAGAGGGTGAGCTAAGTGACAATTCGTTATCCAAATGGGAAAATCTATACCCCTGCACAAGCTATTCAAAAAACACAAAAAAAGGGGAGAAAGAAGGATTTCTCCTATAGTAATCGAGGGAAGACGCTTGAGGATGAAATTAATGAAGCAAACGACTATTATTTAGAAAGGCGACTTGCTATTATTCATAAGAAACCTGTTCCCGTACAAATCGTCAAAGTAGAGTATCCATCACGAAGTGCTGCCGTTATTCGTGAAGCTTATTTCCGAACGCCCTCTACAACTGACTACAATGGTGTTTGGAATGGGCACTATATTGATTTTGATGCAAAGGAGACCGCCTCGAAGACGAGCTTTCCACTAAAAAATATACACACACATCAAATGAAACATATGCAGCAAGTGAAGGAACAAAATGGTGTGGCATTTATTATCGTTCGTTTTTCAGCTTTTGAGCGTTATTTTTTAGTGCCATACGAAGTTTTACAAAAGGCCTGGCATGCAATGAACAATGGTGAACGTAAATCGATTCCCTTTTCAACCATTGAAAAGGAAGCTTATGAAATTCCAACAAGCTATTATCCACGTATCGATTATTTGCCTGTTCTCCAGCAGTTTATTGAAGCAACAAGTCATGGCTCTGAAAGTGAGGAGATAAAAAAATGAGTGAACGTCGTCAAACACGCGGGGAGCATCAAAAAGCTCTCGCTCAAAAAAATAAAAAGAAAGCGCCGAAAGCAACGAAATCTTCGACTAAGGTTTGGTTGAAGCGTATTGTTCTAACAATACTTATTATAGGGATTGTTGGCTTAGTCGGCGGGGCAGGTGTATTTGCCTATTATGCAAGTACCGCTCCTGAACTTGATGAAGATTTATTGAAGGACCCCGTTTCCTCTGAATTTTATGATAAAAACGGTGAAATTTTCGCCACAATCGGTGCGGAAAATCGAAAATACGTAAAATACGAAGACATTCCCGAAGATATGATTAACGCCATTCTCGCAACAGAAGATGTTCGCTTTTTTAAACATCATGGTATGGACTTTTATCGTCTTGGTGGTGCAATACTTGCCAACTTCCGTGATGGTTTTGGGGCACAAGGGGCTTCAACATTAACACAGCAAGTTGTCAAAAATTCATTTTTACAAAATGAGAAAAAATTAAAACGTAAAGCACAAGAAGCATGGCTTGCTTTTCAACTTGAACGCAAATATTCAAAAGAAGAAATATTTGAAATGTACTTCAATAAAATGTTGATGTCCGGCCGTATTTACGGCTTTGGGACAGCAGCTCAATACTTCTATGGTAAAGAGTTAAAAGATTTATCATTGGATGAAGAAGCGCTACTTGCTGGCTTAGTTCAACGTCCAAACGCTTACAATCCATTAAAAAATCCAGAGCTGGCAGAGAAACGCCGAAATACAGTTTTGGGCTTAATGTACCAGCATGGAAAAATTACAAAAGCTGAAATGGAAGAAGCGAAAAAAGTTGATGTGCAAGCAGGTCTTTCAGACGACGCTACACGCCAATCATTTGCTGGTTCTAAATACGATGCCTTCCTAGATATCGTCATTAATGAACTAGAGAAAAATGGCGATGGTTCTGCTATGGCTGAAGGTATTAAAGTTTACACAACACTTGATCCGAATGCACAGCAAATTGTAGAAAACATCATGAACGACGATAGCAATTTCCCAACAGAGAAAATTGAATCAGGCGTTGCTGTTGTTGATACAAAAACTGGTCAAATTCAAGCAGTCGGCGGTGGACGAAATTACGGCAACCGTACATTTAACTATGCAGATGACTTAAAGATTAACCACCCTGGGTCAACAATGAAGCCATTACTCGATTACGGTCCAGCAATTGAATATTTAAAATGGTCAACAGGTAAAACACTTGTCGATGATCCAATGAAATATACAGATACAAACCAAACGATTACAAACTGGGATGGGAAATATTTAGGTGCTATGACAGTACGTAAAGCGTTATATGCTTCTCGAAATGTACCAGCTGTTAAAACGTTTAAAGAAGTTGGCGCTGACAAAGCGAAAGAATTTATCGGCCGCTTAGGAATTGAAGCAGAAAATGCTTACGAGACAGATGCAATTGGCGGTGGTGACATTACAATGTCCCCTATTCAAATGGCAGCATCTTATGCGGCATTTGGGAATAACGGTGTATACACTGATCCTTATTCAATTACAAAAATTGTTTATCGAGACGGCAAATCATCGAAAGATTATACACCAAAACCAACTGTTGCCATGGAAGATTACACGGCTTATATGGTCACAGATATGTTACGTGATGTAGTCAGCAATAAACCAGATGCATCAGGTACGGCCGCAAATGTTTCAGGCTTAGATATTGCTGGTAAAACAGGTACAACCAACTATTCAAAAGATGAGTTTAATAAATATAATTTACCAGATACAAGTGTGCCAGATTCATGGTTCGCTGGTTACACTACTAATTATTCAATCGCTATTTGGAGTGGATACGAAAAACGTTCAGATCCAATCACAACATGGGATGAACGCCGTTTACCACAACATTTATTTAAAAATATTATGAAAGACCTTTCTGCGAACATTGAAACTGCACGTTTCAAAAAACCAAGCTCGGTTGTAGAAGCGACGATTGAAGTAGGCTCTAGCCCACTGAAACTAGCTAGTGATTATACACCAAGTGAATTGCGCCAAACAGAACTATTTGTTCGTGGTACAGAACCTACAGAGGTTTCAAATGAGTATGAAGCACCTGAACTTTCTACACCTTACAATGTAAGTGCAAGTTTAGATTTAGCAGGTCAATCTATTAATATTGGCTGGGAACATGATGCTATTCTTGACCCAGAAACAGATGAACCAATGGCTACTACTTTTGAAGTATCTGCTACACGCGAAGGTGGCGAAACAGTAGTGCTTGGAACTACTGACAAAAAAGATTTAACTGTTAGCAACACATTAGAAGATGGGAATTACACGATTTCTGTCGTAGCGATTGTAGATGGTACACGCAGTGAACCAGGAACGACATCTTTCGAGATTTCGAGCATGCCTGATGAGGATTTAGGAACAGAAGATCCAGATAATCCGGATATAGAACAACCTACACCGCCTGATCAAGGCAATGGTGAGGACAATGGCAACAATAACGGCAATGGCAATAACGGCAATAATGGCAATAACAACGGTGGTAATAACGGCAATAACGGTAACAATGGAAATACTGGCAATGGTACTGGCAACAATGGCAACGATGCTGGTAGCCAACCTCCTGTAACACCAACTGACCCCGTAGTGCCAAACCAAGAGAATGATAGTGAACAATAATTAATTTAAGATTTACTAAATACTAAAAAACAGGTGCAGAAACCGAAATGTTTCTCCACCTGTTTTTATATTTTATAAATAAAAGAAGGTTGTCCTTTTTAAGTTCAATCACTTATCGGACAACCTTTTATTTATCATGTATACTTTAGCGTTTAGTCGCCTGTAAGCGCAAACGTGCCGTTCGTTTTTTCGTTTCTTTAAATAATTCATCTATTTGACGATAACACGCATATTGACCTGGTTTCGTTTTAATAAAAGTTAAACGTTCCACTCCATTTATGGGCAATACTTCTTCACCTGCTTCGTTAACTAAACGTTCAAACAAACGTATAGCCTCTTCCATAAGGCCTTTTGCTTTCCCATTACGTGCTTGATGGGCTGCATGTATTTGCGCTTCTAGCAATGCCCACTGTGCAAACCATTCATCAATTTTTTCTTTTGTGATTGCATCAATATTCATGCTTTGGTCACCAGTCCTTTTTTAAAACGCTTTTGTCCTTCACGACAATCACCTAATAACGGACATGTTGCGCAACCTGGATTTTGTGCCTTGCAATGATAGCGACCGAAGAAAATTAGCTGATGATGGGTTTTCGACCACTTGTCCATCGGTGTTTTTTTCATAATCGTTTCTTCCACCTCAAGAACTGAGTCTTTCCAGCGACATAAGCCTAATCGTTTAGATACGCGCTCTACATGTGTATCGACTGCAAGCGCTGGTATGTCAAAGGCTACGGATAGCACAACATTCGCTGTTTTACGACCTACACCTGGCAAGGTAACAAGTTCCTCTCGACTTGCAGGAATTTGCCCACCATATTCAGTCAAAAGTCGCTCACATAAAAGTTGAATATTTTTTGCTTTATTTCGATAAAGACCAATAGAACGAATATCCTGTTGTAGCTCCTCTAAGGACACCGCTAAATAATCTTGGGGTGTTTTATATTTTTGAAACAACGTTTTCGTTACTTTATTAACAAGTACATCTGTACATTGTGCAGATAATAACGTGGCGATTGTCAGCTCGAACGGGTTGTCATGCACAAGTTCACAATGTGCATCAGGAAACATGCGGTCCATTTCAGCTAAACAATGCTCCCACTGTTTTTTTGTTAACATTCCCTAAAATCCCCCTATTCTCTTTCTTCTAACCAGTTATAAAATGGTACTTTATTTGTCGACTGCGTTTCTTGCTGTAACGTGCGGGATTGCGGTCTAGTCAAGTTTTGCTTTTCACGGAACTGTTCGCCTTGCTTATGTGCAGCTTGTGGTGTTGTTATATTTTTCTTTTTCCACTCCAACAAAATCCGATCGATATAGCGAATGCTTAGTTTTCCAGCAAACACAGCCTCTTTTAACGCTTCTTTAATAAGTGAAGGACTGTGCCTATCCTCATCTAACCAAGAACCAATTTTTTCTAGCTCTAAAGGAGATAAAAGACGCCCCATTTCTTCTTCAAATAAACGGAATACCTCGCCCTCTTCTTGACGAAGCGTAGCTGCTGATTTTTGTTGCTCTTTCAATTCTATAATATGCAAGATACGTTCCCAAAGAGGGTACACCGAATATTTTTCGTACAGCTTGCCAGTAGTCTTATCAACGTCACGTGTAATCTCAAGGAAGCCTTTTTGCATAAGTCTTTGTAAGCGCGATGTAATTTCATTACTAGGCATCGTGAGACGATTCATCAGGTCTGTTGGTGTAGGAAAATCATTTCCTTCAACATGATAGGCAAGTAAATGCAAGACGATAAGCGCCTCATCATCCTCAATATTTAACTCCTTATAAAACTGAAAAAAGAGCTGAGGAATGTGTATCGTTCTCTGCTCAGTCCATGTACGGAGTCGATTATTTTTTGTATTCATGTAGACATGACTCCTTTTTTCTAAGTAAGTAGAAAAGCCGCGTAGAAATTTCACTACGCGACTTTGCAATTGTTTCTGTTTATTGCTAACCGATTATGGATATAAGCGGTTTAATAAACGTGGGAATGGAATCGTTTCACGAATATGCTCTGTCCCAGAAATCCATGCAACTGTTCGTTCTAACCCTAGACCGAATCCAGAATGCGGTACGGATCCTTGCTTACGAAGTTCTAAATACCATGCATAAGCATCTAATGATAAGTTATGTTCTTCTAGACGAGATTTTAATAATTCGTAGTCATGAATACGCTCTGAACCGCCGATAATTTCACCGTAACCTTCAGGTGCAATTAAGTCAGCACATAACACAACATCATCACGATCAGGATGTGGTTGCATGTAGAATGGTTTGATGCCTGTTGGATAGCACGTAATGAATACTGGTTTGTCAAATGAATTGGCAATGGCAGTTTCATGTGGCGCACCGAAGTCATCTCCCCATTCAATATCATCAAAACCTTGTTCATGTAATAGTTTAATGGCATCGTCGTATGAAATACGAGGGAATGGCGCTTTGATATTTTGAAGTGTAGATGTATCACGGCCAAGTCGCTCTAATTCTAGCGTACAGTTTGCCAGAACAGACTGTACAATATGCTCCACATATTGTTCTTGTACTTCTAAATTTTCTTCAAATTCCACAAAAGCCATTTCCGGTTCAATCATCCAGAATTCGATAAGGTGACGGCGTGTTTTAGATTTCTCCGCACGGAACGTCGGACCGAAAGAGAAAACCTTCCCTAACGCCATTGCAGCTGCTTCCATATAAAGCTGACCAGATTGAGATAAATACGCATCTTCATCAAAATATTTCGTGTGGAATAGCTCTGAAGTCCCTTCAGGCGCTGAACCCGTTAAAATTGGTGGATCCATTTTCGTAAAGCCATTATTGTTGAAAAACTCGTAAGTGGCACGAATAATTTCGTTACGAATTTTCATCACCGCATGTTGCTTACGAGAACGTAACCATAGGTGGCGGTTATCCATTAAAAATTCAGGGCCATGCTCTTTAGGCGTAATTGGGAAATCAGTCGCTGCATGTAACACTTCAATGCCTGTAACTGCTAGTTCACAGCCAAAGCTTGAACGCTCGTCGGCCTTCACCTCGCCAATCACGTACATCGACGTTTCTTGCGTCATACCTTTTGCAATCGCAAAAATTTCTTCGCCTACTTCTTCTTTCACAACAACGCCTTGCACAAAACCTGAACCATCGCGCAGTTGTAAGAAAGCAATTTTACCACTTGAACGTTTGTTAGCTAACCAAGCACCTAGCTTGACTGTTTCACCGATATGCTGTGGCATATCTTGAATCATAATTTTTTTCATAAAAATCCTCCAAAGTTGGTTAGAAGGATTAGTCTTGCCATTTTGATTTTACGAATGCATCAATACGACGGACTGCCTCTTCTAATAATTCTAAAGATGTAGCATAAGATAATCGCATTGTAGTTGGTGCACCAAAGCCAGAGCCCGGAATCACTGCTACGTTTGCTTCAGTTAAAATATCCGCAGCAAATGCATCTACTGAATCATAACCAGTATGAGCCATCGCTTCTGCTACATCTGGTAATAAGTAAAATGCGCCTTGCGGTTTTAATACATTGAAGCCAGGAATTGCACTAATTTGTGGATAGATTTTTTCAAGACGAGATTCAAATGCTTGGCGCATTTCTTCTACAGTGTCTTGTGGTCCATTATACGCTTCCACTGTTGCATACTGTGCAGTTGTTGTCGCGTTTGATGTAGAGTGTGAAGCAAGGTCAGTCATTGGTTTAATAATGTCTGCATCACCTGCTGCATACCCGATACGCCAGCCTGTCATAGAGTGAGATTTAGCTACACCATTGACTACAATTGTACGTGCTTTCAATGCATCTGAAAGTTGTGCAATTGAATAATGCTCAATACCATTGTATACAAGCTTCTCATAAATTTCATCTGACACGATTAAAATATCTTTTTCTTCTGCAACAGCCGCAAGTTCTGCTAGCTCATCGCGAGAATAAATCATACCAGATGGGTTGCTTGGCGAGTTAATGATAACTGCTTTCGTTTTCTCCGTAACAGCTGCGCGTAATTGATCCGCAGTAATTTTATAACCTTGTTCACGTGTTCCTTCAACATATACAGGCACGCCACCCGCTAGTTTCACTTGCTCTGGATACGATACCCAATAAGGAATAGGGATGATTACTTCATCGCCTTCATTTAAAATCACTTGGAATAATGTGTAAAGAATATGTTTTGCCCCAACACCTACGATAACCTCGTTCGGTTTATATGTAAGATTGTTGTCGCGTTGAAGTTTGTCAATAATGGCTTTCTTTAAAACTGGAAGACCGCCTGCAGGTGTATATTTTGTTAAACCTTTTTCCATAGAGTCAATAGCCGCATCTAGAATATTGCGTGGTGTGTTGAAGTCTGGCTCACCAGCACCTAGACCAATTACATCGATACCTTGCTCTTTTAATTCTTTTGCTTTTGCAGTAATTGCTAATGTTGAAGATGGTGTTAAAGTTTTCACTCGATTTGCTAATAATTTTTTCATACGGGATCTACTCCTCTTATAAATTCTTAATGCGCTTCCACCAGTCGCCGTCCTTAAACAAAATATAGACATAGTTGAGTTTATCTTGATCGTTTAGGTATGTAATTTCCCAAACAGCTCCAGCCTCCTCATAGCCTAATTTCATATGAAGAACCTTTTGTACATTTCCTTCTTTTTTAAAAACCGATAATGCTTGCTTTTCCGTAATACCATCTTTCAAAAATACTTCCTGAATGGAATCCTCTTCTAGATTCGTTGGAACAAAGACAGCCTTTTTGTCACCGTATTCGTCTACCCCAAATACAGTAACATACGAATTTTTGCCATTATATGTGTAGGACTCCGTGACAATTGCTAGAGCTTTGGCATCAAGCGCCAACTGTTCAGCCTTTTCTTCAATTGAACTAAACGGAGCCTCGGCTTTCCAGAGTACTAAAATACTAATGACAAGTGATAAGGAAACCATAAAGACAGAAATGAAAATCAACCAGTTTTTCATATATTCACCTTATGTTTCACACCTAGCTTTTTGTTTGCTAAGAATGCCTGATATTTTTGCGTGTCTATCACTGCGCACACTTTCATTTTGCTTACCATTTTTGCCAACCTGCTTTCTTTCCTCATACCACAACATTATACACCAAAATCTCGTTGTCGTGTTTGCTAATTTCATTTATTGTACGTTGATAAACCAACGTTTTCAAATGATTAGAGTATCTATTTTCAATTTTTACTCTTTCATGAAAATAGACAGCCCTTTCCCGTCAAAAGTTCCTATTCTTTTTCACAAAGAGAAAAGTTTTTTGAGGGAAATCTCTTTTTTCTATAATTAAAAAGGACCATCATTGAAAACAAATTTATTCCCACTGCCTAGTATTGACAGTGGGAATGATGAAAATAGATTTTTACTAAAATTGACAATGATACTAAAGCTGTAAAACTTTTTATTGTACACTAATAACATAACTAGCACGCCCGTTATTTTTGGCTTTGTACAAGTTGCGATCTGCTTGCTTAAAAAGCTTTATATATTCATAATTTTTTTGGTCATTCAAACAGGCACCTAAACTAACTTTTAGTGGATAGCTATCATATTCATGTTCTAATTTTAAAGTTAACATGAAGGCATGCAATTCTTTTATACTATCATTTAAAAACATCTTACTCTTATGCCGAAGACAAATAATAAATTCATCACCACCATAACGGATAATCACCGCTTCTTGATTATGCAAAAAATCTTTTAGCCCCGTAGCAAGTAGTTGCAACACCATATCGCCAAATAAGTGGCCATATTGATCATTGTATGCTTTAAAATAATCAATATCGAGTACAATTACACCGACATATTGGTGGCATGCCTGTGCCTCATTTAACCAATCGTTCAGTTCTATATCAAGAAAATGACGATTTAGAACACCTGTTAACGGATCATATAGCGCCCTTTTTTCCAGAGTCTCTTTTTGTCGATTAAATTCTAGATTCATCACCTGTTGAAGCAGATTATCTGCACTCATTTTTTCTGATAGCTCTATATAGGCGCGTTGCACATCAAATATTTCATTACGATAATCCAATTGATAAAGTACGTTTAAAAGCATGCGCATAACTTTCTTCGTAATGGGGTTATCACCATAGGATTGCGCTAATTCTATCGCTTGCTTATAATAGTCTACCGCTTCTTCAAGTCGATGTTGATGCTCGTATAAAAAACCATAGCCAAACAATGCGGCTACCTTTTCTCGTTTATGATTTTGAATAATTTCAGAATTCAATGTCTGATCCAACAAAGCTTGAGCAGTAACAAAATCGCCCTCTAAAATATACACATCCGCCATATTATTATGAATGCGAATCTCTTGTAATTTTGCTAATTCTGGAAGAGTCTTTGCAAGCTCCACATTATAATTTCTTGCAATAAAAGCCGCTTCAAGAGCCTCCATATAACAGCCATTTTCAACTTCTAAATAGCATAGATTACTATGGCAACGTACAAGCATTTTAATATCTTTTAACTGCGTAGCATATTCAATAGACTTTTTTGTCATTTCCACCGTTTTTTCTCTGAAACCAACCAGATCATATATTAAGGACATGACCAGATTGTAATTCATAAAGTCCTTTTTCGTGCCGTACTTTTGGCAGCACTCCTCATATTCTTGGATATGACGTACCATGCTTAATGTATCACCTAGAGCATGATGAATTAATATCTTTTGGAAGAATAAATCTAGTCCGTGCCTATGATTATCATTTTCTACTGCTACTAAAAGTCCCTGTTCAGCAAGAGTTAGAGCTTCTGTCAAACGCCCTTTCGTCCGCATTTCCAGGATTGTTTTGTTTAATTGTTCTAATGTTAACTCCAATTCATCACCACTTCTCTATGCTCGGATTTTCCCTTATCCATCACACCTTAATGTAGCAGTTAGCCTATTCATTAATTATAAGCGAAGTCCTATACACTCGTCCGTCATTTCTATCATATCCCATAAATTACTAAACATATCGAATGATGAATGTTTTATCAAAGAGCGTATAGTACTTGCCCTTCCTTTATGCTAGTAAGCCACAATAAGCAAAGGGACTGCTCGTTCATCAGCGGCCCTTACGCTATCAACTAAAAACGCTGCTTTCGTTTATATGTATAGTAAATATATGACTTATTGGCTACTCATTAGCAGATTGCATGAATTTTTGAAATTTAATATTTTTTATATATTAGCACAAATACTTCCATTATTGTCCTCGTTTCTTATTGTTTTTACCCATATGATGAAGTTAAGTTTGTAAAAATGTAAGGGACGTGATGTTTTGAATAAAAAAATCAATCCTGCTGACCCAGCAACAATCCCCAAATTTGTAGATGCCTTACCGAAACCCGTTACCGCAAAACCAAAATTCAGTAGCAGACATCCGAAGAAAGATTATTACGAGTTGCAGATGATGGAAGCAGAGCATAGTTTTCATAAAAACTTTCCAAAATCCACGATTTGGGGATATAACGGGCTTTATCCAGGTCCGACCATCGAGGCTTCAAAAGACAAAACGATTTATGTCAAATATAAAAATCAATTGCCGACCAAACATTTTTTGCCAGTTGATTTTACTCTTCATGCGGCTAATGACTCCCAAGAGGTTCGAACAGTAACTCATCTTCACGGTGCCAATGTAGATTGGGAAAGCGATGGACATCCTGAAGCTTGGTATACAAGGGACTATACGTATACTGGTCCTAAATTTAATAAAGAAATACATGAATATACGAACCATCAATCAGGTACAACTTTGTGGTATCATGACCATGCAATGGCTTTAACGCGCCTAAATGTTTACGCTGGACTTGCAGGTTTTTACCTGCTTCGAGACTCCATAGAAGAACGTTCAAACTTACCATGTGGCGATTATGAATATCCGTTATTAATTGCTGATAAATCCTTTAATGAAGACGGTTCACTGTTCTATCCAGAAGGTCCTCCATTCCCAGTGCCGGTGAATCCATCCATTACACCTGGATTTGTTGGAAACACGATCGTTGTTAATGGTAAAATATGGCCTTATTTAAATGTTGAACCTCGCAAATATCGTTTTCGTTTGTTAAACGGTTCAAATAGAAGAGGCTATGTTTTAAGCCTGTCCAACAAGCAGCCAATGATTCAGCTTGGCACAGATGGTGGCTTTTTAACTGCCCCAAATGCAATTTACTCGGTTGAATTATTGCCAGCTGAGCGAACAGATGTCATCATTGACTTTTCAACATGCGAAGGTCAAGAAATCACTTTAATGAATGGTGATACCGATTTTTTTGATGAGCATACTAGCGTCATTATGCAGTTTAATGTAAATTGCCCACTTCGAAATGAGGATACGAGTGAAGTGCCTGCAAGACTTGCAATGTCAATGGATTTACACCCTCATCATGCACAGATTGAACGCAACTTACCGTTAAGTGCCACTACGGATGACTTCGGAAGACCTATGTTGTTATTAAATGACCGAATGTACCATGACCCTGCTACCGAAAAGCCTGCGCTTGATAGTATAGAAGTTTGGAATTTTATTAATGCTACGCCGTTTATACATCCTATTCATCTGCATTTAATTCAATTTAAAATTCTTGAACGACGACCATTTGACGTGGAACTCTATCAAAATGAAGGTAGGCTAGCATTTACTGGTCCTGCAGAAAAACCGCGTGACTACGAACGAGGTTGGAAAGATACCGTCAAAGCTGATGCAGGGAAGGTTACAAAAATTATTATGCACTGGAAAGACCATATCGGGAATTATATGTGGCATTGCCATTTCCTTGAACATGAGGATCATGATATGATGCGACCTATTCTCGTAATGAAAGATGTGCATCCCGTATCGGAGCCCCATGTTGAAATAGCGCATGTTACAGAAAGCCATAGCACCACAGCAACGACCATGTCACATCCTCCTGACACCACTCCCCCCTTGTTGAATAATGCGCAAAGTATTACAGCAGCGACTGAGCCAACACAGCACGCATCTAGAAGGGCTAATAAGCAATTGTCCGTTGCGAAGGAAACAGCGCCTCATGTTGCGACTCATACACAAAATGTCTCACAGTTTGTACCACAACCTATTTATCCTTCAAAAGAAAGCCAAGCACAACCCCACACGGCAAATAGATGGCGTAGAAGACGTTCGTAGCAACCTACTTCAACCTATATAATTCCAAATAAAAACGAGGTATTTGACATTAGCTTGTCAAATACCTCAATTTGTAAAATAGATATCAAGAAAATTTTCAGAATTGTTTGGGTGACTGGCACTGCCTAAAATACTGATAGACTTTTTCTAACTTTTTTTGTTGCCCTCCCTTTTTACTTTCCATATTTCCAAATTCAAAAAACTTCACCTTTTTAATTCCTACAAAATTAAACAATGCTTTTCGCATTAACACTTTATGCGCATTATTCAACCAAAAGAGCGGATAATTTGTCGGGCCTTTCATTGTAGACACACAGACGACCGACTTCCCTTTTAAAAGTCCTTCTGGAAACAAGCCTTTTTTATCTCTATAGGCAAAATTAGAGGCAAATAGTTGATCGATATAGCCTAAAAGCATTGCGGGCGGTCTTCCCCACCAAATTGGATAGATAAAAACAATCTGATCTGCCCATGTAAGTTGTTCTCTATATTTCTCTAAGTTAGGCTCGCGATACATATCACGTCTTCGTTTATGTTCGTGAAAGTGTAAAATTGGATCAAATTTATCCTCATATAAATCTAACACTTGTAATTCGGTTATGTACGGATTTTCATTACACCCTTTAAGGACTTGCTGTAAAAAAGCGTAATTCAAACTTTGATGATTTGGATACGTATAAATAACTAACGTGTTCATAACATCCTCCATTACTTATCATTTGATAAGTAAATAATACCGAACACCTTTTTAGTTGTCAAATGATAATTGTTTTAAGATAAGTTCTTTGATATCTTGTCAGTAAGAGGTGAGATATTTGGACAAGAATGCATTATTCAATCAATTTGTTACGTTTACCGCAGCCGTCCACCAAGTAACAAGTGACTTAACACAAAACATCAATACGGATGCTATTACGCCTGTTCAATACAAAATTTTAGAGTATTTAAAAGTAAGCCAACCTGTTACGATTACCGAAATTAGTGATTGTCATCATATGTCGTTACCCAATACAAGTCGCGAGCTTAAGAAACTTCAAGAAAAAAATTTAATTGAAAAAATAAGTGATATAGCGGATCGTCGTAAATTTTTTGTACGTCTATCAGCAGATGGTGAACAAATGATGCATGAAGCGTTTGCCCGTATCGAAGAACGCTTTCAACAGCTCATTCAACATGTTCCAGAAGAAGATTTAGAGGAAATCAAACACGCTTTGGATATTTTGCAACAGAAGGTTTTTAAACAAGAAGATAGGCTTTAACATACGTGTGACCTCAAATACAAACTGATTTGAGGTCACTTTTTTTCAAGATTTTTAATTAGTTTAGCGATATAAATTAATAATCCAATAATTGTTAGTGGTATCGAAAGTGCAACTAATGTAGCAATAACTGCAAATATATCTCCAACAAGTATTTTTGGCATTATTAAAATTCTCCCCTTGTAAATTTTTGTAATATCAAAGAATAAAAAAACATTGACTCAGTTCTACATTAATGATTTTAATGTTGCGATTATTGGTCTTCAATATGTTTAATTTTTTATCTACTTAAACTCATCACACTGACATCGATAAATAATTCTTAATTTTAATGTAGGAAGGCATGTAGCCCCTTGCACATCATTTATAATTCGATAAACTACGTTTTTAACAGAGGACAGCCTTCCTTTTATTTACGAAAAAAGAGGACACCAACTCTTTCATTTAAAACAGTTTTTATTTTTCAAATTCCTACTTAACATTAATAATACGAATTCCAGCCCCAGCCAGTTCTATTATTACCCACATAGAAAGATAGACTTCTATTAAAGGAACCTATTTCAAAAATCATGTTAAATTGTGCTGATAATCGCGCTTCATCGTGCCAAGAAGTATTTACTGGTTTAAGTATTCGAAGAGATGGATTGGCATAACTACCCGTTACTGTCCAAACATTGAAGTTTCCTACCCAAGTAATAGAATCAGTTCCAAAACGATTTAGGTAGTAGTTAACATAATAGGACATCCCATAAAAAGGTGTATTATTACTAACCTTTACTGACTTACACTCTGTTCCAACTGTTGTTGTTTGACAACGGCCTCCGCTAATACTAGCAAATGGAGTTATTCTTCCTAGTAGCTTTAATTCAGTAATTTGCATTTGGGCTCTAGAGCCATCTGGAAATTCATAAGTTGTTGTAGTAGTATCACCTTCAACGGTAGTATTTGAGCTTACAGCATCCCTAAAACTCATTAAATCTGCATCAGCTAGTTCTCCTTTTTTATACTTTTCGATCAATTGGTTAGCAGTTTTTTCATCGCTTCCCATTTTTAGTTGGTTTGCTTTGATTGTCATTAATTCATGCTCAGAAAGGGCTGGTTCTTTCGTTTGATTTGCATCTAATGGCATAGCTTTTACATAATTAGTTCCAAATCCAATCCCTGAAAGACCAAGAATAACTACTGATGTTAAAAGAATTGAACGAAATTTCATAGTACAGACCTCCCGTATATTTATATGTTATATAATACTTTTATCTTATCAAATCATGAAAATATACGAAAGTTAAAAATGAATAATAATTAAAAAATTCAAAAAATTCAAATTATTTAAATATAGAATATCTGGTTATTTACAATGGTATGCAACTATCGGTTTGACATAATTTTTTACACACCTTTTGAACGGCAAAATATCGCGCGCTATGTAGACTAGTTATAAATAATCCCTAATAATCGTCACCCAATGACACTTTCCTTAATAGTCTAAAGATGTATAAAGGAGGTGACTCATATGGGAGCAGTTTTTGATAAAATTTGGCTTGAACAGCATTTGGCTTCCCTTCCCTTATGGCAACAGACGGCATTTCAAGATTTTGCTTCAATGGTTGCTGAAGATGCAAATGCATTCCCCTGTATTCCTGCGCGCACAGGGTTTATTTCAAATCAACTACGCTACAGTTTCGTTGGCGATCCCCGAGAGTTACAATCAGCTAAAGATTTGGCAAATTGCTTAAAGGAATATGGTGACTGTGCTCGATCTGCTGGGAAATATACTTCGCACGCCATTTTCTTTGAGACGCCAAAAGATATGCTTGAAAATTATGATGTAGAAGATTACAGAGCTTTATTTTGGACCATGCTAAATCATGTAACTGCCTTTGACGAAAAAGAATGGCCTAGAGAAATCCCCGTAAATCCGTCTAATCATACATGGGAATTTTGTTTTAATGGGGAGCCTTATTTTGTCTTTTGCGCAACACCTGCCCATCAATTGCGTAAAAGCCGCCAGTTTTCAACTTTACTGATGGCCTTTCAACCACGCTGGGTCTTTGAAGATATAAATGACACGACCGTGCTAGGCCAAAAACTAAAAAAGTTAATACGAAAGCGCATCGAACAATATGATGCTATTCCAGAACACCCTGACTTAAAATGGTATGGGCAAAAAGATAATTTTGAATGGAAGCAATACTTTTTAAGTGATGATGAACATAGCCCTGCACAATGTCCGTTTGTAAGAGGAAATTTACCACTCATTTTGCCACAACAACGAAAAAATTAAACGGAGCGATTGTTGCTCCGTTTTTTCATAACAAATAATGTTGCCAGTGCAATGATGACGATGAACAGTAAGCTTATGTAAAAACCGAGTCTGCTTGTTTTTTCACCTAAAGTGCCAGAAACAGTCACCGCAATTAGCAGCATCCCAACGATATTTTTTACATGTTGCCACTTCGTTAATGTCATAAGTTTTGCATAGGTTACTAAAATAAAAAGCCAATTATAAATTAACATTAATCCCGCTGCCGTTATTAAGTATTCAAAAATCTTTTCTGGAATCAGGAAGCCGATTGTAATAGTGATAATTAAACCACCAGTGAGGAACAGAAAGGCTGGTAACGGTACTTTCATTTTTCCTTTTTTCGCTAATACCGCTGGTGCATCGTGATCTTCAGCTAAAGCCGTTAAAATCGTGACAACAGCATACAAGGACGCAACCATTGTAGAAAATCCAGCAATAATTAAAATACCGGTTATGATATCCGCCACAAATGGGATATTAAAATTTGCAAGGGCAGTAATAAACGGGCTTTCGTCTATTGTAAATGATGCCCAATGTACTAATGCAAGGGCACAGGCTAGTGCAATTACGTAAATCGTAGTAAGGATAACAATCATTACTTTTCCGGCTTTCGGTGCCTGCTGGGGATCTTTTAAATCGATTACGAGTAGCCCCATCACCTCTATGCCACCAAAAGCAAAAAATGCATAGAGTAAACCAAGCCAAACGCCCTTTACTCCTTCCGAAAAGAAGCCTTGAAAGTTTGCTAGAATAACATCTACTTGCGTTGGCCCACTATTCATACCCTTTATCACTAGGATAGCAGCAACTACAATAAACATTACAACAGCAGCGGCTTTCATTGCCCCAAATACATTTTGAAATTTTTCAAAGCCTTTCATTCCCGTCAGTATAATGAGCAAGCCAAGTGCACCAAAACCTGATGCAGTCATCCATAGCGGTATGCTAGGAAACCAAAAACGCGTGAAAATACCTAATGCCATTAATTGGCTCCCCATAATTAATAGTTCAGAAATTAAATAGACCCAACCATTACTAAAACCTGCCCAATTGCCAAAGGCTTGTTTTGCATACGTACGAAATGATCCTTTGTCAGGATTGGCAACAGACATATTCACGAGTGCATCATAGACAATGTACGTGCCAATGGCTGCTAAAATAAATGGAATTAAAACAGCAGGTCCACTCTTTGCAATGGCCATGCTTGTTCCGAGAAAAAAACCTGTCCCTAACGTACACCCTACACCTAACAGGGACAACTGCCACCAAGACATTTGGCCTTTGCTTGTTTTTGACTCCATAGAAATCACCTCTATACTGATTTTCGCACTAATGGTAATGTCATACAGCGAATACCACCACCGCCTTTTTCAAGCTCTGTCACGTCAATTTCCACAATATTTTTCTTTTGTAATTTTGGATGCGTTTTAAAATGCTGTTTCGTCGCTTTTTTACTGACTAACAATGTTTCGGGATTGAGATTTAAAAAATTAATATCAGGAATGGTGTTATATTTTTCTAACCAATACAACTCAAACCCATGACGATTGAAAAATTGTTCTGTCATATCAAAACGAGTCGCACTTGTTGTAATTACTTGGATAGGAAAATAACGCATAAAACTTTTCGCTATTACGACATCGTTGTTGGCAATATTACAATTCATATCTAAATGCAGTGTATCCGAGCTTCGAGGCAAATCAATAATGCCTATTTCAGAGAAACCTGCTTCAAAAATATTGTCTTTTATATGCTCTACACCCTGCCTAGTCGTTCTTACACCTATATTGATAAGCACAGCATCACGATTTAACACCATCACATCTCCAAACTCTAATACATGGCTACTTTCCTTAGCCGGCATAAAGTGTTGCGGAAACCATTTCTGAAGTAATGTGTGCGCATGTCCATATTCCGGTCGTCTAATCGAGCTACCCGCTGCACCTGGTAGCATTCGGTTACCAAATACACATGCAAGGTCACGCACAAAATAACGATTTAGAAGTTGTTCGCTAAGGTGCTGCGCATCTGCTAATAGATGTGTTGCGTAATCTATTACGTGCACGCCTGCCTGTTGTAAAGTCTCTTTCAACTCCATAAAACTTTCCATTGCTTGGGTATGTGAAACAGCCGCACTCCATTGTACATTTTCTGCCGTTTTTAAATCGGGTACATCTAATTTGGAAGGCGCACAAAGCATAACCGCAGTAAGCTCTCCGTGCTCCGACCAACAGCTTGGTTGAAATGACATCATGATAGTAACTCCCCCTTTTCGTCGCGATTATTGTTAGCCTTACCAGCAACTTAAAGATTATACGATGCAGCGCTACAAGAAAAACACACCATACATAACGGTGTGTCTGAAAGTGTAAACAAACTCATAGAATGAAACTGTTTCTGGATTTCCACTTCGTGCGGACGCTTTCAAGGAACATCAAAAAATGAAATACTTCTTTTAAACGTTTACTATGACAATCTCATGGCCACGTAGAATTCTTTGCAAAGGCGAGGTAGGTTTATTGTTACCTCAAAAATATTCGGCATGCTAGGAGCTTTACTAGTTGATTGGAGTGGAAGGCGCGACACTCTAGCATGAACAGCATGAGCTGAAAATCCATTTTTGCGGCTTTTGTCGCAAAAATTAGTTGAAGCCGTGCCTGCGGAAAGGGAGCGCCTGGAACGGAATTCTACGATATGTTTACGTAAAATACTCTAGTTTCGCATTGGGGAAAAATTTTTTCATATAGCCATAAAGATGTTCTTTTATGTCTTCCTCTTCTTCTTTTTGATAAATATATTTACCAATCCCATATTTCCCCCACTTGTATCTTCTCGCAGTTTCATCTAATTCTAATTTTGTCATTGGATAGTTTTTTTCGATTACTTTTTTCGCAGGCTTTGTAAAGCGATGTTGAATAAATTCAAAGGTAATATCGTCCCTTACATCATGGGGCAATTCCGCATCTAGACGCTCAAACATATGATAATAGCCTTCCTCCCAACCTTCGTGCAGATAAATGGGCGCAACAATAAAACCTAAAGGATAGCCTGCTCTCGCTACTTTTCCAGCCGCTTCAATGCGCTTATCTAAAGGAGATGTGCCTGGCTCAAAGTTTTTAATCACATAGTCCGCATTTACACTAAAACGAAATCTTGTCTTGCCATTATGTTTGGCATCTAATAAATGGTCCACATAATGGAATTTCGTTACAAATCGCAGTAAACCAAACTCACTTTGTCCAAAATGCTCAATCGCTCTTTTTAACGTATGTGTTAAGTGATCAATTCCAACAATATCTGATGTACACGATGCTTCAAAGCGCGTAATTTCAGGTGCTCGTTCTGCCATATAGTTGTCTGCAGCTTCAAGTATTTCCTCAACATTGACATATGTGCGAATATAAGGCTTGCTGCCCATCGTTGTTTGCAAATAACAATAATGACAATGCCCCATACATCCAGTGGCAAAAGGAATAGCATATTCTGCTGACGGTTTAGATGTATCAAATTTTAATGTTTTTCGAATACCCACGACGAGCGTTGACTTGGCAATCCGATACTTTTGCAAATCATTGTCTCCAGGAAGATTGCGCACCTGATTATGTGATGTAGTATAACGAATTTCTACGCCCATTTGCTCAAACTTCTCTTTTAGTTCTTGTCCAAGCGGATAGTCGAGCGCATCAGGTTCAAAATAAACGAGCTGAGGTGTAAATGGTTTTCGCATCCTCTACCTCCATCAATGAAAATATTGATGATACGCTTGCTCCGCATCCATCTCACTTGAAAAAATAACAAAGTCATTCGTTAACGGATAGTAAGTTTCAAAAAGAAATAACGCCAATTCATTTGGATTTTCTGGATTATTAACAACTGCCGCTTCCTGTATATTTGCGACATCTTGAATATGTGGATTGCGGTAAAAGATATAAACAATATCCCCTGCATTATATGATTGCTGTTGCATTTCTTCATCCTCCTTTAGTCATTTCTATTAGTTTGGCTAAAGAAAGTGAAATTATGTTGTGTATTGAAATCATATTTTCACCTAGCTATTTACTTGAATAAATTATTTCAAAATAGCAAATCCCAAGACAAATCTTCTTATAATTAGATAAGTAATTATTTCCATTTTCGACTCTATTCTTTTTATCAATTTCCGTTAACAAGCAGCGTTTACTTCATATCTCTAAGTACAGGTTAGTGCAAGATGTAAAACTGACCACTATTTTTTTTGCAAAATTGATACTTTTAAATAGGCCAAGCCTTTGCTAATGTTATCCTAGCATGCAGCATTGATTTACGAAGTAAGGTTTTGCGCAACTATTCTTTGATATTGAAAAAGCAAATAAGGAAGGTTTACAACTATGCAAAAATCAATAAGCTATTCACATTCACGCACTTTTGATCTAATTCTATCAGCCATGTTAATTGCACTTGTGTTTGTAGCAACACTCACATTGAATATTAAACTACCTATTAAAGCAAATGGTGGATTGGTTCATCTTGGTACAGGTATGCTCTTTATCGCATCTATTCTTTTTGGTCCTAAAAAAGGTGCCATTGCAGGTGCAATAGGCATGGGTTTATTTGACGTTGTATCTGGATGGACATTGTGGGCGCCTATTACAATCGTAGCTCGTGGCTTACAAGGCTATATCGTAGGGAAAATCGCTTGGTCGAACGGACGCAAAGGAAACAGCATTGCCATTAATGTTCTTGCTATGATTATTTCAGTTCCATTTATGGTAGCCGTTTATTATGTTGGGGAAGGTATTTTATATGCCAATTGGGTTGCACCATTGACTTCTATTCCTGGAGACTTAGTTCAAAATGCTTTAGGAATGATTGTGGCAATTCCGGTTTGTATTCTCTTAAGAAAAACACCGATTTTCAAATAAATTTGGAGTTGTTCTCGCTGTTAAATCAGCGAGAATTTTTTATTTGCAATACACGCCTGTTCCCTTTACAAATAAAAACACACTCGCTTGCGCGAATGTGTTTTTTCTATTTGGATAAATCTATTTTTTTATTTAATAAGTAAATGGTCACGCCACCAACAGTCATCGATAATAATTCTCCGACACCAACCGTAAACCATGTCGCCCAAAATGGCAGATCATACAGTATCGTTAATTGGCCTGCAACAGTAAACATCGATAGTGCAAAAATCACTGCTGTGATGACCATTTTCCAACTATCCTGCTTAATGTTTTTAGTTACCATTCGACAAAGAATTAATACTAGAAATGTTGCAATTCCGCCGATAGGCACATCAAGAATCCAAGTCGGCGACATAAAATTTGCCAATACAACACCTAGGGTTACAGCTACTACATACCGTTTATTGTACAGCGCCAAATAGTTGAACATCTCCGACAAACGTAGCTGCACTGCTCCAAAGCTAATCACTGACAATAATACAGTTACAGCCACATATAAGGCTGCGACAAGTGCTACTTTTGTAAGTTCCCTTACAGAAGTACGCGATGAATCTTTTACAATAGATGTATTCAATTTACATTCTCCTTTGTAAAATAGCAAGTTGCTATTTTAGTAATAACTACGACCAAAGGAAGAGAGCATATTGCCCTAACTGAAGTGCCGTAGTGTAAGCTTATTTTTGCTTACTTGCGTATTATAGCAGAAGATTGATTCATTGACCAATACTATTTCGCAATCCATCCACCGTCAATTGGTACAACAGCTCCATGTATATAATCAGCGGCATGACTCGCCAAAAAAAGCGTTAAATTCGCCACTTCGCTTGGTTGTGCCCAGCGACCAGCAGGTGTCTCGTTGGCAACCCATTTTGCCATTTCACCATCGCCTTCAAAATCAGCTTTGGTCATAGCTGTTTGAATAGCTCCTGGTGCAATGGCATTCGCACGTATCCCCTCGCGACAATAATCTAAATCTAACTGTTTCGTATAGCCCACAATGGCATGCTTGGATGCTGTATAAGCCGCACCCCCACCTCCTGCAATCAGCCCTGCAATAGATGCCATATTAACGATGATGCCCGATTTCCGTTGTAACATATGAGGTAAAATCGTATTCGTTACAAAAAAAGTACCCTTTACATTTGTATTTATAATTTTGTCCCATAGCGCCTCATCGGTATCTAGCGTTTTGGCAAAACCATCTAAAACGCCAGCTGTATTCAGTAAGATATCTACGCTTTTAAAGCTTGCCATTACTGCTTGAAAAGCGTGCTCTACATCACTTTTCTTACAGACACTTCCTAGCGTATAAGCAAAGCGCTCAGGGTATTGCTGGTGTAATTGCCCTAACCCTCGCTCATCTACATCCAAACCAAAAACATTAGCACCGTTTTCTAAAAAAGCAATAGCTTGTGCTTGACCAATACCTGACGCAGCACCTGTAATAAACACTGTTTTACCATTATATTCTGCAAACTTCATAGGATCTCTCCTTTTAAAAAAGTAATCTACTACTAAAAATACTGAAAGAAGAGACATTTTTTAAAGCCCTTCAAGTCGCAACTCTACATGCAATGTGCCAGCTCTTATAAACTATACCGCCTAAAAGCTTAACCTTCATATCAAAAAAATAGCATACTAAGAATCACTTAGCATACTATTATAACCTTTTTAAACGACACTAAATTTAATTTACGATTTTCCAATCTTCGGCTAATAAATCACATACTGTTGGTGTGAACATCGTGTAGCCCTCGCCACGCACATTAATTAAAAAAAAGGGGTTCAAATTCTCTCCGTCGTGCTCGCTTTGACCTACAAGCTTGACATATAATTCAGCACCGCCCCATCCTTCACGAATCACTTTCTCGCCCGCCTTTAAACGCGGTAATACTTCTTCAAACGTCATCTATACTCATCCTTTATCAATCTTTTCTAATATGCCATACGAAAAAAGTATACTGGATATTTATTTTGTTTACAACAGAAGCTAGTTCATTTATAATTTTCATTCTAACTACTTTTTTGTTATATTAGTTCCTTATTTAGCGATATATTGGAAATTTAGAAACAACAGCAATATAAAAAAAGAATAGCTTCTCTCCTTTTTCTCAACGTAACAACTCATTCCCTATTGTAAAAAGAACCTTCAATCCAAAATGGATCAAAGGTTCATAAGTTGATTAGTTTTTATTTAGACCTAGAGCCTCTGCTGTTGAAGTATGAACTTCTTCAAGAAGCGCTGGATTTTGTAATAATGAGATACCGTAAGATGGAATCATTTCTTTTAGTTTTGGCTCCCACTCTTTTGCTTGTTGAGGGAAACATTTTTGAATGACTTGCAGCATAACGTGAACGGCAGTAGATGCACCTGGTGAAGCACCTAATAATGCAGCGATTGATCCGTCAGCAGCACTTACTACTTCCGTACCAAATTGTAATGTTCCTTTACCGCCAGCTTCAGTATCTTTGATAACTTGTACACGTTGACCTGCAACGACAATATCCCAGTCCTCACTTTTAGCAGTTGGGATAAACTCACGTAACTCTTCCATACGTTGATCTTTTGATAATAACAGTTGTTGGATTAAATATTTTGTTAAGGACATTTCTTTAACCCCTGCCGCTAATAATGTTGTAATATTATGCGGTTTTACAGAAGCAAATAAGTCCATATTTGAACCTGTTTTTAAGAATTTTGGTGAGAAACCAGCAAATGGTCCAAATAGTAATGATTTTTTGTTATCGATAAAGCGAGTGTCTAAATGTGGAACAGACATTGGTGGTGCACCAACTGCAGCTTTACCATATACTTTTGCATGATGTTGTTCAACCACTTCTTGGTTTTTACATACCATAAACAATCCACTAATTGGGAATCCACCAATGTGTTTTCCTTCAGGAATGCCTGATTTTTGTAATAATTCAAGACTTCCTCCGCCAGCTCCAAGGAAGACGAATTTTGCTGTATGGTATTCCATTTTACAGCCATCTTTATCATGTACTTTTAATTCCCATAAACCGTCTTTCGTACGTTTAATGCTTTCGACACTATGGTTGTAGTTGATATCTACATCTTTCGCTTTTAGGTGGTCAAATAAAATACGTGTTAGAGCACCGAAGTTAACGTCTGTACCAGTGTCAATTTTTGTTGCAGCAATGGCCTCATTTGCTGGGCGGTCTTCCATAATAAGTGGAATCCATTCTTTCAGTTTTTCTGGATTATCAGAGAATTCCATCCCTTTGAAAAGAGGATTATTTGACATTGTTTCATAACGTTTTCTTAAATACTCAACGTTTTTTTCACCTCTTACCATACTCATATGTGGTAATGGCATAATAAAATCTTGCGGATTTTGGATCAGCTTGTTCTTTACAAGATATGACCAAAACTGCATCGAAACCTGGAACTGTTCATTAACATTAATTGCTTTGCTAATATCAATAGTACCGTCTGGTTTTTCAGAAGTGTAGTTAAGCTCGCATAGTGCTGCATGCCCTGTTCCTGCATTATTCCATTCATTAGAGCTTTCCTCACCGGCGTTTGAAAGTTTTTCAAACACAGTAATATTCCAGTCCGGTGCTAATTCTTTGAGCATTGTCCCCAAAGTCGCACTCATAATTCCGGCACCAATTAAGATGACGTCTGATTTAGTTACTCTGTTACTCATTTTTACCATCCTTATATTTTAAGATTTGCAGAAATGATGTAGGTGTAAACTAGTCACACACCTTTTCTGTATCAACTATAAACTTACAATAGTCTATCACAACTATTTAAAGAATAAAATATCTACTACAATATTATAGTAATAAACTAATCAAAAAGTAGTAAAAAGTGCGAAGTCCGCTCATAATGTCCTTTGTACATATTTAAAACAAAAACCTTCCCCCTGTTTCCAGGAGTATGGTGCATTGATCTGCCGTTACATATCAAATCGGATAAATGCATCGCCTGAAAGATGTTTATGTTGTATAAAGTCAACTGATTGAATTTTAGTATGCTACTACTAAAATAATTTATCCATCATTTTTTAATGAAAGATATTTTTTAACTTCACTCATACTAAAAGCACTAGACCTTTTAGTCTAAAAGTGCTTAATCGACTCTATTTTACATGATTTGCTAACATTCACAAGGTACCTTCAAACTAATTTTCGCTTTTTCGACGGGATATTCCAGCATTTTCACTCCAATTATGTATAAAGGTCAAAAGACACACTTCTTTCAACAAACGAAACAATTGCTTCCAATCATCTTCAATAACAAAAGCTCGACGATTATTTTTTCTCATTAAGCTAAGTTTTATAAATCAAACGATTGTCTGTCACCTGCCTCATTAGTTACTGTATACGCTTCCATTAAATCTATCAAGACTTAAACCTTGGTTTTATTCATTTCCTCCTGTTTAAGGAAATCCTATACGACTTACAAATATTTTTCTTTATATTGTTATATAACACAATCAAGTTTACCATACAACGACAAAAATTATTAGAATATTTTATTTTTTAAATAATATATACATCAAGTAATTTATTTTTCCTAATATATTTATTGCCAGAAACAGTACAAACTAAAAAGGGCAGGTCACTCAATTGTAAGTGACCTGCCCTTTTAGTATTCAAAACTGTAAATAATCATAAGGTTAAATGTATATTTAATCAATATTACTATCTAAAATATTACTGTGTGCCATCCCTATCTGTGAAAAGTAAGTTACTCTGATTGTCGCTGATTTCATCATTTTCCTAAATCTAATTCTGCACTTGGAATTAATGCTCTCTAAAAAGATTGGTGCACATTAGTCTGACAGCACAATGACATTTTCTGCAACCTGCTTTTGATCAGTAGAATTGGGTATTTCAAGTAAATCAAAGGAGACTTTTTGGCCTTGTTTCAGAAAGCGAAATGTATTTGGAAATCTTTCCTTATCCAGCAAAATCGAGCTAAAATGAACAAAGACATGATTGTCTTTCTCATCATTAAGCACAATACGTCCATAGCCTTTTTCTTTTTATATCATTTTGCAATCCCTTCCCTTCTCGTTTCATTTCTATCCCCCAAAATTATTATTGTGACGTCCCTAAGGTTGCTAAATCAGCTAATGTTAGCTGTTTTACAATTTCATAGCCATTGCCCACACCTTTGGGCTTGATAATAACGGTTCCCATGCTTGTAATTTCACCTAAGGCAGTCCCTTTCGGAAAACTGTGCGCAATAATTACTTGATTAGTTCCAAGTGGTGGTTTTACTTCTAAATATTTTTGGACATCCTTTAAAATTTGTTGTTGTTCAGTTGTGGAAATCGTTTCTGCTAATTTAGTAATTGAAAACCAAAACGGGTCAATTTGTAGATACATTGTTGGAAATGCAAGCTGTGCCGTTTCAATTGTTCGACAAAACGGACTTGTCATTATAGGTGAACGAATTGGAATTTGCCAATAACGTAGCATTTGTCCATAGTAAACGGCTTCTCGCCGACCGTAATCAGATAAATTTCTTTGTGTATAACAGTTTTGAAAATTAACATATGGCTGATCTTCACCAACAGTTGCTTCTCCATGTCTAACATATAAAATCAATCCACCTGCTCTTAGTAAATCAAGGATTGGCTTTTCCAAATGGTTTTTATCCTCCTAACCTGCCCTCTTAGATTTACTGTTAATGTATGATTGATATTAGCTAATACATGCTATTCAGAACATGCACATTTACTTAGCAACAAAAGCCTCCTACGCTAATAAGTAGGAAGCTTAAGCTATTATACTATTCAGTTAAAAAGTGTCTTTTCACGCGAAGATTAGCCGTGAAGGAGATAACAACTCCCTATTTACTTTAAAGGAATAATTACAATCGCCATTGTCTCAAATTCCCCTGTCGATTGGATAGAAATGTTGCCGTTGTATTTTTTCACAACTTCTTTCACAATAAACAAGCCTTGACCTCTAATTTTTCCTAGTTCAGCTTTTTTCGTTGTAAACCCTTGCTTAAAGATTTGATCCGGGTCCGTAATTGTTGGTCCTGTATTAACAATTTCAAACACATACTTCATTTCATCTGCATAACAACTAATTTTTATTTTACGTTCACTTTCAGGCAATTCAATTGTCGCATCAATCGCATTATCGATTAAATTTGATAATAATTTAATGATATCAGTCGTTTTTATTTTATCGAAAGTATCCTGCGAAACCGATATATCCATCTCAATATTATGATTTTGAGCGGCTAACTTTTTTGTTTGCAATAAAATCGACAGCCCTGGATGATTAATATTTAATTTTAATGACTTTATTTCCTGTACCTCTTTAGATAATGATGATAAATATTGTTTCGCTTGATCTGGCTCTCCCAATTGTAAAAGCCCATGCAACACTTGAATATGGTTGGTAAAATCATGTCTTAAAGAAGATACAGAGGTAATTAACGCTTTTATTTCAGTTTGGTAGGTATCTTCCGTTACCTCTACTTCTTTTGTCACTTCTTTTTGATACCATTTCTGTAAAAAGAAAAATGATGCAATAACGATTAATATAAATATTCCATTATAAATAAACAAGAACAAATTATTTTCTAATACTTTGCCTTTGATACCATTAAGTTTGTCTGCGCTTATATCAATCCCAAGATAGCCAATAATTTGACCTTTTTCATTCTTAATAGGAGCGCCTACGGAAAGATAATCTCCGTGTTGAGGGTCATTAATGACATTCGTAACATATGTCAACCCTTGATAAGCTTGATTGATTTGCTTTTCTGGAACAGTACAAATTTGTCCAATATCAAAGCCTTCTGTGAAATGATTAGGAACACCAGCAATCATCGTTTTTGACACTTTAGGATTATCAATTTCTAAAGTATAGACATTTAAGGCCCCTAATTTTTCTCTTGCATCATTTAAGTATTTTCTTATTTCCCAATAAGTTGCATTTTTCACAGGATTATTTGAAAATTGTTGATACAACTTAACATCAATTGATGATGCGATGGAAATAGCCGCTTCTAGGCTTTGGTTAGCAATGGATTCTTCCACCGTCTTTTTCATTTTCACATATGAGGTGAGCACATTTAAACTTGTGAACAATGACAATAAGACTGTCGCTAATACTAATATTAGTTTAATTTTACGATTTTTCATACAAACTGGTACTTCCTCATCTATTGTATTCATTATTTAACGATGTGTAATTACTCCTAGAACAAATTAATTATTATAATAATATTTAATAACAATAATATTATACCTAGATTATTCATCAACATATACAAAATCCCACGGAAAAGCTTATTTGTCAGCTTTTCTGTGGGATTCTCTTTTTCACTTAAAAGATGAAAAAAGAATCCATTTCTGTTAAGGTTATTGCGACTAA
>NZ_PYWM01000029.1 GCF_003049665.1 Lysinibacillus mangiferihumi | reverse complement strand
CGGAGTAGAGAGAAATACCCGCGAAGCAAGAGAGAATATCCGCGAAGCAGAGTGAAATACCCGCGGGGCAGGGTGATACCCGCGGAGCAAGGAGGAATACCCGCGAAGCAAGGGAGAATATCCGCGGAGCATAGTAAAATACCCGCGGAACAAAAGAGAATATCCGCGAAGCAGAGTAAAATACCCGCGGGGCAAGGGGGTGTATCCGCGGAGCAAGGGAGAATACCCGCGGGGCAGGGTGATACCCGCGGAACAAAAGAGAATATCCGCGAAGCAGAGTGAAATACCCGCGGAACAAGGGAGAATACCCGCGGAGTAGAGAGAAATATCCGCGAAGCAAGGGAGAATACCCGCGGAGCAGAGAGATACCCGCGAAATAGAGTGAATTACCCGCGGAGCAGAGGGAAATACCCGCGAAATAGGGTAGTTTACCCGCGAAATAAAGTAATATACCCGCGAACAACATTAAAACCTGCCTCGTCTTATAAACGAGGTAGGTTTTTTATTAGTAAGCACTCCAGCCAGCATCAGCCGCTAAAGCGACACCGTTAATAAGGCCGGAATCTTCAGAAGCTAAAAATAGTGCAATATTAGCAATATCTGAAACTTGACCAGCTTTTGGCATAAGTTGCACACCGCGTACAGATTGTTGCATACCAAATGGATCTACATTCGTCATGGCTGCTGCAAAGCCAGTTTCTACATGTGCAGGTGCAATCGCGTTGCAACGGATATTTTGTGAACCGTAGTGCGAGGCAATATTTTTTGTCATACCTACAACTGCGTGTTTCGCTGTAGTATAAGCTAGTCCACCGCGGCCGCCTGTTAATCCTGCAATGGAAGCCATGTTGACAATTGTTCCACCGCCATTTTCAATGAATATTGGTAATACTTGTCGAATAGCTCGCATCACACCACTTACATTAATGTCCATCACACGTTGCCAAACCGCATCTTCAACATTTGCCGCCGCCTGCATATTGTCACCAACTCCGGCATTATTGACTAAAATATCTATACGACCAAAATGAGCCACCGTAGTAGCCATCATTTTTTGAATATCTTCTTCTACCGCAACATTTACTTTGACACCAAATGCCTCAAAACCAGCTTCATTAAACTCATTCACAGTAGCATTTAATGCGTCCTCATTGAAGTCAGCAATAACAACTTTTGCCCCTTCTTGTGCATATTTACGCGCAATTTCTTTACCGATTCCTGCTCCACTACCTGTAATAATAGCCACTTTATTTTGCAATTTACCCATAATTATTCCCCTCTTTCAATATAAGTTTACTATTAAACTAATTTGATTTTAGTCCTTTTCAATTGTTAAATCAAAGAAATTGAACCGCTTACATTTTTAAAAATCTTAATCTTAATAAAACATACTTGAATAATAGGTATTATAGGTATATAATTCGATTTACATTCTAATAAAACATCTTAGGAGGCTTTCTATTGTCAACTTTACAAGTCGTTCTGAACGTAGCACTGTTACTTGCCTGCGTTGGAATTTTAGTTATTATGAATAAAAAACACGTGAAATTCTCAAATCGTGTTTTTGCTGGTCTAGGTTTAGGTATCGCACTAGGTCTAGGGCTGCAATTGTTTTACGGTATTGACTCTGAAGTTTTAACCAAGACAACATCTTGGTACAACATTATTGGTACGGGTTATGTGAAACTGTTACAAATGGTGGCAATGCCTCTAGTATTTATTTCTATTTTGATTGCCTTTACGAAAATGACAATTGGCAAAAATTTTGGCAAAATGGCCGCTTTAATTTTAGCAATTTTAATCGGTACTACAGCAGTATCAGCCGCAGTAGGGATTCTTTCGGCTACAATATTTGATTTAGATGCTACTCAAATTATGCAAGGCGACGCTGAAACAGAGCGTGGGGCATATATAGAAGAAAAGACAACGGGCATGACTGCACCTGATTTACCAATGCAAATTATAGAATTGTTCCCAGCGAATCCATTCCTTGATTTAACAGGTGCTCGTTCAACATCTACAATTGCAGTTGTTATATTTGCAGCATTTTTAGGTTTTGCTTATTTACGTGTCGCACGTAAAGATGGTGAGATGGCTGCAACCATTAAAAAAGGCATTGATGCAGTGCATGCATTAGTAATGGGTGTTGTAACAATTGTTTTACGCTTAACACCATATGGTATTTTAGCCATTATGGCACGCACGGTCGCAACATCTGATTTTGGGGCAATTTACAACTTAGGTAAATTTGTTATTGCTTCTTACGTTGCGTTAATTATTATGTTCCTTGTTCATTTACTAATTATTTCATTAAGCGGTCTAAATCCGTTTACGTATTTAAAAAAATCACTTGAAACACTATTATTTGCCTTCACTTCACGTTCAAGTGCGGGGACTTTACCTATGAATATTAAAACGCAAACTGGTAGACTTGGTGTACCAGAGGGCATAGCAAACTTCGCAGGTTCATTTGGTTTATCAATTGGTCAAAACGGTTGCGCTGGTGTATATCCTGCAATGCTTGCAATTATGATTGCACCAACTGTCGGCATTAATCCACTTGATCCTGTATTTATCATTACAGTTATTGCAGTGGTAGCAATAAGTTCGTTCGGTGTAGCAGGTGTTGGTGGTGGTGCAACATTTGCAGCTATCCTTGTGCTATCAGCGCTTCACCTACCAGTTGCACTTGCCGGTATTTTGATTTCAATTGAGCCATTAATCGACATGGGGCGTACGGCTCTAAATGTAAGTGGGTCAATGACAGCAGGTGTTACCACAGCACGTGTAACGAAAGAGTTGGATACAGAAATGTATAATAATAAAGCGGTTAGTGCACAAGTTTCGGACTTATAGGCTTGTAAAAATAAGTTTCGAACATAACAAACATAGCAAAAAAGTGTTAGATTGATTGAAGTCAATCTAACACTTTTTCTCTTTTGTACAGTCAATAAGTATTTTTTATGTTTTCAGTGCTTTTGGCTGTGTCATCAATGTACTTTGCAATAATATGGTTGTCAGCTGTGATGTTTTCAATTGATGCATTCATTTGTTGTAAGGTGGCAGTGGCTTCCTCAATAATGGCAGCAAAATCATTTGTCGACGAGTCAACATTTTTGCTGTTTACAGCTACTTCATTTGATAAATGCTCAAATTCATTAAATTTTATTTTTAATGAATGTAAAATAGCGCTTAATTGAATAAAGTTTGAATTAACTAACTTTGTAGATTCGACACTTTGATGCAATGTGTCGCTACTTTTTGTCATGTTCACCTGTGCTAATTTATTCGTTGTATTGACATCCGTTAAATTTTCACTGATTTTGACGGTAAGATTATTCGTTAAATCCGCTAAATTTCGTATTTCTTGCGCCACAACAGAGAATCCTTTTCCAGCATCCCCAGCACGAGCCGCCTCAATAGAAGCATTTAATGCCAATAAATTTGTCTGTTCCGTTATTTGTTGAATATCATTGGCAAACTGATTTGTTTCTTCAATTTTTTCCGTTAAAGTTTTAAAGTTTTCACTTAAGTTGGTTATGACATTTTGCAGACTATTCATCTCTGTTGTAAGGTGATTTATTTTATTTTGGCCTTCAACCGCTAAGTTGCTAGATTGCATAGCGTCATCTATTAAACGAACTGTTATGTCATTCATAGAATGGATTGCTGCTAAGTTACTTTGTGCACTGTCCGCTATTTTAGATATTTGCTCACTTTGTAACATACTCCCTGATGAAACTTCATTCATGGCTAGTTGAATTTCCTCTTGCGATCTTAAACCAAATTGAACTTTTTCGTTAATTTTACTAATGCTTTCAGCAATAATAGCGATTTCCCGTTCTAAATGAAGTTTATGTTCTTCTTTTGTTTTTGCATCGGCTTCTGCGATTTCACTATATGCTTGTAACTTTTTAAATTGATTTTGATTCATACGTATTAAGATCGTTAACAGAAATCCAATAAACAAATAAATGATAACAAAAGAAGCCATTTTTTCACTAGCAAATTCAGGTTTAGGGAAGAGATAAATTAAACCAAGCGTTATAAATCCTAAACTATAGCCGATGCTAAATATTTTGGTATTAAATTGAACAGCAGAAAAGATAGCAAAGAAAAAAATAGAAAGAGCAGTGGATAATTCCCCACCATAAATCATGACTAAACTAATATTAAAGATATTCATAATGATTACTATCAAATAGGGGAAGATATACTCTTTTTTATATCGATTACTGACTATGTATAACAAAGGATAAAAAATTATTTGAACACTATAGAAAAAGATAATCCAAAAATCCGGTTTTAAAGATAATGTACCGAGTAAACCTAAAATTGTCGAAGCTAAATAAGTGAAAAGCATCAGCTTGTTTTTATTTTTCAAGTCCATTAATTTTAATTGCTCAATCATATTGCACTGAGAACCTCCTGTTTAATTTATTATTTTAAAATAGTAATTAAACACTATTTAAGGGGATTGTTTACCTTTAAACTAGTTATTAAGATTGATTATAGTTATTTTAACTGGAAGTAGTAAAGAATTATTTTCAAATTTTACCGATGTTAGTTAGAACTACCTCTGTAATCAATTTTGAAATTGCAGGGAAAATGTTATGGCAAGTATTTCTCGTTCAATAAATAAATTTTCTGTGAAATTAATTAATTTAATATTAAACAGTTTAATGTTAAAATAAATTGCAGGTCACAAAATTTTCACATTTATTGGAGGTGATTATGTGGCAAGAAAGCAGGATAAAGTCTAATACAGCGCGGTTTTAGAGGATAAATGGTCAACTGCGAATTCGCTTGCAGAATTGTGACAAGTAAGCTACCGCAGACTTAATAAAAAGAAAGTAGTAGCTTTTTGGAGACAATCTATGTACAAGGATTCCTCTGCATTTGTTCTTTAAACAAGGAAGCCGTTCATTCTTTTTATGAAGTAGTTCTTACTTGAACCATGTGCAATAGCTTAGGCTAATGGACAAGTTAAGTAATGCAAATATATAACAAAATATCTTTTCAATCATTGCATATGTGCCAATTGGTATCCAAATGGCGAAATTTGATGTTTTGTGTAAAATAAAGTCGTTTATATAAAAGGAGAAATAGAGAAATGAGTGCTAATAAGAAAAGGCTTCACTTTGCATGGCTAGTATTACTAGGTTTATGTATTTCAGTTGGTTTAGCAAAGTCAGGATTAAACAGTTCGGCAGGACTATTCCTATCACCTGTATCTGAAGACATTGGTGTAGGTCTTGGTAATTTAACGTTATATCTAAGTATTTCATCTATCGTTACAATGGTATTTTTACCGATTGGCGGGAAGTTAATGGCGAAGTATGATACACGTATGTTACTTAGCATTGCAATTATTTTACAAGCGGGTGCATTTGCTTTATTCGGTATGATGAGTTCTGTATGGGGATGGTATATCCTTGCAATGCCATTAGCTGTTGGTGGCGTATTAATTACAGTATTGGCAGGACCTGTTTTAGTCAATCAATGGTTTAAACAACGCAGTGGACTAGCATTAGGTATTATTACTGCTTCTGGTGGATTAATCGGGGCGTTTACACAACCTTTAATTGGTAACTTAATTGCCACTCAAGGTTGGAGAAGTGCATATATTATTGTAGGTGTTGCAGCGATTATTATTATCGTTCCAACAATTATGCTATTTTTAAGAAAATCACCACAAGAAAAAGGGCTATTACCTTATGGTGCAGTGGATAATAACAATGTAGAGAAGAAAGTAGAAACGGATACTAGCAATACGGGAATCTCGTTTGCGGATGCTAAAAAATCGTTGTCATTTTCATTGTTAATTCTGTTCTTCTTCATTATTACATCAATAGCAAGTTTTTCAATCCATATTCCAACATATCTTGTAAATCAAGGATTTAGTGTGAAGTTTACTGGTAATGTGATGGCTGCTTTAATGGTTGGTGTACTGTTAGGGTCAATTATTTTCGGTTATTTAATTGATAAAATTGGTGCTAAAAATACGACTGTTATCGCCATGTCTATTGGTTTAGTGTCTATGATTCTATTGCTCTTCTTTGTTGAAAGTACAATTGCAATCGTTGTAGCTGTTGGTCTTTTCGGATTTGTCACAGCTTGTATAGGAACATTAGCGCCTGCTATTACTTCTGCTTTATTTGGTAATAAAAATTACAGTCAAATCTATTCGACAGTTTCAATCGGTTTGGCAGTAGCGGGAATTATTGCACTTCCAGCGTATGGCTATATTTTTGATTTCACAGGAAGCTACACAGCTGTTTTATATATTATTGTAATTATGTTAATCATGAATATTGTTTCTGTCTTAGTTGCTTTCCGTAATAAAGAAAAAATGGTGCAAAACGGATTGTGGAAATAAGATATTAATTGGCAAACTAAAAACTACACCTAACTTGCTAGACAAGTAATGGTGTAGTTTTTGTTTTTCAGGATAATTGTTTGAGAATTGTTTGAGTGACTGGCACCCAGTTAAATAATTTTTACATAAAAGTCTTTGCCGTTTATAATGTCAGTTACTTCAATGTTGTAATGAGTTTTATAGTAATCATAAATATTTCGTGCTAAACCGGAGTGTCCATTTAAATAAGTTCCCTTTTTCACCTCTTTACGTGGATTGTGAAAATCAAAATATAGGCGCGAATCGTGGCACATCGAGTTTAAAATGGCTTTAAACTCCTGTTCCTCAATATGAATTCCTCGCGTATACTGGCACTCTCGGCGATACGTATCGTGTGAGACATTCACTGGTGAAGACTCAAGGGTCATTTCGATTTTTCTATTCAAATGTCAACAGCTCCTTTCAAGATTCCTAACTATTCTCTCTATTATAAAATTGTCAGAAAATTATATCAATATTTATCTATAGTGAAGAATGAAGAAATGTAACTTGTAGGGGAGGGATAGGGTAATCTACCAATCTTGCTGTTGCATTTCCTCTGCGATTACTTGAAGATCATAGGAATTAATGGTTAGAAGCGTATAGTCGTGGGTTTCCATATATTTTTCTGCCAAGTGCTTGATATACTTCGGAGAGCCCTCGTTTTCTTCATCATAAACAAGTAACAAACCGTCCGAATTTTGAATAATAAACTTGTCCTTCTCTGTAAACTGCCAAGGAGCCTCATACGGCTTTTTCGTGACACTCGTTACAAAGTCTGCCTGTGCTACTAGTGACAAATATTTTTCTTGTTTCATTTCTTGCCAATTTTTTTCTTGCTCTAAAAATGGTGTGATAACTGCATATTTTAAGTCAGGAAATTCCTCTTTTAATGTTAAGACAACCTCTACACTCCATGTTTCAACACCTTGTTGTCCGCTGATAATGACCCATTCTAAACCTTCATCTAAAAGATTTCTCAAGCGATTTTCTAAAGCTTTTTTGATAATGGAGATACCAGGATGTTTATCATTGAAAATGCCAAGTTCATGTGGTTTATAGCCTGTTATAATCATTCGCTGAAGCACTAAAACGCCCCCTAAGCTGTTTGTATGTATCAAGTATACAGCAGGGGACGTATGAACACGAATGACAAATCTAGTAGGTGTGATGCCATGTATTTATTTATTTTACGGTAGTTCCCAAGAAAATAATGACACTTAAAATGCAAAAATTGTTAAGACTACAGTTGCTGTTGCACAAATGCCAAGAAACCACCAAGTGTCTGAGAAATCCTCTTTAGTTTCACTATTCATTGGACATACTTCCTTTCTGTTTAATGCGTCCAGTCCAAGACCAATTTGTCCATATACGTAGCAACGCTTCAAATGGACCTCGTTTAAATTTCTTTAAATAAACAATGCTTAAAATACATTGCAAGCTATATACTGCAATTCCCAAAATAACGCCGCCAAACACGCCTAATTTACCAAATAAACCTAGTCCATAACCGTAAAACACGGTCGTACAAATCACCGTTTGTAATAAATAATTGGTAAGCGATAATTTCCCCACACTTTCAAAAGCGATAGACAGACGTTGAATAGGTCTGAAATGAAATAGTAGAGCGGCCAAACAAATATAACCAACTGCTAACACCATTGAGCCACCTAAGAGCAACATAGAAGAAAATGGGCTATCGATAAAACTAATACTTTTACAAGTGATGCCTATTGGAACAAATAATGAGCCAAGGATGTACCATTTCTTTTCATCTTGCATATTTTCAAATGCATGATTTTTGGCAAGCCCCATACCTAAAAGAAATAAGGGTGCAAAAAATAGTGGTGCAAATAAAATCATTATATAAATCATAACTGGGTCATCTATGTCAGGAGGCATGACGTTTGACCGAAAGTCATATATTTCTTGATAGCTGCCATTTGCATAGGTAGAATTTGCTTTATCAATATATACTGCCATTTCTTTGTCATCTTTTGCTGATATTTCATCTGAACCATAAGTTAAAGCGGTTGTTAATACAAATAATACGCTAGCCCAAATAACTAATGTTTTTGGTTTGCGATTTATAAATGGAATTAAAAATAATGTAATAAATCCATAAAACAGTAAAATGTCACCTTCCCATAAAAATGTTGCATGAAGTCCGCCTAAAACGATTAATCCTATTGCTCTACGTAAAATGGACCAGCGACTTTTTCCTTTTTTATTGCGAATGGACTGTATCATTTTAATAAGGGAATAGCCGAACAATAATGTGAAAATCGGCATAAATGAGCCTTCGATAAATATTTTTACAAAATATAAAGCTCCTGTATCAAGAAAGGAAAGATCATCTAACTTTTCTTTACCATACATTCCATACTGAAAAATGAGCAAGTTGGCCATTAAAATACCAAATAAACTAAATCCACGCATTGCATCGATGAAGCGTACACGATTTGCTGTCATTGCCTTTTAACTCCTTTATTGGTTAACTTATATATAGTGTAGTTGGGAAAGCTTATCGTGAATTAACGACTACCTTAAAGTAATCTTAAAAGTAGGTGACAAGGTGCAAGAAGCGGCGATATTTGTGTTAGAGGATGAACGTGCGATTGCGGAAATGATTGAAATTATTTTAAGAAAAGAAGGTTTTGTAAACATTACGTTATGCACGACGATAGAAGATGGGAAAAAAGCGATTGAGCATAATGTTTTTGATTTTTACTTATTAGATATTATGCTACCAGACGGTAGTGGGCTTGATTTGGCAGAAGTCATTCGAAAGCAAAGTGATGCACCGCTATTTTTTTTAACAGCCAAGAGCAGTGATGCAGATAAACTTCGAGGGTTTATGAATGGCGCAGACGATTATATTACGAAACCGTTTAATCCGCTTGAGCTAGTAGCAAGGGTAAAAGTCCAATTTACTCGATATATGAAGCAAAAGAATGTATCTGGAAGTCACGTTTACACATGTAGCCGTTTTACTTTTGATATAGATGCAGCAGAAATAACTGTAGACAGAAAAAAGGAATTGATTAGCGGTCGTTTATTTTACTTATTGAAGTATTTATGTGAAAACGAGGGGCAAGTATTATCGAAAGAACAAATTTATGAACGCGTGTGGGGCGATTTTTTATTTGACGATAATACGGTAATGGTTCATATTCGCAAGTTACGTGAAAAAATAGAAAGGAATCCTGGTAAACCAACTTGCATTATTACGGTCAGAGGGATTGGCTATAAATTAGTTGGAGATGATCAAGTATGAAGCCGGCAGGGAAATTATCACTGCGTTTTGTATCCTACTTTATCATATTTTATTTACTTATCATTTTGGGCTTCATTATTAGTTTAGTGGTTTTTGGACTTTTTATAAATGAACGAGTCGGTGATAACATCCATACGATGAGTTCTTTTGAAATCGAAGATAATGCAATTGTGAAAAATGGTAAATCCGTAAAAATAGCCGATTTCTTAGAAAAACGCGCAGAGGAAAATGTAGGGCAGTTATATTTATTGAACAATGCCATGGAAATTGTCGATTATACAGGGGATAGTTGTGAGCTGTGTAGCATGACGGACCGTGAAATGATGGCGCTTAAACGTCCAGGCATGCATACGTGGGAAATACCCAAATACTATTTGTTGTTTTTACCTACATCGCCTTTGCAGCCTATGTTCAATGAGGTCTTGCAGGTGATTCGTGAAAAGAAAGAATTCCCTTCGGAGCTACTCGAACGCTTACAAGCTAATCAGATTGCGATTGAAATTTATAATGAGCGTTGGAATCGTGTAAAGGTAATCGGGGAGCATTATAAGAAATTGCATAAGCCGCAGTTGCTAGATGAAAAATATGATATTTTTGAGCAAGCCGAGCTTAGGCAAAGTACGTCATTAGAAGATGGTTCAACGCTAATAGTACGTATGCCAAACCCCTCCTATAAGCCATTTGAAGAGCCTTTTAATAAAGCGATGATTTTATTTGTGTCCATATTTTTTGGCGGGCATAGTATTTTGTTGCTAGGAATTATTTTATTATCCATGAGCATTTCACGTCAATTTGTACGGCCCCTTGTATATGTAATCTCTCGTATTGAACGATTAACGCAGTTCGATTATAGGGAAGTAAGTGATAATAAAATCCATCATCAAAAGACAGGTAAATTGAAAAGGAAATTTAAGTTATTCCAACCTGTTGATGAATCGCTTAATCATTTATCTGAACGTCTTGCTTCCAACGAAAGACAAATCCAGCAATCGGAGCAACTACGTGAGGAATGGATAACGGGTTTATCACATGATTTAAAGACACCATTGAGCTCGATTTATGGGTATTCCACAATGCTTGCTTCCGAAGAGTATGAATGGACAAAAGAAGAGATGCGAATATTTGCGAATACAATGCGTGAAAAAGCCAACTATATGGATTTACTTATACAAGATTTAACGTATTCTTATCAATTAAAGAATAAAGCAATCCAGCTCGAGAAAGTATCATTAGCACTTGCCACATGGTTACCCCAATTTGCAGATGAGCAAGTATCAATCAAAGTATATGGGGACGTAATGCTTGAAGCAGATGAGCTTTTATTAAAGCGCATCTTAGATAATTTAATTACCAATGCTAAAAAATACACACCAGAAGGTACGAAGGTTCTTGTAGAGGCTCAAAATATAGACAAAGGCATTAAGCTAACGATTACAGACCAAGGTCCAGGTATTCCACAAGATGAATTAGACAATCTTTTTGAACGCTATTATCGTGGTACAAATACAACAGATGATGCAACGGGCACAGGTCTTGGCTTAGCCATTACGAAACAACTGATTGATTTGCATAATGGAACAATATGCGTTCATTCAGATAATAATGGTACTATCTTTGAATTAAAATTTCTTGAAAAATTGCCCTTATGCTAACAATGTTTAATCATACAAGTTAACCATTAAAAAACCGCTAGAGGCTCATGCTTCTTAGCGGTTTTTTTATTATTTGGGGTGGGACCGTTCATTAATTGATGACACAAAGAAAATATGAATGAAGAAGATTACTCGTTTTTGGAGTGATCTTTTTTAATGTAAATAGAAAGTGTCATGCTATTCACAAAGTTGTCAATGTCGTTTTTTTATAGTGGAAAACCCCTATATTTCTAAAAAGTTGGGTTGCTTATACTGGTGGCATAGAAGAAAAAGGAGATGCAATTTTATGAGGAATCAATGGGTTGATTCGTGTGGTAAATAAACAACAAAATCGTATTGCATATAAATCCCAAGAAAAAAAGTTAATCATTATTAGTTTTGTAATAGCTGGGATAATGTTGATGTCATTTGTCGGGAGAATATTTAGTAGCTAGGAGATGTATAAATATGAATGATTCAGCTGTATTTTGGAGCCGTGCCTTAACAGAATTAACATTATCTTTCCATATTATTTATGCAACAATTGGTGTTGGTATACCGCTGATGATTATGATCGCTCAATGGGTTGGGATTAAAAATAATGATGAGCATTATTTATTACTCGCTCGACGTTGGGCACGTGGATTTGTTATTACAGTAGCAATTGGCGTTGTGACAGGAACTGCAATTGGCTTGCAACTTTCTTTATTATGGCCAAACTTTATGGAATTAGCTGGTCAAATTATTGCTCTACCACTATTTATGGAAACGTTCGCGTTTTTCGTTGAAGCCATTTTTTTAGGGTTGTATTTGTATACATGGGATCGCTTCAAAAATCCGAAGAGACATTTACTATTATTAGTACCAGTAGCCATTGGTGCTTCTATGTCAGCAGTATTTATTACAATCGTGAATGCCTTTATGAATGCACCACAAGGATTTGATATTGTGGATGGGGAGCTGATCAATATTCAGCCCGTACTAGCCATGTTTAATCCGGCAATGCCGACAAAGGTAGCGCACGTTTTAGTAACATCTTATATGACTGCAGCTTTTTTATTAGCTTCCATTGCTGCCTATCGCATGCTACGAGGGTCTGCGCACGTATATCATAAAAAAGCGCTGTATTTACTAATGAAATTAGGGTTAGTCTTTTCACTGGCAGCACTTGTAGTAGGAGACTTTTCAGGCAAATATTTAGCGGAATATCAACCTGAAAAATTAGCAGCAGCAGAATGGCATTTTGAAACGGAAGAAGATGCTTCCCTTGTTTTATTTGGTGTATTGGATGGAGAAGACATAAAATACGCTATTAAAATACCTTATGCTTTAAGTGTATTAGCGCATAATAATCCGTTTGCAGAAGTGACAGGGCTTGATCAATTTCCGAAAGATGAACAACCACCACTCTATATTCACTATTTATTCGACGTAATGGTGATGATCGGCACGTTATTAATTGTAGTGGCAGCTGTTTATGTTCTGGGTAAATGGCGAAATTGGCAATTTGTTTCGTCTAAACTATTTAAAAGGGTAATTGTTGCAGGTGGTCCACTTGCACTTATTGCAATAGAAGCGGGTTGGTGGTTAGCAGAAGTAGGGCGACAACCATGGATTTTAAGAGGGTACATGAAAACATCGGAAGGTGCGACTACGAGTGGGCAAGTAGATACGATGTTAATTCTATTTGCGGGTTTATATATCGTATTAGCAATTGGTAGTATTATAGCGCTTATTCGGATGTTCCGTGACAATCCAATTGAACGTGAACTTGCAGAACATAAATTAGTCGAAGGTTGTGAAGAACCATGAGCTTAGAAGTTTTGGGCATTTCTGTACTATGGTTATTTCTCTTTGGTTATGTCATCGTTGCATCTATTGACTTTGGGGCAGGCTTTTTTAATGCCTATAGTGTAATGATTGGGAAAGATCATATTTTATCACAAGTGATAAAACGCTATTTATCACCAGTGTGGGAAATTACGAATGTTTTCTTAGTTTTTTTCTTTGTAGGTATTGTTGGTTTCTTTCCGCAATCAGCTTACTATTATGGCACAATTTTGCTAGTACCCGTAAGTATTTCTCTAATTTTAATTGCAATTCGGGGCAGTTATTATGCATTTGAATCTTATAGTGCAAAAAGTGGACACATTGGCTATAAGCTAATGTACGGTGTCACTGGTTTATTTATCCCAGCATCCCTTTCCATTGTATTGACGATTTCCGAGGGTGGATTCGTAACAATAGTAAAGGATCAGCCTCATTTGGAAATTGCGAAACTTTTTACTAGTCCATTAACTTGGTCAATCGTGTTGTTAAGTGTTGTAGCGGTTCTGTATATTTCCGCAGTATTTTTAACTTGGTACGGTAAAAGAGCGAACGATGAACACGCTTCCGATTTAATGAGAAAATATGCACTTGGCTGGTCAATACCACTTGTTGCAAGTGTTATCGGGATTATGGTGGAATTAAAGGGGCACAATCCTGCGCATTATGAAAATATGCTGAATTTATGGTGGCTATTCGCCATGTCAGGTGTTCTTTTTATCATGACTCTAATCCTTTTAGGCGTAAAGAAAAAATATGGGCTAGCCGTTATATTATTGGTCGTGCAGTTTGGCTTCGCCTTTTTCGGCTATGGTATTTCTCATTATCCTTACTTGTTGTACCCTTATTTATCGGTTCATGATAGTTTTACAAATGAATCGATGGCGATAGCATTGGTCATTGCCTTTATTGGTGGTCTTGTTTTACTCATACCTTCACTTTATTTAGTGATGAAATGGTTTGTATTTGATCGTGATTATGCTTGTGGTAAACGCAATCACCACGTATAGGAGGTTTTACAGTGAATCAATTTATTATTTTTTATGCACCGTTTCTAGTGGTTGCTTTAAGTATTATAATTGGCTTCTGGGTAGGCCCGAAAGACCGTAAAGTAAATCGTTAAAATTGTTTGGGTGACTGGCACCACTAAAACCCCCGATTAGCATGCTAATCGGGGGTTTTGATTATCTTTTACATTGCTCTGATGGTTGTTGCATTTTTACATAGCGCCATAGACTATTGGCAATATCACGTGCTTCAGCAGCATGTTCCGTGCCAACGAATGCTTTTCTGAAAGGAGTGAGCAAGGATTCAATAATAAAGAGTTTTGGTTTTTGTTGCTGCAATTCCTCTAAAAGAAATGTTGCATATTCAAAACCTTCAAGCGTGTCATCCTCTGACAGCCCCTTAGTAAAGCCTGCTAATTGGTCAATGACGACATCTTTACTTACTTGTTGATAATTAATTACGTTTTGTATTGCGTTAAACATTTCAGCACTTATAAGGACTTCGTTGGATTCAAGCATAGTAGGTATAATGACACTTATATTGCGCAATGCTACTCGTACAATGGCTTCGCGATTTATATATTTGTAGTCCGCTATTAGGACTGCACGTAAGGAAAGGTTCACCATCCCCAATGTTTGTACGGCACATTCATAGCTCATCGGTCTAATTTCTTCACCAAAAACCTGGACAAGTCGATTGGCAAGCCATTCTAATTCTTGTAAGTGATAATTCAAAAGGATTTTTTTTAGTTCACTATCCCGTGAATGGAAAATCGATTCGAAAATTTGTACGAGGTTATGCTCGCGATTGACATGCATCAACACAGCCACTTGCTGTGTTAATATTTCTAAATCAGTGGGATCCTTTCCATAAAGAAGCTCGTGTCGACGATTACTAGCCTCCTCACGCCCCTCATCTAAAATGGCAATTAAACATTCATTTTTAGAAACAAAATGATTATAAAAAGTGCCCTTTGAAACTTTGGCTGCACTAATAATATCGTTAATGGACGTATCTAAAAATCCTTTTTCTATAAAAAGTTCCCGAGCTGCAGTAATTATTTGTCTTTTTCTTTTATTCATGACCTCACCTTTTTAAATTTATTATACTAGTATTCTACAATGTAAACGCTGTTATATCAACGTTTTGAAATTTATTAATCTTAATTCTTGAAAAAAGTAGACTGCGAGTATAAAATAAGTTTTATCGTAAACAACAAGAGAGAATAGAGGGATATAAATGAATAATGACTTAACAATGAAAAAGCCCCCTTATGGCATGATTGCTATTTTGTTCGTGGGTGCTTTTGTTGCTTTTCTTAACAACACATTGTTAAATGTTGCGTTGCCAACAATCATGAAAGATTTTGGTATTACGTATGCAAAGGTACAATGGCTTGCAACTGGCTATATGCTGGTTAGCGGTATTTTAGTACCTGCATCAGCATTCTTTGTGACGCGCTTTAAAAATAGACATTTATTTATTACGGCGATGTCTATCTTTACGATAGGTACAATTATGGCTGGCTTTGCTCCAAACTTTGGCATGTTACTTGCAGGGCGTATGGTGCAAGCGGCAGGGGCTGCTAGTATGTCACCATTATTAATGAACGTTATGCTAACTAGCTTCCCAAAAGAAAAACGAGGAGCGGCAATGGGTATTTTCGGTTTAGTTATGATCGCTGCACCAGCAATAGGTCCGACATTATCTGGTTATATCGTTGAACATCATGATTGGCGAATGTTGTTCCAAATGATTATACCATTTGCCATTATTAGTCTACTATTTGGTATTTGGAAATTAGACAATGTAATGGAAACACGTGAAGTACACTTAGATGTTCCTTCTGTATTATTATCAACAGTAGCGTTTGGTGGAATTTTATACGGTTTCAGTACGGCAGGTGACAAAGGATGGTCGAGTCCTTGGGTATACGGTACGATTATAGTGGGGTTTGCTGCTTTAATTATCTTCATCTTTAAACAACTACGTATGGATCAGCCTTTATTAGAATTACGTATTTACAAATATCCTATGTTTGCATTAAGCTCTGCGATTTCCGTAATCGTTTCAATGGCCATGTTCTCGGGGATGATTTTAACACCTGCGTATGTGCAATCAATTCGTGGAATTGAACCATTCGAAGCAGGTTTAATGATGCTTCCTGGTGCCCTTGCAATGGGGATTATGTCTCCGATTACTGGTAAACTTTTCGATAAATTTGGACCACGTATATTAGCAATAATCGGTCTAACAATAACAACAATGGCTACTTTTGGCTTAACGAAATTAGCGATGGATTCTAGCTATACATTTATCGTATCGATGTATACAATTCGGATGTTTGGTATGTCGATGGTTATGATGCCAATTATGACAAATGGTTTAAACCAATTACCACAGATGATGAATCCACATGGTACAGCAATTAATAATACTTTGCAACAAGTAGCTGGAGCTATTGGTAGTGCGGTATTAGTTACATTTATGAATAACCGTACAAAATCAACAGCAGAAGATTTAATTGCAGAGGCTAAAGCACATGCAGCTCAATCTGGTGCTGCACCAACAGCGGAGCAAATGCAACAAATGCAAGAGCAAATTATGCAAACAGCTTTACTAGACGGCATTACACATTCTTTCTTAATCGCTGCTTTTGTGACGGTTCTAGCACTAATACTAGCGTTCTTCTTAAAACGTGTAAAAGTTGAAAGTGCAGCAGCTACAATGGATTTAAAAAAACCAACAAATTAAGATAGACAAAGAAATCCCACCGACTCAAACTAAACTGTCGGTGGGATTTTTATTGTTGTTAAATGCTAAATTGTTTGAGTGCCTGTCACCATTTAATGACCTTTTTTAAAGAGCGCTCCTGGCCAGAATGCATATTTGCCGAGCACCGTTGTAATGGCAGGTACAAGTAAAGGTCGTACGATAAACGTATCCAGTAATATACCGATTGCCGTTACAACACCGAACTGTACAAGGACTTGAATTGGTAATGTAGCAAGCACCGCGAACGTACCTGCTAAAATGAGTCCTGCGGATGTTATAACACTACCTGTATGCACAACGCCTTCTTCTACCGCTGTTAAATGGTCCTTCGTTTTTCGTTTCTTCCAAATCTCAGAAATCATGAAAATATTATAATCCTCACCAAGTGCAACTAAAAATACAAAGGCATATAGCGGAATAGAGCCTGAAATTGCCTCTGCACCCATGACGTGGTGCAAAATAAGCCAGCCCGCACCAAGCGCACCAAAGTAAGAAATAATAACTGTAGCAAGCAGATAAACAGTTGCTGTTACTGAACGTAAATAAACAAATAATAATAATGCGATTAAAGCAATCATTGTCGGCATGATAACAGATTCATCGCGCTCGGTAATTTGCTTTGTATCATATTGGCTTGCTGTTTCCCCGCCAAGCCATACGTGTGAGTCAGCATCTTTTATACCAGAATCTTTAAGAAGTTTAACAACTTCAGCTTTCAATTCCGGAATATGCTCTAAAGACTCTTGTGCATATGGATTGGCATTCAATGATAATTCATACAATTGTATCGAATTATTTTTCGTACCAATTTGTATATCAGACACGTTATCGATATATGGAATTTTTGTAAGCTGTTGTTGTAAATTAACATCCGAGCCTTGTGTATCAATTACTAGCTGAACAGGTGCCAGCTCGCCAGGTGAAAAATTCTCTTCTATTAAAGTAAAGCCTTCACGTGATGGCATATCTTCTGGGAAAGAAGATAATAAGTCGAAAGTATATTGAATGCGTGGTACAAAGGCCGCTAAGCCACCAAGGAGCAAGACAGTGACTGCAATAACGATCCATGGCTTATGCGTTACAAAATGTCCAATTTTATGACTCACTTTATGGGAAGGTTTGTGCTGTTTTTTGCCCTTTGCTTTTGCCATTTCTTCTGTACGTGGCGTGAATGGGAAAAAGGCTACTCGCCCTACAATCACAAGAATTGCTGGCAATACAACTAGCGCAGCAATGCCCATTATCAATACGCCAAAGCTAAATGGCACTGCGAAGCGTTGGAATGAGCCATAATGGGCAAGACTAAGTGTAGCTAAACCAATAACAACGGTAAGCGCACTCATCATAATAGCGCCACCCGACTCTTTTACAGCGAGCTTCATCGCTGTCGCTTTATCTTCAACATCAAGTAAAATTTCACGGTATTTTGAAATTAAAAATAAGCAATAGTCCGTACCAGCACCAAATAATAAAACCGTCATGATGGATACAGCTTGTGAATCTTTGTCAATCCATCCTTGCTCTGCAAAGAAACCGAGTGTTGGACTAATAACACCATAGGCAAGCCCTACAACAATTAAAGGAATAATGGCAAGTAATGGCGAACGATAAATTAAAATTAATAACACTAATACAAGCAGTACGGTTGCAATCATTAGTTTTACATCAGCTTGTGAAAATAAGCTAACAGCATCCGTTGCAATACCGACTGGTCCAGAATAGCGAACATGTAGTGCGTCGCTTGATAAATCTTGATCCAGTTGAACATTGTTTGAATCCATTGTTTTTGATAATGTATCTAGACTTTCTTGTAAAACATCAGTGGCAACATCTTTTTCAAAGAAAACAGGTGTGACAATTGTAGAACCGTTGTCAGATGCAGATGCTGATAAAGCCTGTGGTGGCATTTTATCGTATGGTGGAACTAATGTTTGATGCTCTAAAGGGTTGCTATTTAGCTCTGCATAAACCTTTTGGATAGCTCCAAAATCAGCTGGTGTTAGACCGCTTTCTCTATGCCAAACGAGTAATAAAGGTGTACCTGCATCATTTGGGAATTCTTCAGCAATAATGGCTGCTGCTTGCTCGGACATCTCGGTGTCAGGCAAGTTTTTACCCGTTTCACTTTCGATGCTATTAATTTGCGGCCAAGCAAACGAAAGGACGAGAACAAGTAATACCCAGCATCCAAGTGCAAGAAAACGCCCTTTTTTACTGGCTACCATTGAGCCCCATTGCTCAAGTGGATGTTTTTTCATTGGAAAACCTCCGTTTCATGTAATGTACACTAATTATATATACTAGAAGGTTAATTAATCAATACAGAAGTATTGATATGTTATAATATGTTTAGTACTACACATTATAAGGAGGCGATCTTGTTGAAACAATCACCGCGTGTTCTAGGAAGACCTCGCCATGATGACAAGGCTAAACCTACAAAAGATATTGTCTTAGAAACAGCGACAATGCTGTTTATTAAGGATGGCTACAAAAACGTGTCCATGGATGATGTTGCCAAAGCCTGTAATGTTACAAAAGCCACTATCTATTACTACTACCCAACTAAAGGGGATTTATATACATCGGCCTTAGTTGAAATGATGCATAGAATTAGACATCATATTGAACGAATTTTAGAGCAACCGATTCCTTTTAAAGATCGATTAGAGCAACTGATTGAAGTCCATTTATCAGCAACTGTTGATATTGATATGAAGAACTTTATGCGAGAGGCGACCATCAATTTATCACAAACGCAATTGAAAGAAGTACATGCTTCTGAAAATGAGATGTATAAAACGATTGAGCGAGCGATGCAAAGTGAAATGGAAAAAGGGACAATTCGCAAAGGGAATGCAGAATTTTTTGCCCATACGTTTATGGCGCTAATGTCAGTGGGTTACTTTAAAGATGGTGAAGGAAAAAGGCTTTTTGACACAGTATCTTTGGCGTCAAAAGAAATTATTGCTTTCTTTTGGTTATCCATCGAAAAGTGAGGAAAATTGTAGCTAATAACATAATTTATGGCGTTTGAGTTGTTTTATCGCATTGTTAAAATTGATTTTTCTTCCAAAAAGAACAGAAAAAGAGTACAGACTGCTAAAAATAGTTTAATATTAAACTATTTTTCAAAGATTGTGCCATAGTTGATTGAAATAATGCGCAAACAGTCTTATAATGGATGATGTAATGTCACCAAGATAAGATAAGGATGGAATTGTGATGCGCTTTGTGCAAAATGGAAAATATGTAACAAATCATGAAATTCGCTTTCCAGCCCTTGTGACTGGTGAATGTAAGATATCCGCTGTAACGACTGTTAAGAAGATCGCTTAATGGTCTTTTTTACATGGAGGCAATATAAAAAATAGTATTAGTGACGGCAAAGGAGAGTTCAAAATGTCAGAAACGAATAACCAAGCACAGTCTGAACAATTAACTGTGAGTCAAGAACAATTAGATGTACTAGACCAACTATTAAAGCCTGAGGTGCAAGAATCTCTAACAACTTTAGTTGAACAATTACCAAAGCTAACTGAAATGATGACGTTATTAACTAAATCATATGAGTTTGCGCAAGCAGTTGCAACCGACGAAGTGTTAAAAAGTGATACTGTTGGTGCTGTAACAGAAATGGCTGGACCAGTAGTAGGATCGGCTAAACAACTTGCAGCTACAGCTATTGAAGCAAAAGATCGCGCTTCTGAAAGCCAAGAAGTCATCGGTTTATTTGGTCTTGTGAAAATGTTAAAAGACCCACAAGTTCAAAATGTTTTCCGTTTTGTTAATGCATTTTTACAAGTTAACGCTGAACGTAAATCAAAATAAAGTTCGAGATATATTCAATTCGTAAGGACGGAGGATTAATTAATCATGTCAAAAGAAATCGTCATCTTAGGTGCTGGTTACGCAGGTGTATTAACTGCATTAACAGCGCGTAAGTATTTATCAGCTGATGAAGCTAAAATTACAGTAGTAAACCAATTCCCAACGCACCAAATCATCACTGAACTTCACCGTTTAGCTGGTGGTACTATTGCAGAAGGTGCAGTAGCGCTACCGCTTAAAAAAATCTTTAAAGGTTTAGATATTGATTTACAAATCGCTAAAGTAACGAAATTTAATGTAGATACTAAAAAGGTTGACCTAGATACTGGTTACACTTTATCGTACGACACATTAGTTGTTTCTTTAGGTAGCCAAACTGGTTTCTTCGGTATCCCAGGATTAGAAGAAAATTCAATGGTACTTAAATCTGTTAACGATGCAAACAAAATTAACCGGCACATTGAAGATCGTATTAAAGCATATGCACAATCGAAAGACGAAGCAGATGCAACAATCGTTATCGGCGGTGGCGGTTTAACAGGTGTTGAGCTTGTTGGTGAAATCGTGGACAACTTCCCAAAAATCGCAGCACAACACGGTGTAAACTTTGCAGATCTTAAAATTAAGCTAGTTGAAGCTGGTCCTAAAATCTTACCAGTACTTCCAGATGTACTAATTGAACGTGCAACTGAAAGCTTAACAAAACGCGGTGTAGAATTTATCACAGGTACGCCAGTAACAGGCGTTGATGGTAACGTTATTTCACTTAAAGACCGTGAGCCAATCGTTGCCAATACATTCATCTGGACTGGTGGTGTAGCTGCACTTCCAATCGTTGCTGAATCAGGCCTTGCTGCTGACCGTGGCAAAGCAACAATCAACGAATTCCTACAATCTACATCACACGAAGATGTATTTGTAATCGGAGATGCTTCTGTGGCATTACCAGCTGACGGCGGACGTCCACTTTATGCGCCAACTGCACAAGTTGCTTGGCAAATGGGTGAATGTGCAGGATACAATTTATTTGCACAATACAAAAACCAAGAGATGAAAACATTCTCTGCAGTTAACTCTGGTACACTTGCAAGCTTAGGACGTAAAGATGCAGTTGCAACAATTGGAGCTAGCAACACACAACTTAAAGGTCTACCTGCAACACTTATGAAAGAAGCGTCTAACATTCGCTATCTGACACACATTAAAGCATTATTCGGCTTAGCATATTAAGCATAGCGTTTCCCTTACAACTATTTACAGTTGTAAGGGTTTTTTTCTTACAATATTTATTTGCTATGAATAGATACTATTGATATGTTCGGTAAGAGTGCTAAAACCCTCTTACACTTCCTGCCTCCACTTATGCTAGCACAATATTTCGTATTTTTTACCAAAATTAAAACTTTTTGGGATTCTGTTTTTGTAGTTCTTTTCTATCATATTTCTTTACTTATCTATATTATTTACATTAAAATATACTCATTAAAGTATTTTAGCAGGAGGTTTACATAAGATGGAAAAATTGTTTCTACTTTATTAAGCTTTACTCTAGTAATAAGTACTTTAGCATTTGCGAAACCAAGTAAAAAAGCTTTAGCTTCGGAATTAACTTATAATTCTGATAATTTTAGAATTATTACTGATACAGAAGAACGATCTGAATATATTTTAAAAGTAGATGGTCAAGAAATCCATTACATTGAGACAGTAAAAATAGTTGATGAAGATACCCAAGAAATTGACACCAAAGTATTTAATAAGGAAACAAATGAGCTTTTGCAACATTTCGTCACTGTAGTAGAGGATGATAAAATAATTGAACAAGATGTAATTGATTTCAAAGACTTATCACAACAAGAAGATTCAATAATGTTCAGCCAGACTAACTTCGCAGCAACGAATTTCACGAATTCCCGATTTGCTTCTAGCGCTTATATAACTTCTAATAGATCGTTGGTATCCGTTTTAGGTATTAGTTATACAACTAATTATATAAGGAATATAGGTTATGCGGACTATGCTAATTTAAAAACACGTACAGTTAATCTTACAACTGGCTCTCCAAAAGATCGAAATGCATATAATTACTATACGCGAAATGTTGACAGTTTAAGATCTACGGAAAGTGGAACTCTTGTTGGATGGATAATAAGTGCCTTCAGTGGAGGTGGTTTAGCAATTGGTACATTACTTTCTTGGAAAACAGTACAAATTGTCTTAAAGAATATTGCAGGACCTGTAGCACTTGCAGCTAATGCTTGGGCTATTGGTCAATGGTACTATTATTACAATAACTGTGTTAATGGTTTCTATAATATTCCTAGATAAAAAAGAGTCTCTATGAGACTCTTTTTTAAATGCTCCTCTATTCATTGATTATTTTGATTTTTCTGATTTGAAATAAGTACAAGACAATAAATATATAATAGTATGACTAATGAAAAAAATAAGAAAATACCTATTTCAAAATGATAGGATATTGCAAATATCATGGCAAGACTAATAAGGGCAAGGATTAACAGAATATTAACGATATAGTGTTGTTTAAATCGAAAACTAAGAATGATAACTAGAAAAAATAAAATACTAGCAAGGAAGAAGATAGGCTGTAATTCATAATATCCTAAATAGAACACCATATAGAAATATAAAAATATCACAACAAATATTTTTACAAATTTGCTCATCTTGTCACTCCCAACGCTATAAGCATTAACTATTTTAATTTTTTTGTTTAACAAGAAGAATATGACAATAAACATACAATAATATAATTAAAGAAAAAAATAGGAAGATACCTCTTTCGAAATAGTGAGATACCATAAATATCATGGCAAGACTAATAAGGGCAAGGATTAACAGAATATTAACGATATAGTGTTCTTTAAATCGAAAACTAAGAATGATAACTAGAAAAAATAAAATACTAGCAAGAAAGAAGATAGGTTGTAATTCATAATATCCTAAATAAAACACCATATAGAAATATAAAAATACCACAACAAATATTTTTACAAATTTGCTCATCTTGTCACTCCCTTTTTTTATTTAAATTATAAGGCAAATTTAACACATAAATAAAATAGTATATACATTGGTATGCATACTTATATTCAAATATAGATGATTCATCTTGTGTTAACGTAAGTAATAGCCATCACATCAATAAGATAACATAGCATAACAATGAATTAGGCAGTAATAACAGGTTTTTTGATCCTTGTTATTACTGCCTTTATAGCAATTATTAGAAGAATGTTTAAAATTTTTAGAAAATGTTATGTTGGAATAAGTTGTCATTTGTTGATATGGATTTAACTGGTAGATGCCATATAGTTTCCAAACTTAGCTCCAATAGATTTCAATTAGCTTTTGATATGTAAAAAAGTTTTGTGTAAAATTAAAGTGTCTAACTTATTTTGTTCTCGAAATGTTTAAAATCTAAGCTTAAGTTTAGAAGATAAAATTTTAGGGGTCTTGTGTAAATATAAGTTTGGTATCACTAATAGAAAGTACCGTAATTATTGTGAACTATTTAATTGTAGCGTATGCTAAAAGTATCCAACAATGCGTGTAGGGAGTGAGGAATATATGGGCCGCGATCGTAAGTTTAGTACGCTCGATTTATTCTTGGAATCGAAAAAATTGGTATTAGCTGTTGGCTATGAAGGATTTACGATTGCTCGACTAGCTGAATCATTAGAAGTTTCAAGAGCTGCCATTTATAAATACTATACAAATAAAGATGAACTACTGATGGATTTTATGTTACATGAGATGGATAAAAGTGTAAAAGATTTATTATCAATTCCTGCGGAGTTATCTTATCTTGACCAATTAGACGAGTTATTGCATAGTATTTTTCGTTCAAAGGATTTACATTTACTATTAGGTATTGCTGAAATTATCCCAACAACCAATAAACCTCACATGCAAGAAAAAAAAGAAAAGCTGTCAGCGATGCATTTTAATATGTATGGACCTTTAATGCGTATCGTCCAACAAGGAAAAAAAGAAGGGTTTGTGGATGCTGATATTCCTAATGATCTTGTCCTTGGATTTATTTTTCAGAGTATTAATATTCCAAATCATAGTCAAATGGATGAAGTACAGTTTTTTAACTTTACGAAACTATTAATTTTAAACGGTGTGAGAGGTAAAAATAAGTGACACATGTGTAACTAATGAGTATAATACTAGTTGCGTATGTGTACTTTTTTATTTAAAAGTGACACATATGTAACTTATAAAAATAATAGGAGGAAACGATCGATGTTTTTAGCTTTAAAAGAAATTAAACATGCAAAGTTACGCTACTCAATGATTACAATGATTATTGTATTAATAGCATGGTTAACGTTTATTTTGTCAGGGCTTGGAAATGGACTTTCGACATTAAGTGCAGCTTCTATCAAAAATCTAGATGCGCATTATTTAGTATACGAGGAGGGTTCAGGTTCAAAATTTAGTAAATCTTTAATTTCCGCATCTTTAAAAGAAAAGATTGATGCACAAAGTGAAGTAGAAGATAGTGCACTATTTGGCTCTGCAATGGCGGCTGTTTCTAAGAAGGGTATCGATGAAAAAACAGATATTGCACTTCTAGGGATTGAACCTGGGTCGTTTATCGAACCCAAAGTAATAGAAGGTAAGAAGTTAGATAAAAACATTCAAAATGGTGTTTTAGCCAATAAAACGTTACAAGACAAAGGCTATGCAATTGGTGACGAAATCAAAGTGGACAGTTCCACAATTGTATTAAAAATTGTCGGCTTTGTTGAAAACGAAACATATAACCATTTACCAGTATTATTTAGCACAGTAGAACAATGGAGGGCCTATCAATTTGCTGCACCAGGTGCCAATAACGGCATTGAAGATGTAGTAAATGCGATAGCGATACAGGCACCTAACTTAGATGCAGAGAATTTTAGTGAAAAAATCGGGGGCATCGAAACCGCAACGAAAAGTCAGGCAATTAATGGAATGCCAGGATATATGGAAGAAAACGGGACGATTGTCATGATGTTAGTGTTTCTCGTTGCTATTTCTGCGTTTGTCATCGCGGTCTTCTTTTATGTTTTAACGATTCAAAAGACACAACAATTTGGTGTAATGAAAGCCATTGGTGCAAAAAATAGTTTTATCACAAAGGCAATTGTTTCCCAAGTGTTTGTCATTTCTTTAGTAGGTATTTTAGTAGGTGTAGTGCTTACATATTTAACAGCACTAGTTTTCCCGGAAGACATGCCTTTTAATTTAGACCCTACCCTTGTTGTACTTTACGGTTTCGCACTTTTATTAATCAGTGTGTTAAGTTCGTTTGTATGTGTTCGCCAAGTATCTAAAGTAGATCCATTAACAGCATTAGGGAGAGTGGAGTAGATGAAACGTTTAGAAGTGAGAAATATGACAAAAACCTATGACGAAGGCAGTTCAACAATTACAGCTCTTAACAATGTGTCAATGGAAGTAGATGCAGGTGAAATAGTAGCCATTATTGGTCCATCGGGTTCAGGCAAAAGTACATTATTATCGGCAGTTGGAGCCTTGTTACAGCCCTCTTCAGGCAGTGTCATCGTCAATGGTAAAAAAATTGAGACGCTAAAGGAGAAAGAACTTGCTAAATTCCGTCTAAATGAAATAGGGTTTATTTTACAAACATCTAACTTAATTCCTTATTTAAATGTACTAGATCAACTACTGCTAGTAAAAAAAATGGCAGGTAAAGTATCAAGTGCTGATCAGCAGTTTGCAAAGCAATTGTTGGCAGATTTAGGACTAGAAAAAAAGCTTAAAAAATTCCCAAATGAGCTATCTGGGGGAGAGCGTCAGCGTGTCGCAATAGCCCGAGCTTTTATGAATGATTCAAGTGTGATTTTAGCAGATGAACCAACAGCTAGTTTAGATTCTAAGCGTGCTTTCGAAGTCGTGCAGCTAATTTCTAATGAGGTTAAAAAGCGTAAAAAGGCGGCTATCATGGTAACGCATGATGAGCGTATGTTAACTTACTGTGACCGAGTGTACCGCATGGAAGACGGTGTTTTAACACTGCAGTCTTAATATGCTTTAACAGCATTTATTCACGACCTCTTAGGCTTTTTACGCATCTGGTGTTCTTTAGAAAGAACTACCGTTTTGAAGAAAAATGTTGAGCTCGTTTAGTATAGTGTGACAGGTATTAATCGACTCTAATGTATTGTTTGCTATTTCAAGTGAATGGTTTGCATCTTCTACAATAGTAAGCTGATGAGAAGTTAGTTGGTTAAGTCTTTCCGCTGTGAAGTGAGGGTCAGCTGTTCCTATAGCTAAAAAGGAATGTCGATTGATTAAGTTTTGCATAGTATGTTCCAAGGCTAGCAGTGGTGTAAATAGTATATAACGAGAAGGTAAAACGGTCTCCTGTTGCATATAAAAATCAATAATTGGCATGGTTCCTAGCGATTTTCCAATGTAAACAACTTCTTTGTAAGCTTTTGTTTGTAAATAATAGGTCACAATAGAATCCACAGTGTTAAAAACTTTTTCAGAAATAACGTTTGGCGGCTTGTTGAACAACTGTTGCTCAAATGTATAACATACTTGGACAATATCATAACCGAAGTCAAGCATCAAAGAAGTAGCGTAATGTAGTAGGGGTTTGTCATAGTTGTAGCCTGTCCAGAGAACATAAAACAAATTTTGTCACTATTCATATTAAAAAAATTGTAAGCAGAGCCGTTATAAATATCTTTTCTAGCCTTCATCATCATTCCTCCTATTGGTTTGAAAAATGGTAACTCTTTTATGTAAAGTAAGTTATAATTTTACTATAACAGGAAGGGGGATAATGATGAAGGCTGTTACAATAAATGCTTTTGGACCACCCTCAGTATTAACTCTTGTGGATTGTCCAAAACCAGCGATTTCTAAAGGGGAAGTGTTAATACGGGCGTCCTATACAAGTGTTAATTTTGCGGATATCAAAAATAGAACTGGCAATAAAGCGAAAGCGAATTTTCCAATGATCCTTGGATTAGATGTTGCGGGTGTTATAGAAGAGGTTTTTGATGATAGCAGTGGTTTTCAAAAGGGAGACCAAGTGATTGCTTTCCCTAAAAATGGTACATATGCACAATATGTCGTCGCAAATGAACAGCTAGTGTTCCGCATTCCAAATGACGTACCTCTTAAAAAGATAGCTGCTATACCGACTGTTTTATTTTTATCTTATATGTTAACACATCAAATTACACAACTAGGTACAGACGATAGTATTTTAATTCATGCTGCATCAGGTGGAGTCGGAACGATGCTTATTCAAATGGCAAAAAGGTGTGGAGTGAAGAAAATAATAGGTACTGTTAGCACTAAAGAAAAAGCTGCCATTGCCTATGAGCTAGGTGCACATCATGTTCTGACATATGAAAACTTTAGTGCCAAAGTGAATGACTATACGGATGGTCTTGGTGTCAATGTTGTCTTTGATTCGATTGCAGGAGCCATTACCGAAGAAAGTTTCCGTTGCTTAGCTCCATATGGTACTCTTGTGCAATTTGGTAACAGTAGCGGTCAGGCGGGTCAAATAAAAACATCTGACTTACATAGTAGTTGCCGCAATGTAAAAGGCTTTAGCTTAGGAACGACGCGTGCTTTAAAGCCGGAATTATTGCAACAAGTAGCTCCAGAAATATTTTTATTATTACAGAATGAAAGTTTCCAAGTGCCCATAGCAGCAGAGTTTGCTTTAGAGGATATGGAAAAGGCACATGCCTTTATGGAGAGCCGTCAACATCAAGGAAAAATCCTAATTAAAATTGTGTAAGAATTGTTTGGGTGACTGGCACCAATTTAGCTGGCACTAATTTAGTTTTTCGTATATTCTTCTTTTTCGATATAGCATGATGCCCGTCTCCGCAACATCCTGCATCATGCCTTTATTAGCGTATGCTCCGAAAATCATGCCTGCAATCGGTACCATTTGGAAGAGCTTTTTCCAGCCCATTTGATCGCGGTACGTGAAAAATACTTCCTGCCAACCTTGAAGCTGTGAAATCATCGTTTCTGATGCGTTTTTGTTGTCGTGCATGGAGGACAGCTCTTCTAAAATAGCTTCTTTACCCACAATATCCGCTGACGTAAATTGTAGACATTTCACAATGAAAATACGTTCCATTTTATCATTCGGATCGTAGCCATGAATAATGGCTATTTCTTGCAATGTTTTTAAAGCCATTCCTAATATAAAAGGAATATCAATCGCCAATGTGAAAATACCACCAAAACCAGTCGAAGCACCTTGTACTGTTGCTAATTTCACGCGTTCTTTTTGAAGCTTGTCACTAAGAGCAATCATCTCCTCTAAAGGAATATTCCCGATATCAGAGATTGCAAATATATTAGGATTCGAAGACTGATTACGGATTTTTTGAATCATCATTTGTTCATTAATTAAATATTTTCCACCAGATTGAATATAACTTCCTAGCTCATCGACAAGTAAAGCTAGTTTTTGTTGAATAAAGGCAGGGGTCATCTTATCTAAAATTTTAAATGGAATGCGCCCTAATCTCTCCCAAAACCATAATCCTTTTTGGTCTTTCTCCCACGCTTCAATTTCTTGTAAATAGTTGATTAATTGCTCTCGATTCTCCATTTATCTACTCCCCTTGTGAATGCATTTAGTTAGAATACGTTATTTAGTTTAAAAAGTTTCAAGTACATGCATAAACATTAATGAATAATGATTAAGAGGCATGCCATACAGAAGCAAGTAAGGAAATACCTTCTTCAATTTGTTCTAGTGACAATCCTCCATAGCCAATAATTATCATCGCATGTTCAGGAGGGGATTGAAATGAAGTCGAACAAGGATAAACATTAACGCCTACTGTATGAGCAAGATGAAGAGCATCTTGTTCCGATAACCTTTTTGGTAGTTTCACAATAATATGTAGACCAGCGTGTTCGCCTATAACTTTAAATTCATCGGAGAAATGATTAGCAATAGCTGCTAGTAGCGTTTGCTGTTTTTTTCGATAAATCGTACGCATTTTAGCTAAATGTTTGTCAAATAGCCCTTGTCCAAGAAAATCAGCTAGTACAAGCTGGTCTACTTTTGACACAACGGACTTTTGTTCCTGATAAAAACTAGAAAATGATGCAATGAGTGATTTAGGCAAAATCATATAACTAATCCGGAGAGACGGCAGTAATGTTTTTGAAAATGTCCCAAAATAAATGACCCGCTGTAGTTGATCCATATTTGCTAGGGAGGGAATCGGAAGCCCTTTATAACGAAATTCTCCATCATAATCATCCTCTATAATAAATGCCTCGTTTAAGTTCGCCCATTGTAATAGTGCTACGCGTCGTTCAGCCGACATAACCATCCCCAGTGGAAACTGATGAGCTGGCGTTGTGTATAACATGTGAATAGTCTTTTGGGGTACCGTTACGCCTAAGTTATCCACAGTAATCGGATAGATGGGTAAACCACATTGCTGTAGCGTAGCCCTCACACGTTTAAACCCAGGTTCCTCTAAGCCAACATGCGTTTGTGGACCAAAGTAATGACATAATGCTTGCAGTTGGCTTTGTGTACCACTATAGACAAATACTTGTGATGGATCACAATGAATACCTCTGGAGCGTCCAACATACTTAGCAATTTCCTGTCGTAAAACTGTTTCTCCCTGCCATGGGCTTGTTGATAAACTGTTCATAGTAAAATGCTGTTTCATCAACTTATGGAAAATGGAGAAGGGGAACGTATCTTTATCCACATGACCATTACTAAAATCATAGGTTACTGATTGTTCAGTCGTAGGCAAAGGAGCGGATATTTCTGTTTGTAATGGTTGGAGCCATTCAAACTCCAATTGCGCAATGTAGTAGCCTGAGCGCTCTTTACTATAAATATAACCTTCTGCAAGCAGTTGCTCATAGGCTTCTTTTATTGTATGAACGCTAACATTTAATGTTGTCGCCAGCATTCGTTTGGAAGGCAATTGTTCATGGGCTAGAAGATTTTTCGAAAGAATAGCATGTTTAATGTTTTCATAAATCTGTGCATATTTAGGCTTATTCCCTATAAAGGATATAGCAAGTTCCATTTCATTTCACAGCTCCTTGGTATGGTTGGAATTTTGAAAATTGGTTATATTCATCATATCAAAAATCCTGTTTAATAATGAAAAAAGGAGTGAAGGACAATGAAATTTAACATGGTAGAAAATAACGTTGTATTATTAAGACCTTTAGTGAGAGAGGATAGTCCAGCGCTATTGGCTGCAGGCAGTTATCCAGAGATTTGGTCGTATATGTCCACAACGATTGAGGATGAAAGTGATGTGCATAACTTTGTGGAAAATGCATTGTCTAACAAAAGCCTCATGAAGGAGTATCCATTTGTCATTGTGGATAAGTTATCAGGACAAATTATCGGCTCAACTCGTTTTATGGATATTGATAGCAAGCATCAACGGTTAGAAATAGGGACTACTTGGCTTACTCCTTCATTTTGGCGTACTGCGGTCAATACGAATTGTAAATATTTATTACTTACCTATTGTTTTGAAGTACTTGGTCTACAACGAGTTCAAATTAAAACAGATCATGACAATATACGTTCACAAAAGGCAATCGAACGTATAGGAGCTACAAAAGAGGGGGTTCTACGCAATCATATGATTCGTAAAGATGGCTCAACGCGGCACACAGTGATGTATAGTATTACATTACAAGAATGGCCAAAAGTAAAGGCACACTTAGAAATGTTGTTAGAAATGGAGTAACTTCAAAACATATTAGCTCTTCCTCTTACTTATTAAAAATCAGTAAAAAAATGGATGATTAGTAGTCTAATAATCTATTTTTTGTCAAAAAAAGTGTGGTTTTAGTTATTCAAGGGTAGATTATTTAAAATCTATTTTTGAAAAGTGGGGGACTAGTATGTTGAAGCCAAAATTAACATTGCGACAAATATATGGTGACAATGCTGTTTATACACCTCGTACACCATATAGCGATAATCCATGGATGATGGATGATTGTCATAAACTAGATGCATTAACCTCAAGGGAAGTAGCCATTGCAGATATTCCGGTTTTAGTGCACCGTGCAACACAAACAGCAAAAGCTAAAAAGCTACATGAATTAGCCGGTTTAGCTTGGATAGAGCAACCGTACACGTATGAAACGCAAGAAGAATATTTAGCACAATTAGATGCATGGTGTGAGGAAGGGAAAACGATTGTTTGTCAGTATTTACATGATGCAGAGGATTTGAATCGAAATTGTTATTGGATGGATGCAGCAAAATTTAATGAGCTTAATACGAAAGCTTACATTGATCATTTAATTGACAGTAAATACGTGCCAAGCCGATTAAACATTGAGCTGTATAAATTATCGGATGCAATGAAAAATTGGAAGCCACCTGTTGTACTCAAGCCTGGAGATGATTCGCCCACTTCTGGTGGGTACGGCGTTATTATTTGCCAGAATCAGGATGAGCTCACAGAAGGTTTACGTCAATTTCGAATGAATGGGACAGAAAGTATTATTATTGAAGAGTTACTGCAAGCAAAGGATAATTATAGTTGCCAGTTCGTCTATTCAGAAGCGCTTGGTATACAATATTTGGGTGCTTCTAAACAAATGACAGATGACAATGGCATTTATGAAGGAAATGTTATTGTAGAGAAAGTACCAGAAAAAGTGATTGAAGTAGGACGCCATATAATGGAGCGTGGTGTAGCAGAAGGCTTTGTGGGTGTTGCGGGATTTGATTTAATCGTAACAGAAGCAGGAGATGTGCAAGCGATTGATTTAAACTTCCGTCAAAACGGCTCGACATCTATGCTTATGTTTCATGAAGCGTTAGGCAAACCGGTTAATAAATTTGCTTCCTACGCATCAAAAGGTGTAGAGGAGAATGCATCATTTTTTCAAACGATCGAGCAATTTATTAAGCAAGGTGTTCTATTGCCACTATCCTTTTATGATGGAGATTATTTTGAAAATAAAGTAGCATCGCGATTTATTGGTATTTGGTATGCTGATACATTACAAGAAATCGAACAACTTGAACAACAATTACTTTAAATAAGTGAAATTGTTCAATTTCAATATATTTATTTTGATTCGTGCTATACACTCCTTATAGCTGTTCCTTATGTAAAAAATGATGAATGACAGATTGCGCCTGTAAATAATTATTTTCGCAATAGTTCGAATTGTTGTAGTCCATAAAGCCATGCTTCCCACTTAATTGAGCAGTTTGTACAAACGGCAATCGCTCTATTGCCTTTTTCAATTCATTCACATCAAAGCTTTTTTCATTACTAGGTAAAATGACCAGTGTTGGACATGTAGGATGGACGTCTAAGTATTGACGTATTCTTGAGCCGTAAATACAAATAATACGATGAATTGGTAAGTTAGAGAGTCTCCATGCCAATGTTGCACCGACGCTAAATCCGATTAAAACCACTTCATCATATTGTACTTTTGCTTCTAATAGAAGAAGTGTTAGTCGTTCAAGTGGGCGATCAAAGCCGATTTCTTGCGTGAAATATTGATAAGCTTCCTTTTCCTGACTATATGAAAATACTTTGCCGTTGGAATACAGAGAAATACATTCTACGCTTGTATTTGAATCACTATATGTTTGTCCTTGATCTTTTATAAAATCATTTACACCGTAAATTTCATGTAGAATAAAGATTTTTTTTCTTTTCATAGTAACCTCTTTTTCCAATAGTGTAACAAAAAGCATTTAAAGCGTACATTTAATTAGTTACCTTAGCGAATAATAACGATTACCGCAAAAAAAGTGTTAGATTGATTGCGGTCAATCTAACACTCTTGCTCTTTTAACAAACAGTCTAAATATTTTACGTAAGAAGGGCTACTTGATCGTAGGCGTTTAAGGCATTGACACCATGGGCTAAAGCAGAACCAGCCTTTAATGCAGTAGCAACCATAATAGACTCAGTAATTTCCTCTTTGGAAACGCCTAATTTTTTTGCTGCTTGGACATGTAGAGAAATGCAATAAGGGCAGCCTGTAGTATGGGCAACAGCAATAGCAATGAGTTCTTTTTCATAGCCTGTTAATAGCCCGTCCTTCATTGTTTTTGTATCAAAGTCAATAAAAGCATTAAAGGCGCTAGAATGTAGAGTAGAAAATTCTTTAATTCGTAAAAAATACTGTTCTTTATATAATTCCTCATCCGTATTGCCATCATAGGCGTTTAAGGCATTGACCCCGTGGGCTAGAACAGAACCCGCCTTGAGTGCAGTAGCAATCATAATAGCCTCACTAGCCTCTTCTTTTGAAGCATTTTTTTGTTTAGCCTGTGTAATATGCAATTCAATGCAATAGGGACAACCTGTCGTATGAGCCACAGCAATGGCGATTAACTCTTTTAATTTAGCTGATAATTTCCCTTCCTTTAAAGCGAGTGTATCGAATTTGACAAAGGCATGAAACGATTCAGGTGAAAGGTTAGCGAATTCACCTAAACGATTAAAATAATTTTTTTGATAAAGACTATTAGTTGACATGGAACCCTCTCCTCAACATTTGTATTTTTGTTATTCTAGCAAAAATTCCCGTCTTACAAAGCAATTACTAAAATCTAGTGAAAAGTTGTGTGCTTATTTCTACTAAAGAATATTAAATAAGCCTATAAATGTAAATTTATTTTGAAAAATTTGAAAATAGAACTAAAAATCAAGGGAAAATATGTATTTTTTACGAAAACTAGAAAAATAGGGTTGGTTTTATTCGATTAAAAGATGTTCGTCTTACTTACTGAGATATTCCTATAAAAATAATGGTCATAGCTTTTTCTTTTTTGGACAACCTAATTTAGAAATAATAGCATGAGGTGATGATCATGATAGTGGAGAGGTCGTCCGATTGGCAAGAAGGCTTTTTAAATAGGCTAAATAATGCTGAAAAATGGCATAGTTGGACTTTGTACAAAATGAACTATGAAATTGTGAAAATGAATTTAATTCCGGAATTTACTGGTTTACAAGCGCCTAAATTTTTGCCCAAACTAACACCACTTGCCCATCAATTAGAAGCAGCGCAAACCGTTATTGAACGTATGAATGGGAAAGCGATACTAGCAGACGAGGTGGGACTTGGTAAAACAATTGAAGCAGGTCTTATTTTAAAGGAATATTTGATACGAGGGCTTGTAAAAAAGGCTTTAATTTTAGCACCGGCATCTCTGATTAACCAATGGATAGAAGAATTGAATCAAAAATTCCACATTCCCGCAATGGCGTATAAAAAAAATTGCCCAATTGAGCGTTACGATATTGTTATTATGAGCATGGATACCGCCAAAAAAAGCCCACATAAAGAACTTATTTATGCGCAAGATTATGACATGATTATTATTGACGAGGCGCATAAATTAAAAAATCATAAAACCCAAATATACGATTTCGTACAAGGATTAAAGAAGAAGTTTTGCTTATTACTAACGGCAACTCCTATTCAAAATGATGTTTTTGAACTTTATTATCTTATTTCGCTATTAAAACCAGGTCATCTTGGTAATTATGAAACGTTCCAGTCTGCATTTTCTGCAAGCAAGCACGATTTACAGCATGATGACTATTTAAAAGAATTAGTCAATCAAGTGATGGTAAGAAATCGAAGAGAGGATACAGGCATTGAGTGGACCAATAGACGTGTTCAAATTGTGCCAATTCACTTTAGCCCTGAAGAAATGGAAGTTTATCAGCTGCTTGGGACGCTAACATCTACAGCATCTTTTTCATTAATTACGTTGCAAAAGGAAATGTGCAGCAGTAAAGAGGCGACTGCACTTACATTATCTAAAATGCTTGAAAACAGTGCTGAACGTGAAGAGTTAGAAGAAATTTTAGCAAAAGTTATGGCGTTAGAAGTCAACTCGAAGGCCCAAAAAACGCTTGAGATTATTGAACAAGCGAAAGATAAAGTCATTATTTTTACAGAGTATCGTGCAACGCAAATTTACTTGCAGTGGTATTTACACTCACACGGTATAACGAGTGTTTTATTTAATGGTAAATTCAATAAAAACAAGCGGGATTACATGAAACATATATTTAAGGAAAAGGCGCAAGTGCTGATTGCAACTGAGGCAGGGGGAGAGGGGATTAACCTTCAATTTTGCCATCACGTTATTAATTACGATTTGCCTTGGAATCCAATGAAGCTGGAACAACGCATAGGTCGTGTGCATCGTCTAGGTCAAGAACATGACGTTCATATTTATAATCTTGCAGTAGAAGATACGATTGAAATAGATATTTTAGCATTGCTGCATACAAAAATTGATGTGTTTGAAAAGGTAGTTGGCGACTTAGATGCCATTTTAACGAATTTCAAAAAAACCGTCTAAATTTGCTTTGGTAGAAGTGCATTGCTGCTAATGAAGTTTGAATGTCCAAGATGTACTTCATTTTCGGCGGGAATAAAAGCCTAAGTGAATGAAATTATTGTAAGGGGAGAGGGCATGTATCCGCAACAAGTTCATAATTATTTACGACAATTTTTCTTAGAAAATGAATGTGATCTGGTCTTTGAGGATGAGCATTATTTAACAGTACAATTAACGATTGCTATGGATAAAAGAATCATGAACCGCCCTTTTTACTGGCAATATGTAGAAGCAACCAATGGCGAACCTAACCCTGCACAAGTTACCTTTATTACAGATCAAAATGCAATGTCAGGAAAGGTAATCGGAGAAGTTGTCCATTTTGGCTCACCCAGGCTCAATCAAATATTTCAAGCAACAAGAGAGCTTGGAGCCTTTGTTCAAATGTTTCAAAAAGTGGATGCAGAGATAGGGCAAGTATTGCTTACCCCATGGCTTGGGGTAAATTATAAAGTGTCGTATTGTTGCGATCGAACGAAAGAAATGCTGTACTCTTTTGGTATTAACTTACTGACAGGAACGATAAATAATAATTTCCATGAAGCAATAAATAGCATCGATTGGGACAGCACACAATCTGAAAACGCATTTTATGTACAACATATTATTAAGCCAGAACGTGCACTTCAACGCTTGGATAAAGCAATCGATGCAATTATTCAACAGGATGACCATACATGGGCTGAACAAGCAAAAAAGAGATGGCAACGAGACCAGCGTGTTTTAGACTACTTTTATGAAGATGTAGAGGAAAAGCCGGAGTGTTATGAGGTTGAGAAAAAAGCATTAGAAGAACAATATCATGCAAAAATTAAAATTGAAATTGTGAATGGTGGATTATTTTATATGAGATAAAAACATGTAAGCCGCAACAGTTTTGCATTAGCAATTGTTGCGGCTTAAGTTTTGCGCTATTCGTCGTTATCAATAATGTGCTGCAATTGCGCCAATTTATTATTCCAAAACAAGTCAAAATATTGTAGCCAGTCTTCAATCTCTTTTAACCGATCAATGTGTAAAGTATAAATTTTTTCGCGCCCTTTCTTTTGGGCGGATACTAGCTCGGCTTGTTCTAAAACGTGTAGATGCTTGACGACAGCAGTTCTACTAATCGTAAAGTGGTCAGCAATTAGTGCAATCGGTTTATCGCTGGATGCTAATAGTTGTAGTACATGACGTCTTGTTGGGTCAGCAATTGCTTGAAAAACATCCACCTTTTCTGCAAGCTGTGTCATGCTGTTTCCACAGTCTCTTTTAATTTTTTGCCAACAAGCATTGACCAACCATTGTCCATATTTTGACGAACAGCATCCGCTGGCATGTTTGCTTTTGGAATTATATGAGATGCTTCTTTCCAGCCGCCATGAGTTAATGTAAATACTGTTTGCTCTCCAGATTGTTTTAACTCAAATGTAACAAACCACCCATCAGTATCCCATGCAAAACGGACAAAATGTGGTGCATCTACTTTTTCAACTTTACAGGGCGATGGGCCAAAGGGTGATTGCAGTGTAAATGCATGCCCTTCTATTGGTTTAAAATCATTGGGCATAAACCAAGAACCTAGTTTTTTAGCATCTGTAACAGTGTCCCAAACCTTCTCGATAGGCGCGTTGAACGTAACGGTTTTCACAATATTTTGCAGTTGCTCTGACATCGTATAGTCTCCTCTATTTTAAAAAATATAACCATTAGGTGTTATGAATATATAACACCTAATGGTTATATGTCAATTAATTAGAATAGTAAAGATTTTGAAGTTCGCCTCTTTTTCAAGCAGGTTACGTATGGTAGAATTATTTTTATAATTTTCAGACGAATTAGGGGGCGATTAGCATGGAGAATATCCCGATGTTTTTATTAATGTGTATTTTATTAATTATTTTGCCTGGACCTGATACAGCTATTGCGACAAAAAATACATTAACAATCAATAAAAGAGGGGGCTTACAAACAATCCTAGGCTCCTGCTGTGGATTATTTATTCATACATTAGCTGCGGTTATTGGTCTCTCTGCGATAATTGTAAAATCAGCTTATCTATTTGCGATTTTAAAATACGTCGGAGCGGTGTATTTATGTTACTTAGGTGTCAAGACATTATGGACGTTAAAAAAGATGCGCGCGCAGCCTCCAGTTGTCATTGAGGAGACGCAAATTGACAACAAATATGCGCATCAATCTTGCTTTAAACAAGGTTTCTTAACCAATGTTACAAATCCAAAAGTAGCAGTCTTTTTTTTAACGTTCTTACCACAATTTGTAGACGGTTCTAACAGTACATTTTTTCCATTTCTACTAATGGGGCTTATTTATACTGCTTTAACCGCTTTATGGTTTGTTTTCTATGTCTATTTATTAGATAAAATTAGTGCTTTTATGAAGAAGCCTATGACAAAGGCAGTAATAGAAGGCCTAACAGGAACCGTTTTAATTGGCTTCGGCATTAAATTAGCATTAGAAAAGGGTTAGGTGTCAGGCACTCAAACAATTCCAGGCACTCAAACAATTAAAACAGGCTGTAGACAATTCCGGATTTCGGAATGGATCTACAGCCTGAGATAACAAGGATATAAATATCGATAAATTTGAACACGAATGGCAAGTTCAAACTAGTTCAATCAGTTTAAAAGGTAAATTATTTTTGTAGATTTGCAGCCCAAATATTTGTATCTGCAATGGTTGGATTTGCCATGTAATGGCCACCTTCGATTTGAAGTGTTTGACCAGTCATAAATTTCGATTCGTCAGATGCTAAATAGACTACTGCGTAGCCGATATCATCAGCTTCACCATTGTATGGTAGGGCGTTGTATTTTGTGAAAATATCTAGTAAATCCTGTGGTAAGTTGTTTTTAGCTGCAGGTGTTAAAATTAACCCTGGTGCTATCGCATTACAACGGATTTTATCTTTACCGTATTGAGTGGCAATGTATTTAGTTAAGTGAACGACGCCAGCTTTTGTCGTACCATAAGCTGTACGAATTTGGTCACTTGCAAATGCGCCCATAGAAGCTGTGTTAATGATAGAACCACCACCAGCTTTTTGCATATGAGGAATAGCGAAGCGGCTACCTAGTAAAACTGATTTTAAGTTTACATTTACTAGACGATCCCACTCATCTAAATCGATATTTACAACATCTAAATCTTTTTGTAAGTTTGTTAAACCAACATTATTAAATAGAACGGTAATAGTACCGTATTGTGCAACCGTAAACTCTATTGCATCTTCAATAGATTGAGCATCGCCTGCATCTAAGAACACTGCGGATGCTTCATAACCTTCTTTTACTAAAGTAGCTGCAACTTCTTTTGCTCCTTCAATATTAAAATCAGCAATAACAACTTTTGCTCCTTCTTTCGCTAACAAAGTTGCTGCGGATAAACCGATGCCTGACGCGCCGCCAGTAACAAGCGCTACTTTATTTTCCACACGTTTCATACATAACTCCTCCTAGAATGAGTGATAAACAGAATATTGACAGATAAAAATAAATCATATTCAATATAACTTCATTTAAATAACAATAGATAGTTTAACACTAAACTAATGAGAAATGAAATAAAAAGTATAGCTCGTATTTAAAAATATTTGCTTATAACAAAGTACGTTAAAATTATTTTTGTGGCTGCTTAGTGTTCGTAAAAATAAGGTGCTTTAGCCGTTCCTCCATAACCTTTTTCTTTTCCTTTCGGCACTTTCTAATATGCAGCGTTTTCTGTATCAAATAGCTTCCTATGATAACGACACAAAACAGTATTAAAAAAATCAGCATCAAAAAAATTCCTTTTTATATAATTTGATAGAACATAGGTGTAGCTATAATGACGTTCCCTCTGTATAGAGAGAGGGGCTGCACGCAAATCATTTTCTGTACATGCTGCAATTGACAGCTACACGTCGCTGAAGACTATTGTCTTTTTAACAGTAATAATGAACATCCTAACAGAAGCAATTTAGCTAATCCGAAAGCATAATTAAAACAACGGCAGATGAGAGTCCATTGATAGCTCATTATTAACGAAAATTCGATTGCTAATGACGAAAGATAATAACATTTTTAAGGCAATAATTTTGTGTACGCCATCTTGTAAAATAACGATTTTTGTAAATTTTAAATTGGCTATGCGATTAGCCAAAGCATATTCATTACAATTTGTAATGGCACCTCCCATAGGATGACAACCTAATACAAAATTACCTGCATAAGAATCTTTTAAGACATTGGGATGCATGGATTGATAGTGTACTTCCAAAATACTGTCCCCATCGTTCATAAACCGATTAGCAATGAGGAAATTTTTGAGTGCCCCTTTTAAATCAATGGCAATCGCAGTATCTGCTAAAATTGCTCGGAAATAAACAGATACAATATTAGCATTTCCTATGTAAGGCTTAACTTCTACATTTATCTCTCCTGAAGGTAAAACAGATAGATGTACATTTGCTTCATGAATACCATCTGTTAACTTCATCATTGTTTTCCCGTAGTGCATACTTTTTATAAAAATACTATTATCGTCCATATAAGCCACTGCAATTTGATTATTTTCAACTTGTAGCCACTTCGCTTCAATTCCTAATACTTCTACACAATTTTGTAGTTCATATACGTGGTGCTGAAATGAGAAACCCATATAATCCAAATTAACGGTACGATTTTCAAGCAATTGCTTCAACATCTGTGCTATCTCCAATCTTTGATAAATTGTGACAAATTTCTTATTTGATTATAGGAAATGAAACTCTCAAAAAACTCTCAACTAGTCTAATATATCGACATTATAAAAAATAAAATGGTTACTTAGGTCTTAAACTAAACCAAAAAACCCCACAAGAACGGTATTAACGCTCTTTGTGAGGTTCTAAAAAATTCAATAGTAACTAGAAGAAGTACAGTCCGATACTAATGATAATTCCTGTAAAGATCAGGATAAATAAACAGAATCCCATAATATCTTTTGCCTTTAAACCTGCAATTGCGAGTGCTGGGAGGGCCCAAAATGGCTGAATCATATTTGTCCAAGCATCTCCCCAAGCGATCGCCATAGCCGTTTTGGCATAATCCGCACCTAGGGTCGTTGCAGCATCTAACATAATGGGTGCTTGAACCGTCCATTGACCACCGCCAGAAGGTACAAAAAAGTTGACAAGCCCCGCAGAGAAAAATGTGAATAAATAGAAAGTATGGTCGTTTGAAATGTTGACAAACCATTCAGAAAATACCGCCGCTAAGCCAGAAGCGGTCATCATCCCCATAATACCGGCGTAAAAAGGGAATTGGAATACTATTCCTGTTGTTGTTTTAATTGCATCTTGGGCAGCGGCAAGAAAACGCTGCGGTGTACCATGAAAAATAATCCCCAGTACAATAAAAATCGTATTTACAACATTTAAATTTAAAACAAAGCCTTTTGTAATAAAATGCTGAATTAAATAAATAACACCGATAAGACCAATTAATATTGTTAGAATGTAGCTGCGCTCTGAACGGCTTGCAAAATGATTTTCAGCTTTTGGCAGCGCTATTTTTTCCTCAATTAATAAAGAAGGTTCAATTTCTACGACATCCTCTTCCTTTGGCATCATCCAACGGTTAAATAATGGCAATGTCAGAACAATGACAATGACAATAAATAAGTTGTATGTAGAGAAAAGTGTAATGTCTGTTGGGATTACACCCATAATATTTGCAAAAGGATGCCCCTCCGTTGCAATTGATAATGGAACGGAACCTGCTAAACCTCCGTGCCAAATAACAAATCCTGAATAAGCACTGGCAATTAATAAACGATAGTCCACTTTTTTAACATGACGTGCAATTTCTTTTGCAAAAAGTGCCCCTATGACTAGTCCGAATCCCCAGTTAATCCAGCAAGCAATTAATGAAATAAAAGTCACAATTATAATTGCCATGCTTGGCGTTTTAATTTTACTTGCGACTGCTGATAAGCCTTTTTTAAAGACAGGGCTATTCGCTAAAATATGTCCAGCAGCTAAAACAATGACCATTTGCATTGTAAAGGATAATAACTCCCAAAAGCCGTCTCCCCAGTAAGTAACCATATCTAATGGAGAGGAATCTGTTAATGTGACCCCTAATAATAACACTAGTACTGTGAGTATAGTGACAAATATGTATGGGTCAGGCAAATATTTTTCCATAATAGCATTCGATAGCTTTGTTAACGTTTTCAATCTAATACTCCCCCTTTTATTTCTACCATCCCTTATTCCTAATATTACATAGGGTGACCAGTAAATAAAGAAAAAAATCGTATAAAGAACAGTAAGAGAAACGTAAAATAGAAATAAAGAATTGTGACAGCTCTCCTGAAATTAGTTATTCAAATATTATTGAACATATAAGAAAACCTTATTATTCTTGAATTTATTACCCTTACGTTATGGAAGAAGGATTAAAAGAGAAGGAGTAGAATTTATTACTAATAAACACTTTTAGGATTTTTTTTATAACAAATAAGAATAAATAAGGGGGTCATTAAATGGAATTACGTGATTTAAAGGCATTTATGGACGTAGTAGAATATGGGAGTTTTACAAAAGCGGCAAATGAGTCCTTTGTATCCCAGCCGTCATTAAGTAAGAGCATAAAAAAATTAGAGGATAATCTCCATGTTGAGCTATTGAATCGGTCCACACGACATGTAGAGTTAACGGATGCAGGACATATTGTGTATAAGCAAGGACAAAAAATTATGCGCTCAGTCCATGATTTGCATATATTGCTAGATGACTTGTTAAATATTAAAACAGGAACTATAAAATTAGGTATTCCACCACTGATAGGCACGTTGTTTTTCCCAGAAATTGCTCGTAAGTTTCATCAGCAATATCCAAATGTTCATTTAGAGCTAGTGGAACGAGGAGCGAAGTTAATAGGCACTTTAGTGGAAAATGGTGAAGTGGATATGGGGATTGTCGTTTTACCTACCGACGAGCGAAAATTTGTTGTGCAATCTTTTGTGGAAGATCAGTTTTTTGTCTATATAAATGAACAGCATTCTTTAGCGCAACAGGATACTATTTTATTACAAGATTTGAAAAATGAATCATTTATTATTTTTACAGAGGAATTTACGTTGCATGATTATGTGATTAAATCCTGTAGAAGTGCTGGATTTACACCGATTATCGGATACAAAAGCTCGCAATGGGATTTAATCGTGGAGTTAGTGTCTTCAAATTTGGGTGTAACGCTGTTGCCTTATTCTATTGCGGCAAAGCAGACGAATCAAAATGTAAAAATTATACCGTTACAGAACTATCATATGCCGTGGCGTCTTGGCGTTATTACGAAAAAAAATACATATCAATCCTATGCTTTAAAGCAATTATTAAAGACAATACGATCGGAAGAAACATAGTAACAATGCAGTTATTCCATTTTAGAATAAATAGAATTCCAATTAATTCCTTTACTTATAAAACAAGAATGATGTAGAATTTTTCTTAATAAACGAGCAATTTTAGGGGGTTTCGATATGGGAAACGGGAAAGTGTGGAATTCGTTTGAGGAAGCCGTTGCAGATATTAAGGAAGGTGCTACGTTAGCAGTAGGGGGATTTGGTTTATGTGGTATTCCAGAAAAGGCAATTGCAGCATTACAACAAAAGGGAACAAAAGATTTAACCGTTGTGAGCAATAATTGCGGAGTGGATAATTGGGGATTAGGATTATTACTAGCCAATAAACAAATAAAAAAAATCATTGCTTCCTATGTTGGCGAAAATAAAATTTTCGAACAGCAATTTTTAAACGGTGAGTTAGAAGTAGAACTCGCACCACAAGGAACGCTAGCAGAGCGGCTACGAGCTGGAGGAGCGGGTATTCCAGGATTTTATACAGCGACAGGGGTTGGCACGCCTATTGCGGAGGGCAAGGAAGTAAAGGTTTTCGATGGCAAAGAATATATTTTAGAACAAGGGATTGTCGCAGATTTTGCGCTTGTCAAAGCATGGAAAGCAGACAAGCTAGGCAATTTAATTTATAGAAAAACATCACGTAATTTTAATCCTTTAGCAGCAATGGCTGGCAAAATTACAATTGCGGAAGTAGAAGAAATTGTGGAAGTGGGCGAACTAGATCCAGATCATATCCACACACCAGGTGTCTTTGTGCAACGTGTCTTACTCGGTGAAAAATATGAAAAACGTATCGAGCGTTTGACAGTGAAAAAGGAGGAAGCATGATGGTGGATACAAGACATAAAATTGTGAATAGAGCTGTGCAAGAAATTGAAAATGGCATGAATGTCAATTTAGGTATTGGTATCCCAACACTTATTGCCAATGCTATTCCTGCTGACTACGAGGTGCTATTACAATCTGAAAATGGCCTTCTCGGTATTGGCCCTTATCCAGAGGAGAGTATGGTAGACCCTGACCTCATTAATGCAGGGAAGGAAACGGTGACAGCCGTGCCAGGCGCATCCTTTTTTGATAGCGCTGATTCCTTTGCCATGATACGTGGGGGGCATATTGATCTTGCCATTTTAGGTGGTATGGAAGTTTCGGAAACTGGGGATCTAGCGAATTGGATGATTCCAGGAAAAATGATCAAAGGCATGGGCGGTGCTATGGATCTTGTTGTTGGCGCGAAAAGAGTTATCGTGGTGATGGAGCATGTCAATAAAAATGGAGAATCAAAAATTAAAAAGCAGTGTGAGCTACCGTTAACAGGCAAAGGTGTCGTACACAGATTAATAACGGACTTAGCTGTATTCGATTTTACAGATGCAGGCATGCAACTCATCGAATTAGCAGAGGGTGTGACATTGGAAGAGGTAAAAGCGAAAACCGCTGCTTCATTTAATGTTGCTTTATCCCATTAATTAATAAGAGACCAGTTTACCTTGTGAAGGTAAGCTGGTTATTTGTATTTTAAGGAGAGTGGGAGAATTGCTTTGCCTACAGCAGGTTACAACCGAAATAATGAAACGATATTGCGGTTCGGATTGGGGAGAAAGGCCATTTATTGTTGCCATTGACGGATTAGGTGGGGCAGGAAAAACGACCTTTGTCAAAGAGCTAGTGAGCATGCTAGAAAATGCATGTACGATTCATGTGCTACATATTGATGATTACATTGTAGAAAGCGAAAAACGCTATAATACGGGTTATGAGCTAAGTTCTCCATATAGCAAATTTACGAACACCTTTCCTCTGTTCCTTAAATTTTTTTAGTTATGTCCCATCCTCTTTCGATGTTGCATTCGCTTCTGAATGTTTAATCTCCTAATGCTTGGTTCTCCCTATATTCAGTAGCAATGGATTCTATATTTAATCGAGAATAGTCGGCCCAATTGACAGTTCTAAAATCTTTTTCATTAAAATAAATGCTTAATACTTCGGTCATTTCTTCATTGCTATTAGCACCTGTTAATGGGGCATACCAAATAATTGAAGGTGTTTTCACGCTTTTTAGTTTCGACATCTCTGCAAATATTTTCCCTGAATCTTTTAGCATCTGGTTTTTTGAACCTTCTCTTACATCTGTATCCTGAATCGAAATAGTAACAATACCTTTCGTTTCTTCTACAGTAAATTTATTTTTAACGGTTGCGCCCACAATATCTTTAACAGATGTCTCTGGATTCACTGCTGCTTCCTTCGGTTCGGCATTCTTTCCACAGGCTGATAACAATAGCGTGAATAGTACTAACATGTAAAGTAGTTTTTTCATGTTCATTCCTCCCTTGTTACTCCATATATGTTCAAATTGCGTATGAATTATACAAGGGGACAGGGAGTTAAAGTATTTTTTCTAGCGAATGAAAGAAAATCATCTTCCCTGCATTGCTGACAACCTAAAAGTGAGAGGCATGCGTAACGTTTGTTATCCATTTCTTATAAATTGGACAATAAATAAAACTATAAATAATAAACACATCGCTATGCCAAAATACAAACATTTGTAAAAAGCTTTTTTGTCCGTTCCTTTGTAATCAAAACCACGATTGAAAAACCCTTTATTCTAAAGTAGAAATACTAGTTAAATAAAATAATATCAACTGAAAACAAAAGAATGTTCGTTTCTAGTTGATATTATTCCACAAGGCTATTTATTTGCTTACTACATCTAGGCACCAAGAGAAATTATCCCATGCTGAATACCAACCGTTGAAAATTTCTGATGAATCGTCCCAACGAACTTCAAATTTTCTATGACCTTCGATATCTAGTAAATATAAAGCTAAAGTATCATCTGCTTTAGAGACGGCAATTTTCATCCCATGTTGAAGTTCTTCTTCGGTGAATGGTACATCTGAAACCGAACGAAGCTGTGCTTGTTCAAATACTTGTTTGTTAATAATTCTGTAATTCATAATAAACCTCCAATAAAACTTTCTTGAAATTAACTTTCTATTTTACGTGCCAATAACAGGACTATAAAAGTATATCCTATATTGTTTCAGTAATGAAAACAAAAAAATTATTAGCCAAGCTCTTTTTGTCTAAATTGTTGCTATAGCTGGCTAAAGTTTCAGTGATTTAACGTAGAAAACCAAATCAATTTGTTCTTAAAACAATGTTACTAGGAGCAAAGAAAAAAGTCCAGAGACTCAAAAAATCGAACAGTCCCGGACTTATTTGAAGTTAAATTGATATAATGTTGAGATAAATTAGGATAATAAGTAATTACTTATTTGGGTAAGTACCCTTTAAAGTGTAGTCAGCTAACACATGCCCTTCGATAGCATGATAGAGTTCATTCAGTAAAAATCCATTTTCTAAATCGACGGTCGTATCTAATGCATAGATATGAATCTCGTAAGTATGAGGTTTATCGGGCGGAGCCATCCCCCCGTAAAAGCTAGAGAGTTCTGCGCTTTGGCTACCTCCTTGAGGACTTATCCAACTATTTACGCCTTGGACAAAATCAGTCGCTGTTTGACTTTCGTTTTCTTTCAGTTCATCTTTTTGAATATTAGCTGCTGTCCAATGAATCCAAGAGAACCCTTGGCTAATAGGGAAAGCGTCTTTATCTTCTAAAACTAACGCATATGACACAGTTTCTTTTGGTGCATTTTCAAACTTTAATGGTAATGAATAAGTCGGCATGCCATGCTCGTTAAAGGAATCTCCTAGTTGTCCATATTGATCTTGAATAACGCCATCTACTATACCAGTACTTGTTACGACAAATGTTTTTTCTTTTGCGGATTCAGTAGTATTTTTATTTTGGTTACTGCATCCAGCTAGTATACCTATAGCTAAAAGTGAAAGGATGGATAGGAATAATATAAATTTTTTCTTCATGGTTATTACCTCCATATGTTGTTGTTGAGGTCATGATAACATGGAGAAAAAACTATCGTAAATTACCCACTTTTTTGTAAGGGTACTCTATTTAACGACTACCTATTATTTGTTTCTCCTCGAGATATTGAATGCCTAATCGCTGCATAATTTCTAATGATTTTAATACTTCTTTTCCTTTTGTACTTAAGCTATATTCCACTCGTAGTGGATATGTGGAAAGGTATTCCTCTTTATCGACTAATTGAAAATCCATTAGTTCTTTTAATTGCTCTAACAGCATTTTTTCAGTGATTCCTTTAATATCCCGTCTTAGTTTAGATGGAGATGTGGGTCCAAGCCGTAATCGCCAAATAATAATACATTTCCATTTTCCTTTGATCATATCTTGTACTAATTCTAACGGACAAGTGTATTCTTCTCTTAATTTGATGATAATCTCCTCCTACTCTATTTTTAGTTTTTTATAACACAAACGTAAAAAACGGACAACTGTAAGCAATTATTGAACGAACGGTTATCTAAATAAAATGCTATGTGAGCAATATTGCATAAATTAATATATGTAAATAAATGGTATAATAAAGGCGGTGTTATAATTAACAAAATATTTTGTTCTTGAAAAGAAGGGGTGACATATGTTGAACAAAATAGGATTGGGATTGTATATAACCGGTATAATCATTTACCTTATTTATTAGGGTATTCAACAAATGAAATATTAAAATACCCTTTGTATTTAGGGTGGATTGTCAGCATTTTATTTTTGCCTAAAGTAAATAGAAAAGAGGGTAGAGAATACACATAATAGAGTCTTAAATAAGAATTATTAAATATATGAAAAAACCAATTTTTGGTGTAAAATTACACTAAATATTGATTTCCTTATTTGTTCAATATAGTGAGGTTTATATTAATGAAAAAATTTATTATTTGTATAATGTCTTTATTTCCAGTTCCATTTTTCTTTTATTTTTATGAATATCATTTTTATCTTAATAGTGAGGACGCGGATTTCTTATTTCCTACATTTATAGTGTGCATAGTCGTTATAGGTCTATTAACGAGAAAAATGAATTTACCTTTGTTTTTTAGTTTAAATATTATGATGATCGTTATTTCATTAATATTGGGTCATTTTTTTATATTGGATGATGGCAGTTGGTTTAAACCTTTTGGCAAAAATGGTGCTATGATATTTGTCTCAAGTATCTATATTCTAGGTCAGTTATTTATAAGATTACTTAGTAAGCAAGGTCCTACTAATGTAGCGTAGTTTTTTTTATAGAGTGTTAACCAAGGAAAAACAAGGAGGCGCTGGATTTGGAAGGGTGTGAAGATTACCTCCCTTTTTGTGTAGGGGTTTGGGCAACTCTTATTAAATACTGTTTAAACTTAACTTGCGACTCTATAGGTAATTTAATAACCAAAAAATGAAAAATAAACCACTTCCAGTTATCATCATTTGAAGATAATATCGCTTGCACATGGGAAACAATTTCCTTAGGGAAAGTTAATAGTATATCCACCACGCCAGAAGCAACAGGCCAGTTCATATCTTGCGTATATTCGAGGAGGTCTGGCAGTAAAGGTTCTAATACATTTCTATCTAATTTTTTTAGTTTTTCAACCTTATTAACATCGTAAATATTTAAAATTTTTGCCATTGGGCTTTCTGTTAACGTTCAGTGCAAGTTTACTATTTATTTTTACGATTTCCGCACATACACCTGTTTGGCAAATTATTTTGGCAAATACAATCTTCTTTATAGGAATATCAATGATTATTATGCCGGCAAACAAACGGATTAAATCAGTTGCCACGTGAATTATATGCTGATGGTGCCGCTGTCATGAGCACATTACAACAAATTGCAGGGGGAACAGGAACTGCTTTTACCATTACATTAATGGTTAGTGGACAAAACAGCATATGGAACAATTCCAAAATGCCTCGTTATTAGAGTTAATTGCAGAAGGAACAAAATATGCTTTCTTCTTTATAGCAGCTATTGCTCTTAGTGGATTAGTATTATCGTGTTTTGTTAATGGAAAGCGTGTAGAAAAAATATAGTCGAAGCGCATATAAACCTTGATAATAATGCATCAATAAAGTTGGCAGAAAGTGTTGGTATGGTTTATGAATGCACGAGAAAAGGCTTCATCTATGAGGACGATGAATGGACTGATCATCTAATCTACTATATCAATGTAAAGTAGTGCCTTCTTCTTGTACACATGTACTAAAAAAGCATCTTAGCCAAATTGGTTAAGATGCTTTATAAATGTAAGAGGGAATAAAAGCCGAATAAGCTGTTGCTATTTTTATGCTTAGCTTCATTGGAGATACCCATATACATAAGGCACCGCACTGTAAATTAACGCGCTTATTTTTCTAGTTATTTAAAACTGACTATTCTGATTATTGTACAGGGATAGGACGTTTAAAAGCATTTCTCTCCTCACAAAACATATCCATAAATTTTATTAAAGATGTAGGTATAAATGTGTCCTTCCTATAGATGAATATTGTTTCAACTTTTCCATAAGGATTTGGGATTGAATGATGCCTAATTGTTCCAGCTTGTAAATGCATTTCTATAACAGAGTAGGGGAGCATGCTTATACCTAACCCTGCAGAGACACAGCCAAGAATTGCTTCAAGTGTACCAAATTCCATTATTTTATTTGGTGTAATTCCTTCATCGTGCAACCATTGTTCGAGTTTTGCCCGATAAGTGCAGCCACTTCGAAACACTAGTAGCGTCCTTGTTTGGATATCTTTAATAGATGACAAAGGAGGATGAACAGTATCTGTAATTAGTACCAAGTCCTCTTCGATAACGGTCTTTTGAGTTAGTTCAGGGTGGTTGATAGGGCCAGCGACGAATGCACCATCTAGTTCATGATGAAGAACCCCTTGAATATTTTGTTGAGTTGGTCCTGTTTTTAAATTCAAGTCTACATTTGGATATTCGTGGTGATATTTTGATAGTAGAGATGGTAAACGAACAGCAGCAGTTGTTTCCATAGAGCCTATAGATAATGGACCTTGTGGAATTTGATTATCTTGCATCACCTTAACTGTTTCTTCTATTAAATTAAAGATATTTTCAGCGTACGTTAATAAGACTTTTCCTTTGGAAGTTAAGGTAGTGCCACGGTTATTTCGGTAAAATAGTGTGGTTTGAAGATCGTTTTCTAATTGTTGAATTTTAGTAGTGATATTGGATTGTGCGTAATTAAGATCACGAGCGGCTTGCGAAATACTCCCTTTTTCGGCAACAGATTTAAAAATATTCAAAGCATGTAAGTCCATAAGTAAACCCTCCATTTAGCTATATAAATAAAAGATGGCAACTATCACTTACCTGAATTATACTATATTTCAAAAAAAAGTTATGATATTTATATAATGATTTTACAAGGGGTGTGATTTTATTTAAACATTCTTCTATTTTTTTATTAGGTGGTATTTTATCTTTAGTCGTTGCTATGGGAATTGGCAGGTTTGCTTATACGCCAATTCTTCCACTGATGCAAAGTGATCTTTCGTTTTCAAATGCAGTAGGGGGTTATCTTGCTACAAGTAATTATGCAGGCTATTTGCTTGGAGCATTTTTAGTAGGGATTATTCCTGTAAAGCAACATAGAACGTTTATATTAAGGTTGAGTCTGGTTATTAGTATTCTAACAACAGCTAGTATGGGTTTATTTCAATCTTATTTTATTTGGTATGGGTTGCGTTTTATATCGGGTATTTCCAGCGCCATTGTTTTTGTGATGGCCTCTGGCATTGTGCTAGATAAACTAGCTATCAGAAATAAATTGAATTGGTCTGGCATTTTCTATGGTGGAGTAGGGCTGGGCATTTTTTTATCAAGTTTACTGATACCCATATTAAATCGTTTATACAGGTGGGAAGGCGTATGGTTAGGTTTGTCCGGTGTTAGTATGCTGCTAGTTTTGATAGTTTGGATTAGCATGAAAGACGAACCACTGTCTTTTGAGAAAACTAGTAAACAAGAAAGTGCTCTATGTGTACCTCCTTTAAAATGGATTCCTTGGCTAATTGTAGCTTATGGATTAGAAGGGTTAGGGTATATTGTGACAGGTACATTTATTGTATCAATCGCGAAAGAAATACCGAGCTTTAATGGTGATGCTACCGTAGTGTGGATGGTGGTAGGATTGGCTGCAATTCCATCTTGTATTATCTGGTCAGAGTTAGCTAAAAAAATTGGATTTGTTAAATCATTGGTGTTAGCAATGACACTGCAAGCTTTTGGTATAGCGCTACCAGCTTTATGGGTATCTCAAATAGGTGTAGTTTTAAGTGCTCTATTATTTGGGGCCACTTTTATGGGAATCACAACCCTTGCTACAACATTAGCACGCCAAATGAGTCCATTTAATAGTAGTCGGATTATTGGCATTCTTACATCTATCTATGCAGGTGGACAAATGATTGGGCCATCAATTGCTGGAATTATCTCAACTGCCACTCAGAATTATGACGCTGTGTTACTGGGTGCGGCCAGTGTAGTTTTAGTTGGCGCAGGCTTACTTCTAACTGGTATTCGATTTGAGAAGAGTCCTGCGTTTCTAAAAAAACAAATTTAATTTTCGAAATATTAAATCATCGATGAAAAGGAGAACGGTATGTTAGATAAATTAAAATACCCAATTATACAAGCTCCTATGGCGGGAGGGGTATCGACGCCAGCTCTTGCCGCAGCGGTATCCAATGCAGGAGGATTAGGTTTTCTAGCTGCTGGATACAAAACAACTGAAGATTTAAGAAAAGATATTCAAGAATTTCGTAATTTGTCTTCTAATATTTTTGGTGTAAATTTATTTGTCCCTAACCTAAATGAAATCAATGATAATTGTAATGTGGACGACTATCGAGCGAAGTTAGAAAAAGAAGCATTACTATTAGGAACTACAGTTGGAGATCCAATCGTGGATGATGATGACTGGCATAACAAAATTGACTTAATCAAAGAAGAAAAAATACCTGTTGTAAGTTTTACTTTTGGATGTCCGTCTACTGAAACTATAAAAGAATTAAAGCAAAATGGAAGTTTCGTAATTGTTACCGTTACAAATTTAGAAGAAGCAAAAATAGCAAATGAATCGGGTGCCGATGCATTATGTTTGCAAGGCATAGAGGCGGGAGGACATAGAGCTTCCTTTTCAAATAATATGGAACCTCACGAAGAGTATGGCTTACTCGTTTTTATAAGTATCGTGAAAAAAGAAATCGATATTCCTATTATAGCGGCAGGGGGGATTATGGATGGTTGTACGATTACTGCTGTTTTAGAGGCAGGTGCTAGTGCTGCTCAATTAGGTACTGCTTTTCTCCTTTGTCCAGAAAGTGGGACGAATACAGTATATAGAAAGGCTTTAACTGATTCGGACTTTACCACAACCCATATTACGCGTGCATTTACTGGCAGGCGTGCTAGAGGGTTAGTAAATTATTTTCTATCCACTTATGACAAGGAAGCACCAGCTGCGTATCCACAAGTTCATTATATGACACAAAAATTAAGAAAAGAGGCAGTCCAGTCAAATAATCCAAAGTACATGTCTTTATGGGCAGGACAGGGCTATAAACTTGCTCAATCTCTTCCAGCGGCAGATTTAATAAAAACATTGATGCTGCAAGTAAACAAATAATGTATGATTTTTGCTAATATACAGGGTTGGTCATTATAAATTTATTAGAAGGAGTTTTAAAATGACAAAAGATATTTTTAGAATTGCTTTAGTAGGTTGCGGACCAAGAGGACTTTCTGTATTAGAAAGACTTCGTACAAATTTTAAAGAAGACTCTTATGCAGGTAAAATTGAAATTTATATGATAGACCCTTTCCTTCCAGGTTCTGGCGAAGTGTGGAGAACAAATCAGTCAAAAACGTTATTGATGAACACAGTAGCTTCTCAAATTACTTTGTTTACAGATTTTAGCGTTGAATGTGAAGGTCCTATTATGCAAGGTCCTTGTTTGTATGAATGGGCTAAGTCTTTAACAAAGATAGCGAATGCTAATTTGGAATATAGCGAATTAGTGATGAGAGAGGCAGAAGAATTAAAACCAGATTCCTATCCTACACGTGCCTTTTATGGTCACTACTTGGAATGGGTATTTAAAGAAGTTGTCTTAACTATGCCAAGTAACGTCATGGTATATACTCATCAAACACGAGCTATTGCGATTGATGATGCATATGATGGAAGCCAGATTGTACAGCTTGAAAAGGATAATGTTCATTTAAGAGTGAACGCTGTCGTGTTAGCGCAAGGTCATACACCGGTAAGTTTATCTCCAGAAGAAGAGAAATTAAGAGAAATCGCAGCTGAAAAGGGAATGATCTATATTACCCCGAGTAATCCAGCCGATGTTTCATTAGAGTGCATAAAAGCAGGAGAGCCTGTTATTTTAAAGGGACTCGGTTTGAATTTCTTCGATTATATGTCACTGTTTACACTGGGAAGAGGCGGACAGTTCATACGAACAGGAAACAAATTAGTATACCAAGCTTCAGGGGAAGAACCTATCATCTATGCAGGTTCTCGAAGAGGCATTCCATATCACGCTCGTGGTGAAAATGAAAAGGGTGCATCAGGCAGACACACACCAATATACATCACTCCAGAGGTGATTAATAATTTCCACAAAAAAACTATAGAAGGAAAAGCAGTAGACTTTAAAAATGATGTATGGCCACTTATTGCGAAAGAAGTAGAAACGATTTATTACAAGGCAATCATTGAAGAGAAATCAGGTTTGAATGCTGGACAGGAGTTTCAGGATAAATATAGTCTCTATTCCTATGGAAGTGAACATGAGAGAAGCATTTTAAAGGACTTTGGCATTCCAGATGGTTTAATGTGGGATTGGGAAACGCTTGCTAATCCTGTCAAAAATCAATTTTATGATAATCCCGAAGAATTTAATGATTGGTTAATTCATTATCTGTCTTTAGACTTAAAGGAGGCCAAAAGAGGTAATGTGACCAGTCCTTTAAAATCGGCATTAGATGCGTTACGAGATTTGCGTAATGAAATTCGTCTTATCGTAGATTACGCGGGTATTAATGGAGATTCGTATAAAATCGAATTAAAGAATTGGTACACTCCGTTAAATGCATTCTTTTCGATTGGTCCACCAGCAATTCGAATTGAACAAATGATTGCTTTGATGGAAGCAGGAATTGTTAACATTATCGGACCAAAACTTCAAGTAGAATTAGTAGAAGAAGAATCGATATTTTATGCTGTGTCACCATTCGTTAACAATAGTGGCATAAAGGCTAAGGCCCTCATTGAAGCACGTCTTCCTGAGACAAATTTAATGCGAAATGCTGATCCATTAATGTCTTATTTGTTAAAAACAAAACAATGTCAAACTTATAAAATACCTAGTTGCAATGGTTTGATTTATGATACAGGGGGGCTAGCTGTGAGCAGACCTCTTAACAAAGTTTTGGACGGTGAGGGCAAAGAGCATTCAAGAAGGTTTGCTTTTGGTGTTCCAACTGAAGGCGTTCACTGGGTCACTGCAGCGGGAATTAGACCTGGGGTTAATTCAGTTACATTATGTGAATCCGATGCAATTGCACGAGAAATTATTAGTCTATTACATGCAGAACACGAAAACAAAGAGAAAGAGATGAGAAAAATTCTTGTTAGAGCATAATAAATCAGAAAGAAAAACATCAAGAAGTGTTTTCACAGCGCTAACCGTAGTTTTTGTTACGATTTTGACTTCAACTCCTGTATTTTTACCAGGTGCAGTAAATGATTTAATAAGGAAGGATACAGGGTTTAGTGTTGGAGCTATAGGCGTAACAATAACATTATATTGGTTAGGATCTCTTATGGGAGCCTATATTAGTAGGCAAATAAATAGCCATCATTCCATAGATAAGAAAATAGGCATAGCAGTTCTAGTTACGGCATTCAGCCTTTTCTTAACGTTCGTATATCCGGAAATTGGATTATGGGTAGGTGCTGCTTTTGGGGGAGCTGTCTATGGCTACAGTCAACCATTTACTAATATGCTAATTATCAGACGGTGCCCGGAGAAGATTCAAGGATTTGCGTTTGGGTTGAAACAAGCAGCCATACCTGCAGCAACTTTGTTTTGTAGCCTTTCTGTTCCTTTTTTAGCGGTGCCTATAGGATGGAGAAATCTATTCGGACTTGTTGCCGTACTAACTTTATTATATGGCATGATCATACTGATGAAGTCAAATGATGATGAACATAGCAATGCTAAAAAGAAAAATGCATCAAAACTACGCTTAAATAGACATTTAATGTTGTTAGCGATAGCAGGAGGCCTAGGCGCTGCAATTGGAAATAGCTTAGGTGGATTTTTGATTACATCTCTAACGCATGGAGGAATTACATTAGTTAAAGCTAGTATGGTAGCCGCAGTTGCATCGATTACAAATATTTTAGTAAGGGTTTTTGCTGGATTAGCAATTGACCGTTTTAGAGGGCTTGAAAAACTACTGTTACTATCAATGTTTATCGTTGGATCATTAGGTACAGCAGCATTAACCATGCCTTCACACACTCTACAAGTAGTAGGGGCTATTTTAGCCTATGGTGGTGGCTGGGGCTGGGCTGGATTACTACACTATGTAACAGGAGCTGCTTATCCTGGTAGAGAAGGGCAAGCAACTGCTATTAGTCAGATGGGTGTTTCTCTAGGGGCAGCTGTCGGACCATTAATTTTTGGTTTTGTGTTTACAACTTTAGGTTCCAATGTAGCTTGGCTTCTAATGTCTATTGCTGGAATACTAGCATGTATATCAGTAGTAGAATCGTATCGAGTGAATGCTAAAGAAACGCCCATCCAAGAAAAGTTTAGTTAGTAATTGATTATTTCTATTAGTCGTTAAATAAATTGAATAGATGAAATGTTTATGGAGAAAGGCACATTTATAGGTGCCTTTTCCTTTTATATTGTCATAGGGTTTGATTCAATTTTATTGGGAGATGGAAGGGGAAAGAGTAATTGTTATATACTGATTGGGAAAATAATCTTATATTATTACTCTCGAAAGAAAGTTTATCGTATGTAGAGGTTGATACTTTAAAACAATTACTTAAAATGCCTTTAGATTGGGTACGAGTAATAGGGCTATTAAAGATGCATCATATTTTCCCAAATGTATCTGTAATTATAAGAAAGTACATAGTGGATGAAACTAACTTTGAATGTGGGTATGTAAAATTAAAAACAATATCTAATTTAGAATATAAATTGCACAAAGAGATCGCCAACGAACAGTTACAACATCAGTTACAGTTGATAGAAATATTGAATACAGCAGAAATTTCGTATGCTTTATTAGACGGGCTGCCAAATTGCCAAACGATCTATAAGGACAGTCTTCACAGTCCGTACTACGATAGTAAGGTGTTAGTGAATTATAAAGATAAAGGTAAGGTCATACAATGTCTACAGTCTATTGGTTACATGCCAAATAACGCTGATGTGAATTTGAAAACTGGGGATATGATACTTGAAAACCTAAATCCGATTGATTTAGTTAAATCAACCGAGATGAAATTTTTGGATATATTTAAAATTAGATTGCAATTTTTTCCACACTCATTCAGTGAGCGTAAACTTCAAGAAGATGTAACGGAAGAATTGCTAAAAAATGTACAAATATTAACAATAGATGGGGTTCAATTTAACGTTTTGTTATGGGAAGATACGTTACTCTCTTTATGTGTAGATGTTTATAAGGATAAAAAATATAACAAGGATGTATCTCTTTTTAAATATACGGATATCTATCGGTTAATTAAGTCACAGGATATAAATTGGGATGTTTTTATTAAAAAAGTTAAGACTCAAAATGTGGAGTATTTAGCATTTGAGGTCCTTTACGAGGTTGAGGAATTATATTATCCACTAGTACCGCTGTTAACACTAAAAGAGTTGTCTACGGATAAATTCATTGAAGAAGATGTATTTGTTAAGGAAAATAATGAATGGCATGAGGATTTGTTAAGTAAGTTATTAAAATGAGTATGATTGAAAAGAATAGAGTGAAGTTCTACGCATTTTTCGATGCATTCTTTTTGCTGTCTTTTAGGTTCGCTAAGTTTTCTGTCTTAAATCCCACTTAATAATGGTACAGGAGATTTTTTGCACACGTTAGAAAATAACATAAAAAACTCACCCTCCAATAAAGAAGGGTGAGTCGCTTTGAAGCCCTGAGGCTCTAATGGTAAAGTTAAAAGCCGCGTATGCCGTAGTTATTATAGAAAGTTTTAAACCACCACTCCTCAAATGAGTTGTGAGAGGTAATTTATTTATAAATAATTACAATAAATGCTGTTATTCAAAGGTTTTGTATTAATTATTATCGCGCTTTATCATTGATTACAATTATTTATAAACAATTTTAACCCCACTTTAACCCCAATATGACCCCAGGGGTTAAGATTGTTTTTTCACTCTAAAGAATCCATCCAGCTTATCAGCCGCAGCACGGTCAGCAGACTTGAATGCATGTCCATAAGTGTTCATTGTAACAGATATATCAGAGTGTCCTAAACGCTCGCTGATAAGTTTAGCGTGAACACCTTGAGCTATTAATAATGACGCAGATGTGTGGCGCAAATCATGTAGTCGGATATATTTGAACTTATGACCATTAATAAATTGATGCCACCGTTTTGATGGGCTTGTTGGGTATAGATGAGTGCCGTCAAATGAATTAAATAGCCATTCTCTATCTTGTTCAACCCACTTATCGCCTTTTAGTAATTTCTCTTTAGCCCAATATTTTCGATATGTTTTCAATTCATCCATAACTGATTCAGGTAAAGTTACATATCTTTTAGATTTTTTAGTTTTAGTGGATTTTATGTGTGGACCTTGTTTTGTTAAAACAATAGATTGATGAATATAAATTTGTTGTTTATCGAAATCTACATCTTTCCATTCTAATCCCAGTAATTCTCCTTTTCGAAGACCAGCAGCTAATGCAAGAGTGAACATCATTCTCCATAAAGCAGGTTCGGATTGTAACATCTGCATTAATTGTTCTATTTCATCTTCCTCATAAATTTGCATTTCTTTCCCGACATCATCAGTATCGCTAGGGCGTGGCTTTTCAATTCCGTCCATTGGATTATTAGATAATACACCCCATTTTACAGCGTACTTAAATATACTTTTAAGTGTCCTATATACGTCTTGTTTGCTGTGATAAGTTACTGGATCATCTTTACCGTCATAACGTTTCATATCACGTATGACTGTCATAAGATGGAATTGATTTATTTGATCCATACGCATGTGACCAATTACAGGGTTAATATGCAATTCCAGTTTTCGTTGGTGATTTCCAAATGTCGTTAGGGCAAGAGTTGATGCGAAATCTTTTTCCCATTGTTCTGCAAAATCTTTAAAAAGTATTCTTTCAGTTTGCACATAGTTACCTGATAAGACCTCATCCTTAAATTTTAGATATTCACGATCTAAAAATTCCTTTAGTTGCTTTGGTGACATTTTTTCTTCAATAGTTATTGATTTACGCCTCTTAGGATATTTACCTTGAGCATCTTTCGGTAAATAGACAGTAAAACGATATGAATTTTCACCACGTTTTTCGATGTTCGCCATTATAATTTCTCCTTTCAATGCCTAAATTCTTATCGTACTAGTTTTACTATCACCACCTTTAATGGGAATGTTTGTTGTTTTTAGGGTAAAATTTTTTTACCATCTATAGTTTTTAAAGAAAGTAGCTCTTTTGGAACACCATTTTCTTCAATTGCATCATAGATGGTAAAACTTGAATCGTTTTGTTCTAAAAATAAATCGTCAGGTAATAATAGTTCTACAGCAAAAGTATTAGCTTCTATTTCTATTTTATCGGTAGAAAAAAGAGTGTGTTTTTTTAAAAACGAAGTGTTGATATCTTCATGTTGAATGTAGTGACCTAATTCATGACCGCAAATAAAAATCTGTAATTTCCTATCAGCATTTTCATTAATATGAATTATAGGAACTCTAAAATGCTTATTATAGTACCCAAGTGCATTCCCTAAAGGTTCGAACACAATAAGCACACCCATGTACTCAGCGAGCTTGAAAGGGTCATTGGTTCCATATTTTTTAATTAACTGATTAACAATTGACTTTATTGACATGGCATCCAACACTCCCTTTAATCTCTAAATTTTTTAGGGGTGAATTTCTGTTTTGCTACTCTCTTAGCTAGTCTTAATGAATTTTCTAAACTTGATAATAATAATTCTCTATCTTCTATTTCTTCCTCGCTTAACTCATCAAGAGTTCTACCATCAAAGGATGCGTGTCCACTTTTAGATAGACCTTCTACCATTTTTTGTAGTTCTTCTTGTATAGTTTTTTCATCTTTTTCTGTTAGATCGTAGTAACGTTTCTTATCAGAACGTCCAAGTAAATAATCTGTACTAACATCAAAGAAGTCTGCAACTTTAACAAGGTTACTGCCTTTTGGTGTATTTTTCTTCCAAGAATATAGTGTGTTTTTGCTTAATCCTATTCTTTCTTCTAGTGTATTTACAGATATACCTTGTTCATCACAAAGTTTTTTTAATATGTCAAACGCTGTCATATCAACATTTCCCTTCGTTTGCATACCTTTTTTTAAAACTACCTTTAAAAATAGTGTTTGACTTTTAAAACTAGTTTTAATATACTCTAGGTAAGCTAATTATTTAACTAAAAAAGACAATAAAAAATACGACCTATTTATAAACATTTTTCGTTGGGGAACGGTTTAAATGTTGGTTTAAAGGCTTTTTAAAAGTCTTATTAGTTATGCTTTAATATTAAAACTAGTTTTAATTATTGTCAACCTAATTAGCGAAAGTTTTAGCTTAAAATTTTCCAATTAAGTAAAGCGCTGTGATACCGAGCCAATGACGGTATAGTCGGAACTTATAGCTTATGTGACGGTAGCAACGTTAATGGAGATTAAAGGAGTGAGTAGTGTGGAGGAACAGAAAAAAATAGCTACTACATCAAAAATTGTTGGTGCTTTAGTAGAAAGTGAAGCAAATGCTTTGGAAGCATTAGAGATAGTAGAAAGAGCAAAGCAAACTTTTTTAGAAAGATGCTGGCACATCTCATCAAATAAAAAAGCAGACTAAAATAGCCTGCCTTAAACAATTAACTATACATGTCCACAACCGTTGTTAT
>NZ_PYWM01000028.1 GCF_003049665.1 Lysinibacillus mangiferihumi | reverse complement strand
ATGACGTATTACAATCATTATCGAGGTCAGTGGAATTTAAAAAAGCTGCCGCCTGTAAAATACAGACAGCAGCTTCAACAAGTTGCCTAGGCTTTTTCAAAATGTCCTTTACAAAGGGTACACTTTAGAAAGTTCAGGGAGTTAATTATTAATAATCGTATTTCTAGAGAAGTTAGAGGGGAAAAAGACCCAAACTTTGGACCGAAGGATTGGCTATTTGATCCTGTATTATTAAAATAGTCTGAAGAATTAAATATAAGAGGTTAGGAGAGTGCTGATGTTGTTTAGAAAAATACTACCTATAATAGCTATTTTATTTATTGTAGCATTAGCACTTTCAAATTACTTCAATAAAACTAATGAAGCATCTATTCGACTAGCTTGTGATATTAAGTGCTTACTGATGCTATAAATGCCGAAATATATGCATTTACTCCTCTATTTCACGTAATTATGGTATGATGTGAAAAAACAATTCGTGAATGTGTTTTGAGGTGAAATTTTGATAAAAATATGGGCATTTCCATTAGCAATAGTAACGCTAATAGCTTTTTTTATGTTGCGGTTAACATATCAGGGTGAGACAATTCTTAATTTTGATACGAAAGTGGCAGACATATTATTTGGCAATCCGTTTATCGAAGCTTTTCATTATATTGGTGAGCCGAGTTTTGTCATTACAGTTGCACTTATATTGATGGTGTATTTAGCATGGAGGGTAAAAAATTACCGAGGCATGCTATTTGTTTTGTTGACATTTGCTGGAGGTAATGTACTGAATCAATTGCTGAAAAAATGGATTCAACGACCTCGACCAGAAATAGAAGATCAATTAACATCGTTTAGTTTTCCATCAGGACATGCTATGTCAGGTATTTTGTATTTATTTACAGTTGCTTATTTGTTATCTGAAAATAACAGCAGAGCACGTCAAATACAGCTTTGGATTGGGGCAATTGTACTAACAATACTTATTGGTCTATCACGTATAGCAGGTGCGCGTCATTTTGCTTCCGATGTACTTGCTGGTTGGTGCGTCGGTTACACATGGTTTATCCTTTGTGTACTTTGGTATGAACGACGTAAACGATTATATAAAAAGAATACTATAAAACAATAGTGCTAATGTGAGCAGTACCCTTCAAAGGGTGCTGCTCTTTTTAGTAGTGCAAGTCGAAAGACGTACCTATGGAAAGCGGAGTGGATTTTTACGTAATAGAATGAGGTTGGGACATAACTAAAAAAATTTAAGGAACAGAGGAAAGGTGTTCGTAAATTTTTGCTATTATGGGAACTTGGCTATTTGCAAAAAAATAGAAGTGTTCACTAGTTGTTGATAGCGGAGGTGGTGACTCCAGCTCAGAACGCACACAACGTAAGACGCTGGCATTCTGCGCGTTAGCGAGGGTTGCGGCTTACTGTGCTGAGCGGAAAGCACCGCCGAAGCGGACAACAACGGCGCAGCAAAAAAGTGTTAGATTGATGGCAGTCAATCTAACACTTTTTCTCTTTTGTCCCAGCCCCTTTGCGGACAGTCCTTTATTTGGACTACTTCCTTTATATGAAAAATTTATTAAGTTTTTGTATAGAATATTTACCTAGTAAAAAAGAATTGCTTCTAGGAAACTTTTAAGCTAAGATGAGTACAATAAGAAAAAGAGAAAAGGAAGAAGGACTTGGAAGGATCAATAATATTCGCCTTAGGGTTAACCCTTTTTGCTGGACTTGCAACAGGAGTAGGGAGCTTAATAGCATTTTTTACATCACGCACAAATACAAAATTTTTATCGATAGCCCTTGGATTTTCAGCTGGTGTTATGATTTATGTATCACTGGTGGAAATATTCGTAAAAGCAAAAGATGCTTTAACGAATGCTTTAGGTACAACTAACGGTTATTGGTTGACGATTGCAGGTTTCTTTGGCGGAATGTTATTTATAGCATTGATTGATAAATTTATTCCAAAATCGACTAATCCACATGAGGTTAAGCTTGTTGAAGATATTAATGCCGTAAAACCACAGGTAGATGAAAACCATCTGATGAAGATGGGTGTTTTCACCGCTCTTGCCATTGGGATTCATAATTTCCCTGAAGGTATTGCGACGTTTATGTCCGCAATAAACGATCCGAATGTTGGTATTGCTATTGCAATTGCTGTAGCCATTCATAATATTCCAGAGGGAATTGCTGTATCAGTACCTATTTTTTTTGCTACAGGAAATCGTAGAAAAGCGTTTAAACTATCTTTTTTATCGGGGTTAGCAGAGCCTGTTGGTGCGCTAGTAGCATATTTGCTATTAATGCCTTTTTTAACAGACGTCATGTTTGGGATTGTATTTGCCGGTGTTGCCGGAATTATGGTCTTTATATCATTAGATGAGCTACTCCCCGCTGCACAGCGCTACGATGAAACACATTTATCGATGTATGGATTAGTGGCAGGAATGGCTGTAATGGCTATTAGTCTAGTATTATTAGCATAATTAAATGAAAAAGGAATCTAGTCAATGGATATCGGCTAGATTCCTTTTTTTATACTTCTATTAATTTTTTAACTGTTTCCAAGCAATCATAAAAAGTGTTAAATGGCTCGTAAGGAACTTGTAAATCTTTACAGTGGTCAATTAACTGTTCTCTAGCTAATACTAAATCCGCTTGTTTAGCAGCTTCAAAATCAGAAATAGAGTCACCAATAACAATTTTGAAATGATCGGGCTGTGCCACTTTACGCATGACAGTTGGTTTACAGCAACCGCAACTTTGAGTTGTAAACTTTGCACATTGTGCATCGCAGCTATTTGAATAAACAATAGTAATCTGCTCTCCAGAAAAGTCAGCACTATTGCAATAAATCCCTGAAAATGGACCAAACTTTTCAAGCATTGGTTGTATGAAAAAATCGACCCCTCCACTGACAATATAAAATGGAATATTGTGTTCCTGTGCATAATGAACGAATTCTCTAAAGCCTTCCCGAATAACAGCGGTCTCCAATAAATATTGAATGATTTCATCTTTTTGGTTAGTCGATAATAGTTCAAACATAGCTGTAATACCGTCTTTAAAGCTTATTGTTTGGGCCATCATCGCCTTCGCAATTTTCTCAGATTGTTCAGGGACAAAATGCATCATAAGTGAGACGATATTATCTGTTTCGGTTATAGTACCGTCAAAGTCGCAAAATATAATTGGTTTCAAGTTACAGCCTCCTTCAAGAAAAAACGCCTACTTTGAAGTAGACGTTGTAAATTTATATTACTTGTACACCATGCTCATCGGCCTTCGTTAGAATGATATGATGTTCTGGGAAATTTGCTTGCATTGTTGCAACAAAGCCTTCGGCAATAGCAGTAGGGATGATGGAAATTAGTGTCGGTCCAGCTCCACTTAATGCTGTACCATAAGCACCATTTGCTTTTGCAGCTTCTTTAATCTCCACATACTGTGGTATTAATGTTGAACGGAAAGGCTCATGGAACAAATCAGCTTCCATATAGTGCCCAGCACGTTCAAAATCTCGAACCATTAACGATGCAGCTAGCATATTTGCATTTGCAGAGGCACGTACTGCATAAGCCCGATCAAATTGTTTTGGTAATACCGAGCGAGACTCACTCGTTTTCAACTCCACATCAGGGACATAAACAACAAATGAAGCATTGATATCATTGACATGGAAAGTATCTACAATACCGTTTTCATCCATTGAAGATATAGTCAAGCCTCCAAGTACTGAGGCAGTAGCATTATCAGGATGCCCTTCAATCTGAGAAGATAGATTTAACTTGTCTTGCACAGTTAACTTCAAATCGCATAATTGGTTGGCTAGTTCAATACCCGCAACAATAACGGCTGCACTACTGCCCAAACCACGAGCTAAAGGAAGTTCGCTTGCCATTTCAACACGGCAAGTAGGTAAATTCTTCTTATACTGATCAGCGATTTTTTTGGCAATAATGTATAGTAAATGTTGTTCAAGCTCAAATTCACTAGGACCGTTGTCATCGAGATGTATAATCTCCCAACTATCCTGTAGGGAAACATCTAATTTCAAGTAAAGAGACAAGCCGAGTCCAATAGAATCAAAGCCAGGGCCTAAATTGGCTGTGCTCCCAGGAACGGTGATTTGCCACTTTTTACTCATAGTACGCCCTCAATGTATTTGCGGATTTCTTCTTCATCATTTTTTAGAGCAACAACGTCTACTGTTGAAACGTTCATCGCCGTGTCAGGATCTTTTAAGCCGTTACCAGTAAAGACTGTCACGACTTTTGAGCCTTTGGCAATTTTACCGTTTTCAACAGATTTAATAACACCTGCTAATGATGCAGCTGAACCAGGCTCAACAAAAATGCCTTCAGTTCCTGCAATTAGCTTATAAGCTGCTAAAATTTCTTCGTCTGTTACAGAGTCAATAATGCCGCCAGACTCATCTCGTGCTGCTTCAGCATACTGCCAGCTAGCAGGGTTACCGATACGGATAGCTGTTGCAACTGTTTCTGGGTTAGCGATTGGTTCACCTTTTACAATTGCTGCGGCACCTTCTGCTTCAAAGCCGTACATTTTTGGTAAACCTGAAGCTTTGACATCATTATATTCTTTAAAGCCTTTCCAGTAAGCTGTAATATTGCCTGCGTTACCTACTGGAATGCATAAATAGTCTGGAGCAGATCCTAAAGCATCTACAATTTCAAAAGAAGCTGTTTTTTGCCCTTCAATGCGATATGGGTTAACTGAGTTAACAAGTGCTACAGGTGTTGTTTCACTCACTTGACGCACGATGTTTAAAGCATCATCGAAATTACCATCAATTTCAATAATTTTTGCACCATACATTGTCGCTTGTGCTAATTTACCAAGCGCTACTTTCCCTTTAGGAATAACAACAATAGATTGGATACCTGCACGTGTTGCATAAGCAGCAGCAGCAGCTGAAGTATTGCCTGTTGAGGCACAAATAACACATTTACTACCGTCTTCAATAGCCTTTGCTACGGCAAATACCATACCTCGATCTTTGAAAGAACCAGTTGGATTTGCACCTTCTATTTTACCATACAGCTCAATACCAAGCTGTTTAGAAAGATTAACTAAATGTATAAGAGGCGTATTGCCTTCGTTTAATGTTAGAGCAGGTGTATTTTCTGTTACGGGTAAAAATTGTTTATATTCTTCAATAAGGCCTTTCCACATAACGTAACGATCTCCTTTTGTTCTTATAGAAAGAACAGTTGTTTTTGTATAAGAGACATTTTAACGCAAATGACCATATATTTTCAATAGCAATTAATAAATTGTCTAAACAATTCGGTCATTTGAATTTTACTTGTCACTTTCTTGAAACAACTGTATAGTATACTCGTAATGTAAAGTCAAGTGTAAAGACAGGTGGTTAAGATGACAACAATTAAGCAAGAACAATCTATATCACGTAATAAGCTTTTGGGTGTAGCAGGTGTTGGCTGGCTCTTTGATGCAATGGACGTCGGTATTTTATCTTTCGTTATTACAGCGCTCGCGGTAGATTGGGATTTAACTAAGAGTCAGATGGGTTGGATTGGCAGTGTTAATTCTATAGGAATGGCAGTTGGCGCACTCATCTTTGGTATTTTTGCAGATAAAGTCGGTCGTAAGCAAGTGTTCATGTGGACGCTTATATTATTTTCTGTGGCAAGTGGTATTTCGGCATTTACAACAACTTTAATCGCATTTATGGCATTACGCTTTTTAGTAGGGATGGGGCTCGGTGGAGAACTACCTGTAGCATCTACTCTTGTTTCTGAAAGTGTGGAGGCAAAGGAACGTGGAAGAGTAGTGGTATTACTAGAGAGTTTTTGGGCAGCAGGCTGGCTTATTGCCGCACTGATTTCTTATTTTGTTATCCCGACATGGGGCTGGCGTGTCGCTTTGTTGTTAACAGCAATTCCAGCAGTGTACGCTATATACCTGCGTTGGCATTTACCAGATTCACCACAGTTTACTGCGAAGGCTGAATCAAAAAAACGTAGCATTTTTCTCAACATACGTGATGTATGGTCGAAAAAATATGCCCGTTCGACACTTATGTTATGGGTGTTATGGTTTACAGTAGTATTCTCGTATTACGGTATGTTTTTATGGTTACCGAGTGTAATGGTCGGAAAAGGTTTTGATATGATTACTAGCTTTAAGTATGTGTTGATTATGACTTTAGCACAGCTTCCAGGTTACTTTACAGCGGCATGGTTTATTGAAAAATTTGGACGTAAATTTGTACTTGTTTCCTATTTAATTGGAACAGCTGTAAGTGCTTTCATTTTTGGTAATGCAGAAACAATGGCGGTGCTATTAACATCTGGGATGCTATTATCATTCTTTAATTTAGGCGCGTGGGGTGCACTCTATGCTTATACACCAGAACAGTACCCAGCCGTTATTCGTGGTACAGGTGCAGGAATGGCTGCCGCAGTTGGACGAATTGGCGGTATTTTTGGTCCATTATTGGTCGGATCATTACTAACAGCAGGCTATGATATCGGTTTTATTTTTGCAATTTTTTGTGGTGCTATCATTATAGGGGTGATTGGTGTCATATTTTTAGGCACAGAAACGAAACAAATGGAACTGGAATAGTAAACATACGAAAAGTCTTGGGTTCAATTTGAATCCAAGACTTTTTTTGAAATCTGCTTTATTAAATACATAAAAATTATATTTTATTTATTTTTATGCATTTGTTTCTAAAATATGTTAAAATTTCAATTCGTAGATTACTTGTTATCCAGCTACTAGTTGATAAAGATACTTTGGATATGATAAATATAGAGAATTTATGTCATTTAATTATGAACTAGTGCGTTAGTGTGTTAATACATTAAAGATTTTTCTGAAAAGTCATTGTATTCAAATTGCAATCATGATAATGTATTTTTAATCGAATTTAGAGTCAGTAGGGAACAATCTCCATTCGTGATAATTTCTTTGAAAGAAAGGTTGTTAGGAATGAGTATAAATGAAAATATAAAGAAAAGATTTGTAAGACTGTCAAAAGGACAACGTAAAGTTGCGCAATTTGTTATGAGTAATCCAACGGTTGTTATTGCTAATGGGGCAGCTGAAGTGGGTAGACAGGCAAATGTTAGTGAATCAACCGTTATTCGTTTTTGTTATGCGATGGATTTGTCAGGTTATGTGGAGCTACAAGAAGAGATTAGAAGTTATTTAAACTCACAACATGAGGGTGTTCCTCTTCAACCAACATATACGGCGAGCAAGCAAAGAACTTCAAGCTTTGCTAAAATCATGCAACGTGATATGCAAAACATTCAAGATACAATACATCTTGTGAACGATAAGGTGCTTCAAAAAAGCTCTAAATGGATGCATGAAGCAGATACAGTTTATATTTTAGGTACAAGACAAGCTGCCTCTATTGCTAATTGGTTATCGTATACGTTGAAAACTTTACGATCAAATGTAAAGCAACTACGTACAGATTCAGATGATCTCGTTCAACAAATCAACAGCATGAGCGAACGTACTACGTTAATAGTTTTTTCATGTGATAAACATTCCAATGATGTGAAAACGATTGTTGAAATAGCGAAAATGAAAAAAGTAAAAATTATTGCTATTACAGGATCGGCGTTGTCACCAATAAGAGACTATGCAAGTGCCTTATTTGCATTAGGTTTAAAAAATCAATCCTCTTTAGATATGGTACCTGTCCTATTTTCATTTATGCATGCTCTTATTGAGGAAATGGTTAGTCATGATAAAGAGCGATACACTCAATATCAACAATCCTATGAACAAGTAGAAAATAATTTATTATTTTTAGATGTAGCAAGAGAAAAGCAAGTATTTTGATAAAGTATAGCGTATAGGTGGAGTAATATGCTCATCTATACGTTTTTGGTTCTAAGGTCTAGAAAAGTAAAAAGATGTCCAACTAAAATATTAGACATCCTTGAAAAACCAATTTATAAAATTTTACTTAAACTATATTCAGCCTTGAATGTATCATTTAGTTTAATAGCATTAACGCGAGTTCCTTCGTGTTCAAAGCCTAGTTTTTTAAATAGCTGTAATGCGGCATCATTATGCTCCATAACGGATAATTCGAGGCGAGAGATATTTCTTTGGTTAGCCCAGTCTTCCACTGCTTTCATAAGTGCTGAGCCGATACCTTTTCGTTGGTGTTCTTCTTTCACGGCCAAGTGGACTGAGGCAACATGTTTGGCTTTAGAGTGCTTATAACCATGAATTACTGCATAACCTGCAAACGTGCCATTTAAAATGCAAAGCAAAATAGTGCGGTTTTTTAATTGCTTCCAATAAGCTAGGTTTTTTCTAAGTTGTTGTACAGTTAGCTCTAACTCATTTTCAACATTATACAAAAATTCAGTTTGTTGAAGGATTTCTTCTTGTAAAAGAATAAATGCTCTAGCATCTGATGCTTCAATCGCTCGGATTATGTACGCAGAAGTATTTTCGTTATTTTCAGAAATATGATCCGTCGATATTTTCTCCTGTGTGCGAGAAAATGTGACACTTGTGCCTAATTTGACATCTATGACATAATAACCTGCATTTGTCCAAGATAAAAAATGCGTAAGAGGAGGCTTTGTTTTTTTCCACCAGCTCTTATTTAAATAAGCAGCATTGGGTAAGGCTTGTCCCATAATGTTTTCTAATGCGCTAAAGGTTAAAGTAATTTCACTTTGCGAAGCCACGTCAAAATAGCTTGCCAAAGGAATATACTTTTTTTCCATCTTCTTTGTCATCACAATCCCCATTCCTGTAATTCCTAAAAATTTTGACTACATGATAATAGCATAAAATTATCGTTTCTTGTATAAAAATCACAACTATCTATCTATCTAAAATTAGGAAATTTATGTTTAACATAGGAAATCAAAAAAATACATGGTAAAAAATAGATAAACTATTAAATGGAGTGAAATACTTTTATTATAGTATAGTGTAGCGTGAATGAACAACAACATAGTTTTCAAAAGTAGCGTATGATGAAAGTTTTACTTTATATCATGTTCTTTCATAAATTATGTTAAAATAAATGAAAATGTAGAAGTCATTTAGGAGGAAAAGTATTAATGAGCAAAGTTTTAGTTTTCGGACATAAAAATCCTGATACAGATACAATTACATCTGCAATTGTATACGCATATTTAAAGCAACAAATTGGAGTAGAAGCTGAAGCAGTACGTCTTGGCGAATTAAATAATGAAACAAAATATGCACTAGACAAATTTGGCTTTGAGGCACCGCGTTTTATTTCTTCTGTAGTAGGGGAAGCGGAAAAGGTAATCCTTGTAGACCATAATGAATTCCAACAATCGGCTGATGGGATTGAGGAAGTACAAATTACAGAGGTAATTGATCACCATCGCATTGCAAACTTCCAAACAGCTGACCCATTGTATTACCGTGCTGAACCGGTTGGTTGTACAGCGACTATTTTAAATAAAATCTTTAAAGAAAATGATGTTGTAATACCAGCAAATATTGCAGGCTTAATGTTATCAGCTATTATTTCTGACACATTACTGTTCAAATCACCAACTTGTACACAACAGGATGTAAAAGCTGCGGAGGAACTTGCAAAAATCGCAGGTGTTGATGCTGCGGACTATGGACTAGCAATGTTAAAAGCAGGCGCTGATCTTTCAGATAAATCTTTAGAGGATCTTTTATCTTTAGATGCAAAAGAGTTCCAGTTTGGTGAATATAAATCTGTCGTTGCCCAAGTGAATGCTGTTGATATTAACGATGTGCTTGGACGACAAGAAGAATTAGAAATTCTTTTAAATAAAAATGTTGCTGACAATGGTTTAGATTTATTCTTTTTCGTTGTAACAGACATTTTAAACAATGATTCAACAGCTGTTGCAATTGGACAAGTAGCAGAAGCGGCAGCAAAAGCATTTGGTGCAGAGCTGACAAACAACCGTGTTGTTTTACCAGGTGTTGTATCTCGTAAAAAACAAATCGTTCCAGTATTAACGGATGCATTAAAATAAAATAGCGTATTGTCCAAACTGAAGAACGAGGTTGGGACAAATAGAAAAAGTGTTAGATTGACTGCCATCAATCTAACACTTTTTTGCTATGCCATTGATGTCTGCGTCTTGCGTTTTGTGCGTTCACGCTTGCATCATTAGTTACGCTATCATCAACTAGTGCCTTATTAATCAAGCTTTAATGGTTGAACTGCTGGCCCTTCTAACACTTCTCCTTGGGCATTAAAACGGGAGCCATGACAGGGGCAATCCCATGTCTCATCCGCTTCATTCCACTTTGTTTTACAGCCTAAATGCGTACAAGTTGGAGCATTTCCATTTTTAATATAGCCTGTGACCAGTTCCTTTGCCACGAAGCCTCCGACTTTCAGCATTTGCATAAACTGCGCACCAAATTTTGTACGTGCAGGCGAATAAAGCGTACTTGCATCGTTGTTCTTCGCAGTACCTGTAATAAGTGAAGACAATAAATCCCCAGCGACGAATGAATTAGAAATCCCCCATTTGCGATATCCTGTTGCGATAAAGACATTTGGTAAGGACTGCGTAATTTTTCCGACATAAGGTACCATGTCGGGTGTTTCGATATCTTGAGCCGACCATCTATAAAGTGGCTCCTGCCCAAAGTGTACTTTCATTTCATTTTGAATAGCATCGTAAAAGGGCTTCGTATTGGTCGTTTGACCTGCAATATGATTAGCCCCACCGAGAAGTAAATAGTGCTCATCGTTTATAGTAGTCGTTCGAATAGAACGTGAAGGAAAATCAACTGATAAATACTGTCCTTGGTACGTTTCCGTTATTTTACTGGCAACCATATAAGATCGGTTATTTGAAAGCTTTAGGAGTTGTAATCCTTTAAAGGCTTCAATTGGGTAATGCGTGCACAAAATAAGCTTATTATATTGAACCGAGATATTTTTTTCGGTATGTAAGTCATTTTGTGCAATGCGTAATTGCTGGACACGTGTGTTTGCATATAGTTTCGCGCCCATTGATAATGCCTCTTTTATAAGAAAGTTACTTACAACTACGGGATTTATTTGAGCTTGCTGCGATACGCTAAGTGCCTTTGTAATAGGGAAAGGGAGCTCCGTTTCAGAAGTAATCTTTGCCTTTACATTTAATACTTTATAGGCATTCCACTCTTTTAATAATTGTGAGTAGCCTTCTTTTGTTTGACAATACAGGTATGAGTCAACTGGCCGAATGGACTCTTTAGGGAGGAATTGTAATGCTTTCTCTACAGCATGTTGATTTAAATGATAGTAGAGTCTAGCATCATTTACAGAAAGCTTTTCGAGAAGATTTGCGTAGACTAAGCCATGCTGTGCAGTTAGTTTACCTGTTGAATGACCAGTCGTACCATAACTAAGCTTTGAATTGGCCTCTAGTAGTACAACATCGACACCTGCTTTTGCTAATACATAAGCGGTATATAGTCCAGTCAATCCTCCTCCAATAATACAAACATCACATTTAGTCGAAGCTGTTAAAGATGGCAAGGAAACCGAGTCGGTTGTTGCAAGCCAAAGAGATTGTGTCATACATAACCCTCACAGTGTTTTTACGTTCAGTATGGAGATAGCTTTGAAAATTTATGCAATGAAGCATAAAAATTGCTCGAAGAGAGCATGTGTCGTTACAATGTAGCAAAAGGAGCGTGTTTTTTATGAAAATCGAAATTTGGTCAGATTATGTTTGTCCTTTTTGCTACATTGGCAAAAAACAATTGGAAAAGGCAATTCAGGATACAGGGTTTGAGGGCCAAGTGGAGCTTGTCTATAAAAGCTATCAACTTGACCCGACAACACCAGCGGATACGAATGAGTCTATCTACGAATCTTTGTCTCAGAAATATAGTATGACATTAGAAAAAGCGAAAGAAATGACACAAGGTGTGGCAGCTCGCGCAAAAGAAGTAGGCTTACATTATAATTTTGATCAGATGATGGCAGAAAACACATTAAAGGCACATCGACTTGTGAAATGGGCTGAACAACAGGGTGACGCTAGTGAATTAGTTGAAGCGCTGTTACATGGCTATTTTATCGATGGAAAGCGCATTAGTCATGATGAGGTATTAGTGGCAATCGCAGAACAAGTTGGTTTCAAGCCTGAGGATATTGAAAAGGTTCTTGCTAGTGATGAATTTAAAGGTGATGTGGAAGTAGATATACAGGAGGGGCTTCAGCTTGGTGTACGAGGTGTTCCATTCTTTGTTCTAAATCGTAAATACGGTATTTCAGGAGCACAACCGCAAGAGGTGTTTGAAAATACTTTGCGTAAAGTAGCGGAGGAAGAAGGCTTACAACCAGGGTTAAAGATGGAAGGCTCTGGAGATGCAGGCGTTTGTACAGATGATAGCTGTCAAATTTAACTTGCTTCTGTAACCTTTATAAATGTTGAATTGACACAACCAAGTTAAAGGGCTCCGGCTGATGTTCCAGATTTGAAAGAGGAGCGCTTCGAGCAAGTTCGAAAAAAATTGGACGCAATTACGCCTAGGCGTAATTGCGTTTGTGCATTTTACTCACAATGATTCAGTCAAAAGTCTGAGGCTCCTAACGTTGACTTTTTATCGGAATTTTTTTATTATAAGGATATATCTTGAATTCGAGATATTAATTTAGGAAACTCAAGGGAGAAATTATATAATGAACGTATTAGTAGTAAAAGCTAACAACCGCCCAGACGGAATTTCAACAAAAATGTACGACACTTTCATGGAAAACGTACAAAATGTAAACGTAACAACATTCGATGTATTTGCTGAAGATATGCCATACTTCGGTCAAGATCTTTTCAATGCATTCGGTAAAGTTCAAAACGGTGAAGAATTATCTGACATTGAATCTCGTCTTTTAGCTGCAAAACAAAAAGCGATGGATGCACTAACTGCAGCAGATGTAGTTGTATTTGCTTTCCCATTATGGAACTTAACAATTCCAGCGACATTACAAACTTTCATTGACTATGTATATCAAGCTGGTTTCACGTTTAAATATGATGAAAACGGTCAATTAGTTAGCCTAATGACTGATAAAAAAGCTGTAATCTTAAATGCTCGCGGTGGTTACTATTCTGCACCAGAAGCACAACCTATGGAAATGTCTGTAAACTACATTAAAAATGTAGTAGGTGGCGTATTCGGTATGGAAATTATTGAAGAAGTTATTATTGAAGGTCATAATGCTTCACAAGATAAAGCAGAGGAGATTATTGCAAACGGCCTAGAAGCAGTTAAAAAAGTAGCAAAATCTCTACAAACTGTAACTGCGTAAGTCATTTATTATAGTTGTTATTAAAAAATGCCAAAATGCTGATTGACAAGCATTTTGGCATTTTCCTGTTTAGTGAAGTGTTCTTTATAATAGGTATTTTAACTAGTAATCAAGATTTGCATAATATGACCTAACCTCAATGTTTCCTGATGGAGAAATTCCTAAACCGCTAGAAGGAATTAAATTGACAGTAGGTGTTCCAGAGAATATTTTATGTCCATATTCAAACTTAACAGTTGCTTTACCACTTAATGAAGTCTTAATGTGGAAAGTTTGAGAAACACGGCCTTTTTTGTTGTAGAATATTAGTAGAAAACACTATTTGTAGGAGGTATATTTGATGGAATCACTTCTTGCCTTTTTTTTTCTCAATTCTATTTATTTAATGCCGATTTACGGATGGATATTTTGTTTGAGCCTTGTTAACCTTTTAAAGAAACTTAGTAAAGGTCAAAAAGATATTTCGAAAGAACAAATTTTTTTAACAATCTCATTTATAATAATTATTTGGAGTATAAGTGGAGTAACGGCACTATCGTTATCTTAAAATAGTGGAACAACAGATTATGGACAGCAGGAAACAGGTGGTAGTCAATCCAAAAAGGGACTTCAGATGAAAACATACCAATCCTATCTGCTGGTGCTCCTTTCATAGCAATATTGACTATCTTGGTGATACAGAAGGCGGCTTCGGTAAATATTTTAAAAAATAATGCTGCATATCGAAAGGAGAGCACGATGATTCATCGTAGCTCTCCCTTTTTTGGCGTTCAAATGCTTTGAAGCGAGTACCTTGGAACGGTAGTATGCCAAAGTCATGTTCAGCTAGCTGTCCATAGTTCCTACCATCGAGCTTTAACTCTAAACGATCCCCACTTTGAACTTCAAATGTTACATAGTAGGAGGTGTGAGCACTAGTATTACCTGAACCGCCCTGTGTGTCTGTCCTTTTTGTAACAATTTTGGATGTTACTGTTAATTCAGGTGAATTATTATTTTTTGCCCATTGTCTAATGCCGTTAAGTATAACGAAGGCAAATGTACCGAAGACGATGAAAGAATTAAGGAAATAATTTAAGGAAAACGAATAGTGGTTGTCGTGTCATTATTGATGTGCAGCATGCTAATTTTGAAAGTATTCTAAGTAGTATTGACCGTCTAACTGCGTATGAAATGGCAATCTAAAAAGGACTTTAAACATCTAAGTAAACATCAGAATTTGGCTCAAAACGCTGTTATATCAACGTCGAATGTAGAGGTGTCTCACGCACGATTAGAAGTGATTATGTATCAATTATTAAATGAAGCGATTTCAGCGAGCAGTCAATACATCAAAACGAATCGTCTAGCGTTGTTAAGTACAGATAAAGAAAGCTTATTTTGCAAAAGAACGATTATAGACCTCCTACAAATAGTGTTTTCTACTAATATTCTGTAACAAAATCTTTACAAAATATTATTACTTTTTTAATATTCTCATGTTACCTTTTTAAAAAAGGAGATTCAATAAAAAGGGAGGTAGTAATGATGAGAAAGATTTGGTCTTTAATTATTGCGACAACTTTGATATTCACTGTATTTGGATCACTTAATATTGCTAAAGCAGAAACAAATTTCATGGATAACAAAATTCCAGATAATGAAATTGAGTTTCTGACAGGAAGCACTCTAGATGGTTATAACTATATTGAACTTTCGGAACCCGTAACAGAAAACTATGATGGAGTTTACGAAGTATTAATTGGATACTACATAGAAGAGAACTTAGATGAAATCAAAAAACTCGACAATTATAGGGAATATGACACGTATTTAGTTTATGATCAGGGTATAACTCAAAGCTGGTCTTGGTTATCAAGACCATATTTTATTATGAGTGTTGCAAGAGGTATGTCTTATAGAAGGTCAACAGAAGTATCAGCTACTATTTCAGGCACATTTAGTAGTGATATTCCAAGTAAGGCTTTACCAACAGTTAAATCTTCTTTCGGTTTCAGTGCATCGGGCAGCAAAAAAATAACTGAAAAAGTTGTTTTATCGGGTCCTGACGCAGGTTATTCTAGTAGAGATTTTTACTATAAGCAAGGAAGACACACACATAGAGTAAAAATTGTACAAGAACGCAGATCCAATTGGGATGGTGTGTTATGGACTAAAACATACTACGGTAGTGTAGGAAAACCAGCTATAAAACATTATTCAGTTGATAGAAAGTAGGTTCTTAAAGTGATTCAACAGATCGTTAAATGGTTTTTGCTTACTATACTCATAATTTCATCGATCAGTTTTATAATTATTATTCAATCAAATTATATAGCGGCTGAATTAGCCGCTCGTTCGATTCCAATAGCTATTGTAGTAGGTTTATCTTCATTAGCTGTTGCTATCATGTTTCGAAAATAATATTTACTAGAGTGTCGACAAACTAATTTTCAAGTAGAAAATGAGTAAGGTCTGACACTCTTTTATATTCTTAAAAGCATTTCTTAATGTAAAAAACCTCAAGAAACACGGATATTAAAGAGTTTTTAAAATGACCGTTCAATGGCTGTATATTTGATTCAAACCAAAGAAGTAGACAAAGTCAATTTTTTCGACTTTGTTTACATAAGAAATGAACCCCTATCAAAACAAAAAGAGAACGGCTTTTGCTACTCTCAATCTTTTTTATTTACTTAATTTTTTACTGGCACGTTTTCCAAAACCCCTATAATTCTTTTATATCGTTTTCCTGTGTCTTCTAATTCTTCCCGAAAACTTCTGCTACTAAAAAGGGTAACTTTACTTTTCCAACAACAACAATATCACCAGGTTAAATATTTAATTCACGTAAATGTTTAGGGGATATGCCACGTATATTTCTTTGGATATAATTTCAATGCCTCTGATATGAAATCCCGAAAGTGTATTATTCTCCATCTACATTCTCTCCAATCATCAACTTTTATTGATTTTCCTAACGCATGTGCTGATTATACGAACTATCTTTTTTATTGGCGGTTACTTCTGTTGATCGCATGAAGTCAATCATATTTTGAGATACTTTTTTATACTTCATTAAACGATTCAAACCTTGTGCCATTGCTTTCAAACGCTTCTCCAATGTTTCACCATCAAATACGTTTTGTACAAGCTAGCTTTCAGTTTTTGACGAATCATTATATAAAAAGCGCTACTCTTTTTTCTCTGTGAAATAGGTGCATTTCACGGAGAAAAGTAATAGTATTATTAGTTAACTAATATATTATCAACTATTAGGAGAGTGAATAGTATGTTAGAGCTTACAAAAAACGGCAATATTTCTGAGCTTATTGCAAGTGAAAAGTCGTTAAAAGAGCTTAGGAAACTTTTAAATACACGTGATACATCCATACGAGAAGTATTTAATTCATTAGGGTACTTCTATAATAAATCGCAACATGACGCCAATTTTCCTAATAAAGATATGACTTTTAATGAAAATCTTTCGTTTTATTATAAATTGAAATAATTAACGTACGTAAAAAATCATTGATTCATCATTGAAATCTGAAACGATTAACTGTTCATTTTCGAAAGTATACGGGATTTCTTTCTCCATTAAGTTAGCCAATAGCTTTTGTAATTCCTCATGTGAAGAAAGGGAAAAAGTGTAGCTTTGTAAACCCGTTGATTGTTTTGATGGAACTGGGGCCCCTACTCCTTGCCATATGTTTACCGCGATATGATGGTGGTAACCTCCAGCAGACATGAATAGTGCGCTATCATGGAAGTTAGTCATAATATCAAAACCAAGTGCATCTATATAGAAGTAAGTTGTTGCGTCGTTAATATTGCTCACATTTAAATGCATGTGACCTAATACAGTTCCTTTAGGGAAACCTGTCCAAGGACGCTGACGGTCATATAATGCCATCACACCTTCTATATCAACAGCCTCTGTTCCGGTTATCAGTCCACCATGACCATCATTTAGCCATTCAGCACGAGGGCGATCATGATAGATTTCTATACCGTTACCTTCTGGATCATTTAAGTAAAACGCTTCTGAATAAATATGATCACCAGCCCCTGTTATAGGTATACCTGTATTCAATAAGTTGCCGATCACATAAGCTAAGTCTTGTCGAGAAGGAACTAAAATAGCAAAGTGAAATAGACCAGTCGTACGAGGTGGACGAATCTTCACCCCTTCTTCTGTTGACAATACTAAAATAGGTTTTGTATTGCCTGGAATAGAAAATGACACTTGTGTTGGCGTGCTTTGAAGTATTTGAAGCCCTAGTTTTTTATAGAAATCAGTCATTGTCTCTAATGACTGTACAAGTAAATGTAAATGCTCTAACTCTAATTGTGCATCAATTTTATAGGTCATTGTCAATAAATCCTCCAATTTTAAGTTACTTTTTGTAATTAAATATAAAATAGTAAACATGTTACGTCAAGTAAATAAGTTACTTTAAATTTACTTTTGCTAAATTAATCGTTACAATAGAATACATAAGAGGTGAAAAAATATGAATGAGACAACTTTATGTCCTCGTTTAGCTAAGGCAATGGATTTAATCGGAAAACGCTGGACAGGGCTAATTTTATATCAATTATTAGACGGATCACAGCGCTTTAATGAGATTGAATCGGCATTGCCTGTAAGTGGTCGTTTATTATCTGAACGTTTAAAGGAACTTGAAAAAGAGGGGCTTGTTGAACGAAAAGTATATTCAGAGGTGCCTGTACGTGTAGAATATTCTTTAACAGAAAAAGGCCGAGCATTAGAAGGCGCTATTCGAAATATTGAGTCATGGGCAACTAACTGGCTATAGTAATGGCAAGATTATTTGCGAAGCTAATTTTTGTGCAGTGATATCAGTGTGAAAGTGTCATAAGATGAAGCCCCATCCTATGAAAGTCATATCTTTCGTAGATGATTTTATTGAAATAATCGGGTAGCTAGAAGGTTCTGGATATACTGATTTGTGCAGCGTATAACTAACTAGGACATGATGCTGCCCGAAAATGCGCAAAAAATACCCTTCATTTTACTTGTCAAATCGAGGTTCTAAATCCATACTAGTGTAGAGTAAGAAGGACGGTAGAAAGGAATTAGCTCTCATGACAAAAGAACAATGGGCTGCGGATTTAGCACAAAACATAAATCCAGCCAATATTAAGCTAGATGAATCATTACAGCAATATACAATGACAAAATTAGGTGGTAAAGCGGATGTTTTTGTTCTCCCTGAAACAGAGGAAGAAGCAATTGCAGTTATTCGCTATGCACATATAAATAATATTCCATTATTGATGTTAGGAAATGGATCCAACATGGTTGTCCGAGATGGAGGCATGCGTGGGATTGTTGTGACATTTTCACATTTAGATAAAATTCAAATTACCGGTGATCATGTTTATGCCCAAAGCGGCGCACTTATTAAGGACGTGTCAAAGCTAGCAGCTGCTTCATCTCTAACAGGTTTTGAATTTGCTTGTGGCATCCCTGGCTCGATTGGTGGAGCGATGGCGATGAATGCAGGCGCTTATGGTGGCGAAATAAAGGATATTATTATTTCTTCTAAAGTACTAACTAAAGAGGGAGATATTTTAATACTATCAAAAGAAGAGCTTGAATTAGGTTACCGTCAAAGTAGCATTGCCAAAAAAGGTTATTATGTACTGTCTTCAGAGTTCCAACTAGCTCAAGGTGTACAGGAAGAAATTGATGCAAAGATTGCCGATTTAACGTTTCAGCGTGAATCAAAGCAACCATTAGAGTACCCTTCAGCAGGCAGTGTTTTTAAACGCCCGCCAGGACACTTTGCAGGCAAGCTTATTCAGGATAGCGGTCTACAAGGTAAAGGGGTCGGTGATGCAGAAGTATCCACAAAACATGCCGGCTTCATTGTCAATAAAGGAAATGCTACAGCTTCTGACTATATCGCAACGATTGAAATGGTACAACGAGTGGTAAAAGAAAAGTTCGGTATTGATTTAGAAACAGAAGTGAAAATTGTCGGTGACGACTTATAAAAAATGTCGCTCTTCGCTAATGGCGAAGGGCGTTTTTTTGAGGAGTGTGAACAATGAAATTTATTTCGTGGAATGTTAATGGTATACGTGCTTGTTTAGGGAAAGGTTTTTTAGATTTTTTTAATAGTATGGATGCGGATTTTTTCTGTATTCAAGAAACAAAATGCCAAGCAGGGCAGGTTGAACTAGCACTAGAAGGATATGAGCAATATTGGAATTACGCGCAAAAGAAAGGCTATTCAGGTACAGCGATTTTTACAAAGCATACACCACTTGCTGTGCACTACGGTGTGGGTGAGGATGAATCGCAGGATGAGGGGCGAATTATTACATTGGAGTATGACAACTTTTATGTAGTAAATGTTTATACACCAAATGCTCAACGCGATTTAGCAAGATTACCGCTGCGACTAGAATGGGAGGAACGATTAGCGCTGTATTTAAAAGAACTTGATGCCAAAAAGCCAATTATTTATGGCGGTGATTTAAATGTCGCACATACTGAGATTGATTTGAAAAATGCCAAATCGAATATGGGCAATTCAGGATTTACATATGAGGAACGTGCTAAAATGTCTGAGTTATTAGCAAGTGGCTTTGTTGATTCTTTCCGTTATAAGCATCCTGAAGTGACTGATCATTATACTTGGTGGTCTTATATGAATAAAGTCCGTGAACGAAATATCGGATGGCGCATTGACTATTTTATTGTATCAGCGCGTTTAAAGGACCAAATTGAAGTAGCTACTATGCATCCGCATATAATGGGCAGTGATCATTGCCCAATCGAGCTTCAACTAACTATTTAATTGTTTGTGTGCCTGACACCGTATGTCTAAGAGGCTGGGACATAACTAAAAAAATTTAAGAAACAGACGAAAGGTGTTCATAATTTTTTGCTATATGGAGACCTTAACTATTCTTGCTTTTGCAATTAAAAAAATTAGAAGTGTTTACTAGTTGTTGGTAGCGAAGGCGGTGACTCCTGCGGGAACAGCACATAATGTTAGACGCAACAGACCGCGCGTAGCGAGGGTTGCGGCTTACGGTGTGCCCGCGGAAAGCACCGTCGTAGCGGACAACAACAGCATAGCAAAAAAGTGTTAGATTGATTAGGTTCAATCTAACACTTTTTCTCTTTTGTCCCAGCCTCTTTTCACTGTTGCCCAAAAGATTCCTTTGTCATCGTATGTAGAAAAAAGATGTGTAATACAGCAAAATTCGCTAAAAAATGAGGCTATTCAGGTGGGGGGAAAGGATTTGATACGGCAAATAAAGAATATATTGCATAAGAGGGGGTTGTAAGGTGAGAAAGTTTAAGTGGAAAAAGTGGTTAATGATAATCGCTAGTGTGTTGGCAGTAGTCGCCATAACATCTTTCATTGTCTTTACGTGGTTTATGAATAAGTCAAAACCGATTATTGATGGAGAGCTCACTGTTAACATGCTTGATGAAGATGTGACGGTGACAAGGGATGACAAAGGAGTTCCACATATATTTGCCGAGACAGATGCAGATTTATATCGTGCTCAAGGCTATGTACAGGGGCAGGATCGGCTGTTTCAAATGGATTTAGCACGTAGGCAGGCAAATGGCCGCCTGTCAGAAATTATTGGTGAGGCAACGATTAATACAGATAAGCATTTCCGTACCTTTAGTTTACGAAATGCGGCTGAAAAATCATTGGCAGCGTATGATGCCGAAAGCAAGCAAGTGCTTGAATGGTTTGCAGAGGGAGTGAACACCTTTATTGAACAGGCAAAGAGCACGAATACGTTAAGTTATGAATTTGCGTTACTAGGTTACGAGCCAGAAGAATGGACGGTTGTAGACTCTTTAACCATCGGAAAATATATGGCATACGATTTAGGGGGCAATTGGAATACACTCGCCTTCCGACATTGGGCTTTACAAAACTTCGATGAAGAAAAGGCGAAGGAGTTATTTATTACTTATCCTGAAAATGCTTCATCGATTATAGAAGCAAATAAAGAAAATCCTGTTTCAGTGGCAGGTCAATTTAATCCTGCATTATTGCCAAATGAATTTAATGGCAGTAATAACTGGGTTGTATCTGGCGATAAAACGAAATCAGGTAAGCCAATACTAGCGGATGATCCGCATTTGGGGTTAAGTACACCATCTATTTGGTATCAAATGCATTTACAATCGCCAGAGCAAAATGTAAGCGGTGTTATATTTGCAGGCATTCCAGGAATTATTTTAGGTCATAACGATGAAATTGCATGGGGTGTAACGAATGTAGGCCCTGATGTACAAGATTTATATATTGAAAGGCCAAATCCAGATAATCCAACACAATTCCGTTATGACGGTGAGTGGGAACAAGCAGAGGTGCGCAAAGAACCGATAAAGGTAAAGGGTGGCGAAACGGTAGATTTTGAAGTTCTTGTTACACGGCATGGCCCGATTATGACAGACCTAGTATTTAAAGAAACGGAGCCTTCTGCCCAGTTTTCAATGCAGTGGACAGCGCTACAACCAACCGCTGAATTACGAGCAGTGCTCGGTTTTAATAAGTCCTCCTCTTGGCATGAGTTTGAGCAAGCATTAGAAGATTTTAAAGCACCTGCCCAAAATTTTGTTTTTGCATCTAAGGATGGCACAATCGCTTATAAAGCAAATGGGCAAATTCCATTGCGAAAGCAAGGGGATGGACAATTACCTGTGCCGGGTGATTCAAGTGACTATGGCTGGGAAGGCTTTATTCCGTGGAATGAGTTACCGACTGTTGTTAATCCAGAGGAGGGCTTTATTGCTACTGCCAATAATGAGGTGATTGGTGAGGAATATCCGTATCATATTACGGATTTTTGGGCGCAGCCATATCGCTTTGAACGAATTAAGGAAGTGCTAGAGGCCAATGATTCATTAACGGTTAAAGATATGATGAACTTACAAATGGATCAACATAATTTATATGCTCGTGAATTTATACCGGATTTATTAGCATCCATCAAAACGATGGATAAGGACAAAAAATATGCAAAGGTCATGGCGTTATTAGAAGATTGGAATATGGTGGATGCAAAAGAGTTGGGAGCCCCGTTAGTCTTCCATACGTTAATGGTACAAATACAAGAGGTATTGTTTAAGGAACAGATGCCAGAGGATATGTATAACATGATGTACGGGAAATTCAATATTACTGATCAACTTCTGCGTAAAGCATACGCAGGTGAGAAAAGTATTTGGATAGCAGAGCAAGGTGGTGTTGATGCCACAGTCTTTGAGGCGTTTGAGCGTACTGTTGGAAAAATTGAGGGACAGTTCGGAAAAAATGTGTCGAAGTGGCAATGGGGTGATTTCCACCAATTAACGTTTGATCACACATTAGGTAGTGCTTCACCGATATTTGCCGCATACTTTAATGCGAAGAAGGTGCCAATTGGTGGCTCGAAGGTGACGGTGCAGGCTGCTGATAATGATTTAGCTGGCAACGTAAATCATGGAGCGTCATGGCGTTTTGTTGCGGATGTCGGTAATTTGAACTCAGCTTACCATATTGTTGGACCGGGTCAAAGCGGTCATGTGAAATCGGACTGGTATCAAGATCAGGTGATGGACTGGGCAAATGGAAATTATCACGAAACCTTTGTTAACAAGGAAGCGATTAAAGGTAAAACAGTATTATTAAAGGCACAATAAAAACCCAGCGCAAGCTTTTCTTGCGCTGTTTTTTTTGTGCCAGTCACTCAAACAATTCGAACAATTCAACATATAATCAAATACCATTTTCGTGATAGTAATCATATACATTCAAATGCCCGTTTGAATATGATGGAATAATATGCTATATTTAAAACAATCAAACGAGTATTTGAATGAGGTGAGGAAATGGCAAAAGAAGTCTGTGAAGTGACGCATGTTAATGAGCAAGCGGTGACAAGGGTTCAACAGCAAATGCCTGACTTATCAGGTGTAGCGAAATTTTTAAAGGCATTATCTGATGAAACAAGACTTAAAATAGCGTATGCCTTAACTGTAGAGAATGAATTATGTGTTTGTGATGTGGCGACAATAATTGGGTCATCTGTAGCGACTGCATCACACCATTTACGTTATTTAAAAGATCATAGTTTAGCGAAATCGCATCGTAAGGGGAAGCAAATGTATTACGCTTTAGCTGACGAACACGTATACCAAATTGTAACGATTGCTTATGAACATGCGAAAGAAGGGATTACTAATGGCAGTAACACCGATTAAGCAAGAATACCGACTGCAAAACTTGTCCTGTGCTAGTTGTGCAGCTAAATTCGAAAAAAATGTAAAAGCGATACCTGACGTACAAGATGCACAAGTCAATTTTGGAGCTTCCAAAATCACGATTGTAGGAGCAGTTAGCGTCGATCAAATTGAAGAAGCAGGAGCATTTGACGGCATTAAAGTTTCACAATCTACGGCTAAAGCAAGTGAAGCAACAATTCCTTTTTATAAGAAAACCGAGAACATATTAGCTAGCGTATCACTGCTATTCGTTGTAGTTGGCTATCTATTATCTTCTGTTCGTGGAGAAGAAGACTTGTTGACAATTGCTATGTTTATCATTGCGATTATTGTTGGAGGCGTAAAGATATTTAAAACAGGCTTACGCAATCTTGCACGATTTGAGTTTGATATGAAGACGCTTATGACTATAGCAATAATTGGTGCTGCGATTATTGGGGAGTGGGAAGAAGCGGCTGTTGTTGTCTTTTTATTTGCAGTTAGTGAAGCACTTGAAGCGTATTCAATGGATAAGGCACGGCAATCAATTCGTCAATTGATGGATATTGCTCCGCCAACTGCCACGATTAAACGAGCACATGGCGAGCATTACCATGAGATGGAATTAGCAACGGACCAGATTGAAATTGGCGATATTTTAGTCGTGAAACCAGGTCAAAAAATCGCAATGGATGGCATTGTGCTCGCTGGACTGTCTGCAGTCAATCAGGCTGCTATTACAGGAGAATCGATTCCAGTCAATAAATCAGTAGGTGACGAGGTATTTGCGGGAACGTTAAATGAAGAAGGTGCATTAGAAGTACGTGTAACGAAACGTGTAGAGGATACAACGATTGCGAAAATCATTCATTTAGTAGAAGAGGCGCAAGCTGAAAAGGCACCTTCGCAACAATTTGTCGATCGTTTTGCGAAATACTATACACCCATTATTATGCTTGTAGCGTTGCTTGTAGCGATTATGCCACCTTTATTTGTAGGGGATTGGCAACACTGGATTTACCAAGGATTAGCAGTTCTTGTGGTTGGTTGTCCTTGTGCGCTGGTTGTTTCTACTCCAGTAGCTATCGTAACCGCTATTGGGAATGCTGCAAGACAAGGCGTTCTAATAAAAGGTGGTATTCATTTAGAGCAACTAGGCCATATAGATGCTATTGCCTTTGATAAAACAGGTACATTAACAAAGGGCACACCTGCCGTAACAGATATTTACACTCCTACGGAAATGCTAGAGGAAGATGTATTACAACTGGTGGCTGCTGTTGAAAAACAATCGCAACATCCATTAGCTAAAGCTATTTTAAAGGCATTACATGACAAACAACTGCCAGAGCTTATACCTACAGATTTTCAATCCGTAACAGGTAAGGGTGCTTATGCAACAGTCGATGGTCAAAAGGTTTATGTGGGTAGCATGAATTGGATTACAACATTAGCTCCAGTTGATGAAATGATGAAAGAACAGGTTCAAAAACTGCAAAAACAGGGTAAGACCGTAGTAGCGGCTGTTCGAGATGGGCACTTTATTGGCATCATAGCAATTGCCGATCAATTACGTACTGAAAGTAAAGAAGTACTGCAAAAGTTAAGTGCTTTAAAGGTGAAACATACTGTGATGTTAACGGGTGATGCAAAATCAACTGCTGAAGCAATTGCTACTACTTTAAGTATGAGTGATGTGCGAGCAGGCTTGCTGCCCGCTGAAAAATTATCTGCTATTAAAGACTTACGCACGCAGTACGGAGCAGTTGCGATGGTCGGGGATGGTGTTAATGATGCGCCAGCATTAGCTTCCGCGAATGTAGGTATCGCTATGGGTGGTGCGGGTACAGATGCTGCGTTGGAGACAGCTGATATTGCATTAATGGGTGATGATTTAACAAAGCTACCTTATACAATGGCATTAAGCAGAAAAACATTACGAATTATTAAAGAAAATATTATTTTTGCACTAGCCTTAAAATTAATTGCCTTATTGCTCGTGATTCCAGGATGGTTAACATTATGGATTGCCATTTTTGCCGATATGGGCGCAACATTACTCGTTGTCTTTAATTCTTTAAGGCTTATAAAACAGAAAAAATAATAGGTATAATGATGTGGTTGATGTAATTTTGTAGGTAAATATTCGTTTCAATGTATATTTATAATTGTTGTATAGATGCTACTAGCGATTCTTGAAAAGTGCTAAATTTCACGCTATTATTAATTGAGTAAAAATGTAACAATACATTATAAATGAGGCGAAAGTTTTATATGTCAGAACCTATTTTAGTAAATGTTACAGAGGAAATTGTGCGTGGTTTAGTAAGTTTTCTACTGCGAGGACCAGAATATCAAACATTTTGTAAATGTCAAATCTGCGAATTTCAAACAGTGGCATATGCATTAAATGCATTGCCTGGTAAGTATGTTACATCTAAGGAAGAGCGAGATGAAGCATTTAAAGCCATGAATACTCCTGAGAATATTGAACTGATTAACAGAGAAATTATTCGTGCATTACATGTGGTAAATAAGCATCCTCGACATTAGATAGAGCCCACTTCTACATTGAAGTAGGCTCTATTTATGTTTCAAGGAAGTGTTTATCTTGGTTATGTATTTTCAGTTAACTTTTAAGGTAAGCTTGTAGTAAACTAAAGAGTAAGAATAGGAAAGAGAGGGAATTAGATATGCCAACACCTAGTATGGAGGACCATATCGAACAAATATATTTATTGATTGCTAATAAAGGATATGCTCGTGTGTCTGACATTGCTGAAGCATTATCTGTTCTTCCTTCTTCTGTTACTAAGATGGTTCAAAAATTAGATAAAGATGGTTATTTAGTTTATGAAAAATATCGTGGGCTTACATTGACGCCAAGAGGAGAAAAACTTGGGAAACGTCTTGTGCAGCGACATGAACTGCTAGAGCAATTTTTGCGAATCATTGGTGTAGATGAAGAGCGTATTTACAATGATGTAGAAGGAATTGAGCATCATTTGAGTTGGAATTCAATTGATCGTATTGCAGATCTTGTGCAGGTAATGGAAGAAAATCCAGATATCGTAAAAAAATTAGAAGCTTCTAGAACACAACACAATCTATAGAGGGAATAGCTTATTCATAAGGATTTATGCAGCATTTTGAGACGATAATCTCTACGTTTCGTTGTGTGAACCCGCGCTAAGCTATGATGATTGTATACGGGGCTTATATATTTGCGAAATTGATGGTAAAAGAAAGGAAGACATTATGAACGAATTAAAATCAGGTGAAGTTGTTACTTTAACTGTATTAGAGCAACAAGCATCGAAATGGGTCTTAACAAATGGGGTAGTTGAACTGCCATTAAATGCTTCTGAAGTTACAGAACCACTAGTTGTTGGGGATCGTATTGAAGTATTTTTATTTGCGGATCGTCGTGGTGATTTAGCTGCCACGACTGCTATTCCAGCATTTGCCCAAGGCGAATACGGCTGGGCACGTGTTCTTCGCGTTGTAGAGCGAGAAGGTGCTTTTGTTGATATTGGTACTTCACGAGAAGTGCTAGTTAAAGCGGAGGACCTACCTGCGATAAAAGAAGTATGGCCGGAGCCAGGTGACCATTTATATATGACATTGCGAACAGATCGTAATGGAGATTTATTTGGTCGTTTAGTAACAGAAGAAAAGATTTCAGAGTTATACGAAGGTGCATTTGATGATATGCATAATAAAAATATTACTGCCCGTCCTTATCGTTTATTGCCAGTAGGATCATTTTTACTAGGTGTAGAAAAACCATATCGTATTTTCATCCACGAGTCAGAACGCTATGCAGAACCACGCCTTGGACAAGATGTTGAAGTACGTATTATTGATGTTAAAGAAGATGGCTCGATGAATGGCTCTTTGTTACCTCGTAAACATGAACGTATCACAGGAGACGCGCAGCAAATTTTAAGCTATTTACAGGATGTTGGTGGTAAAATGCCATTTAGCGATAAGTCTTCGCCAGATGAAATTAAAGAAATGTTTAATATGAGTAAAGCGTCATTTAAACGTGCACTCGGTACACTTATGAAGGCTGGTAAAGTGAAACAACAAGATGGCTGGACAGAAGAAATTTAACTTGTAGCTTTTATAAATACTAAGGAAATGACGAGAGATAAGCAAAGAAACCTTCTCGTCATTTTTTCGTACTAATAACTGTATGATGACATACATTATACAGGCTAAATGATTTCTAGCGAAAGGGGTCACACAAATTGAAAAAAATATGGGGGAAAATGCTAGTAGCTACGATGCTAGTATTTGGTGTGCTGGCACCAACAACTGGATTTGCAGCAGACAATACCACACCTGACAATACGACGCCAAATGCAATAGATGAAAAGCTAGGTGTACCAATTGTGGTGTATGGTGCAAACCTATCCGAAGCGGAAAAAGATTCTGTAAAAAAATCGTTAAAAGTAAATGAAAATCCTGAAGTTGAGGAAATAACAGTATCAGGGAATGACTTAGCTAAATACATTAAAGACAGTAATGCAAGCTCACGTATGTATTCTTCTGCCAAAATTACACGTAAAGATGCTGGTAAAGGATTAGTTATTGAAATCGTCACACCGTCAAATATTACACAAGTAACGTCAGAGATGTATGCAAATGCCATGCTGACTGCGGGGATTGAGGATGCGACCGTGCAAGTAGCCGCTCCAAAGGCTGTAACAGGTCATTCTGCGCTTGTTGGTATTTATAAGGCCTATGAGGTAACAACGGGTAAAACGTTAGATATAGAGCGTACGGACGTTGCCAATGAAGAACTATCTGTCGCAACTACAATTGCTGATTCTGCAGGAGTTGATGATGCCAAGGTAGCGGAGTTACTAACAGAAATCAAAAAGCAAATTGCTGAACGAAAGCCGGCAACGCGTGAAGAAGTGGAAAAAATCGTCCAAGAGCAGTTAGATAAATTAGAAATTAATTTAAGTGATCAAGATCGTCAGTTATTAGTTGATTTGATGGACAAAATTAGTAATCTAGATATTGATTTTAGTAAATGGTCCGAGCAATTAGATGATATTAGTAATACAATACAAGAAAAATTTGGCGCGCTGATGGAAGATGAAGGCTTCTGGACGAGTGTGAAAAATTTCTTTGCAGACTTAAAAGATACAATTTCAACATGGTTTAACTAATTGAAAAGCTCTCTGCCCTAGATGGCAGTAGAGCTTTTTTAATCTGTCCGAACTGTTAAACGAAACGTCGTCTACTATTTTTGTGAAAATGCAAAAAGCTATGGTACTATGAAAAAAAGGAGTGGTGAGAAATGGAATTCCAATTACAAAAAGTAGCGGAAAACAAACTAGCTTTTGTTTATAAGCAAGATGGGGAACAGTTAGCGGAAATTACATGGAAACAAGAAGGCCAAGTAATGGTCATGGATCACACTTATGTATCAGATAAGCTCCGTGGGCAAGGCGTTGCCAAAAAATTATTAGATCGTGCAGCAGATTATGCCCGTGAAAATAATTACAAAATGGTAGCTGTTTGTTCATATGTAGTTGCAGCATTTGAAAAATCTGATGCTTATGACGATGTAAAACAATAAAAATAAAGCAATCTGCTAAATAGCTTAGAGCTACTATGCGGATTGCTTTTTAGGTTTTAAAATAGAACTTTTCCATCTTGACCATTATAGAAAAACGATACCGTAAATAAGGAATGTTAAAAAGCCTGCGCCGCCTACTAAAGAAGCCATGTCTACCCAATCATATACTAAATCTAAATCTTTCATAAAGAGCATCCTCCTATCGTTTGTACTATTTCATTATTTCCCTCATATTGTCAGTACTAATCATAAATAAGTACAAAATAATAAAGAATTACGTAAAAATATTAGAATTATGCGATAATATCGACTAGGAGAGTGATTGTGAATGTCTTGGAAAATACAGACGTACGATGAATTAACGACGGAAGAACTGTATAAAATAATTCAGCTAAGAGTAAATGTTTTTATTGTTGAACAACAAACCTGTTATGAGGATTTGGATAACCATGATCAAAACTCTATACATTTATCATATGTTGAAAATGGAAAATTATGCGCCTATGCTCGTATATTACCCCCAGGTGAAAAATTTACAATGGCATCCATTGGTCGCGTAATAACAAGTCAGGAAATGCGGGGTACTGGACTTGGTAAAGACATGATTCGCTTAGCACTAGAGATAATTGAAGACAGATGGTCAGGTTCAGAAGTATTTATTCAGGCACAGGAATATTTAAAAAAGTTTTATAGCTCTTTTGGCTTTCAACAAGTTTCTGCGCCGTATATTTACGATAGCCTGCCGCATATAGATATGCTATACCAAGCAAAAAAATAATGTTTAGTCCTCTAAGAATAGGGAAAAGCTATAGTATAAGGCCAGTTTCTATATTTTTAGGAGGGATTTATGATGGCGAAGAATAAAGGGACAGGTGTTGTGCTTGCGGGATTAGCAGGATTTGCAGCATCTTATTTAAGCAAAAAAGAAAACCGTGATAAAGCAATGGATATGTTTAACAATATGAAAGCTAAGCTAGGATCTTTCATGAATACATCGAATGTGAATATGGATGATCGAGTTGCTGAGCGTATCACAGCCGAAGTAGCAACTGAAGCCGGTACAGCACCTACAAAGCTAGCTTCCAATGAAATGGTTTCTGAAGGTGGAGGACATACAGGCGTTCATTTCTACAATGAAGAAATACAAGAAAAAGAAAAGTAAGGTGCCAGGCACTCAAACAATTTTAAAGTAAAAATCCACCAAGACTCCAGCGGGAACGCACGCGATGTAAGTCACAACAAGTCGCGCATTAGCGAGGGTTGCGGCTTACGATGTGCCCGCCGGAAAGCGAAGTGGATTTTTTCGCTTCAAAAGATAGCACAATGCAAAGTGCCGGTATTAGTTAAAAGAAATAGTCCTACTACTATCCGTTTTTAAAAAATAGGAAGTCCAATACTCTACTTAAAGTGATGTATGGGACTGCCTCTTTTCATGTGGGATAAGTGTTACACCAGCAAAGGTGATTAAGACAATGCCTGTAAAGATAAACCCGCTGACTACACCAAGTGATAACCATCCGAGCAATGAGGAGCCTAGTACAACTCCCAATGAGAAAAATGCATAAAAATAGCCGTATGCTTTCCCACGGATTTCAACTGTCGTAGAATCAATTAATAACGAATTCACAGATGGGAATAACAAACCGAAGCCAATACCATAACAAGCCATCGCTATATAAAGGAGGGTACTCGAATCAGCCTGACTAATCAGTATTTGACTGACGCCCATTAAACCGATACCGAGGGATAATGTTTTTATCGGAGCTACTTTATCAAAAATACGATTTGTCGGCAATATAAAGACAAGTACAGCGACAATACCGAATGCACTCATTAATGTACCACTTAAGCGTGAGTCGAAGCCTAAAGTTTGGACTTTTAAAGGCAGTAAATAGGCAATAACACCTTGGGAAAACATTAAAAAGAATGCTCCTGAAAATGCCTTTAACGTACCTATATTATGAAAAAATACACTTATCGGGATATAAGTTTTAGAAGATGTTTTGTCCTTTTTGACATGATTAGCATGTAGTAAAAAGAAAGAAAGGATACCTAACACTAGCATAAAACTTGCAGTGATATTAAAGACAAAAGGTACACTAGTACGGCTTGCTAAAATACCACTAAATGCTGGACCAACAATGGCCGCAATACCTACAAATGCACCTGAAATGGCACTACCTTTGCCCCGTTTTTCTTGGTCGGTGGCATTAGCTAGAAATGTAAAGGCCGCAGGAACAATAAAGCCGGCAACCAAGCCATGTATAAAACGAACGATGAGGAGGGTAAGCGGTGCATCTACTAAATTATATAATGTTAATGATAGGCCCGTTGTCAGCAGACCGACAATTAAAATAACAAAGGGCCCTTTACGGTCGGTTAAAAAACCCGAAATAATATTCCCGAATGTATTAGAAAGAGAATACATACCAACTGCAAGTCCGGTTAAAAAGGCAGAGGCACCGAGTGATTCTGCATATGTACTCATAACAGGAAGCTGAGTAAATAGGTCAAAAAATGAAAAGAATATAATTAAATAGATAAATTTCTTCATAACTCCTCCGACTACTTATTACGACATAGTGGGTTTATTATACCATTTTCGACAAAAAAAGAACGCCTAATAAGTTTAAAACAACTTATTAGGCGTTCTAGAATTGCTACTATTAAGCTTTAGCAATTTCTTTTTTCATTGTTTTGTTTTTAGCAAGGTTTACGTGCCAAGAAAGAGCCTCTTCTAAAATATGAGGTGTTTGTTGGTTACCTGTTGCTTCTACAGCACGGTTGTAGTAATCCCATAATTGCTCTTTGTAATCAGGGTGTGCACAGTTCTCGATAATTAAAGGTACACGTTCTTTTGGTGCAAGACCACGTAAATCAGCAATACCTTGCTCAGTAACGATTACGTCAACATCGTGTTCTGTATGGTCTACGTGAGAAACCATTGGTACGATTGACGAAATTGCGCCACCTTTTGCATAAGATTTTGTTACAAAAATACCAAGACGGGCGTTACGAGCGAAGTCACCAGAACCGCCGATTCCGTTCATCATTTTTGTACCTGAAACGTGAGTAGAGTTTACGTTACCATAGATATCTAACTCAAGAGCAGTGTTGATTGAGATTAAGCCCAAACGACGGATAAGCTCAGGGTGGTTAGAAATTTCTTGTGGGCGTAAGCATAATTTATCTGCATAATGTTCCATGTTGCCGAATACACGTTTTTGTAGTTCTTCTGAAAGTGTGATAGAAGCTGCAGAAGCAAAATCTACTTTACCAGCATCAATTAAATTAAATACTGCATCTTGTAGTACTTCAGAGTAAACAAATAAGTGTTCGAATTCAGAATCAGCAAAACCGTCAAGTACAGCGTTTGCAACAGAACCTACACCAGATTGAATTGGTGCTAAAGTATTTGTTAAGCGACCAGCTTTGATTTCAGAACGGAAGAAATCAAGTAAAATGTTAGCCATTGTTTGAGTTTCTTCATCTGGAGGCACGATCATTGAAGGTGCATCTGGCTCTTCAGAAATAACAATTGCTTTAATTTTAGCAGGGTCTACTTTAATACCAATCTCACCAAGACGTTGGTTTGGTTTTGTCATTGGAATGACATCACGTTTACCTTGTTCGCCAGGAACATAAATATCGTGGATACCGATTAATGATTCTGGGTGAGAAATATTTAATTCAATAATAATATTTTCAGCGTATTGAGCGAAGATTGGTGAGTTACCAACTGAAGTAGTTGGGATAATATAGCCATCTTCAGTAATTGCAGCTGCTTCAATAATTGCATATTTAATTGGTCCGATAATACCTTGACGAACTAACTCAGCGTTGTGAGAAAGGTGAGCATCAACGTACATTACGTTACCAGCGTTGATTTGATTACGAATACCTGCGTCAGCTTGGAATGGTCCGCGTTTACGGATAACGCCAGCTTCAGCTAAATACTTATCTACTTCTGGTCCTAAAGAAGCACCAGTATATACATCAATTTGGAATTTTTCGTTTTTAGCACGTTCCACTAATGCCATAGGAACAACTTTTGCATCCCCAGCACGAGTGAATCCGCTCATACCTACTACATCACCGTCAGAAAGAAGTGCTGCAGCTACATCAGCAGATACGACTTTGCTTTCAAGCTCCTTATTACCTAAGCGTTTTTGAATGATTGCATCCATTAAAAAATCCTCCCCTAAATTTGATGGAAACCGATAACAAAACTAGAAAAAACGTGTAAGAATTTTCTGTTTATTTAGTTGTAGTATGACTCCAACCATTTGATTAATACTATCACCAATTTGTCACAAAAACTTTATAAATAGCATTAAATTAAGTAAACCAAGGAAAATCGAGCGGAAGGATGCTTTTTCGACAGAGAAAACGTTTTAATCTAGCGCTATGTATTATCTAAGCGTTAAATCAAAAAAGTACAGCAAGCCCTCCTTAAGAGGATACTTGCTGTACTAGGAGATAATTAGAAGCCTAAAGAACGACGGAAGTAACTTGCGTAGCGTTGACTAACCGGAATACGCGTTCCATCTTTCATAATTAATAAGAAAGTTGAATGTGAATCTGGTTGAATTTCATCAATATAATCGATGTTTACAATGTATGAACGGTGGCATCTAATAAATGAGTCTGGCGCTAAAAATAGCTCTAAATCACTTAAGTTTAAACGGTGATAACCTTCGCGCCCCATTGTTTTAACAAATGTTTTACGTAGCTGTGTTTCAAGATAAATCACTTGATCATGTTTAATCGGATACCAACAGTCATCGATTTTAATCGTGATGTAGTTTGTTAAAAATGCTGATGGCTTTTGTGGGAAGATAGCGGTAATGGCACCTTTTGTTTCGCCTTCTTCCATTAAAGGAATACTCATGCCATAGTAAGCAACACCAAATACATCAGGTTCGATATAAGTGCTGATTTTTTGCCCATAGCTTAAAGCTTTGTGTGCAGCTGAGCCTTCTTTGATAGGGTCACCCGGCTTAATTTTTAGATCAACCTTTTTGCTCGGTTGGTAGTACAAGTATTCATTTGTATCAGAAATTGCGATTGAAGTATTTTCAGGGAAAAACTCCTTAATAATCTCCATGATTTCTTCTATTTGCTTTGGATCCACTATTAGCACCTCATTTTAACTTTTAAAAATAGTATTATCATCTATTTTACTACATATTCGTATAAATTATATAGAGAAGATTTCGGAATAAAATAGAGATATGTCGATTGCTACATTAAAAAGATGAAAATTGACTTACATAAAATTCAAGGTATTATAATTAATTACTAATTATTTTTAATATGTATATGGTAAAATTTAAATGTCTATTAATAAGTTTACAAGGTTTCTACGGTATTTATATGATAAATTAGAACTAGGACGATGTATAAAATGTGGTTGAAAGGAAATCGCAAAATATGGTAAAATTCACTGTAAAGTATATTTTTTTTAATACTGGTGTTTAAGTTAGGTTATTTTTAAGCTATATTCAATATATAATTGTGTAATAGGACTCAATTCATATGATAAATAAGTAAATACTTTTTTCTTATTTTGAATTTGTAATTTGATGTCAAATATTGTAATGTAATTCGTGCACTCTGAGGAAAGATGGGGAAGATTATGCAACTACATCAACATTCTATGTCAGAAACGATATCAAAAAGATACTTCCAAGAAATCGATAATATTAACCAATACATCGGTGTAGAAGAATTTTTTAATATTGAGTCAAAATTAATATTTGAAATTTACCATTTAGAATCTGCAAAGGCTAAAAAATCTTTGCATGAATTAATTGATATTCTTTCTATACGTTTTGGCAAGCAGGTCATTAAAATAGTGCGAGGTTATTTTTCCGTTTTGTCGTCGATTGTTGCTCGTAAATTGCTAGACAATCAAGTACCTTCGAAGAAAGCCTTTGCGTTTAATATTGCTTGTAATGATATGATTGAAAATCAGATGAAAGACGCAGAATTTTTGCAATTTGCTGATGATTTGATTGATTTCTTTGTGTATTTTATCGCAGATAGAAAGCAACCGACTTTCCGTCATCAGACAGTCAATAAAGTGATTATGTATATTAATGATGAGTTAGAGAATGATTTAACTGTGGAGAGTATCGCGAATAACTTCCATATTAGTACGAGTCACTTGTCACGTATTTTCAGAGAACATGTGGGCATTACATTGGTCGAGTATTTAAATGTTCGTCGCGTAGAGGAATCGCAATATTACCTACGACATACGAATAAAAGTATTACATCCATTTCAGACCAATTCCATTTTTGTAATCAGAGTTACTTCACACGTATTTTTAAGAAATACACTGGAGTAACACCTAAACATTTTCGTGATGAGCTGCATCATGAATTTTATCGTTTTGAAATGAACGAGACGGAGATGCAAAACGCTTAATATTGTGGGACAATAAATAGCACTCAATGAATAAGAACATACTGTAAGATGCGATTGTATTAGCGATGCTAAAGCGCGCATCTTTTTTATGTGAACAAACTACCATTGTGTCACGCTTCCGTTAACGCCTAAGCGTATTTGATAAGTAGCGCTTGCTATTTGATAAAGGTAGTCTTAATAAGGTATACTTCACATTAGTTGAAAATTAATAGTAGGTGGAAAAATGAAAAATTTGAAGCTATTATCAATGCTTGGGCTTGTTGTTTTTGTATTAAGTGGCTGTAAAGCAGTTGAGAACAAAGAGGGCTTTTTCTATAGTGTTTTTGTAAAACCTATGGAATTTTTACTGGAGTTTTTCGGAAATGATATTTTTTCAGGTAGCTATGGTTTAGCAATCATCGCCATCACGGTCCTTATCCGTTTAGTCTTAATGCCGATTATGTTGAAAAACTATCGTCAGCAACAACTGATGAAAACGAAAATGGATGCCTTCAAACCTGAAATGGAAGCTGTTCAGAAAAAAATGAAGGAAGCAAAGACAAAAGAAGAACAAATGCAATATCAGCAAGAGATGATGGCATTGTACCAAAAACATGGTGTCAATCCGTTAAATATGGGTTGTTTACCAATGTTAATTCAAATGCCAATCATTATGGGTCTTTACTTCTCAATTTTATATTCTGCCGATGTGAAATCACATATGTTCTTATGGTTTAGCTTAGGTTCACCAGACATTGTGATGACAATAATTGCGGGGATTGTTTATTTGGTACAAGCACGAGTTTCTTTATGGACTGTACCAGAGCAACAAAAAAAGCAAATGAAGATGTTTATTTACATTTCGCCAATTATGATTGTCTTTATTTCTATGTCTTCTATGGCAGCGCTACCGCTTTACTGGTCTGTCAGCGGTGCATTACTAATTCTTCAAACGTATATTGGTCGAAAATATTATTCGGAGCATCCCGAAAAAGCAGAATCATAAATGAATGAATGTCGAGGCGCGTTGTAGCCTCGATTTTTTTTAGGAGGAAAACAGCATGAATACAAAATGGATATCTTCAATTTTAGTTGCAGTATTTAGTATTGCAGCTATTGTATGCATTATTATCGGCAATTTTAATTTAGCGGTGCTAGCAATGACCATAATGTTTGCTTTGTCAAATGGCTTTAGAGCGAAGAGTTTTAAGGAACAAGGATATGTTAAAGAGGCGAAATGGATGAAGTATATGGCAATCTTTTTCTCTATTGCTTCCATTGCGGTACTTATTATTATTTTTACAGAATAAGTGGAAATGCTACACTTAAAAATGTGAACAGTGATAAAATAAAACTATCAAAATATAGTGTATTAACTTGCTTTGGTAGAAGCCTTACCAATACAATAAGTGCCATGTATGTACTCGCAAACGGTGAGGGCAAACTTTGCTGAAACAAGTTAAATACCTGGTGGTTGTCAAAGATGTAAAAGAACCCTTTCGAGCCGTTTTGAAAAAATCTTAAAGACATTCCGCCGAGGTGTAATTGATTAAAGGTCTTAGGGTTGCTCAAACTCCCATTGAAACGACCTGATTTTGAAATCTCGTTTTGTTTAGCAACCCTGTATCTACACAAAAGGGGCAAAGAAATGAAAAAAAATCGACTACCACTTATTATTGGCGCTATTATTTCAGCGGCACTGATCGTATCTATTTTTATAGTGATTTACTATAAGAATAATCAAGTCAATGTAGCGTCAGATGAAGAACAACCAGTAGCAGAACAAGGCAAAAAAGACAATCCTACAAAAGAGCAACCAAAAACACCCGAAGTAACTGAACCACAAGAGCAGCCAGACGAAAATGGCTATTACCCAAATCAAGCAATGCCGACAGAGCCTACTTATATTGATGGTATTTTACTGGCTAATAAAAAATATCCACTACCATCCACATTTGCACCAGGTGAAAATCCAGAGGCACGTCAAGCGTTAAATAAGATGATAGCAGAAGCTAAACAACAGGGCTTTAACTTAGTCGCGTTTAGTGGATATCGTTCTTATGAATATCAAACAACATTATACAATAATTATGTTAAGCGCGATGGTCAGGCTGCTGCAGATCGCTATAGTGCACGCCCAGGCTTTTCCGAGCACCAAACAGGCCTAGCGTTTGATATTGGTGAAGTCGGCAAAGAAGATTTATGGTTGACTGAGGAGTTTGGTGAAACACCTGCTGGGAAATGGCTATTTGAGCATGCTGCAGAATATGGTTTCATTTTACGATTCCCTCAAAATAAAGAACATTTAACAGGTTATATGTATGAATCTTGGCATTATCGCTATGTTGGAATTGACATTGCTAAGAAAATGAAAGAACAGAATGTTACGTTAGAAGAGTATTTAGGCGCAGAATAAACAAAGAGCTTGGAGACAAAACCTCAAGCGAGCGTTAGCAATAAAAAGGCGATGACTTTAGCTCAGAACGTACGCAACGTTACGGTGTGCAATGGGGAAGTAACCACTGTAGCGAACCATAGCAAAAAGTGTTAGATTGAACCTAATCAATCTAACACTTTTTTGCTATGCCGTTGTTGTCCGCTACGACGGTGCTTTCCGCTCAGCACCGTAAGCCGCAACCCTCTGCTTGCGCGCGTATGCCCGCGTCTTACATTATGTGCTGTTCTGAGCTGGAGTCACCGCCTTCGCTACCAACAACTAGTGAACACTTCTAATTTTTTTAATTGCAAAAGCAAGAATAGCTAAGGTCTCCATATAGCAAAAATTTATGAACAGCTTTCCTCTATTCCTTAAGTTTTTCTAGTTATGTCCCCGCCTCTTTTTCTTTTGTTCTCACCCCATAAAAATAAACGAATGGGTTGTTATAATATCGGTGTTAATAAGCGAGAAATAGATTCCTTAAACTTTATCATGCTCGAACGATTTTGATACATTTCCCAAGTTAATTCTGTGCTATCTAAAATGTCCTTCTCAAATAGCTCAGCTAATTGATGGGAAATTTTAGAATCGTAAATAAAGGCATTTACTTCGAAGTTTAAACTAAAACTTCGGACATCGATATTTGCAGTTCCTACTGTAGATGCTTCATCGTCAATAATAATAGCTTTAGCATGAATAAATCCTTTTTCATAAATATAAACCTTTGCTCCTGCGCGTAATAATTGGCCCACGTAAGAGTATGTTGCCCAATAAACAAACATATGGTCCGGCTTATTAGGAATCATAATACGTACGTCAATGCCTGATAAAGTAGCAATTTTTATGGCGTCTAAAAAACTAATATCAGGAATAAAATAAGGCGTTTGAATATAAATATATCTCTTGGCCATATTAATCAGCTTTAAATAGCCGATTTTTATTTGTTCCCAATCGGAGTCCGGTCCACTCGAAACGATTTGTAAACCGACATCACCTTTTTTCGGGATAGCAGGGAAGTAACGGTCGGAATAACCCATCTTTTGCTGTGCACATGCTTGATTCCAATCTAATAAAAAGCGTGTTTGCAATGGGTGGACAGCGCTTCCTTCAATACGTAAATGTGTATCTCTCCAATAGCCAAATTTCTTTTGAAGTCCGAGGTATTCATCTCCTACATTAAAGCCCCCGATATACCCAATACGACCGTCAATTACTCCTATTTTGCGGTGATTTCTAAAGTTGAGGCGTGGGTTAAGCAGTGGGAATATGGAAGGGAAAAATACTTCTACTTCACCGCCTGCTTCAAGAAGTTCCTTGAAATGTCTCCTTTTTACATTACGAGAGCCCATTTCATCATATAAGAGCCTTACTTTGACTCCTTGTTTTGCCTTTTTAATCATTGCGTCAACAAGACGAGTACCTAAATTATCTAAGCGGAAGATGTAATATTGAATATGGATATGATCTTTAGCTGCTTCAATATCTTTTAATAGCTGTTCAAATTTGTCTGCACCATCGTCAAAAATAGCAAGGTGATTGTCTTGTGTTAATACCGCATTATTCGTTTTTAAATGCATATAAATCATTTCTTTATAATTTTCGGCATTTTCAATACGAAACTCAAATGTATTATCTCGAATGGTGTCTATTTGATAGCTAATCAGATTATCAATCCCAATATCTTTGCGCCCTTCCCAACGAAACAAATGTTTCCTGCGCAGTTGTCTGCCAAGTAGTAAATATAAAATAAATCCAGCTAATGGCAAGAAAAATAGGACAAGAATCCATGCCCATGTAGAACTAGCATCTTTACGCTCTAAAAATATAATTGTCATCGCAGATAAGATATTTACGAATAAAATTAAAGGTACTAGATATTCTACATTTGTAAAAATGCCCATTCCTGCACCCCTTTACTATATTTCACATTATATCTAGTATAGCTTACTTCACAGGTGGAAAGAAAGGACAGTAAGTGATTTGTTATCATCAAAAAAATTCCCCCCAAAAAAGTAGGGACAATGCCTTTGCGTTTTGCGACTTTAAGGGCATTGTTAGTAAACAGTAATCGAAATTAGGCAAGAGGCTGGGACAAAAGAGAAAAAGTGTTAGATTGATGGCAGTCAATCTAACACTTTTTTTCTATACCGTTGTTGTCCGCTATGGCGGTGCTTTCCGCGGGCACACACGTAAGCCGCAACCCTCGCTAACGCGCAGGTTTGTTGCGTCTTACGTTGTGTGCGTTCCCGCTGGAGTCACCACCTCCGCTATCAACAACTAGTGAACACTTCTAATTTTTTATTTAATGCAAATGCAAGAATAGCTAAGTTTGCTAAGCTCCCCATATAGCAAAAATTTATGAACACCTTTCCTCTGTTCCTTAAATTTTTTTAGTTTTGTCCCAGCCTCTTGCTAGTTTTGTATTCAGTTTCAAGGCAAGAGGTAAATCAGTTAGCTTATACATAATGTTCCCATTGAAATAGTATATCGCTAAAATCTTGTTGAAGAAGCTTATCACGATTGATAAAGAATTTCCCTACGCCACTATCCGCCCACATAATACCGAACTCATCATTGGAATCTATTTGTAGTAAAAGTACATCATACCGTTGTAGCAGATGAGATTCGTGCCGAATGTCTTCCTCTAAAAAATATGCGTATCCGCCTATTTTAGCGCCAGCTCCTAAAAAATGCTGTAAGTAGATTTCGTGCAAATTAACATCATGGTTTAGGGTGCATATTAGACTCGGTAAATAGTGTACAGCTCGATAATCTAAAGCTGAGACAGGTTCCTGTGTAAAGTGGAATTGTAGCGATAACTCTTCTTTAATAGGAAACCAATCATCTGTGGTTACAGAAGGTTTTTCTTGTGTTGGCATTGCTGTTTTTGTTTCTAACGTTGGGTAAAATCGTACTTTATAGAACTGTTGAAAAATGTCTTCCTTATAATGTGCCGCATTGGCAAAAATATTAGATGAAATAAAAAATTGTAAAATACCTTGAGTAGGAAAATCTTGTATTGTTGGTATTTCTGCAAAATTTATTTGAGCTAATAAACGCATCGCTTCACCAGTAATGTCCTTTGGAACTGTTTGATAATAAGGTAAATAAGGTTCACCGGCGAACTTACTTTCTGTTATTTTAGTGGAACGTTTACATGGCGATATAGTAATCGCAGACAGTAGCGAATCTTCAATTTCAGAACGTAATGGTTCAAGCTCTCTAGGAAGAGAAAAATTGATTGTTTTATTCATGCAGTATCCTCCGAGTTTACGCTTTCAAACATGGATGTCATATAAGTTTAACAAATACATCTGTTTCTATTAGTTACGACATATAGTACGAAAATTATTCAAGCCTTAAAGTTTTATTTGAAGCCTTATAAATAAAGATTAAAATAATCGAGATAATTGCGATAGCTGCAGCAATATAGTAGCCAAGATTAGATTGCATCGTAAATAACCATGTGAAAAATAGAGGCCCGAGAATACGCCCTAAATTATCCATAGAGTAGGAAAGACCTGCTGCTGTCCCATATTGGCCGCCAGATTCTTTGGAGGATAATGACACGACACATGTTCTTGCAAGGGCATTTCCGGCTGTAAAGATACAAAGTGCAAAACCTGCCATCAATAGATTGCCTGTTAGAGTGAATAAAAGCATACCGATTGCTGTAATGATTTGAGCTCCAATGAGCCAAGATGTTTCTGTGCCATTTTTAATGCGACGAACAACGCCACCTTGTATGGCTGCATCTACAAAGCCACTAAACATAAATAAATAACCGATTTGCAAAGGTGTTATTTGTATACGATCAATTTGAAAAAGCTGGAATGTTGCTTCTACTCCTGCGAGCATAAAAGTCACTAAGAACGAGAACATAAATAAATAACGAACACGGTATTGAAGCATTTTGCCAACACCTTTTGGGACAATTGCTCTTTTTATTACATCTTTTCGTTTTTCTGGTTCTTTTAAGACGAAAGTTGCATAAATAAATAATAGCGCGATTAAAGCTGCTGATGCGATAAATGGCAATTGCAAGCTATAATTACCTAACATGCCGCCAATTGCAGGACCGAAGATAAAACCTAGACCAATGGACATGCCCATGAAACCCATGTACTTATTACGATCTTCCTCGCTCGACATGTCACCAATAAAACCTGTTACAGCTGTATACAACGCACCTGAGAATAAGCCACCCACGATACGTGATACGTATAACATTGTTAAATGGTCAATGAACATTGAAAAAATAATGAAACTGAGACTGAATCCTACCAATCCTGTTAAAATGAGTTGCTTACGACCGACTTTATCAGAAAGCTTTCCCCAAAGTGGTGCGGTAAAAAAACTTGCAAGAGAATACACTGTCAGTAAACCGCCTACATGGATGTTTTGCCAATCGTTTTGTACGATGACCTCTGGTAGGACAGGAATAATAATTCCAAAGCCTAGGTAGACGAGAAACTGTACTGACATTAAGAGTAAAATTGGTTTTATCATTTAATTTCCTGCTTTCTTACAATATTTCAGTATGTATATTCTACCTCTCTTGTTCTTGCTATTACAAGGGTACGGTAGGGGAAGCATTTGAAACCAAGACAAGGATTGATTTAGTTTATGTTCAGTTATTATTTTGCGTAACCGTTCATCCACAATAGTTATCTCTTCTTTCATTCCCTCTTTTGGTAGAAGCTTGTTCCTGCTGGCTGGTCAAAAAATAATGAAGAACAACGAATAGAATTGATTTGATGGGTTAATAATGTATTTATCAAATTTTATTCTATAGTGTATTTTGTTTGCCTAAAAAAGTGACATTTAAACATAATTTACATTGTAACAAAATTGAAAAATATTAAAGGCGAGTTAAATGGTATGATAGATACAGATAAACTCGTCTGACATCTAACACTTAGAAAAAATGAAACTTTTTTGGAAATAAAACGTTATATAAAATCGAGAAAAGATTGAGGTGGAATGTATGACGAAGGAAGTAGATTTGAAAAAGATTGTTTCGAATTTATCGAAGTTGGGTGTGACAGCTACTGTAACAAAGTCTCGACTTGAACTTTTAAAAGTGCTCACACCACCAACGCAAACTCCGCAAGTTCAAGCTTAACTCGTTTTACAAAAAAGAATGGATAGTTCTCTTTGGAAAGTAGAGAGGCTATCCATTCTTTTTTTATTATTTAAATTTCTTAATCCTCTTCATCGTACGTTGTAAACATGTAAGTACGATAATGGAAACGCATGCTAAAGACTAGCCCGATGGCCAAGGCATTGCCCATTAAAGAACTTCCCCCATAACTTATGAATGGAAGTGGAATACCTGTAATCGGTAGTAGTTGTATTGTCATACCAATGTTTTCGAATACATGGAACGTAATCATCGCTATAATACCTGCACAAACATAAGTTGAAAAAGGGTCTTTCAATAATAATGTTGTTTTAGTTAAATGATAGATTAACAAAAAGAAAATACAGATTACTATACTTGCACCGATAAAACCCCATTCCTCACCGATAACGGTGAAGATGAAGTCCGTATGATTTTCGGCTACGTACACTTCGCGACCACGGAAGCCTTTACCGAAGATTTCACCAGACCCAATAGCATTTAAGGAAGTAATCAAATGGTAACCATCACTCGATGAATACGAATATGGATCCAGCCAAGAGTAAATTCTGGCAAACTGGTACGCTTTAAAGCCAAATGTTTTCTCTAAAAATTCCTGCATGTAAAGTGCCATCCACAGGAGGCTTCCCCCGACGACAGCGCCACCTAAAAAAGTAGGTAATAAAATTTTCCAAGAGATACCTGCTACAATAACGAGTGCAGCAGTAATCGCAAAGAAAACAAGTGCTGAACCAAGGTCAGGCTGTTTCATAATAATACCAAGTGGTATAATCAACGTTAAAGCGATTTTACCTAGTAAAATGAAGTCAGATTTAATGGATCTTAAAGAGTAGACTTCATGATGCTTACTAATAAGGCGGGCGAGCGCTAAAATGTAAAAAGTTTTCATAAATTCGGAGGGCTGGATATTACCAAGTGGTGTATGGAACCAGCTTTTAGCACCATTCACAGGCTCACCAATTTGGCCTTTACCTTCCGGCATGAAAATAAGCAAAACTAAAAGAGCAATTCCAGCTCCGTACATATACCAAGCCATTTTTTTATATTGATCAGGCTCGAAAAACATAATGACACCGATAATAAATGCACCAATTACATACCATCTTAGTTGCAAAGGTACGTAATTAATACCATATTGTCCGGAAGTTTGAGCGGATGCAATTGCTAATAAACTAATGACAAGAAAAGTGAAAAGTATAAAAGCGAGCGTCCAGTCAAAACGGTTCACGAAATTTCGTTTATTTTCCATAAAAGCCACCTAAAATAAAATAGTTTAAAATCTGCGCACAGACGCATGTCGAACATTAACATTATAACGCAAAAAACAATTTTACGCCTGAGTATATTGTTGTGACGACAAATAGCATAAAATGTTTCAAAAAATGATGTTTAGTTTTATAATAAAGTGAAGAATGGGGTGATGGATGTGGCTAAGAAATTAAAGTCAGCTGAAGATTTTATGTATCATATATATGTTCATATGAATGATGTCGATAAATTTGTTATATTTAGCGGGCTTAAATTCTCGCAATTCGTGGCTGCTTTAGATCCACTGCATCACTTACTATTACTAAAGCATTCCTATGAAGACGGATCATTTAATATGCATACACAGTTTGATTATATAGCAGATGAGGAAGTTCCTCGTTTTGTAAAAAAAGCTACGGAGTCGAAAGAATTGTGTTGGGTAGATTTTATGGATGAAAAGAGGCTGGATCAGCTGACACCGATGGAACAGGGAGAACTGCTTTACATAAGTCATAAAAAAGAACCGATTACTTCGCCATTTTTTAATAAATTGCAAAATCGGTTTGTGTATTGTTCTTCGGATGTAGAGAAAATGACGAAAGTTTATTTTCGCCATTTAAGTGATTCAGATTTGCTCGTCGCTAATGTGTTTAATACGTTAATACGTGAGAAAGAACGAAGCACAGGTTTTTGGCGCCGTAAAGTAAAATCGAGTATTCCTTCCCTTACGCCCGAATTTTTGCGTGCGTATCGCTCCTTTGCTAAAGAGGGTGCATTGTTGTCACTGTATCGCATTGAGAAGCCGAAAGCGGCATATGGTATAGAAATACGTAACCTGTCAGATTATTCCTTTCCAGATGAGGTCTGGGATGATTTAAATACAATTTTGAAAAACGAGCACGATGAATTGATTCATATTATTTAACGCTATTTAGCAGGTATTTCACCAGCTAAATAGGAATGGAACTCAAGGAAGTATAGTCAGTCATTTTACTTGGGTGACCAACTTTTGAATGAATAAGGCACTCAAATCTCACCGTCCAAATTACGGTGAGATTTTTATGTCATTTGTCAAGCCGTTTCGTGATAAACTAATAATACTCAAGAAGTATGTGGAGGGCACAAAAATGAAAAAAAGAATCGGTTTATTATACGGCGGAAAGTCAGCGGAGCATGAGGTGTCATTGTCGACGGCGTGCGCAGTCACTGGAGCTTTGAATTTCGAGGAGTATGAGATATATCCGATTTACATTACACCAGATGGGGAATGGCGACGCGGTGAGCGTTTAGAAAAACCCGCAAATTCGATTGAAGAATTGCAATTTGGTGATGATGCCATTATTTTAGAAAATAATATTACAGCGTTTTTAATTGATAAAAGCGGGGCAGCGGTCCAATTTGATGTTATTTTCCCTTTACTGCATGGAACAAACGGGGAAGATGGAACTGTACAGGGTTTACTGGAAGTGTTGAATCTTCCGTATGTCGGTAATGGTGTGTTGGCATCATCTGCAGGTATGGATAAAGTGATTATGAAACAGTTGTTTGAAATTGCGGGCTTACCACAAGTGCCATATACGTACTTCATTCGTAGTGAATGGACGAAAGAGCAAGATGCTATTTTAACGCGTTGTGAACAGAAATTGTCTTGGCCAATGTTTGTAAAGCCGGCAAATTTAGGCTCAAGTGTTGGTATTAGTAAAGCTTCGAACCGTGAGGAATTAATTCAAGCAATTGAGGTAGCATTGCAATACGACCGTAAAATTGTGGTAGAGCAAGGTATTGTAGCACGTGAAATTGAATTAGCTGTACTGGGCAATGATTTTCCAGAAGTATCTGTGCCAGGTGAAATTAAGCCTATGACAGCGTTCTATGATTATGATTCAAAATATAAGGATGGTTCAACAGCATTGATTATTCCTGCTGAACTACCTACAGAAGTTGTGACTAGCTTAAAAGAGCACGCAAAAAGTGCGTTTAAGATTTTAGATGGAAGTGGTTTAGTACGTGCTGATTTCTTTGTCACGGCAGATCATGCCATTTATATTAACGAAGTGAATACAATGCCAGGTTTTACACCTGTTAGTATGTATCCGCTTCTTTGGCAACATACAAACGTAAGTTATCCAGAGCTTATTAATCGACTGATTGCGCTAGCACTTGAGCGCTTTGAAGAAAAACAACAGCTTCACTATAAAAAAGACTGAGTGGGATTATTGTGAAAAAGACATTAAAGGAATTAGCAGCATGGTTAAATGATGAGGTGCCAGCTTTCGGAGATACGATTGTATCTGGTATATCGATTGATACAAGAACAATCTGCCAAGGGGATTTATTTGTGCCGTTCCGCGGTGAACAGGCAAATGGTCATAAGTTTGTGCAACAAGCTTTTGAAAAAGGAGCGGGTGCTTCGCTTTGGCAAAAAGATGAACCTAACCCGCCAAAAAATGTTCCGTTACTATTTGTGGATGATTCAGAGTTGGCGTTACAGCAAATGGCACGTGCTTATCGTAACGAGCATAAGGCGACCTTTATTGGTATTACAGGATCGAATGGTAAAACATCCACAAAGGATATTTTAGCAGGCACGCTAGCACCGTTTTTTAAAGTACAAAAAACAATTGGTAATTTTAATAATCAACTAGGCTTACCAATTACGATTTTACAGCTCCAAGAGGATACAGAAGTTGCTGTACTTGAAATGGGCATGAGTGGATTTGGGGAAATTGAGTTTTTAACAAAGTTAGCTCGTCCTCATATAACGGTAATTACCAATATTGGTGAGGCACATATGCAAGACTTAGGCTCGCGTGCCGGTATTGCAAAGGCGAAGTTTGAAATTATACAAGGTATGCAAGAGGATGGTGTGCTCTTTTATGATGGTGATGAACCATTATTAAATGAGCTTGTTGCAAAAGAACAAAATTTAAATGCACAGGCGTTTGGTTTAGAACCAGGCGATTTGTTATATGCTGATAATATTGAAGCAACTGCAAGTGGAAGTAGCTTTACAACACATGGTGCTATTGAAGGGGATTTCTTTATTTCTGTTCTTGGGAAGCATCAGGTGAAAAACACTTTAATTGCCATGCTTATCGCGCAAAAACTAGGTTTAACGGATGAGCAAATTCGTACATCTTTAAAAGACGTAACGTTAACAGATATGCGTATGCAGCAAGTACAAGGAAATCAAGGTGCATTATTTATTAATGATGCTTACAATGCTGCACCTACGTCGGTAAAGGCGGCGATTCAGTTTATAGCCACTACAACTATTCGCCCTGAAAAGTGGCTTGTCTTAGGTGATATGCTAGAACTAGGGGATAATGAAAAAAGCTTCCATGAAGAGTTATCATTAGCAATTCATGAAGGTGAAATTGACTATGTGTGCTTGTATGGTCCGCGTATGGCTTTCTTGTATGAGGTGTTGAAAGAACGTTTCGACGCTGACCATTTACTATACGACAAGGATGATTTTGAGCCTATCATTGCAAAGCTTCAACAGGCAACAGAGAAATCCATTGTATTATTAAAAGGCTCACGTGGGATGAAACTAGAAACAATTTTGCAATCATTTACTTCATGATTTGCGGTTGTTGACATAATGAATTGTTACTTGGGGTAAAAATCCGCTCTGGTTTACAGATGCGCTGATTTTTACCCTTTATTAAAAAGCAATTTGGAAAGCATTTGTGTGCTATTGCTAGTAAAACAGCCACTTTTTGAGGTGAGGGTAATGACGATAGGTGTATTATGTATTCATGGATTTTCGGGTGGTGCTTATGAGGTAGAGCCGTTTACCGTTTATTTACAAGCCAATACAGATTGGCTAATCGAGACACCTACCTTATCAGGGCATGGAGAAGAACTAAAGATGAAAGGCTTTACCGCACAGCATTGGTTAATGGATGCGGAGTTAGCTTTTCGAGCGTTATCGAAAAAAGTGGATGAAGTGATTGTCGTTGGTTTTTCTATGGGTGGCATTATTGCGTTATATTTAGCGAAACGTTATAAGGTGAAGAAGCTTGTACTGCTTAGTGCTGCTGCTAAATACATTAGCCCTAAGCAACTTGTAAAAGATTTTAAAATGTTAGCAACCGAAGCGTATCATCGCAACCTTTCCAATAATGAGCTGTTTTTAAGATATCGTCATAAGTTCAACAACGTCCCCTTAGCAGCTACGATTGAATTCATGAAACTTGTACAAAAGGTAGCGCCGTACTATCAAGACATTAAAATTCCAGTGTATATTGTGCAAGGGAAATTAGACGGAATTGTGCCCTATCATACCGCTCAATTTTTGTTTGATCAGCTTGCCTCAACAAATAAAAAGTTGTATTTTTCTAATAATGGCAAACACCATATTTGTCATTGTGAAGATTGTTTTGATTGGTTTACGAAGGTTTTAGCGTTTTTAAAGGGTTAGAAAAGTAGTCAGATTATTACGACTCATGCGTTATCGTTGCATACGTTTGATTCCCGTGATAGACTAGTGTAAGCAATGGATACATTTTGTGCGAAGACTCTTCATAATTTGGTTGAAGAGTACTTTTTTTTGAACATAACGGTTTTATTCTAAGTGAATAATTACGCAGAATCGAACCGCTCGGTAAAGACCGGGCTTTCCTTTTCATATAAGAGAGCTCTACTTGAAACATTTGTAGAGAGAATTTTTAAGTAACGGAAACGTTCCACAACACAGGCTCGAATTTGCCGACAACTTCATCTGAAAATGTAACCATTTGTCAACTTAAAAGGAAAAAAAGGAGATTGAGAAGTTTGACAAATTTTTCAGAATTAAATATTAGTGAATCTACACTACGTTCAGTAAAACGTATGGGATTCGAAGAAGCAACACCAATCCAAGAGGGTACTATTCGTTTTGCCATTGAAGGTCGCGATGTATTAGGTCAAGCGCAAACTGGTACAGGTAAAACTGCCGCTTTTGGTATTCCACTTATCGAGAAAATCGATCCTAAAAACCCTAATATCCAAGCATTAGTAATTGCTCCAACTCGTGAATTAGCGATTCAAGTTTCAGAAGAACTATATAAAGTCGGTTACGACAAGCGTGTGAAATTATTATCAGTTTACGGTGGTCAAGAAATCGGACGTCAAATTCGTGCACTGAAAAATAAACCACAAATTATTGTTGGTACACCAGGTCGTATTTTAGACCATATTAATCGTCGTACTTTAAAACTAGAAGATGTTCAAACACTTGTACTGGACGAAGCAGATGAAATGTTAAACATGGGCTTCATCGATGATATAAATTCAATTTTAGAAAACGTACCTGCTGAGCGCCAAACATTATTATTCTCAGCAACAATGCCACCAGCAATCCGTAAAATCGCTGAGACATTTATGCGTGACCCTGAAATTGTAAAAATTAAAGCAAAAGAATTAACAGTGGATAACATTGATCAATACTTTGTGAAAGCTGCTGAGCGTGAAAAATTCGATGTTTTATCTCGTTTATTAAACGTTCACCAACCAGAATTAGCGATTATCTTTGGACGTACAAAACGCCGTGTTGATGAGCTAGCACAAGCTTTATCAATCCGAGGATATCTTGCTGAAGGAATTCATGGTGATTTAAGCCAAGCAAAACGTATTTCAGTTTTACGTCAATTTAAAGAAAATAAAATTGATATCCTTGTTGCAACAGATGTAGCAGCTCGTGGTCTAGATATTTCAGGCGTTACACACGTGTATAACTTTGATATTCCTCAAGATCCTGAGTCTTACGTTCACCGTATTGGTCGTACTGGCCGTGCCGGAAAATCAGGTCTTGCAGTAACATTTGTAACACCTCGTGAGATGGGCTATTTACGTATTGTTGAAGAAACAACGAAAAAACGTATGACACCACTTCGTCCGCCAACAAATGACGAAGCTTTAGTAGGTCAACAACGTTTAGCTATTGAGACACTTGAAGGTCTTATTGCCAATAATAACTTAGGTGATTATCGTACACTGGCGACAGAAGTACTTGAAAACCATGATGCAATCGATGTAGTAGCAGCTGCATTACGCTCATTAACAAAAGAGCCGGATGATACGCCTGTTACAATTACAGAAGAACGTCCATTACCAATGCGTCGTGAGCGTTCTGGTGGCGGTGGTGGCCGCGGTGGCGATCGTAATGGCCGTAACAGAAGCGGTGGTGGTCGTAGCTTTGGCGGTAACCGTCGTGAAGGTAGTGGTGGCGATCGTCGCAACAGTGGAGGCCGTCGTGAAGGTGGTCGCCGTGAGGGCGGAGCTCGTCGTGAAGGTGGACAAGGTCGTTCACGTGCACCACGTCGCCATGAAGACTAATTAACTTTCAAACCTTACAGTCAAATTGACTGTAAGGTTTTTTATATTTATAGTTAAATTAATTTATTCGAAATTTTTGGAAGGAAAAGTAAGTATGCGAGATTTCTAAACGGAACGTCGCGACGAAAGCGGCTTATTATAAGCATTAAACTATAGCGTCGTATACTAAAAAGGCGATATACTAGATGTTTAGATGGCGGTTAATTATGATGAAAAGGCTATGGATTTATTTGAAACAAATTGGTATTTGCGTACGTATACATAGGTAATGAAAAGAGGAGGAACAATTTTGAGAGCTGAACCAATTCATCAAATTTCCCGAAAAGGGTTAACAGTATGGCGATTATATGGTGTGTTACAAACATTGCTGTTGTTAGTCATTGCAGCATTGGTTTGTTATGGCACTTATTATTATGAATGGCCTTCATTTATTTATTTTATCGCGATTGCTGTTGTTCTATTAAGTGCATTTTTTTCTGCGTATTTATTCCCGAAAATTCGTTGGGAACGCTGGAGATACGAAGTGCGCGAACATGAAATTGAAGTCCAACATGGCTTGTTTGTTGTCAAACGCACATTAATACCAATGGTACGTGTGCAACATGTTGACACGACACAAGGCCCCATTTTAAAAAGATACAGCCTAGGTAATATTTCAATTTCTACAGCCGCCACGGTACATACAATTCCTGCACTGGTCATGGATGAAGCAGATGGACTTCGTGCGCGTATTTCGGAATTAGCAAGGGTGGCGGAAGATGATGTCTAACGAAGTGTATCGTTTACACCCCGTATCGGCGATTATCTCTAGTGTCAAAGCACTAAAGAGTATGATCTTACCTGTAGCCATTATCATTATTAGTAATGGCTTTAACTTTTCCTTGAACTTCCGCAGTGAACATTTTTTTGAAACCGTATTACTGTTTGGCGTGTGGGGGGTAGGGGCAGTACTAGCGCTTGTCGGTGGTATTGTAAAGTGGCGTACCTTTGTTTACTGGTTTGAGGATGGCGAACTCAGAGTAAAGTACGGGTTATTCGTCAAAAAGAAGCGTTATATTCCATTTGAGCGCATTCAAAGTTTAAATTACCATGAAGGTATTTTTCATCGCATATTTGGCTTAGTCAAGGTGCAAGTTGAGACAGCAGGCAATAAAGGTGGCAAGCCAGAGGTAGAATTAACAGCTATTCAAAAAATAGCGGCTGATGTTATTGAAGAAGAAATGCGTCGAGCAAAAACACAAATCGCTCAACCACTTGACGTGGAACCAGCACATGGACAAATAGAGGAAGTGATGGTGCCTATTATTTATCGTATGTCGATGCGGGATTTACTTGTATTAGCAACGACTTCTGGTGGGATAGGCGTAGTCTTATCAGGGGTAGCAGCGGTCATCTCACAGTTTTCGGATATTATCCCGTATGAAGAGGTCTTTCATGAAGTGGCGGATTTTGTGAAGGTTGGTGCATTCTTAGTTGCATTAATGGTCATGTTCGTGCTGATTATTGCGTGGCTACTATCGGTTGTTATAACACTAGTGAATTATCACGATTATACGGTTCGTATTGAAGATGAAAAGCTAATGATTACTAAAGGGTTACTGGAGAAGAAAAGAATTACATTACCATTAAATCGTATACAGGCAATCCGTATTGTTGAAAACCCTTTGCGGCAAATATTTGGCTTTGCTACCGTTGTAGTAGAAAGTGCAGGAGGAAATGGTGAAAAGGGTGGAGATAAGAAAATTGCATTGTTCCCACTGATTAAAAAGCAAGATTGTTTACAGACGCTAGAACAACTTTTCCCTGAAATGAATTGGCATCCTGAATTTATAAAGGCTCCGAAACGTGCACGTCCATTTTTTTACCGCATTGATTTCTTTTGGCTCGTACCGATAATAGGGGCAAGTAGTTATTTCTTATATCCTTACGGGTTATTAGCATTCTTACTAATTCCATTAATCATATTCCTTGGTATTTGGCAACATAGAACAGCAGGCTACATGATTGAAGGAAAGCAATTGACAATGCAATATCGGGTCTTTAGTCGCGTTACAATGTTTATGGAGAAAAAACGTATACAATCTATGGAAAGTAGTCAAACATATTTCCAAAAGCGTAAACAAGTCATGTCTATAAAAGCAACGGTAATGTCAGGAATGACTGGTATGACAGGTAATGTACCTAGCCTAGAACAACAAGATGCTGAAACTATATTAACTTGGTATGAACATTAAATAGAAAATGATTGGCTAATCTTTGCATAAAAATGTAAAGATTAGCTTTTTTTATATACAAATCTAGAAAAAAAGCGTTTATAATAGAATAAATTAACAAAAAGGGGTGAATTTGATGTTTCGATACAGCATAAATGAGCACACCTATTTAAAAATGTTAGATTTAAATGATGTAGAGGAATTATTTGCGCTAACAGACCGTTCAAGAGAGACTTTACGTGAGTGGTTACCCTTTGTAGACAATGTCAAGACGGTCAAAGATACAGAACAATTTGTTCGAAATGCAATGCAACAATATGCTGACCATAACGGGATACAGGCTGGAATTTATTATGATGGTAAGCTAGCCGGGGTCATTGGTTATCATCAAGTGAATTGGCAACATAAGTGGACAAGTATTGGTTATTGGTTAGGAAATGAGTTTGTTGGCAAGGGGCTTGTGACAAATTCGATGAGGACATTTATTGATTTTGCTTTCGAATATTTAAAGTTAAATCGCATTGAAGTCCGCGTTGCAGTGGGGAATATACGTAGTCGTACAATTCCTAAAGTGCTAGGATTCAATGAAGAAGGGCGTTTAAGAGATGCTGAATGGCTATACGATCATTATGTAGATCAGGTTGTATATGGGCTAACCGCAGTAGAATGGAAAAAAATAAAAATGGCAAAAGAGGCTACTGTTGTACTATAATTTCAACGATAGCATGTCAATGACCTTAGAAAAAATGGAATGCTAGGGATGTTAAGTTATAAAAAAGAGGAACAGCCCGCAGTGATTAACACCTCACTGATGGGGTAGCTCCTCTTTTTACAAGCTATTTTCCTGCCATTCTTTGTTTGCGCCAACTTAGAATTCTTGTAGGATGTAGGTAAATAAGTCCGAGTAGGAATCCAGTCACTAAGCCACCTAAATGGGCATAAACATTTACATTAGACTGTAAGAAAGTCATGATGACACTGATGACGATAATCGGCAAAATAAGCTTACGAAGCATTGGCATCGTACGACGCGTATAGTAGACAAGTGCACCAAACGCACCGAAAATACCAAAAATTGCGCCGCTTGCGCCAAGGCTTGCATAGCTACTGTCGTTAAGCATAAAGGTTGCCATGTTCCCTACGATACCCGATAATAAATAAATTGTAATGAAACGTGCTTTACCTGCAATTTTCTCAAGTTCTGGCCCAAATAAAAACAGGGAGAACATATTAAAGAGCACATGCATAAAGTTCGCATGTAAGAACATCGCAGAGAAAATCCGCCACCATTCACCGCTTTGTATAAGGAAATTGACTTGAATCCCATAGTTCCACAGCAGTTCTCCTATGACTGGAAGAAGTGTTAATACATAAAGAATAAGATTCACTGCTATTAGTGTTGAAACAACAGGGTAATAACTTGTATATTGCTTAAAATTTTCTGTTCTACTAAACATAGCTCCACCTCAATTTACAATTATTATACATGGCTTTTTGGAAATAAGAAAAGGAGAAGTTCATATGATTAAAGGAATTGGTCTCGATATTGTAGAAACTGAGCGTATTGTGAAAGCAATGACACGCACAGATAAATTTATAGACCGCATTTTATCAGTTAACGAACGTGCACTATTTGCAGCGCATTCTGAATCTCGCAAAATAGAATTTTTAGCAGGGCGATTTGCGGCAAAAGAGGCCTTTTCAAAAGCGCTAGGTACCGGAATAGGGAAAGATTGTGCGCTACAAGATGTTGAAATATTAAGAGGGGAAGCAGGTAACCCTGTTTTATATTTTAAAGGAGAGCTTGTAAAGGGCTTTGTCAGTATCACACATTCTAAGCAATATGCAGCCGCGCAAGTAATATTACTTATGGAATAAAATATATTGCCTTTTCATCAAATGACATAACTGACAAATATGGTTCATATATTGTCGTAGTGGATTTGAAAGAAGAAAGGGTGAAAGCGTGGGCAACCGTTTAGTTACTTGGCTCGTCTTAATTTGTGCGATATTACTTCTGTCGGCGTGTGGTACAGCCTCACAGGAAAAAGTGTTGAAGAAAGTTAATGGTAAGTGGTCAGAGACGAATGGTTATGAGTTAGACGCTAAGATGGAGATTAAATCAGGTGGAGAACCTAGAACATATGATGTTACCGTGTGGCATACAAAACCTGATTTCTATCGAGTGGAAGTAGTGGAAAGTGGGAAAGATGTATCGCAAATGATTGTGCGTAATGCTGATGGAGTTTTTGTGGTTACACCAACATTAAACAAAATGTACAAATTCCAAAGCGATTGGCCAAAGAAAAATAGTCAGGCGTATTTAATCGGAGCATTAGCAGAAGATTTAGCTGAAGATAAAAATTTAGTCATGAAAGAAGAGGACAAAGCATATATATTTGAAGCGGCTACTAGAAATAGCTATAAAAATAGTATGCCTCACCAAGTTATAACGGTAGATAAGAAAACGATGCTTCCTACATCTGTAGTGATTATGAATGATGTCAAAGAAGAGCAAATTCGTATTACATTTAATAATATTAAGCTAGGTGTACAACATGCTGCGAAAGAGTATGCTGTGGAACAATTTACTGAAACAGAAGATTCAAAAGGCGAACAAGCTGCACCTGCAAACAAAGATGCAAAAGATGATAAAGATGCAAAAGGTGAAACGGATGCAAAAGGTCAAGCGGAAGCAGATGGTGAAACGGATGCTAAAGGTCAAGCGGATGCAAACGGTGAAAAAGAAGCAGTCGGTGCAGAGGTTGAATATCAAGAATTCCAAACGCATTATCCAGTTGTGAATTTTGAAAACACGAAAATGACAAATGAAAAAGCCATTAGTGATAGTGGTATGGAACGAGTTATTTTAACGTTTGAAGGGGATAAAGCGTTTACAGTTATGCAGCAACCAGTTATGAAAGAGTCCTCTATGTTACCAGTTACTTCGCCAGGTGATCCTGTTGACTTAGGATTTACAATTGGCGCGATTACAGATACGTCCATTAGCTGGGAAAAAGACGGCGTCGCATTCTTTGTAGCTTCTAGTAAATTAACACGTGAAGAAATGGTGGAAGTTGCGACTTCCATGACGATAAGTAGTATGAAGTAAATTTTCTAGCTACAGCTTTCTGAAAAGAGAGTTGTAGCTTATTAGGCAATAAAAGAACATTTTATTTCTAGCAGTTTATGTATAGTAATGTGAAACAGTGGAGATTAATTATCTATAGAAGCGTGTTGCGTATTTTACAAAAGGCAAACTAGTTTTGATAGGAATAAAAAGGGAAAAATTAACATGCTGTCGAATTTATATAATGACATGCACAAGTAGATCAGCAATGTATTATCCAAATGGCGGACAAGTAGTATGCTAGAATGTTATATGGAATTTTTCCTATACATAACGGTTTAATAACTAAAAAAGAGGGTATTCTAATGGAGACACAGCAGCATTTCAGACCAACCAAAGCAATTGTAGATTTACAAGCAATCCAACAAAATATAAAAAATTTAAAAGATCTACTCCAACCAAATGTACAAATTATCGCAGTCGTAAAAGCTAATGCCTATGGACACGGGGATATTGCAGTTGCTAAAGCAGCTTTGGAAGCGGGTGTAACAATGCTTGCAGTGGCTACACCAGATGAAGCATTACATATTCGAGCACATTTCGAAGAACCAGACATACTAATATTAGGGGCCTCGCCAGTATCGTTTGCATCCTATGCAGCACAACAACGCATTACTCTTACAGTATTTTCAAGTCAATGGGTACAGCAAGTTGCAACAATAGTAGCAGGGGAAGAAAACCCTTTACAACTACATATTAAGGTAGATAGTGGAATGGGCAGAATTGGTATACGCACCGAAAGCGAATTGTTAGCGCTATACCATACCATCCATTCAACAGATAATGTAGAATTGGATGGCATTTTTACTCATTTTGCAACAGCTGATGAGGAAGACACAGCCTATTTCGATAGCCAAGTAGCGTTATTTGAAAAGCTCATTGCTATATTGCCTGACAAACCTAGACTAGTACATGCATCCAATACAGCAACGGCTTTGGTAAAAGATAATCGTTTACAATATGATGCTGTACGTTATGGTATTTCAATGTATGGTTTAGCACCATCATCTTATGTAGAGGGAATTTTACCATTTCCATTGAAGCCTGCCTTTTCACTTGAGAGTGAGCTTGTCCATGTCAAACAGTTAAAAGCAGGAGATTCAGTAGGTTATGGAGCAACATTCATTGCACAAACAGATATGTGGATTGGAACAATTCCAGTAGGTTATGCAGATGGGGTAATTCGTAAATTAGCAGGACAAGAGGTACTAATAGATGGACAAAGAATGCCTATTGTTGGACGAATTTGCATGGACCAATGTATGGTTGCGCTACCAAAAGCATATGCTATAGGTAAGGAAGTAACGCTCATTGGTCGTCAAGGGCAAGATGAGATTTCAATAGATGAATGGGCAACAAAGCTAGAAACGATTAATTATGAAGTACCATGCATTATTACAGCAAGAGTTCCTCGTATTTACATTTAAATTTGTTTAACCAAGTAGCCCTTCGCTTCATAAAATAAGGGGGAATAGTAATTATTCAATTTTGGTCAAGTTAAATAAGGAGTATGATAAATTTTAGAGGAGTCTTTTATGTAAGCTTGATAAAATTTAGGTGGAACGCGTAATGGATTTTATTACAAGTATTTTTTTAATGAAAATAATTTTTTAATACATTTAGACAAATTGTGTTTGCGAATATTTGTCGAAATTAATCTGTGAATGGGAAAGCCAATTCTGTTCGGATTAGTGGATTATGTATAGTGAAATTAAGTAACAAGGCACCAAGTCAATATGACGTATGGTACCAGTGCATACTTTCAACAACCTACAAAATTTTACAACTTGTCCTTCAAATTGTCAGATATTTTGTCATTTCATGTCTTTTCAACAATATCTTTCAATGGTAGAATGGGTAGTAATGAAAAAGTGTATGGTTCCGTTGGAGGTGCTTGCTGTGTACGAGAAAAAGTTAAGAGAAGCTACAATTGCTATTCAAGATAGACTGATTCTACAAACAAAGGAAGTAATTGAAGGTGAATCTTTTGTGCGTATTTTGTCGCGCAAAAATTTAATGCAGGAGCAACCAAATCAAATACGGGAAGCTATGATGAAAGGATATGTTGAGATGTCTCATATTAACCTGATGATTGCAAGTGAATGCTTGCACGCGGAGTATGAAGCACAACATACAGTGGAGCGTCTCGTTAGCGGGGGATGACACTTTGAATGTAAAACGTGGTGACGTTTTTTTTGCAGATTTATCGCCGGTAGTTGGATCCGAACAAGGTGGCACTAGGCCGGTATTAATAATTCAAAATGATATTGGAAATCGATTTAGTCCGACTGTCATCATCGCGGCAATTACTGCACAGATTCAAAAAGCAAAATTACCGACACATGTTGAAATAAATGCTGAAAAGTACGGTTTTGAACGTGATTCGGTCATTTTGCTTGAGCAAGTGCGTACAATTGATAAGTCTAGATTGACTGATCGTATTACGCAGCTAGATCATGCAGTAATGGAAAAAGTGGATGGAGCATTGATGATTAGTTTGGGGCTTGTTAAATTTTGATATACATATGTGTATAGAGCATCAGGGATTTTATTTATCCTGATGTTTTTTTAATTTTTTTCATTCAATAAATTAATAATAGAAAAGATACAAGCATTATTGCCTTTTAAGTTTGTAGAAAATTGTCGTTGATTTTTTGTAACTCCAAAAAATAAAATTTATGCTAAGAAAAAATAGTTAATCATGTTTAATATCCAATAGATGTGGGTAAAGAAGAAAAGTCTAATAAATATGGTGGAGGTGGGCTGTATGGACATGGTAGTAAATTTTAAAAAAGATGGCACAAAATTATATGGTTATGTTGAAGGTGAAATTGATACATTTACAGCTTCTGGTATGCGTGAGGAACTAGAGGCGGTTAAGATTAAAGAAGGTATGGAGATTAAATTAGATTTATCGAAAGTGAATTATATGGATAGTACAGGTCTTGGTATTTTAGTAGCTTTTTATAAAAGAGCTTTACGTGAAGAAGGTAAAGTTAAAATTGTAGGCCTATCTAAACGGTTACAAAGATTATTTGAAATTACTGGCTTAAGTGAACTGATGGATATTGAAACTGATAAGAAGGTGGAATTAAGTAATGAAGGAATTTGATTATATTGAAATAAGGGTTCCTGCAAAGCCGCAGTTTGTCAGTGTTATTCGTTTAACGGTTTCTGGATTAGCTAACCGCATAGGATTTAGCTACGATGATATTGAAGATTTGAAAATCGCCGTTAGTGAAGCGGTGACAAATGTTGTGCACCATGCGTATAAAGATGTTGAAGAAGGCGAAATTGTCATAGGTTGTGCGCTCTATGAAAACAAGTTGGAAATGATGATTGCAGACTATGGGAATAGTTTTAACTTTGAAGAGATTAAAACGAAAATTGGGCCTTATCATCCGGGAGACAGTATTGCGGGGCTAAGAGAGGGCGGTTTAGGGCTATATTTAATGGAAACTTTAATGGATGAGGTGATGATTAATAACGATGGTGGCGTAACTGTCTTCATGACAAAGTACGTCGCTAGGGAGCAGGTGGAAAAAAATGTCGAAAGAATCACTACATAAATCTTCTACTAAGGAAGATGTATTAAAGTGGATAGAATTGTACCAAGCAACAGAAGATGAAGAAGCTCAAACCAATTTGGTTATTCATTATCGTAATTTAGTAGAGTCCATTGCGCGAAAATATTCATATGGTAAATCTTATTACGATGATATTGTGCAAGTTGGGATGCTCGGGTTACTAGGTGCAATAAGACGTTTTGATGCCACATTTGGTCGCAGTTTTGAGGCCTTTGCAGTACCTACTATTATTGGAGAGATTAAACGATTCTTACGCGATAAAACGTGGGATGTTCATGTACCGAGACGAATTAAAGAAATTGGACCACGTATTAAAACGACTGTAGAATCGTTAACGATAGAGTTCCAACGTTCACCTTCCATTAAAGAAATTGCAGAGCGTTTAGAGGTACCGGAGGAAGAAGTTTTAGAGGCAATGGAGATGAGCCGAAGTTACCAAGCACTGTCAATGGATCATTCAATCGAATCAGATAATGACGGAAGTACTGTCACGTTATCTGATATTATGGGTAAAGAAGATATAGGTTATGAAATGACCAACAGAAGAATGATTGTTGCAGAGGCAATGGAAGTTTTGAATGAACGAGAAAAACAAATTATTCAGCTTACTTATTTAGAGCAACTGAGCCAAAAAGAAGCGGGAGAACTATTAGGTATTTCTCAAATGCATGTATCGAGAATTCAAAGAAAAGCAATTAAGAAATTACAGGAGGTTATTCTTGCAAGTGGAAGTGTGCCACTGTAATACCTATCATTAGGGCGTTTATTACTAGAGGGTTACATAATCCAATAGCAATAAGCGCCTTTTATTTTTGGCTGTCCTTCTTGGTGGATAGACTATCTTTGGTCTTTTATTGAAGTGTAGTGGTAAAATGAAAAGAAAAAAGGTAGTGATAATGTGGAACAAAAACAAATGTACCAGCTTATTGCAAAGGATGTAGCAATAAAACCAAACCAAGCAGAGGCAGTGATAAAATTACTGGATGAAGGCAACACCGTTCCGTTTATTGCGCGCTATCGAAAAGAAGCTACTGGCTCTTTGGACGAGGTACAAATAAAAGCTGTAGAAGATCGTTATCATTACATACAGCAACTTGAACAACGTAAAGAAGAGGTTCTTCGTTTAATTCAAGAACAAGATAAGCTTACGCCAGAGCTGGAACATGCCATCCAAGTGGCGACGGTATTACAACGTGTTGAAGATTTATATCGCCCATATAAGCAAAAACGACGTACGAAAGCGACAATCGCAAAGGAAAAAGGGTTGGAGCCTCTAGCTGATCTACTACTAGAGTATCGTAGTGAAGCGTTAGTCCAATTAGCTCAAGATTTTGTTGATGTGGAGAATGTTGCAACAGTGGAAGATGCAATTGCTGGAGCACGTGACATTTTAGCAGAGCGCTTTGCTGATGATGCAAGCATACGGCAAAAAATCCGTACTTTTTCTTGGAAAGAGGGCATGCTGACTACCACTTTAAAAAATGCGGAACTAGATGAAAAAAAGGTTTTTGAAATGTATTACGAATATGAAGAGCCTGTCAACCGCATTGTTCCTCATCGTATTTTAGCTGTAAATCGTGGGGAGAAGGAGGATGTCTTAAAGGTTGCTATCCAAGTACCGATAGATCGAGTACTGATGATCATGTGGAAAGAATGGATACCAGCAACAGGTTTCTCACCTGCCATTGCAGAGGTGAAACTTGCAATAGAAGATTCCTACAAACGATTAATTCAGCCATCTATAGAGAGAGAGTTACGTAATGAATTAACGGAAAAAGCAGAGGCGCAAGCGATTCATATTTTCTCGGAAAATCTCCGTAATCTTTTACTACAGCCACCGTTAAAAGGTAAGTATGTACTTGGGGTGGATCCTGCCTATCGTACGGGTTGTAAACTAGCTGTTGTTGATGAGACGGGTAAAATGCTAGAAGTTACGGCGATTTACCCACATCCACCAAAGCCGGATGTAGTAAAATCAAAAGCAGTTGTGAAAGAGATTTTAGCGAAATATCCTATTACAATCATTGCGATTGGTAATGGGACAGCCTCACGCGAAACTGAGCAATTTATTGCCGATGTTTTAAGTGAAGTAAACACAGATGTGGCCTATGTTATTGTCAACGAAGCCGGTGCATCCGTATATTCAGCGTCGGAGGTTGCGCGTGCTGAGTTTCCTGATTTGCAAGTAGAGCAACGGAGCGCGGTGTCAATTGCACGACGTTTGCAGGACCCATTGTCGGAATTAGTGAAAATTGAGCCAAAGGCAGTAGGTGTTGGACAATATCAGCATGATGTTTCTCAAAAGAAATTATCAGAGTCATTAACATTTATAGTAGAAACAGCGGTCAATCAAGTCGGTGTCGATGTCAATACAGCATCAGCCTCTTTATTGCAATATGTTTCAGGGCTATCGAAAACCGTTGCCGAAAACATTGTAAAAGTACGAGAAGAAAATGGGCAATTCACAACTCGTGCGCAACTGAAGAAAATTCCTCGCCTCGGTGCAAAAACGTATGAGCAAGCAATAGGGTTTTTACGTGTACCTGAAGCGAAAAATCCATTCGATGCGACAGGTATTCACCCAGAAAGCTACAATATTGCAGAGCAAATTTTAGAAGCGGCTCACATAAATAAAAAAGAACTAGGAACACAAAAGGCAGAGGAAGCAATTGCAGCTCTTAATGTTCAAGCATTAAGTGAAAGTCTAGGGATTGGCGTTGTTACTGTTCAGGATATTGTAGATACTTTAATGAAACCAAGTCGTGACCCGCGTGATGCTTTCCCACAGCCATTACTTAAAACGGATGTTTTAAAAATGGAAGATTTACAAGTAGGAATGGAATTACAAGGTACTGTACGGAATGTCGTCGATTTTGGTGCATTCGTTGATATTGGTGTAAAACAGGATGGGCTTGTGCATATTTCCAAGTTGCAAAAAAAGCGTATTAAGCATCCATTAGAGGTTGTGGCATTAGGTGATATTGTCACAGTATGGGTGGAACAAATAGAGGTAAACAAAGGCCGTATTTCATTAACGATGCTACCTCCAGAAAAACAAACAATTGAAATGTAATAATTTCTTGCCACACTGTCTATACTGCGCAGTGTGGTATTCTTATTGTTAGAGGTGATGAAATTGAACAATGAGGAACTGCAACAGCTTGTAAGTCGAATTTCATTAGAAAGTTTTCATAAACCCTTTATGCATCGTGCATACTTTAATCCAAGGCTGCGTACAACAGGTGGGCGTTATCTTTTGCAATCCCACAATATTGAAATCAATCCAAAGGCGTTTGAAATGTATGGTGTTAGAGAGGTAGAGGGGATCATTCTTCATGAATTATGTCATTACCACTTGCACCTTGAAGGAAAGGGCTATCAACATCGAGATAAAGATTTTCGAGCGTTGTTAAAAAAAGTGAATGCCCCTCGATTTTGTTCAGCGTTGCAAATACCTAATTCTCGTAGCAAAAAACAGCGCCCTTACTATACATATGAATGTATACAATGTCACCAAAGGTATGTTAGAAAAATTAGATTCAATGTAAACAGATACTGTTGTGGCAAGTGTTCAGGGCAATTAATGATAGTTGAGTAAAAAAACTTTTAAAAAAGGGTTGACGTTTATTCAGCTAATCCCTATAATAGTAAAAGTCGACAAGATAAAGCCGACAACACAATATGATTATTCCGAAGTAGCTCAGTTGGTAGTAGCACCTGACTGTTAATCAGGTTGTCGCAGGTTCGAGTCCTGCCTTCGGAGCCATGGCCCCTTGGTCAAGCGGTTAAGACACCGCCCTTTCACGGCGGTAACACGGGTTCGAATCCCGTAGGGGTCATTTTCATAAATAGATAATTGTAACATTGGTCCCGTGGTGTAGCGGTTAACATGCCTGCCTGTCACGCAGGAGATCGCCGGTTCGATCCCGGTCGGGACCGCCACTTATTGGGGTATAGCCAAGCGGTAAGGCAACGGATTTTGATTCCGTCATGCCTAGGTTCGAATCCTAGTACCCCAGCCATTCATTTCTTAATATGAGCCATTAGCTCAGTTGGTAGAGCATCTGACTTTTAATCAGAGGGTCGAAGGTTCGAGTCCTTCATGGCTCATCTTTTTTTAGAAAAAGGTTGAAAATTCGAATTATCATTGTATAATAAGAAGGTTCCTATTTTTTGAATGCGGTCGTGGCGGAACGGCAGACGCGCTAGGTTGAGGGCCTAGTGGGGGCAACCCCGTGGAGGTTCAAGTCCTCTCGGCCGCACCAAGTCAGTTCAGTTATTTAACACATGCGCCCGTAGCTCAATTGGATAGAGCGTCTGACTACGGATCAGAAGGTTGTGGGTTCGACTCCTGCCGGGCGCGCCATAATACATTTTAATAATTGCGGGTGTAGTTTAATGGTAAAACCTCAGCCTTCCAAGCTGATGTCGTGAGTTCGATTCTCATCACCCGCTCCAAAAAACATTTTAAAAAAGATGTTGACAACGAAAACAAACGATGTTATGATTTAAAAGTTGCTAAAAACAAACGGCAACAAAATGAACCTTGAAAACTGAACAAGCAAAACGTAATCAATATAGTTTTTAGTAGCTAACTTTGTTAGTGAACGAAACGAAATTTTGGACATCAAAATTGATGCCAGCAAAACAATTTGAGCTAATCAAATTTCTTTTATGGAGAGTTTGATCCTGGCTCAGGACGAACGCTGGCGGCGTGCCTAATACATGCAAGTCGAGCGAAC
>NZ_PYWM01000027.1 GCF_003049665.1 Lysinibacillus mangiferihumi | reverse complement strand
AAGATGAGATTTCCCATTACGCAAGTAAGTAAGATCCCTCAAAGACGATGAGGTAGATAGGTTCGAGGTGGAAGTGTGGTGACACATGGAGCTGACGAATACTAATCGATCGAGGACTTAACCAAAAAGTTTGAAACATTCAATGAACCGTTTATCCAGTTTTGAAAGAACAAACTTTCATAGAAGGGTTTCAAGATACCATGTATATTGAAAGCCGTGAGAGCTTCAAGACACAAGTAGAACAAGGAAGCAAACGAGTGATTAAAGGAGCGTACCTTTGTACGTGACTGATTGAACGAGAGAAGCTGACGCAGTAATACGCCGTGTATTGGAGGTCGAATAGAGTCTAGTGATGATGGCAAAGAGGTCACACCCGTTCCCATACCGAACACGGAAGTTAAGCTCTTTAGCGCCGATGGTAGTTGGGGGCTTCCCCCTGTGAGAGTAGGACGTCGCTAGGCAAGTTTAAAAGCCAAGGATATATTCCTTGGCTTTTTTTGTTTTGTCCATGTCATATCTGCGTAAAGGTACCAGTTATGCGATTGAGAAGCTTGAAATATGGATATAAAACGCTGCTATCATTATGAATTGTTACAATTTCGTGCATTCTTGAAGTGCCTTATCGGGTATAATGAATTACAAGTAAGGAAGAATAATCATGACATGGATTGGAAGGAAGAACAGTTTGGGCAAAAAGCACATTTGGTATGAAGTAGAAGAAAATGAAACAATCGAACAATGTTTGGAGAGAATGCGTCAAGATGGATACATGGCGATAGGACGGAAGGAAGAGCCTATTTTTCATCTAGTAAATGGCGAACCAACGTATTTACGTCAAAAAATACAATTTAAAGCGATGTTATGTCAAGATTCTGACTAAATATGACTTAAAACCGAACGATATTTAATGGTGAAAATAAAATGTTCGCATTTTTGCATTGACGATAGTGTTTTCACTTGTTAAAATGTGATAAGGAAAACAATTAAATCCCTCATATATGCTAGAGAATTGGCTCTAGTGTCTCTACCCGGCACCGTAAATGCTGGACTATGCGGGAAAGCAACTTTTGGCATGTTACGGGAAGGTGTGTGTACAGATGTCTAAATCTGCATATTCTTTTCATAATAAGTCCTCAAGTAAGCTGCTTTCACGTGTATGGTAGAGAGTAGCTTATTTGAGGATTTTCTTTGTTCAAAAAGTAAAGAAATGCAGTGACTATTGAATAATAGAGGCTTGCACAATAATCGATCATTTTTCTATCGTTTAAAAGGAGCGACAATTCATGAATCCGAAAATCGGTGTCATTATGGGTAGTTCAAGTGACTGGGAAACTATGAAACATGCGTGTGATATTTTAGATGAATTACAAGTACCGTACGAGAAAAAAGTAGTATCAGCACATCGTACGCCTGATTTAATGTTTGAGTACGCTGAAGCAGCACGTGGGCGAGGTATTCAAGTGATTATTGCAGGTGCTGGAGGTGCAGCACATTTACCAGGTATGGTAGCAGCTAAAACAACATTACCTGTTATTGGCGTGCCAGTACAATCTCGTGCACTTAATGGTCTTGATTCACTGTTATCAATTGTACAAATGCCAGGTGGTGTACCTGTAGCAACTGTCGCAATCGGAAAAGCAGGTGCAACAAATGCAGGCTTGCTTGCAGCGCAAATTTTGTCGACAACAGACATAGAGCTTGCTAATAAACTAGATGCTAGACGCGAGGCGACGAAGCAACAAGTATTGGAAAGCACAGGTGACTTAGTGTGACGAAAATTATTTATCCAGGACAAACGATAGGTATTATCGGAGGAGGACAGCTTGGCCGTATGATGGCACTTGCTGCAAAGGAAGCAGGATTTAAAATAGCTGTTCTTGAGCCGACAATGGATTCACCATGTGGACAGGTTGCAGATATCCGAATTGTGGCACCTTATGATGATGAAGCTGCATTAGAGGAACTTGCAGAAGTCAGTGACGTAATTACGTATGAGTTTGAAAATATCGATTACGATGGCTTAAAACGATTAACTCAAATGGCTTACGTACCACAAGGGGCTGAATTAGTACGCATTACACAAAACCGTGTGACTGAGAAGGAAGCAATTGTGAAAGCTGGCTGTCCAGTAGCTCCTTATATAGTAGCTAATACATACGAGGAATTGGTCGCGAGTATTGACAAGATCAGTTATCCGTGTATCGTAAAAACTGCAAGAGGTGGCTATGATGGCAAAGGGCAGCAGCTTCTAAATTCAGCAGCGGATTTACCATTAGCAGAAGGGCTTTTCGCTCATTCACAATGTATTGCTGAAGGGTTTGTACCTTTTGTGAAAGAAGTATCAGTTATTGTACAGCGAAACGGTGATGGAGAATTATATTGTCAGCCTGTTGGTGAAAATATTCATGTTCATCATATTTTACACGAAACAATTGTACCAGCTCGTATCGAAAAGATGACAGCACAGTCTGCTGAGCAAGAGGCTATAAAAATAGCTGATTACTTAAATTTAGTAGGGACGCTGGCGGTAGAAATGTTCGTTTTAGAAAACGGCGAAATTATTATTAATGAACTAGCACCGAGACCTCATAATTCTGGTCACTATTCAATAGAGGCATGTAATATATCACAATTCCATCAGCATATCCGTGCTATTTGTGGTTGGCCATTGCGCAAACCGCAACTTTGGGCACCATCAATAATGGTGAATGTATTAGGGCAGCATGTTATGCCACTTAGTAACTCAATTGCAAAATATCCTGAATGGTCATTGCATCTTTATGGGAAAGCTGAAGCTAAGGTGAACCGTAAGATGGGCCACGTAACGATTATGACAAAAGATTTAGAAGCAACATTACAACAAATCGAAAGTTCTGGCATTTGGTCAGAATAGAAGGAGATACGCAATGATTGAACGTTACACAAGACCCGAGATGGGCGCAATTTGGACAGAACAAAATAAATACCAAGCTTGGTTAGAGGTTGAAATTTTAGCATGTGAAGCTTGGGCGGAGATTGGCGATATTCCAAAAGAAGATGTAGCTAAAATTCGTGAAAATGCTTCATTTGATGTAAATCGTATTTTAGAAATTGAGAAAGAAACGCGTCATGACGTAGTGGCATTTACACGTGCTGTATCTGAAACGCTTGGCGAAGAGCGTAAATGGGTGCACTACGGTTTAACTTCAACAGACGTGGTTGACACAGCCCTTTCTTATTTGATTAAACAAGCGAATGATATTTTACGAAAAGATATTGTGAATTTTATTGATATTATTGCAGCAAAAGCGAAAGAGCATAAACATACGGTTATGATGGGTCGTACACATGGTGTACATGCTGAACCAACAACGTTCGGTTTAAAATTAGGCTTATGGTATGAAGAAATGAAACGTAACTTAGAACGCTTTGAAGCAGCTGCTCAAGTGATTGAAACAGGTAAAATGTCTGGTGCAGTTGGCACATATGCAAATATCGATCCACGCGTTGAACAATACGTATGTGACAAATTAGGGCTCGCAGCATCACCTATTTCTACACAAACATTACAGCGTGACCGCCATGCACAATATTTAGGCGCTCTTGCATTAATTGCAACATCAATTGAAAAATTCGCAACTGAAATTCGTGGATTGCAAAAATCAGAAACACGAGAAGTAGAGGAAGCCTTTGCAAAAGGACAAAAAGGTTCATCTGCAATGCCGCATAAACGCAATCCAATCGGCTCTGAAAACATGGTTGGTATGTCACGTTTAATGCGTGGTTACATGGTAACAGCTTACGAAAACGTAGCACTATGGCATGAGCGTGATATTTCACACTCATCTGCAGAACGAGTTATTTTACCGGATGCAACGATTACACTGAACTATATGTTAAATCGCTTCGGTAACATCGTGAAAAATTTAACAGTATTCCCTGAAAACATGAAACGTAATATGGGTCGTACATTTGGGCTGATTTACTCACAAAGAATTTTATTAGCACTAATCGATAAAGGATTAGTACGTGAGGAAGCGTATGATACAGTTCAACCATTAGCGATGCAGGCGTGGGACGAGCAAGTACAATTCCGTACGTTAGTTGATGCAAGTGAAAAAATCACTTCTTATTTAACGAAGGAAGAGTTAGATCATTGCTTTGATTACAACTACCACTTACAGCATGTAGATATGATTTTTGAACGTCTTGGACTTAACTAACAGTATTGAATCGATAGACAGTTAGTGCCACGACGGATGTTACGGGTTTTGAATCATACTTCAAGATTCAAAATCCATAACATCAATACGTCGAGGCGTATTTCATAATAATCTGGGGGAATGACGAAATGACGAAAGACCAACTTTTGTATGAAGGTAAAGCAAAAAAATTATATGCAACAGAAGATCCTACAATACTTTTAGTTGAATATAAGGATAGTGCAACAGCATTTAACGGTGAGAAAAAAGAGGAAATTGACGGGAAAGGCGTTTTAAATAATCGCATTACTTCATTAATTTTCGAAAAATTAAAAGCTAACGGAATTGCGTCACATTTCGTAAAACAATTGTCTGCTACAGAACAACTAGTGAAAAAGGTTGAAATCATTCCAATTGAAGTTGTTGTTCGTAACATAGCTGCAGGTAGCTTAGCTAAACGCCTTGGTTTAGAAGAAGGCACACCATTAAAACGCCCAATCGTAGAATTCTATTATAAGGATGATGCATTAGGCGATCCATTTATCACAACGGAGCATATTGATGTACTTGACCTTGCAACACCAGAAGAAGTAACAGCTATGTATGACGGTGCATTAGCTGTGAACAAAGTATTGCAACCGATTTTTGCTGATGTGGATGTCACGCTAATTGACTTTAAACTTGAATTTGGCCGTGATACGAACGGAGATGTATTATTGGCAGATGAAATCTCACCAGATACATGCAGACTTTGGGATACAAAAACAAAGCAAAAGTTGGACAAAGATGTCTTTCGTCGAGACCTTGGTAATTTAACTGAAGTATACACTATTATTCTTTCTAGACTCGGAGGCAAATAACAATGAAAAAAGTTAAAATTTACGTAACATTACGTGAGAGTATTCTAGATCCACAAGGTTCAGCAGTACAAAGTTCTTTAGCGAAAATGGGCTACGGTGAAGTAGAAGATTTACGTATCGGTAAATATCTTGAACTAACTGTCGGTGATTCAGCGCGCGATATTGATACTCTAGTGAAAGAAATGTGTGAAAAAGTTTTAACAAATGTAGTAATTGAGGACTACCGTTACGAAGTCGAGGAGGCTAACTAATCATGAAATTCGCAGTACTCGTATTCCCTGGGTCAAACTGTGACATCGATATGTATCATGCGATTAAAGACGAACTAGGTGAAGAAGTAGAATATGTATGGCACGCAGAAACAGATTTAAGTGGCTTTGACGGTATTCTAGTACCAGGTGGCTTCTCTTATGGTGACTATTTACGTTGTGGCGCTATGGCAAACCAATCCAATATTATGGCAGAAGTAAAAAAAGCAGCAGATGCGGGTAAGCCAGTCTTAGGTGTTTGTAACGGATTCCAAATTCTAACAGAAGCAGGCTTATTACCAGGTGCTTTACTTCGTAATAAAAATCTTAAATTCATGTGTCGTACAATACAGCTTAAAGTTGAAAACAACAATACATTATTCACAAATCAATATGAGCAAGGTCAAGTAATCAATATTCCAATCGCACACGGTGAAGGTAACTATTATTGTGACGAGGAAACATTACAAAAACTAAAAGATAACAATCAAATTGTGTTCACATACTCAGGAGAAAATCCAAACGGTTCTTTAGAAGATATCGCAGGGATTATTAACGAGCGCGGAAATGTATTAGGAATGATGCCTCACCCAGAACGAGCTGTCGATGCACTTGTGGGCGGAGCCGATGGTCTAGCAGTATTCAAATCAATTGTGAAGCAGTGGAGGGAAAATCATGTCAACAACTAAGTTTGAGCCAACAGCACAGCAAATTAAAGAAGAAAAGCTATACGCTGGAATGGGGATGTCAGACGAAGAATTTGCAATGGTAGAAGGTATTCTAGGTCGCCTACCAAACTGGACAGAGACAGGTCTTTTCTCAGTAATGTGGTCTGAACACTGCTCATATAAAAATTCAAAACCAGTATTACGTAAATTCCCAACAAAAGGGCCACAAGTATTACAAGGTCCTGGTGAAGGTGCAGGGATTGTAGATATTGGTGATGAGCAAGCCGTTGTATTTAAAATGGAATCACATAACCACCCTTCGGCAATCGAGCCGTATCAAGGTGCAGCAACAGGTGTTGGCGGTATTATTCGCGATGTATTCTCAATGGGTGCACGTCCAATTGCGATGCTAAACTCATTACGCTTCGGAGAGTTAAAATCAGCACGTGGTAAATATTTATTCGAAGAAGTAGTTGCTGGTATTGCTGGCTATGGTAACTGTATCGGGATTCCAACTGTTGGTGGCGAAATTCAATTCGACCCTTGCTACGAAGGTAATCCATTAGTAAACGCAATGTGCGTTGGGCTAATTGATCACAAGGATATTCAACGTGGTATTGCTGCGGGTGTAGGAAATACAGTGATGTACGTAGGAGCAAAAACAGGTCGTGATGGTATCCATGGAGCGACGTTTGCCTCTGAAGAATTAACAGAGGAATCAGAAAATCAACGTCCAGCTGTGCAAGTAGGGGACCCATTTATGGAAAAACTACTACTTGAAGCTTGTTTAGAAGTTGTAAAATCTGATGCGCTAGTTGGTATTCAAGATATGGGTGCTGCGGGTCTTACTTCATCTTCAGCAGAGATGGCTTCTAAAGCTGGATCTGGTGTAGAAATGAACCTAGATTTAGTACCACAACGTGAAACAGGTATGACTGCATATGAGATGATGTTATCTGAATCTCAAGAACGTATGTTATTAGTTGTGAAAAAAGGTCGCGAAAATGAAATTAAAGCGATTTTCGATAAATATGATTTAGATGCAGTAGCAATTGGTGTTGTAACAGATGATAAAATGCTGCGTTTACTGCACAAAGGTGAAGTTGTGGCAAATGTACCAGCAGATGCATTAGCAGAAGATGCGCCAGTTTATCATAAGCCATCTGCTGAGCCTGCATACTACGCACAGTTCCAAGCAATGGACAATGCAGAACCAGTTGTAACAGATTATAAAGAAACGTTAAACGCATTGTTACAAGCACCTACGATTGCTTCAAAAGAATGGGTTTACGATCAATACGATTATCAAGTTCGTACATCAACAGTTGTAGCACCTGGTTCAGATGCTGCAGTTATCCGTGTTCGTGGCACAAATAAAGGTCTTGCGATGACTACAGACTGTAACTCTCGCTACATTTACCTTGATCCTGAAGTGGGCGGCGCGATTGCAGTAGCAGAAGCAGCGCGTAATATTGTCGCAACGGGTGGTACACCACTTGCTATTACAGACTGCTTAAACTTTGGTAATCCAGAGAAGCCAGAAATTTTCTGGCAAATTGAAAAATCTGCTGATGGTATTTCAGCAGCATGTACTGCACTCAATGCACCAGTAATCGGTGGTAACGTTTCTTTATACAATGAACGTTCCGGCGAAGCCGTTTATCCAACGCCAACAATCGGTATGGTAGGTCTAATCGAAGACTTAGCACATGTAACAACGCAAGATGTGAAAGCAGCTGGCGATGTAGTATTTGTTATCGGTGAAACGAATACTGAATTTGGTGGTTCAGAACTTCAAAAATTATTAAATAACGGTGTCATCTCAGGACAAGCACCTGCTATTAACCTAGAAGTAGAAGCAGCTCGTCAACAAGCATTGTTGAAAGCAATTAAAGCGGGACTTGTACAATCTGCACATGACGTAGCAGAGGGTGGTCTTGCTGTAGCACTTGCAGAAACGACATTTGGTGCACAAGGCTTAGGCATTGATGTGACACTAACAGGCTCTGCAACAACGGCTTTATTCAGTGAAACACAATCCCGTTTCGTAGTAACTGTCAAAGAAGAAAATGCAGCTGCATTTGTAGAAACTGTAAAAGATGCACAAAAAATCGGTGTCGTAACAAACGATGCGCTTGTTAAAATCAACGGTGACAACGGTGTGCTTGTAGAAGGTACAGTGGAGGAATTCCGTTCTAATTGGAAAGGAGCAATCCCATGCTTGCTGAACTCAGAGGCTTAAACGAAGAATGTGGGGTGTTTGGTATTTGGGGTAACCCAAATCCAGCACACCTTAGTTATTACGGGCTTCATGCTCTTCAACACCGTGGACAAGAAGGTGCTGGTATCGTCGTTTCTGACGGTCTACACCTGCGCGCGGTGAAAGGCGAAGGATTAGTAAATGATGTTTTCAACGAAGAGAAATTAAAAGCAGTGGACGGAAAAGCGGCAATTGCCCATGTTCGTTATACGACTGCTGGCGGTGGCGGAATCGAAAATGTACAGCCATTACTATTTCATTCATCAACAGGTAGCCTTTCAATTGCTCATAACGGTAACTTAGTCAATGCGACACACTTAAAACAGTATTTAGAGCGTCAAGGTAGTATTTTCCACTCTAGCTCAGATACAGAAGTGTTAGCGCATCTTATTAAGAAAAGCTCGCATTCACCATTCCGAGCAAAGGTGAAAAATGCCCTTTCGTTATTAAAGGGTGCGTATTCATTCTTAATTATGACCAAAGATGAAATGCTTGTTGCACGTGATCCACATGGTCTACGTCCTCTATCTCTTGGAAAACTAGGAGACGGTTGGGTTGTGGCTTCTGAAACTTGTGCTTTTGATTTAATAGGAGCAGAGTTTATACGTTCTGTGGAACCAGGTGAATTATTAATAATAAACGATGAAGGTGTAAAATCAGATCGTTTTGCAGATATGGAAAATCGCGCAATGTGTGCGATGGAGTATGTATATTTAGCACGTCCTGATTCCGATATCGATGGCATTAATGTGCATATGGCACGTAAACGTATGGGAAAACAACTTGCACGTGAATGCGCACATATTGAAGCAGATGTCGTAACTGGTGTACCTGACTCAAGTATTTCAGCAGCAATAGGCTTTGCTGAAGAAAGCGGTATTCCATATGAGCTAGGGTTAATAAAAAACCGCTATGTTGGTCGTACATTCATTCAACCGACCCAAGAATTGCGTGAACGTGGTGTAAAAATGAAACTGTCACCTGTTGTGCAAGTTGTCAAAGGGAAACGCGTTGTAATGGTGGATGATTCGATTGTTCGTGGTACAACATCACGCCGTATTGTCAAAATGCTAAAGGATGCAGGTGCAGCAGAAGTGCATGTTGTGATTTCTTCTCCACCAATGACGGACCCTTGTTATTACGGTATTGATACTTCAACACATGAAGAGTTGATTGCTTCGAGCCATAGTGTGGATGAAATAAGAGACGCAATTGGTGCTGATTCACTAACATTCCTTTCAGTTGAAGGCATGGTCGAAACGATTGCACGTCCATTTGAGGATGAAAATAAAGGTCTTTGCTTAGCATGTTTTACAAGCAAATACCCAACAGAAATTTTCCCAGATACAATCTTACCGCACGAAAAAGAACTGTTACGCTAAGTGTATGTTAATCAATAAAGCCTTGTTGGAGTACCCACATTCAAACGATGTTGGGTATCCTCTAAAGGTGAAAATGACATTGAGTTAGGATTGATATTCCCAGCATGATGTTGAACATAATTTTGTACGACTCTCTATATGTAAAAGTTAGGGACTTGTGCTGAATTAATTTAAAGGAGGATCTCTGCATGTCAAAAGCATATGAACAAGCAGGTGTAAATATTGAAGCGGGCTACGAAGCTGTTAAACGAATGAAGTCTCACGTTGAACGTACGAATCGACTAGGCGTGATGGGTACATTTGGAGGCTTTGGTGGTATGTTTGACTTGTCAGAACTAAATCTTAAAGAACCTGTTTTAATTTCAGGGACAGATGGTGTTGGGACAAAATTAAAATTAGCTTTCATGGTAGACAAGCACGATACAATTGGCGTGGACTGTGTTGCTATGTGTGTAAACGATATTGTAGCGCAAGGTGCAGAACCACTTTACTTTTTAGATTACGTGGCACTTGGTAAAGCAGAACCAGCGAAAATTGAACAAATCGTCAAAGGTGTTGCAGATGGCTGTGTGCAGTCTGGTGCTGCTTTAATCGGTGGTGAAACTGCGGAAATGCCAGGTCTTTATGAAGAAGATGAGTATGATTTAGCAGGATTTGCTGTAGGCGCTTGTGAAAAAACAGCAATCGTAACAGGTGAAAAAATCGTTGAAGGTGATGTGCTTATTGGATTAGCGTCAAGCGGCGTCCATTCGAACGGCTATTCATTAGTGCGCAAAATCGTGTTTGCTGACAACGGCTATGCAGTGGATGCAGTTGTTGAAGGCTTCGAAGATTTAGGCCCAATTGGTGAAGCACTGTTAGTCCCAACTAAATTATATGCAAAACCAGTTCTTGCAACATTAAAGGCGGCTGATGTGCATGGTTGTGCACATGTAACGGGTGGCGGTTTCTATGAGAACTTACCACGTATGATGCCAGAAGGCTTAGCAACAGAAATTGACCTAGGTTCTTGGCCGGTTCTTCGTATTTTCGAATTTTTAAAGGAAAAAGGTCAGCTTGAAGATAAAGATTTATATAATGTCTTCAATATGGGCATTGGTTTCGTATTGGCTGTACCAGCAGCAGAAGCAGATAAAGTTATTGCTACAGCAGAAGCGAATGGTGAAAAAGCATACAAAATCGGTCGCGTTGTGAAAGGCGAGGGCGTTGTATTTAACGGCTCACATGATGGGAGCTTAGTGTAATGACTGCACCAGTAAAAATTGCCGTCTTTGCTTCAGGGAGCGGCAGTAATTTTCAAGCGATTCAAGAAGCGATTGAACGTGGCGAACTACATGCTAAAGTGGAGCTTGTTGTGACAGATAAGCCTGCAGCATTTGTTGTGACTCGTGCTGAAAAATTTGGTATCCCTGTCCTAGCTTTAAATCCAAAAGAATTTGCATCGAAAGCAGACTACGAAACTGCGATTATTGAAGCCTTGCGTGAATGTGGTGTGCAGTGGATTGTACTTGCAGGGTATATGCGTCTAATTAGCGAAGTATTATTGGCGGCATATCCACAGCGTATTGTGAATATCCACCCTTCACTGTTACCATCCTTCCCAGGAAAAGATGCTATTGGACAAGCAATTGCACATGGTGTGAAAGTGACGGGTGTTACGGTGCATTTTGTAGATGAAGGCATGGATACAGGGCCTATTATTGCACAAGCTGCAGTTGCTGTTATCGAAGGTGATCGTGAGGCAACTGAAATGGCCATTCATCAGCAAGAGCATGTGTTATATACAAAAGCATTACAACAATTATTAAAATAATGGATTGGTAGGTAGTTAGGTTTGGCTCATTGTAACAGGAAACGCTAATTACTCCTGTAAGATTCGCTCAAATCATGATGAACTCCGCTCAAGTAGAACGAGTCGTTCAATTAGCACCTAACGCCGCTAAATCAAGATGGATAGATAATTCGTGGCTTTACACGAGACAAATTAGGAGGATTTCGTTGTGACAAAACGTGCATTAATCAGTGTTTCCAATAAAGATGGTATTTTAGAATTTGCCAAAGAATTAGTGGCATTAGGTTATGAAATTTTATCAACTGGTGGTACAAAAAAAATGTTACAGGACAATAATGTCGCAGTAACAGCAGTGGATGAAGTAACAAAATTCCCTGAAATTTTAGATGGGCGTGTAAAGACTTTAAATCCAATGATCCACGGTGGACTATTAGGGAAATTCGATGATGCTTCTCATCAAGCGCAAATGAATGAGCATGGAATTGAACCAATTGAAATTGTTTGTGTTAATCTTTATCCGTTTGTTGAAACAATTTCAAAGCCTAATGTAACATGGGATGATGCCATCGAAAATATTGATATTGGTGGTCCAACAATGCTACGTTCAGCAGCTAAAAATCATCAATATGTAACAGTCATTGTAGATAGCAATGACTATGCAACTGTATTAGAAGAACTGAAAGCAACGGGTGCTACAACGATTGAAACACGTCGTAAGTTAGCAGCAAAAGTTTTCCGTCACACAGCAGCGTATGATTCTTATATTTCCAATCACTTAACAGAGGAAGCATTCCCTGAAAGCTTAACGCTTACTTACGAATTAAAGCAAAACTTACGTTACGGTGAAAATCCTCATCAAAAAGCAGCGTTTTATCAAAAACGTCTTGGTTCGGATTTCTCATTAGCTTATGCTACGCAATTACACGGAAAAGAATTATCGTACAATAACATTCAAGATGGTAATGCCGCACTTCAAATCGTGAAAGAATTTGAAATGCCTGCAGCAGTTGCTGTGAAGCATATGAATCCTTGTGGTGTTGGTACAGGTGTAACGCTAGAAGAAGCTTTTGACAAAGCATATGCAGCCGATCCTACATCTATTTTCGGTGGAATTATTGCATTGAACATGGAAGTAGATGCGGCAACGGCAGAAAAGTTAAGCCATATTTTCTTAGAGATTATTATTGCGCCATCTTTCACGCAAGAAGCATTAGATATTCTTACACAAAAGAAAAATATTCGCTTATTAACAATTCCATTTGAGCAAGCTAAAAAAGATCAATTTAACGTTGTCTCTGTTGAAGGTGGCTTACTTGTACAAGAGCCAGACAGCTTTGGCTTTGGTGATGCAGACATTAAAGTAGTGACAGATAGAGAGCCTACTGACAAAGAATGGGAAGCATTACAACTTGGCTGGGCTGTAGTTAAACATGTGAAATCAAATGCAATCGTTGTAACAGATTCTCAAATGACATTAGGTGTTGGCGCTGGTCAAATGAACCGTGTAGGTGCTGCGAAAATCGCTTTCGAACAAGCTGGTGATAAAGCAAAAGGTGCTGCTTTAGCATCTGACGCATTCTTCCCTATGAGTGATACAGTAGAAGCAGCTCATGCGGCAGGAATTACAGCCATTATTCAACCAGGTGGCTCTATTAAAGACCAAGATTCGATTGATAAAGCAAATGAGTACGGCATTGCAATGGTGTTTACAGGCGTACGTCACTTCAAGCATTAATCATCGCTATATAAAAATATACAAATAATAAAGGGTTTGTCCTAATAAGGAAAATAGTATACTGGGAGCGTTTCTAGTATACTATTTTTTCTATAAAAGCATATAAATGCTCTAACTCACATGAGGTTCGAAGGATTTATTTAGAGCAGCTTATTAGACAGCTCTTACTCTTAAAGAGGAGGATTCACTAATTATGAACGTATTAGTTATAGGAAGTGGCGGTCGTGAGCATGCAATTGCCAAACAATTTAGCATTTCTCCGTCCGTAAAAAAAGTATTCGTAGCGCCAGGTAATGATGGGATGCGAGAAGATGTAGAAGTTGTTGCGATTGACACAATGGATTTTGCAGGACTTGCACAATTTGCAAAAGAAAACGAAGTAGATTTAACATTTGTTGGTCCAGAGCAACCACTTGCAGAAGGGATTGTCGATTTCTTTACGCAACGTGGCTTACGCGTATTTGGTCCAACGAAGGCAGCAGCGCAAATTGAAAGTAGTAAATCATATGCCAAAGATATTATGAATAAATATCATATTCCTACGGCTGCACATGCAACCTTTACAGAATCAGAAAAAGCGATTGACTATATTAAAGCCCAAGGTGCACCAATTGTTATTAAGGCAGATGGCTTAGCGGCTGGTAAAGGTGTAGTAGTAGCTATGACAGAAGAAGAAGCGATTGATGCCGTACAGGATATGATCGGGAATCAGCGTTTCGGGGAGTCTTCATCTCGTGTCGTGATTGAAGAATTCCTTGATGGTGAAGAATTCTCCTTTATGTCTTTTGTACATAAAGGACAAATTTATCCAATGGTGATTGCACAAGACCATAAACGGGCTTATGACGGCGATAAAGGACCAAACACAGGTGGCATGGGTGCATATTCTCCCGTTCCACAAATATCGCAGGACGTAGTGGATGTCGCCTATCGAACAGTAGTTGAGCCGACTGTTAAAGGAATGGAAGCAGATGGGGTATCATTTACGGGTATTTTGTATGCAGGTCTAATTTTAACAAAAACGGGTCCTAAAGTAATCGAGTTCAATGCGCGCTTCGGTGATCCAGAAACTCAAGTCGTCCTGCCACGCATGCAATCCGATTTCGGTGCCTTTATGAACGCATTAATGGAGGAAAAACCATTTGATTTGCAATGGTCAAATGAAGCGATGTTAGGTGTTGTTATTGCTGCTGAAGGATATCCTGGTGATGTGGAGAAAGGAAATGCGTTACCGAACTTAGAAACATTATCAGCTTCACATGCAGTCTACCATGCAGGTACGAAGTTTGTAGATGGAAAGTATGTAGGGAATGGTGGGCGTGTTTTACTTGTCGCGGCTAAAGCATCTACTTTACAAGAAGCACAAGAAAAAGTGTATGCTGGTATTGCCACAGTTGAATGGAACAACTTCTTCTATCGCAAAGATATTGGCTGGCGTACATTTAAATAACATTTACAAATATTTTTCATAGACTTTTCATTTCTCTAAAAAGTAAGGAGCCGTCTCAAATTTGTATTGAGACGGCTTCTTTGACTAAGAAGGATTTTGTGCTTTTGTTGTAGAATTTTTACTGTCCGAGGAATGTTGGTTTGAAGTGCTGGTGTCAGATGAATTAGAAGAACTTGCAGTTATATCTGACGAATTACCAGTAATCGCAGAGGAGAAATCCTTCATAAGCTTACCAATTTGTTCAGTGGACATTGGATTTTGTTCAGAAGACATAGAATTTTGCCCACTGAACATACTTTGCATAGAGGTGTTCATGGCAGTTTCCACATTTGTGTTTAACATTGCCTTTGCAGGACAATATTTAAAAATACCCTCAGCCATTTTCATTGCCCCTAATGCGATCATCAGTCGACTTTTCAAACAGTTAGGATTTCTTGAAACTTTAGCGATACCAAATGCCGTCATACTTGTGCCAAGGGCAAAACGGCAAAAGGCATTTTTATCACTAAGATTTGCTTGTTGCATCATATCGTTTCCTCCTTTAGTCATAGTGGGAAAAATAAAGCGGGGTGCACTTTGCTTTATGAAAGTGCTGTGTTACGATTGAAACAAGATGATTGCATAAAGCATTATTTTGCTTCATATTGCAGATAATCTGAAATGAAGATGTACATGGCTCGGTTTTTGAAAGGCGTCAACTTGTGAGTCCTATTCAAAATGCGAACGCCAATACATCCATATGCACAATGAATGCAAAAGCGTTTATGCAGTAGTAGTATGTGAATTCAAATAGGAATTACACAATGAAATTTTACGCAAATTAGGAAGGAGCGATTTACATGGATCCAGTATGGAAAATTACGGAATTGCGTCAGCATTTAGCTGTTATAGATGGCAAAAAGTCGCCTAATATTGTCTTGAAAAATGCACGTTATTTACATAGCATGCTGAAACAATGGGTGATAGGGAATATTTGGATTGCAGGAGACCGTATCGTGTATGCGGGAGAAAAAATGCCTCCATTAATAGAAGGAACAGAAATAGTGGACTGTTCGGGTAAAACGATTGTACCTGGCTACATTGAACCACATGTTCATCCGTTCCAGTTGTATCATCCTCAATCCTTTGCTGATTTTTGTGGGCAACTTGGGACTACAGCTTTTATATCGGATAATTTAAGCTTCGTCTTATCTTTAGAAAACAAGAAAGCGTTTTCAATATTAGATGACTTAAAGAAATTACCGTTTTCGTTCTATTGGTGGACGCGCTTTGATTCACAAACTGAAATGGAGCAAGAGGAAGAAATTTTTTCAAACACTTCTATTTTAGAATGGTTAGAACGTGACGATGTATTGTTAGGTGGAGAGCTAACGGGTTGGCCACGCTTACTACATGGTGATGATTTAATGCTTTATCGCATGCAAATGGCGAAAGGATATGGCAAAAAGATTGAAGGTCATTTTCCAGGCGCATCAGAGCGCACTTTAGCGCGGATGAAATTACTTGGTGCAGATGGAGACCACGAAGCCATGACGGTGGAAGAAGTAGAACGTCGTATTATGCAAGGATTTGCGGTAACGCTTCGTCATTCTTCGATTCGTCCAGATTTACCAAATCTATTGAAAGGAATCGTAGAAAAACAACTACCGATATTCGACCATCTAATGATGACAACGGATGGCTCAACACCATCATTCCATCAGGATGGTGTGATGGATAAATGTATTCAAGTCGCATTAGATGCAGGGGTTTCACCAATCGATGCTTACCAAATGGCATCCTATAATGTTGCGCGTTATTACAATATGTCAAACTTACATGGTTTTATTGCGACGGGACGCTTTGCCTCACTAAATATTCTACAAGATGAATATCATCCAATACCGGAAAGTGTACTATCAAAAGGTGTTTGGTTAAAGCGTGATGGAGAACGGGTGCATCGTTTTGCTGACATAGATTATTCAGCAATTCCTTCTTTTGATTTGGACTTTTCGCTAACCTCTCATGATTTCCAATTTTCAATGCCATTTGGAATTGAATTAGTGAATGACGTTATAACGAAACCTTATAATTCGTTGATTACACGAGAAGGGCAGCTTGCAAACCATGATGAAAGTTATTTAATGCTGATTAATCGAAGTGGTAACTGGCATGTTAATACGATGATTAAAGGTTTTGCCACAAACGTTCAAGGTTTTGCCTCCTCCTATTCAAATACTGGGGATATTTTGCTTATCGGCAAAAATAAAGACGATATGCAAAAGGCATTTGAAGAGATGAAGGCAATGCGTGGAGGCATTGTGCTTGTAGAAAAAGGAGAGGTCGTAGCATCTGTTCCGTTAACTATCGGTGGTATTCTGTATCAAGGGAATATGGAGGAACTGACAGTGAAGGAGCTTGATTTAAAACAAGCATTGGCAGAACGTGGCTATCGTTTAGGAGATGCCATTTATACTTTGCTATTTTTACAATCTACGCATTTGCCGTATATTCGAATAACACCAAAAGGGATTTTTGATGTCCTGAAGAATAAATTATTATTACCAGCAGTAATGCGGTAGTTAAAGTAGTACAATTTATGTAGCGCCAGAGCACCAGCAAATAGACATTACATCAGAGCGGCATTGACTAAAGGAGAGTAATGCAAGTGTTAAAATCAAAAAAACTACTAGTTGGCTTAGCATTAAGCGCCTTGTTCATCGGTGGATGTTCAAAGGATGCGTCTGAATCAGATGAGGAAGCAAAGAAAGTAGATGATAAGCCAGCTATCGAAGAGCCTGCAAAGCAAGAGACATTTGTGGCACCGTTAACAGGAGAGAGTGTTGAAGAAGAAGTAACACAGCGTCCAATTATAGTGACCATTAATAATCATCCTGCCGCACGCCCTCAATCAGGTTTGGCATCAGCAGATATTATTTATGAAATGCTAGCTGAAGGAGACGTTACGCGTTTACTAGCAGTCTATCAAAGTGATTTACCAGAAAACATTGGCCCAGTACGAAGTGCACGTTCATATTTTGTAGATATGGCAAAAGGTCTTGGGGCATTTTATGTCGCACATGGCTACAGCCCAGAGGCAAAAGCGATGCTTAGCAATAATGTCGTGGATAATATAAATGGTATGAATTACGATGGAACACTGTTTAAACGCTCGAATGATCGCGTAGCGCCACATAACTCTTATATTACCTCTGAAAATATATTAAAAGGTGCTGAAAAAGTAGGCGCTTCAATGAATTACAGTGAAAAAGTGCATCAGGCTTTTTATGAACCCGATGAACGTGGTAAAATAGGCGTTGAAACAAGTCAAGTTGACATTAACTATGGGAATAGTAATTATTTCCACAATACGTATGTGTACGATCATCAAACGAATCGTTATGGACGACAATCGGCAGGCGTGGAAACGAAAGATATGTTGACAGGCGAAGCATTAACATTTGCAAATGTGTTATTTTTTGAAATGAATCACCAAACAATTGATAATGTGGGTCGTCAAGATATTGATTTAACCTCTGGTGGAAATGCGTATGTATTGCAAAATGGTTATTTAAGAGAAGTAAAATGGGCTAATATCGATGGATTACCAATGGCTGTCGAAGAATCTGGTGACCTTGTAAAGCTAGTTCCAGGAAAGTCATGGGTTCATTTCGTACCAGCTTCACCAGGGTTACAAGCAATGGTGAAAACGCAGCCTTAAGAGGGAGGAAAACTGTATGCAAATCGAAAAAATTCGAGGGCATCAAACAGATCAGTTATTTAAAGCAGTACTAGAACTGAAGGACATTGAAGAATGCTATAAATTTTTTGATGATTTATGTACGATTAGTGAAATTCAATCGCTAGCACAACGCTTTGAGGTAGCACATTTATTACGTTTAAAGAAAACCTATGAATCCATTAAAAAGGAGACAGGGGCAAGTACCGCAACAATTTCTCGTGTACGTCGCTGCTTTGATTATGGTAACGATACATATGATGAAATGTTAGGTCGTTTGTATCCAGATGAAAAGCCGTTTCAAGCACCAAAAGAATAGTAGGTAAGAGGCTGGGTAGAGTTTCTGCTCAGTCTTTTGTATTTTTTTGTAGAGAGCCATAAGCTATACTTGTAAACGAATAGATAGAAAATGATAGGTGGTATAATAGATGGATTATTTAGAGTGGAGACATGTGTTCAAGTTAGACCCAGCAAAGGACATATCGGATGAAGCACTAGAAAAAATTTGCGAATCTGGCACGGATGTTATTTTGGTTGGCGGCACAGATGGCGTAACATTAGATGGCGTATTAGATTTACTTGTCCGTGTGCGTCGCTTTGAAGTACCAATAGCGCTGGAAATTTCAACAATTGATGCAGTAACGCCTGGCTATGACTATTATTTTATTCCAACGGTGTTAAATAGTGATGACCCGAAATGGATTAAAAATTTACACCATGAGGCTATTAAAGAATATGGAGATATTATGGTTTGGGATGAGTTAGTAGCTGAAGGGTATTGTATTTTAAATCCAAATTGTAAAGTTGCAGAAGTAACACAAGCGAATACCGATTTATCGACGGATGATGTAGTGGCCTATGCACGAATGGCAGAAAACTTCTTCAAACTGCCTGTATTTTATTTAGAATATAGCGGAGAGTATGGCGATATTGAAATAGTACGTGCGGTGAAAAGTGAATTGCAAAATACGAAGCTCTTTTACGGTGGTGGCATAACTTCTTCTAAGCAAGCTGCTGAAATGGCACAAGTTGCTGATACTGTAGTTGTGGGGAATATTATATATGAAGATTTAAAAGCTGCACTTTCGACTGTTAAGGCTGTAAAAAATGCGATATAATTAAGAACAAATGTTTGTAAGGTGGTGCGAAATGGAGCATTTAACAAAAAACTTATTAGTAGGTATGAATTCTGAACAGGAAAAAGCAGTGAAAACAACTGAAGGCCCATTGCTTATTATGGCAGGCGCTGGTTCGGGCAAAACGAGAGTACTAACACATCGTATTGCGTACTTAATCATAGAAAAAGAAGTATACCCATCAAAGATTTTAGCGATTACGTTCACGAATAAGGCTGCTCGTGAAATGAGAGAGCGGATAGATGGCATTCTCGGAAATGGAACGGGCGACAGCATGTGGGTGTCCACATTTCACTCGATGTGTGTACGCATTTTGCGCCGTAATATCGAGCAACTAGGTATTTCACGCAACTTCTCGATTTTAGATTCGACAGATCAGCTATCAGTTATTAAAAATGTCTTGAAAGATGAAAATATTGACCCTAAGCGCTTTGAACCACGTGCTATTTTAAATGCGATTAGTTCAGCAAAAAATGAATGCATAACTGCAGATGAATATGCAGCGCAAATCAATGAACATAATCCGTATGAAAAAACAGTTGCCCTTGTTTATAAAGGCTATGAAAAAAGATTACGACGCAATCAGTCACTGGATTTTGATGATTTAATCATGACAACGATTACCTTATTTAAACGAGTACCTGAAGTATTAGAATACTATCAAAATAAATTTCAATATATTCATGTTGACGAATATCAAGATACTAATAAATCGCAATATTTATTAGTGCAATTACTTGCGAAAAAATTTAAAAATATTTGTGTTGTAGGGGATTCGGACCAATCCATTTATCGTTGGCGAGGCGCTGATATTGGCAATATCTTATCGTTCGAAAAAGATTATCCAAATGCTAAGGTCATTATGCTAGAGCAAAATTATCGCTCTACAAAGCGCATCCTCCAAGCGGCAAATGACGTCATTCAAAATAATACAAGCCGTTATCCGAAAGAGCTGCGCACAGAAAATGCACATGGTGAAAAAATTGCTTTATATAAAGCATATAATGAGCAGGAAGAAGCGCAGTTTGTCGTGCAAACAATCCAACAGCTTATGGAGAAGGAAAATCGTTCATTCGATGATTTCGCCATCTTATACCGTACAAATGCACAGTCTCGTGTGATGGAAGAAGTGCTTGTGAAGTCCAATATGGCGTATCAAATTGTGGGTGGTACAAAATTCTATGACCGTAAAGAAATAAAGGATTTACTGGCGTATTTACGTCTAATCGCCAACAATGACGATGATTTATCGCTTGCGCGTATTATCAACGAACCGAAGCGCAGTATTGGTGCTACCTCATTTGAAAAAATGGCACGCTATGCAATTGATCAGGATCGCTCCATTTTTGATGCGATGAATGATCTAATCTTTATGGGACTAACAGGAAAAGCTGCTGCTTCAGCAGAACATTTTTATGCAATGATTAAAGGTTTTACGGAAATGCAAAATTACTTATCTGTGACGGAAATCGTGGAACAAGTAATTGAGAAATCAGGCTATCGTGCGATGTTACAAAACGAAAAGTCCATTGAAGCGGAAAGTCGTTTAGAAAATATTGAGGAATTTTTATCTGTAACAAAAGCGTTTGAAGAACGCAGTGAAGATAAGAGCTTAATCGCCTTCTTGACGGACTTAGCTCTTATTGCCGATATCGATGCGCTCGACAAGGAAGATGCATCAAAAGGAAATATTATTTTAATGACGATGCACGCTGCAAAAGGATTAGAATTCCCTGTCGTTTTCATTATTGGCATGGAAGAAAATATTTTCCCTCACTCTCGTTCTTTAGATGACAACGATGAAATGGAAGAGGAACGACGACTGGCATATGGTATGAAACGTTTGTCAGAAATCGCTTAGGCGAAGGATTGGCAGGGCTAGCAAGTAAGCTTGCTAGCAACAACTGATATTATGACACCACGGCGGAGAACCCAAATAATCTCCGTGACTAGATGGAAGCTAATACTCCCACATGCAACACTGGTAACAGATTGTGTGAAGTTGGGTGAAGTCGCGCTAAGTAGCCCTAACAGGTCAAGCTGAGGAAAGGTTAAACATTACTGCGAACATGGTGCGGGCTGGGTAGCTGTATATGGTTAGGATTTAAGAATTTAATGACGAACCACTGAATGTACGTCTCGTAGAGCGGGCAATAGAAATGTTGTCTAATTAACTATATTCCAAAGGATTTATCGTATGGGATTCTGATGGATAGAACTAATGGGTTGTTCTACTGAAAAGATATAGTCGGGATAAAGGTGGAACCTAAGTACAGTTATATACCTAGTAATATCGGAACGTTTGAGACCCCTAACGTTTAGTAATCGCTTGGGGATTGCAATTTGCATGAAAGAGCATGAATAGGGGAGTCAGTAGGGGCATAGTACTGTCGAAGCTTCTGTAATGGAAGTGGAGGGAAGGCCCCTAGTCTAACATCAATAGTAATCGCTATCCCATGTGGAAAGAGGGCGATACGGTTGAAAGTCAAAGAAAAGGATATTTGGCGATATGGACTAAATGATATCGAACAGATTCTATTTGACAAAGCATTAGCAAAAACACGATTTAACCACTTATGGCAATACGTCATAGATGAAAGGAATATTATTTGTTCAATTAAAATTATAGGCAGCAATAAAGGTAAGAAAACAGCAGGTCCAGATGGTCTAACATTTAACGACATTATGAATTTTGAATTCCATGTTGTTATAAAGGAAATTAAAAATCGGTTATATGGTTCTAAACTGGGAAAAGCAAGACGTGTGATCATACCAAAAAGCAACGGAAAAATGCGACCATTAGGCATTACAAATATTTTCGATAGAATTGCACAACAATGTGTAAGAAATATTTTAGAACCAATTCTTGAAGCGCACTTCAACCCAGAAAGCTTTGGTTTCAGAAAGAATCGAAATGCTCAAGAATGCATGTCCTACATCGCAACTACTTTACAATACAATAACGAAGGTCATATTTACGATTGTGATTTAAAAGACTACTTTGATACGGTGCAAATCGACAAGGTACTTGATAAATTAAAAATCAATCACAATATACACGACTTAGGATTTTTAAAGTGTATAAAGCGTTTAATGTGGATTGACCTTATACAACCAAAAGAAAAATATAATGGTGTTGGATTAAGACAAGGGACAATATTGGGACCAATACTGGCAAATGTCATGTTCCATGATTTTGAACTTCGACTTCATGAAATAAATGATTTCAAGCGAGAAAATGGTCGTCAGATTATACAAAACCCGAATATTCATAAAAACCACGGTAAGAACTATAAACGTGGATGTGAATTTTACTTTAATTGGTTGCAACATCGTAGAGTAGTAAAAATTATTCGTTACGCAGATGACTTTGTATTAATTAGCAAAGGAAAATATGATATATACGATGCAATAATGATGCTAGAAGATTGGTGTAAAGAAAACGAATTAGAAATAAATCGTGATAAAACGAAGTTAATACCAATTAATGGTGATGCACAACTGGAGTTCTTAGGATATAAATACCGAAAAACACACAGTACCAAACAAAATTCATTTATTATTTCGGTAGAGAACCAAAAGAAACTTTGGAAGGAAACCAAACGAAGACTTGAATGGTGTCTTTGGAAAGGCAAATTGGATTACTTCATCGTATATATCAGAGGTATATTTTATTATTATAATATCTGTACGAATTTAACGTGGCTAATAAGTAGAATACATTTATTGCTTATAAAAAAGATGTGTAGACGTCGGCAAGAAGTGAAAATTAATAAAGTTCGAAACCCTCATGTTAGCTTTATCATAAATGGACAACTACTTGACCTATGGGAGATGAGGCAACAAAGTGTAAAAAGTACAATAGATTATATGTATGAAGTACACAAATTATGGGAGCCAAATCAAACAGAATATAAAGCATTAGAGTGGTTGAACTATTTCTTTGAAAACCGAACGAAAACTGGGGAAAATTGCAGTAATATTATTTATATCCCCAGTCTACTGAACCAACATAAAAAAGAACCGATTTTAGATAAACCGTATTTGACAATGGACCCTCAAGAAATACACTTGCATCATAAAATTCCTAGAAGCCTAGGTGGTACGGATAGTTACAATAACCTTGTAATGTTAAGTAAAACATCACATAAATTCGTACATGATGTGAATTTGAAATTAAAGGATTTACCTGCCTATATAAATTTAAAACAACTGAACAAATACAGAAAACTTTGTGGTTATAATTCACTAAAATAATGCGAAATTAACTATTGATGATTAGATGGAACGCCGTGTGCGGGGAAACTCGCACGCACGGTGTGGGGTGGGGGAAAAGCTGGAGATAACTTCAAAGGCTTACCTATCACCATTTGGAATTACACGGGCAGAGGAACGCTTGTATTTAACATGTGCACAATCTCGTACGATTTTTGGTCGTTCAAGCTTTAACAATGCTTCCCGTTTCTTACGTGAAATTTCAGAGGACATTTTAGAGTCAATTTCCAAAGGTGGTTCAAAACCTGAAGTACCATTTGCATCAAGTAATCGCTCGTCTAGTGGGTATTCAAAACGCACACTTGGCGCGCACCGGCATACACAACCAGCAACTGCACGCCTGCAAGCAACTGGAGGCGACCAATTCGGTTGGAAGGCTGGGGATAAAGCGATTCATAAAAAATGGGGAACAGGTATGGTTGTTAGCGTAAAAGGTGAAGGTGATAGTACAGAACTTGATATCGCATTTCCACAACCAATCGGTATTAAGCGACTATTGGCGCAATTTGCACCTATTGAAAAAGCGTAAGCGGAGGAACTTAAATGAATGAAATTGAACAGCGCATAGCGGAGTTAAATAAATTATTGCATGAATATGGGCATGCGTATTACGTGCTAGATAACCCTCTAGTTGCAGATAGTGTATATGACCAACTATTACATGAACTCATTGCATTAGAAGAGGCAAATCCGTCACTTATTTATCCTGATTCACCGACACAGCGTGTAGGCGGTGCAATCGTAGAAGGATTTAAAAAAGTGACGCATGATTATCCGATGCTAAGTCTGTCAAACGCATTTAATGAAGCGGACTTACAAGAGTTTGACCGTAAAATTCGTCAAGCAATCGGCGATCACTTTTCTTATGTTTGCGAATTGAAAATAGATGGTCTTGCTATTTCATTAAAATATGAGAATGGTGTTTTTGTGCAAGGAGCTACACGCGGTGATGGCGTTGTAGGGGAAGATATAACAGCAAATTTAAAAACGATTCGTGCTGTGCCACTGCGCTTAAAAGAACCAATTACGATTGAAGTACGTGGCGAAGCCTATATGCCTAAAAAATCATTTGAAAAATTGAATGCAAAGCGAGCAGAAAATGGCGAAGAATTATTTGCAAATCCTCGCAATGCCGCTGCTGGCTCATTGCGTCAATTAGATCCTAAAATTGCCGCAAGTCGTCAATTATCAACCTTTATCTATGCAATTGGGGGAGATGGTGAGGCGTACGGAATTGATGGACATGGCGAAATGCTAGATTATTTAGAAGGAATCGGCTTCCCTTCGAATAAGGAGCGTCAACGTTGTGCGTCCATTGAGGAAGTATTGTCCTTTATTGAATATTGGACAGAAAACAGACCGAATTTAGCCTATGAAATTGATGGTATTGTTATCAAAGTCGACCGTTTTGCACAGCAGGATGAACTTGGCTATACAGCAAAAAGTCCAAGATGGGCAATTGCCTACAAATTCCCCGCTGAAGAAGTTGTCACAACATTACTTGATATTGATTTAACAGTAGGACGCACTGGCGTTGTCACACCAACTGCGATGTTAGCACCGGTACTGGTCGCTGGAACTACAGTGCAACGCGCCTCTCTACACAATGAAGATTTAATTCGCGAGAAGGATATTCGCATTGGAGATACCGTCATTATCCGAAAAGCTGGGGATATTATTCCTCAAGTAGTCGGGGTATTATTAGAGCAACGTCCAGAAGATTCAATTCCTTACGAAATGCCGGCAAATTGCCCGGTATGTGATAGTGAACTGATTCGAATTGAGGGGGAGGTTGCCTTACGCTGTGTGAATCCAGCTTGTTTTGCTCAAATTGCAGAGAGCATCAAGTACTTTGTCTCCCGTAACGCCATGAATATTGATGGGCTTGGCGAGAAGGTTGTCGAGCAACTGTTGCGCGCTGATTTAATTCATGATGTATCCGATTTATATCAGTTAACAGTGGAGCAATTAGTAGAGTTGGAACGAATGGGTGAGAAATCAGCTACCAACCTAGTGAAAGCTATTCAAGCATCTAAGGACAATTCGATGGAACGTCTATTGATTGGGTTAGGAATACGACATGTTGGAGAGAAGGCAGCGAAAATCGTGTCAGAGGAATTTGAGACGATGGAGGCGGTTATGGCTGCATCTGAGGAACAACTTGTTGCGATTCATGAAATTGGCGATAAAATGGCCTCGTCGCTCGTTGAGTATTTTGCTAATGAAGATGCCCGTGCTGTTATTAAGCGACTTGCTGAAGCGGGTGTCAATATGACATATAAAGGAAAAAAGGTAGAAGTAATCCTAGGAGACAATCCATTTGCAGGGAAAACAATCGTATTAACTGGTAAACTTGAGCAATTGACACGGAACGATGCAAAGGCGAAAATAGAAGAGTTAGGTGGAATTGTCACAGGCAGTGTTAGTAAGAAAACAGACCTTGTTATTGCTGGTTCGGATGCGGGTTCCAAACTAACGAAAGCACAACAACTAGGCATTGAAATTTGGAACGAAGATGACCTAATTGAGCAACTGACTTAACATCATTTAAAGTAAAGCTTCATAACGCAAGAAAACAGGTAAAGCGTAAAGAATATTTGCGCCCAAAAATTAGTGGCGTCAAATATAATTTGTCCAAGACGAATCTGATATTAGTAAAGGGGTACTAACATAATGAAGTCATTTCGACTCATTCCAGCAATTGTAGCTGCTGCAATGCTAGTCGGCTGTGTACCTTCGAATAAGAAGGAGACAGAGCTTACACAGGAAACGCAACAGGAAAAAGCGGAAACAACGATTATTCCTAGTCTACAGATTGATGAATCTTTTTATAAAACACTCATTCCATATAAAGAAAGTGCAAGCCGTGGATTAGTCGTTTCAAATATTTACACGAAGTATGATATGAAGGAAGTTGAAACAGGGTTAATGCGTCTTTCTCAAAATGAGTTTGACACAGAAAATTATTACTTCCAAGAAGGGCAATATTTAGCTGAAAGCACAGTAAGCTCCTGGTTAGCGCGTAGTTCACAAACGGAGAATGGTTTAAATCCTCCGACAACAGACGCTATGACGCCAGAAGAACGTGCAACCAAAGCGCCTATTTATTTAGCCCATATTGTAGAGCAAAACTACTTAAAGAAAACGGATGATAACAAAGTAAAACTAGGTGGTATTTCAATCGGGCTCGCTTTGAATTCTATTTATTATTATCAGAAAGAACAATATGGGGAGTATTACGAGGAGCCTATTCCGGAATCTGCTCTTATTGAACAAGGCAAAAAGATGGCGGCTGAAATCGTTTCCCGTATGCGTACACGTGATGAACTAAAAGATGTACCGATTGTCGTAGGGCTATTTAAACAGCGAGCGCGCAATGAAATAATTCCAGGTACGTATTTTACTTATGGTGTTGCCAAAGAAGGGCAAAATGATATTGGCGATTGGCAGGCGCTTGATGAAGAATATGTGATGTTCCCTACAGATGACACACATGATGCTTATCGAGATGTAAGTAATAATTTTAAAAACTTCAAACAAGATGTTGATAAATATTTTTCTAACTATACGAGTGTAATTGGTACTGGCTTCTATCAAAATAAAAAAATACAAAAGCTCTCAATTGAAATTCCAATCCAATTTTTCGGCACGGCTGAAATTATTGGTTTCACACAATATTTGACGGGCGTCCTTATCAATCAATTTGATAATATCAATGTCGAAGTGAGCATTACATCGGTTAATGGTCCAGAAGCTTTAATTATGAAAGAAGCGAATGATAAAGACCCATATGTACACGTGTATGAGTAAAAAATAGTCAGCCTTGTGCTGGCTATTTTTAATGAAATGAGAACAAGACATAGTACGAATAAGCCTCAAAGTACGGAAATCCGCTATGGATGATGTTGTCCATTTCAACAATAGAAGACATCATAAGACAACACTTTGTCATAGTAGTGAAAGTTTCTATATTTTTGGTGAAAGTTGTGATTTTTAGTAGGAAAAATGTTATGATAATGGGCATGGTTAACTTTATTCAACCCTATTGTTATCGATAAAAACAATGAATTGGATAGTATTCGGAGGTGTGAACAATGGCAAAATTAACAAAAGAAGAGGTTAAGCACGTTGCGAATTTAGCACGTCTTGCAATTACAGAAGAAGAAGCGGAAAAATTTGCTGAGCAACTTGGGAAAATTACTGACTTTGCAGAGCAGTTAAACGAGTTAGATACTACAAATGTTGAACCAACAACACACGTTTTACCATTAGTAAACGTAATGCGTGAAGACGTGGCAACAAAAGGTTTAGACCGCGATGTAATGATGTTAAATGTAAAAGAACAAGAAGATGGTCAAGTAAAAGTACCAGCTATCATGTAATACTAAAACATAGGAGGATTCCTCATGACGTTATTTGAACGTTCAGCAAAGGAGCTACAAGCTGATATTAAAGCTGGTAAGCTAACAATCGCTGACTTAACAAAAGAAGCATATGAACGAGTGGCAAAGCTTGACGGCGATGTACAAGCTTTCCTTGCTTCAAACGAAGAAAAAGCAACTGCACAAGCAGCTGAAATGGACAAAGTACCATTTGAAAAACGTGGACCACTTTTTGGTCTTCCTATTGGCGTGAAAGACAATATCGTAACAGAAGGCTTAGAAACAACATGTGCTTCTAAAATTCTTGAAGGATTTATGCCAATATACGATGCAACTGTTGTAAATAAGCTACGCGAAGCGGGCATGATTACAATCGGAAAATTAAACATGGATGAGTTTGCAATGGGTTCTTCAAATGAAAACTCATACTATAAAACAACAAAAAATCCATGGAACTTGAACCACGTACCAGGTGGCTCATCAGGTGCATCTGCAGCAGCAGTAGCAGCAGGAGAAGTGCCATTTTCACTTGGTTCAGATACAGGTGGTTCAATCCGCCAACCTGCAGCATATTGCGGTGTCGTAGGGATGAAACCTACATATGGTCGTGTATCTCGTTTTGGACTTGTAGCATTTGCTTCTTCGTTAGACCAAATCGGACCAATTACACGTAATGTTGAAGACAATGCACTTCTATTAGAAGCAATTTCAGGCTTAGACCCTAACGATTCAACTTCAGCAAATGTAGAAGTACCAAACTTCGCAGCAGCACTAACTGGCGATGTCAAAGGCTTACGTATTGCTGTACCAAAAGAATTTTTAGGTGAAGGTGTTGGCGAAGCAGCACGTCAATCCGTACTGGATGCATTAGAAGTACTAAAAGGCTTAGGGGCAACAGTAGAAGAAGTATCACTTCCTCATTCTAAATATGCACTTGCAGCTTACTATATCCTATCTTCTTCTGAAGCTTCATCAAACCTTTCTCGTTTCGATGGTATCCGTTACGGCTTCCGTGCTGAAAACGTGAAGAATTTAATGGACCTTTACAAAGAAACACGTGCGCAAGGCTTTGGTGATGAAGTAAAACGTCGTATCATGCTAGGAACATACTCGCTTAGCGCAGGTACTTATGACGCTTACTACAAAAAAGCGCAACAAGCACGTACACTTATCAAAGCAGACTACGACAAAGTATTCGAAGACTTTGATGTCATCATTGGACCTACTGCACCAACACCAGCATTTAAAATTGGTGAAAATGTAGATGATCCGATGACGATGTATGCTAACGATATTTTAACAATTCCTATGAACTTAGCAGGTGTGCCAGCCATTTCAATTCCATGTGGTTTTGAAAATGGTCTACCATTAGGCTTGCAAATTATCGGTAAATACTTCGATGAAGCAACAATTTACCGTGTAGCGCATGCGTTCGAGCAAGCTACTGCGTTCCATAAAGAAGTTCCTCAAATTTGGGAGGGAAAATAACATGAACTTTGAAACAGTCATTGGTTTAGAAGTACACGTTGAGTTAAAAACAAACTCAAAAATCTTCTCGCCAGCGCCAGCTCACTTCGGTGCTGAACCAAATACAAACACAACAGTAATCGACCTAGGCTACCCTGGTGTCCTACCTGTCTTAAATAAAAACGTTGTAGATTTCGCAATGCGTGCAGCACTTGCATTAAACATGGAAATCGAACAAGAAACAAAATTTGACCGTAAAAACTACTTCTATCCAGATAATCCGAAAGCTTATCAAATTTCACAATTCGATAAGCCAATCGGTAAAAACGGTTGGATTGATATTGAAGTAGATGGTTATACAAAACGTATCGGTATTACACGTCTTCATATGGAAGAAGATGCTGGTAAACTAACGCATGCTGGTGACCACTCACTTGTGGACTTTAACCGTCAAGGGACGCCGCTTGTAGAAATCGTGTCTGAGCCAGATATTCGCACAGCAAATGAAGCGTACGCCTACCTTGAAAAATTAAAATCCATTATCCAATATACAGATGTTTCAGACTGTAAAATGGAAGAAGGTTCACTGCGCTGTGATGCCAACATTTCGATTCGCCCATATGGCCAAGAAGAATTCGGTACAAAAACAGAGCTTAAAAACCTGAACTCATTCAACTACGTACGTCGTGGGATTGAGCACGAAGAGTTACGCCAAGCTGACGTATTACTTTCAGGTGGCGTGATTGATCAAGAAACGCGTCGCTTTGATGAAAAAACAGGTAAAACAATTTTAATGCGTGTGAAAGAAGGAACAGATGATTATCGTTACTTCCCAGAGCCTGACTTGGTGCGTCTGTCAATCGACGATGAATGGTTAGAGCGCGTTAAATCAGAAATCCCTGAACTGCCAGATGCTCGTAAAAAACGCTATGTTGAAGAATTAGGCTTAACACCTTATGACGCGGGCGTGCTTGTTATTTCTAAAGAAATTTCGGATTTCTTTGAAGCGATGGTAGCTGATGGTGCAGATGCAAAACTTTCAGCTAACTGGTTAATGGGCGATGTTTCAGCTTATTTAAATGCTGAACAAAAGGATCTTAAAGATACAGCATTAACACCAGAAAACCTTGCTGGTATGGTGAAGTTAATTACGGACGGTACAATTTCTTCTAAAATCGGTAAAAAAGTATTTGCTGAATTAGTAGAAAACGGCGGTTCAGCTAATGACATCGTAAAAGCAAAAGGTTTAGTTCAAATTTCAGATGAGAGTGCCTTATTAGCAATTGTTACAGAAGTATTAGATAACAATGCACAATCAATCGAGGACTTTAAAAATGGTAAGGATCGTGCAATTGGCTTCTTAGTCGGTCAAATTATGAAAGCGACAAAAGGCCAAGCGAACCCACCAATGGTTAATAAATTATTACAACAAGAAATTGCTAAACGCTAATTTTTTGCTATTACAACGAGTCAAGAAAGTGTCTTCACTTTCTTGGCTTTTTAAATGTAAAGACTGTACATACTAACAAAAAGTAGCACTTAATAGTTGTCTAAAAAGAGTATTCATAGCAAAATATAGAATAGAAACAATCACATCACTTAAAAAGGGGATAGTATATGAAAACTGAGCAACAATATTTTGAAGAAGCCATTTCAATTCAACAATATATGGATCAGATGACGACGCTAAAAGAAGATAGCTTTCTAATTTATGATGGTTTTGAAGTGCCAACAAACGATGGTTTTGTAACGTTACTGAAGGACAAGCAACCAAAAATTTTAACCATTACAGAAGATTGGTGCGGCGATGCAATGCTAAATAATCCAATTATTCGCCGTGTTGCTGAAGCAGCTGGATTAGATATGCGTACAGTTTTCCGTGATGCAGATACAGATTTAATCGACCGTTATTTAACAAATGGTGGACGCGCGATTCCGATGTATATTTTATTAAATGAGTCGGGACAAGTGATAGGTAAATGGGGACCACGTGCGCCAGAGTTACAGGATATTGTTGTGAACAAAAGAGCGACGTTGCCAGATAAAGAAGACCCAAATTTTGAGGAAGCACAAAAATCGCTTTACGCTGAAATTCGTGAAGACAATATTACCAACAAAACAAATTGGACTTATGTATATGAAGATTTCAAAAAACATGTAACAGCAGCATTACAAAAATAAAACACTTTGTTTAGCGCCAGAGGTGTTTGTGCTGGCGTAGTAATAGTAGTGCAACATTTCAACGAAAAATTCGTTGAAAGTATTAGAATCTTATGAAGCAGGAAGGTATGTTATGAAACGAGCAAGAATCATTTATAATCCTACATCTGGGCGAGAAGTGTTTAAAAAGCATCTACCAGAAGTATTGGAGAAACTAGAGGTAGCAGGCTATGAAACATCTTGTCACGCAACAACTTGTGAAGGTGATGCAATAGAGGCAGCAAAAAATGCAGTAGAACGTGGATTTGATATTATCATAGCGGTTGGTGGCGATGGAACGTTAAATGAAGTTGTTTCTGGTGTAGGCCAATTCGATAAACGTCCAAAGATTGGTCTAATTCCTATGGGGACAACGAATGATTTTGCACGTGCTGTCCATATTCCACGAAATATTGATGAAGCCGTTGATATTATTATTAAAGGGGATACCTTACCAGTTGATGTTGGATTGTTAAATGGAGAACGCTATTTCATCAATATTGCTGCTGGAGGACGTATTACTGAGCTAACGTACGAAGTACCTAGCAAAATGAAAACAATGCTTGGACAGCTTGCCTACTATTTAAAAGCAGTTGAAATGATTCCATCTATTAAGGCATCGCATATGCGTATTGAATATGATGGTGAAGTATTCGATGGCGATGCCATGATGTTTTTATGTGGCTTAACGAATTCAGTAGGAGGCTTTGAAAAGCTTGCGCCAGATGCGAGCATCAACGATGGCTACTTCACATTATTAGTATTAAAAAAAGTAAGCTTGCCAGAATTTATTCAACTTGCAGCAATGGCTTTACGAGGCGAACATTTAAAGGATGATCGTGTTATTTATAAAAAGGCAAGTGTTGTAAAAGTAACGACGGATAGTGAAGTTCATTTAAATTTAGATGGTGAATATGGTGGAGATGCGCCTGCGACTTTTGAAAACTTAAAACGCCATATTGAAATTTTTGTACCAATTGAAGATATTCGTGAGGAAGACCGTATTTAGATTAACAAAAAGCGTAAATTTTATTTTATAAATTTACGCTTTTTGTATTTTATTACCATATAATGAAGCATTGTGAACGAATTAAGAAAAATGTTTGGCAAATGTGCGTATATTACTTGAACAAAATTTGAAACCTTTATAATAGGCCGAAATATCGGACCATTATAAAGGTTTTTTTAGTTGGAATAGTGGAAAATATGGGTATGGGAAAGGGAAAGGAAGTGGTGCAGTTGTATAAGTCACAGGAAAAGAAGCTTATTTGGTTAAGTTTTGGTGTTGCAATTATCATGCTACTTTCCATACTTGGAAGAATATTTGGAAGTTAGGAGGGCAATGAGATGATTAATGAATCAGCAGTCTTTTGGAGTCGTGCGTTAACGGAGCTTACGTTATCATTCCACATCATTTATGCAACGATTGGTGTCGGTGTGCCGTTAATGATCATGATCGCACAATGGACTGGATATAAAAAGAATGATGAACATTATATTTTGATGGCGCGACGTTGGGCACGAGGTTTCGTCATTACCGTTGCTGTAGGAGTCGTAACAGGAACAGCTATTGGATTGCAATTATCGTTACTATGGCCGAATTTTATGCAACTTGCAGGGCAAACGATAGCATTACCGCTCTTTATGGAAACCTTTGCATTTTTCTTTGAAGCCATTTTCTTAGGAATTTATTTATATACATGGGATCGCTTTGATAGCCAGAAAAAGCATATGTTACTCCTAATACCTGTTGCAGTTGGTGCATCCATGTCAGCTGTCTTTATCACAATGGTAAATGCCTTTATGAACGCACCTCAAGGCTTTGATATTGTGGACGGACAGCTTGTGAATATTCAACCATTTCTAGCAATGTTTAACCCGGCTATGCCAACAAAAGTTGCGCATGTTCTCGTAACAGCCTATATGACATCAGCATTCGTCTTGGCAGCCATTGCAGGCTACCGTATGCTCAAAGGCTCAGATCATGTTTACCATAAAAAGTCTTTATTTTTACTGATGAAAATCGGTTTAGTTTCATCAATTGCTGCAGCAATTATAGGCGATTTCTCAGGTAAATACTTAGCGGAATACCAACCAGAAAAATTAGCAGCGGCTGAATGGCATTTTGAAACAACAGATAAAGCATCATTGGTTTTATTTGGTGTATTGGATGGCGAGGAAGTTAAGTATGCCATCAAAGTTCCTTATGCTTTAAGTATACTAGCACGCAATAATCCAAATGCAGAAGTTATTGGTTTAGATCAATATGCGGAGGAAGACAGACCACCACTTTATATACACTATCTTTTTAATATTATGGTCTTTATCGGCATGTTTATGGTATTAGTGTCCTTCCTTTACGTAGTAGGGAAACCCCGAGGTTGGCGCTTTATTCATGCACGATGGTTTAGATGGATTATTGTAGCAGGTGCTCCACTGTCAATTATTGCAATTGAAGCCGGTTGGTGGCTTGCGGAGGTTGGACGTCAACCGTGGATATTATACGGTATCATGCGTACCCCAGAAGGCGCTACAACGAGTGATCATGTAGATTTAATGATGCTGTTATTTACAGGTGTGTATACTGTACTTGGAATAGGAAGTACAGTCGTATTAGTTCGTATGTTTAAAAAGAATCCGATTGAACGTGAAATTGAAGATCGGCATACAGAAAAGGGCGGTGACATCATATGACATTAGAAGTTCTAGGAATTTCAGTTTTATGGATATTCCTTTTCGGTTATGTGATGGTGGCATCTATTGATTTTGGGGCAGGTTTTTTCAATGCTTACAGTTTACTTATTGGAAAAAATCATGTCATAACAAATATTATTAAGCGTTATTTATCGCCTGTATGGGAAGTAACAAATGTCTTTTTAGTATTTTTCTTTGTAGGGATTGTAGGATTCTTTCCACAAACCGCCTTCTATTATGGAACGATTTTGCTTGTTCCAGTCAGCATTTCATTAGTGTTGCTTGCAATTCGAGGGTCGTATTATGCATTTGAGGCGTATGGGGCACGCGGGCATATTGGTTACACGCTGACATATGGCGTATCAGGTTTATTGATTCCAGCTTCGCTCTCTGTTGTTTTTGCTATTGCAGGTGGTGGTTATGTAGACATTGTAGAAGGTCAACCTGTATTAAATTATTGGACATTATATACAAGTACATTTGCTTGGAGTATTGTCATATTAAGTATAGCGGCAGTTCTCTATATATCCGCAGTATTTTTAACGTGGTATGCACATAAAGCAACCGATGTAGAGGCTACAAATTTAATGCGAAAATACGCGCTTATTTGGGCAGCGCCTTTAATGATTAGTGCACTTGGTATTATGTATGAGATGAAATCCATTAACCCTGAAAGCTATCAGAATATGGTTGATTTATGGTGGATGTTTGCTATTTCCGCCGTATTATTTATCATTACAGTGATATTACTATGGATGCGAAAAAATTATGGTCTTGCAGTAGGATTATTAATCGCGCAGTTTGCGGTAGCATTTTTCGCCTATGGCATCGCACAATATCCATATTTACTGTATCCGTATTTAACAATTTACGATAGCTTCACAAGCACGCAAATGGCCATTGCATTAGTCATCGTCTTTATTTTAGGATTATGCTTGCTTCTGCCTTCGCTTTATTTATTGTTGAAATTATTCCTATTCAACAAAAATTACGTGACAGGAAAAGAAGACCATCATGCATAGGGGGATATAGGTATGGAAAAAATCGAAATATTTTATGCGCCGTTTATAGTCGTCATTATTAGTATCATCATTATGTTTTGGTGGGCACCAAAGGATGATTATGTAAGAAAAAATAAGAAAGAGAGTCGCGAATAGCGGCTCTTTTTTAGCAAAATTAGCACAACCTGATAAATTCAAGCCTTGTTCTTTTTTCCTCCGCTATCACATGCTACAATAAGGAGATTGAAATGGAGGATGTACGAATGTCAGCACCCGTAAAAAAGAATGACCAACTTACAGTTTATATAGAAGATTTAACACATGATGGCAATGGTGTCGCAAAAGTCGAAGGCTATCCATTATTTATCCAAGGGGCTTTACCGAATGAAACAGCAGAAGTCCATGTTTTAAAAACATTAAAAAATTATGGCTTTGCAAAAGTCTTGGATATTTTAAAGCCTTCACCTGATCGAGTAGAAGCACCTTGTGATTACTTCAAGCAATGTGGCGGCTGTCAGTTACAGCACTTATCGTATGAAGGTCAGTTAAAGTGGAAGGAAAATATGGTGCGTAATGTTATGCAACGTCTAGGCAAAATCGAAGCACCCGTTTTACCAGTGAAAGGGATGGAGGAACCATGGCAATATCGTAATAAAGCCCAAATTCCATTTTCCATAAATGACGCCGGCCAAGTGATTGCTGGTTTTTACAAAACAAAATCGCATACGATTGTCGATATGGATCGTTGTCTTATTCAAACAGGCGAGGCAGACGCAATTCTTTCTGGTCTAAAAAAAGAATTAACAGCTATCGGCATGCAACCATACAATGAGGCATCACATGAAGGCATGCTACGTCACGTCGTAATCCGTACAGCACGTGCAACAGGTGAGGTCATGGTTGTACTTGTGACGAAAAAGAAAAAATTCCCGCAAAAAGAAGCCGCTGTAGCGAGCATAGTAAAGCTAGTACCAAATGTTACATCCATTATGCAAAACATCAATAGCGATAAAACAAACGTTATTTTTGGTGATGAAACGATTAACCTTTGGGGCAAAGACGTCATTATTGACGCTATCGGCGATGTACGCTTTGAAATTTCAGCACGTTCTTTCTATCAAGTAAATCCGCAGCAAACTGAAGTACTTTACAAGCAAGCGCTCGACTATGCTGATTTACAAGGACATGAACGTGTCATTGATGCCTATTGCGGCATCGGTACCATCTCTTTATTCCTAGCACAAAAAGCAAAAGCGGTGATGGGTGTTGAAATCGTACCCCAAGCTATTGAAGATGCAAAACGCAATGCAGAGCTGAACGGCTTTACCAATACGTACTTCGAGGCAGGCCCAGCAGAGGAAGTCATTCCACGCTGGTATAAGGAAGGCAAGGAAGCGGATGTCCTAGTTGTCGACCCACCACGTAAAGGCTGCGACGAAGCCCTTTTACAAACGATTTTAGAGCAGCGTCCTAAACGAGTAGTATACGTATCATGTAACCCAGCCACACTCGCACGCGACCTACGCATCTTGGAAGATGGCGGATACAAAACACAAGAAATACAACCAGTTGATATGTTCCCGCACTCTACACATTGTGAAGCAGTTGCTTGGTTGGAATTTGCTTAATATTCGGGGGACACATATAATGATTGAACGATTCGGATAATTTAAAAGCATTCCTATAAAACTTGAAAAAGTAGATATTTTCAATACAGACCTTGATCTTGCAAATAACTTTTGCGAAATTGGGGTCTTTTTATATGGAAATTAATTGGAATATATGTATGTTCAGCCTATAGGATTGTACATAGATTTCCATCCGTTCTTTCTAGGGAAGGAACTTGATTTATTTTAAGAAGATTTCCTATGCTTATCAGCGGAAATCAGTTGCTTTTTATAGGGGCTTTTCAGAAGCTTTGTGATTTGTTATAAGGCTCTTATTTCATGAGGATTTAGAGAATAATTTTTTATTTTACCTTATAATAAAATATGTTGTCAACAATAAGTTTGTGATTTTTTAAAAAAATGTTATAATAGTCTTATAATTGTTTTTTTAAATCGTATTTCGAATTCCGCTGACCTTTTTTGCAGATAGAATTTGGATACGTTTTTTAATATCCTTTATTAAGACGAAGAAAAAAATTAAAACAGTTATGTGAGCTTTTTGAGGTAGGTAGTTGAATTAAATGATTAATTGACTATCTAATAGTAACCGAGGTTTTATTCCATAAGGAGGACTAGAATAATGAATCTAATTAATAAGAAAGTTACACATAAGCGTTTTGGCACGGGTAGTATCGTTAAACATAATGAGTCCATTATTGAAATACATTTTGCATCAGAAAATAAAATGTTTGTTTTCCCTGATGTATTTGGAAAGTACTTAAAACTCCATGATAAAAGTGATGCTCAGTTAATCGAAAAAATAATACAAAAAAAGGAAATCGAACGTAAGGAAGAAGAAATGAGGAAGGAAGAAGAAAAAAAACTGCAACGAAGAAACCAAAAACTTCGCTTAGAACACGAAAAACTGATGAAGCATCATAAACTTCATCCAGAATCTCAAATGGTTTTTAAGTGTGACACAGAAGAACAAAATAGTTCTTTTTTAGAGTGGAAGGTTTTTTCAGGCGCAATAAAAAGTGGTAATAACAAAGGAAAGCCAAACAAACCTAACCGCATGCACCAAAATAGCGCTGTCCTATTAACAGCATTAGATTCTGGCATGCCTGAAAAAGACAGACGTATTTTAGGTGTCTATATGGTGAATGAAGATTTCATCGGTAAGCTGTGTGAAGATGGGAATATTCCGGCCCATTCAAAATACAGACTCCAACTTACAGAACAGGAATCGAATCAGCTACTTTTATGGAATTATTATATAGATAAAAAATACCCTGACAAAATGACATGGAATACAGGTAAATACCGTTATTTTGATAATTTATGGATGGCTCAAATTTTACTCGATATCGTTTCATTGAAGAGTGAACCAACAGAACGAGAGCTTGCACAACAATTTTTAAAACATTTTTGTAAAATGAATCAGATAACAGTTCAAGATTTACCAAAGCCGAATGGGGCATTAATGCGTATTTAGACGCTATCTCAAAGATAATAAGAATGACAGGGAACTGACATTTTTTTATACAATCATTTATCAAAAACGAATTCTTATTCATGGGATTCGTTCTTTTTGTATAAAATATAAATAAGATCTACTTATTTATGTATTTTTAGTTTTTGTCAATAAAGCCACGGATTTAATATCAATCCGTGGCTTTTTTATTGAGGGTAGATGTAGTTTTATTTATGTTGTTCGCCAATATGATTGAAAAGGGAGGAGGTCAATTCTCTTCGGATTTGCTTAATATGCTTTTCCATTAGTTGTTTGGCTTGCGTGGCATCACCGGCTGCGATGGCCAAGTAAATTTCTTTATGTTCATCTATAGTTTCTTGCGTACGGTCTAAGTCTTTTAAGCGCTGTGTTCGGGTCACACGGATTGTATCTTGCATATGTTCGCTAAGGGTTTGGAATAATTGCGAGAAGATTGAATTATGAGCAGCGAGAACGATATTAATATGGAAGCTTAAATCAGCTTGAATGCCTAGTTCCACGTCATTTTTTACTTGATTCATCATTTCCAATGCTTGCCCAATTCGTTCTAAATCTTCAGAAGTGGCCCGTTGTGAAGCTAAAAAGGCACATTCTACTTCAAGTGTTTGGCGAAGCTCTAGCATTTCATAAATAAGTTTTTTTTCTGTTTTTAAAATGGTAGAGGAAAGCTCTTGTCCTAATGAATGGCATTCAGGTGATTTCAGAAAACTGCCACTGCCTTGTTTAATATCTATAATTCCTTTTATTTCAAGCTTTCGCAGTGCCTCTCTAACCGATGTTCGACTTACATTAAAGCGACTCGCTAATTCTCTTTCCGTCGGTAGTTTTTCTCCAGGCTGTAATTCTCCATTTAAAAAATATTCCTGTATTTGATCTACAATAACTTGATAAGCTTTTTTCTTTGGTTGCAGCATTTCCTATGTCCTTCCCCTCAATTACATAGTAAAAGTATAAACGCTTTAATCATACAGAATTCCCACCTTGTTAGCAATGAAAGAAAATGATTAATTATTGATATTTTCTGAATATTAAGTATAATAAAAATGGTTGGACCAATTTTAATATTTATGAAGATTGGTATAACCTATTTATTTATCATTCATGACTTTGGGAAAATGGGAGAAAAGAAGGGGAGAATAAAATGATGGCAAGTGCAACAAATGAACAATTGGTGAGCGCTTTACAAGGTGTTCTGTCAGAAAGCCAAGTAACGATCAATCAAACAATTTTAGAACAACATAGTAGTGATGAATCTTATCATCAAGCTAGTTTGCCGGATATCGTTGTGTTTCCAACAACAACAGAACAAGTGAGTCACATACTAACTATTGCAAATCAATATAAAGTTCCAATTGTCCCATTTGGCAGAGGAACAAGCTTGGAAGGACATGTAATTCCTTATGAACAAGGGATTACCATTGATTTTTCAGACATGAACAACATAGTAGAAGTAAGGGAGAAGGACTTTCTCGTAAAAGTTCAACCAGGGGTAACGCGTTCGCAGTTAAATAAAGAGTTAAAAAAATACGGTTTGTTTTTTTCAGTGGACCCTGGGGCAGATGCAACACTAGGTGGAATGGCCGCGACAAATGCGAGTGGCACAACGTCTGTTAAATATGGAGTAATGCGCGATCAAGTTCGAGATTTAGAAGTTGTGCTGTCGGATGGTACGGTTATTCATACCGGTAATTTAGCGGAAAAATCTTCATCTGGCTTTCATTTGAACGGTCTTTTTGTAGGGTCTGAAGGAACGCTCGGTTGCTTTACGGAATTGACGCTAAAAGTTTATGGACTTCCTGAATATGTAATGGCTGCTCGGGCATCTTTCAAAACAGTCAATGATGCAGTTGAAGCAGTCGTTAGTATATTACAGGCCGGAATTCCAATCGCAAGAGTCGAACTGGTTGATGAACCTTCTATGAAACAAGTGAACTTGCATAGTAAAACAGCATATGAAGAGCAACCTACGTTATTTTTAGAGTTTCATGGAAATGAAGCTGGCTTAAAGCAAGACGTTGATTTTATGAAAGAAATTGTAGCAGAGCATAATTGTCAAAATATAGATTTTGAGACTGATAATGCAGCGCGAAATCAGCTATGGGAAGCTCGCCATAATTTAGCTTACGCCTATGTCCATGGACATCCAGGAAAAAAACTGATGGTGACAGATGTTTGTTTACCGATTTCTGAGTTAGCAGGGGCTATTGAACATGCGAGAAAAACACTGAATATGTTTGCCCTTACAGGGGGGATTGTTGGACATGTCGGTGATGGCAATTTCCATGTTCTTTTAATGATTGATATGCAGGATGCTAATGACATAGCAAAGGCGGATGAATTTAATGAATTAATTGTTATGTATGCGCTTGAACGAGGGGGAACTTGTACAGGAGAGCATGGTGTCGGTATAGGGAAACAGAAATACCAAGAGAAAGAACATGGGAAAGCACTGCTTGTGATGGAAAAGATTAAACAAGCGCTTGATCCGGATGCACTGTTGAATCCAAATAAAATATTAAAAATAAAGAAATAGGGAGTGGGAATATGAAAATATTAGAAGCGATTAGTACGATAGCTGGAAAATACTTTGCGCTATGGGTCATCTGCATAGCTGTTATTGCTTTTATCATTCCCGATCCATTTTTATTATTTGGTGGCTATATTACAATTTTGCTCGGCATCGTTATGTTTGGTATGGGACTAACGTTGAAAGCGGTTGATTTCAAATTAATTTTAACGAATCCAGTGCCCGTTATTATTGGTGTTTGTGCTCAATATCTTATTATGCCGCTAACTGCTTTTTCCATTGCCTATATCATGAACTTACCCGCAGAATTAGCGGCAGGGCTTGTTCTTCTCGGTTCAGTTCCAGGGGGTACAGCTTCGAACGTCATGGTGTATTTAGCGAAGGGCAATGTCCCATTATCCATTACGATGACTTCCTTTTCAACGTTATTAGCGCCAATTACCACACCATTCATACTTCTATTACTTGCAGGTAAATGGATGCCGGTCGATCCAATGGCAATGTTTACTTCTATTATTCAAGTGATTATTTTGCCGATTATTTTAGGCATCGTCATACGAAAATTTGCTCCACAGATTGTAGAAAAGAGCATTAATGTCATTCCTCTTATCTCAGTAGTGGCTATTATCATTATTGTCTCTGCAGTTGTTGCTGGCAATGTTGATAGCATAGCATCGGCAGGATTTATTATTTTTACGGCAGTAATGCTTCATAATGCATTTGGGCTGCTGCTTGGCTATTTAACAGCGCTACTATTAGGACTTAATGAAAGTAATCGGAGAGCGATTTCCATTGAAGTGGGGATGCAAAACTCTGGTCTTGGGGTAGCATTAGCCACTGCCCATTTTGGTCCGTTAGCTGCCTTACCGAGTGTTCTTGGTGCTGTGTGGCATAATATTTCCGGTCCAATTCTTGCCACTTATTGGTCGAAAAAAACGGAAAACATTGAGTATCAGCTTAACGAAAAAATACAAGAAAGCAACGTCGAAACACAAGTATAAAAGATGGTAGACGTTATCAATATAATAAGAAAAGAACGAATTCCAATTTTGCTGGAATTCGTTCTTTTTTTGTTTGTTATTGGTTTGTTACGATCGAATTCTTTTATAACAAATTTTTTCGCAAAGGCGTTTAAATATGTATGAAGTGTAAAATCTTAAGCAATCCAGTTTAGTCATGTAGTATGGTCATTTATAAAATTCAACATGTTTAAGAAGACACAAAGAATGATTTGACCTAAATTGCCCTGCAAACTAACGTTTGCAGGGTGTTTTTATGGCAAGCGTGGCAGTACTAGAGAGAAACGAAACTTATTCTCTTGCAATATCGTCTACAACTTGACAGAAGTGCAAAAACGGGAGTATTATACATTAGCTACCGAAAAAAAGCTATAGTGAAGTAATAATTTTCCGAAATTTATACGAACAATCTAACATTAGATTTCAATTAATAAGTAATAGGTAGGTGCAGAAATGAAAAGTCTAATAAGTAAAAAAGGTGACTTATTAAACAGCTTTTTAGGGATATATATAGTAGCTGTCGTCATGTTATGGATGAAAACATACATCACGCAGACAGCACAATTTGATTTAGGTGTAGAAGGAGCACTTCAACATTTCCTTTTACTGTTAAATCCACTAGGTTCAGCAATGCTATTTTTAGGGATTGCTTTTTTAATTAGAGGAAAGAAAAGATATACATTACTGCTTGTTATTTACACGCTTATGTCAATTCTTTTATATGCCAATGTAGTATATTACAGATTTTTTAGTGATTTTATTACGTTACCAACCATTTTCCAAACGCAAAACTTTGGCGATTTAGGTGGTAGTATTCTTTCATTATTAAAACCTTATGATCTTTTGTTCTTTGTGGATGTCGTTGTCATGTTTTATCTACGATTCTCAAGCAAAGTACCAAAAGAAACAAAATCATTTGGATATAAAAAAGCAATGGCGATTATTGCTTTTGCATTAATCGTATCAGTCGTCAATTTAGGATTAGCTGAGGCTAGCCGCCCTCAACTATTAACGCGAGGGTTTGATAGAAACTATATTGTGAAATATTTAGGTATGTATAACTATACGATTTATGACTCAGTAGAAACGATGAAAGCTTCCTCACAAAGAGCGTTGGCTGATAGTAGTGATATTACCGAAGTAATTAACTATACAAAATCGAACTATGCGAATCCGAATGCAAAATATTTTGGTGCAGCAAAAGGAATGAACGTAATTTATTTACACTTAGAATCATTCCAAAACTTCCTGATCGACTATAAATTAAACGGTCAAGAAGTTACACCATTTTTAAATTCATTAGCAAAAGATAATCATACATTGTATTTCGATAATTTCTTCCATCAAACAGGTCAAGGTAAAACGTCTGATGCAGAATTTATGTTAGAAAACTCTTTATTCGGATTACCACAAGGTTCTGCCTATATTACAAAAGCACAAAATACGTATCAAGCAGCACCAAGTATTTTAAAAGATTATGGTTATACATCGGCTGTCTTCCACGGTAACAACGGAAGCTTCTGGAACCGAAATGTTATTTATAAATCATTTGGATTCGATAAGTTTTATGATGCAAATTATTATGACACAGCCTCTTCAGATAATATGGCTGAATATGGTTTGTTAGATAAACCGTTCTTTGAACAATCGCAAAGCTTTTTAAATTCTTTACCACAACCGTTCTATACAAAATTAATTACGGTAGGGAACCATTATCCATATAAAATGAATCAAGACTTAGTAACAATCGATAAAGCGAATACGGGCGATGCAAGTGTAGATAATTATTTCCAAACAGCACGCTATGCCGATGAAGCAATTGAACAAATGTTTAATCAACTAAAAGAATCAGGTTTATATGATAATTCAATGATTGTTCTTTATGGTGACCATTATGGTATTTCAGACAATCATAATGCAGCAATGGAACAAGTTATGGGGAAAGAAATTACACCATATGAAAGTGCTAATTTACAACGTGTCCCATTATTTATTCATGTTCCAGGTATGCAAGGTGGTATCAACCATACGTATGGTGGTCAAACAGACCTGCTTCCAACGCTTTTACATTTACTAGGAATTGATACACAAAACTTTATTCAATTCGGTTCAGACTTATTATCAGATGAGCATAATGAAATTGTGCCATTTAGAAATGGCGATTTTGTGAGTCCAGAGATTTATTCAATTAATGAAAAATTTTATGATAATAAAACCGGATTACTACTAGATGATAGTCAACTAGAGGCAGCACAAGCTATTAAAAAAGAAGTAGATTTTAAATTAGGCTTATCTGACAAAGTAGTGAATGGTGATTTACTGCGATTTTATAAACCAACAGGTTATACGCCAGTAGATTCTTCAAAGTACAATTACAACAAAGATGAGAGTATAGAAGCTAAATAATAATTAGTAGGCAGTTCAAGATGATGAGTTTGATATCACGAAGTTTATGATATTGTACCGTTAGCTAGGACTGCCTTTTCGCTTTTTAACACGAGCCGCTAGTTCATAGTATTTCCTGATTTTAGAAGTTAGAAATCTAATTAAAGTAGGAACTGTATGAAGATAAATAACAAAAGCTAGGTTATACTATAATAATGACTTTATTGCTGAAACTAGCATTATGGTGTTAAGGACGATTCGTTTTTAGAAGTAGAAGCAATGAAGTTTTAGGGGATAAGTGTATAACCGAATATCCTATAATGAGAGGGTTTGAAGTAAAATATGACGAATAATTTTTGGCGGGATTTACCGCGACCATTTTTTGTACTTGCTCCAATGGAAGATGTGACGGATGTTGTGTTTCGTCATGTCGTAAGTAAAGCAGGTAGACCAGATGTATTTTTTACCGAGTTTACAAATTCAGATAGCTATTGTCATCCAGAGGGTCAGAAAAGTGTGCGAGGACGTTTGCTTTTTACTGAAGATGAACAGCCTATGGTTGCTCATATATGGGGAGATAATCCTGAATATTTTAGACAAATGAGTATTGGTATGGCGGAGCTTGGTTTTAAAGGTGTTGATATTAATATGGGCTGTCCTGTACCGAATGTGGCTTCACGAGGCAAGGGAAGCGGTCTTATTTTACGTCCTGATGTTGCTGCGGAACTTATTCAAGCAGCGAAAGCGGGTGGGCTGCCTGTCAGTGTGAAAACAAGACTTGGCTTCACAGAAGTGGATGAGTGGCAGGAATGGCTTACACATATTTTAAAACAAGATATCGCCAACTTATCAATCCATCTGCGTACGAGAAAAGAAATGAGCCAAGTAGAAGCACACTGGGAGCTAATTCCGGAAATTAAAAAACTGCGAGATCAAATTGCACCAAATACGCTATTAACAATCAATGGAGACATCCCTGACCGTGCAACAGGTATGAAGCTAGTTGAACAATATGGTGTGGATGGCGTGATGATTGGGCGAGGTATTTTTAAAAATCCATTTGCTTTTGAAAAAGAGCCGAAGGAACATAGTAGTAAAGAATATCTTGATCTTTTAAGATTACAGCTTGATCTTCAAGATCAATATGCTGAGGAGCTACCACGTTCAGTTACTGCGTTGCATCGCTTTTTCAAAATCTATGTTAAAGGATTCCGCGGGGCAAGTGAATTAAGAAATCAGTTGATGAATACAAAGACAACGGATGAAGTACGCGAATTACTCAATCAATTTGAATAGGTGCCAGTCACTCAAACAATTCTAAATTGTTTGAGTGACTGGCACGTACTACATTCTTACTACGTAGTATCTTAATATTACTTATATTTACCTAATATTCTTTAGATAATACTACTAGTGTCGACAAAAATTGACATGTAATTTATAATGTGAAATTGTAATAATGTTAGAATTATTTTAAGAAAATGAAAAGGCAAACTTACTGAAAGGTAAGGACGCAAAGCTACGAGTCTAAAATCCTATTGGGATTATGATAGTCGGGTTGCCAAAATAATAAACGATTATTTGGCTATCCTTAATTTTTATAATAAGGGTAGTTTTTATTTTCCTAAAAGGAGACGAATTAAAGAACTATAGCGTTAATAAAGTCTTATTAGTATAGGATAGTAAAAAAACTATATGAAAAAGGAGATTAAAAATGTTAGTCGTTGATAAACCGAAATATAATATGGCGATTTATGAAGCAAAAAAAGAAGTACACGTTCAAGTTCATGGGTTTATTAAAACAGAACTTGTAGAGGAATATATAAAAGATTTGGAAGAGACCGTGGCGAAAGTACCAAAAAAATCCTATACCTTTGTAGTTGATGCAACGTATCAATCACCTGTTCCATCTAAAGTTTCAGCGGAGCTAGGGCAAACATTAATGTTTTACGCATCACTTGGCTTCAAAGATATCTATATTGTCAATCCATCCTCTAAAATTGCCTATGTGCAAGTGAGAAATGCTTTAGAGGGAGTGAATTTCCCAGGAACAGTAGTTGACAATGTATCACAATTAGCAACACGATAGTTTTTAAATCACTAGAAGCATATTTTGGAGGAATTTATGATGCCAACATTACAAGATGTATATACATATGAAATCATTACAAAAGACCAACCAGATTTAATTGAAAAAGCGGCAACATGTTTAGCAAAAACATTTGTTGGAGTAGATGTAGCCGGTAAATGGGTGCAAGAACCGATAATCGGGTACTCTTTAAAATTGCCTTATGATGATTTCTACCAATTCACGAAGGAATACATTGAAGACAATGTGCATCAAGGATACTGTGTGGTTGCGCTTGATGCAGAGCACAATGTAGTAGGCGCTCTAGTTGGAGATACAAACGCACTGGAAATACATGAAGGTCCTATTTTTAGTGGTACGTTTTCTGATATGAATATTGTGATGGATGTCTTAGAGGATATCGATGTTCGTTTCTTAAATGACTATAAACAACGATATGGGAAAGAAATGGAAGATAATGAAGTGCTGCATTTATTTTTATTAGGTGTCGTTGCTGAGCACAATCGTCATGAAATTGTACAAACGTTAGGTGATATGTTAGTTCAAAAAGCATCTGAAGAAGGGTTAAGACTGGTGTTAGCTGAAGCTACAAATCCGAAGTCAATGACTTTGTTACAGAAGTATCATGGATTTGAAAAATATGTAAATGTTGAAGGGGATTTCATTGTTCATAAATACGAAAGCAATGAGCATTTAAACGATATCCCAGCGACTGTAGCTGATGGAATTTATATTATTGTAAAAGAGTTATAAAACATCATAGGTAGAGAGAATAGGAGATTTTTATATCATGGATGCTATTATGCTAGTGATTATAGTATTTTTATTATGCACGTCCTTGTATTTTGCTTACCGATATTTTTCGCTTAAACGTCGGGCCGATAGTCAGAGTGAAGTGACCAACGGGGCAGAGGAATTATCTGCAAGTCAATTAAAAGAGCAATTTCATCTATACGAAAAAAATATAAATGAAAAAGGTCAAAATCTTGTTGAACATGGAGAGTATGCAGCGGAGAAGGCTGATATCGTTAGAGCAGCCATTGATGAGGTAGGCAAAGGGTTAAAAAAACAATTAGTAGCTACGGAGGAAAGTTCAACTTCGATTGAAGACATCACAGTGGCTATCGAAGAACTGTCTATAAGATCAAACCAAATTTCAGAACAATCGAATACGACGTTAGAATTGACGCAAGAGGGTAACGAAAAGCTAAAAGATTCGATGGTGAAAATGGAGCAATTTGATCAAACGATTAATACAACTTTTGATGCAATCAATATCCTTGGAGAAAAATCACATGAGATTGGCAAGATTGTAAAAGTAATTACGGGGATTTCAGAGCAAATCAATTTATTAGCATTGAACGCAGCTATTGAAGCAGCTCGTGCAGGTGAACATGGAAAAGGGTTTGCTGTCGTTGCGGATGAAGTTCGTAAATTAGCAGAACAATCACAACAGTCCGCTGCTGAAGTATCGAATATCGTAAAAAATATTCAAGAAGAGACGGATCGAGTGGTTACATCCATGAAGCAAGGAACAGAAGAGTTTGCACAAACGAATACTACCATTTTAGAAATTGGTACGATGTTCGAAAGAATTGTAGAAACGACAAAAATTATTGCTGAAAATAATGCCAATTCATCTGCAAGTACAGAAGAATTATCTTCAAGCTCTCAGCAAATCATGGTGGCAATGAGAGACATTTCGTTCATTTCACGTGAATCGGTGGAAATGTTTGAGGAGCTAGTTGAAATTAGCGATGACGAATTAAGTACAATGGATAAATTAGTGCAAGAAGCAGGAAACCTTGTCAGCTTAAAAATATAGAGAAATCGGTGCCAGACACTAAAACAATTCTAAATTGTTTTAGTGTCTGGCACTCTTTCATATATTCTAGTAAAAGCTAATGGGAGTAGATATCCATGGACAAACAAAATAGCAGATACAGATGGGTTGTATTTGTTGTTGTATTGTTTACTTATTTGTTAATGGCGAGTCAACGCACAGCGCCAGGATTAATTACAGACCAATTAATGAGCGATTTTCAGGTAACGGCAGCAACGATTGGCTTGTTAACAAGTATCCAATTTTTTGTATATACAAGCTTACAAGTACCAATGGGGATATTGGCTGATCGCTACGGTCCAAATACTTTTTTAATTTTAGGGGCGACACTTACAGGGTTAGGTACAATCATTTATAGCCTTAGCACCCATGAACTCATGCTATTTTTTTCGAGAATACTGACCGGTATAGGAGATGCAACGATTTGGGTTAATATGGTGCTAATTTTGGCACAATGGTTTCATCGTAAGGAGTTTGTACGGTTAATTGGTCTGGCAGGTATGACTGGGAGTCTAGGGTTTTTATTGGCGACAGTCCCCTTCTCCACGTGGATTGATTTACTAGGTTGGCGGATGGCTTTTTGTAGCGCAGGACTACTATTAAGCTTGTGTGGCTTTGTCCTTTATTTTGTACTTGTCAAAAAGCCTAAAACACGTTTTATCAACGAGCAAATTTTTGTAACCGATGAAGAACAACGTGATAAAACATCCGTATTACTGAAAAGAATATTTTCACATCCGCAAGCATGGGCTCTATTTTTTTGTCATTTTGGTGTAGTAGGGGGTTATGTAGGATTTATCAGTTCCTGGGCTGTACCATACGGTATGACTTTATATGAAATGACACGTTCGGATGCAAGCCAATTGATTATGGTTGGTCTTATAGGGGCGCTAATCGGAGCTCCTCTAACTAGTTGGCTGGCTAGCAAGCTAGATACCATTAAAAGGCCCTATATTGTCGTGCATAGTACTGTTTTACTTAGTTGGTGTACGTTTCTTATATGCAATGGACATCCAGCTTTTTTCTTGCTGTTAGTACTATTTTTTATTATCGGCTTTGGATACGGGGCAAGTGCATTAACTTTTGCTGCTGTACGGCAATCTTTCCCTTTACACGAAGCGGGCGTAGTTTCTGGATTTGCCAATACGGGAGGCTTTTTAAGTGCCGTTTTGCTTCCCATTATTTTTGGTTATTTATTAGATCATTTTCAATCTGTTTCAGGTTACGTAGATGATGGCTACTACTATGGCTTTATTGTGCCAGTTCTTTTCTCCATCATTGGTTTGTTTGGTGTGCTGTACTTTAAGGAAAAGCGTAGCGTCTAAAGATACAATCTATAATTAAAAGTTTATAAATTGTGTTTATCGGAAAAAATGAAATTACTGTGAATGAATAGAAAGCTGTAGTCGTTGAATTTATTATACTAATAGAGCAGTTTAGTTGAAGAAATAGAAGTAGAAGGGTATTTTAAATAAGTAAACTAAAGTGGAAATATAGCGGTTCTACAATGGGGAATTTTTCGTTCCGCTTTACGTATGGAAGGAGTATTAGTGTTTTGGGAATAACAAGTATGGTCGGATACGTAATTATAGGTGCATTACTTATTCTTTTATTAGCATTCATCTTCGTCATGATAAAAGGAGCAAGAAAGTAAGTGCCAGGTACTAAAACAATTCTGAATTGTTTTAGTGCCTGGCACCTTTTATTTATTTTTGTTTTTTTTCAGCCATTTCTACAAGTCGTTTCGTGATTTCTCCACCCACGGAACCGTTCGCGCGAGAAGAAGCATCTGGCCCAAGTTGTACGCCGAACTCTTGTGCGATTTCATATTTCATTTGATCAACAGCTTCTTGTACACCAGGAACTTGAAGTTTATTGGAACTTCGATTTTTATTAGCCATTTTTCTCACCTCCTTGTGCTATTAGAATGGTCGGCAGTTTGATTTTCATACATTTAAAAACAAGGAAATGTGCAATCTACATACTATAGGTGAGGAATAATCACAAAGCTAGCTAAAAATACATTTTACTCTGTTATAATAAAGCCTGGCTCTTTTAAATTAAGGTTTTGCAAGAAAATCAAGGAGGTTTTGAGATGACGAATAATGATATTTTGATTCGTTTACGATATGCACTAGATATTAAAAATACGGATATGGTAGAAATTTTTAAGCTGGGTGGCATGAAATACACAAAAGAGGATGTATTAAACATGCTTATCAAAATTAAAGATGATGAAGAAGATATCCCAGAGAATTACATTAAATGTAATAATAAAATGGTAGAGGCATTTTTAAATGGTTTAATTACATTTAAACGAGGCCCTCAACAATCAAAACAAGGTCAACAAGAAGGACCACCACCGGTTACAGGGAAAGAAAGTCCGAATAATATGCTTTTGAAAAAAGTAAAAATTGCAATGGCTTTAACAACGGAAGATATGCTTGATATTTTATATGAAGGTGGCGTAACAGTATCGAAAGGTGAGTTAGGTGCGATTTTAAGAAATCCTAGTCATCGTAATTACAAAGAATGTGGCGATCGCTTTGTGAGAAACTTTTTAAAAGGTTTAACATATAAATATAGAGATTAAGTATTAATTTTCTTTATAGTGAATTGTGGTGGGGTGCTTACCTACAGTAAGCGTCCCGCCTTTGTTTGTATCGGATGACATACATAATAACAATAAAAGCAATAAAAAATAAATTGTAAAATCACCATTATTTTCTTTTAACTGTTGATAAATGTGACGGAATTGTGTACAATTAAATTGACACAAAGTTGTCACAAAGGGAAAAGAAATGTTCATGAACAGAGGGGTGCTTTTTATGATATTTTTTGATCTTATTTTAATTGCTATTTCTTGCATTAGTATTCCATTAATAGTTGCTGTTATGTTAGACATTTTTTACGCAGAACGCAAAAAAGTTCGTTTTTCATTACGCCGTACTTCTGTATGGTATATGTGCGTTTTTGCATTATCCTTTATTCCAGCTGTCTTACTCGTAACACAACTTGCATAATTGAATAAACATTTAGGGGTAAGTGTTTATCAGAAATTTAAGCAGCAATAACGTATGTTTACGTTGTCGCTGCTTATTTTTTGTAAGGACTTTTTACAATAAAAAAGAATATTTTTACATAGTAATTATTTCATTGTTTGTACAGAAGTAGTAAAATAAGAGCATGGACTAAATAGTAATTTTGGAAGTTGTATTGATTATTTTTTACTATTATGTTAATTTGAGGAGAAATAAGGGCAAATCTACTGAAAGGTAGAGACGCAAAGCTACAGGTCTAAGGCAGATAACGCTATGATGGCTGGGTTGCAAAAGATTAGTAGTTATTGGGATTTATTATTTTTTATCTTTAATAACCTATTTCTTTTGAAATAGGTTATTTTTTTTTTGACCTATAAAATATAAAGAGGAGGAACTATCTATGCAATTTTTAAAAAATGTTTCATTGAAATACAAATTATTACTTACAGTTTCTATTATTGTTTTAATGTTGATTTCTATCATCACAACGCAAAGTATTAGTGAGCTAAACAAAAGAATGAATGTAGATTTGGAACAAGAGTTAAAAAGTGTTGGTATATTGACAGCTATGAATCTTGATAGTGATCAGATTAAACATTTATTAACTGAAAAAGGGGAAAGTAATCCGGATTTTAAAAATCTCCAAAAACAGCTAGACATGATCCAAGAAGAGCAAGGGATAATGAGCTGGAGTTATATTTGGGATATGAAAGATAAAGGTGTTAATCCGATAGGGTATACGTCCAACTTGAATGAGGTATATGAAGCTGGTGAGATTTTCGAAGAGTTAGCAGATGAACATGTAGCAACAGCTAAGCGTGCAATTGACAATAATCAGTCTGAAGTGACGAACGTATTCGAAGATCAATATGGTGCTTGGAGAACAGTATTTACTCCTATTAAAGATGATAATGGCAAAATAATTGCTTTGTTAGGTATTGATTATTCAGCAGATTACATAAATACGATCATCAAAACAAGCATGATAAAACAAATTGCAATCGCAGTTGTTGGTTTGATTATTTTACTAATTTTACTTTACATAATTATCGATCGACTATTAAAACCTCTTAAGAAAGTAGTCGATGTTGCAAATCAAGTGGCAAATGGTGAATTGCAACAAGTTCAATTAGAAATTACAAAAGATGAAATAGGGAATTTATCGCAATCTATTCAAACGATGGTTACCAATTTGCAACATATTATTTTAAATATTAGAAATACATCTAATCATGTTTCTTCTGCTGCAAGTCAGTTAACTGTCAATGCAGGAGAGTCGTTTAACAGTTCTACCGATATTGCAAAGGATATGAAACGTATAAATGAGAATGCGGAAGCAGCTATGGTGATGACAGAAGAAACTGCTGCAGCTATGGAGGAAACAGCAACAGGTATTCAACAAATAGCTGACTCAGCAAATACAGCTGCCGAATCATCTATAGCAGCGTCTCTTGCATCTGAACGTGGAGATAAAGTCGTGCAACAAGTTATATCCCAAATGGAGCTAATTAATGGTTCAGTAGAACAAATTGGCAAAACCATTAATGGCTTACATGTTAATACGAATAAAATTAGCGATATTGTGAGTCTTATTACAGCAATTGCGGATCAAACTAACCTACTTGCCTTAAATGCGGCTATTGAAGCAGCAAGAGCGGGAGAACATGGTAAAGGTTTTGCAGTGGTAGCAGATGAAGTGAGAAGGTTGGCAGAACAATCCTCCCAATCAGCAACAGAAATTTACAATCTTATTAGTACGATTCAATCCGATTCAAATGCTTCCATTGTCGTGATGGAAAAAGGAAAAGCAGATGTAAAAGCAGGTATGGAATATACAGATGAAGTAGGGGAAATCTTTAAAGAAATTCTTACATCATCGGAAGAAGTCGCTAGTCAAATTCGTGAAATTTCAGCAGCCTCTCAGCAAATTTCAGCTTCGTCAGAGGAAGTTGCAGCGTCTGTCAATAACATTAAACAATCATCGGAGCTTTCATCAGAGTTTTCATCTAATGTCTCAAAAGCGACACAGGAACAATTAACGACGATGCAAGAAGTGAAAGAGGCTTCTTCTTCTTTAGGAATAACAGCACAAGAATTACAAGCACTTGTAGCAAAATTCAAATTGGAGAACGATGAAAATGGAAAATAATTTAGCACAAAAAAATGTTCTGATTACTGGTTCTAGTAAGGGCATCGGAAAAGCAATTGCACTTGCATTCGCAAAACAAGGTGCCAATGTATTCATTAACTATATTGGTGACGATCATGAAGCGGAAGAAGTGCGAGCACAGGCTGAAAAGCTAGGTGTACGAGCTTATAAATACCGTGCTGATGTATCAGACTCTCATCAAGTACAGGACATGTTCCGATACATGGACAGGCATCTAGGGCAGATTGATATTCTCGTCAATAATGCAGGATTTGCACAAGCTTCTAGCGTGCTAGATTTAACAGACGAACAATGGGACAGGATGATTAAAGTACATCTTTATGGATGTTTTTATAATTGCCGAGAAGCAGCGAAACGAATGAAGGAAAGAAACAAAGGCAAGATTATTAATATTTCTTCAGATATTGGTAGTCTAGGTTGTGAAGAGTTTACGCATTACTCAGCTGCAAAAGGTGGCATTAATGCATTTACAAAAGCTTTGGCAAGAGAATTAGCGCCCAACATATTAGTAAACGCTGTAGCTCCTAGTGGGACACTCACAGATATCCTACAAGAATTTGGAGAGAACTATATTGAAGAGGAATCCGCAAAGTATCCATTAAAACGCTTGGCACAGCCTGAGGAAATCGCAAAAAGTGTACTTTTTTTAGCCTCTGACAATGCTGATTTCTATACAGGTCAAATTTTAACGCCTAATGGTGGAGTAGTAATGAATGGATAATGTAAGAACTAAGGAGCAATAAAAATGTTGAATATTTTAATCTTTAGCTTGTACTTAATTTTTATTTATTATATTGGTTATAAGGGGTATAAGCGCGTTCATACGGCAGAAGATTTAATCGTAGCCGGTTGGAGCATGCCTCTCTCAGTTGTGACGGGAAGTTTAATTGCGGCTTTATTAGCCGCTCCGTTCTTTTTTGCCGCTGTCGGTTCTGGTTATACGAGTGGCGGCTTTGAGGGATCAGCGACTATGGGTGGTTTAGGGACCTGTATGATTCTTGGTGCGCTTATATGGACAAAACCGCTTAGAAGATTAAAAGGATGGACATTAGCAGACTACTATGGTTTAAGATATGGTAGTAAAAAGTTAGGAGCTTACACAGGGATTGTAATGGCTATCGCCTTTGGAATCTTTAATGCAGCAGCTTTAACGGTTGGTGGAACGTATATTATCCAGCAATTGCTACAAATAGATTTTGTTCCAGCAGCATTATTATTTGTATCGTTAACAGCACTGTATTCTGTAATTGGCGGTTTATGGGCTGTAGCCTACACAGAAATCGTACAAGGTGCGCTAGCAGTAGCTGGTATTTTAGGTATTACCATTTTTGTGTTTATTTATTATCCTGATGTGACGTTTAATCCGGAGTGGTGGAATATAAGTGAATTGTTTAATAAGGCAGGAGCTGAATTTTGGACGTTATATCTTGTATTAGCACTTGGTGACATCCCTGCTGTTGACTTAGGTCAAAGGGTGGCGGCCGCGAAAAGTCCAAAAGTAGCACAACGCAGTATGATTATAGCTGGTATCGTTATTATAGCGATTAGTTGGATTCCTGGCATGTTAGGTGAAGCTTTTAAAACAATTTATCCTAATAGCACAAATCCAGAAACGTTAATGCTAGCCTTTGCACAAGGATACTTTCCTCCTCTTTTAGCTGCAATCTTTTTAACAGCAATGGCAGCGATGGGAATGTCGACTGTTGCCGCATGTTATGTTGCAACTTCTGGTATTATCACAAAGAATATTTATTTAGACTTTATTAATCGTAATCCTAATCCTAAAAATTTATTGAGATTTTCAAGACTTGTGATTTTAAGCAGTGCAGTATTAGGCTTAATCTTGGCTGTTAGCTTTCAAAAAGTAATTGATTTAGCTTACTTAGCTTGGGACGTAATATTCGTGACGATTTTTTGGCCAATTGTCTTAGGTCCATTTTGGAAGCGGGTCAGTACGCCAGCTGTCTGGGCAAGTATATCGGTCGGGCTTATCTATTATATAATCACAACACTAACTTTTGTACCTAGTTTATCCATACAGTCTGAAGGCTTTATAGGTTTAATAAACGAATTATGGCAGGCACCTGTTTTCTCTGGAGTAGTCATTTCAGGTATAACGATTGTGATTGTCAGTTTGCTTGTGCCACCTTCACAACATGTGCTTGATATGCATAAAATTGAAAAAGATAAAACATTAGATAATGTAGGTAGTAAGGACGAGCTAGTGAAACAACAATAAGCTCTGTTTTAGCTTAAAAAGACTTGTTCAACAACACGAAACACTTGAGTATGACAGTGTTTCGTGTTTTTTTATTATCCAAAAATGAAGCATGAAAAGAGAGATAGCTGAATAAGATTTCTACTATAGAGATGTATTTTCCCTATCTATTATTTTGTTGAAAGTGGGATAATAATGAAAACAATCTTTCTAGTATTGTTAGGTACGATATATTTGTTTTTAGCAATGGCAATAAATGCTGAACTAATAAAAAAATTGTACTTTTTAATTGGCATAACCTTAGTCATCATTGGCGTAATGCGTTATATTAAATGGAAATATCATACTTTTAGAATGATGGCAGAACTTAAAAGTGCAAGTGAAGAAGAGTTAAAGAATATCCCTCATACCCATGCCACCATCGCAAATGATGCTTTACATGCATTATTACTGAATGAGCAAACCAAAACACTTATACTGGCAGTTAGAGAAGATTGGGAAGCTGCAGTAGCAAAGAAAGAAGTCTGTTTTAATGAAATTTATGAGGTAGCGATTGTAGAGGACGGTCATATTGTGGCAAGAACTAGTAATGGTTTGTTTAGTGACTCTTTACTAGCGGGGGAAAACCGTGTTTTAGTAGAAGAAGCGGAGATTGAGGAAGAAGCATGTGAGGAACAGGGAGTGTCGCAATTAGCTTTAAAAATAGTGGTAGACAATCTAAGCGATCCAATTATAGAGTATATCTTTTTAGAACAAGAGGATGGCATGTCAATAGAAGATGATACGTATATCGAAGCAATGGCGTTGTGTGAACAATGGTATCAAAAGGTCAGTATTATTATTAAGCACTATGAATTAGAGCGAGTACCTATCCGACATTGGCAATAACCTATACTAGATGTAATCTAGCCTAATAAAAAAGCTATCACGAAGACATTCGGATAGCTTTTTCCTTATTAAAGTGTGAATTTTTGTAGTTGTGTGTTTAGCTCTTCAGCCATTTCAGCTAATTGATTGGCACTCTTTGAAATTTCATCCATTGTTGCAGCCGTTTCTTCAACAGTAGCCGTTGTTTGCTCAACACCAGCAGCGGATTCTTGTGAAATAGAAGCCATTTCATCAATCGAACCATTAATCGCTTCGGAATGTTGGGAAATTTTTGTTAAGTTATTTGAAATCACATTAATATTGTTATTCATATCCTCTATCGCTTGAGAAATTTGATCGAATGTATGATTCGTTTGATTTAATTGTGCTGTTCCTTTTTTTACTTCTTCATAACCAGATTGAAGGGAATTTGTTACATTACCTGTTTCGCTTTGAATGCGATGAACGATTGTTGAAATATCTGTCACAGAGAATTGTACTTGTTCTGCCAGCTTACGCACTTCATCGGCAACTACTGCAAAGCCTTTGCCATGCTCTCCTGCACGTGCCGCTTCAATGGCAGCATTTAAAGCAAGCAAATTCGTTTGGTTAGAAATTTCATCAATTACAGAAACCAACTTTGAGATTTCAGCAGACTGTTCGTTTAAACCTTCTACCTTTTTTACGGAATCTAATACAATGTCATTAATAGTTGCCATTTGTTGTGTAGATTGTACCATTAATGTTTTCCCTGTGTTTGTTAAATCATGTACTTGCCCCGAATGCTCTTTCAACTCAATGCCTTCTTGCGTTGTTTCATAAATATGGCGTTGGAACGTTGTCATAGTTTCAGCTAAATCGCTAGCTGTAGAGGCTTGTGTTTCTGTGCCAGTTGCAAGCTCTTGCATGGTATAGGAAATTTGTTCCGTACCTGTCTGAACTTCATTAGAAGATTGCGCTAATTCCTCACTGCTTGCAGCTACCGTTTCTGATACATTATGAATAGAACTGATCGTATCTTGTAATTTTTCATTCAGGTCATTGGCAGAAAGCATTAAGTGACCAATTTCATCTTGACGGGTTACGGAGAACTTTTCATTGCGTAAATTCCCATCAGCTAATTCCCTCATACGATTGGAAACTATAGAAATAGGCTTAGAGATTCTACTTGCTGTAAAAATAGCGATAAGAATTCCTAAAATTGATAATATGATACTTGCAATGACCCCAATTGATTTATTGCTTGAACTTGTTGATACGACATCATTGCCGACCTTTGTAATGGCTTCTGCGCGTTTATCAGCTACTTCTTCATAGCCAGCACGCACTTCAGTAACAAGATGATTGATAGCTGTTAAATTTTCTAACGCTAATTGTTTATCACCTTGCTTATATACTTCAAATACTTCACTATTTACTCGGTTGCTCCATTCACGAGCCATCTCTACCAGTTTTTCTCGTTCTGGCGTATTTTCATACTTTTCAACGATAAGGTTATTATCTTCAGCAATTTTACGGTATTCATTAAACGTCTCTATGTATTTTTCTTCACCGGATACAACATAACTTAAGGCGGCAGATAATCGGACGCTCGTAGACATTGCTAGATTTTTACTTGCGGTTAACACCATTAAATCTTCTTCAACGAGGACTTTAGCCTGTTTCTCCATGTTTGTATTAGAAAAATAAGTATACGTAGTAAAACAAGCAAATAATACTAATAACATAATAAATGTACTTAATAAACGTGCTTTAATTGTTTTAAATTGAAATAAACGATTCATTTTTTCCATCCTTTTAGTTTTTCTTTAAAACTTATCCTACTCTATTTATTTTATTACTATTTCAAAAGAAAAGTAGAATTTTTTTGTTAAAAATACTAAAAAAGGTTTTTTGGCATAATTTAATTCATATTTTTCAAATATTTTTGTCTGTTTGCTAAAATCGTGTGTCTATTTACCTATTGTCATGGTGTTTTTAGAAAAAATAAATTTGACAATACTATACAATTTTTTAGAAGTTCTATAGTGGATATCAAAAAACTGCAAGAGGCTGGGACAAAATTAAAAAATTTAAGGAACAGAGGAAAGGTGTTCATAAATTTTGGCTATATGGAGAACTTAGCACACTTAGCTATTCTTGCTTTTGCAATAAATAAAAATTTAGAAGGGTTCACTAGTTGTCGGTAGCGGAGGAGGTGACTCCTGCTCAGAACGCACACAGCGTAAGACGCGAGCATTCCGCGCGTTAGCGAGGGTTGCGGCTTACTGTGCTGAGCGGAAAGCACCGTCGTAGCGGACAACAACGGCATAGCAAAAAAGTGTTAGATTGATTAGGTTCAATCTAACACTTTTTCTCTTTTGTCCCAGCCTCTTGCCTTGTCTTTAGAGGTATCCATCTGATTTCGTTGTGAATGGAGCAGTTGCCTAGTTCTTTACTGCTTATCTTTTTTTGCTTGACGCTCCCATTGCAATAAAGATGGATATGGATCAAATGCCCATTCTGTTCGACCATTAAATTTGTATATGCCGTAATGAAGATGTGGTGGGAATTTTCCAGATGTGCCTTCTTTTCCATAACCCGAGCTGCCTACATAACCGAGTACTTGCCCTGGTTCTACAACATCTCCAACCTTTATGTCCTTATGATAGCTCCCAAGATGGGCATAATAGTGATAAGAATTATGGTTATCGCGAATGCCAATTCGCCAACCTCCGAATTGATTCCAGCCTTTGACTTCGACTACACCATAGGAAGTGGACAGTACAGGTGTCCCGTAGCCAGCAAAAATATCAGTTCCCTCGTGGATTCGTCTGCCTCCCCAACCTCTATTATCACCCCAAGTACCTCTATAGCTGTAATCGGAGCGTGTTGGAATCGGGAATGTATGGGCATCCAGCTCAGTCGTTTTAAAATGTCTATACAAAGTGGAAATCGTGACGATTTGATTAACGGCTTCTTCACTTCTGTAGTATTCCCATAAAGCAAGTTTAAAGTCTTCATCTGTAGAACCAAATTGACTTATATAACTGGCCATGGAGAAGATCACATCTACATCATCTGAAGGGCTTGCAATACCATCACCGTTGCCATCCAGTCCCATTCCACCAAAATAACTGATTGTTTCAGGTATCGTATCTTCCTTGACAGGATTTAATGCACCTGACCAATATTCATTAGAAAATTGAATGGCAATGAAGCCATCTCGTTTCGGGATATCTTTACGAACGGATTGAAGATTGCGCTCATATTGATCGATAGCCGCTAAAAAGTGCCATGGAATTAGTAATTCATCGAATTGTACGTAATAGGACATACGTTGCTGTAAAATTTCTTCATTACTCGGTCCTTCATTTGCCAGTGTAACCGTTGGGGGAAAATAACTCCACAGCAGCATACATGTCAGAAGGAAAATTAAATAACGATTCAAAATTGGACCTCCTTTCTACAGATTAGAATAACCGAAATTTTATATTTCATAAGTCCACTTTAAATGCAGTAAATCCCTTTTATGTAGCGAGAAAAAAACTTGAACAATAAGAAGAAACTAATTCAATGAAAAAGTAATGGGTATCATAATGTATCTAACTTCATACTATGTTATAAATCAAGCCCTGAAAGAATGGAGGGAAGGCTATCAACATTTTAGATAAAGTGAAGAGCTATCGCGAAGAAGAAAACCGACTGAAGTGGGAAGGTACATTTGCAGATTATTTACGCATCATAAAGGAAAGACCTGAAGTTGCTCAAACAGCCCATTCTCGCGTCTACAATATGATTAAAAGCGCAGGTGTAGAGGAACGCGATGGGCAAAAGATGTATCAATTTTTCGGAAAAGAAATTTTTGGGCTTGAATCAGCAATTGAAAGACTGGTGGAGGAATATTTCCATCCTGCAGCAAGAAGATTAGATGTTAGAAAACGGATTTTATTACTGATGGGGCCTGTAAGTGGAGGAAAGTCAACGATCGTAACATTGTTAAAGCGAGGACTTGAACAATTCTCGCGCACGGAAGAAGGAGCGGTTTATGCAATTAAGGGATGTCCAATGCATGAGGACCCGCTGCATTTAATTCCACATCATTTACGTAATGACTTTTTTGAAGAGTATGGAATACGAATTGAGGGCAGCTTATCGCCTTTAAATACGATGCGTCTTGAAAAAGAATACGAGGGACGTATTGAAAATGTCATTATTGAGCGTATCACTTTTTCTGAAGACAAACGTGTGGGCATAGGAACCTTCACACCTTCTGACCCAAAATCTCAAGATATTGCAGATTTAACGGGGAGCATTGATTTCTCGACTATTGGCGTTTTTGGCTCAGAGTCGGACCCTCGTGCTTATCGCTTTGATGGAGAGTTAAATAAGGCGAACCGAGGAATGATGGAATTCCAAGAAATGTTAAAATTAGACGAAAAGTTTTTGTGGAATTTATTGTCACTGACGCAGGAAGGGAATTTTAAGGCAGGAAGATTCGCTTTAATAAGTGCCGATGAATTAATTGTTGCTCATACAAATGAAACGGAATATCGTTCCTTTATTTCGAATAAAAAGAACGAAGCTCTACACTCGCGTATTATTGTTATGCCAATTCCATATAACCTAAAAGTGAGCGAGGAAGAACATATTTATGAAAAAATGATTAATGAAAGTGATATGGCTCATGTTCATATTGCGCCACATGCATTGAAGGCCGCAGCAATCTTTTCGGTTCTAACAAGGCTAGAAGTTCCGAAAAAACAAGGTGTGGATCTTATTAAAAAAATGCGCTTGTACGACGGAGAAAATGTGGAGGGATTTAATTCCGTTGACTTAGAGGAACTGAAAAAAGAGTTTCCTAACGAAGGCATGAACGGTATTGATCCACGGTATATTATTAACCGTATTTCATCAGCAATCATTCGCAAAGAAATCCCATCTATTAATGCATTGGATGTGTTGCGAGCACTGAAAGATGGTCTTGATCAGCATGCTTCTATATCTCAAGAAGATCGAGAAAAATATATGAACTATATTGCTGTTGCAAGAAGAGAGTACGATGAAATTGCGAAAAATGAAGTGCAAAAAGCGTTTGTCTACTCGTACGAGGAATCTGCCAAAACATTAATGAATAATTATCTCGATAATGTAGAGGCGTTTTGTAATAAAAATAAAATATTTGATCGCTTAACTGGCGAAGAAATGAATCCAGATGAAAAGCTAATGCGTTCCATTGAAGAGCAAATTGGCATTTCTGAAAATGCGAAAAAAGCATTCCGTGAGGAAATATTAATTCGCATTTCAGCTTACGCAAGAAATGGCAAGCGCTTCGACTATAATTCTCATGAGAGATTACGAGAAGCGATCCAAAAGAAACTGTTTGCTGATTTGAAAGACATCGTGAAAATTACAACGTCTTCCAAAATGCCTGATGAGTCACAACTGAAGAAAATTAATGAAGTTGTAGCAAGGCTTGTTGATGAGCATGGCTATAACACAACATCGGCGAATGAATTATTACAATATGTAGGTAGTTTGTTAAACCGTTAACCAATGCCAGTGACAATTATGCAGGGGCGTAATGAATCGTCGGAATAGGAGTGTCCCATTTTTTAGGGCACTCCTTTTATTTCTCTAAAAAAGTTCAAGAAAGCTGACTGCTAGCATAGGATAGAAAAAGCGAATTTGATAGATGGGTGAGGATAAAAATGACTGAAAACGAAAATAAGCGATTTGTCATCTCTCAGGAAAATTGGTCCCTCCATCGTAAAGGGCACCAAGACCAACAACGTCATATGGAAAAGGTTAAAGATGCGATTAAAAACAATTTACCCGATTTAGTAAGTGAAGAAAGTATTGTTATGTCAAATGGCCGAGAGGTTATCAAAATACCTATACGCTCCCTCGATGAATATAAAATTCGATATAACTATGATAATTCAAAGCATGTCGGTCAAGGACAAGGTGATAGTAGTGTGGGGGATGTTGTTGCACGTGACGGTAGCAAGAGCAATCAAGGCAATGGCAATGGCAAAGAAGCTGGTGACAAGCCTGGTCAAGATTATTATGAAGCAGAAGTCAGCATGGAAGAAGTTCAAAATGTGTTGTTTAAAGAGCTAGAACTCCCTAATTTACAGCAAAAAGAAAAAGCAGATATTAAAACCGAAAAAATCGAATTCAATGATATAAGGAAAAAAGGGCTTATGGGCAATGTTGATAAGAAGCGTACCATTTTAAATGCGATCAAACGCAATGCCATGGAAGGGAATGCTCAAATTACGCCCATTCATAACGATGATTTACGCTTTAAAACATGGGATGAAGTGGAGAGGCCTGAATCGAAGGCAGTCGTGCTTGCAATGATGGATACAAGTGGTTCCATGGGCACTTTTGAAAAATATTGTGCAAGAAGCTTTTTCTTTTGGATGACGAGATTTTTACGTTCGAAATATGAGACAGTGGAAATTGAATTTATTGCACATCATACCGAGGCAAAAGTGGTGACAGAAGAAGAGTTTTTCACAAAGGGAGAAAGTGGCGGAACGATTTGTTCATCAGCGTATATAAAAGCGTTAGAGTTAATACGCGATAAATATAACCCAAGCCGTTACAATATTTACCCAGTTCATTTTTCGGATGGCGAGAACATTTCGATGGACAATGAGAAATGTTTAAAACTAGTGAGTGAATTGATGGAAGTATCGAGTATGTTTGGCTATGGAGAAGTAAATCAGCATAATCGTTTCTCGACGTTAATGTATACGTATAAAAAAATTGATGATCCAAAATTTAGATATCATATTTTAAAGAAAAAAGGCGATGTCTACGATGCCTTAAAAAGCTTTTTCCAAAAAACTGAATTGCAAAATGAAAATTAAATTGGAAGGTGCTAAGCATTCATTTCCGAAAGGAGGAGGCTGAAAAATGGAGAAGGAGCTTCACCGTGCGATTGATGAAATAACAGAGATTGCAACAGGATTTGGTTTAGATTTTTTCCCGATGCGTTATGAAATATGTCCTGCAGATATTATTTATACATTTGGCGCATATGGTATGCCTACTCGTTTTTCCCACTGGAGCTTTGGCAAGCAATTTCATAAGATGAAGCTGCAATATGATTTGGGATTAAGTCAAATTTATGAGCTCGTTATTAACTCCAATCCGTGCTATGCATTTTTACTTGATACGAATTCACTTACACAAAATAAGCTAATTATTGCGCATGTATTAGCACACTGTGACTTCTTTAAAAACAATGTGCGATTTTCAAATACAAGACGCGATATGGTTGAGAGTATGACAGCAACAGCAGAACGTATTGCCAGTTATGAAAGAGAATATGGCAAAGAAGAGGTGGAACAGTTTTTAGATGCAATTTTAGCCATTCAAGAACATATCGACCCTTCCTTATTAAGGCCAAAGCTGTCATCCGAAGATGAGGAACAAGATGAAGAAGACGTGATTACTTCCAAATCACCGTACGATGATCTTTGGAATTTAGATACGAAAGAAAAAGAGCAGAGACCCGTACGTAGAAAAATTAAACAGTTTCCATTAAAACCGGAAAAAGATTTATTACTGTTTATTGAGGAGCATAGTCGGGAGCTTGAGGACTGGCAGCGTGATATTTTAACGATGATGCGTGAGGAAATGCTATATTTTTGGCCGCAATTAGAAACCAAAATAATGAACGAAGGATGGGCTTCTTATTGGCATCAACGCATTATGCGTGAACTTAATTTAACAACAGTGGAGACAATTGAATATGCCAAATTAAACGCAGGTGTTGTGCAACCATCAAAAACATCGATTAATCCTTATTATTTAGGTTTGAAAATATTTGAGGATATTGAAAAACGCTATAATAACCCAAGTGAAGAGATGCGCAGATTAGGCGTTCTACCGAACACGGGGCGTGAAAAGATGTTTGAGGTGCGAGAAATTGAATCGGATATTTCCTTTATTCGCAACTATTTAACAAAGGATTTAGCAAAGCAAGAGGATTTGTATCTGTTTCAAAAAAAGGGCAATGAATATCGTATAACAGATAAAGATCATGAAATGGTGCGGGATCAGCTTGTATCGATGCGCGTCAATGGAGGATTCCCATATATCGTTGTGAAAAATGGCGATTACCTACGAAATGGTGAATTATATTTGGTTCATGGTTATGAAGGAATGGAACTAGATCCACATTATTTAGAAAATGTCTTGCCGTATATTTATCAATTGTGGGGGCGTCCTGTGCATTTAGAGACGTATGTTGATGGAAAGCCCATGCTTTATTCGTATGATGGTACAAAAAATTATAAGCGTTCTGTTTAAAGCAAAGCTTCTATCAGGTAGGATGAAAGTACCTACAGATAGAAGTTTTACTTTTTTAGGCAATGAATTTGAATTTTTATTCATTGTGGTCGCTGTTAGATGGTTCTTCTTCAGGTACTGTATCTAGTAGCCCTTCTTCAACATCTTGAGACTGATTAGCGTGCGAATGGATATCACTATCGATAACTAAACTATCCCGTACCTTGATACCTTGTTGTCCACCAGCCTCATCGTTATCATCTCCGGCAATTCCACTTCTGCCATTACCATCCGCAAATTGAGAATTAAGATTTCTTGTTTGACTGTGATTTAGCGCGTTTTGCCCACCTTGGTTGGCATTTGTTCCAACATCTTTATTAATTTGACCGCCACCTTCAGCCCTTTGTTCAAAGTGGTTTTCGGTATTGCCAATATTAAATGTAATATTTATTGTGATGTTATTTTTCGCTTGTTTATTAGAACTTTCTCTTTCAGGTTCCTCCGAGTGATTCGAATGTTTTGGAGAATTATAAAAACCTGTCATAGTTTCCACTCCTTTCTTTTAAGTATTATTATTAAAGTATTAAATTAGTAAAAGTTTACTTGTACGTGTAGCCTTATATTGACAGAGAATATGAAGAAAATTATTTGTTACCATGTGTGAAAGTAGTAAAAAGTCATGAGACAAACATTACATGTAGGGTATCCAACATGAATTTCTGCGCGCTATTACGAAAATTTGTTAAAATGAATAAGATTATATGAATATCTATGGAACTGGAACGGTGAATAAACGTTGAAAACATTTAAAAAGGTTTATATAGAAATAACAAGTGTTTGTAATTTAGCTTGTAGTTTCTGCCCGCCAACTGAGCGTGCAAAGGGACTTATTAAAGTTGAACAATTTAATAAAATATTGGATGAAATACGCCCACATACGAAATATATTTACTTGCATGTAAAGGGTGAACCACTTTTACATCCACGTATTCATGAGCTTTTGGATGCGGCTCATGACAAGGGCTTTAAGGTCAATATTACAACGAATGGTACGCTGATTAAAAAAAATCGCGAAAAGCTATTAGGTAAGCCTGCATTACGCCAAATCAATTTTTCATTACACAGCTTTGATGGGCATGAGGGATCTGAAAATCGTGAAAAATATTTAGGGGATATTTTAGAATTTGTGCGTGAAGCAAGTAAATTTAATACGATTATTTCGTATCGTTTGTGGAATTTACAACAGGATCATGTTTCAGATTTGGCCGCAAGAAGAAACCGTGAGACGCTTGAAATTATAGAAAATGAATATAATCTTGATTTTCGAATCGAAGAAAAAGTACAGCCTGGTAAGGGTGTAAAAATTGCGAATAATATTTATTTAAATCAAGACCATGAATTTAGATGGCCAAGTCTACTTGCTCCAGAGGATGAAGGGAAAGGCTTTTGCCATGCGTTACGCAGCCAAGCAGCTATTCTTGTAGATGGCACTGTTGTACCTTGCTGTCTTGATGGAGAAGGTGTTATTAACTTAGGCAATGTTCATGAGCAATCCTTTAGTGAAATTGTAGAAGGTGAGCGTGCCAATAATATAGTAGAAGGCTTTTCAAGACGAGAAGCGGTCGAAGAGCTATGTAGAAAATGTGGCTATCGACAGAAGTTTGGGATGGAAGGAGAATAGGGGAGGGATTAGAGTACTGTGACCGTTGCTGTCCGCTACTGACGGTAGTTTTCCGTGGGCACGACGTAAGCCGCAACCCTCGCTAACGAGCGGAATGCCAGCGTCTTACGTTCTGTGCGTTCCCGCAGGAGTCTACGTCTAGCAGATGCAAACTTTGCGATTGTAGTGAAGGGTTGCTCGACCATAGCCGTGTACTTAAGCTAAATTAAATTATTTTTAATAAATACCTCTTCTAAGTTAGTATAAAAATGAAAACTTAGAGGAGGTTTTTTTATGTACAATCAACACAATTTGTATTTGAAAGAATGT
>NZ_PYWM01000026.1 GCF_003049665.1 Lysinibacillus mangiferihumi | reverse complement strand
CGAATAGAGTCTAGTGATGATGGCAAAGAGGTCACACCCGTTCCCATACCGAACACGGAAGTTAAGCTCTTTAGCGCCGATGGTAGTTGGGGGCTTCCCCCTGTGAGAGTAGGACGTCGCTAGGCAAATAAAAACCTGAGAATTTATTCTCAGGTTTTTTTGTGTCAATACTTGAACAGCTGCCTTCTGCAGCTGTTTTTATTTTGTTAAAATTCCAGCGCATTACGTAGGTTATTAAGATAGGATTGGCTGACAGGTAATTCTGTACCATCTTTTAAAGTAACAATGAAATTCGAAGTAAGATCACGCGCCATTTTTTTTATGAAATGAATATTCACTATATAGGATCTATGAATGCGTATAAAAAACGGAGGTAAACGCATTTGTAATTCTTTAAGTGTAATACTTGTTTTAAATTGTTCCTTTTCTACATAAAACCAAGTTTTTTTCTGAAGGCTCTCAATATAAGAAATTTTATCGATTACTACAGGGGCCCATTCTTCTTCCTGTTTCCCTGTTAAAAATTGATAAGGCTCCAATTTCTGTGCAGTAAAAGTTGAAGGTAAAACAACTACTAATGCTGCTGGCGTATCCTGAATGTGTACTGGGTAGCCAATACCATAATAGGGTGTACCAAATAGAGTATTATCTAATATTGCGTCTGTACGTTTATTTGTGCGCAATACTTGCTCTGCAATACTGCCTGGTTCAACTTGCCGTCCTACTTCTAAATGAATACCATGATATCCAGAGTTAAAGTAAATATAGGAGTTCTCTACAGCAATGGCGATGGACGAGTTGGGTGGAATCCAGTCTTGTAACATCGTAATAAATTGTTGTGCAATACTTTTTTGTACAGCATTGATTTCATTTTTCATTGTGAATAGCCCCCTTGTTTGTAAACAGTTTACCAAATTTTGTCGCTTAAAAAAGCGGTTTCATCATCAAAATTTGGTCTTTTATCAAAAAATAGTGAAAATTCAGATGTACTGTTATATATTAATTTACAACAAATAAACCTGTTATGGAACAGAAATTAAAAAGTTTTTTAACAGAGTATATTTTACACAAAGGGGAAGGTGGAATTTCAATATGTCAACACGTCAAGAAAAAATTCAAGCTTTAGAAAAACAATGGGCAGAAAACCCACGTTGGGCTGGTATTGAACGCGCTTATACGGCTGAAGAGGTAGTTAAATTACAAGGTTCTGTTGTAATTGAACAAACTTTAGCAACTAAAGGCGCTAAACGACTTTGGAAATCATTACACGAAGAACCGTTTATTAATGCATTAGGTGCATTAACTGGTAATCAAGCGGTTCAACAAGTAAAAGCAGGATTAAAAGCAATTTACTTATCTGGCTGGCAAGTAGCTGCTGATGCTAACCTTTCAGGTCAAATGTATCCTGACCAATCTTTATACCCAGCTAACTCTGTACCAGCTGTAGTAAAACGTATCAACCAAGCGCTACAACGCGCTGATCAAATCGACCATACTGAAGGTCGTGTAGACGATTTCGATTGGTTTGCACCAATCGTAGCTGATGCTGAAGCTGGCTTCGGTGGTCCTTTAAACGTATTCGAACTTGTTAAAGGAATGATCGAAGCAGGAGCTGCCGGTGTGCATTTAGAAGACCAATTAGCTTCTGAGAAAAAATGTGGACACTTAGGTGGTAAAGTATTACTTCCTACACAAAACGCAGTTCGTAACTTAATTGCTGCTCGTCTTGCAACAGATGTAATGGGCGTAGATACAATCTTAATCGCACGTACAGATGCTGATGCTGCAGATATGGTAACTTCTGATATTGACCCACGTGATGCTGAATTTATTACTGGCGAACGTACACCAGAAGGCTTCTTCCGTACAACACCAGGTATTAAACAAGCGATTGCTCGTGGTTTAGCTTACGCACCATATGCAGATTTAATCTGGTGTGAAACGTCTAAGCCGTCACTTGAAGAAGCTCGTGAATTCGCAGCGGCGATTCATGCTGAATTCCCTGGTAAAATGCTTGCTTACAACTGTTCACCTTCATTTAACTGGAAAGCAAACCTTTCAGAAGAAGAAATTGCAGAATATCAACGTGAGTTAGGTAAATTGGGTTACAAATTCCAATTCGTAACATTAGCTGGCTTCCATGCATTAAACCACTCTATGTTTGAGTTAGCTCATGACTATAAAGATAACGGCATGGCTGCATACTCTAAACTTCAACAAGCTGAGTTTGCTTCTGAATCTAAAGGCTATACAGCTACTCGTCACCAACGCGAAGTAGGTACAGGTTACTTCGATGATGTGTCACAAGTTATTTCTGGTGGTACTTCTTCAACAACAGCTATGGCTGGTTCTACAGAAACAGAACAATTCGTTTAATTCGATTACGTTAATTCCTAAATTCATAATCATAGATAAGTTTCCCTCGCACCTCCTAAGCGGGGGAAACTTAAATCACGAGAGGTGGGGGAACTACTAATGGAACAGGCAACTACAGGTAAGCTTAAAATTGTTGGACAACAAAACGAGCAAACAAAAGAAGTTTTAACACCGGAGGCCCTTGAGTTTGTTCTTGCCCTGCATGAAAAATTTGATGCTCGTCGTAAAGAGCTTTTAGAGGCTCGTCAAGAACGTCAGAAGCGTCTAGATGCTGGTGAGAAACTCGACTTCCTACCAGAAACGAAGCATATTCGTGAGGGAGATTGGACGATTGCGCCACTGCCTGCGGATTTACAAGATCGACGCGTAGAAATTACTGGACCAGTAGACCGCAAAATGGTTATTAACGCATTAAATTCTGGTGCGAAAATGTTCATGGCTTGCTTTGAGGATGCTTCAGCTCCGACTTGGGAAAACATGATTTCTGGTCAAATTAATATGCGTGATGCCATTAATAAGACGATTGAATTTACTCAAGCGTCAAACGGTAAAACGTATAAATTAAATAAAGAAACAGCGGTATTACTAGTACGTCCACGTGGTCTTCATTTACTTGAAAAACATGTGTTGGTAGATGGTGAGCCTGTTTCAGGTAGTTTCTTCGATTTTGGTCTTTATTTATTCCACAATGCTAAAAATGCATTGGCAAAAGGCACGGGTCCATACTTCTATCTACCGAAGTTAGAAAGTCATTTAGAGGCTCGTTTGTGGAATGATGTCTTTATCTTTGCACAAGATTATATTGGTATTCCACAAGGTACAATTAGAGCAACAGTTTTAATTGAAACAATATTAGCTGCATTTGAAATGGATGAAATTTTATACGAGCTTCGCGATCATTCAGCAGGTCTAAATTGTGGCCGTTGGGATTATATTTTCAGCTACATTAAACGCTTGCGCAATCAACCTGATGTGATCTTACCTGATCGCGGTCAAGTAACAATGACAGTTCCATTCATGAAGGCTTACACGTCTTTATGTATCCAAACATGTCATAAGCGCAACGCACCTGCTATGGGTGGTATGGCTGCACAAATACCTGTTAAAGGCGATGATGAGGCGAATGCAGTAGCATTTGCAAAGGTTGCGGAAGATAAACGTCGTGAAGCAACGGATGGTCATGATGGAACTTGGGTAGCACACCCTGGTATGGTGGCAACAGCTATGGAGCAGTTTGATGCGATTATGAAAACACCAAACCAAATCCATAAAAAACGCGAAGATGTAAATGTAAAGGCTGAAGATTTAGTAGCTGTTCCAGAAGGGACAATTACCCTTGAAGGTCTTCGTATTAACTGTAGCGTAGGAGTTCAGTACATTGCTTCTTGGTTACGAGGCAACGGAGCTGCACCAATTAACAACTTGATGGAAGATGCTGCAACTGCAGAAATCTCCCGTACACAAGTATGGCAATGGATTCGTCATCCAAAGGGTATTTTAGATGATGGACGTGGTATTACATTAGCATTTGTGCTGGAAATATTGGAAGAAGAGCTTGTGAAAATTAAAGAGGCTGTTGGGGAACAAGCCTATAACAGTGGTCGCTATGCTGAAGCTGCTGAACTGTTTAAATCTTTAATTGAGCAAGATGAATTCGTGGAATTCTTGACACTTCCAGGCTATGAAAAATTAAGTTAATTGATAGAAATCTACTAACGAACATATCTAACTTTCCTTAAACACTGTGGGCTGAACTCGAATGCAGCTCACTAATTCCAACTAATGTAACGAACGGAGTCTGTTCCTCCGTTTCTTACAAAAAATGAGCACTGTTTAATAAAGGGGTCTACTTATATTAATCGTAAGTATTGAGATTTAAAAATGGGGTGCAAGATGTCTTACAAGCTTTGATGGGGGGCTTGTAAGGCATTTTTCTATACTTAGAAAATCATTTAGAGGGGGAAAAGAGATGAGTACTAATAAAGAAATACTATTAATTCCTGGTCCTACACCAGTAGTTGAGGAAATATATGATGCTTTGGCAAGCGAAACACGTGGACATACAGATCCACGCTTTGTTGCAATTTATAAAAATGCATTAGCACAAACAAAAAAACTATTCCAAACGGATGGCGAAGTGTTTGTACTAGCAGGTTCTGGAACGCTAGCAATGGAAATGGCGATTGTTAATACAGTGGGTAAGGGGGAAAAAATACTCGTTATTAGTCACGGATATTTTGGTGATCGTTTTACGCCTTTAGCAACTGCTTATGGTATTCAGGTAGACGTGTTACAGGCAGAATGGGGAAAACAAGTTGAACCAGCAACAGTAAAGGCAAAATTAGCTGAAACTAATTATAAGGCCGTCACTATTACACATGCAGATACATCTACAGGCGTCGCTTCGGATCTCGATGCATTGGTACCTATTATTAAAAGTGCGGGGGCATTAATTATTTTAGATGGTGTTGTCGCAACAGCAGCGCTAGATGAAAATATGAATAAAACATATGGTCATCCTGACTATAAATTAGATGTTGTACTAACTGGTTCACAAAAAGCAATCGGGATACCACCAGGTTTAGCCATTATCGCCTTTAATCAATCGGCCTTAAAGGCTCGTGAAGCACTAGGAACGATACCCGCATACTACAGTGATATAGAAAATTGGATTCCGGTTATGAATGATCCAGGGAAATATTTTGCAACACCACCTGTAAATTTAATTTATGCTTATGATGTCGCTATGAAGATGGTTTTAGATGAAGGTATTGCTAAGCGTGAGGCACGTCATCTAGCGTACGGTCGCGCTGTGCGTTTAGCATTATCTACGTATGGCATGAAAGCACTAGCTGACGAGACAGTAGCAGCTCCAACTTTAAGTTGTATGCTCTATCCGGAGGGCGTAGAGGATGCCAAGTTCCGTGCGAAGCTTGCTGAAAAAGGTGTAATTGTTGCTGGGGCTTTGGCTCATTTAGCAGGTAAAGCATTCCGTATTGGGCATATGGGCAATACAACACCCGCAATGCTTGAACAAGCCGTGAGACGAATTGGTGAATCACTTAATGAATTAGGACATGCAGTAGTAGTAGAAGAAGCAGTTGCACGTTTAAAAGAACAATTAGCAGTAGGAACGAATTAATATTAGAAGAGATGTCTCAAAAGTGCATGAGACATCTTTTTTTGTTATTTAACCTAAGAATCGCTTGCAAATAAGGTTCAGAGTAGAAAATCGGCAAGCATGTTTGGGATGATAGTAATAAAGTTTCTATCTGTACAAAGATAATGAGAAGCAAAGTGTACTTGTAAGAAAGTTTATTGCAAAACAATTTAAGCCCTTACAGAATAGCTCCTTTTTCTATGCATAAAATGTGATATTTGTTATACTTATTATATAACAAATATGGAGTTGATCTAGATGTTTATTCAAATAGAGCCATTATCGAATGTACCTATCTATGAACAGGTTACACGGCAGATTATAGAGGGTATTGCGAGAGGGGACATGGGACCGGGGGATACATTGCCGTCGGTACGAAGTTTAGCAGCCGATTTAGGTGTCAATATGCATACGGTTAATAAGAGTTACCATGAACTTGAGGCGAAAGGCATTATAACGATTCGTGCTAAATCAGGAGCAATTATTCGTTCAACGGAGGAGCGTGCATTAACGCCTGAACAGTTGCAGCAGATTGAAAAAAATTTAAAGCCTGTTGTGGCAGAAGGAATGGTGCTCGGTGCAACAGTAGATCAAATTGAGCACATGATGAAAAAGGTATTCGCTGACTTGCAACTGCCGGCAGAAGGGGTGTAGCATGCTACTAGGTATTTTTACAATAATGTATGTGATGACATTAGCTATGCAAGTTTTTGTCCCTTACATTGTACGTGAGACTATTGTATTTGGCGTTACTGTACCTGAACAAAATATAAAGCATTCTGCATTAGCTCTTGCGAAAAAACGATATGCGCAAACAGTAGGGCTTTTTGGCGTGCTTATTTTAATACTTATGCTAATGCTTAACTGGTCGCTTGCACCTTCTGAAAGTGCACAAGGCATTCTTTTACTAAGCTGTTTATTTGGCATGCTGGCGATTAGTATGATGTTATACTGGTTAAACCATCAGAAAGTGATGAAGTTGAAAATACGCGAGCAATGGGGCATGAATATAAAACAGGTGCGAGCAGTTGATTTAACAGCGCGTAGTCGTGATGAAATGCTTCCATGGCCCTTCTATGTGGTGCCTATAGGCGTTACGGTTTTTCTTATTATTTTTACATTATTACATTATAGTCAAATACCAAATGCTGTAGCGGTGCATTGGGGACCAAGTGGAGCGGCGGATGCTTGGCGAGAAAAAACCTATTTTATTGCGATTTCATTACCACTAGTTATGTTGATGATGCAATGTATGATGTGGGGCACTGCAGATTCACTCAAGCGTTCTGCTATTCGAATGTCTATTAATCGTCAGCAGGAGTCATTAGAAAATGAATTAAAAACACGAAAGTTTATGAGCTGGAATATAGCATTGATTAGCTATAGTTTAACCGCATTATTGACCATACTGCAGCTAAGTAATATTTATCCTTCAATGGCTGAAGGCAATAAACTATTACCATTCTTCATTGCCTTTCTATTTTTAATTTTAGGTTCAGTGCTAGTGTATGCATGGAAAAAGCGCCAGTTACGGTTGAAATATGAAGATAATGTGATGTCAGAGGTAATGGATATTGATGAGGATCGTTACTGGAAAGGCGGTCTTATTTATATGAATCGTCAGGACCCATCTGTTTTTGTAGAAAAACGTTTTGGTGTAGGCTGGACAATGAATTTTGCAAATCCAAGAGGCTATATTGTCATTGTTTTACCACTACTGATATTGCTGCTGATTTCTATAATTTCTTTTTAGTGCCAGTCACCCAAACAATTCTGATAATTTAGGATAGAAGGCGCTAGTATATTGAACGGAGGCAAGAGGGAATGAAAATTTTAGTTGTCGATGATGATGTGCATATTTTGCAGTTAGTGAATATTTATTTAACTCGCGAAGGCTATCAAGTCGTGCAGGCAGAGAATGGGGAACAAGCTTTGCAATTGCTGGATGGAAATATGCCCGATTTGGCAGTAGTGGATGTCATGATGCCCGGAATGGATGGTTTTACGCTAACAGAAATTTTAAGTAAGGATTATGATATCCCTGTGCTGTTATTAACGGCTAAGGGAGAGCTTGAAGATAAGGAGCGAGGCTTTTTAGCAGGTTCGGATGACTATGTCGTTAAGCCGTTCGAGCCAAGGGAATTACTGTTTCGTATTGCGGCTATTTTGCGTAGGCTTGATAAAAAAAATCAAGTAACGATACAGGTCGGCAAGCTGGAAATTGATCGCCGTAGCTTTGAGGTTACGATTGGTGGTGACACGCTACTTTTACCTTTAAAAGAGTTTGAGCTGTTAGCGCTACTTGCCTCTCGTCCAAATCAAGTATTTACACGTAGCATTATTATGGAGCAAGTATGGGGTTACGACTATGAAGGTGATGAACAAACATTAAATACACATGTGAAGCGGATACGCGAGCGATTGCATCGTTACAATACAGATGTCGAAATTACAACGGTGCGTGGCGTCGGTTATAAGCTTGAGGTAAGTGCACCATGAAGACGTTATATAGTAAATTTGTTATCACAACCATGCTTATTATGATTGGCAGTTTATGTATTGGATTTTTAATGACGAATACATATTATCACCAAGTGACTAAAGAAAAAAATGATGCAAAAAACGTTGCGATTGCACAAGATATTGCCGACTATATTGAATCAGCGAAAGAAATGGATTTAGATAATTATTTAACAACGCTTGGCGATATCGGCTATCAAATATATGTTACAACTGGAGAGGAACATCGCTTTTTTGGTGGCGAATACCGAGATAAGAAATTGCCCACTGATATTATCCAGCAAGTATTAGATGGGGAAGTCTATCATGGGATGCGAGATTTTCCAAAAGAGACTTTTATGACGGGCTTTTTTGCGAATGAGCTTATTAATACTATCGGTGTACCCTTTACGTATCATAACGAACAATATGCATTGTTTATTCGACCAGATATTCGATTCTTGTTCTCAGAGGCTCATACGTTATTAGGTGGTCTTATTCTTGGGATGGCGGTGATGAGCTTACTTGCCATGTTGTTATTTGCCAAGGCACTTATTCGACCGATTACAAAGTTAACCGAAGCAACTCATCAACTTGCCCATGAAAAGTTTGATACGTTGCTTGAAATTGACCGAGCAGATGAAATTGGACAACTGGCAGATAGTTTTAATGTCATGACAGAAAAACTACAGGAAAATGACAGAATGCGAAAACAGTTTATAAGTAATGTATCCCATGACTTTCAATCGCCGTTATTGAATATTCAAGGGTATGTGGATTTATTGAAAAATCCTACGCTTGCAGAACCTGAACGGCAAGAATACGCAACGATTATAGAGCTAGAAACAAAGCGACTATCGACATTGACAAAGCAACTATTGTTGCTGACATCACTCGATCAATCTACCAGAATGCTAAAGCGAGAACCGTATCCGTTAGATGAGCAATTGAAGGAAACGGTGCGAAAATATCGATGGCAGTTAGAGGAAGCGAATGTGCAATTATCGTATCAGATTGAGCCAGTTATATATAATGGCGATGCGAGTCTATTGCAAAATGTCTGGGATAATTTATTAACAAACGCCATTAAATATAATGTTAATGGTGGAGACATTCATATCCAACTTCAGGAACAAACGACTTTTCTAGAGGTATTAGTAAAGGATAGCGGCATTGGTATGACTACAGAACAATTGCAAAAGGTATATGACCGTTTTTATAGAGCTGACGAGTCTAGAACGAAACAGGGGACAGGTCTCGGTCTTGCAATTGTTAAACAAATTGTTGAATTGCACGGTGGTCAAGTGCAAATGGAAAGTGCTATGAACGAAGGGACAAGTGTTTGTATACACCTACCAAAATTGTAATATGGAGTTCATGTAAAGTTCATATTCAAACGATACACTTCTACGTAAGTTAAAACTTGGAGGAGTTATCGTATGGAGCAAAAATGGAGTATACGTCTTATTCGACTCGCTGCGATTTTCGCATTGGTGGGTACGTATTTAGGTTCGCATATGTCAGGGTCAGGAAGTTATGAGTTTCGACCAATTCACGCACACGTTTTACTTGTTGGTTGGTTAAGTATGTTTGCATGGGGGATTTTCTACCGTGCCTTTAAAGTAAAATCACAAAAGTTAGTGACATTACATGGCTGGACGGCAATTATTGGCGTCTTCGGCTTAACACTTGGAATGTGGTTCTACAATATTAATCCATTCAACTTTAATCATACATTGACTTTAGTTTTCTTTATTGTCGGTGGTACAACTTTATTAATTAGTTTTGCACTATTTATCGTTGTAACATTTATGATTAATCAAAAAGAAGAAATGAAAAACTAATATAAAAACCGCGTCAATAACTAACGCGGTCAGTATGTAGGCAAATTCAATAAAATTTGAGTTTGCCTACATTTTTAATTTTACGGATTTCTTCTTAGAGGTGCTCCTTTTTTACAAGTACGACTCGCACTAGTTCACCTAAGGACACTTATGTTAAATGTTCTAGAGATTTTTTTAGCCAGCGTGTTGCCTCATTATAATCTTGAGCAACGCCTTGTCCTTTTTTATAAAGCATACCAAGCTGAAATTGCGCTTTTTGATGTCCCTTATTGGCAGCAAGTCGATAAAGTTGTGCTGCTTTGGCAAAATCTTTAGGCACACCTTGTCCATGACTATGCATTTGGGCTAACTGGAATTGAGCTTTAGCATGTCCTTTACTCGCCGCTTGTTCAATCCATTTTGCAGCCTCTGTAAAATCTTGCTTCACACCTTTCCCCTTATCAAATAAATTACCAAGTTGATATTGCGCACCTGAATGCCCTTGAAGAGCGGCAAGCCTATAGCAACGTCGAGCTTCATCTAAGTCTTGGGGAACCCCTAAACCTTGTTCATATAATAACCCTAGCTGATATTCCGCCTGAATATGAGATTGGTCAGTTGCAGCTCTCCACCATTTCACTGCTTCAGTATAATTCAATGTAACACCTGTGCCTTTTGCATATAACAGCCCCAGCTCGAATTGAGCATCAGCATAGCCTTTGTCAGCGGCAATTTTAAAATATGGTAATGCTTTTTCGGGCTGTTGAAGTTGATAGACATAAAGAAGCCCCAGCTCGTAGCCAGCACTAATATGACCACTGTCAGCGGCAAGATGTAACCAACTTTCTGCTCGTGTGTTATCCTTCTCCTTTTGGTAGAGGATACCGAGGCAATATTGCGCATTGGTATGTCCTTTATGGGCTGCAAGTTTAAACCATTTCATTGCTTCAACATGATCCTGCTGTATACCTAATCCTGAATTGTATAGCATCGCTAATTGAAATTCGGCATTGGTATGGTCTTGAAGAGCGGCTAAATGGAACCATCTTGCGGCTTCCTCCATATTTTGTGAGATACCACGACCTTTAAGATACATATAACCAAGGTTATATTGCGCACTTGCATCTCCAGCAAGTGCTGCCATTTCAAAATAGGCTATCGCTTCCTCAAAGCTTTGTTGCACACCAGTTCCATTATGATAAAGAAAACCGAGATTATTTTGTGCACTAGTGTTCCCTTGATTGGCAGCTGAAATATACCATTTTGCAGCCTCTGTAAAATTAACAGGAAGCCCAAGCCCTTGATTATAAAGTACACCTAGATTGTACTGTGCGTCGGCGTTTCCTAAATCCGCGGCTGATTTATAATATTTTGCAGCTTCTTCATAATTTTGTGCAACACCTTGTCCTAAATGGTAAAGCACCCCTAAACTATAAAGTGCGTTCGCATCATGTTGTGCGGCTGCTTTCTCATACCATGTTTTTGCAGCAATATAATCTTTTTGGACACCACGACCATGATTATAAAGGAAGCCTAAATTGTATTGTGCACTTGCATTGCCTTTTTTAGCAGCTAATTCAAACCAACTAGCCGCATGTTCATAGTCCTTCGCAGAGTAGTGATCCAGCGTCTTCGTATCGATTGGCGGCAAAATATCTTCAAATTTAGCGCCTTTTCGCGAGGACATGGACATTTTAAGTTTCCGATCATAACGATGAATAAACCATTCAACGATATCACTAACATAATCGAGGACAATTTTGGCTGCTTTTGCTTCAACAATGTCATTATTGCTAGTACTTGTCATTTTTAGGACAAGCTCCATTAATAAATAAATGCGACGTGGATGTATTTTTGCTATAAACGTACGATTATTTAATAGTGTTCGCATATTTTTTATTTTAGGTTTGGCGTGCATTTCCAGCTCGTAAAAGTCATAAACAATCTCCTCGACAACGAGGCGTGACTTATGTAAGGAAATGGAAGGTTGGGATATAGCATGAGTGCTAGCTTCTTCTAGGCTTTCTGCTAAATGCGTAAACGATAATATGTGTAACTTTTTACATTGTTCATGTAGGATTTCATATTGTATAACGATTGTACTCACCTCTTCTTAACCAATTCACGGTAGCAGCCTTTTTTCATATATCGGGAAAATATTAAAGTTATTGATGTTTTGACAATGAATTCATCAGTTGAATTGTCGACATTCCATGTTACTATTTGATATAAGAGTTTGTTTATAGTTATTGGGGGGATTGTTTAATTGATGAAAAACATTGCAGCAATTATTCCAACATATAATCCGCAACAATCATTTGTAACATTTGTACATCAATTATTAGCTACCTCCATTTCCCAAGTTATTATTGTGAATGACGGTAGCGATCAAAAATATACAAGTATTTTTGAAGAGTTAAAGAAAATAGATAGCTGCAAGGTTCTTCAGCATGAACACAATATTGGAAAGGGAGGCGCATTAAAAACTGCATTCTCCTATGTATGGTCTAAACGTGTGAAGTTTCATGGTGTATTAACAGTAGGTGCACATGGGCAACATACGTTACAAGATATCAAACTAGTATTGAACATGACAAAAGTTTTTTCAGAAGGTATTGTGCTAGGTATACGAAATTTTCATTCTTCGGATAGTACATTTTTTTCCTATTGGGGAAATCGAGCGACTAGTTTGTTGTTTGAATTACTATTCCATAAAAAACTGATGGATACACAAACAGGTTTGCGTTACATAGCAATCAATGAATTACCATGGCTTATTAAAGTGCAAGGTGATCGTTTTGACTACGATACAAATATGCTTGTCGTCGCTCTAAGAAGGAAATGTCCCATTTTCGAAGTAGAAATTGGTCAGCTACGCATAAAAAAGAATTCAATACTTCAATACGATGAACTAACAAATGCAGGTACTGTCATGACTAAAATGCTTATAAAATATTTAAAACCTTAGCAAGAATGATGTGGCAGGTTTATTTCTTATATTTTGTGCTAGGATAAGAATAATAATTACTCAACTGGACGTCGCGAGTATAAAAAGAAGGGGTAATGAATGTGGAATATTCAGATCAAGTAAAAAATCGTGTAAAGCGCATGGAAGGTCAGCTACGCGGTATTTTAAAAATGATGGAAGAAGAAAAGGATTGTAAGGCTGTTATTACGCAATTATCAGCAGTGCGTTCAGCAGTAGATCGTACAGTAGGTGTCATTGTGAGTACGAATCTGTTGGAATGTGTCCAAAATGCGGAAGGTGACGGCGAGAAAATGAATGAATTGATTCAAGAAGCGGTTAATTTAGTTGTTAAAAGCCGTTGATTGTTAAGGCTAATATAAAAAGCATAAAATTAAAATGGATTATTGTTAAATCGACAAGCTCTGCTTCTTCACTTTTCATTGGACAACGGTAAGCCTCCTGAAGGCTCGATGAATTCGTTTTTCAATAAAAGTCGATGTAGCGGGGCTTGTGTCGTCTTACATGTAGTAGTCTAGAAGAAGTGAAATTAAGGATTTTGCAAAAAATTACTTTAATTTAGTAGATTTATAGTAAAGGTAGGTGTAAAAACCTAATTATTGGAATGAATTATTGTAGAAAAAAGTCGTATGTAGTGAACTTGTATGATAGATTTAAAGTTGCATTTTCTTTTATAATTAGTATAAAGATATTATATAAGAGAAGGTGAATCTATCTTGAAAAAATGGTTATTAAGCAGTGCCACATTGTTGATGTTAAGCCCAACTGTAGCCAATGCACAAAGTGCACAGACTCAACCATTCAATACTCCTGCACCGATTGTATACAATGCGATGGCTAGTACGAAGATAGCAACTGTTGATCAATTAACAAAAGAAATAGCAAAGCAACTTAATAATTTTGCGACTGAAATAAAAGTTACATATAGTGGTTCAATGACGGATATGGACAAGTTTATGGAGGCATTTGAAAAGGCGCAGCAACAAGCTACGTATGCTAGTGGTCATCTTCAAAGCATTTCAATGTCTGCTGACTCCGCAGGGAATGTAACCTATAAAGTAAAATACTTTACAAATGCCACACAAGAAGCTGCTGTACAAAAGAAGATTGATAGCATTTTAAAGACGATTATTAAGCCTTCTATGACACCGTTTCAAAAAGTAAAGGCTATTAATGATTATATTGTGTCAAATACTACTTATGGTACAAAAACGAAAGCAAGTCCACATAGCGCTTACGCTTTACTATTCGAAGGACAAGCTGTATGTCAGGGCTATGCGTTATCAGCTTATAAAATGCTAGAGCAAGCAGGGATTGAAACAAAATATGTAGTAGGTTATGTGAATGGCACTGAAGCACATGCCTGGAATATGGTGAAGCTTGATGGCAAGTGGTATCATCTAGATACAACATGGAATGATCCGTTACCAAATCGAATTGGGGCATCTTCCTATGATTACTTCCTTGTAACGGATGCGCAGCTAAACAAAGACCATACTTGGATTACTACAGATTATCCTGCGGCCACAAGTACTTCCTATAATTTCATGCAAAATGTACATTTTGCACACCAAATCCAAAATACTTTATACTTCAGCAATACAGCGGATAATGATAAGTTGTATAAACTTGACTTGGTAAGTGGTAAGAAAACGAAGGTGATTGATACTCGTGCTCTGTATATTACAGGCGCTGGCGATTATCTTTATTATAGCGATTATAGTAATAGCGGCTACTTAACAAAACTAAATCTTAAAACATTAAAAACAAATGTAGTAGTGAAACAATCTGTAACTGATTTAATGATTAGTAGCGGTTATTTAGTGTATAAAGTTAACGGTAAAGAACAAAAGCAAAAAATTAACTAATATGCAGTGGACGAAACAACAGGACGTTTCTAGATTACCTGTTGTATGCATATCTTATTTATAGCACAAAAGGACTCTTAAATGAGTTCTTTGTGCTTTTTTTGTATATAATGAAAGTAGTGAAACTGTGTGAGGTGAAGATTTTTGTGGAAGAAGCTAGCGATTATAGTAATATTTATTGTTTTTATGGAACCAATCTATACAGCGGGTAAAGCGACAGTTAAGCAAGTCGTAACTTGGGCAAATAATGATGACATCGAAACGATGCTACTAGCAACAAAAGAAAAAATTGTTGATGTTACCACCAAATTTTCAGAAGATGCCTCAATTCAAACAGCCAACCCTGAAGATGTAAAGAACCAAGAGCTAGCGGTCACTGCTCCAGTTGTAAAGCAGCCTGAAACAAAGCTTGTTGTCACTAATGCGAAGGAAATGGCGGATGCAATGTACGCCTACTATAGTAGTTTTTCGCCTAGCTTTGAAATTCAATATAAAGGAAGTACGCAACGAATCGAGAAAATTGTGGAGGAGGCTTATGATAGTGCCATTAAACGAGACGATTATGTCTATGGTCATATTAGTAAGCATTCCATACGCTTTGAATATGGTAAAAAAACAGCTAAGATTTTTGGAGAACAAAGCTATTTAATGACACCGGAGCAAGCGGCTTATGTAGAGATGAATGCGCAAGAAATCGTTGCTACGATTGCAAAAAACGCGAAAACCGATGTAGAAAAGATTAAAGCAGTAAATGATTATATAGTAGCCAATACAGCTTATACTGAGCAAACAAAGTCAAGCCCACATAGTGCCTATACGGTGCTGGCCGAGCATGGTGGTGTTTGTCAGGGCTATGCGTTATTAGCACACTCAATGTTGCAAAAACTTGGTTTCGAGACAAAATATATTGTGGGTTATGTCGGTCAAGAAGGCCATGCTTGGAATTTAGTAAAACTCGACGGTCAATGGTATCATCTTGATACAACGTGGAATGATCCGGTGCCTGATCGTAAAGGGGCTATAAGATATCAATACTTTTTAGTGGATGATCGCACGATGGCACGTGATCACACATGGATAGCGGACGATTATCCGAAAGCAACAAGTACCGCTTATAGCTATTATCAGGATATTGATTTTCCTGCACAGGTAGGAAATCAACTATTCTATAGCAGTATTTCTGATGACAATAGATTATATGTGCTTGATATGACTACCGGCAAAGCACAGCGTGTCACGAAAACGCGTGCACAATATATCGTTTATGCAGATGGATGGCTATACTTTAGTAATTATTCACATGGTGCTTATTTAACGAAAATTCGCCCCGATGGAAGCGGCGAACAACTGCTGAATAAGGAAGACACGAAAGATTTATTTATTAAGGACGGTTATTTATATTTCATGACGAATGAACTAAAGAAAATGCAACTATAATTTATATGCAGTGATTACTGTTGCTGGCTACGCAGTTTACAGCAGGATGCCACTCTTTACTTCAATCATATTTTGTTCAAGCTATTAAAAGGCTAAAAAAATAACAAAGAGACTGGGATAAAAGAGAAGAGGCTGGGACAAAAGAGAAAAAGTGTTAGATTGATGGCAGTCAATCTAACACTTTTTTGCTATGCCGTTGTTGTCCGCTATGGCGGTGCTTTCCGCGGGCACACACGTAAGCCGCAACCCTCGCTAACGCGCGGTCTGTTGCGTCTTACATTATGTGCTGTTCCCGCAGGAGTCACCGCCTCCGCTACCAACAACTAGTGAACACTTCTAATTTTTTATTTAATGCAAATGCAAGAATAGCTAAGTTTGCTAAGCTCCATATAGCAAAAAATTATGAACACCTTTCGTCTGTTTCTTAAATTTTTTTAGTTATGTCCCAGCCTTCTTGTCGACACTTGGGGGAGTAGGATATTACAAATTGTCATACGCCCTTTTTGAACGATTGATAATATAAGATATTGGCTGATGTTGACATAAGGAAACATTAATTTTGGGATACATTGAAGTCATTTCTTGTGAAAATATTTTTAAAATCAGAGGGTTATGTTTTATAGCACCCCCATTACAATAAAAGTTAAATGGTTCGCCTTGATAACTGATTTTTTTAAGTACCGCACAAGCAAGGAGCACTAATTCATGGGCTGCCTGAGTGGATATTTGAATAGCACATGTATCTTTTTTGGCAACGGCATCGGCCAAAAATGCCCCCATTTTGGCTAATTGTGCATTTGTATAAGAAGGGCGGAATAACCATGCTGCGAGCTCGGTGACATCCTGAATACGTAAATAGTTATAAACAGCATCTTTTAATAGCGTCGCTTCCCCTCGACCATCTTCCATCCGGAAAATGGCACGTATGACTTCCTGCCCAAGCCAATAGCCACTTCCTTCATCGCCCGCACGATGGCCCCAACCACCAGTGCGGGCAATTTGTTGCCCATCGAATGCATAGGCAATAGCCCCTGTGCCTGCGATTAGTAGCGCACCTGCTTGTCCAGCAGTGACACCTAATAAAGTAGCTTGTGCATCATTTTCCACGATTAACGTATGGATGTCTAGCTGTTCCGCTGTAATTGCTTCATGAACCATTGCGGTCACATTTTGATAATCCTTTGGAGAATCAATTCCAGCCATAGCAAACGTGGCGACGGCGATTTTAGAGATAGCTTGGTCCTGCAAAAATACACGAGCTTTGCTTAATAACGCTCGTAGTATTTCTGTTGCAGACGCTATGCCAATCGCCTGATAATTGGATCCTCCCATTGTTGTTGTATATTGAATTTCACCTGACTCGGCATGTACGATAGCACATGCCGTTTTAGTTGCACCACCGTCTATTATTAGTAGCCATTCATTCATTGATCCCATTCCTCTATAAACAAAATTAATTGCTTTTCCGCCTCTATAATAGCTGATTCTTTCAGTTGAATCCACTCAAGTAAGGTATTGGCTTGTTCCTTCGAACGTTCAATAGAAGCCCGCATCGTTTCAGGGGAAGGACCGCCTAGTAATGTTCGGACATTTACGAAGAACTCGGGTTTTAAAGTATGGTAGAAATCTTCTTCAGAAATAACTAACGGTTTGCCAGTCACCAATTTGGCTTGTGTATTGGCTAATCCCCACGTAAGACTTGCCAGTGATTCTTCGCCGTGAGCAAGTAATACTTTAATACATTTACTTACGATACTATGGGCTTGGCGGAATGAAATCCCTTCCGAACGCACTAAAGTATCAGCAAGTTCTGTTACATTGGCAAAGCTATTTTCTGCACGGTTTCGAAGCTTTTTCTTATTGACATCCATTGTGACAACAAGCGAACCAAATAATTTATATATACCTATTAATCGATCCATCGCTCGCCATAAATACGGTTGCATATCGTCCTCTGTATCAACAATATCACCAAACGGTGTATTATGTACCATTTGTAGCACTGTACTTGCATCTCCAACAACCGCAGATAATAATGAGCGCGTATGCTCAATGGACACAGGGTTTCGCTTTTGAGGCATAATAGAGCTAATTTGAACGTATGGACTCGCGAGTGTAAAGGCGTTGAATTCCTGCGTAGCCCATAGTAAAAAGTCCTGTGATGTACGGCCGAGGTTCAGTGCCGCAAGCTGCACAATACTTGCTGTTTCAGCAATATAATCAGCTCCAGCAACCGCATCCCATGCATTTTCAATAATATCGTCAAAAGCTAATAAGTCTCGCATACGCTCACGACTAATGTTAAAGCCAGTTGTCGTTAAGGCGGCTGCCCCCATACTGCTCCGATTTATCGTTTTATAGCAATGCTGCATGCGCTCAAAATCACGATCTAGCTGATCGATAACAGCTTTTAAATAATGGGCAAAAGTGGTCGGTTGAGCTTGTTGCGTATGTGTATAGCCAATCATGATCGTATCAATATGCTCCTCGGCAGCTGCAATTAAATCACCGCGTAATTTAAGCAATTCCCCCATAAGCATTAATAATTTTTTGCGCAATGTCATGCGATAAATGGCAATCCCCATATCATTCCGACTTCTACCGATATGAAGATTTCCGGCAACATCACCAGCAAGTTCAATTAATTTATTTTCAATGCGGAAAAATAAATCCTCGTATTGCGGGCTGTAATCTTCTATTCGATAATAGTTCAAATCTAGTTTTTTCAGTGCCAAAGCAATTTGTTTCGCTTCTTCTTTTTTTACAAGTCCTTGTTCTTCTAGCATTTTTAAATGGGCAATATTAATTTGAAGCATAATCGTTAAAAAATTTTTCTTTGCTTCATCATAAGCCGGTTGCAATACAATTTTCCGGTAAATATTCGAAGGAAAAATTATTCCATCCTCTTGCTGAATTTTGTTGCGGAAATCTTCAAACATAATTAATGGCCTCCTAATAGAATAACAGTTATATGGCTGAGCCAGCACTGCCCTTTGATAGCTTTTCCGAAATAATAAGTACTGTTAAAATTAAGCAAATTTGTAAAACACCATAGGCACAAGCAGTTCCAAATTTAAAGGCATATAATTTTTGAAATATAGCGACAGATAGCGGAATCGTAGAAGTGCTATAAATAAGAATAGAAGCTACGAATTCACCTAAACTTTGGACAAGCGCTAGTAATGTTCCTGCTAATATGCCCGAAAAAGTTAGCGGCAGGACGATACGTCGAAACGTATACCACCAATTTGCACCTAAGCTGCGTGACGCCTCCTCAATCGACTGATCTAATTGCACAAGAGAGGCTGATGTTGAACGGAAAACAAGTGGTAAATGTCTAATAAAATAAGCAAGCGGTAAAATCCAAAACGTACCAATCAGCACATGGTTAAAGGCAAAAATATTTTCAGTGCTAAAGGCAGCAATTAAATTGACGGCAACAACAGTCCCAGGCAGTGCCCAAGGAACCATAATTAAAATATCGAGCAATGTTTTCCCTTTAAAGTTGAGACGCACCATCGCGTAGGCTGCAGCGACACCAAAAAGTACATTACCAAACGTTGCGACAATACCCATTTGGATGGAGTTCCAAATAGGTCTCCACGTTCGTTCATCAGTAAAGAGTGCCACATAATGATCGACGGTGTAGTCGGTGGGAAGTATTTGTGTTTTCCATGCGCCATCGACTGAAAAGGAAATTAAAATCAGCACTAAAATTGGTAAAATTAAAATCAGTGTTCCGCCAAAAGAAGCTATTGTAGCAATTATTTTCATGAATTTTGAAGATACTTCTGAGCGATGAACACTAATGCCTTTACTCAAATTTTGGTAATTTCTACGGTTTTGGTACCAGCGCATAACAATCAAAAATGAAATGGATACAAACGATAAAATCATTGACTGTGTAGCGGCCATTTCTAAATTACCATTTGTCCGTGATAAGTAAATTTGCATGGTCATCGTTCGTTCGACACCAAACATTAATGGTGCCGTATAGGATGCCATTGATACCATAAAGACGAGCAAGGCAGATGCAATAATAGAAGGTGTCAACATCGGTAAAATAACCTTTGTCCATACACGAATACGCCCTGCACCTAAACTAGTTGCTGCTTCCTCTAATGATGGATCGAGTCCTTTAATAGCAGCTGAAGCGGTTAAATAGAAGTAGGTGTACATGGTAAATGTATGGACAACGATGACACCCCATATACCTTTTAAAGAAAAGGGTACTTGCTTTAAGCCGAATAAATGCTGAATTGCGCGTGGAAAAATGCCACTCTCCCCGTATAGGAATGTAAAAGAGAGTACGCCAACAAGCGGTGGAAGAGCCATTGGCACTAATACTAAAATAGATAATATGCGTCTTCCTGGAAACTCATAGCGTTCCAATAAAAATGCCATTGTTACACCAACAAGTGCACAGCAAATCACGCTAATAATGGATATATATAAACTAGTCCATAGCGCCTCAAGATTAGCAGGGCTAGTAAGGCTAAAAAACTTTTGATAATGACTAAGTGCGCGCTCTCCTGAAAAACTTTGAAGAAAAGTTTGATAGAAAGGATAAATGACATAAGCAAACAATACTAAAAACAAAGGTGAAATTAAAATATAGACAAACCATTTAGATTGCGTTAGCCGTGTCCAAGCATTATTTTGATAAGAATGTACAGGTGGTTTTTCCATGTGGTCTGCCTCCTATTCTCCTAAAAAATATAGTGATTCCTGCGCTATATTTAAAGTAATGCTTTCGCCAATGTTTTTTAGCTGTGCATTTTTATTGATTATCATAACTTTCAATGAGAATTCAATAAAATCGACAATGTAATTTACACTTATTCCTGTAAATTCAACAAATGTGATTGTTCCAGTTAATGTATTTTCTCCAGGGCCTAGATTGACAGACTCTGGACGAATCGAAATAAACACGTTGTCTCCAATCATATGCGTTAAAGTAGGGGAGCTGTGTTGCTTTCGCCCAGTTAGAACAAGTCCATTCTTTGTTTTTACTTGCACTTCATCTGCGTTAATCGCAAAGATTGTCGCTTCGATTAAATTGGTTTCCCCGATGAAATCGGCAACGAAGCGGTTTACTGGCCGATTATAAATTTCTTGAGGTGTGCCGATTTGTTTTACATAACCATTGTCCATCACCATAATGCGGTCCGACATGGACATCGCTTCCGTTTGATCGTGTGTTACATAAATGGTTGTAACACCTAGCTCGGATTGAATTCTTTTAATTTCAATGCGCGTTTCCTCACGTAACTTTGCATCTAAATTCGACAACGGTTCATCGAGTAATAAAATATCAGGCTCAATCACAAGTGCTCTTGCTAGGGCAACACGCTGCTGCTGACCACCAGATAATTCATTAATTTTCCTGCTGCCATATTGCCCTAAATGTACAAGTCCTCGAATGCGGTCAACTTTTTGTGTTATTTCCTGTTTAGAGAGCTTTCGTACTTGTAAGCCAAAAGCAATATTTTCGTCTACTGTCATGTGTGGAAACAGCGCATAATTTTGAAACACCATACCAATATTGCGTTTATTTGGCTGAAGTAATGTCACATCGCGATCATCGAAAAAAATTTTTCCTTCAGTAGGATAATAAAACCCTGCAATCATTCGCAATGTCGTCGTTTTCCCACAGCCACTAGGCCCAAGGAAGGTAAAGAATTCACCCGTTTTGATTTCGAGATTTAAATCTTTTACACCTTGCACTTTCCCAAATTGCTTAGAGACATTTTCGATTTTGACATTTTTCAAATGCAATGCTCCTTTCTATTTTGAAAAGACAGTTATGCATTGATTTCACCAATTGACATACTTATTAGCCTGTAGTTGATACAATTCCGCAAAATAGCCTTTGCTGGTCAACAGTTCTTGCATCGAACCTTCCTCTGCTATATGTCCGTCTTGTAATACAATGATACGATCCACCATATTTAAAGCAGATAATTTATGTGTTATTAATAGTAATGTTTTCGTTGCTGAAAGGTCTGTTAAGGTTTCAAGCATTTGATGCTCACTTCTTGCGTCAAGAGATGCAGACGGTTCATCTAAAATAAGAAATGCCGCATTGCGGAAGTAAGCTCTGGCAATCGCCACTTTTTGCCATTCACCACCTGAAAGTTCTGTTCCATTATCAAAGTTTTTACTTAAAACTTGCTCGTAGCCATGCTCAAAACTTCCAACCAACTCCTCAAGACCGCTTTTTTCGGTAACAATTGCTAACATTCCATCATCATTAGTATTTTCTGTGTTACTAATCAAAATATTTTCTTTATAAGTTAACTGGTAACGCGAAAAGTCTTGGAACACTATACCAATAATTTTGCGGTATGCGTCGATTTCATATTCGGTAATATCAATGCCGTTTAATTCGATGATTCCTTCGGTTGGTTCATATAATCTTGTAATCAGCTTAACGATAGTCGATTTCCCAGCACCATTTTCGCCGACAAGTGCAATCTTTTCGCCCATGTTGATTGTAAAACTGATATTGTCGAGTATCAGTTTTGAGGAATTAGGGTATTGAAAGGATACATTGTTAAATCGAATCGTAAATTCATTTTTTTCTAGCGACAATATTTTCTCACCTGATGTAATATCTGATTTTAAAGAAATAAATTTAAAGTATTTTTCCATATAAAGTAGCGTGTCATAGAGCAAGCTTGAATTTTCGATAAAACTCGCCAAACTTTGACGGGCAAGTAAAATAGATGAAGCGAAAATTAATATATCTCCTGCAGTAAATGTATTATTCAGTACACCATTGACCACCCACCAAAAACTGAAGCCAATGCCAACCATGCCAATTCCAACAAAGACGATGGAGTAGCAAGCTTGTTTATATCTAATTTTTTTAATATCAGTATGAATTTTATTAAATGTCATCATGTATTTATTAATGAAGAAGGTAGCTGTGTTATACAATTTCACTTCTTTAATATGTTCTTTTGACAGCATGACAGAGCTATAATATTGCATCTTCCTTGCTTCCGGACTATTCGTGACAAGTGTTTCAAATGCTTCCTTCTGTAATCGATAGGTAACGATAGCCTGCGGAACGATCGCAACAAAAATAATGCATGCAATCCAAATATTAAAGTTCGTCAATAACACCAGCATCGAAATGCCTGTTAGAGCACTACTAATCATGCCTGACGTAAAAACAATAAGGTTTACTGGTCGCCATGCAGCCTCTTGCTCAAGCACTTGGATATCGTCATAAAATTCCGGATTTTCGAAGTAGTATAATCCTTTGATTTCTGAGGATTTATCCATCAAGCTTTTATTTAATTGGGCAATTAATTTATCCGTCATTAAACCTTGAAAAGTCATTTCTAATGGTCCTAATATGGCATTCAAAAATGATACAACTATCCAGGCTAGTACAAAGAAAATAATGATAGAATAAACGATGGTGTCGGTAGTAGAAATAGCATCGATTAATCCTTTCGAAAACCATAGAGTTAGAGATGGTAGTATTGCTTGAAAGGGAATAATAACGAACAAAATAATAGAATAAAACTTGGAAGCCCCCCAAAAAAGAGGGAAGGTTTTTAAGGTAAGTTTGACATAAGAGTAGATTGTATTCATGATTCTTCACCTAATTATACAGTATATATTGTATTTATATTCCAAATACAATTTGCGTTAGCCTGTCACGCGGAATTGTTTAATTAACTGATAAAATCGCAAATTTTAGGGATAGAAATTAAAATCCGAATGACAGAAAAGCGATTCCTTTAAAAATACTTTTATTTAGTACCATAAGTAATCCTCCTTCGATTTTAAGTATAATAATTATAAATTGAATAATCTGAAAAAACAAATTAGTATAAAATTTGACAATGCTAGTATTGTAACCTTATGTTTCATTATGTGTGGGATGCAAAGATTTTTATGTGTCTTTACAGGTTATTATATTAGGTACTTAAATTTTAATAAAAGGCATCAAGAGGGGCTTCTTGATACCTTTAATCAGCACGCGTTTTCTGAGTTGCTCTATTTCTTCCCTCTACCTTTTATATTTGTATCCCAGTGTTCCATCCATTCTGCCTCTTTTTCCGACATTAATTGCCAATCAATATCAAACGTTTTTAAATCTAATTCCTGATACCATTCTGGCATTGTCGCTTGATCAATGTCGGAGCGTGTTGGAATTTGGTAATAGTCGTTCGCTAATTTCGTAACCATGTCTTTTTCAAATAAAAATTCAACGAATAATTTTGCGTTCTCTAAATTTTTTGCCTTGTTAACAACCGCAACACCATCCACTAAAATTGGTGCACCACTCTTTGGATAAATGTAATCAAACGGATAATCTGTTGTATACTTTTTCAATAGGATATCTTGTAAATTCCATAATGAAACACTGCCTTCTTGACGTGTAAGCTTTAAATAAAGTGCATTAGGATCTTGCGTATATTCTTTTGTGTTCGCATCTAATTTTAATAGCCATTCGTAACCTTTGTCAGGTGTGTCGGCACCTTGACGAACAATCATGGATGAATAAATCGTGCGCATAGTTCCTGACGCTAATACACCACGAATTAAAATTTGGTCCTGCCATTTCGGATCTAATAAATCATCCCAATCTTGTGGACCGGTTTCTTTTGTTAGTAAGTCACTATTAATCATAATGACTTCAGGTAATAGCATTTCACCGAACCAGCGACCTTCTGTATCTTTATAGTTTGCATCTATTGTGTCGATAAAGCTCGGTTGCCATGCATGGAGTAAATCCTCGTTTGCTCCAACCATTAAGGCGGATTGAGTACCACCCCACCAAAAATCTGCTTGAGGATTCGCTTTTTCACCGCGTAGACGCTCTAATATTTGTTGAGCCCCCATTGTTAAAAACTCCACTTGAATGTCAGGGTACTTCTCATTAAACTGATCGATTACGCCTTGCACCATTTCTTCATCACGCCCTGTGTAAATGACCAGCTTACCTGACGGAGATGTGTTTCCATCGGCTTTTTCAGCATTAGATGCCGTGTCGCTTTTTTCAGCATCTTTTGTCGAACCCTTATCGTCAGTGCTACTACAAGCAGCTACAACGATCAGCATCAACACAAGCAAAAATCCAAAAATACGTGTTTTTTTCATAATCCTCTTCCCCTTCCTTTAGTAAGTTGCTTACATAGTGCAGTATAATACTAAAATAAAACATTAATGTTAGAATAATTAAAAAATTCTAACGTTATTACTATCATAATTTAAAAAATTGACTGTTTTCAACGATATTTTGTAAAAATTAAAAACTCCTTAAAAATGGTTTTATCCATTTTTAAGGAGTTTTTACGGGTGAGTTTCGATTGGCAAGCATACTAGGTAGCATCATGCCGATAATAACTAAAGCAATGCCAATTACTTGTAAAACAGTGAGTGATTCATGCAATACGATAACAGAAACAGTCACAGCTACAGGTAGTTCAATCGCACTTAAAATAGAGGCCAGTGCGCCACCCACTTTGGGTACTGCAATTGAAAATAAATAAATGGGTAAGATTATACCGAATAGTCCAAGTGCTAATCCATATTTCCATAAGCCTTCAGCGAATAATTTGCCATTCCATGCAATTTCAGGACTGAGGAAAATACTAATCATAATTAGTGCTACAAAAGAAACAATTAAAACTCTTGATGTCGTTGTAACACCTTCAACGGGACGAGAGTTAAATTGGATAAAGCAGGCAAATGTAAATGCAGCAGCTAACCCAAATAACCAGCCTTGAATCGCAATATCGCTTAAATCGACATTCAATACACCGGCAGCTAAAATAGTTCCCGCAAATAGTATCAGTATCGAAATGACTTCTGGTCTACTTGGCATACGTTTATGGAGAACGCAATCCAACAACAAACCAATCCAAGTAAATTGGAAAAGCATAACGACAGCTAGAGATGCAGGTAAATATTTTAATGACTCGCCGTAAACGATGCCAGTAATACCTGTAAAAACCCCTGCGCTGACTAATATAAATAGTCCGTGTTTTGAAAGTTTCGGTAGTTTTCTTTGAGTGATGATAAAAATTGTTAAAACAAGTATAAAGCCAATGATATATTGACTCGATACCGCCTCCGATGATGTAAAGCCATCCAGCATAGCTACTTTCACAATGGTCGATAAAATGCCATAGCTACTAGAAGCGATGACAATCAACAGAGGATATAATAAATTTGTTTTCATGCTTAATTAATCCACATCCTAAATCTGTTTCACCATATGATGGAAAGGTTCGTCTATGATGGACCATGGTTCAGTAATCACAAAGCCCATACGTTCATATAAGCGACGAGCATCTTCTTTTTGCGTTTCAACATTCAGTGATAATTTTGTAAAGCCTCGTTGTTTTGTTTGCTCAATGGCGAATTGGATTAATAGTGTACCGATTCCTTTACCACGAGCCTCTGGTGCTACACAAACTGTATCAATATAATATTCATCTTGATGCGCCTCTTGATCGATGGCGATAGAAGGAGCGTTTTTCTCTTCAAGCCATTTTACGAGATTGGCATCCATTTGAATGGCTTGTTCACCATTATAGTAAACAAGGATGCCTAATACTTGTTCACCTTCCACAGCAACAAAAGTATTTAAATAAGAGTGTCTGTTGTCTTCACGTTTGAAGAGGACTGTTAGTTCTTGTTCAACCATTGAAGCTGTCTGTTCACCTGTTAAACGGTTGGCAATCTCACCAATCGCATCAATAATTAGTGGCACAACGGCACGGGCATCCTGTGGTTGTGCTTGTCGAATCGTAATACTCATTGTTAAAATCCCTACCTTTCTATAGGCAAGTATAACAAAGATAGATGATGTCTCAAGCTTTTGAAATATTCGCTACTTTATATTTATCAAATATTTTGGCTATGGATAGACGTTGCGGTCGGTGCTTTCCGCTCAGCACAACCCTTGCAGGCGCTGGGATTCCTCGTCTTACGAACTATACATCGATGCCGCCATTGCTGAAAGGAAAAAAATATAATCGTTAGAAGAATAAAACAGAAAAATGTTTCAAATTAAATATAGAAAACACTGCCGTTGGTTGCCTTTACGGGCGGGTTTTCCTCCTTTGGATGGCCAAATTAAGCTAAAGAAGCTGTGCTGGCGTAAATGATGTATGTCTTTCATTATTTTTCCGAAAGTTTAAAACTTTATTGGAATTCAACTTTCATGTTAATCTAGAATGAATAGACTTTCGGGGGGACTACAATGACAAAGGAAGATAAGGATTATATTTTAGTCTATGGAGATGCTTTTATTGACTATATTGCTGATGATGTAACGAATACATCTTTTACTAAATATATGGGTGGCGCAACGGTAAATGTGGCTGCAGGCATTAGCCGTATCGGTGCTCCATCTGCGCTAATTACGATTACAGGAGATGACGAAGGCTCACAATTTGTTCGAGATGGCCTTGCACAAGAAGGCGTGAACCTCGATTTTGCGGTATTTAACCCTGCAAAACGTGTAAGTGGTGTATACGTACATTTAACAGAAGCATGTGAGCGAATTTTCAAAGATTATGTCGATGAGACACCCGATTTACAGGTGGAAGCAACACAATTAAATGAAGCGGCCTTTAAACATGCTTCTGCTCTCATTGTGTGCTCAGGCACAATGTTCCATCCAACTGCACTTGCAACGACTAGTGCTGCTGTTGATATGGCAAAGGAAAAAGGTGCTATTATCGCAATGGATGCCAACATTCGACCTTTGCGTTGGAGCAGTGAAGAAATTTGTCGTGAGACCATTACTTCTTTCTTTGAAAATGTAGATATTTTAAAAGTCACGGATGATGAGTTATTTTTCTTAACAGAGACGACTACTTTAGCAGAAGGTATTGAACAATTAAACAGTTATTTAGTGCCGATTATTTTAGTAACTGTAGGGGAAGAGGGCACGTATGCAGTATTAAACGGTGAGGTTATACATGTACCGACCGAGAAAGTTGTGCCAGTGGACACTACGGGTGCGGGAGATGCATTTATGGCAGGCGTTCTGCGCGATGTCCATTACAACGGTTTACCAACAACGGAAGAGGAGCTAGTTCGTTGTGTGAGCTTTGGTAATCGCTTAGGTGCGATGGCAGCGACAAAGCCAGGTGCGTTAACTGCGTTACCGTATTATGAAGATATCAAACATTTATTAGAGAAATAAGAGTTACAGTGGGTGTAGGTCTATATAAATAAAAATTAATTAAAAGATGTGCTGATTATGGTACATCTTTTTCTTTTTTACAAAGTTATTAAGTTAACATATGCCAAAACTATTTTTGTAGTTTATTTAGGAACATGCTATTGTCCAAGTAGCTAACAGGATGGGAACGTAAGTACTTTTCTTTTTATGTAACAGATAGTTTTTTACACAATAGCGTAGCAGCTAAAGCTGTGTATTTCCTTTCCGCATACTAACTTCCAAGATACAAAATATTATTCAGAATGGAAAGATATAATAGTTTTGCTTTTATCTTTAGACGTGACTTTAATATTAGTTATCCTAAGTGAGTTGCCTTGTAGACTACGAACTGTTGCGCGTACCTTAACGAGATCAACAGGTCTTTTAGAGAATGCCGCACGGAAAGAATTCTTGTGGTATGAAAGCTTAAAAAGCTCTGATTCCAATAGGTCAAATACAAAGCGGCACTTCATAAGGTCTATTAAATTCATTGCGTCACCACCTTGTCTTTGATTATACAAGACAAGGACTGAAGTGTCATTAGATTACAAGCGTTTTAACTGTCGTGTATACGCCAAGCGCCATAAAGCCAAGGCAATACAAGATATGAGTAAATATGTCTTCACCTCCCATCAATATCCCCTCTGCAATGCAAGGGCTCTCTTATACTTGCTCGTCTTCATGAACTTCTCGCATTCCTTGACGAAGTCCTCTTGCGTTTCCGCCTCAGATCGAAAGCTACATACATGCCAGCCGTCATTAGTTACGTTTACATTCGCATAGATGTTTCTTTCAAAGAGTACGAAGAAAACACGATTAGTCATTGGTTCCAGTGTTTTAATCATTTAATCTGCTTCCTTTTTGTTTTGAAATGAAGAACTAATATAAGTAGTATGAAATTATGTTGATATTGATTTAATAGATGGTTTTTATGTTTTGGTATTTTGTAAAAAGCAAAGGTGACGATTGACGCCAGAACTTAAGATGAAGTTCCAATAATTCCTACTTTGTTCAACTAACCCGAAGGGAGCACTCTCGGCAACCGTCTATGCAGTATCAGAGAAGCTCGGAACGATCTTTAGAATCATTGCAATTGCTATGTATTAATTTCTTTTAATAAATAAAAAGACCAGATGCCAGATACTCTAGTCTCTAATCTTTTTGATATATTTATCTTAAATTTTTCACAATATTAATGAATTTAATTTTATTAAATTTTGGCCTGAAAATGGATTGCAAACCTTTTTTAAGAGTAATTCCTTTTTCTTTTTTAAACCATCTTTTTAATAATAAGAAAATTATCAATAAATAACTAGCCATAACAAATAAAACAGGGAGTATCATTAAGAGCGCAACAATTCTTTTTTTTCCATCTGAGAATATTGGATTCATATCACTAATCGTATTAAAATCAACAGAAACTGCAGCAAAAAGGAAGAAAGGGATATTGATTGCTACTACAATAGTTCCTATTAGATAAGTTATAAAAGTAATTTTTACTAATATTTTTGACATCGTAGTGGTTGCAAAAAAATGAGAAAATAATAAAACTGCTACTCCATAACCTACAACATAAAGTACTCCAGGCATAGACAACAAAATGCCGTAAATTGATTCATGGAATTTAAATGTTAAAAAAATAAATATAAAAATAGGAATTAAAGCTCCACCCATAACATAAGCAGAAATAGAATAAAAAACACCGAGTTTGAATTTTCTATTAACTTTACCTGTTAAGATCGGTGCTTCTTTTTTGTTGGTTGTAGTTCCACACTTACTGCAAAACAATGCTTCTTCAGAAATTTTTTCTCCACAATGAATACAAAACATAACTATTTATCCTTTCTTAATTTACTAAAATTACAAAATTTTATATATTAAATAGTAATCATAATGTAACACTGTTGAAATCGACTGTAAATAAATTTCCGATATTTGATGTATAGTATAATTTTTATTACACAAGAAGATATCTATTTTCAGGATATCTTCTTGTGATTTTTTATTCATTACAGACACACATTACAGTAAATTTGCAATATGCGTCTGCTTATTACGGAGCATAAACATTAGTTTGTTAGTGTTAGATTGAGTTGCTGTAACTTGGGCAGCAATTTTTTTCTTTTTGCATTTCTTTGTTTTATTCACAAGAGAATCTTTCAAAGAGTACGTTCTAAACTCAATGCGAATAACTTTATTGTCTATAAACTCTGCTACAACTTCACGTTTGGCATCTGGAACCTCAGAGAAGATTGTATCGAACGGCATGTTCTCTGTATCTAAGTCAGTATGAATTGTGCGTTCTTTTGTTCCGGCAAAGACATCAATATCAACAGTGTGCTTGATGTTCTTCACGACAGAGTTAGCAATTTGAGTTAACAGATCTTCATTGTTACTCATAGCATGAAGCCCTTCTTCAGAGAAGTCTCCTTCAATCGCTTGTGAAGCCTGAAGCTTCGTTGCCATTAGAGATAGAGCTTGTTCTTGAACAGTGTCTTGGTAATACACGAAGTATACCTTAACGTCTTTCGTTTGGTTCAGACGATAAGAACGTTTAGAAGCTTGTCGCATTGTAAAGATGTTATAACCAACTTGATAGAAAATGATAGACGTGTAATCCAATAAATCCAATCCTGTCTCAACAAGAGTTGGGTTACAGATTAAAACATCTGTCTCAGGCGTGCGTTCTTTAATCCATGCTTCACGATCACGCGTAGAAGATGAATTAGAACTCAACACAGTTACACGTAGACCAGCTGCTTCTAGAAGTTCTGTCATGCGCTCTGCAACATTCGTGCGGTTTGTCCAGTGATAGTAAAGTAAAACTTTATCTCCGGCCGCTACACGTTCACGACATAAACGAACAGTCTCTGTTTCTTTTGTGCGCTCAAAAACAGGAAGGTCATTCAACGTAACAACTGTCTGACCTGTGTCTGGGTGAATAACTGCAGGTTGATCATAAGGCATGTCTGGGTAAGCAGACAATGCTTGTAACATGGATCCCATGATCTTAGATCCGCCTGAGCCCCATCCAATGTTAGAACGCAATTCACGCTCAAGCTCCTCATAAGCTTGTTGTAAATCTTCGTCCATTGCAACAGCAATCAGAATCTCCTCATAGTTCGGAAGGTCATCAGAGATATCCTCTAAGTTTAAGAAGACAGCATTCTCTAGCAAGAACTTCGTAAATACAAGTGGAGAAACACCTGGTAAGAACTTCTCACTGCCAGAACCAACACGAGTCGTTGGGTTTCCAGCTGCATTCATGTTGAAGCGGTTCATGCTTCGAACAACACCGAATGTGCGAGCAAATTCTTTTTCATCGTTGTAATCGAATCCTTCTGCCTTCATTAGCTGAGGATACGTACGATACAGGATGTAGAACAATGAATCAGCATAACCATTTAACAGAGTACCTGTTAAGCCAATGATTTTACGAGCGGAGTTTACAAGATCCCCGAATGCCTGACCTTGTTGTGAGTTACCGCCTTTGTATTGATGCAGCTCATCAGCAAGCAAGTAGTCAATCTTCCCTTTGTAGAAACGACGAATGTAATTCGCTAATGAATATTTACGTGGCGCACGAACGATTGTTGTACCATCTTCTTCTGTCTGAATCGCTTCAGAAAGAGCAGACAACAATCTAGACTCATTACGGTCAAGATCAGTACGAACAACAAGCTCATCGAACAATTTGTTCATGTGGATCTTCTCAATCCATCCTTGAGATCGTGGAAGACGAATCCAACGGTCGCCGCCCTCTTCCTTCATGAATGGAGTCCATAATGGCTCGTGACAAGGACGAGTGTCCCAACGACGTGATTCTTTATTCCAGTAGCGCACTTCACGGTCACACACTTGGTTAAATGCGTATTCCTTTGTGAAGTCTAGCTCTGTTAAATCACGATAGTATTCATAGCGGTTACGGCCAGTTCCTGCAAATTCTTTCTTGAGAAGCTTTTGACCGCACTTTGGACAGCAGTAAGATTTCTTAGCAGAAGACCAAATAACAGCTGGGCGTTTCTCGTAAGTTGTCTTTGCTGTAGAAGTAGAGATAACCAAGAACAAATGCTTGCGACGGCGTCTGTCGTTGATCTTAGGCTCTAAGCTCTTGAAGTGAGCAAAGTCATCTACAACAATGGCTTCTGATAGCGGAGTGTATTTTGTAATCTCCGCTGCCCATTTCTCAACTAAGTGGCCCGGGCACAATACAATGTTTGTTGTATTAGGCTTCTTGGCATTGGCATAAACAGCAGCCGCTCCCATGATTGTTTTACCTGAACCTGGTCTTGCAATGATAAAGCTAACGTTATTTTTATCTAAGTTGTTAGATGTTGACTGAACAACAATCTTTTGTGGCTCATACAAAGAAATGCCTTTGTATTCAGCATAGTCAATGAATGTTTGCATGTTTTCATTGTACTCGCTTTGGCCAGGAATAAACTTCGGCGTAAACAAGTCCTCTAATTTATTCGCTGTAGGTACAGAGAATGCATTCAAGTAAGAGTCCATTCCTGTTACTTCTGCCATTTCTTCAGAGACAGTGTTTGTTCCCATGATCGAGATTTCACGTCTCTGTAATCCGTTCTGAATGATGTTAGACAGTTGATTTGAATCAATACTAACTTTAAATACACGAAGTTTATCGTTCTCGTCTTTGAAGACACGGATCTCATCAACTAGACGATTGCGGAATACTTGCTCAACTACATAGTCCTTCCACTCTTCAATTATGGCAACCGGCATGTGCTGACTAAGCTTATCATGAACCAAGTTGATTAAATCTTCATGAATCTCGCCTCGCTCATGAGTAGCTGCACGCAAGTTAAATTCTTCTGCTGTTAATTCTGCGTAGACATAGCCGCGCAGAGATACGACTCCAGACTCACTCACATCGACTTGGTCTTTGATTGAGATAACGGTATGGCCATAATCTGTTGCCTGGTCCTTATGACGCTTCACGTCGTATTCTTTATAACCTGTGCCGTAGTTTCCAAAGCGCTCCACGTAAACAGTTGTCTTGCGGTTTATTTCTTTGACAAGCTTTTTGATAGCAGCGTCATATCCTAAAACCGACAGGAAAACTAGCTTGTGCGTCACACCATCGAAAGCGGCCATGTTTGCATTTGCTTTGATTGTATTGTCGACAGTTACACGTCTTAATTCCATGGTTAATCCCCCTTTTCTTAGGCTTCTGTTTTAACACGAACCCAGCTGGATCCGTTGTAGATATATAAAGATTCCGTACTTGTATCGTAAGCAATATCACCGACAGAAGGAGAGCTCAGGCCGAACCATAACTTCTTCTTCACGACGGGGATGTATTTCGCTAAATTCATTAAGCCAACCTTTTGATTGTCCCGTCCGCTGTGATTGCTGTGATCTCAACGCGGTTCGCAACAGTCTCAGTGAATGTAATCTGATTTGTTTCTCGGTCTTCATCTCGGTTGGATTGTTTATCTTTTACTACACGACCTTTAACGACATGGTAATGACCATTGCCTTCGTCGATGATTCCGTCTAGTGCACCGGAAGTCAATACTAAACCTAATTGGCCAGTCGTAAACGGCAGCAAAGGCTCACGAGTTGTATCACTCTCTGAAGCATATCTTTGATCCTTTAAGAAGGCTGACATACATGGAGAAGAGTTTAAGATATTAGCCAGCTCATCTTTATTTAAGATGCTGCCACGGAATGTCTTAACATCAAGTTCTCCATCTGGAAGATATACTTCATTGAATGGCTCGTCAATGACGTTATCGAACTTTTGATTAGAGTGAGCGGAACGAAGAAGATTGTAGACATCTTTGTCTACCTCTTTCATCTCTTCTTTGTTTAGCTTCCGCTCCGCTAAGATATATATAAACTTGCCACGGTCTAGATCAGCTGATTTGCGGATCTGAATGTTCTTATAAGCCTTTGCTAAAATCGTGCAAATGTCTTTATAAAAACGGAAGTGCGGCAACGCTAAGATTAGAAATCCTCCTGGACGAAGATACTTGACTGTCTCTTTGATCATGTCTTTTTCTTTCTTCTCGAGAAGACGCTCACTTGTCTTTTGAATTGTAATATGCGGACTAAGCATAAGTACATCAAAGACTTCGTTTGAAACAGTGGAGCCCTTTAGACCGCCAAGAGCGATGCGATCAAAGGTGGCATGTTTATAAAAGTCAGCCATGTCTTCTGCTACACCTAAAGCAAACGTGCGAGCATTGCGGCCATATGACTTATAGTTGCCCATATTATGAGGATTCCGCATAGATGCATCAATCACATTGATACGGCGATCCTGTCTTGTTTTAATAGCTTCTACCATGCTATTCAGGATTTGCTGGTCGAAGTCTGTATTGTGAACATATTGGCCATACATTTCAATAAAGTTGACTCGTAATAAAAACGATTGTTTAATGCCGGCAAGCAAGTTCATGACCATGAAGTAGTTTTTTACTTAGCTTTTTTGACATTATAGCTTAAAAAATACTATATTTTCTGTCATTTTTACTAGACTGCCCCTAAATAAATAATATATTATTTAATTATTCAAAAAACTACGAAGGGGGATAGAGTAGCAGAAAATAGTCGATTAAAATGTATAAATAAATTTTCTCTTTTGCTCTTGCCTTTTGCTAATGGTGTATTATTTAATTATTCCGAAAGATAAGGAGAAGGATAAAATGGAAAAAAAGTCATTGATTAAATCGTACAAATTGTTCACAGTTCTTTTTATTTTCGCTTGTATTCTCTTTATTACAAATAATAGTACCGCATCGGCAGCTGAGTTAAGTCAACAGGAACAAGAAAAAGAAGAATTATATGAACAATATATAGAAATTTTAGAGGAAGTAAAAGCTACAGTTACATGGGGAGACGGCCTAGAAGGCATTGAAGTTTCTCCAATTGATGAATTTGAAGAAGAAGATTGGGTTTCCCCAGAAGTATTTAGACAACGAGCAATTGAGAGGGTACAATCTAGCGTTGTTGAAATTGAAATTCCTGAAATTCCTTTTTATGAATTCGAAGAAGATAGGTTTTCAGAAAAAATATTCGAACGGCGAGCAATTGGGGCGACACAAGCTAACCCTGTTGCGGCTCTTGCAAATAACATAACGCTATTGTCTACTACTTCTGCATCACGTAAGGTTAGAGTGTTACATGAATCAACTCCTATTGATATAACAATATTTGCGACTTTTACAACACAGCTTTCTGATGGTCGCCAAGTATTAACTGGCTATTCTAATTTACGCACTATTCCTTCAAGAGGTTTTTTTACCCGTACAGGAATAGACGCTCGTATTACTAATAGAGGCACAACTTACGCATTTACGATTGGTGGAAGTTTAAAGTATGTTGGTTTAACAACTTATCATACATTAAATACAAAATTCTATTGCAGTCCAACTGGTGTAGTTTCATAACATAAATCAAAAAATATTTCTTTATGAGACATCTGAACATCATAAGGAGTAGGATAGAATGGAAAAAAAACGTCGATTAAAAACGTACAAATTGTTCACAATCCTTTTTGCCTTGGCTTGTATCCCCTTTATATTCTTTATTACAAAAATTGATACAGCACCTGTAACTGAGTTAAGTCAACAAGAAAAAGAAGAATTACATCAACAATATATAGAAATTTTAGAGGAAGTAAAAGCTACAGTTACATGGGGAGACGGCCTAGAAGGCATTGAAGTTTCTCAAATTGATGAATTTGAAGAAGAAGATTGGGTATCCCCAGAAGTATTTAGACAACGAGCAATTGAGAGGGTACAATCTAGCGTTGTTGAAATTGATGAAACCGAAGAAGATTGGTTTTCCCTAGAAGCATTGAAACAACGAGTAATGGAGGTAATGAAAAAGCTTGGTTTTTCCTAGAAGTATTTAGACAACGAGCGATTAAGGCGGAACCTGTTCAACTTAATTATCTTCATAAGATCGGACATTTATTAGAGAAATAACAGCTTGGAGCGTGCATAGGATGGAAAAAAACTATGATGTGTTAGTGAAAGATCGATTATTTTTTGGTGGTGCACAGGATGCTGAAGCTGCTTTTTCAAATGAGCAGGTAGACGTTGTCATTGATGTTCGAGTAAATGGATTAACTGAACTAGAACAGCAAGCAGCACACTATAACTACAACCATCTGCCTATCGCTGATGAAGAAGCACAAGTAGCTCAGTCTATTGACACAGTAGCGAAAAAAATAGTCGCTGCCTATGAATCTGGACAGAAGGTTTACTTCCATTGTGGAAGTGGGGGTGGACGAGCAGGTGTAGCGGCAACGGCTGTGTTAATGGAACTTGGCTTAGCCAATTCTTTGGAGGAAGCGGAGTTAGCTGTTAAACAGGCTCGTTCCCAAGTAACGATACGCCCAAATATGGCTACTGCTTTAAAGAAATTGTATGAAAAGTAGTGCTATCAACCTTAGCATCTACATGTTATCGTCTTACGAAACAAATCTATATGTAAACGCGGCCTGCCATGTTCAAATGGTGGGCTTTTTATAATTTTTAATAAATTTAAGTAACTGCGGTATGACTAATTTGTAGGTAAGTCAGATATACAAGTTATAGTTCTGCCAGAGCCGTCTTAGCCGTACTTGAGACATCTACTGAAATCCACGCTTTCTTGATTTAGCGCTTATTGAAAAATTTATAAGCAAGATAAAAATTGTTCTATACATATTATAACAAAATTGTTATAGTTGAATTAGAACAAAAGGCGAGGTGGTTTGGATGATGGAGGAGTTAGCAAATATCCCTTGGGCGATTATAGCGCCACTAATCGGCGTACAAATTATTTTAGTTATTGTTGCATTAATTGATCTTAGTAAAATTCATGCAACGAATGGACCGAAAATTTTATGGGTATTGATAATATTATTTATTAATTTACTTGGACCAATAGCATATTTTATCGTTGGGAGAAAACAATCATGACTACATTACTACAGGTAACAGGGTTGACGAAGCGTTTTGCGGAAAAAACTGTAGTGGATGCCATTGATTTTGTTTTAGAAGAGCATACCTCTACAGCGTTAATCGGACCAAATGGAGCAGGAAAGACAACAACTTTATCCATGTTAACAGGTTTATTAAGACCCTCTTTCGGTAGTGTAAACATGGTGGGGGGAGATTTACGAGCAAATATTGGGTTTTTACCGCAATATCCACAATTTCAGCCGTGGTTAAGTGCATTAGAGTTTACGGAGATGGCTGCAAAGTTAAGCGGTGTATCTGCTAAAAAGGCAAAGCAGGAAGCTCAAAAAACATTAGAATTTGTCGGCTTAGGAAATGATCTTCATAAAAAAATTGCAACGTTTTCCGGTGGGATGAAACAACGGCTAGGTATTTCCCAGGCAATTGTCCATAAGCCTAAACTACTGTTGTTAGATGAACCAGTATCTGCTTTAGATCCTGTTGGACGTAGGGAAGTACTTGATTTATTAAAAGGCTTACAGCAACAGACGACAATTTTATATTCCACACATATTTTAAATGATGCGGAAGAGATGACGGACCAACTATTATTTTTGAGTGATGGCAAACTTGTCGAACAAGGGACATTACGTGAGGTACGCCAACGTTATGACGAGCCAAATTATGTAGTAGAGTTTAGTACAGTGGAAGAGGCGCAGTATTTTGTCAGTCAATCTACATTTAAATGTACAGTCAATGGTTGCTATGTGTCTGTAGCCATTCAAGAAGATAAACCAAGCATGCAGCAATTGCTTGAAAGCCTTACTGCTTATCCGTATTTAGTGAGAAATGTTGCACGTCAAACAGCATCGCTCGAAGAAATTTTTATGAAGGTGGCGAAACGAGTATGAGTGGCATGAACGTACTTCTTCAGAAGGAATTCAGAGAAGCGTGGCGAAGTAGAAAGTTTTTATGGATTCCACTTGTTTTCGCACTTTTAGGTATGAGCGAACCACTAACGAACTATTATATGATGGATATACTAGAGGCGGTTGGCAATATGCCTGAAGGTTTTGAAATGTTGATGCCAGAATTAGTACCAGCCGATCTGTTACTTGCTACAATTAGTCAGTTTCAATTAATTGGATTACTGGTGCTGATGGCTTCTTTTGTAGGGGCTATTAGTAAGGAGCGTTCAAATGGAACAGCAACCTTATTGTATGTACGACCTATTTCATTTGGTTCTTTTTTTATAAGTAAGTTTATTGTGATTAGCGCAGTTGGCTTTGTCAGTATAGTGGCGGGGTTTGCAGCAAGTGTGTACTATACGGTTGTGCTGTATGGAACATTTGAAGTTGGGACGCTTTTGGCAAGTATTGGTACTTATTTTATATGGGTTTTATTTGTCTTAGCATTAACGTTAATGATGAGTGCTGCATTTAAAACAACTGTTGCGGCAACAGCTGCATTTATTATTATTTTTATTGGTCAAATTATTGATGGACTTGTAGGTACGTTTTGGACTATATCACCTTGGAAATTACCACTATACGGTGTTCAGCTTATTCGTGGCACGATGGAGATGTCTGATTATTGGTGGAGCCTAGTTATGACAGTTGTTCTTATATGTGTATGTATGAGTATCGGTGTTTTTTCAATGAAGAAAAATGCATCATCGACTAAAATATAGTGCCAGGCACCCAAATAATTCAGAATATTTAAATTTGTTTGGGTGCCTGACACCCCAATCCACTTTGATTCTCGCGGCTTACCTTGAGCCTGCGGAAAGCGAAGTGGATTTTTACGTGCCAGGCACCTGAGCAATTCAGATTTTTCACATTTGTGTGAGTGCCAGGCACCCAAACTTGGCACCCAAACTTATTGCACGAACTTTTCTTGGAATATCCATAACTTAGGAATATAATGTAGCTATAACTCAATATTTGTCAAATAACTCGAAAAATATAAAATATTGCTATGGTAGGTGATAAGATTGGTTACTACTCAAAATTCTGATCGCTTTCTAACGGCATTTAATCGAATTGACCATAGGCTAAGAGATATTATTGGTGCAAAAGATTTTATGCCATTTTACCGTTTGGTGGATCAGGCGAAGAAAAAGGATGTATTGGTGCGTAAATATGAGGATGATTTACGGTCCTATGCAGATTTACGGAATGCGATTGTCCACCATCGTACATCTATGGAATATGTAATTGCAGAACCGCATGTAGATGTCGTAGAGCGCATTGAATATATGGACGCTACGCTGGCAAAACCAACACTTGTAGGACAAATGTTCCGAAAAAAGGTGCTGGTCTTTCAAGAAAAGGATTCTTTAAAGCATGTATTAAAAGTGATTCGCAGTCGGAAATTCACTCAATTTCCGGTTTACAATAAGACGCAATTTAAAGGTCTCGTGACGACTGTTGGTATTACTAACTGGCTTGCATCTGTCATGGGAGGCAATCATGTACCGAGGCACGTTCCTACATTGCATGATATATTATTACACGAAAAAAATAGAGTAAATTACAAATTTGTGAGTAGATACATAACGATTTATGAGGCTGAGGAAATATTTAAGCAAGGTGTGGAGAGAGGAAGACGTTTTGAAGCGTTGTTAATTACCGAGCACGGCAAAACACACCAAAAACTGATTGGTATTATTACACCATTGGATATAATGCAAGTAGAATAGGCAAGACGAAACAAGCTTAAGGGCTTGACCGTCTCGCTTTATCTTTTAGACTGATGTATAAGGAGCCATTCGCTTGAACTTGCGCGAAATAGACATCTTCATAAGATTGGACATTTTGTTTTTTCAATTTTTTCATGACCCAATCTTCGGTCAATTCAAGTTCGACGATATTTGCTTTAATCAGTTGTCCATCGGAAATGACTTCTGTTGGCAAATAAGTAGGCGGCGTAACATCCGCTTTCACATCTTGTTTTGTAGCGGGTTGCTCTGTAGGTTTAGATAATACACTTAAATTACCAGTAGTTTCTAGTATGGCATATTGGACGTCTTGAACGGAAAACACAGCCTGTTCACGTAACATCATTGTTAGCTCATCCATGTGTAAACGATTTTTCTTTAGTGCAGATTCTAAAATAAGCCCATTTTGAATAACAATAGTGGGCTTATCGTCAATCAGCACACGCGCTTTTTTAGATTTAATAGTAATAATGGTCATAAGATACGTTAAAACGCTCCACCAAATTAATGCAATAAGCCCTTCTAAAAAGGGTGTCTCAGAATGTGCTGCAATTTCTGCAGCAATGGATCCAAAAGTAATACCTGTTGTATAGTGGAAAAATGTAAGCTGTCCTAGCTGTTTTTTGCCAAGTATTCGTGTAACGATGAGTAGTGCAAAAAAGGAAAGGGACGCTCTAATTATCATTTCCCAAAAATTAGCGTGAAAAAATTCATCCATAGTAACAATCAACTCCTTAAACTACTATCGAAGAATAGCTTGTGCAAAAAGAGGAATTGTATGCGACAATCTGTTTAAATTAAAGAATCAAATAGATAAGGAAGTGTGGTGGTAGCATGAACAAACAAATGGTGCATTCTAACAACAACCCGGTATTTCCGATTATGATTGCTATTGCCATTGCCCATCTAATCAATGATACAATGCAGGCTGTCATCCCTGCGATGTTTCCAATATTGAAGAGTGAGCTCGGTTTGACCTTTACACAAATCGGGCTTATTTCATTCGTATTAAACATGTTTGCCTCTGCCTTACAACCAGTTGTCGGCTATGTCAGTGATAAAAAACCGATGCCCTATGCTTTACCAATAGGAATGATTAGCTCGTTTATAGGTATCGCGATTTTAGCCTTCACAGCGCAATATTGGGTAATACTTGTAGCTGTATTATTTTTAGGTTTTGGCTCAGCTATATTTCATCCAGAAGGTTCGCGCGTATCTTTTATGGCAGCAGGTTCTAAACGAGGCCTTGCACAATCGATTTATCAAGTCGGTGGAAATTCTGGACAAGCGCTAGCACCATTAATCAGTGCATATATATTAGATATTTTTGGACAACGCGGAGCGGCATTCGTCTTAATCGCCACAACTTTTGGGATTCTTTTATTGAGTAAAATTGCTAAATGGTATAAGAAACAATTGGAGCAAGAACGTCTATCGAATAAAAAACGAACATTGGTGTCATCTTTACCACCATTAACAAAGAAACAGGTGGGAATTGCTTTAACATTATTATTTACTATTATTTTTGCAAGATCCTTTTATACAACAAATATAACAAGTTTTTATGTTTTCTATTTAATGGATCATTATGATGTAAGTCTGCGTCTTGGACAAATATTAATATTTACTTTTATGGCTTTTGGCGTCGTTGGTACTTTTTTTGGGGGTTCATTATCAGATCGTATTGGACGAAAAAATGTTATTTTACTGTCAGTTGTCGTGCCGATGCCATTCTGTTTAGCTTTACCTTATGTACCGCTATGGACTGCAACAATATTTTTAGTCATTATCGGAACATTAATTATGATTAGCTTCTCTGTAACGGTTGTCTATGCGCAAGAGCTCGTACCAACTAAGATTGGTACAATGGCAGGGCTAACAACTGGCTTTGCATTTGGTATGGGAGCAATTGGTGCCATGGTTATTGGTGTTTTAATGGATTATAAAGGTATTGATTTTACAATGTTAGTCGTTTCATTACTCCCGTTGTTATTATTAGTGGCATTTTTCTTGCCTAAAGATACACCAGCTTCTGCTTTATAAATACAAGGTTGGGCAAAAGAGAAAAAGTGTTAGATTGATTGCAGTCAATCTAACACTTTTTTGCTATGCCGTTGTTGTTACAGCGGTTAGTTAAAATTTTTTAGTTTGTCCAAATTACACAGGGGGAATATCTTTGTCCCTGCAATTTTTAAATAACAGCCTACTATTGACGTAATGGAGATGTAAACTCTTGAGGCAATTTTTCTTTATCCATTACTAGACCTTCAGAAATATGGATTTCATGCATTTTATCATTGTACGTGAACTTAAAAATACCATTGTCAAAATCAGTGCCAATTTCTTTAAAGAAAATACCTTCAATTGAAACATATTTTGGACAGGTAAAGGCTACTTTGAAATTGTCCTGTTCTTTAATCAAATAAGCACGTACCCCTTTTTCATATGTATCGTAGGCGTCATCTTCAGTTGGTCGTTGGACAGCGACAATGTGAAAGTCTACAAAAGGAACTTCCTTTAACAGAACATTTAGGAAAGACCCCTTTGTAATTTCCTCCCAACGACTTTGTGCACTTTGACCTACGATAATTTGTGAAATACCGTAATTTTTAGCCACTTCAGCAATAACCTTTTGAATCGGGCGTTTTTCATTATCTACTAAAATAAATTTTTCAACATCAAGTTCTTCAGATAGGTTTTTCCACTGTTCAATATAACCAGATTTCTCTGCATCAAATGCATCAAGAGGTTGTGAATCGACTGAAAGAATATAAAGTGGGCAATCGAGCATCGTGGCCATTTTATGACCGCGACGAATTAAGCGTTCCCCGTTAAGCCCATAATAGACACATACTAAAATACTTTCGTCCAATCTCCCTTTTACATGCTTCATTAAAAATATACACCTCTTTATCCTATTGTTATTTTGTTATTCGTACTGCTTATTATGAAAAAATATCCTAAAACAGCTAAAATCAATGCTGTTACAGTGCATTATGCTTATTTATATTGTATACTTAAAAATGAATAAAAGTTAAGGACGATATACGGAAAACCCTTAAGGAATTTGGCTAATGTCCATGTTCTAAGGCTACTTTGTTTATGCATGATATGCATTTAAATAAATAGCTTCCATATGCCACATTATTATGCAGTGAGTTAAATGGATAGTCAAGTATTGATGCATTGAAACGCTTTGTCGGTTACTTTAGACATGATAAATGTCTCGTATGCTCAGCCATGCGTATAGAAAATACCTAAATGTACAAGAATTCTGATATATTCGTTCATCTTTTTTCGTATAAAATCTACCTTCCTTCAAAGAATGGTAGATATAGCACGCTTTTGCTTTATGCGCAGGTTGTTCAATGCTTGCTGTGTAAATAAAAGCACAACGGCGAATATCACAAATTTTTGTAATGAGAAAGTTATGCTAATACATTATTCATGCTCTAACTGACTTGTATTATGCAGTGCTTAAGAAACATACAAAATTGAAGATGCTAATTCGCTGGGCGAATTTGATTGTAGGAGGTTTTCATTTGGTCACAGTTCTCTTTGCGATACTTTTACCATTTGTTTGTGCTGCGCTGATTCCCTTGCTTTATAGGCGACTAAGGCGAATGGCACATTTAGGCTGGTTTGTTTTATCCGTTCCAATCATATTGTTTATTTTACTCGCACGGTACATTCCTCAAATTGCCGAGGGTAAAACATTTATTGATACATATGAGTGGATTCCCTCTTTTAATATAAACTTCACGACATACCTCGATGGACTCAGTATCATTTTTGGATTGCTGATTACAGGTGTAGGTAGTTTAGTTATTTTATATTCAATTTTTTATTTATCAACGAAAGAATCTCTTCATCATTTTTACTGCTACTTATTACTATTCATGGGCGCTATGCTCGGCGTCGTCTTTTCAGATAATTTAATGGTGCTATATACGTTTTGGGAATTAACAAGCGTCTCATCATTTTTGTTAATCGCCTTCTGGCATCATCGTAAAGCTTCACGTGCTGGTGCACGAAAAGCCATGACAATCACAGTCTTCGGTGGTCTTTCCATGCTCGCAGGTTTTCTAATGCTATATGTAGCATCTGGCACATTTAGTATTCGTGACATTGTATCGAACGTTGAGATGATACGCGAGCACACATTGTTTGTTCCTGCCTTATTGTTAATTTTAGTAGGTGCTTTTACTAAATCAGCTCAATTTCCATTTCATATTTGGTTGCCTGATGCGATGGAGGCACCAACTCCAGTTAGTGCTTATCTCCACTCAGCTACGATGGTGAAGGCTGGAATTTATATAGTTGCGCGTTTCTCCCCAGTATTTGGTGGTGAGCCAGTTTGGTTCTGGTTAGTAAGTGGAATTGGCCTTGTAACATTATTTTGGGGCTCGTTCAATGCTGTTCGTCAAACAGACTTAAAGGCGTTACTTGCCTTTTCAACAGTTAGCCAGCTTGGGTTGATTATGAGTTTATTTGGCTTGGGCTCTGTGGGACATTATTTTGGCTATGCAGAAAGTTCCATTATATACACACAGGCAAGCTTTGCGGCATTGTTCCATCTTATTAATCACTCCACGTTTAAAGGGGCGTTATTTATGATGGTCGGTATTGTCGATCATGAAGTTGGTACGCGCGATATTCGACGCCTTGGTGGTTTAATGGCATTGATGCCTGTGACATTTACGATTGCAGTAATAGGTGGTTTTTCGATGGCAGGATTACCACCGTTTAATGGCTTCTTAAGTAAGGAGATGTTCTTTGCCGCGGTTTTGGCTATTCGTGAGGTTGAGGTCTTTTCCATCGATACTTGGGGCATATTGTTCCCCGTTGTAGCATGGGTTGCAAGTATTTTTACGTTTGTATACAGCATGATTTTAATTGGCCATACTTTTTTTGGAAAGCTACAGCCGTACAAGTTGGACAAAAAACCACACGAGGCACCCATTGGGATGCTAATTTCGCCAATAGTACTTTGTTTATTAGTAGTGACTATTTTCTTCTTTCCAAATGTTCTAGGACATTATATCTTACAGCCTGCGATGGCTAGTATATATCCAACTTTTCCAACGGTTAGCGAGTTAACACCTCATATTTCTGCATGGCATGGTGTGAATACAGAATTATTAATGACCCTTGGTGTAATCATTATTGGCTTTGTATTATTTAAAACATTAAAAAGCTGGAAGCCACTATACCGAGTTTTTTCGCAAAATTTTACATTCAATAGCTATTATAATCACCTTATTAATTTTAGTGAAAAAGGTTCAATGAAGCTTACGAACCGCTATATGTCTGGCAATTTAACTCATTACTTTGTCTATATCTATGTATTTTTTGTTGCACTGATTGCAGGATACTTTATTTGGTCTGATGCCATGGTATTTGAATTTGCAAAGGATTCACCTGTTGAATCCTATGAGTTAGTTTTAGTGTTTGTCATGATGTTTGCTGCGATCTGGATGGTTTTTGCCAAAGGACGAATTACAGCGATGCTTTTAAATGGAGTTCTCGGTTATTCGATTGCCTTCTTTTTCGTTATATTTCGCGCACCTGATTTAGCGCTGACACAACTAGTTGTTGAGTCCGTGACTACAGCATTGTTCCTGCTATGTTTTAAATATTTACCGGATTTATTGCCTGAAAACTCACGCATGAGAGTGAAGTGGGCAAATGCTATTATTGCTATTTTTGCAGGGGCTACGGTGACATTAGTCGGCTTGGCTGTTGTACATTATGACCGTTTTGAAACGGTAGCACTGTATTTTAATGATGCTTATGATTTAGCAGGCGGTTCAAACATCGTTAACACAATTTTAGGAGATTTTCGTGCATTTGATACGATGTTAGAGGTTGTCGTTCTTTTAATAGCTGGCTTAGGTGTGTACACATTAACTAAGCTAAAGCCACGAAAAGAGGAGGCAGACCATGAAAATTAATGATGTTATTTTACGAACGATTACTAAGGCGATTGTATTTATAATTTTAACGCTTGGTGTGTATTTATTCTTTGCGGGCCACCACGCTCCTGGTGGGGGCTTTATCGGCGGTCTTGTGCTTGCTTCTGCAATAGTACTACTGTATTTAGCTTATGACATTGAAACAGTTCATAAAGGAATGCCGTTTGATTTCAAAAAGGTTGCTGCACTGGGCGTATTACTTGCGACAGGGACAGCCATCGGTTCGCTTTTCTTTGATGTGCCATTTTTAACGCAGACGTATGAATATGTCAATGTACCGGTTTTCGGGAAAATGGGCTTCTCGACCGTCACTATTTTTGAGGCTGGCGTGGCACTAACTGTCGTTGGCGTTGTTGTAACCATAATTTTAAGTATAAGTGAGGATGAATAGCCAATGGAGTCTTTAATACTATTATTAGTTGGTGTATTAGTTGCTGTCGCGACGTACCTTATCCTCTCTAAACAATTATTGCGTGTCATTTTAGGGACAGCAGTCCTTTCACATGCTGCACATTTACTGATTTTAACGATGGGTGGCCTTAAAAAAGGGGATGTGCCACTTATTGGGGAATCAGCAGGTCCTTATACAGATGCACTTCCACAAGCATTGATTTTAACAGCTATCGTCATTAGCTTTGCAGTGACAGCATTTGTGCTTGTTCTCGGCTATCGTGCTTATAAAACAAATGGCACTGGGGAATTTGATGAATTGAGAGGTACGTCTGATGAGTAATATAATCGTTTTACCATTAATCGTGCCGGTAATAACGGCTATTTTACTTGTGTTTTTAAGACAAAATATAATGATTCAACGCATTTTGAGCTTGTGTACTTTGGGCTTTGTTATATTCATTAGCGTTGTCCTTTTGTTAGAAGTTCAGCAGCAAGGTGTAATGCGCATTGATTTTAGTGGTTGGATACCGCCATTCGGCATTCTATTTGTTGCAGACTCTTTTGCAGTATTACTTGTTTTCGTAGCGAATATTGTCGCAGCAATTTGTGTAGTTTACGCCTTTTTTACAATTGGAGAACACTATGAAAAAATGTATTTCTATCCTTTTGTTCTCTTAATGGTAGCAGGTGTAAATGGTTCATTTTTAACGGGAGATATTTTTAATCTGTTTGTGTGCTTCGAAGTGATGTTGCTTGCCTCTTATGCCCTTATTAGCTTAGGTGGAGGGAAAGTCCAACTACGAGAGGCGTTAAAATATGTACTTATTAATATTGTAGCTTCATGGATTTTTTTAGTAGCGTTAGCATTTTTATATGGAACGATCGGAACATTAAATATGGCTCATATTTCATTGCGGGTTATGGAAGCTGGAGCTGATCCACTTATTACTACAGTTGGACTGGTGTTTCTAATTGTTTTTAGCCTGAAAGCAGGATTACTTCTATTCTTTTGGTTGCCAGGTTCTTATAGAGTACCTCCAACCGCTATAGCTGCACTCTTCGCCGCACTTTTAACTAAAGTTGGTATTTATGCCCTTGTTCGTACATTTACATTACTATTTACAACGAATAGTGAGGTAACCCACACAACTCTCGGTATTATGGCTGGGCTAACAATACTTGCTGGTTGCATGGGTGCCCTTGCTGGAAGAGATGTGAGGACAATCGCTTCATATAATATCCTAATTGGTGTTGGCTTTATTGTTGCTGGACTAGCTATCGGAACAGAGTCAGCACTGCAAGGTGTAACGTATTATTTAATGCATGATATGGTGGTCAAGGCCATGTTGTTTTTAGCGGTAGGGATGATGATATATGTAACAGGTGAAACACTTATCGATAATATGAGTGGACTTATTCGAAATTATCCCTTTTTTGGATGGCTGTTCTTTATTATGATGTGTTCAATTGCAGGAATTCCACCTTTAAGTGGATTTTTAGGCAAGGTTTTAATAGGACAAGGCGCGATTGAGGGAGGAAATTTTGTCCTACTAGGGCTAGGATTTCTCTCTAGCTTAATTGTTCTCTATTCGTTACTGCGCATTTTTCTATCGTCCTTTTTTGGCGAAACGATCCTCAGTATTGAAGATGAAAAACCACTTCCAAAGCGAATCGTATTGCCTTTAACATTACTTTCTATTTGCACAATTGCTTTAGGTATAGGAGCCGAGTCAATGGCGCCATATGTGAAGGATGCGGCAGAAACGCTTCATACACCCTCTATTTATATTGATGCAGTGTTAAATGGAGAAAAATGGCAAGGTGAGGTGAATAAGTAATGGCTATGCAGTTTATATTAAATTTATTTATCGCTACCTTATGGTTATTGCTACAGGACGAAATCACGCCACAGTTTTCCACCTTTTTAATGGGGTTTGTCGTCGGTATTGGGATTTTGTATGTGATGCATCGGTTTTATGGAACCCAATTTTATTTGCGCCGCGTTTTCTCTATTATTAAACTACTATGGCTATTTAATTGGGAGCTATTACTTTCAAGCTATAATGTCCTAAAACAAATCACAACACCAAAGTTAAATATTACGCCTGGCATTTTTACGTATAAAACAAAGCTGAACGGAGATTGGGAAATTACAGCTCTTGCACTCTTGCTAACGCTCACACCTGGTTCAGTAGTGATGGAGGTCTCGGAGGAGGGAGATATGTTCTATATCCATGCTATGGATATAGAACAATCTAAAGATGCCGTTATTCGCTCCATTGGAAAATTTGAAGAAGCAATTATGGAGGTGACACGCTAATGGTTGAAAAAATTTTACTTTTAGCACTAGCGTTATTTAGTGTGTCAATTGCATTGTCTCTATATCGTGTCATTAAAGGTCCATCCATGCCGGATCGAGCAATAGCGCTTGATACAATTGGTATTAATCTACTTTCGGCGATTGCCATTGTATCGATTGTCTTAAAAACCAAAGCGTATTTAGAGGCGATTTTAATTTTAGGTATATTGGCGTTTATCGGTACAATTGCTTTTACAAAATATATTGAAAGAGGTGTGATTGTTGAGCGTAAATCAAATGATTGAGTGGACGGCAGTCATCCTTATACTTGTTGGTTCTATCGTTAGTGTTATTAGTGCGTTTGGGATGATTCGTTTGCCAGATGTCTATACGCGTTCACATGCTGCAACAAAAAGCTCAACGTTGTCAGTACTAACCTGTTTGTTAGGAGCTTTTATTTATTTCTGGATACATGACGGGTATGTAAGTGTTCGACTAATATTAGGTATTCTCTTTGTATTTGTCACAGCACCAGTAGCAGGGCATTTAATATGTCGTGCCGCCTATCGATCTCGTGTTCCATTAGCGGAAGGTTCTGGTGAAGATGAATTAAAATCAAAGCTATTTCCAGAAAAAGAATAGCGAAAGCAAAAATTTGCTATCGTTGCAAGGCGAGGTATAAGGCGTTTAAAACGTCAATACCTTGCTTTTTTATTTGGCCTGCTACATGGGTTGTTTATATTAAAGGAAATATAGGGTATTTACTTAACGACAGGAATAAAAAATTAGAAGAAGGAAAATATATAGTATCACCTATAAAGGAGCAATTTAAAAATATACTGACTGAAAAATAAAAAACATTGATTTATTAGAAAATTCTGTGTAAAATATTTTGCTAAAAAATTTCATGTATAGCTTGAAAAATATTTTGAAAGAGTATATCTTAATTAGCAGATAGATTTTTTATTCTGCTATATGAATAAATATCCAATCGACTATTTTCGAGACATTCCTATCTCATAGACAATAAAAAACATCAAAAGGAGATATAAAAGATGAAGAACAAATTTTTCATGCTTATGCTTGTCTTAGTAATCGGTTTACTTGCAGCATGTGGCACTAAAGAAGATAAAGCAACAAATTCAAGCTCAGATACAGAAAACAAACAAGTATTAAAAGTAGGTACATCAGCAGACTATGCACCATTTGAATATGTAGACGCTGCTAAAGGTGAAGAAATCATTGGTTTCGATATCGATTTAATTAAATTAGTTGGTGAAAAATTAGGTGTAGAAATGCAAGTTCAAGATATGGACTTTAACAGCCTTGTGCCAGCTTTACAAGCAGGTAAAGTAGATGTTGTTATTTCTGGTATGACACCAAATGAAGAACGAGAAAAAGTAGTAGATTTCTCAGATAAATACAATCAAACAGAACAAGTTATCATCGTTAAAAAAGATAGTGGCATTAAAAAAGAAGCGGACTTAGCTGGTAAAAAAGTCGGCGTACAAACAGCTTCTATTCAAGAAAATTTAGGTAATGCCATTGCTAAAAAAGTAGATGTATCAGTTGAAGGACGCACACGTATTCCTGAAATCATCCAAGATATGATGTCTAAACGCTTAGACGCAGCAATTCTAGAAGGTGGCGTAGCGAAAGGTTATCTGAAAACAAACGATAAATTAGCCGCATTCCCAGTAGAAGAACAGCCAGAAGACTATAAAGCAATCGCTGTTCAAAAAGGTAGCGATTTAAAAGATAAAATTAACAAAGCATTAAAAGAATTAGCAGATGAAGGCAAAATTCAACAGCTTGAAGAAAAATGGTTAGAAAAAGCTGAATAATAGTATCGATATGCGATAGCCCTATTTAGGGCTATCGCTTGTCCATTTCACTAAAAGGAAACGAGAAAGGAGGGTACGCTGTGAATTTAGATTTCTCAGCAATCATTCCCTCTATTCCTTATATTTTAAAAGGAATAGGTGTTACACTTCAAATAGCAATCGGTGCTTCTCTCATTGGGTTTATTGTTGGTATATTACTAGCATTATGTAAAATTGGGAAAGTAAAAATGCTACGCTGGTTAGCGGACTTTTACACGTCAATTTTCCGCGGGACGCCACTTGTATTACAATTATTAATTATTTACTACGCTGTTCCACAGCTACTAGACATTCAAATTCAGCCAATTCCAACTGCAATTATTGCGTTTGGCTTAAACTCTGGAGCTTATATTTCAGAAATTATTCGTGCGGGTATTAATGCCGTTGATAAAGGTCAAATGGAAGCAGCTCAAGCACTAGGTATTCCGTATTCAAAAATGATGAAGGATATTATTATTCCACAAGCAGTGAAAAATATTTTACCTTCTTTAGTAAATGAATTTATTACATTAAACAAAGAAACAGCAGTTGTAACAGTCATTAGTGCCCTTGATATTATGCGCCGTGCCTATATTGTAGGGGGTTCAACATATCGATATCTTGAACCATTATTATTTGCAGGGGTAATCTACTATATTATGACGCTTGTCTTAACGTTCCTTGGTAAACGAATCGAGAAAGGAATGAGAAAAAGTGATTAAAATTGAAGATTTACACAAATCATATGGGCAAAATGAAGTATTGAAAGGTATTTCAACTGAAATAAAAGAAAAAGAAGTAATTGCTATTATTGGGCCTTCAGGTTCTGGTAAGTCTACATTCCTACGCTGCTTAAATTTACTAGAAGAACCGACGAGTGGGAAAATAACAATTGCTGGCGATGTCCTGACAGATAAAGGGACAAATATTATGAAAATACGGGAAGAAGTAGGTATGGTATTTCAACATTTTCACCTTTTCCCACATAAAACCGTATTAGAAAATTTAACGTATGCACCTATCAATGTAAAGGGAATGGATAAGACCGTAGCGATCAAAGTAGCTGAAGATTTACTAACAAAAGTAGGGCTTTTTGAAAAACGTAATGAGTATCCAAGCCGCCTTTCAGGTGGTCAAAAACAACGCGTGGCAATTGCCAGAGCACTAGCAATGGACCCAAAAGTGATACTGTTTGATGAGCCGACTTCAGCACTGGACCCAGAGATGGTTAAAGAAGTATTGGCAGTTATGAAAAACTTAGCAGATTCAGGGATGACGATGTTAATTGTTACCCATGAAATGGGCTTCGCTCGAGAAGTAGCGGATCGTATTTTATTCCTTGATGGTGGAAAGCTAATAGAGGATGCACCTCCAGAAGAATTTTTCACATCTCCTTCTACACAACGTGCAAAAGATTTTTTAGAAAAAGTGTTATAAATAGTGAAGCGCATCTAGCTCTTTTAAAGAAGAGAACTAAATGCGCTTTTAATTGTATTCTAGTAATAATGATGGCGCAACGAGAATCTCAATCTAAAAAGTAGTATGGATTTTGGATGCCATATGCTAAAGAATGAAGGAATATGAAGATAGTACTTTTGTGCATTTTATATTATTAAAGTGCATATACTTACAATCACTTTGGTTTTTGCTTATAATAGAGTAGTCAGAGTTTTATTCTGAAAAAAAGTAGCCGCAAAGTGAGCGATTGCGATTGAAAAAATTATTATATGGTATCTTTTTTATTCTTTTTATAGTCATTTTTTTGTACGTAAACAATCACTGGCTAGTCGTTAGTGAACATGTATTCGAATCAGAAAAGGTGCCTGCCAGCTTTGATGGGCTACGCATTGTACAAGTATCGGATTTACATGATGCCCGCTTTGGTAACAATCAGCAAAAACTGATTGCTAAGGTTAAGGATACGAATCCTGACTATATTTTTATCACGGGTGATGTGATTGATAGCAATCGTTACGATTTAAAACAAAGTCTACAGGCAGTTAAAGGACTAGTTGAATTAGCGGATGTATATTATGTACTAGGAAACCATGAAGTGGCGTCGAATAAGGTTAATGAAATTTATGAGGCGCTTTCATCGTTAGGTGTACATGTGATGGCTAATGAATCGACCGTGCTAGAGCGCGACGGGGAGCGCTTGGCGATTCTTGGTATTGAAGATCCGTTAATGGGTAGATCGACAGAAGAAATGCTAGAGTTGGCGACAGCGTATGTTCCAGAAGATATGCTAAAGTTATTGCTGGCGCATCGACCAGAAGTGTTTAGTACGTATGTAAATCAAGGAATAGATTTGGTATTCTCGGGACATGCACATGGTGGGCAAGTGCGGATTCCTGGCATGGGAGGACTTGTGGCGCCAGGACAGGGACTGTTTCCTAAGTTCACTGCTGGTTTATACGAGGAAGAACGCACCAAAATGGTCGTTAGCCGAGGTCTAGGAAATAGTAGTGTACCATATCGAATTTTTAATCTACCAGAAATTATTGTCATGGATTTAAAGAAAAAATAAGCATTGTTCATAACAAAAGGTATCAGCACTTTTAATGAAATGACCTCTACGGTTATTTCATTAGACAGCTTGAGTAAAATGAGTTCGGTATTGTACCGGGCTCATTTTAAATTTTGCTTTCATCGTTTCGTTTTGTACTTCCATTGGTAGCCGACATCTACTAATAGAAGGTGCAAATCAGTTTCAACTCAATGCCTTTGCTTTTTATACTTAGTAGGGAAGTAAGTTTAAATCGGGTAAGCCCTTAAGTCGTCATCATATATTTCTTGCTCTTCACTAGATGTGGATGCTAAGTATTACTCCTGCTAAGAACCCATTTTAATATTTTCCATTAAACTCTTTTAAAAATTAAATCAATCATTTTATGAAAATATTGGAATTGTATAGTTGACTATGTTAATAATAAATAGTAAGAAACAAATTAATATACTAAAAAAGTTAAATATATTCAAAAAATAAAAGATAATAATCTAGGTGATAGAAATGTATCCAATATTATTAGTTGATGATGAAGAAGGTTTACTAGATATGTTAAAAATAATGCTACAAAAGGAAGGCATTATAGATATAGATATTGCAGCAACAGGCAAACAGGCTCTTGAAAAAATAAATAACGTTGATTATTCCTTAATTGTCCTAGATATCATGCTACCAGATATAGATGGATTTCAAATTTGCCAAGAAATTAGGAAAAAAAGTGATGTTCCAATTTTATTTATAAGTGCTCGCACGTCAGATATTGATAAACTAACTGGTTTAAATATAGGAGGGGATGATTATATTACTAAACCATTTAATCCCCTTGAAGTAGTAGCACGCATAAAGATTCACATGCGGCGTCACAATTTACAGTTGCAATCACAAAATAAATTATTAAATCAAGATCAATACGATTATGGTTATTTTAGTTTATCCAAAAAAACAGGAGAACTTTTTGTTAACGGAAAGAGCATAATATGTCCTGCAAAGGAATTTGAACTGCTATCCTTTTTTTGTGCCAATCCCAATCAAGTTTTTTCAGCTGAACAACTTTATGAAAAGATATGGCAGCAATCAACGGGCTTAAATGATCGAAATACTGTTATGGTTCATATCCTACGTCTTAGAAAAAAAATTGAGGAGGATGTAAAAAAACCAAAAATAATTGTAAATATAAGGAGCATAGGTTATAAATTCATTCCTCCAAAAATGGGGGACATATGAAAGTAAAAATTAAGCTAGCACTCCACTTTCTTGGAAGCCTTATTTTCTTAGGTGTTTTTGTTTTATGTATGATTATTCTATTATCTACTTTTGTTAATCATGCAATTATTTGGTTCACTTCGGATGATACTATTGCTTCTTATTTTGTAGATCAAAAATTATTACCAATCTTACCTTTTCTAGCGGTTATCATTTTCTGTTTATTATATGGTTGGTGGATAGGGTCAGATTTTTTTTACATTATAGAATGGATCCTATTATTATCAAAAGGCATATATCAAGAACCAAAAAGAAAGAGGAAGAATGCTAATAATAAACCATATAAAAATCCACGATTTAGTATTTTCCAAGATATTTTTATTCAACTGAGAACCTTAATGGGCATATTAAAACGAAATGAATTAGAAAGAAAAGAATTAGAAAAAATGAGAAAAGAGTGGACCGCAGGAATATCCCATGATTTAAAGACGCCTCTTACTTATATAAAAGGTTACTCATTTATGTTATCTTCGACTGAACATGAATGGAGTGAACAAGAAAGACAAGAGTTCGCCGCTCAAATAAAAAAACAAGCCATTCATATGGAAAATATAATTGAAGATTTAAATACAGTATTTCATTTTGATCATGGACAATTTCCTTTAAATTTAAACAAACAAGACATTTCTCAATTTATTCATGAAATAGTTATGGAAATAACAGAAAATCCATTACTTAAACAGAAAAATATTTCAATCGGGATAAATACAACTCAGCCTGTAATCTTTACATTTGATGAACAGATACTAAAACGAGCTATTAATAACCTTTTAATGAATGCCATCATCCATAATCCTAATAATACTGAAATCATGATATCTATTATGAACAGTGATAAGTTAATGATCAAAATTTCAGATAATGGTGTCGGGATGAATAATGAAACTAGGAAAAATTTATTTAATCGTTATTATCGAGGAACTTCAACTAAAATACCTTCTGAAGGTACAGGATTAGGTATGAGTATTGCTAAACAACTTATTGAAGCTCATCAAGGCACTGTTTCTGTTGAAAGTACTTTAAATAAAGGGACCGTTGTTTATATTAGTTTTAAGCTGGATTTAACTAATGCCTCTTAAGTATGCCTCATTTATTTTACATTCATTTTTACAAAACTTATGGAAATGTTCTTTAAGAAGCATTTCCATAAGTCTAAATTTCCTTCATTCCTTCGATGTTAAATATCTATTGTATTTACCTCAGAGCGTTTACTTACAATAAAGAAATAAATATTTACTATCATTATGAAGCTGATTATAAAAACCGGATAATTATATATGTTCTGTATGGAGCCATCTGTACCAGTAAACTCTATAGTTACCAATTTAAAATCAATAGTTTTAATCCCTATATCATTTGTAAACATTTTATACACCGCAGATGCCTGAAAATAATTCCAGAACATAGATAGTACAGCAATAATCATTAATATTAAGTTAGTTATAAGTACCTTTTTTGTCATTTTAATGCTCCTCTCAAGTTTAAGAAAAAATGGTTTTAATTTATATCTTTTTTATCAAATGAAGCTACTCCTATAATTGTTGCTAGACTAAATATCACTAAATTTATAGATAAAAAGAACAATAATGAACTGATTCCTACTTCATCAGGAGCAGACATGGCAAGGGTCGGCTGTGCCCATGGATAGTAATTACCCCATTCGGCACCTGCTGCTATAAAAGCTAACAGAGTAAGTGCAACATTTATTGCTATGGGAGTAACAAAGCTCTTAATTTGCGATGCCATCCAAAGTTGAATAGCTACTAAAGCACAAACCGCTAAAAAGCCGAGAACAAGAACTTTAAATAAGAAAAACCACGGTATAGAATCTTGAAGTCCAAGTAATAATCCTGTGATAATAAATTCTGTTATTAAAACTAATTGTGTTACTAACACAAGAAATAAAATAATAATCATTTTAGCTGTATAGATTTCTACTCTTGAGGGAGGCAATACCAACATTTGTTTCCAACCTCCGCCGAAATTTTCATTTCGACAACTTAAAGAACAATAAAACCCAGATAAAATAGGTAACATTATCATTCCATAAAATAGTGATGCTTGTGTCCATGCTTCTATCCATTCATTGTCATCTATCTGTACTAATATATCTTGATAAGTAAAAAAATTATTATAGCCCAATAAACAACTTACAAGTGGAACTATAATTAATACCGCCCAAAGCCATTGACGCCTTAACTTCATAAATTCAATAAAAACCATTGTCTTTATCAATTTCATTCACCCTCTATCTCATCTCAATTCTCTCTTACTAAAATGAATCATACCGCCTATCAAGAACAATAATCCTACTGTTAAACTCATAATAAAGAAAAATGATAAATCGGTATTAATTATTACTTTGTTAAATTCATCAGATGGTAAGATAGGAGTCCCCCAAATTGGGTAAACCCAAAATAACCATTTCACATTTTGAAGGAAAAATCCTGAAAGAGTGAATATAATCCCTAAAGATATAGGGATTATTTGGTTCTGACAAACCATTGATACCCATAGCTGAAAAGCCATTAATGGAAAAGATACAATATAGGGATAAAAGGCTTGTTTTAAAATTAAATCCCATGGTATTGGTCCATTAAAGTCTAAAAAAATACCAATGAAAAGCAAAGATCCAACAATAAAAGTAGCGGAAAACATACAAAGTAAAAATAAATAAATAAATTTCGATAAATATATTGAATATTTTGATATAGGTAAAGCAAATAAGATCTTCCAAGTATTGGCCTCGTGTTCAATATTGACTATTTTAGAAGCAAATATAGTAATACTTAAAGGCACCATAATGAACATAGCCCAGTGGCAGCTAATTACAAGAAAAGACCATTCAGTAGTATGTAATTCTTGTGCCAACTCTCTATTAAAGTCCAACCTTAAATAAAAATCTGAAAAGTTCATTATAAAAACGAATAAAGGGAATACTGAAGCAATTAACAATAACTTTGAACGTTTAAACTTTATCCTATCTCCTATAATGACCTCTCTCATGAATATTCCCCCTTAATTATGTTAAGAAAGACATCTTCAAGAGAAGATTTTATTTCTTCAATTCTATATACTGATAGATTAGAATCGACCAACATATTATTCACCAAAGAAATGTGATTATCATCTGTCTTATTTAAAATCAAATTACTATTAGCATCTAATTGAATGCTATCATCGAATTTGTTTTCTAAAATAATTTTTGCTTTATTAGCATCATTTACGCGCACTCTGATTTGGGAATCACTCTTATTGCGTAATACCTCTATAGAATCTTGGAATATAAGATTTCCTTCAGAAATAATTCCTACTTGTGTAGCCATCTGATCAATTTCACTAAGTAAATGGCTAGAAATTAATATTGTTATCCCATCGGTTTCAGGAAGACTTTTTATTAAATCACGAATTTCATGAATACCTGCTGGATCTAAACCATTTGTAGGTTCGTCTAAAATAAGCAATTCAGGTTTGCCTAAAAGTGCTATTGCAATTCCAAGTCGTTGTTTCATTCCTAAAGAATATTGTTTAACTAGTTTATTTTTAGCCTTTGTTAATCTAACAATATTTAATACTTCTTCAATTCGCTTTTCTGATACATTAAGCATACGTTGAATAATTTTAAGATTTTCATAACCTGTTAAATGACCATAATAAGAGGGTGATTCAACCAATGCACCCACTTTTTTTAATATGTGGTTTCTATCACTTTCTAATTGCTTTCCAAATAAAGTAACAGAACCAGCTGTCGCCTTTATTAACCCTAATAACATTTTGATAGAAGTGGTTTTTCCTGAGCCATTGGGTCCCAAAAAACCATAGATTTCACCTTTCTTCACTTGCAAATTTAAATCCTTTACAGCATATGTCGTTTTATACTTTTTGCATAAATTGACAGTTTCAATTATGTTACTGCACATATTGAACACCTCCAATGACAGTATATAAATTAAAATAAAAAACCATCTTAACTTTAAATTAATTCCATCTTAACTTTAATAAATATGCATTTATGGGAATGTATTTCAGAAAAAACTTATTCGATGAAATCTACGATATCCCTTAGGTTTTCTAATCTCAGCGCTGTGCAGACGTTAAATGAGGCTGGCACATAACTAAAAAAATTTAAGGAACAGAGGAAAGGTGTTCGTAAATTTTGGCTATTATGGGAACTTAGCCATTCTTGCTTTTGCAAAAATTAAAAATTAGAAGTGTTCACTAGTTGTTGGTAGCGAGGCGGTGACTCCTGCTCAGAACGCACACAGCGTAAGACGCTGGCATTCTGCGCGTTAGCGAGGGTTGCGGCTTACTGTGCTGAGCGGAAAGCACCGCCGAAGCGGACAACAAAGGCGCAGCAAAAAGTGTTAGATTGATGGCAGTCAATCTAACACTTTTTCTCTTTTGTCCCAGCCTCTACGGTGAAATACAAGAATTATTTTAAAATATTTTTACGCAAGCGAGAAGGGCGCGATATGCTTATGGATATAATCCTCCATGCCCGATATCAACATTAGTAGTTACGCAGTGCTTTCCAGTTGTTTACGTTCTATACGTTTAACAAGATGAATACTAATTTCGTATAAAATAATCATCGGTATTAATACAAGTAATTGACTAATGAAATCAGGTGGTGTAATAACTGCAGAGCCAACACCCATTGCGATATAGGACCAGCCTCGTATTTTTTTCATGGATTCGGCAGTTAGTAAACCAATAGACGATAAAAAGAGTGCAACGATGGGTAACTCAAATAATAAGCCGAGTGGTACAGTCGTCATAATTAAAAAATGCATGTATTCACTAGCTGATACCATTACATCAAAATTAGCAGCAGCTAAGCTTACTAAAAATGAATAGCTAAGTGGGTTTACAACAAAATAGCCAAATGCGATACCTAATAAAAAGAGCACAAACATTACAGGTGCATAGAGCCCGAGAAAACGGCTTTCCTCTTCCTTTAAGCCGGGTTTGACAAAGCTCCAAAGAAAGTGAACGAGAAAGGGCATCGATAGACCAAAGGCTAGAGTAGTTGAAATGGTCATATAAAACTTAACGACCTCTAAAGGTCCTAATATAATAAGTGAATGGCCACGAGTTACATAAGGAAACCAAATATTAATGGTTGAAAATGCGACAATAAAAAATAATAGAAAGACGACAAGCCCTTTAATGATTTGTTTTCGCAGTTCTGTAATATGCTCCAGTAGAGAGTCTACAGGGAAAAGTGGTTTATCTTCGACAATTGTCTGCTCATCGTCAATACTGGCTATTTCAACAAAAGCCTCCTGTAAGGATGGAGGCTCTGTTTGCTTTTTATCGAGTGGACTTAAATAATTTTTTTCTTCATAAGGATCCATAGGAAACCTCCTACGAAACATCAGATTTTTTTTCTACTTTTTTCGCAGGCTCATCGTCGTCATCCATTAATCCTTTTGTTGATTTTTTGAACTCTGCAAATGTTTTACCGACTGCACCACCGATTTCTGGTAATTTTTTTGGACCGAAAACGATAAGTACAATGACCAAAATGATAATTAACCCAGGAATGCCGATTGCACCAAGACCTCCCATCGCTTCATCCTCCTCTCCAATTTTCATAGTAAAGATAGCTGCCCTACACTAACGCACCACCTGATTTGCTATATTTCACAACACCTTCTGCACAGCGATAAGCTAGTGCGCCGAGGGTACCGGTTGGATTATAGCCACTATTATGAGCAAAGCTTCCAGCACTTATAGCGAAAAGATTTTCTATATCCCAATGTTGTAAATAGTTATTCACAACGCCCTTATCTGGTGTTGAGCTCATAACTGTCCCACCTGTATTGTGTGTCGTTTGATAAGGGACGATGTTATAATCTGTAATTTCTGCATTAGGTACAATCGTTTTGGCACCCATTTCTTTCATAATGTCAGCAGCGCGAGCTGAAATAAATTTATGAAGTGCCCGATCTTGATCAGTAAAGTTGTAGGTTAATTGTATGAGTGGTAACCCATACGCATCTTTGTAATTGGAATCAAGAGACAGATAATTTTCTTTATGTGGCATAGAGGCACCTTGAGCGCCAATACCAAACGAACGTGTATAGTAATGAATAGACTGCTTTTTAAATTCTGGTCCCCATGTTGGCGTATCAGGAGGGGTTGGGTTAGAGCTAATAGGACGTGTACCTGTTTGAGTAAGCGCTATATTGCCACCGTGGATAAAATCTAATTCACTATGGTCAAAGTTATCCCCATTGTAATCATCTATACTCATCCCAAGAGACCCTGCACCCATGAAAGTATTGTATTGTTCATCGAAGAATCCGCTAGCACCAGGTAATATTTGATAACAATAGTTTCGACCTAATGTTCCTTTACCTGTTGTTGGATCATATGGTTGACCAATATTAGAAACCATTAACAGCTTAGCGTTGTTGAAGACATAGCTTGTTAATACGACAATATTCGCAGGCTGAATAAACTCCTCACCAGATACCGTGTCGATATATCTTACGCCGGTTGCCTTGTTACCCTGTTTTAAAATTTCTACAACGTTAGAGTTAAAGCGCAAATCGAAATTTCCTGTTTTTAAAGCAGTAGGTACTACGGTAATTTCCGCGGAAGATTTTGCCCCATATTCACAACCGAAACGTTCACAGAAGCCGCAATATTGACAAGCATTAATTGTTTCACCATCAGGATTTTTATAGACTTCTGAAATGTTGGCAGAAGGAACCATATAAGGTGATAATTTTAGATTTTTTGTTGCTTTCTCAAATTGTTGTAGCATAGGCGTCATTTTCATAGGAGGTGTTGGATAGGCACTTGAGCGTTTACCTGCAAAAGGATTTTTATCATCCCCTGAAATGCCAAGTGTTTTTTCAAATTTATCAAAATAGGGTTCTAATTGATCGTAGTTTAGTGCCCAATCCTGCAATAGATAGTCAGGCCCTAATTTATTTGCCCCATAACGCTCGTCTGTCATGGTTTTAATCTGAAAGTCATACGGTAAAAAGCGGAAAGTCATACCATTCCAGTGCGTCCCAGCCCCTCCAAGCCCTTCACCTAATAAAAAGGAACCGAGTTGACGCATCGGTAAAGCTTGCATCTTTCGATTATTACGAAAAGTAACTGTTTCCTTTGAAAGATTTTGCATTAAATCATAGCGAATTGCGTAGCGGTATTCATCATGAATACTTAAAAAATCCTCGGTGCCACGCTTCTGACCACGTTCTAAACCAACGACCTTTAATCCAGCTTTCGAGCACTCAGCAGCGACAATGCCACCTGTCCACCCAACACCTACTGTTACAACGTCTACACTTGGTAATGTTGTTGCCATCTATAAACCCCCTGAGATTAGTGATTGCCTAATTGATTTGGTTCAATTTTTTGGAACTTAGGATCTTCAATCATTGTGATATAAGCCATTTGATGACCAGGGAAGCCTTTCATACGCCAACCCTCCATATTTCGGTTCCCACCGTATAAAGGATCTGAATACGCTCCTTCTAAAGTAGCGGCACGTAATAGTGCAAAAAAGAATGCGGAAGTGACACCACTCATTTGTATGTCACCTTTTTGAAAAGCTGTTAATATTTCATCCATTTGCTTGCCCTCTAAATCATTAAAGCTTTTTTTGAATCGACTTTGAGCTTCCGTTTCCATTTTGGCAATGCCTTGTTTGAAAATTTCAGCGCGTGTTAAGCGACTTTGATAGCCTTGTGTAGGGGAACCTTCACCAAAAGGACCCTGCATATATTCTTTGGAATTACTGCCATATTGTCCGGCTAACTGATGATCTATGAAGTAAGGTACATCTAAATCAATCGCACCAGGTCCTAAATCATCCTTGGGAAAAATACGTTCAGTAGCATTCGATAAAATTTTAAAATCGCGCTCGTTCATGAAAAACATCTTTGCTTTAGGTGAACCAGCAGCTTCACTTGTCGTCCCATTACCATGCTCTATTGTAGCAGTGCCTTTACCGTTGATGTTATAGCCAACAAGACCACCAATTAATCCACCACCGACTAATGTACCAGCTGCAATACCTGTTGTTTTTAAAAAATCTCGACGTGAGACATTATTATCTGCACTCATAAAAAATACACCCCTCCAAAGTAAACAGATTGTGTTCTATTTTTTATAATCAGCAAAAAAAGCAAATTATAATCAAATTACCATGGAAAAATTTTTAATTTTATTCCATAAAAAATCTATTTAATAACGATTTAGGAAGAGTATGGATAAAATGTATTAGACTATAAGCACTATGAGTATGATAATAAATACAATTTTATACATTTTTTATCCTTATTGGAAAACTTTTATTGACTTCTAGTTTTAGTGACCTTACTCTTGAAGAAGAAGGGCAAAAAATTACAAAAATTAAAATGATAATGAAAAATAAATTTGGAGAAATGAGCAAAGCGAATATGTGGATTAAAGGTATTGGTGGTAAATTAGTTATAGCAATTATCGCTTTAGTATTTGTTACATGTGGTACCCTTGGTTTTTCTACATGGTTGAATAGTACAAAAGCAGTTGAAGACCAGGTTGAATCGAATTTGATAGCGAGAGCAGCAGATGTATCAAAATATATAGAAGAGCACTTTCAGCTAGCTTTAGTGGAAGTGGAGGCTATTGCGGAACAAGCAGTTATCCGTGGTATGGACTTTGAGGAGCAAAAAACCTATTTAACAAAGCGTATGGATGATAGTAAAAATTATCTAGGCTTTGGCATTATCACATCTGATGGGATAGCCCATTATTTAGATAATACAACAGCAGATTTAGGTGATCGTGATTATATAAAGGAAGGATTTACAGGCAAGACAGTAATGTCAGAAATCACGATTAGTCGTGTCACAGGTGAACCAGTTATTTTAATCGTAGCACCAATTGATACTGTGACAGGTGAAAAAGCATTATTGTTAGCGCGTATAGATGGTTATTATTTATCTAACATTGTTGAAGACATTCAAGTTGGAGAAAATGGTTATGCCCTTATGTTAGATGCAAAAGGTACCGTTATCGGACATAAGAACCATGCCCTTGTGAAAGAGCAAGTGAATGCAATTTCTGCCGCAAAAGAATCTGGCGAAATAACAGGTGAATCGTTAGCTGCAAAAGAAATGATTCGTAATACAAATGGCTATTTCTCCTTCGATACGAAGGAACAAGGTACAAGTTTAATGGGGTATCATACGTTAGATAATGGTTGGAAAATGGGGGTTGTCGCACTAGAGGATGAAATGCTAGCAGGGCTTTCACAATTGAAGACAAACTTTATTATAATGACGATTATCGTCTCTATCTTGGGATTGTTGATTTCGTTTGCGATATCGAGATCTGTAAGTAAACCGCTTCGCCACGTACTTCGTATTAGTGAAGGATTGTCTGAGGGAGATTTTACACAAGAAATCCCGGCTAAATATTTGAAGCGTATTGATGAGATGGGGACAATGGTGCGGGCTTTAGATAAAATGGCAGATAATATGCGAGATATGATATCGCAAGCTGGTAAAGAAGCGACTGCGGTAAATGAAACCTCTTGTGAGTTAATGGGGGATGTAATTGCTGTCACTAAACATTCTGAGCAAATCGCACTTGCAATAGGTGAGGTAGATCGTGGCGCACAAAGTCAAACGGCAATGGCGGAGGAAAGTGCCTCAGCGATGGAACAAATGGCACTTGGTATTCAAAACTTTGCTGAAGTTGCTTCAACGATAGCTACGAATACTGATTTTATTTCCGAGAAAATAAGTGAAAGTAACGGAGCAGTCCAGCAATCGATTAGCCGTATGGATGAAATACAACGTGGAACAGCTATAGAACTGGACATTATCCATAAGCTAGAACAGGAATCGAAAGAAATAGAGCTAATTTCCAAAATGATTACGGATATTTCAGACCAAACAAACCTATTAGCATTAAACGCTTCAATTGAAGCTGCGCGTGCAGGAGATGCAGGCAAAGGCTTTGCGGTAGTTGCAGAGGAGGTAAGAAAACTTTCGGAGCAAACAGCTGGCTCTGCTGCCAAAATTAATATATTAATTGATAGAGTACAGGCGCACACAATAGAGGTTGTAAAAGCAGCAGAAAATGGCGAGGAGAATGTAGCGCGAGGTCTAGTAGCAATCGAAGCAGTAGGAGAGCGCTTTGAAGAGATAGTTCAAGCTGTCGGTGAAATAGCAGGTCAAATTGAGGAAATGAATGCTTCCGCAGAACAAATGTCAGCTAATACGGAAGAGGTTTCTGCTTCTATGGAGGAAATGGCGGCAACTGCCCATGCTGCAAGTGATTATGTAGCGGAAGTAAAAAATGCTACTGCAGAGCAAATGAACACGGTAGAGGCAATGAACAAGCAAACTGTAAAAATGTCGGACATGGCAAACCGTCTACATGGAGCCATCCAAAAATTCAAATTATAAAATACAAGCTAAAGCTGTCCAAAGTTATTTGGGCAGCTTGAATTTTGTTGGAATAAGCGACTCAAGTTAATGGCAATCAACTTATTCTTGAAGGGTTTTAATCTAGAAAATTAAGTCATTACACAACAAGCCTCGCAAAGCAGTTTTGCTGTGCGAGGCTTGTTACTGTATATAGATTTATTGTAGCGCAACTTGCATAGCAGTGAGCAGTTGTTCGCAAGTAATAATGCGCTCACCACCGCCTTGCACCATCTGATCGCTACCACCGCCTTTACCATTAATACATGGTAAAACGTTTGTAGCAAGCTCTTTCATGCTGGTGTCTACTTGTGTACCGCGAGCAGCTACAAATTGTAATTTATCTTCATTTTCTGAAACAAGTAGGGCAATCACATCAGCACGTTCAGCAACAATAAAACGAGCTAATTTTTGGAGCTCTTGTATCGTGCGATTATGAAAAGCAGTAGCGATAATATGTGTATCACTAGCAGCTAATGCTTTTGCCTCAAAAGCAAGCAATTCTTCTCTTGCGGCTACAAGCGCTTTTTCTGTCGTTTTTTGGCTTGCTAAAAGCTTTGTAAGGGCAGTTGCTGCTTCGGCTTCTGGCACACTTAACTGTCTAGCCACGTCCGCCAGTACGGTCTTGCGCATCGCTAGCTCTGCTAAAACCCGCCCTCCGCATACAAAGGAGACCCGTACATTGCCTTTCATTTTTTCAGTCCCTAGAATTTTAATTGCGCTAACTTGCCCTGTAGATGTCGGGTGTGTTCCACCGCAGCCATTGTAGTCGAAATCAGGGATGATGACTAAACGAATAGCTCCTGTGACAGCTACCTCTTTACGCAAGTTATAGTCAGCAAGTTGCTGTTCGGTAATCCATTTTGTTTCTATTGGGCGATTTTCTAAAATAATAGCATTTGCCCGAGCTTCAGCCGCCGCAAGCTGTTCATTTGATAATGAGTCTACAGCAATATCTATTGTAACTTGTTCACTACCGAGGTGAAAGCTTACGGTTGGTGCATCAAAAAGTTCGACAAATGCTGCTGTTAAAATATGCTGTCCAGCGTGCTGTTGCATATGATCAAATCTGCGCTTCCAGTTCAATTTGCCATGTACTTCGCCAGAAAAAGTAGAAGCTTCACCCTCGATATAGTGGCGTATTTCATCGTCAATCTTTTCGACATCGATTACGTTAGTATTGTTTAAAGTACCTGTATCATGTGGTTGACCACCACCGGTAGGGTAAAAGGCGGTATTAGAAAGCACAACGTACTGGCGTCCATCAGGCTCACTACCAGTACGTACAACCGTTGCTGTAAATTCTTGTTGCATAGCGTCTTGATAATATAGTAGCTCTTTCATTAAAAAGCCTCCTTTATGTAATAAGTATGTAGCTTGCCAAGCGTTAACTGTTAGCTAATTTTGATTGCTGAAAAATAGCATACGGCTAAAAGTTTTATTTTATTGTGTCATAATTGCATGAAGGTGTATACAGGTTTTCTAGTTGACCCATGCTGAAATTGATTTATTATAGAAAAGAATAGGTAAAGATAAAGGAGCTAGTATAAATGGATATTACACAATTCTCGATGGAAGAAATTTTAGATCCGACGAATATTATTGAAGGTAAACGTTTTGAATTTATTTTAGATGTGGACATTGACGAAGAGGATGAGCTATACCATGAAGCAGGTATTGAAATTCGTGTTTTAATTGGTGAAAAAGAAGGAGCTCCATTTATTTTAAATTATTTCATTATGGAGAAGGCAGAGGGAGAGTATTTAGACTTTGCACTGGAAGATGATGAATTAGAAGAAATTTTAACGTTCTGCAAAGAAGAGATCACAAAAGCTTAAGTACGTAAAACGGGTAGAGAAAAACAATTGTTTTTCTTTACCTGTTTTTTTGTCACGATAAATTAGAAAATGGTAGTACTGGAAACGTGCATTTGTATTTGGCTTTTTGTTAACATTGATTTAAAGTCGCTGTGTGAGGCGGAACGTGTCCTCTATATATGAACCAGTATGTAGAATTAGGATATGAATAAGGGGGTTTGTAGGATGAAGTTCGTAATTATTGGGGGAGATGCGGCGGGAATGTCAGCCGCTATGGAGATTTATAGAAATGTACCAGGGGCAGAAATTACCTCTTTAGAGCGTGGATTTATTTATTCATATGGACAATGTGGATTGCCTTATGTAGTAGATGGTCGGATTTCATCGACAAAGCGCCTAATCGCGCGAGATGTGGAGACATTCCGAGATAAATACGGTATTGATGCACGCGTTGGACATGAGGTCGAACGCATCGATGTTGAGAACCAGCTTGTTATGGGTACGCAATTTTCAGGCGAACCATTCGAAATTGCTTATGATAAGCTTCTTATCGCTACTGGAGCGGATCCGATAATGCCAGTAAAGAAAGGTGCAGAATTAGCTGGTATTCATAAAATTAAAACAATACCTGGATTAGAAGAGTTACTAGCCGATTTATCGCCAAATATCGAACAGGTGACCATTCTTGGTGGAGGCTATATCGGACTTGAAATGGCCGAAACGATTCATGCATGTAATAAAAAAGTTCGACTGATTCAACGAGGTAGTCAAGTTGCCAATATTTTAGATGAAGAACTAGCAAAGCATGTTCATGATGAGGCGAAAAAGCAAGGAATAGAGCTTCTATTAAATACGAATGTTGAAGGCTTTGAAGGCTCTTCACGAGTTGAACGAATTATTACAAATAATGGCGTGCTAGAGACGGATTTAGTAATTGTCGCTGCTGGCATAAAACCGAACACACAATTTTTAGATGGGACAAACATTGCACTAGCTAAAAATGGAGCCATCGTTGTTAACCGCCACTTAGAGACGTCGGTTGAGAATATCTATGCGGCTGGAGATTGTGCAACCCATTTTCATATTGTAAAGGAACGCTTAGATTATGTACCTCTTGGAACGACAGCAAATAAGCAGGGGCGCTTAGCTGGACTTAATATGTCTGGAAAGTTTGCACCGTTTCGGGGCATTGTTGGCACCTCTATAATGAAATTCTTTGATTTGACAATCGCTACTACAGGCATCAATGAAAACACTGCCAAAAAGCTTGGGTTCGATTACGAGGCATATAAACTCTCAGCACGTCATATTGCAGGCTACTACCCAGGTGCACAACGGATGTATATTAAAATTGTTGTCCAAAAGAGAAATCAGCAACTATTAGGGGCACAAATCGTTGGACCTGCTGGTGTAGATAAACGTATTGATGTCTTTGCTACCGCTTTATACAATAAAATGACATTACCGGACTTACTCGATTTAGATTTAGCATATGCACCACCTTTCAATGGGGTATGGGATCCTTTACAACAAGCTGCAAGAATGAATGGACGGATCTAGTGAATAGATAGTTAGCAATGAAGGTGAGAATATCCGCGAAATAGAGAGTGCTACCCGCGGAAAAGGTGAGAATACCTGCGAAATAGAGGGTGCTACCCGCGGAAAAGGTGAGAATACCCGCGAAGTAGAGAGTGCTACCCGCGGAAAAGGTGAGAAT
>NZ_PYWM01000025.1 GCF_003049665.1 Lysinibacillus mangiferihumi | reverse complement strand
CAAACCGCACTAAACGGTCTTTGTACAGTACAACGACTTTTGAAATATCACGATTATTAATCTTGTCAATTAATTGTTTCAAACCTTTTTTCTTATAGTTGATTCCGCTGCCAATATCTTGAATAATCTCGAACTGATAGCCTTTTGCTAACATATATGTTTTCAGGTTTTCAACTTGTGTAGTTAAATCGTCTTTTTGACTTGGTGTACTCACACGACAGTAGCCAATGACAAGTTTTTTATCATTCTCAGCTTTTTGAAACTCTCTTAATTGTTCGGTTGAGTAGTATCTTGTACCACCTTCTGATACATGACAAGGTTTCAAAACATTCTCACGATCCATTTTACGAAGGGTAGAGGTACTAACACCTACTCGTTTTGCAAATTTACCAATGGACATTAATTCCATGTACATCACCTCAAAAAAATATAATCTACTATTATATATCGCACGAGGTGTTATTTGTTTAATACAAATTTATTAGATTTAGATAGGTTTTTCTTGTTCACATAAAGGCGCAACACTTTATGCAGTCTTTCTTTCACAAGTAGACCTCTCATGCTTTCACATGAGCGCAGACTATTTCTTCATCTCAATAAAGAGATGCGGTATTTTTCTTCCGCCATTCGCTTGCGGCTTTACTCTCCCTCAAGGAGATAGTCGTTGAAGGTTTCCCTTATTTATTCAACTTAACGATGAATAAACGTAGGGCTTTCCCTGCTAAACACCCATTGTACTAGCACGTAGCACTCCGTTTTCTATCCGTCACGCTAACCCATTGATAGACACTAAGAGATTTTATTTCAGCATATGCCATCCTTATTATTTTTTCTGCTTTCGCACCATAACGTTTACCGTTTCCAGTTCCGCTTTGGTCATAAGGCTTTAGGGGTTCAAAGCAATTAACACCGAGTACGCACCGTTCACACGATACGCAGGGTAGCCAGTTAAAAATCTATATTCAAACTAAATTTTTGTATATTTTAATAGATTCTTTGTAACTGTTTTGTTACCCAAAATGGATTTTAAATTTGCCGTTTTCTCTTTATAAATAATTTTTATTTGTGATTCATAATGACTGGCTACACTAACCAATATAGATGCAGGACGTGCGTGAACACCTGCTTTATCTATTACGTTAAATTTTTTTTCAATCATGCTTTTCAACCGCCTTTATTGAGTAATCCGAATAATTGCTAACAGAATCTAACTTTTCTACTTGAACTTCGCTTATACTCCAGTTTATTTTTTGTGTATTGATAAATCCCGTCTTTTCCTCCATAGCATTTAGAACACCCATTGCAATTCCGTAATTGATTGTTTCTGTTGGTGGAAGTTTACGGGAAAAACCGGCTGCAAATCCTGCGATGACAGAATCACCTGACCCTACAGGATTTATAACTTTTACTTTAGGAATCTTTACACGGTAAACTATTTCTTCATTGCGTACCAATGCACCCCCGTCTCCTAAAGTAACGACTATCCAGGGGATACCATTTAAAACAGGGTCATGCAACGCTTGAATTACATGTTGTTCAGAATCAATTTTCCTTTCCACTAAATCCGCTAACTCTTCAAGGTTCGGCTTTATCAAATACGGTTTGTATTCACCTATTAAAGATTGTCTGAGTGCTTCTCCGTTTGAATCCAGCAATATTATAGAATGATTTTCATGAGCAATCTTAAGTAACTCTCCGTAGAAGTTTGTTTCCAAGCCTCTTGGCAAACTTCCCGAGACCGTAATGATATCAGTTTCTTTGACAAGTGACTGAAACTGCTCCAAAAATTCCGCAGCTTCTTTCCTACTAATCTTCGGGCCGCTTTCTAAAATTTCTGTCTGCAGGTTGTCATGGATAACAGCGATACAATTCCTAGTTTCTTCCTTACCTTCTATAAAATAATCTTTTATCATAAGTTCATTGATTTGTGTGCGGATAAAACCCCCTAGACTTCCACCTAAAAAACCAGTGGCCGCAACCTCTTCTCCTAATTGAACCAAAACTCTAGATACATTTAATCCTTTTCCACCTACTGTCTTTGATACGCTCACAACACGATTTACGGTGTTCAACTTTAAATGATCGAGCTTATAGCTAATATCAACAGAAGGATTTAAGGTAACTGTAAGTATCATTTATCCACACACCTTTCTAAGTAATTTACTATAAACAATTAAAAATAATTATGCTTTTCCATCACTCATACAAATCAAAATTTTACTGATTGCTGCTTCTTTCATATTCTCCTTCGCCTTTGCCATGTATTTTCTCGTATCCGACTCATTTGGATGCTCAATCAGAAATTGGCGAAGAGCGGTAGAGAAAGGAATTTTTAATTCTGTAGAAATATTCACTTTCGCGCAACCTAGGGCAATACATTTTTGAATATCTTCTTTAGAAATACCAGACGCCCCGTGCAAAACAATCGGGATTTCAATCAAGTTTTTGATTTTCTCTAAACGTTCGAAGTCTAATTCCGGCTTCGTCTCGTACAAACCGTGTCCAGTACCGATTGCAACAGCTAATGAATCTACTCCCGTGCGTGCTACAAATTCCACTACTGTATCGGGATCCGTATAAGCTGCATCTTTCGCTTCTACAATTAAATCATCTTCTTGACCGACTAGTTTGCCTAATTCTGCTTCGACAGTTGCTCCATACAAACGTGCCATTTCTACAACTCTTTTAGATAATTCAATATTTTCTTCAAATGAATAATGTGAGCCATCAATCATAACGGACTTTGTACCCAACTTAAGTGATGCCTCGATAGATTCAAGCGTTTCATGATGATCTAAGTGCAGAGCAATAGGAATATCGTTCTCACTAGCAGCAACTTCAGCAATTGCTTGAATATAGGCACGTCCCGCGTAATTCATTGTCCCAGGTGTAGCAGCCAAAATCACTGGTGATTTCATTTCAACGGCAGCCTCGATTACAGTTTGGATGGTTTCTAAATTGTGAATATTGAAAGCTGGGACTGCATAACCTTCTTTTTGAGCTTTAATCAGCATCTCTTTCGTATTTTGTAAGTTTGTCATTCTGTTTCCTCCTTATTAATTTTTAAAATTTCAGAATTTAATAGGGATTTCATCTCTTACATATTTTACGACCCCATCTACTGCTGTCGCTATGACAGTCAAATTGGAGTTGAGAACAACATAGTCAGCCACTTTCCCACTTTTGATGCTTCCGAACTTGTCTGCTTTTCCAATGCTCGCTGCAGTTGACAGTGAACCTAGATGCCATATTTCATGTAAAGGTCGGTTGCTCCATTTTTGTAAGTTCTGTATGCCATCAATTAGTTTTAAGGTGCTCCCAGCAAGAGATCCAGTTTCAGTCTTAGCAATACCATTTGAAATAGTCACAGGAAATTCTCCTAAATAATATACATCGTCTGGCATTAATCCTGCACGCATGCAATCTGTAATCAAAATAAGTTTGTCTTTTTTAATCTCTAATGTCATAGATGCAAGAATTGGATGCACATGGTGTCCATCGCATATTAATTCTGTATAGCAGCGTGAATCTGTTAAAGCAGCACCGACAGCACCTGGTTCACGATGATGTAAACCTGACATACCGTTAAACAAATGCACATAGCAACGGGCACCGTTGTCCACAGCATGTCGACAACACTCATAATCAGCATCCGTATGCGCAATGCTGACCAACACTTGTTTACTGACTTCCTTAATAAAATCTATTGCGTGTTCTCGCTCTGGGGCTAATGCGATTTTTGTAATTGTTCCGTTTGCGAGCTCTTGCCATTTTTTAAATTCAGCTTCATCGGGATTTTTGAAGTATCTAGCATTTTGTGCACCTTTATGCTTATCAGTGAAGTAAGGTCCTTCTAAAAATATTCCTTCTGACTGAGCTCCTGGCAACCCACTGTCTACAGCACTGACAATTGCTTTGATTGCCTGTTCTAATATTTCATCTGAAGAAGTTAAAGTAGTTGGTAAGAAGCGTGTGACGCCAAGTTGTACAATTGTATTGGAAATCTCTTTAATCGCCTCTACTGTTCCATCCATGACGTCATGCCCCTTGATTCCATGAATATGAGTATCAAATAAACCTGGAGCAATCATGAATCCTGACCAATCCTTCACTTCAGAATTTTCAGGAATTTTATCTCTGAATTCCCCGAAAACCCCATTCTTCACTTCTAGATAACCTTTTTTTCGTTCTTCATTTTCAAGTAGAAATCGATCTGCAATAATATAATATGTCATTTGTTTTTGCATCCTTTTTTAAAATTATCTAGTTTCAATTTACAAACTATCAATTTGTATGCATTCTTACTTAAGCAAATTTCTCTTCTTTTTCCTTTTCTTATTAATAAATCCTGTTGCCAGCACGCCTAGAATCGCTAAGATTACAACTACAGGAATGATATTCAAACTTGAGAATATCTTAAGCAAAGTGAGTACTATTATTGCATCTGGTACAAGAAGTGCAACACCGGAGATACCGTATACTTCTAGTCCAAATAGCGGGTAAAACAATGCTACAGGAATAGTTAAGACCAAGCCATATACAACGCCTGAGATCATAGCTCCACGTCTTCCTCCTAGTGCGTTTCCAAATATACCTGCTGCTCCCCCAGTGAAGAACCCACCTATAATTGAAGGTAAAGGAATAACCGTCCCAAATGCTTTTGACACAAACATGCCTATAATCATCCCTAATACAGAGAAGACAAAACCAATCATTAAAGCGGTAGGAGCAAATCCAAAAATTACTGGTACATCAAGAGCAGGCTTAGCCCCTGGAACCAACTTAATGGCAACTCCTCGGAATGCTGGTACAATTTCTCCCAAGAACATTCTTACCCCTTGGAGTAATACTAGAACTCCAGCAGTAAACCCAAATGCTTGAATAATAGAGTATACTAACCAATTTTGTTCTCCACTTAATGTACTGACAAATTCAGGTCCAGCCACAAATGTTGTGATTAGGTATAAAATTAACATTACTGCTGATATTGAAATCGCTGTATCTTTAAACATTTCAAGACCTTTCGGCATCTTAACTTTCTCAGAATCTTTAGAAGCATTTCCAAAAATCTTACCTATATAAGCAGATAAAACAACACCACTTGTCGTTAAGTGCCCATATGCAATATCATTATTACCAATAACTTTTCTCATAATTGGCTGTGCCAGAGCTGGGAATAAGACTAAAATTAGTCCTTGAATTAAAGAACCCCATAATACAGCTTCAGTTGTAGAATACCCTAGATCATAAAACGCCCACGCTAATGCTCCTGACATAATCCAAAGCATATGTCCTGTCAAATAGATATATTTAAATGATGAAAACCTTGCTAGAATGATATTTACTACAAACCCAAATGCCAATATTAAGGATGAATTACGAGCTATTTCAGTAACATTTTCAGATAAAGCACCGATTACTGCTTCATCAAAAGGTACAACTCCTGTCAAATTAAAAGCTTGAGTAAACATTTCACTAAACGGTGTAATAAAATCAACAATAATACCCGCCCCAGCACTTAAAATAAGTATGCCTAAAATAGTTTTGAAAGTTCCTTTGACAACATCTCCAAATACTTTACGTTGAATTAATAAACCGATTAGGGCTACTAGTCCAAGTATAATCGCTGGAGTTGTCAGTAATTGAATTATGAATTCTAGCACTTCCATTCCCCATTTCTTTTTGATTGTTTCTCAGCTTCTTTCATGTAACTCGATATCTATTTTTACATTTTAAAAAAGTATGTTATCTTTTCCTTAATTTCCGCTTTATCTACCATATTATTCAAGTAAATAACTGGGGCATCTACACTCGGAAACGCCCCCTTCATATCATTAGATGTAACAAATAAATCTGCACTCAAGCCTTTCACTGAACCCATATCGATTGCTTCAACATTTGCTACTTCACCAATTTCTTTTAAAATATCATCAATTGTCATTTTCACCATTAGACTTGTTCCAAAACCCATCCCACATACTGTATATATTTTCATAACTAGTCTCCTCCGTGATTTAAGTTTTAAAGACATTTCACTCGGCTTTTATAATTTTTAATGTGTTCTTTATTAATGTCATCTCCTTTATCTAAATTTGAACTTACCCATACGTTTGGTTCTACTCCTTCTTCTAATAAACAACTAATAGATTGCGCGATAACACTTTGCAAAATCATAAATCCAATCACAGAAGATGTTGGACCAAACTTTGTTGCAAATCCTTCTACTTCTATAACTGCATCCCCACTTACGCCACAATTATCTAGTATGACATCTGCAATATCGATTAATTTTTTCCCTGAAGCATGTCTGGAGGTTACATCATTTGTGAATTCACTTGAAGTTAACGCAATAACTATTAATCCCTTTTTCTTTGCTTCTAGCGCCATCTCAATTGGAACTGAATTTCTGCCTGACGTAGACGCTATAATAATCACATCACCTTTTTTCGTCTCTTCACTATCAAGTATCTTTTTAGCATAGCCATCCAACCTTTCAAACCAAGTACTTTTTGTCGCTTCAGGTCTTAAAGACAAAGCGGGTTCAAGTATAGGATTAACAGCTACTAGACCACCAGCTCTATAAAAAATTTCTTCCGCATACATTTGGGAATGCCCGCAGCCAAAAATGTGTATTAATCTATCATGTTTAACTGCCTCTTTGATTAATCGGGATGCTTCATTAATTGCATCCATTTGAGTAACTTTCACTTGTTTAATAATCTGTTCAATTTGCTCAATATATTTTAATGCCATCATTTTACATCCACCCTTTTCACCAGTTTATAAATCATTTAGAAGTACTAATGCCTCTTCTACATTTTCACTATTTTTAAGTTTCGTTAATCGTACCTCGTCATTAAATAATTCCATTAACTGCTGTAATGCTTGTAGATGTGATTGTGCATCCACCGCACCAAACGCAAAAGCTAAAGTGACAGGATCTTTGTCTTTATGACCGAAGGAAACTCCATTTTTTAGTACATATAAACTCATACACGCCTCATTTACTCCATCTTCTGGTCTAGCATGAAGCAATGCAATTCCAGGGGCGATGACCATATATGGACCGTTCTTCTCAATGGACTCTACCATTGCAGTAATATAACTTTCCTCAATGGCTCCTGTATTTTTCAGTAACTCACCGGCTTTGAATACGACATCTTCCCATGTATGACATGTATCCTCTACAACAACGGTTTCTTTTGTCAGCATATTTTTAAGCATGATAACATTCCTTTTTAGTTGATATAGTCATAGATTGTAACGCCCTGCACTACACGATTGATTCGACCATTGGGACTAGGATTATCGGGTGTAATTCCAAGTTGAAGGGACTTTTTCATCGCGAATACTTGGGCAAAGATTACATACAATAAAGCTAAATCAAAATCACTTGATAGCTCTACATTTCCAGGGCTAACAGGGATTACCCAATCAGCAAGTTTTTCGACTTCAGCATCACTTTTATCTGTTAATACAACAACTTTTAATTTTGATGGATCTGAAGAGATTTCACGTAAAATATCCAAATCATATTTTCTCGTATGAGGATTTTGTGACACAAAAAGAACAACTACAGTTTTATCATTTAAAATCGACTTAGGTCCATGACGAAAACCTAATGATGATTCATGCATCGCCACAACTTGACCCGAAGATAGTTCCAGCATTTTTAATGCGGCTTCATGTGAAAGCTGTCCTAAAATACCGGATCCCAAATAAATAATGCGTTCAAAATCAAATTCCAAAATCTCATCTACTTGATTGGACACCGTATCCACTAATCTTTTACCACTTTCGATGACTGCTTTCATACTATTCTCGCAAATGTCTTCATCCACAAATACTGTAAACGCAGCAATGATCATACTCGTGAAACTACTTGTCATAGCCATTGCTTGATCATTTGCTTTGTCAGGAGTCAGAATTGTAATGCTATTCTCATCATCCTCTGTATTCTTCGCAAGTTTTCCATCTTTATTGCAAGTTACGATGACTTGATAAAAATCCTGAATAATTTCTTTCCCTAAAGAAACAGCAGCGACACTTTCAGGACTATTACCTGATCTGGCGAAGGATACCATAATCGTAGGAACATGGCCTATCAAATATTCCATTGGATTTGACACAATATCGGTTGTAGGGATGGATTCGAATTGTAAACACTTGTTTTTTTGATTGTATTTACGCAATACAGGCACCAGTGTATCTCCAGCAAATGCAGAGGTCCCTGCTCCTGTAAAAATGACTCGTACAAACCTATGCTTGTGACAAATTGATTGAATAAAATTTTGCGTATTTTCTTTTTTCTGAATTAATGAAGAAATTAACTCAACCCAAACAGTGGGTTGTTGGTATATCTCAACGGCGGTTTGAAGCGCTTTCATTTCACTTAAATTTTTTTTATTTAAATTAAACATCTTCATCCTCCATAATTAAATATATTGTAAAATCCGATTAATGGTTATGTTGTCATAACCAGTGAATTAAAATGAAAAATCTAAATAAGGCTAAAATAAAGATTTAGCTTACATAGACTTTTCTTTACGTTACGTTAATTCTACTGTGTATGAGAATTTATCCCCAAGTGCCACACTAATAGTATACTCAATCAATTCATCATGATAGTATGCATATCGTTTTATAAGCATTCCAGGTTGATTACTTTTAACATTCAAGTGAAAGGCTTCTTGTTCTTGTATAAGAGTAGCTGAAAACCGTTCAGTTGCTTTCGTAACACCAATTTGATAATCCTCATGAAATACCTCATACATCGGTCTTTCATTTAAATCTTTTTCCGTTAAATTAGGAAATATTTTTTTAGGCAAATAAGATGTTTCGTACATCAATGGTATTCCATCCGCATATCGCAATCTTATGATTTTAAATACTTCTTCTAACTTATTTAGATTCATTTTTTTAGCTAAACGGTCATCAATCACAATTACACTAAAAGATAATACTTCTGTCGTAGGTTTCTTTCCTAATTTCTCCATCTCATTAGTAAAACTGTATAATTTAACTAAGTTTTGATTATATGATTTTGAGGCTACAAAGGTGCCTATCCCATGTAATTTATAAATATACCCTTCTCGTTCTAAATCTTGAAGTGCTTGCCTTACCGTTATTCGGCTTAATTTATAAATATCACATAGTTCACGCTCCGATGGTAATTGATCGTGCTCAACATATTCTTTCCCTTCAATCTTCTTTATTAACACCTCCATAAGTTGCAAATATAGTGGTACTTTACTGTTTTTATCCATAATATTCTTGGCATCTCCTTACTATACGACTCTTGAAAATAACCAGATTGTATTATGGACTTACCTGGTTATAACCACTTATCTATTTGTAGATTAACAGAGTTTTCTGATAATGTAAAGTGATTTAAAATAAAAGTCAAAAAAGTAAGTGAAAAATCAGGATATACACATTTAAAGTCCAATCGTACGTACCATACTAATTAATTAAAATAAATATTATTAGGTTTTTGGGACAAATAGTTTTATTTCATCAATTACAGCAGATCCTTCATAATAATTAATATGAGGGATTCCAATAATAAAGTTATCTGGGTAAGCAGAACCTACGGGCCATTGTTCTACAGAGTAACTGCCATGAGGACCCGTAAAAGTGAGTGTCGAATTAAACTGTCCATCATATTCTTCAGGGGTATTATTATAATGCCAGATTGGTCTGCCATCTTGAATAAATTCACGTTCATATCTCAAAGTTTTCTTTCCGATATATTTAAAGTTTCCTGTCATTTCCATAACATAGCCTGTTTTATTTCGCTCAATAGCGAATTTATAACTTTCATCAGGCATAAGCTCAGGCTGAATTTCAGCAGTGGAAATAATAGTGTACTCTGTATCTGTGTCAGATAGAGAACCACACTCGGTGTCAAACAAAAACGAGTTATAAGCCATAGACGGATCTCTAAACGTATCTCCTGCAAAAAAAATGCCGTTTATCGCATTATTTGAACTTTTATCACTAAGTTGTTTATATAATTCTCCAGTAGCAGGATTACACGTTGCATATGCATTTGCCCAAGTGGCATTTGTATTATATGCATCCATCCCTACTTTTCTATGGTTGTGAATAAAAACATTATTATGAGGAGCAGGTTTTTCATAGTCCATAATTACTAAGAAATAATAACCGTTTTCATTTGTTATATCTCCAAAGTTCTTATTGGTATGATTTGAGTCTCCAGTAAATTCTCCACTTCTTTTCCATGGATGATTTGATTTACGTTGATCCATTGTGTATCCATTAAACTTATTATCGTAATAAAAACTGTCATTTCTTTTTCCTCCAAAATCTATATTTCTTAACACATATTCCACCCTATATTCTGATGGTAAAACTTCGGTAGAGCGAATAATTAAACCTGAATCAAAACTTGTCTTTAATTCAGCAGCATGGCCACCGTTTTTTAATTCAACATTTTTTAATGTTGCCTCGGTATCTGGTATCCCATCTTTATCATAGTCCCGAACTGCAAACTCTGCAGTTAACCAGCCATCTTTTCCAAACTTCAATTGTTTTCTCAATAAATCAAAGCTGTTAAGTTGCTTAAAAAAGTCATCCCCTCCTTTGATTTTAAAAAAGTCACCATCATCATCAAGATGATCTACATGCCAAGGGCTATCATCATCATAACTATCAAGTACCCAATCTACCTCATCACTGAATAACTCTTTGTTAAAATTCTCATGGTATTTTAACTTCCACTGTTTATGAACATTCAACTCATTATCCAGAACTTCTGCATAAGCTTGATCAACTACCAAGGGTGAAATCAAAATCATAGATAAAAGACTTGTAGCAATATATTTTTTCTTCATTCGTACAATCCCTCCTAAAAAATAAGTGATAGAATCGACTACTTTTTGATTGAATCTAGGCTTAAACGTCTATATGTGTCTTCTTTTAACAAAGAGCAAGTTATTACATGTTTACAACTAAAAATTTCTATAGCATTGTTATAGTTTTATCCTTATCCCTCCTATTCCTTATACTAATGTCATATCACCTCTAACTGGTTATAACCAGCATATAAATATACTAAAGTAAGTAAGGAATATTTGTCAATTCAATTTTCTGATTATTTAGTTAAATAAACTTCCCTGCTGTTCACTTCTAAGCCAAATAGAAAAGTTATAAACAATAAGAATAGCAAATATAGTGAAAAGAATAGGACTCTTACCAATTCTATGATTTGGTAAGAGCCCTTTAATCAAAAAGTATATACAATCTCCTGCTAATTATCTCATATGCAAGAGGTAAATTAAACACTATGAACAAAAACATCCGAGATAAAAGCACACTTAACTAAGTCATTCACTACAAACAAATGACTTTTTAATAAAAAAACAGGCTTTATACCTGTTATTGTTTCTTATTGTAGCTTTGTAAAAAGATTGATCGATTATAATTAAGATTGATAATTTGTAATAAAGTTTAATTAAAATCATCTCTTTAGTATTTCTGATTTGATTTTTTAATACTTATGATTGTCATGATTGAATTTACTTTGTTTAGGATTGTACTTAAACGAACGGTGCTGTTTAACTTATGTTCAACAATCGGACCAGATTGTGGAGTATCGTATTGTGTAAATTTAAGAAAAATAATCATGTTTGCTATCTTTGTATTAATCCAAGCAATCTATTAACCCTTTTTCCAGATTCGGGTTTATTCTCGGCAATTGTACTAGTACCTCCCCAGAGTGACTTGCATTATTGCTAAGTTTCATCTTCCCATTGTGCTGCTTGATTACTTTTTCAGTAAATGTTAATCCCAATCCATAATGGCTGTTACTTGTCCGTCCATAGTTTTCGGTATAGAAAAGTTCAGATCCTTTTTTTAGAGCTTCCTCTGAAAAACCAGGTCCCTGATCAATGATAATGAATTGAATAAAATCTTTATCTTGCTTGACAATCAATTGTACTTTTTCATCCTGTGGGGTTCTTTCAATTCCGTTTAGTACGATATTATTTATCGCTCGAATGAACAGGTTTGTATCTATAAAAAGGATTGTCCCTTTCTCTGTATAATCTTCGACGATTATATTATTACTTAGGCTCCTTATTTCGATTTCTAGCTTCGACAAGAAATCATTGACAGCTATCTCTTCTTTATATGTATTTATTTGCTTGTTATTCAGATTGATATCGATAACTTCCTGAATGTATCGTTCAACCTGTTGTATGGAATTCGTAATATCACTAAAATTTTCCTTCATGTCATTGGTTGTCATTACTTCCAACAGTTCTATATTCCCTTTTATCACTGTCAATGGAATTTTTATATCATGTATTAAATAACTGATTTGCTCTGCCTTCGAGTTAGTAACCTCAATTTCCCTTTGAATGGATTTAACCAGTGCTTCTGATAAACTTTCCATTGCGCCCATCACATCTTTATACTCATTAAATCGAACTTGTGGAAACTCGATATTCAGGTCCTTTTCTTCTATTTTTCGTGCTACTTTAATAAGCTTTTGATTTTCTTGTATAAGAATTCGCGAGAAACTTCTAATATTCCAGACTAAATAAATACAATAAATTAATATCGAAAAAATGGATAACCATACACCAGGGTTTGGAAATACCTTTCTCAATTCAACGTCTGCAAATTGAACTTTTAAGTTATAATAAATCAAAATCGTTTCATTTTGACTATCGTACCTTATAAAAGAACTCATTTTTTCCGTACTATGATTCTGAAAAGCTTCTTTTGCTTTTTCTTTATTCCTTGGGCTCAAATTACTCTTTATCATTTCGCTTGTTTTCTTATTAAAAATGGCGTAATCCAGTTCAGGAGGGATGATGCTGGAATCAATATAAGCCGCATTTACAACTTCATTTTGGATTTTTTCTGCCTTTTTTATCGGCTCGTTTGCCGGAAGCAAAAAGTGTTGATTGATTCCCCCTATCGCGAACCCGATATTTATCATTAATACAAGTAAACCAGCAAAGCCTAATTTTATAATTGATTTAACAAAATAAGCCGAAAATGAATTCTTTATTTCCATATATACCCTACACCCCAGACTGTATTGATGGGGGCTAAGTTAAATTGTGCATACTTTTTTCTTATTACCCTGATATGTTCAATAATAGTTGAAATTTGTGAATCACTTTCCAGTGAATAAACAGATTCATAAATATCTTCTTTGGAAAAGATTTTCCCTTTATGTAAAGCAAGTAGCTCGCAGATTCTGTATTGGGTCCTAGTAAAGCTTACTTCATCCCCTTGGATAATCACCTTTTTCGCTTCCAAATCAATAAGAATGTCGCCGTCGATAAACACTACTTTTCCTTCCTTTTTTCGGTCTGGATTCCCGTCTTAAATGGGCCTCAATTCTCGCATTCACTTCATGTATACTAAACGGCTTGACAATATAATCATCCCCTCCAATTGATAAACCTTTAATAATGGAAGATTCATCACTTTTGGCTGTCATAAAGATAATCGGTATATCAATCGAAGGTCGAATTTTCTTACAAATTTCAAAGCCATCTTCACCTGGCATCATAACATCCAGTAAAATAAGATTATATTTATTTATTTCTTCTATCGTGATATTTTTTATACTTAGAAGAGTAGTAACTTTATGATTTTTCATCTCCAACATTTTTCTGATTAGTCTTAGAATTGCAGCATCATCATCAATCGCTAAGATATTTACCATAATTAAATCCTCCTTTAATTCTATTTAATCGATTGTTTTCCGTCCGGTCCAATTATTAATCCAAACGATACTTAGTACGGCCATCCCTATTGTTAAAATAAGGAATAAATAGTATCCTGTTACTAACATAGGATTGCTAAACAACGTTATATCAGTCATTTTCCAATAGTCAGTTAAATATTCGCTGAATCGATTTGCCCATGCCCAAGGTAGAAATTTCCATACTTTATCTCCAATTGTAGTTAAAGAAAGAGCAGTGATGATCAATCCTCCGAACCCACATATGCTACTAATCCCGATTCCATACTTATAACCCAGGACTTGATAGAAGAAATATTGAAATATAGAAGCTATTATGAAAATTATACCTGTTAAATAATAGAGAGTGAAGTGAACTTCATGTACACCAACTAAAAACTTCAGAGCCAAGGAATAGATTAATATCGTTAAAAATATTGCTGCACTATAAGAGAAAATCATCATTGTTGTTTGACTCATGAACGAGATGGTTTTACTTTGAATTACTCCGACCATATTTTGGAAATGACCTGCTTCATTTTCAGAATCGGCCACCATTCCACAAATAATAGAAATAATGACCGGTGTACCGACTCCAATTAATTCAAAGAAAATGACGTAACTTGCTTCTGAATTTATCGGATTATTCCTAGATAAAAAGTACATCACCAAAGTACAAGGTAAAATTAGGGGTATACCTAAGTGTAATAACAGAAATAAACTTCGCTTTCTCTTTTTAAACTCCCCTAGCAAACATCTATAAAATTGCAACATTATTTCACCTCTATTTTATTAAACGACCTAACAGCCATTAAAGTAAGAACAATAAAGAATAGAATGCTTAATACAAGAGCAATTGGAATGACTGAATAACTGAGTAGTTCATCGTTTTGCGGCAAGGGTATTCCATTAGAGTGCAGTTTAGTTAAAGGCATTTGTACTCTTAAATGCCAGCTATATGGCACGAACCACCAATCTTCTGTAGGGGCAAATAGTGTACCTAAATTTAAATTAAGCATGCTATTTAATAATAAAGTGATAAAGAAGTTCGTTTTCCTCGAGAACCATAAACAAAATGGAACCTGCCAAAGCGAAGTAACAAACATTAAGAAAACCGCCAAAATACAAGAGGAGAGAGAAACTAAATATGGACTTGTCCCAATCAGCAAACTAGTTAGGCTTATAGCAGCAACTAATAGAAGAGAACCCAGTGCCACAAATCCAATGACTAATAAAATTCTACTAATTTCATTTTTTTGGAGATTTATCGGTAAGCCAATGATAGTTTTAAAATTGGTTGATTTTTTTTCCAAATTATTCAGAAGCCCTGCCGTAAGGGCAATAAATACAGAAATCCATAATATCCCCCAATGGTTAATGATGGTTTCTGCACTGAGACTAACTATCTGTGGATCACCGCTTAAAAAATTAAAGCCAAGTGCAAGAAGGGAGCATATTAAAGGAATAATCAAAAGCACCTTTCTTATATTTGTTCGTTTTATTTTTATGATTTCTGATTTCAAATATAAATACATACCGCAACCTCAACCTCCTATTGAGTTCTATTCTTTCGTACAACTTCGGTAAAAAGCGTTTCTAGATTTTCGTAAGAATGGTATTTTCCTTCATACCCGAGTATCCCATTACTGATGATTCCTATATCGTCAGCTATATGTTCAACTTCCGATAACAAGTGGCTCGATAAAAGGACTGTCATGCCCTGCTGCGGAAAAGAAGCAATTAATTCCCTTAATTCTTGAATCCCAAGAGGATCTAATCCATTAGTGGGTTCATCTAGGATTAATAGCTTTGGACGATTCAAGATAGCAAGGGCAATGCCAAGACGCTGTTTCATTCCCATAGAAAAGTTCATTACCCTTTTACTTCCCGTATTGGTTAAGCCGACAATTTGAAGAACCTCTTCGATTCGCTCTTTTGGCAACCCAAGAATTGTATTTATGACCTCCAGATTTTCTTTAGCTGTTAAATTCCCATAAAGTGGGGCGTTCTCAATTAAAGAACCAATATAAGCTAAATCCTTTCTAGCCCACTGATTTCCATTAAAAATAACTTCTCCGGATGTTGGCTTGAGCAGACCCGATATAATCTTAAGTATTGTGGATTTCCCAGCCCCATTTGGACCCAAAAGACCATAAACGGTGTTCTTCTTCACATTGAGTGATACAGCATTTAAAATAGTAGACCTTCTGTATTTTTTGGTTAGCTGTTTAGTTTGCAAGATATACTGATCATTCATATTTGATAACTCCTTTTCATCTTTATAAATGGAGTTTAACAACAAAAAATCAAGATTCTATCAACATTGAAGAAGATATATATTAGTAAAAGTGCCAGACACCCACACAATTCTCAAACAATTTGGGGGCCTGACACTTTATGAAGTTGCCTTATTTACTTCTGACAAACAATAGTTTAAACCACTGATTAACTAAAAACGGCATAAACGATAAGCTATAAATAAAGCCTAATTGGGCGCCACTTAATGCGGCCACTTCAAATATACCCGTAAATGATGGAACAAATAATACGACATGTAAAGCGACAAAACCGATTAAAAATGCTAACCAAGTATATTTATTCGAAAATACACCAATGGCAAAAATCGATTGCTTCGATCTGGAATTAAAGCCATGAATTAATCTCGACAAACATAAAGTAGTAAACGCCATCGTGCTGGCTGTTAAAGTATCTCCTGTTGACAATCCGATTTCAAAAGCAACAGCTGTAGCAATTGCAATTAATAAACCTTCCAGTATAACTTGCGTCGTAAAAGCTTTATTTAACAATGGTGTGCGAATATCTCTTGGCTTGTCCTTCATGGTGTTTTTATTATTTGGTTCCAGTCCAATGGCAATGGCCGGCAAACTATCGGTAAGTAGGTTAATAAATAAGAGATGAACAGGTGCAAATGGAACGGGTAAACCTAATATAGTAGCATATAAAACGACAAAAATAGCCCCTGCATTTCCAGATAACAAAAATAAAATCGCATTTTTAATATTCGTATAGATGCTTCTACCATTCGAGATTGCTTTGACAATCGTTGAAAAATTATCATCTGTTAATATCATAGATGATGCATCTTTCGCAACTTCAGTACCGGTTATTCCCATTGCTACACCGATATCAGCCTGTTTTAAAGCGGGGCCATCATTGACACCATCACCGGTCATCGCAACGACATTGCCCTTTTCCTGCCACGCTCTCACAATACGAATTTTTTGTTCCGGCGTTACACGAGCATAAACTGAAACATCTTGAACTTTTTCTTGCAGTTCGCGATCCGTTAAACCTTCAATTTCAGCTCCTTCAATCGCTTCGGATGGGTCCTGTAAAATCCCGATTTGTTTGGCTATGGCAGTGGCTGTTATTTTATGGTCACCTGTAATCATTACAGGTTTAATACCTGCTTTAATACAGCTTTCAACGGCTGCCTTCGATTCCTTTCTAGGTGGGTCCATCATTGCTATTAATCCTACAAAAATTAAATCTCTTTCATCAAATACGGTAATTGGACGGCCTTCTCTTACTTCCTTATATGCAATGGCTAATACTCTTAAACCATTCATTGAAAAATCTCGATTCACTTCTTCGATTTTTTTTCGATGTTCTTGCGTCAGATTAACTAGACCTTGCGACGTATTCATTTTTGACATTTTAAATAGCAGAACGTCTAGTGCTCCCTTAGTAATCATAATATTTTGCTGATTAATCCGATTAACCGTACTCATAAGCTTCCGATCTGAATCAAAAGGGAGCTCTGCCACCCTTGGACAATGGTCTCTAACAAGTAATTCATCAAAATCATACTGCTTTCCTAATTTCACAAGGGCAATTTCAGTAGGATCCCCGATTTCCTTATGATCTCTTTCCAACGCATCATTACATAATAGCGCCTTTAAAATCAGATCTTTCTCAATTGCATTTTTCATATATAGTTGATCGTGTGGAATCACTTTCTGATTAACGTATACATGTTGGACAACCATTTTGTTTTCAGTTAAAGTCCCTGTTTTATCTGAACAAATAACCGAAACACTTCCCAAACTTTCAACAGCAAAAAGCTTTCGTATTATAGCATTTTCCTTTGCCATTTTTTGTGTCCCAAAAGCCAAGACAATTGTGACAATCGAACTTAATGCCTCTGGTATGGCGGCAACTGCCAACGAAACAGCAAACATAAACGATTCTACTAATTCACGGCCTCGAACCAAATCAATTGTGAAAATAACAACACAAATCATCGTGATGCCTAAAGCTAATTTTTCTCCAAATTGATCTAGACTTACTTGTAGAGGCGTTTTCTTTTCTTTTGCAGTATCAAGTAAATTGGCGATTTTCCCAATTTCCGTTTCCATTCCAATAGCTGTCACAATCACAACGCCTCGTCCATTCGTGACAAAGCTTCCAGTGAAGACCATGTTTTTCTTATCCGCAATGGTTACATCTTCCTTAATCGAATCGGCACTTTTTGCGACAGCTAATGATTCACCTGTCAACGAACTTTCATTAATATGAAGATTATGGCTTTCTAGTAATCTTCCATCAGCATTTATATAATCTCCAGCTTCCAAATATAGAAGATCTCCCACAACGATATCTTCAGAAGGAATTTCTATTATCTGATTATTACGCATTACTTTCGCTATGGGCGAAGACAGTGCTTTCAAATTACCTAAAGATTTTTCTGCCTTTACATGTTGAACAGTGCCCAGAACTGCATTTAAAATAATAACAATCAAAATAACAATCGTACTTTCTACTTCACCTAATAGAAATGAAATAAAAGCGGCTACCATTAAAATAATCACTAATAAATCTTTAAACTGGCCGAAAAAAACGGCAAGTGTACTTACCTTTTTACTTTCCTCTAAAACATTATAGCCGTAAACCTCTTGCCTCTTTTGAACGTCATAATCACTCAATCCCTGATTGGTCACATTCAGTTTATTCATGACTTCAACGGACGACTGCTGATGATACTGTGTCATTTGATTCTCCTTCCAGTGTAAATTATTAATAATAGTTGTGTTATTCAACATAGAGCGGACTATTGCAATAGAAGGAAAACATCATTATTGCACAGTCTTTTAGCTATCAAAATGTCGTTTCTATCACTTGACCCCTTTTGACTTGTATTTTTTCTATTACAAGCCGCGATTTCTGTTACATAGTATTAAAAATTATGTGCTCTTTTGCTCTCGACTCCATATCCCTAATAGTAGAACTATAACAATCTATTCCGTGTCCTAATCCAGTATGATAATAATTGATAGAGAGATTAAATTTTTTGTCCGATTGACAAAGCTAACTTTGCTCTCGCAAACAAAATAACAAGCCCCTCTCGACGTTCAACATCAAGAGGGGCTATGGGTAAATAATTTATCAAGGACTAGATTTCCATAATATGTAGAAAGCTAATTACTAGTGACAGACACCTGTGATTGGCTATTAAAAAAAGATGACATCACGTACTCTATTGATTTCAAAAGATTTATAATACATAAATATCACAATTTTTTATTATTCTATGGTATACTTCTTTCAGTAGCACCATCAAAGGGCACAAACCAATTCGAAGCTGCAGCGTATTTTATACGATGCAGCTTTTTTTGTTTCATATTTACTTGATCCCCATTTTACAATATAATGGTTTAACTAGAAAATATTAAATACATCCTCATTTAAATAGCTTTCCCATATGAAAATTCCAAATCATTAAAACAATCTCGCCAAATGACAAGCAAAGGAGAAAATCCAATGAATGTAGAAAAAATCTTTGAAAGCTTCCCACTATTACATTCTAGCAACCTACAATTTAAAAAAATAGAAGAAAGCCATTTAGACATGTTATTCGCTATCTACGATAATGAAAAAGTATTTGAGTATTGTGGCATTATCCCGAAACACAATATTCAGACTGTCCAAAAAATGATTAGTCATTTTGAACGTGACTTCACGAAAAGAAGTAGAGTGAAATGGGGGATTTTTTATAAAGATCAACCAGATTCTTTAGTCGGTATAATCGAAGCGATGGATTTTAACCAAAAAGTAAATATGGTAACAATCGGCTACTATTTAGCAGAGGACTATTGGAATAAGGGCATTGCAACAGAATCTGTACAAACCATTTGTAAATTTTTATTTGATGAAGCTAACATTAATAGAATTCAAGCGGAAGTTATGCCGATGAACGATGCGTCAAAAAAAGTGCTTTTAAAAAGTGGCTTTATGAAAGAAGGTTTATTAAGACAAGCTTCTTTCTGGTCTGGTAAAGGTATTGTTGATTTGGAAATTTACAGCATTTTGCAAGAGGAGTACAATAAATAAATTGAAAAGGCACGCTAAACAGAACTATTCTATTTAGCGTGCTTTTATTTGTTTATCTCCATACATGTTTGTGGCGTTAAACGGTTGCATAAACCGAATCTACAATCGTTTAATACCTGCTCATCATCACCTACTATTAGTAGTTTAACAAGTCAGGCTTTGTAATCAACAAGAGTATCACATAAGCTTACCGACATTTGCAAAAGCTATCATTTTCTGTTGTATGAATGTAGACATACTACTTCGTTTTCATTCTTTTTTTAGTCGTCTTTTAATTTCTGCTGCATGTAAATCAATATTTCGTTGTGTTTTTAAACTCCAAAATTCCAAAGATTAACATTGCTATACTTAGAGGAGCAAATAAGAGGAAAAACACCTCTTTGCTTACTTTATTAGTAAAGAATAAAATTAGTACAAGGAAGTTGTCGCAGTAATAAAGCTTACATATTTATTATATTTGTAAGACATACAATGCACCCTTTCTACCTTTTTAAATAGGGTAATTCACAAATAGTCTTGAATAAACAGTTTTAACAAAAATAGCCACGCGCATATAAATGAACGTGGCTTTTCTTGTATAGCAGAACCTTATTTTAGTTAATAAATGTAGAAATCTTTCCACTATATGTAGCTAAATAACCCTTTCCCGCTGGCACAGCTCCTTGTAATCTTAGATTTCCTTTATATAAATATCCATCAATCCATTTTTCGTAAGGATACAATGTTGGTATAGAGCTATTAAATGTGTAGTACACTTGATGCGATGCATCTGCATAAAGATAAAAACCTCTTGGATTAATATCAGATTTAGTGATTGTCTCTGATATTATTTCTCCATCTTCATATTCTTTATTGATGTCAAAACCAAGAGGTAGTTCTGTTACTGGTTCTGCTATTGGTGTAAATTCCTCAACATCATTAAAGCTTGTTTCCTCGGCAGCTAAAGAGATTCCTGAAAATGCAAAAATTCCAAAAACTAATGTAAACGCACACAACAAAATACTTAGCCTCTTCATTTCCTTCATCATCTCCTTTATATTATAAATCATTTTGATTATAACTAATAACCTCATTATTTTCAATATTATTATAATTCAGACTACTATAAAAATTTACTATTGGTAAGTGTTATATTTCTTGAAATAAAAAAGTCTAGGCTGAATAATCTATATCACCACTTTTAAGTTAATTTCGAAAAAAATCCTCAACTATCATTGCTGGGCCATTTCCTTAGTGGTAGCTGTTATTTATTTACGCCATACAGTTTAAAAAGTTCCCCAGATTCATATTGTTCAAGAACTATGCTTGCCTCAAAACTGGTCATATTCTGTTCGATTCCTGCAATCTTTTCAAGCATTTTTAAAGCTTCAGCTCTGCGATAGTCCACTATAATTGCATAAATACTGCAAACATATAAGACAAAAGGATTTTCATGTAGAAACAACTCATCTAACACGGCTGTTGCAAGTTCAGATGATTGCTTTAGTTGCTCCAAAATAGCAAGCAGCGCCTTATTGGATTTGTTTCCTCTTTTATAATCTCCTGTCATCTGTGTTTGTTCTGCTATTAAGGCATGTTTGATAAATGTTTCAATTAATATTTTCTCATCTTGCACATTATCACCTACTATTATTTCATTCAGACATTTTAAACTAACAATAGTATCAAAAAAGCTTATCGACATTTGCGAAAGCTTCGTCTTTTAATTTCTGATGTATGTAAATCTATATCTTCTTTATCTTTCAAAGTGTTTTTAAGCACCAAAATTCCAAAGATTAGCATTGCTATACTTAAAGGCACATATAAGAGTAAAAACACCTCTTTGCTGACTTTATTAGTAAAGAATAGAATTAGTAAAAGGAGAGTTATTGCAGTAATAAAACTTACATATTTATTATATTTGCAAGACATACGATGCACCCTTTCCAACTTTTAATTATTTGATTTTTCAGTTATTTAATTCTAGTATATAAATTAGGTAGTTCTACATATGAACATTTATTAGGTACTTCAGAAACAGATAAGAGCAAGAGAGAGGTGAATTTTGTGAAAAGTAAAACTATTTTCTTTATTTTTTTAACATTATTCTTCATTTTCTGTTTAGGACTGCTATCATTCTATAGTCTTAGCAATTAATAGTAATGTTTATCTATCCTCATTTGCATCAAACCATACAGCCTAGACTGTAACCATTTTAATGCAATAAAAGTACTCTAAACAGGTATATCTTTGTTTAAAGTACTTTTATTGATTATCTTAATGGATAGTTAAAAATCTTTCCACAAATCAAATCTACAATCTTAAGATTTCAATTCTTGCCATTTCCAATATGCTTCATATAGCATATCGTGTAGAAATTCCTCGTGCTCTCGCTCATCATCTAGACCTCTCTGTTCTAATTTCATCCCTAACCACACCGTATTATCTTTTCTAAATTTAGGATCACCAACACCATCTATAATACAGAAAAAGTGAAAAAAGGTTGAAAGCATCCGATCGCGAACAATCTTTTCAATGCCACAAATACTATGAAAATCAAATTCATTTGCTTTTAACGCTTTCATTTCCTCAGCAGTTAATTTAAGCTCATCCTCTATGCCTATCATCGCGTTTTCTGGATTTCGTAGGCTATCACCCATTTTAGAGGATTCTTCAATTAAATCATGAACCTCCATTAGTAAACACATTTGACTATCCATCTATATCACCACTTTTAAGTTAATTTAGAAAAAAGACCCTCATATATTTATCGCTGAGCCATTTCCTTAGTGGTAGCTTATTTACATACGCCATACAGTTTAAAAAGTTCACCGGATTCATATTGTTCAAGAACTATGCCGGCATGAAAACCGGTCATATTATTCTGTTCGATTCCTGCAATCTTTTCAAGCATTTTTACAGCATCAGCTCTGCGATAGTCCACTATAATTGCATAGATACTGCAAACATATAAGACAAAAGAATTTTCATGTAAAAACAACTCATCTAACACGGCTGTTGCAAGTTCAGATGATTGCTTTAATTGATCCAAAATAGCTAGCAACGCCTTATTTGATTTATTTCCTCTTTTATAATCTCCAGTCATCTGTGTTTGTTCTGCTATTAAGGCATGTTTGATAAATGTTTCAATTAATATTTTCTCATCTTGCACATTATCACCTACTATTATTTCATTCAGACATTTTAAACTAACAATAGTATCAAAAAAGCTTATCGACATTTGCGAAAGCTTCGTCTTTTAATTTCTGATGTATGTAAATCTATATCTTCTTTATCTTTCAAAGTGTTTTTAAGCACCAAAATTCCAAAGATTAGCATTGCTATACTTAAAGGCACATATAAGAGTAAAAACACCTCTTTGCTGACTTTATTAGTAAAGAATAAAATTAGTAAAAGGAGAGTTATTGCAGTAATAAAACTTACATATTTATTATATTTGCAAGACATACGAGGCACCCTTTCTAGCTTTAAATTATTTGATATTTCAGTTAATTTAATCTAGTATATGAATTATAACACACTTAGGAGGGGCATGATATGAAATTAACACTAAAAATAACTAGTTTATTTGCCGCTTTTCTTTTATTGAGTGCAACTTTAAGTAGTGCTACATATGCACATTCACTAGTTCCTTCAGCGTCTATTAAGACAGAAGAAATTACTGGTACTAATGATTTAATTAAAGCAAACGAAAATGGTGTTGCGGAAAATGATTTTAATATTATTAATCTACCAAGTGAGTTTGATGATGGAATTCTTCTGAAAAGTAAGGGGACCGGAGAAGATTTAAAAATTGGTGTACCGAATAATATGAAGTTAAGTAAACCTACAATTACAGAATCAGGCAGCTATGAGTATAAGAATGACGGTCCAGTAGACTTGATTTTGCAACCGACGGAGTTTGGCGTTAGAAGTATTGTAAATATTAAAAATTCAAGTGCTCCAAAAGAATATAAATTTGAGTTGGATATGCCAGAAGGACATAGGCTTATTTCATCTGCTGACTACTTTGGAGACGTCCCTGGAAATGAGTTAGATACAGAAGAAGTCTTTATTGTAGATGAAAATAACATTATTCAAAGTGTTTTTGGGAAAGCTTGGGCAGTTGATGTTAATGGTGTAGATGTACCCACTTATTATGAAGTGGTTGATAACACTTTAATTCAAACCGTGAATTTTAATGAAAATACTGCATTTCCTGTATTGGCAGATCCAGATTGGGTTGCGATAGGAGCATGTGGTACAGCTTTAGCTTGATTTGTCAGTTCAAATTTATTTGTAGCAGCTAAAATTATTAGAGTGAAAAATTATATTAAAGCTCTCGGTGGTTTTAAAGAAAGTGCAAAATTAATTGCGGGTGCTACATCTTGGGAAGAAAAATTACGTGTGGGTGGATCAGCATTACGTAGTTTAGCAGCAGAAATTACAGGTGTTACAGGTTTGTATGCGTGCACTAGATTCTTTAATAAATGATGAAAATAATCAAATGACTTGAAGAAGAGTAGACAAAATCGTCTGCTCTTTTTTGTCGTACTGTGGAGGCGGAAAAGGATTACAATAATAAATCGTTATGGTTTTTTCATATTAATTGGCCTTGATTTTCCCCTGTAGTGTATGATAAACTCCAAAACAGAACAAACATTCCCCCTCTTTTAATTCTTTATCGTGAATATTTTGTATTGCATAATAAAGTTGGTGCGAGTGGATAATTTAAAACTATAAAATATAGTGTCGGATAATCTGTAGTTGTTATCTATCAATTAAATTAGACACCAACAAAAAAAGATTGTAGATGCTCCCCAAGATTAGGAGCATCTACAATCAAACTACCTCTATTAACCTACTTCTATTTAATACTTTTAGCTGCTTGCTGCATAAGTGCAGCTACCATCGTATCCATTTGTGCGAAACGATCGTCTTTCGTTTGTCCGTTGACATAACGATAATAAATTTGTTGGCAAATGACCGCTAATTTAAAATAAGCAAACGTTATATAATAGCCGATTGTTGAGACATCACGACCACTTTTCTCCGCATAGTGCGCAATAAATTCCTCTCTTGAATAAAATCCAGGATGAACCGTAATTGGTGGCTCCCCTAGTGCATACAACAACATTTTTGGATCATCTGGATGCATCCAATAACTCATCGCAACACCGAGATCTGCTAACGGATCACCTACTGTTGTCATTTCCCAATCAAAAAGCCCAATCATTTCTGAGTAATCTTGTGAAAACATCGCATTGTTGAACTTATAGTCATAGTGAATAATTGTCGCTTCATTATTTGTCGGTATATTAGCCTTTAACCAAGCCGTTAGCGCTGCTACCTCTGACAGCTCAGCTGTTTTTGCTTTCTCATAACGGTCAACCCAACTAACCACTTGGCGTTCCATAAACCCTTCAGGCTTGACCATATCCTTTAAAGCCGTTTCCTTATATGGAATGGCATGGAGCGCTACAAGTGATTCCACCATTTTTTCAGACAATTGACGTGCGAGTGCTACTGTCGATTCTGTCCCTGATGGGAAACGTGTGTCCAACACGACACCTTTTTTTCGTTCCATTAAGAAAAAGTCACTGCCGATAATGCTGGCATCATCGACATATACATATGGTTTTGGTACAACAGCTAAAAACGGATGAAGCGCCGATAAAATGGTAAATTCACGCTTCATATCATGCGCTTTTTTTGCCACTGGCCCAAGAGGTGGCCTGCGAAGTACAATTTCAAAATCCGCTATTTTTAAACAGTAAGTTAAATTAGAATGACCCACACTAAATTGAGAAATTTCTAGTTTCCCCTCTGGTAAGTCTGGGAAATGTCGCTTTAAAAAAGCATGTAATTGCTCTGTATCGATTCGTTCACTTGCCCTTACTTGTATCGTATCCATAGGAACCCCCCTTAAATAATTGCACTCATTCCACCATCTACCACAATCACCTCGCCTGTAACATAATCCGAAGCTGCAGCTGCTAAAAATAATGCAACGCCCTTCAAATCATTTTCAGCACCTAGACGCTTTAAAGGTGTAGCCCCCATTAAATAATCTTGTCCTCGTTCTATTAAAACATTGGACATTTTCGTTGGGAAAAATCCAGGGGCAATGGCATTAATGTTTACGCCTGATGGTCCCCATTTCACCGCTAAATCTTTTGTTAACGTAATAACTGCACCTTTACTAGCGTTATAACCAATTGTATCCATAAAATCAGGGAGTGTACCACCAAGCCCTGCAATAGAAGCAATATTAATAATTTTCCCCGCTTTTTGTGCAAGCATCACTTTACCAACAGCCTGCGTCATTAAAAATGTACCGTTGACGTTCACATCAAACACCTTTTGCCATGCCTCGTATGGCATATCGACAGCCGGTGCCCCCCATGATGCACCACTATTGTTTACTAAAATATCAATCTTACCAAAGGTTTCTAATGTCCGTGACACAACATGGGCAATTTCCTCTGGTTTCGTCACATCACAGGCAAGCGCAAGTGTCTGGACACCCAATTGTGCGAGTTGTGAAGCTATTTCCTCACAAGCCTCCACTTTGCGTGAGCACAGCACAACGTTGGCACCAGCCTCTGCAAAGCCTTGCGCAATTTGTGCACCAAGTCCACGACCACCACCTGTAACAATAGCGGTTTTCCCCTGCAAGCTAAATAGGTCGAGAACAGTCATTTTACCAGCTCCTTTTGCTTTGGGGCATGTTTTTTCAGTTCCAATTTCGCTACAGTATTACGATGTACCTCGTCTGGTCCATCTGCTAAACGCAATGTACGTGAATTGGCCCATTGCGCAGCGAGCGTCGTATCAGGTCCAACGCCAGCAGCGCCAAATGCTTGAATGGCACGGTCGATAACACGCAATGCCATATTCGGTGCGACTACTTTAATCATCGCAATTTCAGCCTTCGCCTCTTTATTCCCTACTGTATCCATCATGTAAGCGGCTTTTAACGTCAGCAGCCTTGCCTGTTCAATATCAATACGTGATTCTGCTATTCGTTCACGCATCACGCCTTGGTCTGCTAGCGGTCGATGGAAGGCTTGACGCTCTAGTAAGCGGCTACACATTTCCTCTAAAGCGCGTTCAGCTGCTCCGATAAGACGCATGCAATGATGAATGCGGCCTGGGCCTAAACGACCTTGAGCAATCGCAAAACCTTTCCCTTCACCCCATAAAATATTGTCCACAGGAACTCGTACATTTGTAAACGTAACCTCTCCATGACCTTCAGGTGCATGGTCATAGCCAAAGGCCGTTAACATGCGCTCTATTTTGACACCTGGTGTATCCATTGGAACTAGAATCATTGATTGTTGCTCATGGACCGAAGCCGTAGAATCCTTATGTTTTCCCATAAAAATCGCGACTTTACAGCGTGGATCGCCAGCCCCGGTTGTCCACCACTTATGACCGTTTAAAATATACTGATCACCATCTCGTTCAATGCTAGCCTCAATATTGGTCGCATCACTGGAGGCCACTGCAGGCTCCGTCATCGCAAAGCAAGAGCGGATTTCTCCACGCAATAGCGGCTCTAACCACTCTTTTTTTTGCTTATCCGACCCATAGCGTACAAGTACCTCCATGTTCCCCGTATCCGGCGCATTGCAGTTAAAGACTTCCGGCGCTATTAATGATCGCCCCATAATTTCACATAAAGGAGCATATTCTATATTCGATAAACCTGCGCCATACTCGCTATCAGGTAAAAATAAATTCCATAGCCCCGCTTCCTGTGCTTTACGCTTCAATTCTTCCATAATCGGAGGAATCGCTCCCCAACGATCCGCCATTGCTTCCACCTGTGCCGCATACAGTGCCTCATTTGGATAAATATACTGCTCCATAAATTTCGTCAGTTTTTCTTGCAGTTCTACTACTTTTTCACTATAAGAAAAATTCATATGAAAGCCCCCCTTTGATTGACAACACGAATGAAAAATGAATGATTATTCATTCTTATTCTTACATTAAATGTTACCGCTATACGGCATGTAAATCAATCATCTATTCCATAAAAATTTGAATAAAAGAGAAAATTCATATGCAAAAACAGCTAAAAAAAGCATCTCCATTTCACCTTCTTTTTACAGCCATAAAAAATAATAACTATATTAAAATATCGTCAACATTATCTTTTACTATCAAAATAATGTATAACACCATCAATGAATTGTCGGATTGCAAAGGGCAGATGTCGATTTTTTAAATACACTAAATAAACATTCCTTTGTAAATTAGGGCAATCAATTTCTTTTTGAACAATCGTCTTCGCTGTTGGCCCCTGTAAATAGTTTTCAGGCAGAATGGTAATACCTAAATTTTCGCGAACAAGGGATACAGCCGTTTCAAAACGTTCGATTTCAAATTGAACATTGATTGCTTGACCCGCTTGTTCAAATGCATGCAAAATATCCTGCCTTGTTTGAAATCCATCTGTACTAATAATGAAAGGCTCATTGCTTAAATCTGCAATGGTCAGTAAATCTTTCGTCGCTAACGGATGATGTAAAGGTAATACAGCGACAAGTCGTTCCTCATACAAACACTTCACTTCTAGCTCTTCATCGTCCATCAATTGATTGGTAATAATCACATGCGTTTTATAGCCTTTCAGTGATTTCTTGACACGCTTGCTACCTAAAATATCGACTAAATGAAACTTCATCTGTGGATAGCGCTTTTTATATTCGACAATCGCTTTCGGTAACCAATGCTTAATGGACTCCATTACACCGATGGTCAAATCACTTGTACCATGTACAATGACCTCGTCCATTTCAATTTTTAGCACTTCCATATTTTTTAATATAACTTTTGCTCGTTCATATAAAAGCTGACCTGCTTCGGTTAATTGCAAATTTCTTGTATTTCTTTCAAGTAAAGAAGAACCAACTTCTTGTTCTAATTTTTTAATAGCATTACTTAAAGAAGGCTGAGAAATATGCAATTTTTCAGCTGCTTTCGAGTAATTCATATGCTCAATAACAGCGATAAAATATTGTAATTGTTTTAAATCCAAAACAACCTACCCCCCATTTATAGTTTAAAACTATAGATTAATAATAATTATATATTAGTAAATATAATTATGTGAATATATAATAAATTAACACTACAAGAATAATGTTAATGGAGTTGATAAAGAGATGTATACAATGACAGATCAAAAACAATGGAAAGGTCGCATCGATTCAACTACTAATCCAAGTAGTTTCCGATTACATCAAAAAGTAAAACGATTAGCTATTAACGATGTAAGCGCTTCACAACAAAAAAATGCTGGGATTGTCGGGTTTATATGTGATGAAGGGGTACGCCGCAATCAAGGGCGAGTTGGTGCAGCAAATGGACCCAATGCACTTCGTGGTGCACTGGCAAGCTTACCGTGGACATTTGATGAGCAACAGGAAATTATCGATGTCGGTAACATTCTTTGCCTCAATCATGCGTTAGAGGATGCACAACAAGAGCTCGGTGAAATTGTTCAAGGTCTACGCGCTAAAAACATGCAATGTATTATCCTTGGTGGCGGTCATGAAACATTATATGGGCATTACTTAGGTGTTCGTGCAGCATTACAAAAAGATGCTCGTATCGGAATTATTAACATCGATGCACATTTTGATTTACGACCATATGATGAACAAACTTCATCTGGTACAATGTTCCGTCAAATTTTAGAACAAGATCCACATACAGACTATTTTGTGCTAGGCATTCAGCGTTATGGAAATACAAAAGAGCTGTTTGATAAGGCACATGAGCTGCAAGTGAAATATGTGTTAGAAGAACAAATGACAGCAGACAACAACGCGCACATTATGAACGATCTACAGCAATTTATGGATAATCATGATTATATTTTACTAACTTTATGTATGGACGTTGTCAACACAGCCTACGCACCTGGTGTTAGTGCACCCTCTCCTTTTGGTCTAGATCCCAAAACGGTTCGAGCTGTAATTCAAAAAGTAGCATCCCATCCACATACCCATTCTTTTGATATATGTGAAGTGAATCCGTTACTAGATGAAAATGGTCAAACAGTCAAATTGGGTGCTTATTTTGTCTATGATGCACTCAACAACTTACTTAGGAGGAACGGTTCATGATCGAAATTAATCAAATTACAACAATATTTCTCGCAGTCGCGTTATTTGCATTCGGGAGCTTCCTTATTAATAAAATAAACTTTTTAAAGCGTTTCTGTATTCCAGCACCAGTTGTTGGTGGCTTACTTTTTGCAGCACTAGCCACAATATTAAAAACAACTGGCCTATTAGAAATATCTCTTGATACATCATTACAAAGCTTATTTATGATTACTTTTTTCACGACAATAGGTTTAGGTGCTAGCTTTAAACTGGTAAAGCTAGGCGGTAAGCTATTAGTCATTTATTGGCTAGCATGTGGGTTCCTTGCGCTAATGCAAAACGTTATCGGTGTATCCCTTGCTTCACTAATGGGCATTCATCCATTAATCGGTATGATGGCAGGTGCAGTTTCTATGGAAGGTGGTCACGGTGCTGCTGCTGCTTTCGGTCAAACATTAGAAGATTTAGGAATTTCATCAGCTATGACAATCGGTGCGGCGGCTGCAACATGTGGCTTAGTGGCGGGAGGTCTAATTGGTGGACCGATTGTCAAATATTTAGTCGGAAAATACAATTTAACACCAGATGAACAAGAAGCAGAAGCTATTGAATATGAAAACAAACATGAACAAATTACATCGGATTCATTCTTTACACAAGTGGTAATCATCACATTTTGTATGGCTGTCGGAACGTATGTTGGCACTTTATTCTCCGAAGCTACAGGTTTCGTATTACCAGGTTACGTAGGTGCCATGTTTGTCGCTGTATTGGTCCGTAATATTTTAGATAAAGTGAAACCAAACGCCATTAACATGAAAAGTATTTCTTTAATCGGTGACGTAACCTTAGGTGTTTTCCTATCAATGGCGTTAATGAGCATTAAACTATGGGAAATTGCCGATTTAGCTTTACCTCTATTTGTCATTGTTTTTGTACAAGTACTATTCATTGTTCTATTCTGTATTTTTGTATTATTTAAATTACTCGGCAAAAACTACGATGCAGCGGTTATGGTTGCGGGCTTTGCAGGACATGGCTTAGGTGCAACACCGAATGCAATGGCGAATATGTCAGCAGTTGTTCAACGCTTCGGCCCTTCTACAAAGGCATTCCTCGTTGTGCCAATTGTAGGTGCATTTTTAATTGATGTCTTTGGTATTCCTATTATTATTACAACCATTAACTTATTTAAATAACATGAAAAAAGCCGTGCATAGTCTTTATAAGACCGTTGCACGGCTTCTTCCATTATAGAAAGAACTTCATAGAATGCATTATTGTAATATGTCACTTACCGTTACACATTCATAACCTTGTTTCTGTAAATAAAGAATAACATTTTCTAACCCGTTGGCTGTCGTTTGATGGATATCATGCATTAAAATAATACTGCCATCTTTGACAGACGCTTTGACATACGTTAATATTTTATCGGCATTGCGATGCTTCCAATCAAGTGTATCAATCGACCATAAAATAGAAGGCATTGTGATAACAGAGCGCACTTGGTCATTTGTCGCTCCATATGGTGGGCGAAAAACAGTTGGATATTGACCAATAGCTGCGTAAATGGCGTTGCTTGTCCGATCCACTTCTTCTTTAACGCTTGTTTTCGCTAAATTAGTTAGCTTTGGATGATTCCATGTATGATTGCCAATTTCGTGACCATCCTTATACACTTGCTCTACAATTTTTGCATTACTAGAGGCATTTTTCCCTACCATAAAAAATGTTGCCTTTACATTGTATTTCTTTAAAATGGCTAATATTTGGGGCGTAACTTTCGCATTCGGACCATCATCGAATGTTAAAGCTACCCGCTTTTTCGCTCCTTTTGCTACTGGTACTCCTTGATTGTAAACTTTATTATTTACAGTTAAGTCCGTTAGCTCTGAAGCCTTTATGTACCCTTTTTGATCGTCAGCTTCTACATACGCCCAGCCTGCTACTATTGTATATTGCTGCACAATCGTTTTATTGGCTAGCGTGCCTAGCACTTCACCGCTTGGGCTCGCAGTTAAATGCATAATAGCCCCTTTAAGTGCATTTACCTGCTTTTTTATCGCAGTTGGTTTTTTCAGCGCATTTGTCGCGACATAGCCAAATTCATGTCCATATTGCACATATGACCAACCACCAGGTGCTATGCCATACACTATTAACATACTATTTTCATATAGCTGTCCAACTTTTTGTGCACTTGGACTTGGATAGGACATTAAGTTTAGGCCGCCTTTTTTCGCCACTACAGCTTTTTCCGGCGTTAGCTCTGCTAATGTTGAGGCTTCCACATACCCCTCTAACTGTGCCATTTGGATATGTATCCATTCCTCATTGAAAGCTGAGGCTTGCACAAAATTGCCTTGTTTAATATGGCCATTCACTTTGCTTTCTGTGGAAGCCTCTTCATACACCGTCGCATCCTTTAGAACTTGTTGGATAGCAGGCATACTAGCTTGAGCGGAAACATGATTCCCAATAGCCATACTACATAAAAATGCCCATAATAACGCAAAAGGTAATAATTTTTTCATTATTCTACACCGCCTTTATACAATCACTGATGTCGTCTCCTGTGTAAAATATATTAAAAACATAGGATTGAAATCTGATAATGTTATTATACCAGAAAATAGTAAGAATCGACTAGATTTGCTAATTGAAAAGTTCTGTAAGAATGATTTTTGATAATCCACATCGGTGGCATACTGTTGAATTCCTTCTTATACTTTTGCAAAAACTTTATTTGAGATAATGTAATCTTATCCATTCAGAATCTAAATTTCACTGTATTTCCATGCATACGTTAATCGCTAGTTTGCTAACCTTCACAGCATCCCCAACATATGTGCCAATCAACAGCTTCCAAGTGGTTTGCTCTACCTCTGGTGCATAAGCCGTTCAGCTTGATATGCCATATCTTACTATAGTGCTTGATATGCAGCCATTGCATCTTCAACATGTAAAGGTGGCGTCCAAACATGCCCTTCCGCATTTGTCGTAACAAAAATATACACTTCGCCATTTTTTTCAATTAAAGAAGCTAAGCAAAGCCCTGCTTCAGGTGTATAGCCAGTTTTGCCACCAAGAATGGCACCTTCGACCCCATCCATTTTTGAAAATAAAGTGCTAGCAATCGTTAACTCATTTGGCACTTGCGTTGTGTAGCTTTTTGTCGTCATAATCTTATAAAAAGTAGGATTTTCAATCGCATATTGAAAGAGCTTGCTAATATCACGAACACTCGATATATGTGCTGGATCATGAAGCCCACTAACATTTTCGTAATGAGTATCATTTAACCCTAGTTCAAGTGCTTTATCGTTCATCAGTTCCACAAACGCTTTCTCACTCCCTGCAATGGCCGTTGCTAGCGTGGCTGTTGCATCTGCACCTGATGCAAGTAAAGTACCGTATAGTAAATCCTCAATCGTTACAAAATCACCTGCCTGAAAGCCCGCCATCGAAGCATTTTGCGCAGTATATGTTGCAATTGTTTGTGGTGTAACCATCGTTTGCATTTGAAGATCTTTACTCGCCTCAATCGCTACAATGGCTGTCATAATTTTGGTTAATGATGCTGGATAGATAATAGCATCCGCATTTTTTTCATATAACACCTCTCCGCTATCGTTTACCAATAAAGCATTTTTACTATGTAACGAAGATAGCTCAATATCCACTACTTGTTCTTTGGACTTATTCGTATAGAAAAAAAATGCGATGACACCAATACAACAAATTAATACAAACTTTTTCATAAAAAAACGCCTCCCACACATTATAATAGGAGGCAATTATGAATATTCCTGTAGGATATTTATGAAGAAATTCTTAAGGATTGCGGAATATTTCGCATTACGTAATAAAAGCTACTATATATCAATAAAAATCATCGAACGCTAGAGAAATGTTTTGGATTTTCTTATCGGATAATTTAAAAAATACATCCTGTGATACATCTAACTTTAGTGCATGGTCCTTGGCTAATCCAGCATAAATGCCCCGTAAAATCCGCCCAGTTAGACCATGGGATATGACAATCACGTTTTGTTCATCTTTTACACTATCGAGCCAATCAGTCAATCTAGCAACAACCGAGTCGTAACTTTCTCCATTCGGTGCATTGAAATACCAATTATAATGGTCTGTGTTTTCTAAAAGACTTGGCCAAGACTTTTCAATTTCTTTTATTGTAAGCCCAGCCCAATCTCCAACAGCCACTTCGGCTAGTCGATGATCCTTTACTACATCATTAAAATCATAGCCTATCGTTTCGCAAATAATTTCTGCGCTCTGCAATGCTCTTCCTAAAGAACTTGAAATAATTTTCCAATCTTGAGGATTGCCTAGTAAGCTTTTTAACATAACTGCGTTTTGTTGAACTTGTTCGATGCCAACATCGGTTAAGGGTGAATCCAACTCGCCTTGGTATCGTCCTTGCGTATTAAAAACCGTTTCTCCATGACGAAGTAAATAAATAATTTGCCTCAATCCCGTTCCTCCTCTATCTCTCTATTGCCAATTGCTAGTCAGATTGTACAATCAAAGTTAAAAAAGTACAAATAAATACACTAAAGAAATGAAGAGACAGAGTGGGCTATACAACCATGTATCATTTCTTGCAAACTGTGAATGTTTTATTTTTTTAAAAAACCCTACATATTTAAAGTCGCCTATTGCTCGTATCAAGAATATAACTGCACAAACCGTACAACCAAGTGTAAAAAAGTTAAATTCTTGCACATTCCGTAAGTAAATCCCTTTTATTAATTGAAGGGGCATTTTATTCTTTCAATATGCATGGCTAATCTTCTTTTTTACTACCTTTGTTGACATTGATGTTGTTATTAAAGGTGTTTGTAATGTGTAAAAATGTTGGTAAAACACACCCAAGTAACAATAGTAACGGCACTATTTTTTTCATCAAATTCTCCCTACTATATAAAAATCATCTATTCACTATATGAATCGTTCATAGTTAATATGATGAATGCTTATAGGTCGTCAACTTCCTAGCTATTAAAACGTACTATCAAAAAGATTTTCCGCAATCGCTTGTTCAATATCTGAAGCCGTAAATTCCATCAGTTCATTTCTTGTAATAGTAGGCTGTTGGATTAAACGATTCGACTGGATTGTTACCAGCTTTTCAAAGACATTTCGGATATAACGTCCATTTGAAAAGTTCGGGATGGATTCAACAGGAATTTGAGTTAATTGTGCTTTCATATGGTGGGTAAAGGTATCACCATAACGATAATCGTTATTTTTACAGAGCATCGCAAAAATTTCATACAGCTCATCCGTAGTAAAATTATCAAACTGCACAAAATGATTAAAACGCGATTTAAAACCTGGATTGGCTTGTAAAAACGCCTCCATCAGCTCGGTATAACCAGCTACAATAATGACTAAATCATCCCGTAAATCCTCCATCGCCTTTAATAAGCTATCAATGGCCTCTTTACCAAATGCATCTTGTTTATCATGAATTAATGAATAAGCCTCGTCGATAAATAACACACCACCGGTCGCTTTTTTCACTACTTCCTGTACCTTTAAGGCGGTTTGACCAACATAACCTGCTACTAATCCCGCTCGATCGGTTTCAACAAAATGCCCACTAGACAATACACCAAGATGTTTGTATATTTGCCCAATAATGCGCGCAACAGTCGTTTTGCCTGTTCCAGGGTTACCGGAGAAGACTAGATGATACGTAATTGGAAAACTCGTTAAGCCATGATCGACACGTAAACTTTGAATTTTAATGAAGTTGATTAAATTATGTAATTCCTTCTTGGCATTCGGCAGCCCGACAAGGCCATCTAATTGTCCCTGTAGCTTGTTAATCTCTCTCTCTACTTCAGGCGTAATACGTAAACGTTCTCCGTGGATAAACTCCCCGCTATAGATAATTTTACCAGCCTCATTATAATAATCCCCGCGACCATGCTTTTCCCCATTTACAAGGTCACCAATATAAGATGCCTGTCCATTGGCATAATAAAGAATGCCTTTCCCTGTCATCGCATCCTCTTTAAATTGACCTTCCGCTTCTAGCACACCCTGTCTTGAATACACTTTTCCTTTACCATGCTTCATATCTTCAAAAAAATAACCTTCATAGTAAAGGGATGTTGAAGCTGATTTAATTTCCATTAGGCTTGGTGTTTCGGGGGCATAGTATAGCTTCCCTGCCCCTTGCATATGGTTCCACATAAAATCGCCTTCATATTGTAAAAAACCACTTGGGTAATATTGTGTACCTTTCCCTTTTTTCATGCCATGTGCAAAATCACCTTCATAGTGTGGTCGATTTAAATGCGGATATTGCGCCCGTATTTCTTTAAAAGGTGCAATAACAGTCTCTTCAAAATACAAAATACCATAGCCATCCATTAAATCATTACGAAAATGGCCCTCGTAATAAATCTTTCCATCTTTATATAAAATACCATTGCCTTGTTTTTTATTTTGAATAAATTCGCCTTGATAAATCATTTGTCCCTTTAAATACATGATGCCGTTACCTTGCTTCATATGGTTAACAAATTCACCTTCGAATAATCGTTCACCTTCTTGATCAAAAATCGTCCCCTTGCCATCGTATATATCATGACCAAAATCATTTTTCTTAACGCCACCACGGTACATTAATGTCCCATCTGGGTAAAAAAGCTCTTTTTCTTGATGATTATCGTTCATTTTATTGCCATCCTTTATCATTTCAGTATATGCTCAATTATAGCGTGGAACAGAATACATATGTGCGAATTTTTAGAATTTAAGGAGAACAACATGAAAAAAAGATATAAAATACTTTTCACGATTCTATTACCCCTTATCATCCTATATGTGGCGACAACATTACTTACTCGAGATTCTACTTTTAATAAGGAAGTAATCGAACAACTCGATATTGAACAGATTAAGGAAATTGAAATTATCCGAGCATCTGATGAAAAAACAATTACAATAACAGATACAGCGAAAATCGATGAAATGATGCATTTGTTCGAAGATAAAGCGATTCGCAAAGTGCTTTTTGCCAAGTCTGACGTAAAAGAGGCATACTGGTTAACATTCCAGATTAATGATAATCGTGAAATCGGCATACGGATTGATGATTCAACCCATCTTTTTGTATATTTATATGAAGAAAATTATATGAAAGACTATAAGCTATTAGATAAATTGGACACGACGTATATTGAAAAATTATTTTAATATGACATAAAAATTAGCAAGAAAACCTAGTAACAGGAACAGCATATGTAGTAAGACGCAAACTGCGCCATCCAAAATATTGCGTCTTACACTGTACCTTATCTTTTTCATGACGTTATTAAACTAACTGTTTAACCATCGTGAAATAGCTACTTCCAGGAGGATAATCTTTTATTTCCCCAACAACTAGATAGCCTCTTGCTTCATAAAACGTTCGCGCTTGAAAATCATAGGTAGTTAACAATGCCTTTTTGGCGCCCATTTTGATTGCAGTGGCTTCTGCTTGTAAAAGCAATTTTCCACCCAAGCCCTGTTTTCGATACTCCTTGCTAAACCAAAACTTATTGATTTCTAACCAATCCTAATAAACCTCTGCCGTTAACCCGCCAATCCATTCATGCTCATTGGAAACAATAATATTTAAAGGCTGCACTGCACCCTTCTTTCGTATTTCTTTATGATAAGATGAATGTTCATCATTAAACTCTCTTAACTTTGTATTTAGAAATGTAACAAATGCTTCATGATTTTCTAATAAAACTTCTACATTGTCATTCATCTTTTTCACCCCTACTTAAAAAATAGTGACAATTGCGGTAACACCTATCATTCTTTACGTTTCTTCATTGCCACGACCGTGACCATAATGACGCCCAATTTTACTATTAAAATAAGCACGTAGATACTAAAAGAAATCATCGCTGGCAACAGCACCAACCACCACGACCATGTTATAACCTCTGTTAGCTTGAGCACAATAAAAATAACCGTTAACACTTCTGCGATCCCCATGTTGTCACCACCATTGCTACTTATTATTGTAAAAAGTATAACCGATTCCCTTTGTATTTTGGCATTGTATGGAACAAAGCTTGCCAAAAAATCGTTTGATTCTATAGATAGGAGGTACTGTATGGAAGTAAATTCAAATCTAGCATCCACAGTGCTATTCATTTGCACACTCCTTTTATTTTTTATCATCAGTTCATCTGCCACATATTTAAATTTTTTTATCACCTATTTTCATTTTCACCCTTTAAGCGCTGTATTACTTATGACAATCACTTGTTTTTTTCTAGCGCTGATCGTCTTGAAAGATGTCAAAAATATACTGTCATTACTATTAAGCTTTATACTAATCACATTAACCCTTATTTTTGCAGGAATTATCTCTTTTACATTATTCATTGGGCACATGTTCAGCTAATAGCCCCCGTTGTTTTAAAAAGACTAGTTTTAGTCTCCCTTCTATTCAGTTACAATATAAGCGAAATAGACAAAAAAGGAGCTTGCAAATGAAAATTACACAGCTAGATCATTTAGTTTTAACTGTAAAAAACATTGAAGAAACATGCACTTTTTATCAACAAATATTAGGAATGGAAATCGTGACATTCGGAGAAGGAAGAAAGGCACTTCGCTTTGGCCAACAAAAAATAAATTTACATGAAGTAGGTAAAGAATTCGAACCTAAAGCCATTAGACCTACATCAGGCAGTGCTGATTTATGTTTCATTACGGATGTACCTTTACCCGCTGTCATAAAACATTTACATCAATTTGCTATTCGAATAGAAGAAGGACCAATTAATAGAACAGGAGCTCTTGGCCCCATTACTTCAGTCTATATTCGTGATCCTGACAACAATTTAATCGAAATTGCTAATTATTAATTTGAGGAGACAAACAACGAGGTATTTATGATACACAGAGTACACCGGAAGATAATTGCTATGCTGATATAGTTTTAAGGGCAAATCCTTTTTTTCAAATATTGATTAAATCTTCAACTAACAATGACTTTAAACAGCACAGGAAAAATGAGCTTGGACATGATTGTCCTAGCTCATTTTTTAACAAAGGACAAGTTGTTCTCTTTTTCTATAGTTACACTTTGTTTTACTATAAAAGCATAGTTATAGTCTTCGTCCTCACCCATTCACCACTGTAAGCTCCCAGGTAGATGAATTCTCCATTGGGGATAATAACTCACAACCTCCTGTTAAATGGTCAACTGGCTTATTTAGCAAAATTCTAATATCGAAGGATGTCCCTCATCTTTTCAATCTTAGGGACTCTTGACACACCACACTCGAACATTAATAAAAATCACAGTACACAATCCAATCCCCTTTTTCTGGATTGTAGAAAAAATAAAAACTACCACTATCTATAATATTGAAGCGAGCCTTTTCATCAGAACTTATTTGAAATATAAATGGGTATTCTTCCCCGAAAGAAACGCCACTTTGAGTAAAAGAAGGATATCCTCCAATTTTATGCGTGGCATATATTTTTTCAACAATCTCATCGTAATATTCAATGTCCTCCTCAAATTCAAGCCGTAAAATTTCATTTTCAATTGCTGGGGCAATACTATCAGAATCTTCCCAAGCAGGGGCATCATTATTAATGAATACAGGGGTTAAAGGAAAAGGCTTTATTTTCTTAGATTGTTTATTTACCTTTTGTAATTCATCCAGTTCCGTATAACAATTTATCTTAAAAAATGAAACTAAATCATCTCTATCTAGATTATTAAATACATCGAAGTCCATATATAGGGTTAATAATTGATAGCTTGTTAATTCCTTTGGTACATAAGGTAAATTATATAAAAACATTGTACAAATAGGGTCGAAATTAGAAGGAATAGTTTCTCCTTCTTTTTCCCATAAAACTTTGCCAATCCAACTTTCACCTAATTCCTCTGTTGGTCGGTATCCTCCTGTTTGAAAGATAGTAGCTTTTTTAAATAGTGCATGTTTAATTTGTGCAATATTCAATAATTTCTCCTCCTAGTATGTTTGTTATCTATTATATTAAATATCCTAAAAATTCAAAATCGTTGTCTAACTATCCCGCTTCTGTAGAGACATGAAAAAATTTAATCTAAATGTTAATAACCTAAATATTAACATTTATCAGTATTGTATTTCCATTTATTGTTTTACAGTGATAAAGAGGTACTTATTAAATACTAAGTATCAATAAATAAAATAGTAAAGGAGGTTTCTTGGTCGGAAGCACTCAATTTATCATCGAGGTAACTCGCACAAAGTACGTATATACTAGGAGGAAGATACATGACAACTCAACTAATTCGAGAAAAATTTTCGTTTGCAGATTTACCAGCAGTGAATTCAAGTTATGACAAAGTGAGAGAAGCATTCAAGGAAAAATTCAAAGTCAACCCTGATGGAATCGCAGTCAATAGTGAAACGTATTTTAAGGGGGTTAAGCCTGCAATCACTGAACAATATGGTCACCCATGTTTCAAAACACTTGGTGATTTTTCTTATACAAAAGGAAATGGGGCACCACCTAAGTCAGTCATTGTTGGGAGCAATATCGCAGTAAATCATGGAGATGAAGCAGCTACGATGACTTTAGAAGTTCAAGGTAGCTGGCAAAGTCAACAAACATGGTCTTCTGAAAGTACAACTGGGTTAAATTTTTCCTCCAAATTTACGATTGAAGGAATTTTTGAATCGGGCATGGAGTTCTCTTTTAGTACGACTACAGGAGAATCAAAGAGTGAAACAGAATCTAAAACAGCCACTGCAAAAATTGAGGTGACAGTACCCCCAAGAAGTAAGAAGAAAATTGTAATTGTTGGTACATTAAAAAAAGAGACGCTGCATTTCCGTGCACCTATTTTTGTCAACGGCATGTTTGGCGCAAATTTCCCAAAGAAAGTACAAGATCATTACTTTTGGTTCCTTAATGCAGCAAGTGTCCTAAAAAATACATCCGGCGAAATAACTGGAACAATTCGAAACTCGGCTGTCTTTGATGTGCATACGGAGATTGGTCAAACAGAACCATTAACAGTTGAAGAATTAAACGAATTCATGGCATTGAACTAAATAGCTGGAAACTTTATCGGTGGGATCCTTCAACCCACCGATTTTCCATTAGTAGCCACTATCACCTTAGCCTCTTAGTTTACGATAATCGCCTTGTTATGCTATTATTTTTTTGTATTTTTAAGCATAAGGAGGAGAGATTATGTCAAAAAACACCATGATATGGACCATTATTACTGCTGTTCTGACTGCTATGGTATACATAGATGGCTATTACTTGTGGGGTATCTTTTTTGTCACTATTCCTTTAGCGGTTGTATCAGCTATCATTTCGATGGTTGTTACATATAAAGAACAACGACCTGTCTATATGCTTGTAAATGTATTATTCAACTTTATTGCGATTATTGGTTTTTTTGTTTTACACAAATAACTTTACGGGTAATAGCTATCTTAGCGCGTACACCCACTCGTAGAATTTAACTACTGCAGTTGATTTCCGCTACGTGCGGACGCTTTTCACTCAACACAGCATAAGCCGCAACCCTCTGCTTGCGCGCGGTTTGCTTGCGGCTAACGCTGGGTGCTTTTCCCTGCCCTCCGCTCCAATCTCATTACCTTTTTTGGAAGGACATTAATCCTTTCCATTCTTTGTCTACAGATTTCATTAACTCACCTACTACAACTGTTCCAAATGAATGCTCAACAGCGCCATTAATTTGCCATATTCTATCAATTTCGCCCTATCTATTAAATGTTTGTAAAAACTGTTAGCAAGAAGCTTAATACTGTCTCCAATGTATATCAAAAGCGCCTCTATACCAGCATTTCTAATCGTTAAATTTTATCGTTCCTCAATCACTTTTTCATAAATGTTTACGGTGTCCGCACAAATTTTGACGGTCTCCGAAAGCAAAAATTTCGGAATCCCACCATTGTAATGTCGGAATTTGTAATGATAGGATTAAATTAACTCGAGGGTATATCTATCGCTGTTGCAGCAAACTTATGAAATATACAGATTCTAGCGATTAACAAAAATTTACATTGCTATTATTTTTTCATCTTTCCATAAATTCGTGAAGGAAGGTTCTTGTGAGAGATTTAAAAAAGGGCACTATTTATGCAATTATTTCAGCTTTGTGCTTTGGCATAATGCCTATTTTCGCAATAAAAGCATATAGCTTTGGTATGTCCGTTTATACATTACTCGTTTTAAGATTTTCAATAAGCTCTTTATTATTTTTTATATTTCTAATATGGAAAAAAACAACGTTTAAAATAGGAAAAAAGGATTTCAAGTTACTTTTTCTATTGGGTGGTGTGTTATTTACACTGCTTTCAGTCTTGCATTTTGAATCATTAAAATATCTGACATCATCGATGGCCGTCTTATTATTATTTTCATTTCCTATATTTGTATCAATTTTTTCTTTTTTTATCTACAAAGAAAAATTAAAGATCCAATCAATCATCGCATTATTATTCACCTTTATTAGCATGATTTTTTTATTAGGGGTTTCTTTTCAAGGTATAAATATGAAAGGTGTAGCTTTAGCGTTACTAGCAGCCATTGTCTACGCACTTTATATGATTCTTGGAAAAAAAGTCACTGATAATAACTCCCCAGTCGTAACAAGTACGTATGTTACCTTATTTGCTGCACTAGGTGTAATTTTAATTGGCCTAATTAGAAATGAACTACATTGGAATTTTACCTCAAATGCATGGATATATGTATTCTGCATTGTTGTTATTTCAACTATTATTGGCGAAATAACGTTATTTAAATCTCTACAGATTCTTAATTCAACAAATGTTTCTATGATTAGTATGGTCGAACCGATATTTACTTCTATTTTCGGCTTACTATTTTTACAGGAAGTTTTGCAACCGCTTCAATTATTAGGAGGCTTATTTATCTTAATCGGATTAACTTTTTTAATATATTTTCAAAACAAAATTTAGTTCAATTCAATTACTCATCGAAAGGAAGATTCTAAGATGATTTTAAATCTAAGTGAACAGAAACTATCCATTCCTGAAGGAACCGAAGATGTTTTAGGACTTGATATGAGATATCGAGAACACATCATCGATATTATTAAAGAAGTATATGAAAACTATGGTTTTAATCCACATAAAACACCTATTTTAGAATACTTAGAGACATTTAACGGACACCACGGAGAAGGCGAAAAGTTATTTTTTCATATAAAAGATAAAAACGACAAGGATTTAATTACTCGCTATGATTTAACCGTTCCACTGGCTAGAGTAGCAAGTATGTATCCAGATTTACCAAGACCTTACAAAAGATATCAAATTGGTCCCTCTTTTAGAGATGACGAGCCTGGAAAAAGCCATTTTAGAGAATTTACCCAATGCGATGCTGATATAATTGGCGCTGACAGTTTATTAGCTGAAATCGACATTACAGTAATGGCACATGAACTACTTACTATATTAGGCATAAAAAACTTTGTTTTAAAAATAAACCACCGACTACTTATACAAGCTTTAGCACTAAAAGTTGGTTTGCAGAGCAAAGAAGAGCACCTCGGATTACAAAGAGCTTTAGACTATGCTGATAAAGTGTCTAAAGATGGATTACAAGGTGTTAAAAACAAACTATTAGAAAATAATATTCCTTTAAATATGGCAAATCAAATACTGATGGAAATTGAGTGTTTTACTAACCTTTTAACGCAATTTGATGATTTACAAGATCAAATCAATCAAATTGAAAAGTTCTTTGATAACTGTCTTTCCGCAGCAAAGGCGGCAGCCGATTTGAAATTTATCATGTCTTATTTGCCAAAAAATGTTCAATCCAATATCAAAATAGATTTAACATTAGCAAGAGGAGCAGATTATTATACAGGTTATATATTAGAGGGCGTTGCAATCGATACTGAAATCGGAGCAATTTTAGGAGGTGGACGATACAATCAGTTAGTTTCAGCTGTGGGCAATGCAAATGAAGCAGGCGTTGGCTTAGCCTTTGGTTTAGAAAGACTGTTATCCGTATTGAAAAGCTTAGATTATATTGATAAAAATATCGTGCTACCTTCCAAAATATTGTTAGCTAATACCAACGTAGAATTTCATCCAAAACTATTTGTGATTGCTCGGGAATTAAGAAAATACTATGATGTGGATATTTATTATAATCAATCTTCATTTGGTGACATCGTCCATTTCGCTCAACAAAATAAGCATCAAATGATTATAGAACTTATTGGAAAACGACCATTAATTCACGCTGTCATAGAGAATGAGACCATGCAGTCGAAAGTGACTGATATTTTAAATAATTTAGACTGTATCTAATGATAAGTACAAGATGTTAGGAACACGATTGTTAAACAACTTTTCTTGAACGCCAATTACTAAACATCCCCCCATGGAAATATTGATACTAGGATTGTTACGTTAACTTTTGCAAGACGTAGCAATCCTATTTATATGTCGTAAATATCAGTTCATAACCGAAACTTCACAAGGCATAATAAAGCTAGCCATGATTATTAATTGGCCACTTTTGTTGTCACTCACTGCGTAATTCCACTCATTTGGTATAACATAATTCTTTAAAATTACAGCCCTTACAGCGCCATTCATCCGTCGTTTGCTCAAAATCTTCAATATCCACTGGCTCGTTTGTCAGAATATCTGCTTGAAACTTTTTCATTTCCAGTACACTACGTCGAAATGTATGTAAAATAGTGTCCATATCAAATGATGTAAATGTATATTGTTTTCGCTGCCCCGTTAGTAAATATTCATTGTATACCTCAATCTTCTCTAACGTTACCCCGTATTTTTGTTGGACGTAATAGGCATAGAGCGCTAATTGCTGACGATCATCATCGGATTTTCCTCCGGTCTTCCAATCGATAATAATCCATTTATCGTCCATATCATCGTAATAATGAAAGTCCATCACAACAAAAACCTGTGTATCCTCAATTTTCATTGAGCGAAACTGTTCGGGCTCACCAATCCGTAATGAACCTGTTTGCGCAGTTATTTGCATAAACGTCTCACTTAGAAGAAAATTTGTGAATACTGCTTCCAACCTACTTTTATAGTCTGTAATCAACTCAGCATTTAGTTGACCATCATAATAAATTTCCTGCATCATGTAATACTTATTAGGCTGATGTCGCCACAAGTCTCCATGACGGGTCGAATCAATAAAGGCGGCATTTAATTGACCACGAGCACGATTAACAAGCTCCGCAACTGACGGCACTGCCCTCGTTTGCAAATAATCAATAATGGTTTGTTCAATTAGCCGGTGAACAATTTGTCCAAATAAAATAGGCATCGCTTGCAACTTTTTTAAGCGATACACATGCTGATGAAAGGGCTCAACTTGATAGCTCAACCAGCCATTATGAGCAAAATAATATTCATATCCATATTTTCTTGCGCAGCTCGTTAAGGTTTTATGGCGTGAAAGTGACCAAGAAAAAGCTGGAAATGGTGATATGTCAAACATGGAAACCCTCCTTATAACTGTTGGAAGAAATCATAAACTAGTTGTAAAATAAGCACTATGGTAACAACGCGTAACAAAATCTTTACTTGATTTGCCTTTACCTTTCTCGCAAGAATAATGCCTATTTGTGCACCAATAATGGAACCTATCATTAAGACAATTGTTAGCGGCCATTCAATTTTTCCCGTTGCAATATACGTAATAGCTGCCCCAGCACACATGGCAAAAACGCCTACACGAGACAAACCTACTGCTTTTATATAGGAAAGTTTTTCATGGGCATAAGTATATAACGCTAACGTACTACTACCTGGACCAAATAACCCATCATAAAATCCTACCCCAAGCAAAATGGGAGCTGTTTTTGAATTCATTTTAAAACTGTCCACTTCACCAAAATCAGCCCCACCGATAAAGGACATGATCAGTGCAAAGCCTAATAAAATAATAGCAATTAGTGTTAACGTCTGACCATTCAGAAAGGAAGCAAAAAGCCCACCTAATGTTCCCCCAATTAAAGATACAAGCAAAACGGAACGCATTTCCGCCCATGACAATTCCTTTCTTCTATAAATCGTATAAAAGCTAGAAAAAGCACTGACCATATTGGAAACTTTATTTGCCCCAATCGCTGAGTGAACCGGCACGCCCATCAGCATCATCGTTGGCAATGTGATTAAACCCCCACCGCCGACTAATGTACCAATTAGATTTCCTGCAATACCGATTACTAAAAATAAAACGTATTCCATCTAATCCTTCTTTCTACATCCAAATGATGTTAATCTTATGTTACAGTATAACAGAATCCTATTTTGAAAGATGAACATATTGAGGTGATCTCATGCATGCACAACAAAAAACACCCATGCCGAGGCTATGTAAACAACTAACGATAGTTGTAGCAACCATTTTTACTGCTGGCATTACTGCAACGTTAATTCAATATCGTAAGCTCCCCTCATCCATTCCTGTTTTACAAAGCTTTACGACTGACCATGCACAGTTTGGTCCTAAAATCGCCATTTTTTATTTACCTTTTGTTGCATTACTGCTATTTTTACTTTTGCATTACTTAGAAATAAAGGCTGCTTATCCAGTAGTACGAAAACACAAGCCATCCCTTTCTCATCTGGAGCGACAAAATGGTATGATTACTTTTTGTATTATTAAAAACAGTATTTTGTTATATTTTACATATTCACTTTTTAATGATTTAACAGTGGCAATGGGACATAATCGTATTTTACAACAATGGCATGCATATGCATTTCTTGCTTTGTTATTCGTTATCTTTATCGCCGGCATTATTCGCGGGCTATTACTTCAACATAAAGCAAAAAGCTAGCTGCACAATCACCTTTGTGCACTAGCTTTTTCTTATAATAACACAGTGCCAAATTACTGATTTTAGCGCCCCTTTTTCCTTATCAACTATTAGCAAAAAAATAATAAAATTTCCCCATAAAACCATTGACCGAGAATGATTCTCAATGATAAAATTTCCGTAAATAAACGACGAAGGAGGACGACTTATGTCGAGTTGGGGATCAAGTATTGTAAATGCTGCTAAAAAAACGGCTAAAAATCAGATTTGGCCTGCTGCGATAGGAACTAGCGTAATAACAGGAGCAGGTGCTGGTATAGGGAAAGGTATTTATACTGACACCCAGAATAAGGTATATAAACATATAAATAATATATAACACAAAAATACCCGTTAAAAATGTTGCTAAAACTGTTGTTTCAACAGCCGTAAAAACAACTGATATTGGCTTAGGCGTAACACTTGGCGTAAACTTTGGCTATCGTTTAGGGCAAGAAAGAGGATGGTGGAAATAATCGCTACTTTCAAACTTAATTTTTCTGAAAATATAAAACATTTGGATATTTGCTACAAAATACATGATGAGTTATTGACTCAACAATGCTTTTATAATGCAGTAAAAGAATATTGGGAAGTAATGCTTGAAAAGTTTCCTTATAATACATTATATTTCTTTCAAACAAAGGATAACTACTTCTTAGATCCGAGCAATCCAATAATTCACCAAGATGGACAAATGATTTATTCTGTTTATACAGAAAAGCAAAAAACACAACAAGTTAATATGACAGCAAGTGTTACTATAAACAATCAAAAAATAGATGGTGTCAATATTACACCTACAGTATTTGTAAATGATGTTTTTATTTCATTGTCAATCACATTGCATTTCAATAAAATGGCGCAAACAACAGCGCATATTATCACAATTGATGGATTAGTCCTGAAGAAACGTACTATATAATGGACAACCTTTTACGATTCGAAAAAGGCGCAACTAAAGTTCAGGCAAATCCTCATTTACGAATTGACCCTTCTACTATGAAACTAGGTATTTGGCATGTAAGAATTTTAATTAGTAACATTCTCGTGCAAAAAGTACAATTCAAGTTATCAACCATTTCGTACTTCAAGGAAAGTTGGTGAAGTATTATGTGGTATTATCAATCACTCGCTTATTTTTTATATTTTACTTTAATAATATTTATACCTTCATTTGTAAGGGGTTCGCCTTACAAAGAAACACCAAAATCCTCCTATACAAGAAGGTTATTCACGACTATGGTATGGGCTCTTTTCTTAACATGCATAGTTACACTATTAGATATAAGATTTCCTTTTGGATTTGATTAGAACTTTTACTAAATACGTATAACCTGCCTCTTCTCCTAACAACTAGGAGGTGTTTTCTATTAAAAATTCGTCAAAAAAAGACAAAGTAATAATAGCATCTGGTTTTTTCTTTATCGCTTTTTCCGTTAAGTTATTTCAGGATTTTGATGATTTAAATCTACAAGATTTACTAGCATATACTCTTTTTGCTGCAATAGCTACTGGGATATTTTTTATTTTAAAGTACCCATTTAACAGCAAATAGTTTTCATTAAATACATTAAACAGGAGTGATATTATGATAAAAAATAGTCTATATACTTTATTTAAAGGAACTATGGTCGTTGTTATTGTAACGTTTTCTATACTTGGTGTATTTACAGAAAATACGGTTGCGAACGAATACCCCGATGACGAAGAGGTTCTCGCTTTGATTGAAGAATCTTTAGAATTAATTTATGAAAAAGGAATTATTACTGACAACAACGGATATTTTTGGGGATATGATAAAGAAATATTTGTAAAGAATTTAAAAAAATATGACGGTTATGAAGAGATTATACAAGCATTTGAAAATAAAAATTTATTTGTAGATATTAAACAAGCAGATGTTTCTATCCATTCTAAGATTGAAACTAGAGCTGTTGCTTGTGGATGGCATTTATTGAGACCAACCGCAGAATATAGAGCGGCACATAACAGCTGTCTTTCCAAAGGATTAAAAGAACATTTTGGTTTAGTTTCTTCACTTAGCACCTTAGCGAATTTAATATTTGATAAAAAGTTCAAATTAGCTGCTTCACATATACTAAAGCTTGGGATAAGATCGAATATTGCAGGGGCTGTTGTAACAATAGGGTTTATTCAATCCAAATGTGCAGAAGAAATGGATAAGAAATTCCCCGGAAAAAGTAACTGTGAATAATTAGACAGCGTACTTAGCTAATTAGTGAAGGTGTTTAATATGAAAAAAATTAAAAATATATTAAAAAACAGATTAGTAATAGCATCATTATTTTTCTCAATAAGTATTTTCATCATGATAATTGTGGATACTAATGATTTCAGTATGTCAGGGCTAGTAAATTCAATCATTTTTGCAGCATTTGCAGGGAGTGTAATTTTTATTTTAAATTACCCGTCTAAAAGTAAGTAAAATTCATATTTTCAACTTATAAAAAATTCAAATCTCATGCACTTTATTGAAAGTTGCAAAGATTGAATTAACTTACATTGTTTAGGAAGAGGTCGAACTCGATATTTTTTGACATAATATATGTAAACAGCTACCATAATCTAATCACTAGCTTTTATATCTTGAAATAGACCCATTTCAACATCACTTATCAAAGTCGATTGCATCCTAAAATTTTGGACCAATCGACTTTTACTATTTATATTACATCATTCATTTTCTTTTTATTGTGGGAGAAGATACTTTCAAAATATAAATTCATTAATATCAGCCCTAATGCAAAAGCAATAAGACCTCCACTAATAAATGCAAGTAACAGTTTATAAAATAATCCAAATTCCGCTGTATAGTGATAATAATCTAATATTAGAAAAATGCCTATTGTGCCAATAATCGAAGTAAAACTAGAGATACAATATGCCCAGATAAATTGTTTTCTGCTGTACAAAATATTCCCACATCCTTTCAATGCGCTTGTATATATTAGAATGAGAAAAATAAAGCAAAAATATGCATTTTATAAACATTTATTTGAAAATAACAAAGGTTTGTTTTTATTCTAGAAATAGAAAGAAGCAGTACTTAACGCTCCCCCACCAAATTTTCCGTTTTTTGTACTGGGTTTCACAAATTACGGAAAATAGATTATACTGGAACTAACTATTAACAATCTTATTCAAAAAGGGGAATCTCCTATGACAGAAAATAATCAGACGGAAGCACCAAAAAAGAAAATGAGTCTGCAAGAAGCCGTGAAGCAACAGCTTGAAAACAAAAAGAATAAAAACGCTACTACTAAAGGTAAAATGAATGGCGATACTTCAACAAAGAAAATGAAAAGCCAGCAGACGAAAAAAACAAGTAATACTCGTAGAAAAATGGGCGTTTAAATAAGTTTGATAAAAAATTCAGTAAACGCTAAAAAGCATTCATGGAACCTTTATGTTTCCTGAATGCTTTTTATTTGATATTCACTATTTTATTTTTCATTCGACCTCTTGCCGAATCGATTGAACCTCTTCTAATTTTAAGTTTGTTAACTCCATAATCTCTTCATTGCTATTTCCTTTTAAAATCATTTTTTTCGCGATACCTTCTATACCTTGTTTAATTCCTTTTTCTATTCCTTTTTCTATTCCTTTTTCTATTCCTTCTTGTTCCGCATAGTATTTTGCATCTTCGATTTTAGCCTCTTCATCTAGCATATACTTGACGCGTGATTGGTAAGCGATAATATTTTCAGGATCTTGACTGATTTCTTCCCATGCTTGAAATGCTTTACGTATGTTTTCATCTGTCATCGCTATTTCCTCCAATGCTTTATAGATATCCTCACGAACAATCTTTTTACCGTCATCTATCATACCAAACATCAGTAACCACCTCTCTAAAATATTTTTGAATGATTGATGTTCTTCATTTGTCCAAGCCTTTAAAAATTTATCCATTTCAATAAAATGAATTTCTAACACATCATCTGATTTTGGTACACGCTGTAAAGTCTTATCTTCATACAAATGATACATGCTATGATAATGGGCTATCTCGTGAAACAATGTAAAATTACAAATATTAATTGTAATGGTAGGGTTCAGTGTATGATACCCTTTGCCCTTTTGTAACTGTAGGTTGTACAATCTTGACCAATAAAATAATGTACGCTTAAGCATGTCTTTTTTATTGGCTAATTGTATTTCAATATTAATCAATTCTGCATTTTGCGTTTTCACAACAATATCAAAACGAGATTGTTTATTATCTTTATACTCGCCACCTACTTCTTGATTGATAAAAGTCACGTCTTTTATTGGCTCTCTGCTACTACTTTGCAAAATAGCATTTAAAAACACAATTGTTAAGTGCTTATTTCGTTCACTACCAAAGAGTTGTTTAAAAGCGAAATCAATCTTTAAATCTAATAATTTAGCAAGCGGAATGTTATTAAGAGCTTGTTTATTCAAATTTATTCCACCTTTGTTCAATAAATTAATCGAAACTACTATAGTTAAAACTATGAAATCAAAGGAAGTATTATATAAGGGTTACTTAACTAATGTAGTCCTATTTTTTAAAATAATTTGTAACATCATTGTCGTACTAACCATAATACCCGCGTATGGAATAAACAGATGTACATTAATAATATTTAGTAAAGTTAAACCAACTGCGAGTCCACAAATCAAACTACTGATAAAATGTTTTTAATCATATAGATTAACCCCTTTCTAGTATGCTTTTATATTTACTTTCATAGTATCTCGCCTATAACCGACATTTCAACCGACAAAATTTCTGTCGGTAGCCTTCATTTCCAGCTTAATGAGCACTTGAAACTTTGGTGAAATCAAGGATGTTCACCTCCATGGCCCAATTCATTGATATCAAGTTGTTCTAACTTTTTATCATTAAATTCAAAAACCTCATCGCATATCAATTCAATATCTTTTGACATATGGCTCGTTAGAAGAATCGTCACACCTTTATTCTTTAGTTCAAGTAATAATGTACGAATCTCTCGAACACTCGTTTTATCTAATCCGTTAAATGGCTCGTCAAGGATTAATAAATCAGGGTCCTCCATAATAGCCTGAGCAATTCCTAATTTTTGTTTCATACCTAAAGAGTACTTTTTTACAGGTTGTCTACTTTCAGGATTTAGCCCTACTTTTTCAAGTGTAGATTTAATTGTTGCATCATTTATTTTATTTTGAATTGCAGCTAAGTAGCGTAAATTTTTTAAACCAGAATAGTCTTCAAGAAAATGAGGCGTCTCTATCATAATGCCTGTATTTTTGGGAAAATCGATTTCTTTTCCGAGCGTTTGTCCAAATACTTTTATTTCACCACTATCAGGGGAAAGAAAACCACACAGTATTTTAAATAAAATCGATTTACCGCAACCATTGTGACCGATAAAACCATACGCCTTCCCCTTTTCTAATGAAAAAGATACAGCATGGAAAATGCACTGCTTTTTAAAAGTTTTTGAGATATTTTTTACTTCTACAATAAACTGTTGCATCATTTAACCCCTTTCCGAAAAAATTAACATATTTTTTTTACTAGAAATGGAGAGGTAAATCACGCTTCCCCCTATTACCAGCAACTGTGTTATCAGAAAGCGTATGTAAGTTACGTAATCTACTAGTATATTTGCAACAAATGTATGCTGCCCTATTATTATCGGGAAAACTAATTGTAAAAAATAGAGGATAACTACAAAAATAAACCCACTACTTAGTCGGTTAAATTTAATTGATACCGCAAGTTGCACACATGCAACACAAAAAGTACCGATAAATTGTCCAACAAATGCAGGAAGTACTAGCCTTAGAAACATGTTCTCTTTGGGGATTTCTATACCTGAGAACAGTGCTTCAGTAAACGGCATAGAACGATCATACAGTGTAAACGAACTAATCCATAATATGATTTGATAGACAAATAACACCAACCATAGTACAAAAGCGAGGGATACAACATGGGAAACAATAAATAGGTATCGTTTTTCTATTCTTAGCATACTAAATATAGCTTGCTTCCCCATCATATGCGCTATATATACATCTACTATCATGGCAATTCCAAAGTAGGGAAGCAATAGAATAAGGATTTGTATAACATGTAGCTTCTCCATTTGTATCATCCCTATACATACTAAATAAACATCTATCGCCGAATAGTTAGTATACCCCTGGTTATATAAAGTATGGAAAATCAAGGTTGCTGTTATCCAGCCTAAGAAAAGGAATACTCGTTTAGAGATAAAACGAATATTGTATCGTATAATCGACAACACACGGAAAAACATTCGTTATAAATTCACCCCCTTAGATAGACGCAATGCAAGAAATAGAAGACCAATACTTAATAGACTTAGCGGAGCCTGTGAGCTGAACAGCTGGAACAAAATCGAATTATCTTGCGGGTTCAAATAATAGATACTTACAAAACTTAAATCCAAAATATTCAAAAAAGGGATGTGGTAAAAATTTACAATAGCATTAAAAAGCAGGAGAAAGAACATGATGCTTATGCCTAACCTACTGGACTGCCTTTTCGTTATACTTTGCCAATACAAATAAAAACTTCCTAGAAAAATGATTGTCATAAAAAACTTTATCGCAAAAAAGCTACTTATAAGCATCGGTGACAATTCCAAAGGAAAAAACGTATAAGGATCAAGCCCGAATGTGGTTTCGTTGCTCCATGCAAATGTTCCCCCAAGAATTAAAATAGCTTCTATAATAACAACGACAAAAACATAGATAGTTAGAAAGAAGCCATATAAAATCATTGTTTTAATTTGAACTTTTATTATCGTAGCTTTTGTAAGTAACCTCCCCGCACAATAACGTAGGTTTCCTTCATTCGCAAGATCATATAGAAAAATAAGAAACACAGGCACAATTAATAAAAAATAGAGATACCTATTGCCAAAGATAAAAAATAGACCATTCCAATTGTTACTATCAACTGACCAGTCATTCATCAGCAAGACTATGAGAGGAAGAATGAGTAAATAAATTAACATACATAGAAACTTTCTACTCTTTAAAATTCTTTTACAAGTAATTTTGGAGAAATTAGATTCCATTTTTCAACTCCCATTTATGATTCAAATAACATGCTACTAAACCCGTTACAATTAATAGTAAATTTACTATAACAACATCACTTCCATGTAAATCGATACTCGACTTAACGTAATAAATTTTAGTTAATGCAAATTTTCGTAGCCCATCTAAATTAGAAATAAAAATATCGAACGTTAAATAAAGTGCAAATGTAATGGCATAAACATAGACAATTTTTGAAAAGAAACTTGTGATCCCCATAGCAAAAATAGCTATTGAAAATCCTAAGGCAAAATGAATGGCTATAACAAATAGGATATAAAACAAAGGGTTCGAAACAAATAGATCGCCCATTAAACCGTCTGGCTGAAATTCAAACGGATAGAGCATTTTATTTTCAAAAAAGACACTCATCCCTAAAAAAAATAGTGCATTCGGTATACATAAAGCCAAACCACCGGCAATACCATTGGCAAATAATTTAAAAATACGATATTTTAAATGACCTATACGGATTATAGAAAAATAATGAAAATGACCTTTTTTCTCAGCTACAAACGATGCTGCGTAAGGATAGATAGCGGCTAATACAAATACTATTTGTGTATAATGGAAAGCATCCAGCCAAATATGATATGTATTTCCACCGACTCTAAGAAGATATTCTAAATTTTCAGGTTTTAAGTCATCTGCCTCCCGATCAATAAAAAAAGAAATACTTAATAAAGCACTATAAGAAGACAAATAGTGTAAAATAAACATGACTATAATAACTAAACCCATTCTTTTATTAAAAATTGCACGTAATAATTCTCTCCTCAGCATAATCATCACCACTAGTCTTAAAAATATTCATCAAAAGGTTTTCCTCCATAAAATATAGAGGAAAACTTTTTTCGATTTAAATTTTAATAAGAATCAGGATTCCAAGCCCCTGTAACATTGTACCTGTTATACCAATTCCCATCATCGGTTTGAGCGCTCATTCCATATTGATGATTTTGAGCCATACCTTGATTCATCAATAAACTAGAAGTAGCACTACGAGTTGTCAAAGTTGAACTTCTAGCATCACCATTGGAATTTACTACCATAAATTTCGTCCTTACCTTTGATTCGATATAGTCCACTTTTAGATATGGATCTTCATCTTTTGTATATTTATATGCTGGTGCAGAATATACCTTTGCATGCCAAAGACCTGTATTCATATCAAAACTAAATTTAGCATTATATGCACTTACGCCTGTTGCCCCCAAAAACATCATTACAGATACTCCTAATACTGATAAAGCTCTCTTCTTATTCATGAAAACTCCTCCTTATTAGCTCAGCGAATATATTTTGATACTGCTGTTATCATATAGTTGTTATCTTGTTAATGAATGGCTATAAAATTCGTCTTTTATTCTGTCCAGATATAAATTACTATCTTCCCCATCTTCTTGAGGGTAACGCGCCATTAAAACAGGCATTAGCTTATCCCATAATGTGTCCATTACATAAAAATCTCGATCAAAGCTATAATCTAATTTATAAAGAGATATCCCCAGTGCCTTTGCGTAGCGTTCCTTTTCGGGCAACACGATATCCGCAACATTTGTAGCAATATATTGATTCACTTCCTCTTGGGAAATACTTACACCATAAATCGCTTTCGCAATTCGTATCGCATCTATATACCTTTCTGTTTCCTCTACAGCGACTTTTTCCAAATAAGCATTGTCATGTTTCAAATGACTCATTTCATTATGAACTTTTAATCGAAACTCTGTTTTTTTGTTATCCAACGATTTTTCTACTGAAGCTAAGTTTACATCACGTTGTTTCGTTGTTGCTTGCAGTTTATGTGCGATATCAGGCATTTCACGTAACACCTTCGCTACAGCAAATTCAAGGTCACTCTCACCACTGCTTACAGCATTGCTTTCTTTACCCAATACTATTTGACCTCCAATGCCTACTATTGAGAAAAGTAGGCAAATAGACAATAAAAATATCTTATTTTTAGGGCATATAAATTCTCCTTTCAATAATCTGTTAACTTAATTTTATCTTGCCTATGACCGACATTTCAACCGACAAAATTTCTGTCGGTTGTAGTATTTTTTTACAGCACCCGCACTAATTTTTACATTTACAGGTATAAAAAGAAACTATTGTAATTATTTTTCGTCTAGTTCATAAAAGGGGGTTAACATTAATATGAATAGGAAATTACCGATTGTGTTCGTCTTTTTAAGTTTATTTTTTTAGCAGCTTGTACATCAAACGAAACGCATAAAAAGTTAGTGCTACCCGAGGGCATTCCTAATTTTGTTCAAGCAAGTGATTTTGAAAAGATTGATTGGCATAAAAAAGCGATGACATTCAATAACAATATTCTTGGAAATAAAAATAAGTCAGGTGCTATTGGTGCAGACGCGCCAAGCTTGAATGTTCAAAAATGGATGTGGCATCTTTGGGGCATTGAAAATCCTACAGCGTTAACGGTAGTGGGCTATCATAAAGAAACAGGAGCGATCTATCCGATACTAACGGCTGGCTGGACAATTGAACTTGGAGGACCAAATAATGGTGCAGATGCCCACGCCCCATCGCACGTTCAAATAGCAGAGAAAGGACAATGGGCAATACTGCTATATACTAACGAAAAATTATTTGATATCTTGATTTATGACATTAATGAATAAGAGGCGATTTTTTAAATTATAGTTTTAAAGTGCAAATTCAAAATACTAGTTTTTGGCTAACTTGCTCAAATCCTTCTTTTCAGGCATCATGGGTTTTTACTACTTATATTTTGTTCATATAAGTTCAGCTGGAATAGCATCTTTAACAGCGTTTATTGCATTGACAAGTATGTTCTTAAATACCATTACCCATCCATTTAATATACCTTCCGTTAAAATTCTCGGAATATATAATAGTGTTTTTTTACTGTATGTGACACTTTCTCTAGACAATGGATCCCAATTTTATCTTTGTTGTAAATTTCATTCTAGACATAAAAAGCTCCTCATTTGATAAACATATTTTTAATCTGTCTACCTAATGGGGAGCATGACAATAAGAAGTTGCTTTTTTAAATTCTATTATTAATTATCCGCTAAATTCCTTCTATTTTTGAAGAGAATGATTAATATAACAGTTGTACTAATAATTATTCCTGCATAAGGAAAGAACAAAGGTAGGTGAATAAAATCAAGTAAAGTTAAACCCACTAAAAGCCCACAAATCATTAAAATCAATGAAAAAATATTTTTAATCATATTAGAATAACACCTCTTTATGGAAAGTTTTTTATGAATTTGCTCTGACTTTAAAAGCACAATAAGCTACTACTCCTTCAGTAGCTAAGCCAGCTCCTAACAAGCAAGGGATACACCCAGCACCAGCTGTACCTATACATGCTAATCCACATGCAACCGATAAAGCTGTTATTGCCCAAGCAGCAATACCTTTACTCGCTAAACAATCGTTAAATTCACTCCAAAAACCAGCACTTACTTTTATGGGTTTAATAAATAAAGTTTTATTTTGAGAGATTGACTCCTCAGTTAAAAGTGTAGAATCAAAATCCTCTTTATCAAATTGTAAATATTCTTTTTTTGCTAATATCCCGTTATTATATACCTCAACCTCAGCTGAATAATTAACATCATTACCAACAATTTTAGTTTCAACATAATATTCTAGATTACCAGTCTTATCAAAGATAATTGAAAGGAAAGATTTATTCAGCTCCCTATTTACATTTTCATACTCAATTGGGAGATAAACCACATTGTTTTCGTCACTAGTTTTAACATCTAGATTAGAGAAAGATAATTCACCATTTGTAATTAAGCTAATATCATCATTAAAAATTAGTTTTTTTGTGTTTTCCTCAAATTCTTTTGTTACTAACTCACTTGCATCACCAAATTTTTTATTGAATTCTTCAGATTTAATCAATAAATCTTGCAGTAAATCTTGTCTTTCTTGCATTTTTGCACTTGCTTTAATATCTCTATATGATCCCAAAGAAGAAGCGAAAATAATTGAAAACACCAAACTTAAAACTACAACTATTTTAACAACTAAAGTATTTTTAATCATATACATTTCCCCTTTACTTTTTTAAATTTAATACATAATAAAATATAACTATTTGTATTGATTCCAACAATTGCTATCTGTGTATCAATTTCCGTGGCAAACAAGATTTTTAATTTTCTTATAATATTACCTGCTATAGCACACTTCCACTCGAGTTAATTTAATAATACCTCCTCACCAACCGACATTTCAACCGACAATATTTTTGTCGGTACCGTCATAATTTCTGTCGGTCACGATTAAATTTCCTTTCTTAACAGTCTTCTAAATACTCCAATTTCGAGTTTTTTCGCTTCTAGTAATTGCTAATGGCAAGTGATTACGTGCAATTGAAAAAACTAAAAAAAAGTGCCGATTTCCCTCGACACTTTTTATCATCAATTATCTTTCATTTCATTAAGCAATTGTTTTTCTTTTGCAACCTCAACCGCTTCTAATCGTGTAGACACACCTAATAGGCTAAAAAGCTGTGATAAATGGCGTTCTACCGTACGCACAGAAACATTGCATATTGCTGCAATTTTCTTATTTGGGTAGCCGTTCATTAACATCTGCAACAATTTTAGTTCTCGATGTGTTAACTTTAAATTAGCATATCGATCGTTTATTTTCTCATTTATATAATCTAAAAAATCGGTTGGAATCACAATCTTCTCTTGAATGCTTAAACGAATTGTCGAGATGATTTGATCAAAAGGAGCGGTTTTTACAAGAATGCCCTCCACTTTTTTCTCAACTAATAAGGGATAATACGAACAAACACCATCAGTCGTATATAAAATAATAATTGCTTGTTCCTGTTTTGCTTTAATTTCTGTCGTAAGTTCTAGATTGTTATTAGTGGCAATACAAGCATCAATTAAATATACATGGAATTCTTCCTCTTGCATTCTATCAAGAACCTTATGAGGATTCTTCTCGATTTCAATATTTAAATCTTCTATCTCCAGTGACAACGTTTTTAACCCTTTTAAAACAATTGGATGATCATCCACAACTAAAACTGAAATCAATCGTATCCCTTCCTTCGAAAAGTTTTCATTTAAAGTTGCGACACATTTACAGTATCAACCACATTTTTTATACTAAAATCATCTACCATCTAAAGTTGAGAAAAGAGATAAACTCATAAATAATAACATAATACTAAAAATAATCATGCGTTCCATTCTTAATATGAAACAGAGTAAAAATAGAATAAACGACAATTTAAAAGTTACCTCTAGGTAAAAATTTTGAACGATAAAATTTAATAGCATTGCTACAATCGCGATAATCAAGGACGGCTTTTTAAGAACTGCTAAAAGTTGCTTGAAACCATGTTCTTGTATTGTCCAAGTTCCCATAACTTGTACTACCGATAGTGTGGAGTGAGATTCATTTAATTCGAATTTTATGTAAATCGGCTGTAAATAAGGCGCACAACCGTTCAGTGATTGTTGTCCCCAACCAAAATTTTCACCATTAATATTCATCGGAGCTGCAATAATAGCTTCTTCATCATCCTTATATTCTGGTAATAACTTAATTTCAGCATCTTTCGAAAAAACAACACGTTGCCCTTCTGTTTTACCAAAATACTTTTTCCAATAGATTGTTTTAATAGAACTCCCCAAAAATGACCAAGGTCGTTTCTTTTGCATATATGCCATACTGGTATCTACTGGAATCCATCCTTTCCCTTCTATAAAAAACTCATTCCATACATGTGCGTTCATTTCGCCGTATGCCCAGCTTCCTACTACCGTTCTTGCTGGAATGTTCAATGCTCTGCACAATGCTGTAAAGAGAAATGAAAACTCGCCACAATCCCCTTCTTTAAGTTCGAGAAATGACTTGACCCCTCTGCAGCTTGGTGGGTAGACATAGCGGTAATTTTTTACTATGTAATGAAAAATAGCGCGTGCCTTTTCTTTAGCATTTTCCTGTTGAAATGTAATTTCTTGCGCTAACTTTGTCATTTCTTTATTGATTGGTGATAGCATCGTATTTCTTAAATAAAAATCCCTTTCTTCTTCTGTTAATGTTTTCTTTTCATTCTTTGTACTGTATAGTTCTACTTCATAATCTAAATGTAAGTATTCATTTTTGTTTAATATATAGTAGGCTAATTGCTCACCTGTTGGAATCTCTGTCACTTGAACGGGTATTGTACTCATCTCGTAAACAGATTGAATTGCGGGCGGTATAATCATCCACAATTGTAGCTGATTAAACAATTCATTTTTATAAAGAAAGTCTACTGTAACCGTCTTAGTCATAAAATCCCTCCTGTTCCTTACGTATGGTATCTAAAAAAACAGCAACGAATTACTACTTACCATTCTTACTTAAATAGTATCTAGCATTTGCAAAAAAGATAGTTCCGAAAAAGAACAACATACAAATAATCCAACTAGCAATGGCTGAATAACGACCACCTAACATAAATTCACTGATCAAATTTACAAAAACAATAAGCATCATCATTACATATAAAGCGATTAAATATTTCATTTTATCCACCTCTAACTAAATTCATCGTAAGTCTAGAACAATTGAAATAAAAACTACTGTTCTCCTACCGCATATTTTCTTAAATCCAATACATAACTTCCCTACAAAATCAAAATTTTTCAAACCCATAACATGTGAACTTAGAAAACACGAAACGCATAAAAAAACAGTCAATTAAAGGTTCTTTACCTTCTCAATCGACTGCTTTCTTGTTTTCACATGCCATCTTACAATATTTAGACATGGGATAAATTACGTTTCCAGCCTATTGATTGAATTGAAATTGTGAATACAAAACATACCTATGTACTTACCTCAACCTCTTTATAAGAATTAAACCTACTGTAACTTCTTGCGCATCCTTCTTGAGTATATAAAGCCTGCCCCAATAAAGAAAACGAGCATCATTCCTTTTATAATTGGAAACATAAATAGCTTACTTACAATAAAAATAACAAGGATATAATAGACGACCATTGCTATTAAAAATAATGTGAGTTTATTCAATCCATTACCTACTTTCTTTTAATGCCGCTTCTATTGCTGCGAGTGCTTTGGGGCCTATTCCATGTAGATTTTTTAATGTCGCTAAGTCGACCTCTTTTAATTGTTGCAATTGTGTATAGCCAGCAGCATTTAATGCTCGAATAGCTGGCTTAGCGACGCCTTTGGGCCATTCCGTCATAGAAGTACCACCCTTTCTTTTTCCGATGAGTCAGCTGTATTTAAGTATGACTACCATAGCCATATCTTAATCAAGATTAGATCACAGTTTACAACATTGACAGTCCTTCTTAAGCCTTATTATGCAAGTGGTCCTAATGAAATGCAATGATGTACTTAGTTTAGTATTGCTTTATTTCCTGTTCTACCAACTGTAATAACATGAATTGTTCAAGCGCTATCAAAATATTTTTCCCCTTTCGTATCCATTTTCCACCTGCTTGTCCGAGATGATTAAGACAGATTCCCTTTCTAACATAACAAATTCCCAATAAGATGAAATCATTTTCTTTTTTGCATAAAGATATCGCGTTTGAAATTTCTTTTTGTGCTTTTGAATATTTTTTATCTTGTATTAATAGCAAAGTAATATTCATCGAAATATTAATTTTTAAACGTGAAACATGACGAAAGTTTTTATATAAAGCAATATGCCGTAAAGCAAATTGTTTGATTTGAAGAACTGTTGGTAAAGGGAATAAAAATAGAATGGCATTCAACATATATAAATCCGCTACAAAAAGTTGGTTATATTTAGATAAGTCTTGCCAAACTGGTTCAACAATAGTCCTCGCTTGCTCTAAATCACCTGCTTTAGCTAGAATGATTAATCCATCTAAAATAGTAGAAATATGAATAATCTGTTGATCTTCCTTAGCTTCTTTTAAATAAAGTCTACATTTTTCTTTCAGTCTACTAAGTACTATTTCATTGTTATAGGGTATACGAAAAAATTGTATGATTATATCATCACGTTTACTATATTGATAGCCATTTTGAATATAAAAAAATTCCTCAAATGTAATACCTAGTTGATTTATTATCCCATGCATCGTTGAAAAGTTGATGTCCGTATTATTATTCTCAAACTTTGAATACGCACCCTGTGTTAAAAAATGAGCTGCCACATGTTTTTGCGTATACCCTTTGCTAATCCTTATTTGTTTTATAATCTCACCATAACCTTTCACGTTACCATTCACTCCTTACAAAATATTCTTTTATGAATATTTTTCTAAAATGATTGAAATGTATGCAATGATGTAGTTAACAAGGGGGTAATCACATTGATCGATGAGGTAAATATGGAAATAACAACTTCAACACTTTGGTTAATCGGTACTGGGAGAGGAAGCTAATTTGAATAAAATCAAACTATTCTTAAAACCACTCTCCCCTATTTCAAAATCGAGTAACGTACCAAATCTACCTTTATTGTACAATTAGCGTTTTTTTGTTGTCCATTAATAAAAACTTTGCAAACCTCTTTAAAGAAAGGGGCTTGCAAAGCGTATATTTTCACTCAATCAATTCGAATATTCGATATTTTTCTTTTGTTCCCCACTTAATACTTTTAATGAGACTAATGCAGTAACGACAGTTAGCAAGCCTAAGATCCCCATAATATGGTTTGGATTTAAAGCATCTAACAACACACCTGTCAAGACTTGTCCGACAGGAATGGATATTAATAAGGCAGCACTCAAAAATCCAAAAAATCTTCCTTGCTTTTCAACGGGAATTTTTCTTCTATACATTGTGCCAAAATAAGTATTGCCCATACCAAACGCTATACCCGATAAAAAGTAAAAAATCGTTAGCACGAGTGGTGTATTAGCTAGACTCATCAATATATTAAAAAACCCCATAACCGCACAACATATAAACCCGTAAATAAATATGTTGGATTGTACTTTCAATTTCATTGACATAAAAGCCCCAATGATTACCCCAACAGGTGAGCCAACAAAAATAAGGCTCCACCATAATGAGCTTACTTCCATATTAATAACGATCACGCGAAGTGTTAACATAATTGCTGCACCTAAAATATTGATAATAGCAGCACTAAACAGAAAGGTTTTTAATATCCTTTCTTGAAAAAGAATAGACATTCCTTCCTTTAAGTCTACAAGAAAAGATTGTTTCGCTTTAGCTTTATGCTGTTCTGTTATGTTTGAAGTCAACAATATAAGAAGAGAAAGAACGAAGCACAACCCATTAATAAGAAAGAAGTTTCCAGGACTAAACACACTAAATAACAGCCCACCTAACACTGGCGCTAAAATGCCTTCCAACTGATTCGATGTTTGTCTAATAGCTACAGCATCCTGTAACTCATCCTCGTTGACAATAATTGTAAGTGCAACATTGGCTGCTGGGGAATGTAACGTACTACCAAATGAATAGACAATAAAAATAAGGAGAATATACAAAAATTCAAAATAGCCCAAAAGAGTAATAACGGCAAGTAAGATCAATAGCATACATCGTATACTGTTTGCGACAAGCATTAAATTTTTTTTATATAATCTATCCACAAAAGTCCCCATAAACGGGGAAAGAACCACGATAGCAATTGTACTGCTAGCGCTTAAGATGGATACGAAGATGGATGATCTTGTTACTTCTAAAATCCAAAGCGGTAAAATAAAAAGGATAATTTTATCTGCAAGACCTGATAGAAATTGTGCATAAAAAATTTGTGTAAATTGTTTATTAATAAAATAGACTTTCGGAATGAATTTCATACTTACTCACTCCTCGATTTTCTCTACTTCATGTATATTTCAAAAAACTTCTACTACATTATGCCTAACCTCCCTCCCCCATCATCCTGTACGAAATCTATCATGTTAAGTTTCTTTATTTATACAAATATACAAAATTTTTAACCCATATAATCAAAATATTCCTAAAAGAATACTAGAAAATAATATTCCATCTCTTCTTCTTTCCTCCCACTATAAAATAGTAGGAACTTATCTTTAAATATTCTTTTGTGAATATTTTGAAATATCTAATCAATCATCACTTATTATAAAAATATCAAAATGAGGATATTAGTTAAGTCATCAATATCCAAATCTATCTAGAAGTCAGTTCTTAAGATTATTTGGAGATAAGAAAGGATGATTGAAATATTAAAAAACGCATTGTAGTTGTTCTTGTTATGTTGTTACTAGCTTTCCTTATTGGCTATGCCATTCAAAAGTTTGATAGAGATGAAGGCAGTGCAATTTGGGGGTATCGTGCGGTTCAACCAACTTCTGTAAATAGTGAAAAACTAACTAACAAAAAGGTTAAAGTGGCCATTTTGGATAGTGGTATTTCCCCTCATACTGATTTAAAAAATATGATCGTTGCGTCGTATAACGCTATCGAAACGGAACAAGAAGCAATTGATGAGTTAAACCATGGGACAGCCATTGCCGGGATTATCGGTTCATCTCAAAATAAAGTGGGTTTTTCCGGAATCGCAAAGGACATTGTAGAAATTTATAACGTCAAAGTTTTGAATAGCCAAGGTAAAAGTGACTTTCAAACAGTTATCAACGGTATCGAATGGAGTATCAAAAATAATGTAGATATTATCAATATCAGCTTTGGATTTGAAACAAATAATCCGGAATTCCAAAACATTATAAAGGAAGCTTTAGCCAAAGGAATTATTATTGTAGCAGCTTCTGGTAACACACTAGGATTAAGGGTTGATTACCCAGCGAAATACGAAGGTGTCATTTCAGTTTCTGCATTAAAACCTGATTTCACAAGCTATAGCTACTCTGGCAAGGGCAAAATCGATTACGCCGCACCAGGTAAAAATATCTTATCTACTGACAACAATGGTGGCTACAGCATATTTAATGGAACATCTTTTGCTGCAGCTTTCGTTACGGGCTCTATTGCTTATTTACTTGGAAACACTAATGAAAAGATTAATAGTACTAATTTAAATAGCTTTCTAGCACCTTACGTGAAAGATTTAGGACTACCTGGATTTGATGAAGAATACGGACATGGTTTTATACAACTTAATTAGGAAAAGGAGTAATGAATGATGAAAAAATTCTTAATTAAATTAATTGTAATAACAATGCTAATTTCTCTTGTGCCAAGTGTTGATCCACTCAAATCTTACGCAAATGATGAAGCAAACACGATCGAATATAATACGATTGAAGTCGAAAATGAAATATTACAAGAGCTCGGGATAGATGATACTGAACAATTAGATTTACATGTCGAAGAAGATAATGATTTGGTCACAGTATATACTGACATAAACACAACAGATGTTCATGTATCAACTATAATATATTATGATACAATTACAGACTCTATTTTATTGTATGGTACAGTGGAAGAAGATGGAGAAAAAATCTCCCATGAATATGAAGTAATCGTTCATACAAATGAAGGACAGGATTTTTTAGCAACTTTTGTCGATCAATCTACTGGCGATATTTATGATATCGATACTTTAGAAGCACAATCTTCTGCTTTACCATTTGTCATTATAGCCGCCGTAGCAAGATATGGTATTTCTTATGCGATTACAAGATATGGTAAAAAAGCTGTAACTAATGCCATTCGCAGTAAAAGTTTTGATAAAGTATTACCTTCTGTAGCAAGATTAGGTAGTAATAAACGCCATCACATTATGGCAGCAAAGCATGATTGGCATAAAGTAACTAAGAATAATTGGGATGACATAGCAAAGGTCATTTCTCACGTGATGCGTTATGGAAAAGAGGGTCCTTATGGGTTATTTGCAAGAGAGAAGACATTAATGTTGGATGGTAATAAAATTACAGTAACTTTTGTTAGAGAAAATGGAAAAATACACATTAGTAATGCGTGGGTGAATAAATAATGTCGAAAAAATTAGAAAATTTAATTTTAGCTTTCAAATTTAAAGACGCTGAAGAGTTATATCATACAAACGATTTACAACATTTTCATGATGAACTAATATCAAGTGCTTATGAAAATGGTAATATGATTAATTATACCTTTCTACATTATTTATTAATGAAAGAAGAATCAGCGGAGTTACACAATCTTGTCTTTTCTTTATTTGTAAATTCTTTAACACATATCGAAGGTGCCTATCATTGTGCTCTCTATCACGCACAAAGAGCTGTCGAGCTAACCAATGAACAAGATACATTTAGCTTAGAACATTTATTATTCCTCAATATTGTGCCCGATCAATTAGTGAGTAATGAAAAAGCTATTGACATTTGCCATAAAATTTTAGCGTTAGACCCTTCGAATAAAACTGCGAAAACTTCCCTTAAAGAATTACAAAGTAAAATGAAGTAAAATTATTCATTACATTTGTGAAAAGACATACAAGCACTAGGTTAAAACGTTATAAGGCTTCATTTTAACCTAGTGGTATTTAAAAAGTTTCAAGTGCACTTCTTAGCTATTGATGCTATTTAAATAGCAAAAAATCAGTAATATGTAGGTGTTGATTCCATGTTAAAAAATCTAGAGCAACTTATTTTATCAAGCAACTTTAAAGAAGCTGAAGCGTTATATCACAAAATGGATTTCCAGCAATTTGATGATGAAATCTTAATGAGTGCTTATGACAACCACAATATGATTTACTATACCTTTTTGCATTATCTTATAATGAAGAAAGAAACCGCAGAGTTACACAATCTTGCCTTTTCATTATGTGTACATGCTTTAACACCTATTGAAGGTGCCTATCATTGTGCTCTCTATCACGCACAAAGAGCTATCGAATTGACAAATGAACAAGATGTAGGGGATTTAGAAAATTTATTATTCATATACGGGGTGCCCGATCAAGTCGTAAGTGATGAAAAAGCCCTAGAAACTTGCCACAAAATTTTAGCGTTAGAGCCTTCGAATGAAATTGCCAAAAGTGTACTTAAAAAGTTACAACGCAGAATGAAGTAAACGATCTTATGCACTTGTGAAAAAAGTACAAGCGCCTTTCTTATCTAGCTCTCTACCCTATTACGCCTATTAATAAATAGGCGTAAATTTTTAAAAACAAAAAGCTCCTAGAAACTATAAAACTTTCTTAATTACGAAAATACAACAAAAGGAGAATGAAACATGTTAATAAATTTAGAACAGCTCATTTTATCAGCCAACTTTAAAGATGCTGAAGCATTCTATCACAAGATGGACTTCCAACAATTTCATAATCAGCTAATATCTATCGCTTATGATAACCGCAATATGATTAATTACACCTTTTTGCTTTATTTATTAATGAAAGAAGAGTCAGCAAAGTTACACAATCTTGCCTTTTCATTATTTGTCATCCCTCTAACCCCTATCGGCAACCCCCATCATTGTGCCCTCTATCACGCACAAAGGGCTGTCGAGCTAACAAATGAACAAGATACACTTAGCTTAGAACATTTATTATTCCTTAATACTGTGCCCGATCAATTAGTGAGTAATGAAAAAGCGATTGACATTTGCTATAAAATTTTAGCGTTAGACCCTTCGAATAAAACTGCGAAAACTTCCCTTAAAGAATTGCAAAGTAAAGTGAAGTAAAATTATTCATTACATTTGAGAAAAGACATACAAGCACTAGGTTAAAAAGTTATAAGGATTCGTTTTAACCTAGTGATATTTAAAATGGTTAAGTGCCCTTCTTATCTATTGATGCGATTTAAAATGTTTAAATAGCTAAAAATCAATAAAATGTAGGTGATGATTCCATGTTAAAAAATCTAGAGCAACTGATTCTATCAGGCAACTTTAAAGATGCTGAAGCTTTATATCACAAAATAGATTTCCAACAATTTCATGACCAGCTAATATCTATCGCTTATGATAATAGCAATATTCTTTATTATACATTTTTACATTATTTGTTAATAAAAGAAGAATCAGTGGAGTTACACAACCTTGCATTTTCATTATTTGTAAATGCTTTAACACCTATCGAAGGTGCCTATCACTGTGCACTCTTTCACGCTGAAAGGCTAGTAGCTTTGACAAATGAACAAGATCCCGAAACCTTAGAACACTTATTATTCCTTAGTGAGGTGCCCGATAAATTAGTGAGTAATGAAAAAGCCATTGAAACTTGCCATAAA
>NZ_PYWM01000024.1 GCF_003049665.1 Lysinibacillus mangiferihumi | reverse complement strand
ATCCTCTAATTCTAATGTATTATTTTAATAAGGAGAAAACATGCTATTTAAAGGAGGCATATTCATGGATAACAATAAACGTAATGATGATGATAATGGGATTCCGGAAAGAAATTTAGTGAAAGGATTTACATTTAAAGGGTTCTTAATTTTTATTATAATATTGGTTATCGGAGCGCTAATTAATTATTTTTTAAAACAATAATTATTTCAAAATACTTACATCTTTTATAGATGGTTGAACCCTCAATGCATCTGATACTATCAAGTGCTCATATATCAAAGTAAGTTCCAAATTGGAAAATAGTTATTCCTTCTTGCGTAAAATGGAAAATATATAAACAAAATTTACAAAAATATGTTGTATTAATTTTGGTTTTAAATAGATGAATTGGGGCTAATTTTTAAGTACTCGCAGCATCCACTGAAATCACAAGTAAAGGAATTTAGGAGGGCAATACAAAAGTCACTCATTCTAAAAATTGAGTGACTTTTGTATTTTTCACCTGCCCAGTGTTATATTATTTTATATTTTTTTGTACCCCAGTGTACCCCAATATGTACCCCAAATAAGTGGGGTACATAGGGTAAAAACGAATACCACTATTTTTTACCAAACAAAATATTAAAATTGAATTTCTACATTTTGTAAATTTATGTTTTTATTTATTTTTCATCTCCAAAGCCTAAACCCCGCCAAATCAGCATTTTTACGCTATAATGTAGGACGAGGTGAAGAAAATGTTTGTGAGTGAAAAACAGATTGAGATTCGATATGCGGAGACAGACCAAATGGGCGTTGTCTACCATGCCAACTATATCATGAGGTTGGAGTTAGAGGGAAAGCTTTGATGTATAGGGATGGGGGAGGGCACAAAAAATGATGTACCCCAATTTGTACCCCAAATACATCATAAGATGGCTGTTTTAAAATTATCTTCCAGCTGCGAATTTATTCATCAATTCAATTGATTTAATTTCATCTCTTTCGAACGAGTGAACATATTCTTTTAGAATAGTATTTGGATTATCACCTAAGATTTTCGCGACAGTTACAAGTGTTTCACCACGTGAAAGTAAAATAGATGCTACTGTATGTCTTAAACCGTGTGGGGAAATTCTTTTTAGTTCATACTTTTCACAAATCATATCAATTGCATCCTCAACGTATGTTAACCCAATAGGGCGGCACCCTTGGCGAGAAATAAATACATAATCAGTATCTTCATGTTTCATACTTCTATCCCACTTCTTTTTAATACACCAAGCTTTGTACCTCTTTAATTGTGCGTATAATTCATTGTTCATACTAATTTTCCTATAGCCATTATCGCTTTTCGGTGGCCCAAGCCCTGTTCGTGTCCGAGCTTTATTAATAGTTATTGTCTTATTTTTAAAGTCGATATCATTCCATGTTAACCCCATCATTTCACCTTTACGCATTCCTGTCATTGCCAAAGTTAAAATAGATGAGTATCTAGTCGAAGGGTCATTGTCTTTAACGCATTGCAAAAATAGCTCTAACTCCTCTTCAGTGAGGTAGTTTTCTTTGTCACTAATAGGTGCAGCACTAAAATCCATTCTTCTGAAGCGATCACGAAGAAGTATTTCCTCTTCAACAGCATAAGAAACTGCAGATTTGAAAATTCGAAACACGCTTTGCACGGTCGCCCGCATTAATCCATAAGACACTAATTTGTTGATTAGCTCTCTTTGAACAGTCATTTTTGTTAATTTTTGTAGTTTATAGTGCCCAATCAGAGGTTTAATATAGTTGGTGTAGGACTCTTGATAATGAAGATAGGTACCAGGTCGCCAAACCTTCTTTTTCATTTCAAACCAAATCTCCATCCATTGTGCTACCGTAATATTGGCATTCTCTACAAATCTATCATTTCCGTCTAGTACATTAGCTTTGACCTCAATTAAGGCACGTTCAGCAGCTGATTCAGTATCGAATCTTAACATTGCTTTTTCTTTGCGATTTCCAAAACGGTCATAATACTTGTAGCGGAAAGCGAACTTCTTTTTGTTATTTGAGTCCTTATACCAGTAAATACAATCTTTTTTGGTTTTAATCATTTTATACCTTGCCATTAGATTACCTCCAATTACACGGGCAGGTGATAATTAGTATAGGGTAATCTCAGATTCCATCACTCCTTTCAAATAGGAATCCCTGTTCTTTTACTTGAAATTAAGGATGCATTTATTAAATTTCTATTGGAATGCTGGATAAAGTCTATAGCCAGTTGCTACATCAGGTAAATTTATGTAGTTGAATGATGAAAAATCTATTTTATCAATTTCACTTTTAAAAAAGAGCATAGTGATTACTTCATCATCATTGATATTGCCGTAGGTGTCTTTCATGGGGAAGGTTAAGCTAATTGATATTGAAGTATAACCATCAACATCTTTTATTTTTCTTAAAATATTTGTAATGTCTTCAAAGAAACCATCTCTAATACTGTCATTTGACCAGCCATCTCTACCTTTTCCAATAGCTGTTATATGACCTTCATCATCAATTTCAGAACTAATAGAAACATTTTCTGGCTTTTCGTAATCATTTTTCAACACTTCATACATAGCTATTCGTACTTTGCCTTCTGGTGATGAAGCATCAAATGAAGTTAAGAAAGTTGTATATGCATCTTTTCTTTCCTTTTCCTCTTGTAATTTACTTTCTTTTTCTCTTTTATCTGCTTGCGCTTTTTCTTTCTTTTGTTGCTCATTTTTTAACTGTTTATTTGCATCGTCAAGTAAATCTTTTGCTTTTGAATTCTTTGGTTTAAGTTCAACGGCAAGAGATAACTCGTTTACAGCCATTTCATAATTTCCTTCTTCAAAATAATCATTTCCTGCACTTAAATGTTGTTTAAATTCCTTCGTTTCATTATTTAGGGTAACTATTCTCCAAACGATTAAAATAGCAACTACACACACTAAAAACCAGTAAAAAGGGCTTTCTTTTATATTTTTGTAAAATCTGGACATTATTTTTCTCCTTTCTTAACTTTTTAACACTCAATATTCTGACAATTGAGCAAGTAGTATTACATTTTATTTCACTAAATCAACGGCAACTAAAAATTAACAGAAATATTATACACAATATATATCCGAATATTCAATTAATTAAGGATTGGTAAGTGCATTGTGAATTTATGAGCCTATATATCTAATCGCTACCTATTTTTTTATTGACAAGTACCGCTAATCTTTCTGCATGTTTTAAAGCTTCTAAAAGTGACTCGATTGCTTCTTCGCTCATTGGTTCACCCATAAAACTAAGTACAACACCACCATTATTACTTTTCCCTTCGATTAATTCTTTTTTTATTTTCGCCATTCGTTTTCCGATATCATGTTCATCTTTTCGAGATATACCTATTTCATTATTGCTTGTCATGTTATTACTAACTAAGTAGTCGATAGAAACTTCGTACAAGTCTGCCATTTGTTTTAACATTTTTATGTCGGGATCTCTATAATTTCTTTCGTATCCAGACAAAGCCCCATTTGTTACACCTAATTTTTTTGCTGCTTCAATTTGAGTAAGCCCTTTATCATTTCTAGATTTTTTTAATTTTTCTCCCAAAGTCATTTTCTCACCTCTAAGTTTTAATATATCTTAATTAAATGTATGGTTGAACATGATTAAACGATTAGCTTAATGTTTCTAATTGACGTTAACGAAACGTTTAATCTCGTTTGTTTAATTGTGACAAGTCGCTACTCGAATACAAAGTATGTCATTTTATAAATATAAAAGAGGGTAGGGTTTAAAATGATTATTGTACTCCTGATAGTAATTTTATAGACAGAAAACCGTCTCAAAAGAAGAGTTTTATCAAATTTTGTAGAAAATTTGTGATATTTTAAAAACGCCCATTCCATTCCTTATATGGAAATGATAATATTAACGTAAATAAAATGAGAACGCATGTTCCTGTTTTGAGTATAACAGAATAGAGGATGATTTTGTAGATCATTTAAAAAACACACTTCAAGTAACAACTTAAAATGTGTTAATTAGTTAACTGACATGCATCTCATGGACAGTTATTTTTTCGATTTCGATGGTTAAAATTTCTGTCAATCCAAGTAGGAGGTTAAGAGTATGGTAACAACAGAAAAGATATTAACAGAGCTTGAAAACTTTTCAAAAGTACTTAGTCTTACACCGCCTTGGTCCAGTGATGTTTGGCAATGGTGGCGATGTGTCATATATGAGATGGAGCTTTGGTCACTCTATTTATTGAGAGATCATGATGTATTTGGTCGTTATCAAGATGAGTATTTAAATTTAATGACTGACTTAATTTTGCGTCGAATCAAAGAATTAGAATCAGTGGAACAAAAATAAAACACTCTCTTAGTTAGGAGGGTGTTTTTCATTGACTATTCTTTTTTATTAATATTTTCAGGAGCGTTTTGTTCCATGCTTTTTGTTATTAATCTAACACTGAATTCCATTGCTTCTAATAAAGCTTCTTTAGTTGAGTTACTCATCGGTTCCCCATTAAAAGTTAATTCGTTTATGTTCTGTAAATCATAACGTAATTCTTCAATTCTTTCTGCAATATCCTGTTTACTTTTTTTTATTTGTTTATTGTTTATTCTATTATCGACTTGCCCAGTTGATAACCATTGTAATGATACACCGTATAAATCAGCTAAAACAGTTAGCGTAGTTAAATCAGGTTCACTCACATCGTTCTCATATCCACTTAATGTTTTGTTATTTATTTGAGTTCTTTCTTTAACTTGTATTTGCTTAAGACCAGCTTTTTGCCTAGCTAATTTTAGTCTTTCACCCAGTGTCTCCATAAAGTAGCACCACTCTTTATTCTTTTATTTTAAGACTATCTTAACCGTATTCCCAAAAACAAAGATTATTTTCTTAGAAAAATAGAAAAAAACATTGACTTCTTAGAAATTAAGAATTATATTAATTTTAACGAATTCTTAAATATTAAGAAGAAAGGTGTGGTCAATATGAAAGTACATGAAAGAATTCGTCGATATATTGAAAGCAATGGATTAAAAATGAAATATGTTGCTGACAAATCTTCTATTGAATTAAAGAGATTTTACCGGGTTATTAATGGTGATTCGGTTTTATCGGCGGATGAATATGAAAGAATTTGTTCTGGCTTAAATGTAGAGCAAAATTTTTTTAAAGAAGTGTTCTTAGATTCTAAGAATATGACTGCGTGAAATCCAGTTAATTAATCTATTTTTTCTAAGGAAAAGTGGAAAAAAGGAGGTTTCTTATGAATCCATTAACAGTTATTCATGAACAAATAGTTTTAACCAAAAGATTCAAAGTATACGGAACTTTAGAAAATCCGTTGTTTCTAGCGAAAGATGTAGCGGATTGGATTGAACATAGTAACACACGCATGATGCTGAAATCAGTAGATGAAGACGAGAAGGTAGTAAACAATGTTTACACCCTTGGCGGAACACAAGAAACGTGGTTCCTAACAGAAGATGGCCTATATGAAGTATTAATGCAATCACGTAAACCTATAGCAAAACAATTCAAAAAACAGGTCAAAGCTATTTTGAAAGAAATTCGACTTAATGGTGGCTACATTGCAACAAGCGAAGATGATGACGAAATGACAATCTTAGCAAAAGGTTTCCTAATTGCTCAAAAAACGATTGAAAATAACAAGAAAAAAATCATGGAACAACAACTAATAATCGAAGCTCAAAAACCAAAAGTATTATTTGCTGAAGCAATACAGGCAAGTAAAACATCAATACTAATTGGTGAGTTTGCCAAAATCCTAAAGCAAAACGGTGTAGAGATTGGGCAAAAACGTTTATTTGAGTGGCTTCGGGAAAATGGTTATTTAATCAAACGTAAGGGATCTGATTATAATTCACCAACGCAAAAATCAATGGAGCTCGGTTTATTTGAAATTAAAGAGACACCTATTCATCACAACAATGGTGAAATTAGCATCAATAGAACGTCAAAAATTACAGGTAAAGGCCAAGCCTATTTTATTAATAAGTTTTTAAACAAGGCGGTGGCAATGTGATTGGAACATAGTGAAAGTACAGTAATCAAAATATTATTTGAGATGTCTGGAATCACAAAAGAAAGAATTACCTCTGAGCTACGTGAACTTATTAACGAAACTGCTAGGCAGGAAATTTTATTTTGGGATATCGATGACATTATGAGAGCAACAACTTTTAAAAAGACATTCTTGGAAGAACATATCCTATGCGATCCACGTATCAAACAATACGAAAGACAGCGTGGATTCAAAGGAAAACGCGTATGGTTATATGAACCAACAGCGAAAACAATAACAAACATCATTATGAATGAATGGAATTAATAAGCACGGGCAGGTGCAATTGAATAGGGGAGCCAAAGAAAATGACCTCATTTGAAACTACCAATTTACCAAACTAGTAAGAGATTGGGACAAATCAACCTCTTGCTTATATAGTACTGTAAATTCAAGAAAATAGGGGTTCCGCATTTGTTTCCTTTGTTCCAGTTTGGAACATTGAGACAGGAGGTGAGACAAGTGCAATATGGAGCTATTTTAAAGGCTTTACGTGTAAAAGCAAATCTAACACAGGAACAAATAGCAGAAAAGCTAAATCGAAGCCGTTCATGTATTTCTAAGTATGAAAAAGAAGTAAAAGTGATAGATATGCCAACATTCATGCAGTGGATACAAATTACAGATGGACAAGTTGCAGCGGCAGCCATGATGTTTGGAATGGACGCCTTATCAATCATCAATCAATTATTACCGTTTATCGGAGGAGGTTTTATATGGTGGATGTAATTATGCTTATCAAGCATCGTAGAGCGATTTACGGGGCAATCGGAGCAATTGAATCCAATTTAATAATGGAAGATTACGACTTAGCTATTGAAAGAGCCTATGACATTATCAGAAGTCTGAAAGCTTTACAAGCCAATCAAAAAATAGATTTAGCAGAAGTAGATAGAGTGATAGATCACATCCAACAGTGGGAGGTTCAAGATGTTCAAGTTTAAACGATGGAGTAAATTGTCGTTACAACAACGTCTAGTGTCGGTCGGCAATTGGTGGTGCCGATGGTGAAGTGGTTAGTAAATTACTTATACATGCCAGACGATGGCCGTGACCACCGCCATAAAGTGTTCTGTGTGAAGTGTGGTCTAATCATCATCGCCATTGGTGTACCAGTAGTTATTGCCTGTTGGCAATAAAAAAGCTGCTTAATCGCGGGAACGATTAAACAGCAGTGCGGTTTTGTCTACACACATTATACCACAATAATCGACGTTTGCGAGTCGTAACTCGCTCTCGTCAAGCAGTTCATAATCCTCTTCTTTCGTCTGGTTAGCCAATATATTATGAGCTGCTTGATGGGAACCCATCAAAAATAATGAAAGGAATGATTCAAATGAAATTACAGCAAGCTGCATTAGTACTTAGTAAATTGCCAAATTTATTAATGTACTATGGTATTCCAACGAGTGAAGTTATTTCCGCTCAATATGATGCAACGAATGAGCCTGTACATGTTCGAGTGCATCTATTACAGCTAGACTCATTGAGGAAAATTGGCATTCCTTATAAAAGGATGGTACAAGGCGAAAATGAGTACAGTTGGACTTCTTATCACGTAGTAAAACACGGTGTATTATTCGTGGCGAACGGTCCAGTTATTGTGCCAGAACACGTGGACGCTCACGCAATGCCGTTTTAGGAGGTCATTCTATGAATCTCTTACAAGTTGAAAACCCAATGGTGCTTGGGCGAATTGAGTATCCAACTCCATCTTACGAACCTGATGTGATTTTAGATATGTACGATGATTTTGGTAGTTTCATCGCCAGTGGGGATGTGTACTTTGAGATTGGGGACGCGCTTATCCATATCGACAACATCAGTGATTATTTAGCTACAGGATATAAGGATGAATCTACATTTGATATGAGTGATTCAAAGGTTATTGCTTATGTAGAAATGAATTACGGCTACGCTCACATAAAAAAATAATCCTATCCGGTGCAACGGAGAGGATTAATTGAGGCTCATGCCACAAAATTTTTCAAAATTATCATATCGCATGGGCTCAATAAATGCAAATCAAAGGAGGTTTTTTCAATGAACCGATTGCAGGAAATTGAACTATACGAACTAAATGAATTACAACCTGAAGACAAACAGTTATTTGTCATTAAGGATTTGAATGGACTCAACTGGGTATTACGAAAAATGAATGCGGCCAACGCAAAATTGAACGAAATTAAATCGCTAGCAGAAGCGGAACGTGAACGAATTAATACGTGGGAGCAAAAAGAAAGTGCTGGATTAGTTAGCGATATTTCATTCTTTGAGCAGAAAATCATCGAATATCACGCCCATGTTTTAACCATCGATTCGGAACAAAAAAGTATCGTTACTCCCTATGGGAAAGTGAGATCAATCACGAATGAAGCGCAACCACAAAAAGTTGATGATGAGGCAATATTCGATTATTTAGAGATGAACGAATTACCGTTTGTGGAAGTTAATACAACTCGAAAATTACGATGGGCGGAACTGAAAAAAACATTAAAAGTAATTCAAAAGGGTGATGACCAAGTTGTTGTAGATGAGGACGGACAAGTTGTGCCTGGTGTAACAGTAAAGCCTAGAACGACAACATTCAAAGTGGAGGTGGCAGACCAATGATCTTCTCACCAGAAAACACAAATATCGCTGCTGCATTAGCAAAATCATGGGGTGAATTAGAAACACCTAAGCACAATGTAACTGTAGAAGTTACTACGAAAAAGGGTAGTAGGTATTCATTCCAGTATACGGATTTGAACGGTATTTTCGAAGCTGCTCGCAAGGTTTTTAAAGAAAATAATGTATCCATTATTCAAAACAGTTACACAGAATTAACAGAATGTGGTCCATTAGCTTGTGTTGAAACGATGTTCTTGCATAGCTCCGGTGAATGGGTGAAGTCTTCACCACTCAAATTCCCAGCTGCTACAGGGATGCAAGATTTTGGCGGACAAATCACTTACATGAAACGCTATAGCCTATCAGCGATGCTAGGTATTGCAACGGAAAAAGATGACGATGCAAATGGGGTTAGCGGTAACACATACGATTATTCTAATCGTCAACAACCTGTTAATAACAACAAAATTTCGATACCAAAGAACGCACAAGAGGCTAGTGCCATTACTTTAACATTTGGAAAGCATCAAGGAAAAACATTGAAGCAAATATGGCGTGAAGATATGGCTTATATTCAGTGGCTTGCAAGTAGTGAAAAGACGGATGAAGCAATCCGTGAAGGTATTGGATTGATGCAAGTTGCAGCTGCTCAACAACAAGCACAACAAAAAATGCAACAGGTGGTATAAGTGTATAACGTACCATACAAAGTCCTTCTGCCTGCTTGGATCTTCGAGCAGGCGAAGGATTCAAACGAATTGAGATGCTTAGTGCTCGAATATATGAAACGCTATCCAGATTATCGAATTATTAAAATAAGCGGTAGTTTCGCAGTTTGTGAGAGGAAATCAAGAGTTTTATAGGAGGATTATGATGCTTGAGCAATTACAACAAGCCTATTATAAAGCGATGAAAAACGTAGTATTTGTGGATTTTGTGAATAAGTCTGTGATTAAAATTTGGAATATTTCAAATACGGAGGGTGAACGATGAAAATATTTCAACAAAACATCTTCGGTGGCGAGGATGAAATCATTACAACGATTCCTGTCATTGTATTAAAACATCGTAATAAAGAAGGGCGTTATCTAGCAAACGGTATAGATTGTACTGATTGGAGCGATCCAGATGGTGACGTGACCATGGAAGACATCGAAAACGCATTTATCATTGTTCGGGATGACCGCTCAAAGCCAGATTTAACAGATGTTCAAAAATTACGAGCGGAATCAGCAGCTTATAAAAAATACATGATTGAACGTTATGGAGAAGATGCCATTATTAACTTCGATGTTGAAAGATGGTTAGTAGATTACGACCCAATAAATATCGACATGCCAGTAGAAAAATTCAATTTAGCATGTGAAGAGAATGGTTGGGAGCCGGTGAAAACTTATTAGGAGAGGCGAGGGCAAATGGCTAAATACAGAAATGTACACACAACATATTGGGATGACGGCTTTGTATTGGATCTTACACCAGAGGAGAAATACTTCTATCTGTATTTAATGACAAATGGCAATACAACACAATGCGGCATCTATGAATTGCCATATAGAGTTATAGAATTGCACACAGGTTACAACAGAGAGACGGTGCAGAAGTTGCTACAACGTTTTGTGGAGTACGGAAAAATCACATACAACGAATCAACAAAAGAAATCATGCTGAATAACTGGGCAAAATACAACTTTATCAACTCACCGAAAGTGAAAAAATGCATCGAAAAAGAGCTACTTGCAGTGAAACATATACCGTTTGTAAGGAGCTACATTACTACATTGGAACAGTTAGGATACAGTATTGATACCGTATCAATACTGTTAGATGAAAAAAGTGGGCAGAAAGTACCTAACACTAGTAATGATGAGGATTCGATACCGTATCCATACCCTATCAATACCCCTTGTAAAGACTATGGGGAAGAAGAAGAACAAGAACAAGAAAGAGAAGAAGAACAAGAAAGAGAAGAAGAACAAGAAGAAGAACAAGAACAAAAGAGTCGTCAGTCTGTTTCTTCTCAATCTGACTTTGCTAGATTAATTGAATTTACAAATCAAAACATTACACCAGTTCTTCCAACAGTTGCTGAACACCTTGGATATATCTTGGATGATTTCAAAGATGTCGATTTAATTCTGGCAGCTTTACAAAACGCAGTATTTAATAATGCTCGAAATAAAATCAAATATGCAGAGGCTACATTGATTAATTGGCGTAAAGAAATGATTACTACTTACCAACAGTTAAAAGCCAAAGAGGAAAGGGAGAAAAATAACAAGCGACAGCAAGCTAACCCTTATCATTATCAAAAGCCAAAAAGTCGTACAGAAATTGTTCCTGAATGGTTCCATAATCGGAATGAAGATGAGACACCACCAACTGAAGCTAATAAATCAACGATTGATTTTGAAGCAGAACGCCAAAAAATATTATCGATGCTAGGAAAGGCAAATCAAGAATATGAACAGACATCGAATTAAACCTTCCACAGGTAAACAAGACCGTTCGAGTAAAATCCCAATGCACGATATTTTAGGTCAACGTGTGAGAGTAGGCGATCGAGTAGATGTTTTTAGTCCACATGGTATTAGTTATGAAAATGTACAGGTGATTCAAATAGGCGGCAAGCGTTGGATTCAAGCAGACGAGCATATGAGGTTTGGTGGTCTTGGTAATCACGAAATGATAAAGGTAAAGAAAAGTAATGAGGAGTTGAACATACATGAATAATTTTGAACAAAATTTCAAACGTACAAGCCGTTTGGTATGGGTATTTTTTGTAATCAATATGGTTATTGCAGTCGTTTTTTTAGGCGGATTAGGTTGGCTAATTTACGTATTGTTAAAGCATTTTGGCATCATCGGTTAATTAAAGCTAGGAGTGAATGAGGTTGAAATCAACTGAACGTAATTTTAACGGTTTAATTGTACGTCATAGAAAATCAGCGGTGTTTTTAGAAAGAGAAACAGACTTGAGTGTTAATGGTTATGTGTCACATTTTTCGAAAGATCAAACACTTTATATTGCACGAAGTGAACTGAGTAACAAATATACTTTTTCAGAAGATGAATTTAATGAGTTTGTGGCTTACATGGAGCAAATTGCACATGAAGCATGGGCTAACTTCGCACCGAAAGAAGCAGATAGTTTGGGTGCAGATTATGCAGATTATTACGATAGCGAGTTTGATAGTGAGGGTTCTTTATGGTTTGGCAAATACTTTATCAACTTGGATGGTCCATCACAACCGAAAACAAATAATCCAATCGCTAGATTATATAAATTCAACAAGCGTAAATTTGAGTCGTTTATTTATGACTTGCGGAAGCAATTAGTTAGGAGTGAAGCAAATGACTGAAAAAGTAATTGTTTGTCAAAAAGTAATAGACGCATATCAAACATTATTGGACAAGCATCAAGGTAATTCATTAGCAGTGGTTTATGAATGGTCCGAAAAGCTACTGCCTCATAAAACCGATTCCGTTTGGAAAGATGTCGACTGGTTTACGTTATTGGCTTTAATTACTGGTAACTATAAGGTTTCTCCTGAAAAAGTAGCTAAAACAGAAGTTGAGCATTTACGAGAAATGCTTAGAAATACAAGAAAAACCTTACGTCACAAAGTTAGCGAAGTGAAAACACTACAAAATGCTTGTAAGAAACATAAGGCAAAGCAAGCAGCTCTTGAATTTCAATTGAAAGTATCCATCATGCATGCTCAGGAACTAGATGCAGAACTAGAAGCCGAGGTTGCTGAAAACGAACAGTTACGTGAAGCGCTTGAGTTTTATTCAGATGAAACAAAGTACGAAAGAGTAGAACTTTGTGATGGTGACAAAGAAATTTACATCGAGCGCGACGGTGGGGAAATTGCACGTCAAGCTCTATGGGGTGAGACCAATGAATGAACAATTCATGAAAAGGGTGAAAGTGCATGAGTACGAGACGGCGTAACGGCATTCCAATTGATATCCGTAGTGCTCGAAAGCCAATACCAAAAGTTAATATGCAAAAGCCAACGGAATATAGTCAGTACAACGTGTATGTAACAATGTTCAAGCGTGAAGATGGTCATAACGTTTGGACGATGGTTCCTTTGTTGCATCCTGATTACAAAAAGCTGAAAAAGGATGGATATAGAGTTGTTGAGAAGTGGGAAAAGAGAAGGGTTCAGCCAACTGAAATAAGTGATTTACAGCTTGTTTAAGGCGTTTTGATGGAATGTGATAAATAAATCAAACTATGAAATAAAACTTCTGTATGATGCTAATTTTAACGGTAAATTAGGTGATTAACAGAATGAAAGACATTACGTTTTAAGCATGAACTAAATTCAAACGAGGTGAGTGTGATGGTAGTGTTAAAAAACATCATTGGAGCACGTACACAACGCGAATTAGAAAATAGAATTGCTGATTGTGAGGAACGTGGATGGAAGGTTGCTAGTCACGTAAAGCATTTTCCAGGCCATCCTAGACCATATCAAATACTAATGAAATTCGAAACTGACAAGGAGCATGTAAGTCTATGAATTTAACTAAATTATTTGAAACACAAGCAGCATTGGACGAGCACATCATGCAGGAGCATCCAGAGTTACGAGGACAAAACAATCTTGATTGGAAGTTACTAGCGTTACAAGTTGAGCTAGGCGAATGTTCGAATGAATGGCGAGGGTTTAAGAAGTGGAGTAATGATCAGGACCCAAGGACATGTGTAAGTATAGACGTTTGTAAAAATTGTGGAGGTACGGGTATTCCATTAGGAAATATTGAGGGCGGAGTAGATTGTTGGAATTGCGGAGGAAGTGGAGAGATTACAAAAAATCCTCTCCTTGAAGAGTATGCAGATGTTCTTAGTTTTGTTTTATCTATCGGTAATGAAATGGACGGAAGTCTAGATTTAATTAGTTATTTATTATCTGAGGAATACAAGCAAGAAATACGATATGCCGAAATAGATGTATGTGATCAATTCAGAAAACTATTTAGAACAATATCACTGTTAGACATGCATAGAAACAGAGTGAATTTCGGTGAAGTACTAGCTGATTTGATGGGTTTAGGCAAAGTGCTAGGATTTACAACTGACCAAATCGAAACTGCTTACTTCTCAAAGAAAAAGGTCAACCATGAGCGTCAGGAGAGCGGATACTGATGAAACTATGTAAACGTTGTAATCGTAAGTTAAAGTCTCAAAAATCAATTGATGTAGGCATGGGCCCAATATGCAAGAAAAAATATGAAGCAGAGTTAGCCGAGGCTAAGTTTAACAACCATCAGATAACGATTGATGAAGTGATAGGTGTGCCTCTTGAAGAGGTGCGCTGATGGAGCAAATTGAATTTGACCTAGGATTACCAGAAGAACCACGGCAGAGAAAACAAATTGAACCAAACATTATGTGTCGTAAATATGGTTATGGACCAGAAGATGCTACATGTAAAACATGTTATTACTTGGAGAAAAAACAACATGAACGTAATCCTAAAAAACATTGGTATAAGTGTTCGTTGTTAAGGAATCGTAACGGATGTGGTCCTGATATAAGACTTAAATATAGAGCATGCAAGAAATATGCAGAGAGTAGATAAATGCACGCTGCTGGTAGAACGGCATTAGGTTGTTTTATCAGCAGACTAAAGAGAGTGCTAACAGGAGGGCAAACATGAACGTACTCAAAATTGAAATACCAGGAGTTATTCAACCACAAGAACGACCGCGCTTTAGTAGACGAGGCAAAAAGGTGGTTACACATGATGCTCCAAAGAGCAGAGACTTCAAAGACTTTGTAAAGCTTGTAGCATGGCAAAATAAGCCGTCAGAGTTGATTACAGAGCCTATTAAACTAAAGGCTGATATTTATCTCATGCCACCGAAGAAATACCACACAGGGCCAAAGAGAGCGTTAATAGCTAGTGGTGAATTAAGACCAACAACTAAGCCTGATCTCGACAATCTGATTAAAGGTATAAAAGATGGGATGAGTAAAGTCATCTGGCATGATGATGCTCAAATAGTGGAAATGACGGTATGTAAATATTATTCAGAGCAACCGAGGGCAGAGGTGACGATTAAGTGGGGAGAAAAGTAGAGATGGGTTGTTAGGGAAGAAGAAAGTGGTTAGTTGAATCCAAATGTGCAGTAACAAGGAAGTGGTGCAGTGATTAAATTATTATCACTTTTTGGTGGTATAGGTGCTGATATTAAGGCACTAAAAAATTTAGGTGTAGAAGTGAAAACAATTGATTATGTCGAGTGGAAAGATAATAGAGTTAAGGCATATAACGCTATGAACCCATTTAGATACAATGCACAAGATGTAAGAGGTTGGGACTTGAAACCTGACATTTTAGTGCATGGCTCGCCTTGTCAAGACAACAGCGCAGCAAACTTAAATGATGATAAAGGTCGTTCTAAACTGATGCTCGAAACAATCCGTATTATTCGTGAAATGGGCGAATGGCGACCAAAAGTGGTTATTTGGGAAAATGTACGCGGAGCATTATTTAAAAAGAAACGCCCGATTTTCAATGAATATTTAAGTGATATGGAAGCGTTAGGATATTCAAATTCTTATCAAGTATCTAATGCTATGGATAGAGGTATTCCACAAACAAGAGAACGGGTATTTTGTATAAGCATATTAGGGAATAACGTTTTCGATTTTAGCAAAGTTAAAAAGAAACCATTGAGACCTATGAGTGACTTTAAGCAGCCTGACGATGAAATTGAGAACATTGAAAAGTATGTTGTTAATATTCCATCGATGTTAAGTAGATTAGAAGATTTAGCTACTCCAGAAGAAATTGAGAGTAACAAATCAAAATTTCGTTATATAAAAACAATCACTGATGTTTGTAACACTATTACGGAACGTCCAGATCGTTGCCCTAGTGCTGGTGTATTTAAAATGGCTGATGGTCGTTATAGATATCCAACAGAACGAGAGTGGTGGAGATTAATGGGATTCGATGATACTGATTTCGACTTGATGCTTAAAGAGTTTCCGCAAAAAGATAAATGTCGTAGCGCTACGCTATATGCATTGGCTGGTAACAGCATTGTTGTACAAGAGTTAGAGGCGATATTTGAGGTCATTATTAATGAGGATTACGGAACAAATCTAATAGCAGATGCAACAGGGCAGTTACAAATGATTTGCTAATTACATTAGATAAATTTTGTTCAGTAAAAAACATTGCGTCGAGGAAGTGATTGTATTGTTTCTAGGAGAAAATCTTAGGAATTTACGAATATTATACGGGCACTCTCAAACTTCGTTGGCAGACTTAACAAACATATCAGAACGTGATATATGGCAATACGAAAACGGATATAAAAATCCTAATTTTGAGCATGTAAATATATTTAAAAAATTGTTTAATGTTCGTTCAGCTTATTTTTATCGTGATGATTTATTAATCAATAAAGGTAACAACATAAATATCAATCATATATCTTTTAGATTTTTGCATGGTTGATAATTTTTGTTCAGCAAGGGAGTTGGTAAATTTGGATTTCAAAATTATAAATGAACGTCAGATAATCTTGCAATTAGCTATGCAAGAGGCGTATAAAAAGCGCGATGAATGTCAACGAGATTTCGATAATTTAGACAAAAAACTAAGTATTATGACCGCTGATGGTTGTTCATTACCTGATAAAGATAAAGTTGTTGAATCTATGCTTTGTTTGAAAGAATGTCGAGATGGATGGCAAGAAACAATTGACCATATAAGACAATGGCAAGATGAATTGAAAAGTTAAATATGAAAGATGTGGAGGATTAACTTATGAAAAAATATAATGTCATAGCAAGCGAAGATTTAGAAGCACCACAAAATTCTTGGACTAAAGGCAAAGAATATGAAGTGACAGAAACTAATACAAAATTTCAAATTACTTCAAATGAAGCACGAGTAGCTTATGTAATTACTTTGAAAGATGAAATCATGAAGAACTTTAAAATAGTTTGCTGAACACATTGAGGAAAAGAAAAAGCCGCAGCGTCGTCACACGCTACAGCAACTGAAAAGATATATAAGGAAAATACGTAAAAAGGAAACAGACATAATCGTCTATTTCCTGTTTCATAGCTTTTAATTTTGCTTTATGTTTGGCTTTTGGAATCGAGTGATACTGCTCATATCGGCACATTCTACAAGAGCAATGAATTTTTCCTTTGCTTAATGTACCACGTACAGGCATGTATTCGCTTTCTAGTAACATAACATTTTTTAAAATAGCCCATTTCTTTCGAATTATTCGCCCTCTTTGATGGCGAACATAGGATTTTGAACGGTTTTTCATAAATATCAGCTCCCTTGAGAAACCCAAGCTTGCAGAGAGGTCAAGGGATACTAGGGCACTCCCTACAAGCTTGGCATGTAGCTGATATACTGGATCAATTGATTCATAGCATCATTCCTTTTTTAGAAAAAAGCCGCAGCGTTTGCAGACGCTACAGCTCAAATAGGTTTATGCCCTTTTAGGCTTGTCAGTATAAAGAATTATAACACAACTTAGGAGGGCAAACCTATGTTAAAAGAAAGAACACTAACGATTACACCAGATGCTTTAGATTCAATGATTACAGACTACCACTGGATGGTTAACGCCATCAAAGAAATGCGAGCAGAAATGGTTATTGGGGCAAAAACGGCGCAATACGGAATTGAGGCTACACTATCAAAGGCTGCAGGCGGTGTAGGTGATCCGATTATGCAGGAAGCTATTAGACGTTCGAAAAATATTAAACGTGTTGCGGAGTATGAGAAGAAGCTGCTAGAGGTGCAAAAGTTAATTGAAAGAGTTGCTGGTGACAGAGAGGTTCAAGTGTTGAATTGGATGCTAGACGGTAAATCACAACGTTGGATAGGTCAACACATGGCATTATCAGCAACTAGTATTAAGCGCATTAAAGATAACATCGTAAAACAGATGATTGCATGATGTAGGGGCTTGTGTCCCTTCGAAAGATATTATTCAGCAAGGAAGGTGAACAAATGCAATATTGTACTGAGTAGAAAAAAATGAGGATTATTCTATAAATTATAAGCTGTTTTTGAGAAAACATGAATCTCCTTGACAATAATAGTAAGTGCACTTACTATTATTGATAAGTGCACTTACTATTATTGAATATGGGGGAATAATTGTGTGGAAATATGAGAATTCAATTATTACTGAGGCAAAACCAGAGTTAATCTGGAAGTTATATAGAAATATTTCAGAATGGAAAGAATGGGACAAGGAAATAATTGATGTAATGTTAGATGGACCATTTGAAAAAGGTGGAACAGGATATTTGGCACTAATAGGACAGGAACCATTACCTTTTAAACTTACAGAAGTAAAAGAAAATGAATTTTTCTCCAACACTACAGTTCTTGAACAAATAGGAATTCAAATAGATTTTAATCATCGAATTGAGATTCATAATTCAAAAACAAGGGTTACACATGGAGTAGTCATTTTAGGACCTAATTCAGAAAAGATGGGTAATAAAATTGGTCCTCTGATTACTCAAGGAATCCCGAATAGTATGTCCAATCTAGATATGCTTGCTAGAGGGCGCATATTATGAACCGAAAATTCTGGGTGGGGGTTGTGTCTGAGGAACATGTTAGAATAGGTGAACAAGGTGGATTTGCACAACTTTGTCATGGGAAATATGCGCCTTTAAAGAGAATGAAAGAAGGAGATTGGTTAATTTATTATTCGCCAAAAACCAAATATCCAGATGGAAAGCCACTTCAATCTTTTACTGCTATCGGAGCTGTTAAATCAGGGATTGTTTATAGATTCGAAATGGCTCAAAATTTCATTCCATATAGAATGGACATAGAATATCAACCGTGCCAAAATATAAGTCTTGCAAATATCAAATCAAGGTTGAAATTCATACATGACAATGTCAATATAGGTTTGTTGTTTCGTAGAGGGCATTTTGAAATAGAGCAACAAGATTTTATGACAATTGCAAATGCTATGGGAGTGAATTTTCATGGAATGGAAATCAAGGTTTAACGACCCAAAAGAAAGTTCGGGTTTTTTATTATGGCAAGTGACACAAGCTTGGCAGAGAATGGTTACAAAAGAGCTTAACAGGATAGATCTCACTCATGCGCAATTTGTCTTATTAGCTGCGTGTGATTATCTCCATACAAATAGAGAGGTAGTGACTCAAAAAATACTCGCTGATTTTACAAATTCAAACATAATGATGGTTTCTGATGTTGCAAGAACACTGGAAGCTAAAGGATTTATAAGTAGAAATAAAAATCCTTTAGATAAGCGTGAAATATTACTTTCACCAACGGACGAAGGTTCTTCTAAAATAAAAATAGCATTACCAATTGTTGAAAATATCGATGTACAGTTTTTCACACCTATTAAAGATAAACAAACTACTTTTAACGAGACACTCCTCTTACTTTTGCCATTAAACACAAAAGTCGATGATTAAAGTGAATAATATTCAGCAGTAACTGCACAATATGAGGACATGTTACAAATGTGATAGATGTTACAAACGTTATATACGTTACATTCGTTATAGATTAGGTATTTAAAAATTAATATTGTAAACTCGGAGGTAGGTTCGGTGCGGTAAAGGTTTCCTCCCTTGGTTTTTATATAATCCTAAATATTAGGGAAAGACAGACCGACGACCGACCCGCGCCCCATAAACTTGTTCGGGGCAAGACATACATGGCCGGCCCATATTTTTTAAGAGATTAGGTATCTTATTTAATATAAGGGCTTAAATTGTAATTCATTCCCACCAATGTTTATTTGTTGTATGATTAATATAAAACAGAGGAGTGGGAAGTTATGCTGACAATTTTTCAAATTGTTTTTACAGTCATAATATTGTCTCTCTCAACGTATGGGATTATCACACATGATTACCACTGGAATTTCTTATTGGTATTCTTCATAGGCTTAGTGATGTTAATTCTAGGAATTAAAAAATTTCAAAGCGAGACAAAAGTTTATGGTTGGTTCTATATGGGAGTGTTTTTGTTTTCAGTAATTGTATCAATTCGAATCTTCTTTTGATATGGAATGGTTATCGTATGAACTTCGTCCACTTTACATTTTGATCAGTCAAACTTACTAAACGTGCACGGAAATGCACTAAAAAATACAATTCGATTACAATAATTAACGTGGTGTAGCTCTACCACGGTTGCTAGAAGTGAGCTAATTCGACATTTACCACAATAGAATAATAGACGAATGTATAACCCCCTTGAGCGGATTCGAGGGGTTTTATTTTGCTTAGAAACCTGCATCAAACTGCCAAATGGAGAATGTGAAATGCAAATAGAGGACTGAATTTGGTGTGGATTTGAGAAAGGAGTTTATAGAAAATCGTTCCAAAGTAATACCTTCCAGATTATAATGGAGTGGGAGGTTTTTTATATGTTTAAAAAGTGGACTAATCGAGATTGGTTTTGGTTATTATTTGTTTTAATCGGTATTATAATATTATTGATTGCAACTATTTTCGCAAAAAACATAAAGGTAGAAACAAATTTTAGTATCATTTCCAGTGCTGTATCAATCGCTTTAGCGTTAGTTGCGATATTCTTTGCATTTAAACAAGATACCGATAATAAGCAAACTTTGGAATCAATGAGGCAAGATTCTAATAAAAAGTTAGATAATATGACCAATATTTTGTTAAATCAAAAAAATACGTTTGACGATGTTGCTGATAAAGTTGATAAATCAGTAAATACTGATATGAGTGAAACAAAAGAAAGTTATTCTTATGAAGATTTAATTGCACACGGTGAAAAAATTAAAAATGAAACAATAGAGAGTTTTAAAAAGTTATATACAAATAAACTAATTGAAGAAGAAATTAGGCAAGCTTTAATTAAATACCCTTCTTCATCATTATTAGTAATTAGAGATGAATTATTAAATAAGGGTTTTGATGTAACTATTGATGATATAAAAAACTTCATTGTTAATCATGTTAATTATATTAAAAATAAGTAGTATTTCAGGCTGACAGAATAGTATTAATAATTTAATTGTAGAGCATAATTTATTGTAATAAAAAAAGTATACAGATTGAATATAAACATATGTACTAATATTTTGGCGCCTTATATAGGTTTCACAAAGCAACTAACACAATGAGGTGATGCCATTGGACATCGTAGTAACGATTCCAAAGTGGGAATATAAAAATGACGATAGAGAAACCGGTGTATACAAACAAGGCGGATATGAACAGTTCTGGCAACTATCAAGGCGACCTAAGCGATTGAACATAGGGGATAGAATGTACTTCGTGAAGAATGGATGGATTGAATCATCAATGAGGGTTATACGAATTGAAGAAAAGGCAACTGCTACATGTGAGGTGACTAATCGCACATGGAGTGGCTGCCTTATTTTTATGGATGATTTACAGCAAGAAAATATTCAAAATATCAATGGCTTTCGAGGTTTCCGTTATAGATGGTGGTAGGCATATACGAATGAAAAGGGAGTGGTCATTTTGAAGATAATTTGTATACCTGTAAACAAGATAAATCCAGCACCATACAATCCACGTGTAGATTTACAACCAGGTGATGTCGAATATGAAAGTCTAAAGCGTTCTATTAAAGAATTTGGTTATATAGATCCTTTAATTTGGAACGAAAAAACAGGGAATCTGGTAGGTGGTCATCAACGCTTTAAAATTTTAGTAGCTGAGGGTTTTCAAGAATTAGATGTTTCAGTAGTGAACTTGGAGCCATCGCAAGAAAAGGCATTGAATATAGCCCTTAATAAAATTAGTGGCGATTGGGATGAGGATGCATTAATTGCATTATTACAAGAACTACAAGATAGTGACATTGATTTGCAATTAACAGGATTTGATGAGGTGGACCTAAAACACATGATTGGCGATATTGAAGTTCCAAACTTTGATGAAGGTACAGAGGACGATCAAGGCGACCTAGGAGTATTAACTTCTAAGCTTATTACATGTCCACACTGCCATGAGGAGTTTGAACATGAATGACTACATTAAAAATTGCATGGGCTACACATGAAGCGGCTAAATTCGCATGCGAAAATTTTCATTATAGTAAATGCCTACCTGCAGGGAAATTAGTGAAAGTTGGCGCATGGGAAGATGGAAAGTTCATTGGTGTTGTGATTTTTAGTAGAGGGGCAAATGGCAAGATTGGTTCACCTTATGGACTTACGCAAAAAGAATGTTGTGAGCTGACAAGGGTTGCTCTCAACCATCATAAATCATTTGTATCAGAGATATTAGCGAGAGCAATCAAATTCTTAAAAATGCAGTCGCCAAATATTGAATTGATAGTTAGTTATGCAGATACTGAACAAAATCACCATGGAGGCATATATCAAGCAACTAATTGGATTTACCAAGGCAAAACGGACGGTGAACATTACTTTATTATTCACGGTAAAAAAGTTCATCCAAAGTCTATCTACTCAAAATATGGGAAAGGAAGTCAACGTATTGAATGGCTTAGAAAAAATGTTGATTCAAATGCCCAAATATATATGACTACTGGTAAACACAAGTATCTTATGCCATTAAACAAAAAAATCCGTAAGAAGATCTTGCATTTAAATAAGCCATATCCTAAGCCTAAAAAATAAAAAAGAAAAGACGAGTGCGCTAACACTCATCTTTTCTACAAAACCATGCCACATCATGGCAGAGATAGCGACATACCGTTCACGGTTTTAGCCCACTCGCTATCTCACTTTCATTATAAGTGAAGGGTTATGATGAGGCAATGAAAAATACAAACAAATGTTCTGTATCTATAAAAGAAGATGACTTGCTACTGGAACATGAAATAAGCATGGCTGAAAGTATTAATGAATCAAAAGAACGTTATAGAAATATCGTACAAGCAGGGATAGCTCAATGGGTAAAAGACTTCAAAGACGGTCAAATCAAAGTTTCGACTGTAGATGATTTAAAAAAACTAATCGAGCTAGACATCGACTTACAAAAAGACGATTGATAAAAACAAACTCAACTCAATTGATGGGGGTGGTGTTAATGTAACATGGCTGAAAAATATCAATTAGCTTATCAAGATTATAAAAGCGGCATGAAGCAAAAAGACATCGCTGCTAAGTACAACGTGTCCATTAACACCGTCAAGAGTTGGCAACAACGCAAATGGCGAGGTATGGACAATGCTAATGAAAAAGTATGCACACCAAACGAAAAAAGTATGCATACCAAAAAAGGCGCACCTAGAGGCAATCAAAATGCTGTAGGCAATACAGGAGGAGCCCCCCTCAACAATCAAAATGCAAAAGGTAACAGAGGAGGCTCGGCTCCTCAAGGTAACAAAAACGCTGTAACGACAGGCGAATATGAATCTCTCATGTGGGACTACCTAGATGAAGAGGAACGGGAGCTATATGGCACTATTGAAACTGACCCGTTATTCCAGATTGATAGAAACGTTCGTGAACTAACCATACGGCAACGTAGAATGATGAAACGAATTAAAGCAATTGAACAAGGTCTTACGGAAAAGCAGAGGCGTGAGTTGCAACAATTGAGGAAAGTGAAAGAAGCTGCAACTGGTGCGGATGGTCAAACTGTCACAATAGCAAAAGAACGCATGGTTACTGTTGAGGTTGAAGAAACGATTTTTCGTAAAATGGATGACATACTCAATCTTGAGGAAGCACTAACAAGAGTCACGAGTCAACTTGTGAGAGCGATTAAACAAAAACATGATATTGAAAAATCGAATAGTGAACAACAATGGAAGTTAAAACAGATGAAGCTTCATGTGAAAAAGACAAAAGTTGAAATCGAAAACTTAAAGGGTGGCGATAAAAACCAAAGTGCAGAAGACTGGGTGGCCGCACTTAATGAGGTGGCTGAAAAGCGTAAGGTGAATGTAAATGAGTAATAAACATGGCAACTTACTAGTTAATCTTATAGACGTTTATTGGGATGATCCAGTAGCATTTGTACAAGACATTTTGCAAGTCAATCCAGATGAGTGGCAAAGTGAAACTCTGGCTGCATTGGCAACCAAACCGAAAGTGAGTGTTCGTTCTGGGCAAGGTGTTGGAAAAACGGCACTTGAAGCGTGGTCCGTCATTTGGTTTCTATGTTGTCGACCGAATCCTAAAGTAATATGTACAGCACCTACAAAACAACAGCTACACGACGTTCTTTGGGCGGAAATTGCAAAGTGGCTTGAAGGAACACTCGTTAATAACTTCTTAAAGTGGACGAAAACCAAAGTCTATATGATAGGTAATGAAGAACGATGGTTTGCAACAGCCCGAACTGCAACAAAACCGGAAAACATCCAAGGATTTCATGAAGATTTCATGCTATTTGTAGTTGATGAAGCATCTGGGGTAGCAGATTCCATTATGGAAGCTATTCTAGGTACGCTATCTGGTGCGGAAAATAAATTATTAATGTGCGGAAACCCTACACGAACGAGTGGGGTTTTTTATGATTCTCATCATCGTGACAGAATAGATTATCAAACATTAAAAGTATCGTCTTATGATAGTAAACGGACGAATAAGGATAACATTGCATCCCTATTACGGAAATACGGTAGGGACAGTGATGTAGCAAGAGTCCGAATTTTTGGCGAGTTTCCTAAAGGGGAGCCAGATGCATTCATATCGTTGTTTGAAGTGGAAAAAGCAACAAGACGAGTAGTGTATGTTGATGATGATGGGAATTTGGATATCCCATATAGCGCTGTTCTTTCTATTGGGGTAGACGTTGCGAGGTTTGGTAGTGATGAAACGACTATATTTGCACGGATTGGAAAGAAAGTTCTTGGATTCGAGCGTTTTCAAGGTCAAGACACGATGAAGACAGCAGGTGAAGCGATTAAAAAAGCACGTGAACTAATGCGTGAATATAGCAAGTTGCATTGCACGATTAACGTGGATGATGACGGTGTAGGGGGCGGTGTTACTGATCGATTGAATGAAGTCGTTCTTGAAGAAGGATATAACATAACAATCAATCGTTGTAGTAACGGCGCAAGAGCAAATAACAGCGAATCATACGATGATTGGGGAACAGAATCATGGGCTGTAATCAAAGAGTTACTAGAAGATATTGAAATTCCTAACGATGATGAACTTATAGCTCAATTGACGTCTAGGAAGTATCGCGTTACATCTAAAGGAAAAATTAAACTAGAACGGAAAGAAGATATGAAACGTAGAGGGCTTCCATCTCCAGACAGAGCCGACGGTTTAGCCTTAGCATTTGCAAATACAGAAATTGAAGAAGAATACAGCGGCGTAGCGATTGGGGGGAAACTATATGGTTAATTACAAACCGAGCATTATGGAGCGGATTCGATATGTTGTAACTGGTGAAATGTCAAAAATGAGGACATCTACTATCGGTCTGTTTGGCAGAATCAAAGGGGTTATCACAGGGCGTTATCAATTAGATACTTCAAAGGTCGATTATGATATGGCGCGGGCACTCTATGAAAATACGCAAGAAGGTTACAAATTAGGTGCAGGATTTGCTAGGGTGGTCATCAACAATCGAGCAGCATTCATGGGTATTCCCATGTTTTCGTCCACGGATCCGAACGCACAGGTAGTACTTGATACGTTCCAAGAAGAAAACAAGTCGAACTTCATTCGAACGATTATTGAGTTTCTTCGTGACGGTGATTGTTACGTATATGTATCAAAAGAAGCACCATACGAAGTGGTGTTGCATCCAGAAAAACAATTATTTGTTAAATTAACCTTTATTGATGCGAAGGCGGTCGACATTGAAGTTGACCCAATAACGCATAATCCGATTAAATACACAGTTACCCAAACGATAAAGTGGACTGATGAATTAGGAAATGAAAACTCTGCGGAGGTTCAACAAGTTCACACGGTAGGATATACAGAATTGAAGTTGATATCTGGTTTGTTACCATCAACTGTGAAAGAAGGTCGCACTCCTACAGGTTTGTCGTTTATTCCAATTCAGCATTTCAAAAATGCATACTCTCACTCTTTATACGGAAATTCGGAGTTAGAGCCTATTGAGCCCTATCTAAAGGTGTATCATGACATCATGATTCATGCTATGCAGGGGAGTAAGATGCACTCAACACCGAAGTTAGGGCTTTATGTAAAAGACGTGAATAAGTTCAAAAAAGTCAATTTCCCAACTGCTAAACCACAGGAAGAAGTGGATTTAACAGGAAGGGAAATTTTTATTTTTGACCCAGCAGAAAAAGCCGAATTCATAGAGCCTTCAAACCCTACTGGTGCAGCTAAGGATTTATTGAAGCTAACATTTTATAACATTGTGGATGCATCAGAAACACCAGAATTTGTTTTTGGTGTACATACACCATCCTCTTTGTCATCGGTACAGGAGCAAATGCCGATATTAATCAGATCAATTGAGCGGAAGCGTGAGCAAATGACACAGGCGTGGCAAAGGTTGGCACGTATGGTGTTGTATTTTTCAAGTGGAATGGAAGGCTATAAGAAACCTGATACATTCGCAACTGACATTGTTTGGGATAACGTTGACTATCGTACAAATGAAGAAATAAGCAAAGAGCTTGTGAACGTAGTGACGGCTATTACAACAGCAGTAGCAGCTGAATTGATGAGTAAAGAATCAGCGGTTGATTTCTTGTCAAAATTTGTTCATACAATGAAGCCTTATGATCCAGAAGAAGGTGTTGGGGAGAAAGAGCGAATTGATAAGACGATTGCTGAAAAAATGCGGATGCCAGATTACGAGAATGTAAGTAAAGAGTATCAGGATATATTGAAGCAATTAAAAGAATTAGGATTGGACGTGAGTGATGGATGATTAACTCCAAACGAACGGAATTGCTGGCCCGAGCTATGTTAATTGAAGAATTATTGCGGCAGGAACAATCGTTGAATCATATTCTTGAAGAATCGATTGAAAGAGTCCATGAAGTGATGGAGCTAATTTTTCAAAATAAGGGGTTAGACAACTTAGAAGAACAATTCTTGCAGTACATTTTGCAATTTGATGATGAACTGGCAAAAGAACTAAATACGTTTTTTGTACAAGCAATAGAAAAAGGTCTCCAAGCAGGAACATTGCAGTATTTATTAATTACAATCGCAGTACTAAATAAGAATCGTATCCCAATTAAACCATTTCTAGTAACACAACAACGAGCCAATGAAAGGGCAGTCAATGCAGTTGTTAATCGAAAAATAAAAGGTTTAAATCTGTCAGAGAGAATATGGATGACTTCTAAAAAAATTAATCAAGCACTTTCCAAAATAGCAATCGAAGGTATTCAAGAGGGCAAGCATCCTGTGGAGGTTGCTAAACGAATGCAACGGTATGTAAAAGCGGGAAAAAAGACAATGGTTGTCGAGTATCCAAATATGATGGAGCGCATTGGTGATATGTTACCAGAAAATTTATCATACGAAGCTTTGCGCCTTGCAAGGACAGAAATGGCAGATGCTTATGGACAGGCAGAGAAGCGAACTGCAGAAGAAGCGCCATTTTCCAAGGGTATCCGATGGCGGTTATCTAATGCAGGAGTGGCTTGTAAAGTGTGCATTGCCAATGCTGAACGAGTTACTGATTTAGGTATTGGAGTGTACAGGGCTGAGGAATTACCAGACTATCCAGCACATCCTAATTGCTTATGTGATTTACAGCAAGTTGTAGAGGACATTGTTCAATACGCTAGGCGTGTCAAAGAGTGGACGTTGAATCCTAAATCACAACCGGACATTGAGTTATGGTTTAAGACTGTATATTCGGCTGGCAGATGACAATTGAAAGCTAACTATAAATTTATTTCGATGAGAGGAGGTGAACTGATTGTCGAAAAAACTTAAAGAATTAGCTCAACTTGTGGCACGTATCACAGGTGAAATGGAGGTAAAGGATATTGCTGTTTCAAGTGCAGTGGACATTGAAGCATTAAAAAAAGGTGATGATGACCCGCTAGAAGTTGTTGTTGAAATCCCTGTATCGCAATCAAAGCGTGGTTGGTATTACACGCATGAGGCATTGAAGGACATTGTGGATGCTGTTAATGAGCGCACGCTACACGGCTTCCTTGGACACCAAAAGCCCGAAGATGTACCAAACGAATTTCCTGACCCTGTTACGCATTGGGTGGGAGCGAAAATGACAGAAGATGCAGCCTATTTTCGTGGTGTTGTAGATGCATCTGCAGTCAAATTGAAACGATGGATCCGTGGAAATGTGGTGAAACAAGTGTCGGTATTTGGTGAAGCACACTTAGCGGAATCGAATGGTAGTACACATGTTGTAGGCTATGATCCACTATCAATTGATTGGACACCATTAGACCGTATGGGAATGCCTACACGTATTGTGGCTGTGGGTGAAATGCATGGGGTTAATGTAGATGAAGACAAAGGAGGAATTGAAGTGAAACCAGAAGAAGTATTGGTACAAATTAAAAAGATGTACGGAACAAAGCAGATCACACCTAAAATGATTGTTGATGCATTGGGTGTAAGTGCAGTGCAATTAGCTGGTGAAATGGACGATTCATTTAAAAAGCAACATGCACAAATGGATGGTGTTTTGAAGGAACTGAACGTTAGCGGTGAAATGGATGCAATTCAAGTTGTGAAGGACTTGAAAGCAAAAGCTAAAAAATACGAACAAGTACAATCCAAGCGGATTATTGGTGAAATGATTGGAAAGAAAATCAACAATGAGAGCGCTGTTAAAAACTTCCTGGATGAAAAGACGCCACTCGGGAAATTATGGGCTGTTCATTGCCAACAATTCAAAGGTGATGAAAAAGTACTTTCTGCTGAAATGGATAAGTTTTTAGAGGATGTCGCTGTCAAAACATTGTTAAGTGGTTATGAATCTACTGGCAGTACAGTACTGACTGGTGAAATGAAAGATGACAAGCAACAAAATCAAATTAAGAATGCACGTGTAACCCGTGCGTCATTTTAAGGAGGGAACAAAATGAAAGAATTACGTCCATACCCAACGGTAAGACATACTGGCAAGCGTGGGAAAGTTGCTGACGGTGATTCTGTCAAAGTCATTGCAGATGGAGCCGTTGCAGTCCACGAATTGGCATACGCACAAGGTTTTTTTGGAATGGTAACAGCCATAAAAGACAAAGATACTGGAGATACAGGTAAGCGTGAAGGCGTAGCTGGTGATGAAATTACACTAACTATTGAGCAAGCACAATATGAAACAAAGCAGATTGATGAAGGAGCAGATTACAAAGTTGGTACAGTTGTTTATTGGGACGATGATGCGAAAAAGGTTGTTCAAACCGATACACCATACTTTATTGGTAAAGTGACGCGTACAAAAACATCTGGAGGAGCTATATGGATACTATTAGCCCCACAGCAACATGTAATAGAACTTATCAATGAGGGAGGACAATAATACATGGTAAATGTTATTTCAAAAGGCTCAATGCTACAAGCAAGCCGACAACGAAGTGAAACACGTAACATCCCATATGTATTTAATGGAAAAACAGAAACAATTAAACGTACGGTAGAGGGAGGACAAGCTGACCATATCCAACTTGATAATCTATCGGGTGAGATGATTATTTCAACTGACATCAAGCGTACACTTGCGCAAAAGACAGTCCTTGACGTGGAGTTAGGCCGTGAAGAAGTGCCTCTCCTTTACAATCCTATCTATGACACTATGACAAATCCGAATTTTCCACGTCTGCTAGAAGCGAAGTGGGCTAATTATGGGAGTATAGTATTTTTAGAGCATTTGGAAGGTGAAGAAGTTAAGTTCGGTGCATTGAACGCGGAAGAAGGACCAGTTGCACGCTTAATAGGATACACAGGAGGTTTCCAATGGACAAAGGAAACAGAATTGTTTAATGAAGTGTATCTAATTGACATTTTTAATCGTGCGTTTGGACGAGCACACAACATCTTACTTAACCACCTTCATTTAGCGCCAATTGCACAGTTTAAATACAAAGACACGCATACTACCAAGCCTAAGTACATCAAATCTGACGGTTCGAATGGTACGGTTGGTACAGCTAACCTCTACCTTTCAATGCGCGAAACGTTAAAGCAAGCAATAGTTGATGCACGCACAGCTAAACGCCCCGCTAATATCCTGCTGGCTAACTCAACAGACCAATTTCGAATTGAAGAAGCTTTACAAGGTGCTACTATCATGGCAACCAACTATCGCGCCATTTCTGGTATCGACACAATCATTTATTATGATGGCGATACAGAAACAGTCGGTGATACGGAATATACATTTGACGGTGTTAAACCAGGTGAAGCATTTTTAATTCGTCCGAAGCGTGGATTCAAAGAACTTGTCAAAGTGCCATTACGCATAGAATTTGGCGGTGGTGATATTACACGATTAATTGAAGACACAATGGTTGGTTATACATTCCGCGGTGTATTCGCAGCTATTGAAGAAAACGTTCAAAAAATCATTTTACCTGGTCGTGATTAAAGAAAGGGGCGGTAAATGTGAGTTGTGAGAAACAACAACTAGACATTGATGAGTTACGGCTCTTAGTGGATGATACAGAATGCGAAGCCTTAATGTTTACAGATGAGCAATATTTCAAAATGTATCGATCGTTTCCAAATATTTACCGAATGGCTGCACACATTTGGATGCTTAAGGCTACTCGTATTCAAAAGGATATGGGGGGCGTAAAATCGTACTCAGATGGTGACGAAAAATACGAAATGACAGCGCTAAATGATTTGTACAGTTATTACGTCAATATGCGTAATCAGATGTTAGAGCTAGCGGAACAATTTGAAAATGAATGCGAGGGCGGCTATGATGGCGGCTCTTTTGTGCTTTCTTTTAAGGCGCCAAAGATTTTATGAATCCTATAGTAACAATGCGTCGTAGTCACACGGCATGGAACATTATGCAAAATCCGTCTAGCATCATCATACAGCGCAAAGGTCAAATTCGAGAAAACGGAAAAATCGTTAACATTAACGAAACACTAGAGCCCCAAATAGTACGTATTTACGCTGTGGGTGGTTCTGAAAATAGAATGGTAGAAACAATTGGAGAACGCCAGATTGACCGTTATTATCGTTTATTAGCTTCTTGGGATGCTGATATTCAAGCAAGTACAGAACTAAAAGATACATTTTATCATGATGGTCAAAAATATGAAGTGAAACTAGTAAATAATAAATCTATTCATGGTTGTAAAGTTGGAAAACAGGTCTTGATAGAGAGGGTGATTTAATGTCACTTGAACGTATACGGGACGAGATTAAACGAAAACAAGCAGGTATGCACACACTTGGTCAAGCTATCGCAAATGATATAGTTTCAGAAGCTAAAGCAAAGGCATCATGGACTGACCGAACAGGAAACACAAGAAGAGCTATTCACGGTGGCGTGGATGGTGTAGGTAACGAATTTGTGATTTACGTAGCACATGGTTCAAAGGTTGGAGCTTATCATGAAACAGGTACAGGTATTTATGGACCGAAAAAAAGTCCAATCGTGCCAGTTAAGGCACAAGCTTTGCACTTTAAGATGAACGGTAATGACATATTCGCAAAAAGCGTTAAGGGAATCAAAAAGAATCCGGTCCTTATGAATGCGGTAGAAGCGAAGAAGGATAAAGTTGAGCAAGCTATAAAGGAGTATTGGTCGCCATGATTAAGACAATACGTGATGTAATACGTGATCTATTAGTTCAATGTGTAGTAAGTGTTAATGGTGAAGTGTGGGAACCAGGGGCTGCGGATAATAATATTCCGAAGCCTTTTTTAGTTGTCCGTGAAGGAATCAGTAATGAATCAAATTCGTTTGACCATAAAAATACAACATTTGAAGTATGGCCATATGTCGAACGTGCGTCATTGACCGATTTGGATAATCTGATAAAGGAAATTTTACAAGCCATCAATTACGCAATCATTGTTGTGGATCAAGTACCTTACTATTTGCAATATACAGGTACAGGCACAGAGGACATGATTATTGAAGATTGGGATGCTTATACAAAGTCTATGAATTTTAGTGTTGTGGCACTTAATTGGCGTACCCATTCAGAAATAAATCCAGACCCAATTGACGGTATGGTCAAATGGACGAACAGACATTTTGACTATCAAACTAATCCAAAAGAGTGGTTACCGTCCGATGCTAAACCAGCAGTTTATTGGCGACAAGCACAAGTGTTAAACGTTGAGTCGAGACGTTGGGGAGGTTTTATTAATGCACAATTGCGAGGTCATATTATTAGCCCATCGTTAGAAGTGCGTCAACAAGCAACAGAAATAATTGTTCGTAAACTAATGGCAGGAGGTCATACAGAATTGTCTGACGGGTCTGTAATGTTATTTAGAGATGTTTCTTCTAATGATGGCTATAACCCTTTTGCAGAGGGACAAATAATGTTGAATGTCCGATATGGTGTCCTTGATATTAAACAATATCCAATGCTTAAAAATGCTTATGTAAGTGATGGGAAAGTGAAAGGAGAATGGCATTATGACGGGAAGTAAAGTTGAATCGAAAAAATCAACACCACTAAAGGAAGAATCGATGTTCCCGCGTGAAGAAATCATGCAACAGCCGTCTGCTTTCGGAGTAAGTCAGTATGTGCTTATAGGCGCAATGGCTGAAATGAAGGATAAAAAATATTCGAGAAGCCAAGTTTTAAAAGCTATTAATGAATTTAAAGAAAGGAAGGTGGAGCAAAAATGATTGGTTTACTATGGCGTTTAGGAGAAAACAAGCCAAGACCGGGTATATTTGTCCGTTGGATTAATGCAGGGGGCTCAGAACCACGTGCAGTGCAACTAGGTGTTTGTGCAACAGTTACCCAGCTCAATTGGGGAGAGTTAAATAAGCCATTTCGCGTTGAACGCTCGCAAATGGACAATTTAAAAGAGGTTGTCGGTACAGGTGTAGGAGCTGAAGCTATACGTCAAGCATTTTTAGGTGGAGCGACATATGTTTGGGTGTTGCGTGTTGGAAATGGCGGAGCGAAAGGGACAATCACAATTAAAGCAGAAGAAGACACTAAGACACTCGTATTCCAAACGTTGTATGAAACAGATAGAGAGTATACAGTCATCACACGTGAATCTATTGACGGTAAATCAAAAGATTTTATCATCATGGAAGATGGCCACAGACTAGAAAGTCATACAGTGGAGACGTCAGCAAATGAAGTAGAAGCATTGAAAGAATCAATTGCAAAAAGTAAATACTTAAAGTTTGTAAGTGGTGATACGACTACTATTCCAATTGGCATTACAGCTAATGTTACGGGTGGCAAAAATCCTACAACAACGGCAGAAAACTACGTTTCGAATTTCGAAACTATCAACAAACGTTTTTGGGATGCATTATTCCTAGATACAACGGATAAGGGTATTAAAGCAGCTGCTAATTCATTCATTCGTCGTAGATTAGAAGAGGGAGGGCGTTCGTTGTTGTTCTTAGCAACAGAAGACCCAGAAGCATCGGTTGAGGCGAGTATTGCAGAAGCGAAAACTTATAATAGTTTTCTAACCCATCTTATTGGAAACGGTGCGAAAACGGCAGAAGTAGACCTAAAAGGTCCATTAATTGCCGCACGTATCGCTGGTATGGTTACTTCCACATCATACAAAACTGGCGCAACCTTTGGAATTATTGATGGATCAGTTGAACTGATTGGAGAACCAACCAATGCAGAATATGGCGAAGCTAATGAAAATGGTTTAATGACACTCTCATACAATCCACAAGGCTTCGTTCAAATTGAACGAGGTATCAATACGCTAGTATCATTATCGGAGGATGAAGATGCTGGTTGGAAAAAAATCCGCCGTGTGAAAACTCGTTTCTATTTGATTGAGGAAATACTGCACAAAATAGATAAAACGATTCGGCCTGGGGTGGATAATTCGGAAGATACAAGAGCTTTTATCTGTCAACTGGGTGATTCTACGATTCAGCAAATGATTCGTGATGGTGCACTATCGAGCGGTAAGATGATTGTTGACCCTGAACGTCCAGCAAAAGGTGATTCGGCTTGGTTTGTGTTCAAGGACATCGTTGACCTTGATTCACTCGAAAAAGTCTACAATACTGCAGAATTTAAATATTAAAGGGGGCAATAGTTAATGGCTAGTAATGGTCGTTATGTAATGGAAGGTTGTATGCCAGAAGGTGACTTGGATATTGCATCCGTTACTTCTGGACAGATATTAAAAAGATCATTTTCATTCCGAGTGAACTTACCACCACGCTTACAAGAAGAATTAAAATCGGGTAGCGGTAATCCAGATGATCCACGTCATATTTTGACAGGGATGGACGGGATGCTGTTTGACCAAGAAGGGAACCCGTTGTTATCAGTTGAAGAGTGGAAGCTACGCATCAGTTTTAATACAGATGATTTTCAGCCCGCTGGTCAAGCTCTTGTAATGGGTATTACCACGGGGTATACAGCATTTGTAGAATTTACAGAAGCAGTCGTAAATGACGGACGTGTTGCTCAAATCCTTAGCGGCTTGAAGCACCCAGGAAGACGTGATAGTTTGACGTTCACAGGCGTACTTTATGGACACACAGCATAGTAAAGCGACCAAAGAGAGGGAAACCTCTTTATTTTTTAGGGAGGAATAGCAATGAAAGAAGTATCAATGACAGAACAAGAACGCCAAGAGGTTTTACAATATGAAGAAGGCTTAATTGATGAAATTAAGAAGGAAAATAATATTGGAGGTCTAGATGGGCTATTCGCTGCCTCCAAAGACGTAGAAAGTAAAATCTATCCGATTACTGTAAGCCGAAATGGAACAGATTTCTTTACTTTTGATGTAGTACCATTACCTATTAAAGAGTTTGATAGACTTGAAAAAATGAACCAAGTTTTCGAAGAGAAAAAGGGCTTGCGGAAAATGGTAGATTTCAAGACAGAAAACTTCTTGGCAATGATTATTTTCGAAGCTACTACATCGGAGCATAAGAAAGAATTTTGGAGTAGCCCAGAAGTGAAAAAACGCTTTGGAACAATTGGCTATCAAACTGTGATTAAAGTTCTTAAAGCAGGGGAAATTGAGGAAATTGCAAGCTATATCGAACGCATTTCAGGTCGAGACAATGATTTAAAACTAGGTGAAACACTAAAAAACTAATAAACGCAGGGGGCGAATTAACTCTCCTGCACGAAATATTTACAAGAACTGGACGAACTCCGGACGAAATCCTCTCAAAGAGTGATACCGTCCGGAATTTTTGTTATCAAAGTATTATCCAAGCTGTTAAAGAAGACCGTAATTCTGATGCTGACCGTATAAAGATGATTTCCAAAATATTCGGTGGCAAATAATCCAAAAAGGAGGGCAATTGAATGCAAAAGGTGGAAGCATACCGTGTGGAAATTCCAATTGTAGCTATAGACGAGTACAGTCAACAATTGGATAGAGCGAGTAAATCTTTAGATGAAATCAAAAAGAAAGCGAAAGACAGTGCCAAAGCACAAGATGATCTTTCCAATAGTTCTAAAAAGGTTGATAAGTCGCATGATGGTGTTGCTAAATCTGCTAAAGATGCATCTAAAGGTGTTCAAGAAGTAGGGAAATCGGCAGAGCAAACAGAAAAACGGTTTCAACGCACAATCAAAGTATTTGAATCGTTCGGTAGCAAAATGAAGGCTTTGCAACGTGCTAAAGCAACTGTTGAGGTAGCAGTCAAAGATAATGCAACTCGTGTACTTAATCGTGTGCATGGTACATGGGATGGTTTCCGACGTGATCCAATTATTAGGCTTACCGTTTATGCTGTTGATCGTGCTACTGGGATATTGCACGGTGTCAAGAATATGGTTACGTCTATTCCAACTCTGATAACAATTGGTTTGTCTTATGTCGGTATAAAAAACTTAAGTGATTCTACAGTCGGAGCGGCGATGAGATGGGAACAATATGAAGTGTCAATGCAGCATTGGCTCGATGGAAATGTTAAACAAGCGAAGGAACTTACAAAATGGATGGGTGAATTTGCGGATTATACGCCATTTAGTTCACCAGAGTTGTTCCCCGCACTCACGCAAGCAGTTTCTATATCAGATAAAGATATTGCTAAATCTAAACGTTTACTTGGCATTGCTTCAGACATGGCAGCTTTAACGCCAGGTCGAACTGTAGAAGATGCAATGCAAGCTATCGCTAGCTCCAAAGTGGGTAATAACGCGATGCTAGAAGGTTTTAGATTAAAAATAACTAAAAAAGACATGGATGAAATGGGTGGTTGGGAAAAATTACTCGACAAACTTGAAAAAGAATTCAAGGGCGGAGCAGAAAAATTATCTAAAACAGCAGCGGGTGTACTCGCTACATTAAGAGGTTATCGTGGTTCGTTTATGCGCTCAATCGGTACAGGTTTTTTGGAGCCTATGAAACCACGTCTTGATGCCATAAACCAATGGTTAGCAGATAATCAAGAAAAATGGGCACGTTGGAAATCTGTAGCGATGGGACATGGAGAAGATTTATCGGAAGGGATATTTTCTACACTTGAAAAAGGATTTGGGTATATTCAAAGACGCTACTTAGAAAACCCCGACTTTATGAATCTGGACTTGAAAGGGAAAATATCCTTTATTTCCAGTGATGTAAGTGCTTATATGAATCAAACTATCAAACCGAAGTTAATGGAATGGTGGCAGGATACAGGAAGTGGAGTGGCAATAGAGATTGGAAAGACTATTGGTTCCGGTATTGTTGAGGGTATTAAGCTTGGTATTCAAGGTGGGGCACAATTATTCACTACATCATGGAAAGAACTTTTAAAGAACATGGAAGAGGATGTTTTTAGTTTAGAAACAGGTAAGTCAGCATTAGGTGCGCTTGCTACAACAGCCGGAGCGGCATATCTAGGCAAAAAACTTATTTATAACCCAGGAAAAGCAATATACAAAGGCGGAAAAGCCGTAATTGGACAAGGTAAAAAGTTCAACGATTGGTCAAAAAAATCAGATGAACGTGGTGCTAAAAGGCAGGCAAAATTCGAAGAAAGTAATCAACGCAGAATTAAGCGTCGTATGGCTCGTGCCGAAGAAAAGGAGAATAAACCTGCGGCACGTGCTGAGAAAAAAGAAAATAAAAGACAACGCAGAAGCGGTAAGCTTGGATTTATGAGTCAAGCACCTGGTGGCGGTGGCGGTCCTTTGAAATTACTAGGCAAACTAGGTGGACCACTAAGAGCATTATCTTTGTTAAATCTAGTTGGTGAAGACGGTATTGATTTTTCAGCATTACCTCAAATCGGTGCAGGATGGGCTGGAGCAGCTGCAGGAGGTGCAGCAGGAGCGGCTGTTGGATCATTCCTTGGTCCACTTGGCACAATCGGTGGTGGAATCATTGGATCGATCATCGGTGGACTTGGTGGCGATGAGTTTTATAAATTTTTTGAAGACTCCTTATTTAATGGCGAATGGTGGTCTAGTAAGTGGCAATCCATAAAAGAAATTACCGGAAGAACTATTTTTAACGCAGGTTGGTGGGGTGAACAAGCAGGATTTGTTTGGGGTAAGTTAGAATCAACTTTGTTTAGTGGCGAATGGTGGAACAGTAAATGGGGAAATGTGAAAAATTGGACATCTGAAACAATAGATGGGTTTTCAGACGCATGGGAGAAGACGAAAAACAATGCGGCGGAAACTCTATTTAATGGTCAATGGTGGAATGGTAAGTGGGTCAGTGTGAAAAATTGGGCTTCAGAAACAACAGCTGGTTTTTCAGATGTTTGGGAAAAAGCGAAAAGCAATGCGGCCGCAACGCTATTTAGTGCTGAATGGTGGTCTAGCAAGTGGAGCCAAGTACAATCTTGGGCTTCCAATACTTGGGGAGAAATAAAGAGTGGTTTTCAATTAGGTCGTAACAAAGCTAATAAAAGGCCTACAAAAACTTCTAATAAATCACCTTATGGATCTCCTGTTCCATATGCTAGAGGAGGTATTGCTACAAAACCTCATCTTGGTTTAGTAGCTGAAGCTGGCGTTCCAGAAGCAATGATTCCATGGGATGGTTCTTCACGCTCAAAAGCATTGTGGCAACAGACAGGCGAAGCATTAGGCATGTTTGATGATAATACATCAAATAGAAGTACATCTAAAAGTGTGGCGAAATCGGCATCTAACAGCTTTAATAGTGGAGGAAACAGTCTAACATTTAACATAGGAGACATCACAGTAGGACAAGGTAACAACATGTCTGCAGAAGAAATATTAAATACCATCATTCCTGTACTGTACGAAAAGATAGTAGCTGCACTGGCTAAACGATAGGTGGTGACGTGATGGAATCATACCTTGTAAAAATTATAGATGACCAAAATAAGAAAGAAATCACATTACCTATGACACCAAATGAATTAAGTTTATCTGGTTCAACTGTTGAAAAAGGCTTCGATACCATTGTAAGTGGTGACAAGCCACGACCAAAGGGAAGGAATGCTTATCAATACCCTCTTTCTGGTCTTATTCCAGATGAAGGCTTTGATATACCTATGTATTCTGATATAACTCCCTTTGAGTTTGAAGAATTGCTTAGAGATTGGCAAGAAAGTCGCCAACCATACAATAAAAAATTGCGCTTAATTGTATCAGAAACCACTATTAATGAAATGGTATATCTTAATAATTTCTCAATTGATTATAGTGGTGGAGGGAGAATGATACGATATACTGTTGAATTTACTGAATGGCGTGACTTTGACATCAAGGTATATGACGCAACCAAAACGTCTACTGAACAAAAAAAGCGACCTACAACACCGTTAGCAAAAACCTATGTTGTGAAAAAAAATGATAGTTTATCAAAAATAGCTAGAAGTTATACAGGTAAAGTTGCTGATTGGACTGAGTTATATAATCTCAATAAATCTACTTTAAAGAGCAAAGACCCTAATTTAATTTATCCAGGTGAAAAATTGGTGATTCCATCAGGGTGGTTGAAGTGAAGACCTACAACACAGATTTTGTTCAATATCGCTTTTGGCTTTTTCCTCCGAATGGAAAACGAAAAGATATAACAGATTTGATTGAAACGGCCACATTTACAAGTACTGATGAAGGCTTAGTTGATACGGTTGATCTACATGTTAAAAATGAAAAGATAGACGGATTATGGATTCATGAAGATTTATATTTGGCACGCAGAATGATGATTGAAGCAAAAGATGAGGATACAGATTGGACGGAAGTTTACCGTGGTACATTCACAACCTGGCAGACTAATGCTTCTGATTTTACGATAAACAGCACTGTTTCAAACAGCAATCAGCTACTAGTTGGAAACGATATAATTTACTACTTTCCAGACGGCACAGCGGACGGCAGAATCAAAACAATACTGTCGGGAATTGGTATGCCTGTTGGCAAATTTGAAGGTATAGGTGGCATGTTAAGTAAAGAAATGGTCAAATCCCAAGCAACTACTAAAATTCTGGAATACAAAGAAAAGTCAGAGCAGAAAACAGGAGTTAAGACGGTTATTCGCAATACAAAAGGGAAATTTGAAATCGTTACACGTGGTAGCAATCAAAAAATTTATGTACTAGACAGTAGGGCTGCGCAGGATGGCACTGACGTTCACACCATATCTAATGATTTTGTCACGGTTGTGAAAGTGTATGGAGTCGTAAAAGGCGATAAAATGCCACCATTGCAAACAACTGTTACAGGAGATACTGCATTTGGTACCCATACTAAAATTATTTATAGCTCTGATTACAACACACCTGCAGAAGCAAATACTGCAGCTAAAAATATTTTAAAAGAGCAGGGGAAGCCACAAAAAAATCAAACGATTAAAGATCACGTGGACATTCCGTGGATTCGCGTTGGTGACGCAGTAGATGTTGCAGTAGGTACAATCGGTGGTATAAAAAATGATGCACAAGTTCCTATTAGACGTTATGTTGTAGCAATCTCAAGGGATTATGTCAATAAAACTATGACACTAGAATTGGAGGCGTAGACATGAGTTCACAAATGTATACAGATTTGATTGTGCAAGAGCTTTTAGGTGCAGCTGGGAAAGCAATGGAATCAACAGTTTTTAGATTTCCAGTCGTTGGCACATTTTCTGGAGGTTCTGTCTTAATCGATGCACTGCCTACCCCAATTCCATATTCAGAGTTCCATTTGGTAGTTGATAATCAAACAGAAATGAAACCGCAATATAAAGATGGTGACAGGTTGTTTATTGTCCCTGCAAATGACGGCAATCAATTCGTTATAGTAGGGAGGTTAATATAATGAGTTATCCTGTTTGGGATGTCGAAGATGTTATGTTTGATGTGGAAGAAGAAGTGTTACAAGAAGTTGAATCATATACGTATGATTACAATGCAAGGGAAACATTTGTGACGGGAAGCGGAAAGACTAAGCGTTGCGATGCAAAGGACGCTTATATTTTTTGGGTAATTAAGTGTGTGGCGACAGAAAGATATGCCCATGAAGCATATAGTACGGATTTCGGTGTTGAATTTTTAAAAATCTTGCGTCAAAACTACCCCCGCAGTATAACGGAAAGTGAAATAAGAAGATCCATTAAAGAAGCTTTGCATGTAGATAATCGAACAGTCAATGTAACAAATTTTAGATTTGAATGGAGAGTAGATGAGTGTTATATAACATTTGATGTAGAAAGTGTCTACGGAATTGATACAGTGACAGTGCAGAAGGGAGGCTATTTAAGTGGTAGAATCAACTGATTTTATCATGCCGGAGTTTTTGAAGAATGCAACAGAAGAATATTTCACACAGATGGCATTAAGTAAAGCCCCAACTGGCATAGACACTTCCGAGGGACAAATGTTTTTCGATCATACAAAGCCTACTGCGATTATAGCGACTGAAATCACACAATTTCATTTATCTATCACATTGCAAATGATGTTTCCACAGTTTGCTACTGGTAAGTTTCTTGAATGGCATGGTGCTCCCTATCATATTTTTAGGCGGGGTGGAACAAACGCCAGTGGTAAAGTCAAATTAAAGAGTAAAAAAGAAGGACAGGTTATACCAACAGGAACAATTGTTTATACATTGGGTGATGATACGGAAAGTGCGAAAGAGTACAAAACTACCGAAAATGTAGTAATTAATAATGGTGAGGCTATTGTAAGAATTGAAGCGATTGAAAGTGGAAATATAGGTAATACAGCAGCACGAACAGTTGTAACGATTCAACGAGGTTATGAGGTTGATAATATTATTAATCTTGAACCGATAACTGGTGGAACAGAAGCTGAAAGTGATGAATCACTTCGAGAACGTATATTAAACCGTATTGCATTAGCTCCGCTAAGTGGTGCTAGACGTGATTATGAGCGTTGGGCGAAAGAGGTAGATGGTGTTGGTAATGTAATTGTCCAACCTCTATGGAAAGGTCCACGAACAGTTCGAGTATTGATAACTGATGCAAATAATCAATTTGCTAATGATGAATTAATGAGACGTGTTAAAGAGTATATCGATCCAGAAGAATTCGAAGGGTTGGGTGAAGGTAAAGCTCCTATTGGCGCTATCGTGACAGTTGGAACTATTGAGCCTGTTGTGATTAATATAACGGCACGTATTTACTTTGAAGAAGGAGCAGACCCTACTTTGACACTTGAACGAGCTAAAAACAATATGAATCGTGGTTTATTAAATGCCATGATTGTTCGTACAACAGAAGTTGGCGCATCGTTAATCGAAACAGAAGGTGTGCTTGATTATCAAGAGCTAAACCTCAACAGTCAAACGGATAATATCGTATTAACCGTGGGACAGAGAGCGGTCATCGGCGAGGTGGTCAACAGTGGATCGTGAAAATTATATCCAAACGGAAACAGGAAAAAGGATGTTACGAGCCGTAACTCCGATGTATAACGATGAATATCAGTTATCTATATTCAATGCAAATGGGATGATAATGGAAGAAGTACTTCAATTTATTAATAAGGTAAGTACAGAAACGCGTATTAATAATGCTACCTGGGCATTACCTTATTGGGAGTCTATATTTAGAATCAAGCCAACTGACACTCAAACAATTGAACAACGTAGGCGTAACGTAATACTTAAAATGAATGAATATTTTCCAGTAACTAAAAAGCGGATGGAAACAATCGTGAATACGTTTGTAGAAAATCGAAATGCTTCAGTTATTGATGTACCTGGAGAGTATGCATTTATTATAAGAATACCTCATACAAGTGGATCAATAGATAGTGGGTTATTCACAGCAGTAGAGGAAGTTAAGCCAGCACATTTGCAAAGCTTATATAGGTATGTGTTCGAAGTACCAAGGATTAGGGTTGGTGCTCGACAACATGTTTATCCTGTTTCCTATCCTAAGACTAATCAGTCCATTACATCTGATAATGGTGTTGGTGTTAATAGTGAATCTAAGATTCATATGCCAACTAAAACATATGGTTATGAAGTTATTTATCCAGTAACAGGTATGGCATTTTGTTATTGAATGAGGTGATAATGTGCAAGTACATGAAAGACTAATAAACTTACTGTTTCAAACGCTTCTTTCACATGTAAGAAAGGGGCGTTTTTTAATTGATGGAACTGAAAGGAATATAGAAATATTTAGAACAGAGCGATTAGGAAATACCTTACGTGTGATGTTTTATTTAAATGATTATCATGGCCATGTAACTTATGCAGCGCTTTTAGATAATCAAGGTGAAATTTTAGTAGATGGTCCCACCAACTTTTATAAAGAACATACAGGATTTATGTATGTGTTTGATATACCGATTACCGTTGAGGGAGGTGGCGCATAATGGCTATTGAAAATTATGAAAGAATAAACTTTTTAGATCATATTCTCGCTATTGATGAAAATGGAGACTTTATTCCAGAAATAGATAAAGACACAGGACAACAAAAAATAGACCGTATAACAAGATTGCCTGTTTGGAAACCATTGCAGCAAGGAACTGTTCACAGTGAAAAAGTAATGAATCATCTAGACTCAAATATTGAACGAAATAGAGAATATATAATAGCACTTCAAACAAATATAAGACGTCTACAAATCCAAATGGAACTCGACGGCCGTGTACCAGGTAACTCTGGTACATTCGCCGATACACTGGACGGCAACACAAACAAAATCAAGTTAGATAAAACAATGACAGAAATTATCGAGGCAGTGGAAAAGGACGCAACTGCTTTAAAAGTTGCGAGTGTGAAAGGCTTTACTGCATTGACACAAGTGACAATCTACGATGATGAACATAGTGAAGATGTGATGATAACAGAAGTAGGTACAGACATGATTAAGGTATCAGCACTTGCAACAACATACAAAAAAGGTGCAAAAGTAGCGCGTAGTAATGTTGAGATGGATTATGTGAAGGCTGAAATGCGTTTTGGTGATTGGCGGACCTACAACGTTGAATTAGTGGAGGTGCTTTAAGGTTGGCTCAATATTATTATGATGTATTTACAGTGGAATCAACAACTAGATGGCAAGAACAACCTTGGAGTAGGGAGTCTTCTTGGACACCACAAACATTTAACAACTTATACAGAAACTACACGTTTAACGAATTTAGGAACGAATACAGCGTTTCCAATCAAATAGGATATAGTGTTCCTCTGTCTGTGGGTGATGTTGGGTATAGATTGAATGGGAGAAGTGTGCAGAGGTTTACCATACATTCAATTGGATATGGAGGTAACTTGTCTGGTGCGCCTCAAAATGTAACGATGTCTGAAAAGTCTACTAGCAATTCTACTTCATCAACAAGTTATAGTAGGGGTTCACTCATTCAATCAAACGTTCCTGCAAACGCAGGAATATATCCGGCAAACGGACGACATACAGACGGTTATTGGTATGTGAGAAGAGCAAGGGTAAACATAGCACCAACACAGCCAGGGGTCTTTACACAACCTTCTGGAACTTTAGAAATTGGTGATGTCAAAGCCATCGCATGGGGAGCATCTTCTGATGTAAATAATGATTTTTCTCGGTACATCCTACAGGTAGCAATAAACAATGGCTCATGGGTACAAATCGGTACACCGACAACCAATCGTTTTTCGTATACCATCCCCACTGCTTCAAGGATTCAATTTAGAGTAAAAGCAGTCGATGCTAGAAATTTAGAATCTAACTATCGGACAAGTGGTGTTTATACCGTAACAAAACCAAAATATTATTGGAATAAATATCAGACATCTTTAGGCGGTTTAGTTCAATCAGGAATTGTAGCGGAGGAAACAGCGTATCCAACGAACAAAAAACATAGTGATGGTTATTGGTATGTCAGAGGTAGCCGTGTGAATCAAGCCATTGCACCGCCTGGTCCATTTACATCCCCAATACAAGGCAAAAAGTTCAAACCAAACGAGACGGTGAACATCACATTTGGTGCGTCTCGCGCTGCTAATCTCGCACTTTATGAAGTAGATTACCGATACAACAGCACAGACGATTGGACACCACTTCCATACAACAACACACTTACACGTAGTTTGCAGATAAGTACAAATCAAACACATAAAACATTAGAACTACGTGTGCGAGCAAAAAATACAAGCAATGTGTATTCCGATTATATCCATTCAGACGTATTGACAATCGAACACAATGTAGCACCCACTGTGTCGTTACGGAGTCCATCTGGCAACGTGAGATTGTATGAAAATGACACATTGACTATTGAAGGAACAGCCTTTGATCCTGATGCAGACCAATCCGTTACGGTTTATTATCAAATCAATGATGAACCTCGTAAGGTGTTAGCGACAAACGTAAGCCAGCAAAGATTCACACTATCAAAGCAGTTAACTTTTAAAGGTGGCAAGCTTTATAACGGTAATTCAGCTATTACGGGCACACTATCGCAAGGCGTTCAAAAACTGGTTGTATGGGCTGAGGATACCGAAAAAGGGATTTCTGCTAAAATAGAACGTAGATTTTCAGTTGTGCCGAATAGAGCCCCTTTGCTATCAGTGGATGCGGTCGTGCCTTCGGGTGTCATTGATACCGATACATTCAAAATATCCGGTAAAGCATCGGATGACGATGCAAATGCCACGGTGAAAGTGACAAGGCGTATTAATGCAGGTGAACCAGTGGAAATTTACAGTGGTACAGGCGGTGCGTGGGAGTTTGATGTAAAGCTAGCACAATTAATAACTGGTGAAAATACGATTGTTCTTGAGGTCGTAGATAATTACGGAGCCAAGACGAGTAAAACGATTAAACTGAATAAAAAAGAAGTGAAAACGCCTATTTTACAATCCGTTGCTCGTTACCAAATCGAGCCGCCAAGCGGATCTGCAAAGGGCGTTTTATTGTTTATTCAACGTGATAAGGAGCTCAATATTAAGGTGGAACTATCCATGACGGCAAAGGGTGAAGCAGAACAATACACGGTGTTATCACCGGTGAATACAGCACCCATTACAGCCAAACAAGGTGTCGTGGAGGACACTTTTGAGCATAAAGGAATGGAAGCCAAACAACGAATTGTGTTAAAAATTACGCCAACGCGAACGGACTTGGCATCTAATTACAAAATACATCTGATAACAGGGGCGGTGGACTAATGGCATTTCAATATAAAGTACGTAATCCAGATGGCACAATGGGTGAAATGAAAAAGTTCGGTGACGAAGACACAGCAGAAGAAAAGGCTGCACGTTTAGAACAAGAAAACCAACTACTTTTGAGCAGTATGAGGGAGATGTCAACGTATATAGCGAATCAAGAGCAACGATTAGCTAGCCAAGAAAAGGCCATAATGGAGCTTTCTACATTAATAGAAAAACAAATGTCAGGAGGTGAACAAAATGTTTAATGAACGTAGTGGACTAGTAGCTATCTGGTATAACTATGTGCTAGCACGTCCACATAAACGTAATCAAGTACCAAATCTATCGAATTTGCGCCAAGTGGTGTATAGCAAACTAGAACAAGAAAATGATAGTAAATTTATGAATTTCAGTCAAAAGAATGAAGATAAATAATCAATATTGTAAATATAATAGATTTAATTGTTATATTGTTTTCTATCTTAAATAATCAAAAGATAGTTATTGGAGAGGAAGATTGGATGAGTAAAGACTTTATTATTTTTGGAGCAAGTCAAGGGCTTGGTGACGCCTTTGTAAAGGGTCTACCCATAGAGGGAGATACAGTATGGATGGTGTCAAGAACACGACCAGAAAGTTTGGATATTAATGATGGTGTAAATCGCAAATGGCTCTCCATAGATTTATCAAGTCAACAACAAATCTCTGCTTTAAAGGAAACCTTAAAAGACATTGCAATAGATGTATTAATATATAATGTTGGCGTATGGGAAAAGCGTGGTTTCGAAGATGACTATACATTTGATAAGGATGAAATCGAAGATATTTCCAACTTAATCAATATAAATCTAACTTCTACTATTACGTATATTCAAGCGCTTCTACCAAACTTAAGACAAGCTAAAAATGGAAAAGTCATTTTAATTGGTTCAACGGCAGGCTTAGAACATACAAATAGTTCACAGGTTTCATTTGTTGCATCTAAATTCGGCTTACGAGGCATTACAAATGCTCTACGTGAACATTTGAGAGGAGATAAAATTCCTGTCACTTGTATTAATCCAGGGGAGCTAGCAGCAGAAGTACCTTATGAAGAAGGTGCAGAAAAGGCAATTGATTTATATGAAGGTACACGTATACCTGTACAAGATATTGTATCTATTGTGCAATGTGTGATTAATTTATCACCAGTTTCATGTGTTAAGGAAATTACTATCCCTTCAATAACAGACTTAAATGCTTGATCGTTTCAAAATAAGTAAAATTACAATAGATTTTAAGCCTTCTACAATCATCTGTGGAGGGCTTTTATTATGGAAAAAAGGAAGGTACCAATGAAAACCGACACATTATATACATCACTCGTAGGCGGCTCCGTGGCAGGGGTCGCCTATTTTGTTGGTGGGATTGACCATTTAATTAAAGCACTCACTATCTTTATGGCGATCGATTATATTTTAGGCGTTATGGTTGCTTTTGTTGTGAAAAACGTTGAAAGCAGAAAAGCCTTAATCGGACTGTTTAAAAAAGTGGCGATGATTTTAATGGTCATTGCTGCAGTGCAACTGGACTTGGCAACCGAGAGTGGGAACTTTATGCGCAATGCCATGATTCTTTTTCTAATCGGGATGGAAGGAATCAGTATGATTGAAAATCTTGGAAAGTTAGGTTTGAAAGTACCAAAGTTTTTAACGAGTGCTTTTAAGCAGTTACAAATCGATAACGATGAAAAAAAGGATGATAAACAATGAGTGTCACAACAACATGCCGAGATTTAGGTGAACTATTACCAGTGGCGCAAACGGCCTGCAGATTGCTCTTTCAAGAGTGCTATAAAGAGGGAATCAAAAATATCTTTGTTACGGAAACATACCGATCGCAAGCACGGCAAAATTATCTATATGCACAAGGTAGAACAAGACCAGGGAAAATTGTAACGTGGACGCTGAAGAGTAATCATACTTCACGTTTAGCGTGGGACATTGCCGTGGCTCCCCCGAAACCCTTATACGATGTAGATACATTAACAAAAATAGGGGCAATAGCTCGTAAGTTGGGCATTACGTGGGGCGGTGATTGGGCACGTAGAATTGACCGACCACATTTCGAAGTGAAGGCCAATTGGAAGATGCCTAGAGGGTACAAATTAGAAGGACAAGTAATTGTGCCAAGCAACAGTAAATTGAAAGTCCAATTAATTGTGGAAGACAGGAAGGAGGAGATTAAGGTGGCTAATACAATTTGGAATCCAGGTTCGCCAGCGATGAGAACTGAAACAGAAAACTTCATTGCACAGGCGGTGAAGGATGGTATTATTCAAGCCTCACATTTGAAGGATTTACAAAGTGGTGCGATGACTACGGATCGATTAATAGGATTGTATATTACGATTCAACAAAGACGTAGTAAATGATATGTATACCCAGGCACTTAATTAATTTTGTGCTTGGGTTTATTTTGTCTAATTATTATCTAGTGTATTTTTTATTGCTTTTTTAGTCATTTATCCAATAGATAGGTATAATATAAATAAATACCTTTCAGTCTATTAATACATTTAATGAATTTTAAAGTATGTATATAAGTATAGTATGAAAAAATCAATAATAAATATGGAAACTAATATTATCTAATTGTTGCGCAAAAAGTCGAATGAGGGTGATAAAGTATGCAATACATTATTTATTGTGATGAATCAGTAAAAAACGGAGAATACTACAGTAATTTTTACGGTGGCGCATTAGTAAGATCTATTCATTTACAAGAAGTAAAAACAGTTTTGGAAAATAAAATTTCTGAATTGAATATAAATGGTGAAGTAAAGTGGCAGAAGGTAACGGCTAATTATTTGGAAAAATATAAGTCTTTAGTAGATACGGTATTTGGTCTCATAAAACAAGATAAAATTAAAATCAGAATTATGTTTACACATAATGCCTTTATTCCTGTCGGTTTAACAAAAGAGCAAAGGGATAATGAATACTTTTTATTGTACTATCAGTTTTTTAAACATGCTTTTGGATTGAAATACTCGAATTCCACAAAAGAACCCATCTCTATTTAACCTTTCTTTGATCAATTACCTGATACTAAAGAAAAGAATCAAAAATTTAAAGACTATATTTTTAATTTGCAATATCAAGATTTCTTTAAAGATGCTAAATTATTTATCCATAGTAAAGATGATATAGCAGAGGCAGTATCGCATCACCACATTATCCTTCAGTGTTTAGATCTTATTTTAGGTTCAATGGAATTTAGATTAAACGAGAAACATAAAGCAAAACCAGAGGGTAAAAGAAACCGAGGAAAACGAACAATTGCCAAAGAAAAGTTATACAAACATATAAATGCTCATATAAGGGAAATATATCCTAATTTCAACATAGGGGAAACAACTGGAAAGCAAGGTGATATAGCGAATTTGTGGAAACACTCTTATAGGCACTGGAAATTTGCTCCTGGTAATAAAGTTGAGAACAAGCAATATCTATCTAAGCATAAAAAAATGGGCCCCGTCATTCCTACGTGAGTAGCTCACGTAAAACGTAAGCCTTCGAAATGACCAAGCCCTTCTAGTTAACTCCATTTTAGACTACTTAGCTAAATTTAGTCAACATATATGTTGCAAATTTGCAAAAAAATATTGGAAATTATGGAGTTGAAAAAACATGGTCACAGAGCGACCTAATTCTTTATTATTGATACCAATCAATAACAGTATACAAGGAATTTCCAGGTTTCAATCTATAATAAAGTTTATAGATTGAAAGGGATCAGAAAAATCAGCTGTTTTCAACAAAGCAATTAGAGGTATGACTAAGCAAGAAGGAATATCATATGTTGAGTATCCCCAGTATACGTTTAATCTTGAAGATGAATCTTTTTTTCTATGGATTTCAAATGATTCGGGAAGAATTATGAATTCAAAAGACCTTTACACTATCTATTTACTGTCAAATAGTTCTCTAAAAGAGATTAAAGAGTTTTTAGAGAATATGTCCACAACACCATAATAATGATATAAATAAAGAAAGCGCATTGGATATAATAATCAATTACAATTTAAGTAATTAAGATTATTAATTAGAAATCTTCGTTATTTTAAGTGATGGTTATAATGATTGGGTAGAGCTATATTAGGGTGGATAATTTCATTAATATGGATATCATAAGATGAAATAAACATACTTTTTTCACCTTTCTATTTTAATAGCTCTAGCTACTTGTTTTCTAACTTTTTCTTTTGGTTGTCGAGCCACTTTTGATAAAGTTCTATATTAAATTTTAAGAAAACAAAAAGTCACTCGAATTTTTTGAGTGACTTTTTTTTACTTAGCACCTGCCCAGTGTTATATTATTTTATATTTTTTTGTACCCCAGTGTACCCCAATATGTACCCCAAATAAGTGGGGTACATAGGGTGAAAACGGATATCACCATTTTTTACTAAATCCAATATTAATATTAATTATCTACATTTTGTAAATTTATATTTTTATTTATTTTTCATCCCCAAAGCCTAAACCCCGCCAAATCAGCATTTTTACGCTATAATGTAGGACGAGGTGAAGAAAATGTTTGTGAGTGAAAAACAGATTGAGATTCGCTATGCGGAGACAGACCAAATGGGCGTTGTCTACCATGCCAACTATATCATTTGGATGGAGATTGGACGTACGCAGTTAGTGAGCGATGCGGGATTTGAGTACGCAGCATTAGAGAAGGAAGGGTATGTGTCGCCAGTAATGGATCTATCTATTTCCTATAAGGCTGCTATGCACTATGGACAGGTGGCAACAGTGCGTACTTGGGTAGAGAAACACGATCGTCTCCGTACAACATATGGTTATGAAATTTTACATGAAGATGGCACGATTGCTGCAATAGCACAGTCCGTACATATTCTAGCGCATAAAGAATCGTTACGACCTGTTTCTTTAAGTAAAATTGACCCTGCTTGGGATGCCAAATATAAAGAAATTGCAGTTGCAACAAAATAATATCAGAAGCTTTATGTTTACGTTAATTGAATTGAAGAAAGCCAAAGGCAGGACCAGAATAATAACTGGTGCTGTCTTTTTTCTTTTTATCATGTTAAATCCATCAAATTTTTTTATCTTGCATAAAATTTGTCACATTGTTATAATCAGAACAAACGTTCTGCACGGGGGATGGGGAAAATTATGCAACTATACATATACGATAATCGCTTTAACGCGTTAATTGACCAGTATCAATTAACAGCTGAACAACTTGAATTTACAGGAACACCGCAAGAATGTATTGCGCTTTCTAAAGAGGATGTCAATCGATATGCCATTTTAGCAATTGAGGATGGGATGCTTGTAGTTTTCTTTGTGTTACATCGAAAAGAGGGTGTAAAGCCATATTGTGAAAATGATCATGCTATTTTAATAAGAGCTTTTTCTACAGATTATCGACATCAAGGGAAAGGCTATGCAAAAAAAGCTTTAATGTTATTACCTGACTTTGTAAAACAGCATTATCGTGACGTGAATGAAATTGTGTTGGCAGTTAATGTAAGGAATGAGGCGGCACAGGGACTATATAAGAAGTGTGGTTATACAGATAAAGGTGTAAGAGTGATGGGAATAAAAGGGGAATTAATCGTGATGAGCCACGATTTGTAAAAACGAATTGTAAAAAATCCACTGAGCCATTATAAGCAAAGTGGATTTTTACTAGTTATATAAGCAATGCCTATCTCTTTGAAGTATTACTTAGCTCGTTTAAACAAGAATTTCCAAGAAATGAAATTGACAATGACAAGTACAAAGAAATAAATAAAAGTACTATAAGAAATGCTTGTTGCCAGTAGATAGTGTATAAATGCAAGTATACCTAATGGAATAAATAATATTAAGGCCTTCCAACTCTGCCCATCACCGATTTCGTCAAAGGGCTTCGTAAAAGGAATTTTGCTTTCAAAGCCGATGTAGCAAATGATTGTGTACAAACAGCTTGCTACTAAAACAATCAATAAATCTGGAATGATTCTCGTGCCATAAATAAAGCAAAATACGATGCTAAGAACGATATACAGCGGAATATATAGCTTTATTAAAAAGGCTTTTAAACTACCCTTTTGTAAGTCTGTATAGTCCTTAATTGGAAAGACTTTGTAAATCCAAGCGGCTTTATATTTTGCGGAATGACCTAACATCATCACAGCAGATGGAATAATCAGCATACTAAAATAAATATTTAAATAGCTTATACTAGTCGAGTAGTCAACATTATCTGACCGCATCATATTAAACATAAAAATAAATGGTATCACGAAAGAAAAGCCTAATGATGGATACACTTTTAATTTAAAATCCCGTTCTTGTTTCATCATAAGAGAGGCAAAACGGTAAAATGCCCTTTCCTCACTTGTTCGGCATATAAAAGATAAGAAATAATCTTTTAAACGACTTCTCTTTTCCTTCTTTGATTTACTCGTACTTAATAACTTTTGTAAATTGCGCTCAAAGGTTGGAATTAACTTTACATAGAGCCCTATTGATATAAGTGGTATAAAGACGGAGAAGATAGAGCCTACTAACGTGAAGTAAGAGTTATTCCCATTTAGGATAAGCTCATAAGGAGCGGCAAACCACATAGGGATGATGAAAATACTCCACCATTTGAACGTTACGACAATTTCAAGGTTGACAAACTCAAAGGAGCGAATAAGCACTTGATAACCAATCATTAACACTAAGGATAAGCCAATTTGCACATAATTAATGATGTCCTTTAGCTTTTCTCCATCAAAAAATCTTAAAATCACAATATACAAAATAGTTGTAAGCACGACAATGAAAATATTGATGAAGATAAGTGCCAATACGGTTAATAGAAAGAATAATATTCCTTGTGTAAACAAGCTGACTAAAAGGGGAATTGCCGTTAAGGCAATTGTTAAATAAGTTAAATAAATAAGGATATGCAATATTTTAGCGGCATTTATCGTTTTAGCATTGATCGGCTTCGTTGACAGGATGCTTCTGTCACGAACATCAAGTAGTACAGAAGAAAAATCGGAAATCAAAGTAGTCATCACGATAAAGATAACTATGCCGTATGCAATGCTCATTTGAAAATGATAGTTATCACCAAACCCCATAAAAGGAATGAGTATAAGACCATAAAGGGCGTAAATCCATAAAGATTTGAAGTAGCTATTTTTTTGATCTTTTTTATTTTGGTTAAAGATGGTTGGTACTTTACGTTCATCCATCGTTAGTTTAATATGGAGGATTTGTCTCATAATCGAATAATCAATGCCCATTTTCCGAAAAATAAATTGCATTTTATCAAGTAGTTGCAGGACTTTGAAATCTTTCATTACTACACCTCCTGGACAACCGCTACGAATTGTTCACCAATTTCTTTATGATTATGAAAACCTGTTAGTTGGTTGAAAATCCCCTCTAACGTTCCGGCCGTATTAGCGGCTTGTAGTTGAGCAAATGTTCCATCAGCAGCGATTTTTCCATCATTCAGTAATATAATGCGACTGCTGATTTTTTCGACCACATCCATGATATGGGAGGAATAAAATATCGTTTTACCTTGGGCTGCTAATTGCGTTAAAATCTCTTTGAAAATCATGACACTATTCGCATCCAAGCCGTTTATAGGTTCATCCAAGAACAGTAAATCTGGATTATGTATAAGGCTGGCGATAATTAATAGCTTTTGCCTCATGCCTTTTGAATAAGAAGATATTCTTGCATGATAGGCTTCTCCAACACCGAACAATTCCATTAATGATTTAGATTTGGCGGTCGCTACATCTAAATGCAATCCGTAAAGCTGGCCGATGAAAGTCAAATACTCATAGCCAGTTAAATTATCATAAACATCGGCTATTTCAGGCACATAGCCAATTTTCCGTTTATAATCAATGCTATTTTGTTTAATATCCTCCCCAAATAGCTTAATTTCACCACTATATTCCCCTTCAATCCCCAATATAATTTTGACAGTTGTACTTTTGCCAGCGCCATTGGGACCGATGTAGCCAATAATTTCGCCTCTTGACACATGTAAGTCAATTCCTTTTAAAATTTCTTTGCTGCCATAACTCTTCGTTAAGTTCATAATCGTTAAAATCTCTTGTTGGTCCATGTTATAGCTCCTTTCTGTTTAGAAAATTAACCATACAACGGTATTAGCACCATTTTTCATCGTGCTATATATATTATACATGATTTTAGCAATCTGTTATTAATTACAAATTCCTTTGTAAAAATTTGATTCGCTTTAACAGGAGATTTTCTGCAAGTGTAGAAAGTATATTCTATATAATTCAGTAATTTTCAGGAAGAGGTGGCAATTTGGATTATTTAAAAAGGGATCACGCAGTCGAAGCAGCACTTCAGTTTATTACAAAACATTTCCCTCATTCCGATGGGGCTTTATTGGCTGGAAGTGTCATTCGGGGAGAGGCGACAGAGACCTCGGATTTAGATATTGTCGTTTTTGATAAAAATCAAAAGACAGCCTAATGAGGAGCTAGATAAGATGATTATTGATAATGTAGTTTTAAAATTACTTGAGTATAGTACTTCAAAGCCTAAAATAGAAATAACTTGGGATAATAATCAGACCAGTTTATGCGAAATTGATACATTTTATGACACAGACAACGGATTAGAACTTCATGACGAAGGCTATGAGGAATATCATGTTGCATTGGTGAAAGAGGTGACGAATAACAAATATATCGAAATAGGAATAGGTGATAAAAGACCTGTAATTATTAAATTAGCAGATACAGGGGAAGTTATATTTAACAAATAAATATAAATATGATTAACTTACTTAACATTTAAAAATGACCAAGTTCTCTATTAATATTGAATTTGGTCATTTTCTATTGCTATTAATTAAAACTATATGTGCAATAAATGTGTAGTTGAGCAAAGTTAATCATAGCATGATGATTATAAAGAATATCCCGAACTCTTATAAAAATTAGTTATGCAAGACCTTTAGCGAAAATTATTAATTCGCTTGGCTTCGCCTTGCACCATATGGTGGAAAATTATTTGACGGTTTTTCAGTAGGGAAGTAATAAGCATCCTAATGCCCAAGTAAAAATTTTGAAACAAATTGTCCTTTCTTGCGTAGTACAATAGGAAGAGCAATATTTTTAATGATAAAATAACATTAAGTATTTATTTAAAGGTGGGAAATAGAATGGGTTTATTAAAAGCAGGTATTGGGGCATTAGCAGGTGTATTAGAAGATCAATGGCGTGAGTATTTCTACTGTGAGTCCTTATCAGCAGATGTTTTGGTTGCTAAAGGTATTAAACGCACTTCGAAACGTGGCTCAAATAAAGGAAACGACAATCTGATTAGTAATGGTTCAATCATTGCCATTAATGAAGGGCAATGTATGATGATTGTTGAGCAAGGCAAGGTAGTGGAGTTTTCTTCCGAATCTGGTGAATATGTCTATGACACATCTACAGAGCCATCTATTATGTATGGGGATGATCTGTCAGCAAACATTACGGAAACGTTTAAGCTAATTGGAAAGCGTTTCACATTTGGTGGAGAGCCTGCTAAAGATCAACGTGTGTATTATTTCAATAAAAAAGAAATCGTTGGCAATAAGTACGGAACACCTGCGCCAATTCCTTTCCGTGTCATTGACCGCAATATTGGCTTAGATATTGATATTACCATTCGTTGTCATGGTGAATATTCTTATAAAATAGTAGACCCATTATTATTTTATACAAATGTCTGTGGAAATGTAGAGCGTGAGTATACACGTGATGCTATTGATAGTCAATTGAAAACAGAGCTTATGACGGCATTACAACCAGCATTTGCTCAAATTTCGGCAAGTGGCGTGCGCTATAGTGAAATCCCTGCGCATACAGTGGCGCTGGCAGATGCCCTTAACAAAGTGTTATCAGAAAAATGGTTGGCAACACGTGGTTTAGCAGTCGTATCATTTGGAATTAGTTCATTAAAAGCTTCTGAAGAAGATGAAGCGATGATAAAACAACTACAGCGCAATGCAGTGATGCGTGATCCTGGGATGGCGGCTGCGCATTTAACTGGGGCACAAGCAGAGGCGATGATTGCAGCTGCGCACAATGAAAGCGGTGCAATGGCTGGGTTCATGGGGATGAATATGGCAACACAAGCGGGTGGCGTCAATGCAAGCCAACTATTCCAAATGAGCGAGCAAAATAAACAGAGACAAGCAACAACGCCACAACAATCGAGCCCATCCAATGCTTGGACATGTTCATGTGGACAAGAGAATACGGGTAAGTTTTGCTCAAACTGTGGTGCAGCAAAGCCAGTAGAAGAAGGCTGGCCATGTTCATGTGGCACAATCAATAAAGGTAAATTCTGTAGTGAATGTGGGGCAAAAAAACCGTCTGGCGCATTGCAATATGCTTGTGATAAATGCGGTTGGCAGCCAGAAACTCCTGCAAATCCTCCGAAATTTTGCCCTGAATGTGGCGATGTTTTCGATGATAATGATCTAAAGTAAGGAGATGACTGATGATGACGACGCAAGAAATGGAAAACGTCAAAGAGGCAAAGCTAGAATTCGATGCTGAATGTCCATCATGCAGTGCATCAATTGAGTTTAACCCCGCAACAGGCAAGCTAACTTGTCCATATTGTGGCTTTGAAACCGAGATTGCCAAACCGGAAAAGGAACAAGAAAAAGTGGCCCAAGAAATGGATTTTGCAAAGGCCGAAGAGCGAGGAAACTTTAACTGGGGCGTAGAGAAAAAAACGGTTGTTTGTAAAGCTTGTGCTGCTGAAACGATTTATGATGCATTACAAGTAGCAGATAGCTGTCCATATTGTGGCTCAAATCAAGTAATGGAAGCGAGTGCTTCAAATACACTTGCACCAAATGGCGTATGTACATTTGAAGTAACAGATAAACAAGCAGGCGAAAATTTTCAAAAGTGGATTAAAAGTAAATGGTTTACGCCAAAGGCTGCTAAAATTAGTGCAAAGCCGGATGCTTTTAAAGGTGTTTATCTACCTTATTGGACGTTTGATACAAAAACAAGCTCACGCTATTCGGCAAGCTATGGTAAGCATCGAACGGTCACTGATAAGGATGGCAATCAGCGTACAGTTACAGATTGGTATACTACCAGTGGTTTCTATCAGGAATTTATAGATGATTATTTAATTAGTGCAACAACTCGCTATGATCGTCAGATGATGCGAAAAATAGAGCCATTTAACTTATTAAATAATAAATCCTATAAACCGGAGTATGTAGCAGGATTTCTCTCAGAACGCTATAGCATTGGTTTACAGGATGGCTGGAACCAAGCAAAGAGAGAAATTCACGATCATTTAGAAGCGGAAATTACAGCAAAGATTCGTATAGAAAAATTTGCAGATGTTGTCTCCAATGTGCGATTTTCTACAACACATGATGACATTACATATAAGTATTTAATGTTACCGATATGGCTTTCTTCTTTTAGATATAAAGAGAAAATTTATCGATTTATGGTGAATGGTCAGACAGGTCGTGTTGGAGGAGACGCACCGATTTCGCCATTGCGTGTAACAATTGCAGTCCTTGTATCGTTAATGATTGCAGCAGTAGTCTGGTATTTCTTTATGAATGAATAACGAATAATAACCGTATCCTAGAAGTGTGTACATTTTTTACTTTTAGGATACGGTTTTTTATTGTGAATTTTGTCGAAAAAATGTCGAACGCTGTAAAAAAATTGTGCAATTATGATAAATGTCACTATTCATCACGGTTCTGTCTATGTATAGTTGCATAAGCTATAAGGATTAATACTTTACAATAGACAGGGAGCACGGCATTTAATGAACAAGAAAATAGCATGGGTTACAGATACAGCAGCATTGTTAGATGAAAAATTCATACAGGACAATCAAATTCACGTGTTACCACTCAATATTGTTTTTGAAGAGGGCGTATTACGAGAAACTGTTGATATGACACATGATGAATTTTATGACAAACTTCGTACTACTAAAACACATCCAAAGACATCGCAACCTGCCATTGGTGAAGTGGTAGCGTTATATAAATCGTTAAAACAGCAAGGCTATGACTGTGCTATTGCTATTCATACTTCGCAACATTTGTCGGGCACTTATTTAAGCGCTTTCACAGCAGCACAACAAGCACAATTTGAAGTATATCCAGTTGATTCTAAAATCGGTTCTTTCCCAATGATGAAAATGATAGAACTCGGGCAGCAATTAGAACGAGAAGGCGTCCCACCACAACAAATCGTTGAAAAAATCAATGAACTTGCAGATCATAGCGAGCTGTCCTTTATCCCAGCGAGCTTATCACAATTGCATAAAAGTGGCCGTGTGTCAGGGACGCAAGCGTTTTTGAGCCAACTATTAAATATAAAAGTCGTTATTTCTTTTGATAATGGTAAAGTTGTCATGAAGGAAAAAGTACGTGCACTAGCAAAAGCAAAAGCATATGTAGAAAACCTTCTAATAAATGATTTAGACTCACATCATATTCCAGAGGTAGCTGTTATTCATTGTAATAATGAAGAAGGTGCGATGAATTGGAAATTAGCCCTAGAAAAAGCGTATCCTTTTATTATTTTTCACGTTCTGCCATTGAGTGCTTGTGTCGGTGTGCATGCAGGAGAAGGCACACTTGGACTGAGTTGGGTACGCAGACCGGAGACAATCGCACAAAAACAACAGGAAAAAGAATTAGTGACGGTCTAAACTAACAAACGAATAACAAAAATATGGCATGTGAAGTTGCGAAATTCCTATAAACAAACTATTATACAGTCAGAGAGCTTTTTCATTAAATGAACTGTAGTTGTAATGTTATTTTTGAATAATGATAGATTATTCAAGTATGGAGGTTTCGACAATGGACGCAATTGAAGTGTTAACTAATTTAGATCAAATACATGGGTATTTTCAACCTATATTTAGCGCTGATGCGCATACGGTGATTGCCTACGAAATTTCCGGACAGTTACAAATAGAAGGTCAACAAATCAATTTAAAAGATTTTGTGAATAATGAAGATATTCCAGAAGAATATCGGATTGATATGGAGCATAAAATTTTACACGCTGCATTAACACAGATAGACACAGTAGCACCCGATATTGATATTTATATTCCAAGTAATCCGAACTTGTTAATGCAAGATTTCGGTGAAAGTCATTTTAATATTATTCAACAATATATAGGGGAAGAAGATTTACATCGTATTGTCTTAGTTGTTTCCGAGCATCGATTTTTAGGCGATATTAATAAATTGCACCACGCTCTTCGCTATTTTACAACATTCGGTATGAAAATTGCTGTGCAAGAAGTAGGTGCTGAAAGTCATTTAGAACATATCGCATTATTATCACCTCAAATTTTAAAGGTTAATATACGTGATTTGAATTATGACTCATGGTCTGCACAATCTGATATGATTTCAGCAATTGGCAGCTTAGCTTATAAAATCGGGGCTAACTTATTGTTTGAAGGAATAGGAACTGTTTACCAATTGCAATTTGCTTGGAAAAACGGGGGACGATTCTATCAAGGTTCTTATTTAGCAAATGCTGCGAAAACATTTGTGGAGAAAGATATATTAAAGGAACGTTTTAAAGAGGAATGTCAGCAATTTATAACATCTGAAAAGAAGATGCTTCAGGCACAATATTTCGAGTTGAAGAAATTAAGAGAAGAGTTAGAAGCGATTGTTCATCGAGTAAAGCCTTCTAGCGATAATATCTCACAATTAGAACATTTAGCAGAGCTTTTAGATCATTACTCTTTCCGATTATATATCTGTAATGAGGATGGTTTCCAATTAACGCCTAACGTGATGCGTGTAGAAGGGATATGGGAATTACAGCCAAATGCAATTAATAAAAATTGGAGTTGGCGACCGTATTTCCTACAAACGATTATTAAAATGCGAAATGATCAAAATGGGGAAATTTCAGAACTGTATCGAGATATCGAGACAGGAGAAATTACGCGAACATTTTCCATTGCCATTAATGAACACGAATATTTATTTGTCGATCTTTCCTATGATTTTTTATATGAACATAATATATTTAGATAGACTGTTAAAAGCTTATATAGCAAGAGTGGAGGGGTACAAATATCGTTTGTACCCCAAATGAAGGTAAAAAATAGGAATTAACCAAATGTCATTCATGTTTTAGTTCTTCATAAGCCAACGAATGAGCATATGCTCTCATAACCATTTCTGGAGTATCTCCAATCATTTTGGCTATCTTGGTAACGGGAATACCTTCGGCAATTAAAATACTTACATAAGTGTGAAGTAATACATGTGCGGAGAATCGTTTAATCTGCTGCTTCTTTTTGCAAGTGTGAAACAACTGAACTGCAATAACGAATCTTTGAAGAGTGCCTTTGTGGTGCTCTTTTTCAAATAGTTGTTTAAAATCTTTCTTCCATTTTAATAGGGGTGTTGTAATTTAAGCCAATACTGCGCCCGAACGAGGAAGTGGGAACCATTTAAATACAATTTATGTCTATATTGAAAAAGGGAGGTATCATTATGTGGATAATATTAGGTCTTATTACTATAATAGCAACTTTTATAAATCTATATAGGTATACAACAGGTAAAGATTATAAACTTGCGATGGCAATGGGGTTATCATTTACAGCATTGACACTCTGTGCAGAACATAGCCTTGTATCTAATTGGGTAAAAGTTGAAGATTGGGCGGCTTTATTGGATGTTGTACCGACTATGGAAAAAACGTTATGGTTTCTAACCATTGTTTCAATTTTACTAAATATAGCACCTATCCTATTAGAACGAAAAAATAAAAAATAATTACTTATTGTTGTTCATTTAATTAATTTTATACAAAAGCAATTCAAAATAACGTTCCCAAATGAAAGTTTGGACATACACGAAATATTGGCGAATGTTGTTAAATCAATGTTTGTGATTTTTTTGAATATTATTTATTCACCTTTTTATGTAAAGAGCAGCTTCTCTATGAAGAAGCAACATTTTAATGCTGTTTAGTAATTTGTTACGAGGGTGTTTTTAATATCAAAAGACCAAGATTGCCGTCTTGGTCTTACTTAATAAAATTATTGCATTTTAAAACACTTTAACTTTCATTAGAGGAAGGTGACGGTCAGGGAACACTGTAGATGGAGTAGAGCCAATGTTCTTTGCTCCCATCTTTAAATAAAAACCTTCTGCATTCGGTTCACTATCAAGAGTAAATTCGTTTATTCCCAACTCTTCTGCTTTATTTAATACATGGTCCCAAATTATTCGACCTAAGCCTTGACCGATAAAATCAGGATCTATAAATAATGCATCTAATTTTCGATCATTAATTGTAAAGCTATAAAATGCTACTATCTTGTTATCACTCTCCATCATCAAATAAACTGGATTTTCTTCTATGTAGTCTTTAGTCACAGTCAAATCATTTTTACATTGTTGTAGAAAATCTTCTGTATATCCCCAGTAGGCTTTTGACTTATAGGCTAAGTTGCTTAAAATGTTACAATCTTTTACTTTTGCACTTCTCATTAACATTATCATTTCCCCCGATAAATTATTTTTTTGTTTACTATTTTGCTTAGTAAATTTAATTTAAATTCCATAATTCACTTATAACATAAATCTTAAAGGTAAAAAAAAAGTGAAAGTATAACAGATTGTTGTTTTCACTATTACTTCTTAACATGCTTGTTATTTTATATTTTGCAAATGTTGTAATTCGTTAATTTTAAAGTCCAGGTACTCAATTAATTTTAAGCTTTGGCTTTTTGTGTTTATTTATCATAATCAAACATAAGTCTAAAATCTGGGGGTTTATTAGCATATCTATATATACAAGGGTAAAATCTTTGATATGCTATTTTTGATAAATATAAACTGTTTAATTGAGTAATCAAATTGTTCAAAGTGAAGTCTCTCATTTACGATTATTCAATGGGCAATTTATTTCGTGATTATGTATATAATTATATAAAGGGGGATAAATTTTGTTACAGATATCAAAAAAAGTTGGAATAGTAAGTTGGGTTGTTACGATTTTATATTTTGTAATAGAACCGATTTTTATTATGACTTCATATGTACCATATAATATTATGCAACAAGCGATGAGTGATTTAGGAGTGACATCATGTGGAAGGTATACTTATTCAATTGCCCCTCACGAAATTTGTTCCCCTTATCATTTTTGGATGAATGTATTGTTTATAGTAAATGGCTTCACATTTTCAATAGGAGTGTTATATCTTTCACAATACCTAAAGAAGAACTGGTTAAACAAATTGGCAACAGTATTTATTCTCATTTTTGCTTTAGGAAATATCGTATCCGGTTTTATACCGGCTGATATTGATTTATTTTGGCATTCTATAGTAGCACAAATCGGCATGATTACCATTTTATTTGGACTGTGGATTTATGCAAAATCATTAACTAAGGGGAAGCGGTGGACCTATTTTATTCTATTTATACTTATAGTTTTGTTTATACTAATAGTTTTATTATTTTTCTTTCCTTTGCCAGCAGGTTTATTACAAAGACTCTTTTATGGAGTAATTTTCTTGTGGGGCACTGTGCTGACGAGTCTCTTAAGAGATAAATCCTTAGAAATGTTTTAAAAAATTATGATTACTTTTAAGTCTTAAAATAAATAACCAGGCGCTCAATTGAAAGTGAGTACCTGGTCTTTTTTGTTTATTCTCCATGCAATTCCTTTTCACGCGCCTCGATTATTTTCTTAAATTTATTTAAATCTTCTAACTTACAATATTTATTAATGTAAGTTTGGTCTTTTATATGTGTAAACGTATATCAAATTTGACAGTTTAGTGAAAAAATGCATGTCTATAAAAATATAAATTTTATTAGAAAGTCAATTGTTAGACAGTGGATTTTTTAAAAATACTACTTTCATAGTATTAGAAAATAATAGTAACGCCAAAAAATGACGGTGTATGTGGCGCGATGTGGCGTTATTGCATGGGATTGGAAATTTCAGTCTTAAAAAAAGGTGGTATGACCGCCAAAAAACGGCGTAAATTTATCCTTGAATTTCCATTAATGGAAGTGATAGTATGGTTTTGGAAGCGGAATAAATCTATTTTTAGTTAATTATGGTACTCGTGATAAGTGAAGTAAATTCTTTATTATGAAGATACGTTAGTTGATTTAAAAATAATTCCGTTACATTTTTATAAAATACTTTTTCAAGGGAGTGTTTTTTATGTTAGGTTGCAGTAGCTTATCAATTCGTACAACAGATGATAAAAGTTTATTCGCTCGCACAATGGATTTTACAATGGAACCAGATAGTAAAGTGATTATTGTCCCACGTAATTACGGCATTCGATTGTTAGAGAAAGAAAATGTAGTCATTAACAATTCATATGCTTTTGTTGGAATGGGAAGCACTGACATTACATCACCAGTTCTCTATGATGGGGTAAACGAAAAGGGATTAATGGGCGCAATGCTTTACTATGCTACATTTGCGACTTATGCTGACGAACCTAAAAAAGGCACAAGAGGCATCAATCCCGTGTATGTAATTTCTCAAGTTTTAGGAAATTGTGTAACTGTCGATGATGTTATTGAAAAATTAACTTCTTATACATTATTGAATGAGGCCAATATAATACTTGGCTTTGCACCCCCACTTCACTATACATTTACAGATGCTTCTGGTGAATCAATTGTTATTGAACCGGATAAAACAGGCATTACCATTCATCGAAAAACGATTGGCGTCATGACGAATAGCCCTGGCTATGAATGGCATCAGACAAATTTAAGAGCTTACATTGGTGTCACACCAAATCCGCCACAAGATATTATGATGGGAGACTTGGATTTGACACCGTTTGGGCAAGGGGCAGGGGGCTTAGGATTACCAGGTGATTTTACGCCGTCAGCACGTTTTCTTCGGGTAGCATACTGGAAAAAATATACTGAAAAAGCCAAAAATGAAACAGAAGGCGTAACAAACTTGTTCCATATTCTATCTTCTGTAAATATCCCAAAAGGTGTTGTTTTGACAAATGAGGGGAAAACGGATTATACCATCTATACCTCAGCTATGTGTGCACAAAGTAAAAACTATTACTTTAAACTGTATGACAATAGTCGAATTTCAGCCGTTTCATTAATGGCTGAAAATTTAAATAGTCAAGATTTAATTACATTTGAGTGGGATCGTAAACAAGATATTAAGCAATTAAATCAAGTAAATGTAATGAGCTGAAAATTGCCTATTATATAGTACAAAGTACTAAAAAACGCCCCCGATTGTTAGATATACGAACAATCGGGGGCTCTTTTTCTTAAAATACACAAGGTCATTAGAATTAAAAAGGTTTGTGGAATGTTTATACATTGTTAGAAATTATATCACTGTAAAGATAGGAAGTTACTTTCTTGTATTGCTTTATCTAATCATTGAAGCTTGTAATATGGTGTAGCTTACATGAAAATTTATAATTGAGGTGTTACTATGGAAGAAATTATATTAAATGATTGTATTGTAAAAATAGACAAGGAAAAAACGATTGAATTGTTTAAAGACTTGCCGAAAGTTTCCGAAAAAGCTCATTGTGGTTGCGAGGATTGTCAACTTTTTGCGATGCAGATTCTAAATACGAGTCCAGAAGTTTTGAAATTCTTTGAACAATTCGGAGTTGATCCTACAAAAGAGGCAGAAGTTTGGAGAGCTATTCCGAATGAAGACGGCTTTGATACTTATACTGCAGATTATCATTTTATAGGTGTTATTCAAGGTACAGATGACTTAGATTGGATTCAAGTAGGAGAAGCATCTTTTGGACTTGCAAACCATGATGGAGATTTACCAAGTCCGATGATTCCGAGTACTTTTTCAAAACCAATAGTAGAATTAGCTGTGAGAATAACAATGCCAAATATGGAGGTGTAATATAGAAAAATTATTCTTATATACTACAACGCAATGATACTAAAGAAAGGGAAGTCTTATGAAAAAAAGAAGAGATCTCGGTTCGTTTATTACAGATTATGGTTCATTTATAATTACTGCATATTTAGTAGGGTTTTTTATAATATCTAAAATATTTTCTTTTTCTGCTATAGATAATTGGATTGTTATTTTTGTTGGTTTCATCATTACCTTGATTATGATAAAAATAAAAAAAGATAAAGAGAAGCAAGACAATTAGGAAAACATTTTTTGCATTCTTATTCCTCTGTAAACTATCCCATTTCATGTCGTTCTCATTCGAGATTTCGAAAGAGAGTGTTCATTCTTTCCAACGCTCCCGACAATGATGGAAACGACATTTCTTAAATCCTCGATTATCATAACATTATTTTTTAATTCCCTTAAGCCCAAAAGATTAGCTTAATAACAATTCATATTGTTAATCTTCTTTTCACTGCAAAATGCACCCTAATTAAACAGCAAACTTTTTAATATTTGAAACGTTTATTAATATACTAATAAAATATGTATATTTCTATAAAGGAAATACCATAGTTTATAATATACAATATATAGTGTTATTTGTTTTAGAGAATCAATATATTGTTTTAGTTTAGTTGTATACTAAAATAATCGTATTACTATAATTTTTTTGAGTCATTATATTTGTATCATTTTATTTTAGTGATAGAATGAAGGTGTAACAAATAGACATAAATTCCATCGGAGGTTATGACATTATGAAAGCAGCAGTTTGGTACGGAGAAAAAGACATTCGTATTGAGGACAGAGAATTAAAAGCTCTTAAAGATAACGAGGTTACTGTTCGTGTAGCTTGGGCTGGTATTTGTGGTAGTGATTTACATGAATATCAAGAAGGTCCTGTCTTTATTCCAACAAAAGAAAAAGATGAATTAACTGGTGAAATCGCTCCACTGATTATGGGGCATGAATTTGCAGGAACTATTGAAAAAGTAGGTGCAAACGTTACTAAGTTTAAAGTGGGTGATCGCGTAGCAATTAACCCAACATTAACGCACGGTAACAAACCTGAAGATATGGACGCTTATGATGGTTTTAGCTTCATCGGTTTACATGGCGATGGTGGCTTCACTACTTATGCAAATGCTCCTGAAAGCAATGTTTATTTACTACCTGAAACAATGACACTTGAAGATGGTGCACTTGTTGAACCGACAGCTGTAGCAGTACAAGCTGTAAAAGAGGGTAATTTACGTTTCGGTGATACTGTGGCGATTTTTGGTGCTGGCCCAATCGGCTTATTAACGGCTATTGCAGCTAAAGCAGCTGGTGCAAGTAAAATTATCGTATTAGATTTATCTGAAACACGTCTTGAAAAAGCAAAAGAACTTGGTGCAACGCACGTGATTAACTCTGGTGAAGTAGATGGTGTAGAAGCAATTCGCGCAATCGTTCCAGATGGTGTGGATGTATCATTTGAAGTTGCAGGTGTTGCGCCAACATTTAAACAAGCAATCGATGCAACAAGAGCTCGTGGTACTATGGTTATTGTATCAATCTTTGCTCGTCCAATTGAATGGAATCCAATTCATTTAACAAATACAGGTGTGAAAATTACTTCAAGTATTGCTTACACACCAACATCATTCCAACAAACAGTTGATTTAATGGGCAGTGGTCAATTAAAACCTCAAGGAATTATTACTGGCCGTATTCAATTAGATGATATCGTTGAAAAAGGCTTTGAAGCTTTAACAAACGATAAATCACAAGCGAAAATTTTAGTAGAATTAAGCGGCGAGAAATAATACTTATTTTTAATAAATTGTAAACAAGCAAGCACCTATTAGTGAGGACTAATAGGTGCTTTTTACTTGATAGGTTATTGGGATGTTTATTTTGAAATCCCATTCAGGCCGATGAAATAAATTCCAATCAGCCCCAATGGGTTATTAATTATTTATTGTGATAGAGAAGACCTTATTGACATAATAAAATCTGACGTAAGAAAGACTGCTTTTTCGCAATGCAGCGATCGGCAATAGTGAAACCAGCATCATGTATTAAATCATCAATTGTTTCAATAGTAACGACAACTACCCTATCCGCAATTCGACGAGCATGTTTAAGTATATTATATTGATCTTCACGTGATGAATGCGTAAACAAATTATATGGTAAATCAATAATAGCTACATCATAGTGTTCTGTTACTTCTGAAATGGGACCTAAAGTAATCTTTCCTTGTAAACCAAAATAGGCTATATTTTCGCGAGAACCGCTACAAACAAAATGATTGATATCTCTTCCTTCAATATCAATACCCATAGAAAGAGCTTCTACTATTACCGTACCTATACCACAGCAAGGGTCAATAGCACGAATATTTTGTGGCTGAGGGATGGCGATATTGGCAACGGCGCGAGCAACTCTTGTACTAAGTGCTGTTGAATAACTATTTGGTTTATGTAAATGTTTACGCCAAATGGACTCACTTTTCAGATGTTTACCGAAATACCATGTTCCATCTATTAAAATAAGACCAAAAATAACTTCAGGATAATTTAGATCAGGGTCTCCCTCGATACACAATCCTAGCTCGCGTTCTATTCTTCGGCGCTCTGGCTGAGAAATTTTCTTTGTTTGACCTATAACAAAATTATTTAAACAAACTACCTTATAAGTTTTTTCACCTACTATTAAATTCTTTACTAATTTTTTTATATTTTCTATGCTATGGTCTTCAAACAGCACTTCAAGTCGATCTTGTATAAAAGGACTACGACTAGGGTCAACTTCTAGATTGCTTATCATATAGTTTGATGATGAGGAATCTACACCGAAAAAAGAGCGCATCTCCATTCTACATAAATCGTATTCATCTACATGATGGACATATGTGTATATATATTTATTGGTATGTTGTTCGTTAATCAATGGGTTATCATCCTTTTCTATTATTGATCACTTGATATTGGTCAAATAATTGTAGATGTCTCTAGGCACTAAACTTCAAGTCTATCACAACTTCATCAATAATTGAAATGAACAAAAAAAGCGTACGTTATTGTGGGCGATTTTTAACATTCTAAAAATAGAAAAGAGTCACTTCCCTAAAGAAAGTGACCCCAAAACAGGAGAGTTTTTGTAAAGGCTTTTTAAGCTTTACACTATTATTAATATGCAGAGGAAGTTATCAAGCTTTAGCCATTTGTCAGTGCAATCAAATAAAATGTTTTATACGGATGGCAGAGTGACAGTGAAAATGGAAATAGGGTGCTTTAACTAATTTTTGTGCCATTGGGTACTGATTGATCAGGTGTTAATAGAATGAAATCTTCCTTTACCGGTACCCCAAGGTCTGTAACGAATGGCTACCAGAAAATAGCAACAGCTTTTAAAAGTACGACAGTAGAGATGAAATTAAAATTAGATTTGAGGATAAGAAAGTAACTTTAAGCTAATTTCCAGCAATATTAAGAAACCTTTTTATTTTCTTTAATGCCAGCAACAACAGAAAGCGCCCCTATTAGAAAGAAGATTAAACCTTGAGAAAAACCTAAGACTATAAATATTCCACCGATAAATAGATAGCTTGCCACAATAGGATTTTTATAATTAATCGTTTTCAAGATATCACCTCCTGTAAACAATAAATTACTTTTAAAAATAGTATATATTATTTATTGTTAAATTATTTTATATATCATTTCTGTTCACAAAATATTCAAAAAATAGACACTTTTCATCTTGCAAAAGGCATTTTATACTGACTGTAAAAATAACATTTATTTTCAAAGAGGGTGGGTAGAATGTCTTTAAAATTAATAGAGGTGTATTAAAGGTTGAGCCAAGCCATGGCCAATATCAATCTACCATTTTTGTAAATAAAGATGTAATGGAAGTTGATTTTGAAAATGAATACTCTGTAGTAACTTGCACTGCTGATGGAGTTAATCATCTTAAAACAATAAATGATTCCTTTGTAGCGAGCAATGATAAGTATGGTATAGCTATTAGAAATGGAATGGTTGATTTAAAAAATAATATTGGATTTACTAAATTCAAGGGTGTCGTAGAAATAAACGGAGAGTATAAACGACTTGATAGTATAATACACAATTATATTTATAAAATGGATCCAATATATAACTTACTTGAAGTTGTAGGCTTAAAAAACATTCGTATTTTTGATGAAGATTTTAATCAAAAGGAGGTAATAAGAAATGATAGGGATTACGGAAGATATCGAAAAGATAGACTATATAAGTGAATTCGAAGACATGAATCGTCCTTTATTAGTTAAAAATTATGCATCAAAATGGGAAGCGTTTAAGAAATGGAATCTTGATTTTTTTAAAAAACAGTATGGTGAATATACAGTAGATGCATCCTATAATAATCAATTTTATGAACTAAGTTTAAAAGAATATATTAGTTATATTACTGAGATTCCAGCTGATCAGAGGGCAATGCCTGAATTATATCTAAATTGGAAATTTCAGTATGAAGCAAGTGAGTTATCTAATGATTATAATGAGCCTCATTTTATCACTAATCTATTTAATCAAAAATTTTTCAGTTCAAAAATACAAAAACAATATAGTTGGATATATGTGGGACCAAAAGGGAGTGGAAGTCCATTACATATTGATATAGACAATACGCATGGTTGGAATGCGTTACTATCAGGTGAAAAAGAGTGGATTTTTTTATCGCCAGACGAGAGTGAGAAAATTATAGAAGCTAAAAAGAGGTTTCCAAACCTAGACTTATTTGATGAAACTATATTGAGCATGTTTCCTAAATTCAATTATGAAAGAGTTGTTCAAGAAGAAGGAGATTTATTAATCATACCATCGTGTTGGTGGCATCAAGTAATAAATAATGATTTAACAATAGCATTAACTGAAAATTATGTAAATAAACACAATATTCTAGATTTCATAGAAAGATTTGAATTGGAAAAGATATAAGTAAGTCTAAATATCGTGAAAGGAGGTGAGTAGAATGAAACAAGAGTCTAAAAAAACAAAAGATTTTGAAGTGAAAGTTGAGGAGGTAAAAAGAAAAGTATTACCTGATTCACTTAGAACAAAAGCAGGTTTTGCAAAAAGACATACTCGTCCAAATCCTACTACCAACTAAGATTTAAGTAAGTGAGTATGTAAACAAAAAAGCCGCGATAAATATATTGTGGCTTTTTATTTAGCTAATGAATAATTTTATAAGGAGCGAGGAATTTGTTTCTTAAAAAAGAAGTTTTAGTAATCGAAGAATTCAATTACTTAAAACTATGGAATATTGAGAATGGAAAAATAATAAAACTTGAAAATATCTCTAAACAGCAATTAATCGATAATATAAAAAGTGGTAATGAATCTGAATATATAAAATATTTAAATGAACAAGGCTTTATAGACTTTGAAAAACCTAGAGACTTCCTAAGGAAGTCTTATAATGACTTCCAACAAGGTTTTTTTAACCTTCCTATATATTCACTTGATGAATTTTATAATAATACAATAGTGTTTGACTCTGCAATAATTGGAATACCTTACGATTTAGGTATAGTGACAACGCCGGGTACAAGATTCGGCCCTATATGGTTAAGAGCGTATTCTTGGCCAATCGATTGGGAATATGATGATAATTTGTGTGTCACAGGATTCTTTGATTGGACAAAAAAGAGTGACTTAATAGTAAAAAAAAGAATTGTGGATATTGGAAATGTAGCAGAACCATATGATTTAAATACGGGATCTAGAGAAGATGCAGCGTTTAAAATTTCACATACCGCTTCTTATATTTTTAAAAAGGCAAAGTTACCAGTTTTTATAGGAGGTGATCATAGTATAACTCCTAGTATAATTGAAGCAATTCCCTATGAAAAAATTGGAGTAATTCAATTAGACGCTCATGATGATTTTTCTGAGGTTAAATCATATGAACTGTTACATAATAATATTGTTAATAGATTAATTAATACTAATCGAGTTAAAGAAGTTATCCAATTAGGGGTTAGAAATCCAAATCGTCCTCCTACTCATAATAAGGTTAGTACCTTTTCATATGAAGATACAGTAGAGAAAATAGATGAGATACTTAAAAACTTAGATAAAACATACCCTTACTATGTATCAATTGATTTCGACTGCCTTGACCCACTATATATGCCTGATACAGGCTCCTATGTACCAGAAGGATTTTCTGATAAAGAGTTAAATGCTATTTTAGAGAAAATAGCAAATGCAGTAAAGGTGATAGGAGTAGACTTTGTTGAGCTTTCTCCAAACTTGAATTCCAATTTTCAATTAACAGCAACTATGGTTAGTAATATAATTTTAAGATTTATTTCTAATATTATACGGAGGAATAATTAATGTTAGATAACAATCAAATTCTTCAAATTAAGGAGATTGATTCTCCAATATTTACAAAGCAAAGTGACGCTATATTCACTATTAAACTTCGTGGGGAAAATGAAGTTACAGGATTTATCTCAAATGATAAATTGCATCTATTCAAAAGATTCATAATTAATGAAAAAATCTTCGTTTATATAACATCTACTAATATGATTCATGAGATAAATAATCTGGAATATCAAATTCTAGAATACGGTTTTGACATAGAGCCGTACACATTAAAAGAAAAAATAGATATTAAAGAAAGTTCTCTAGCGGATATAGTTACTTCTTGCAAAAGATTAAAAGGTTTGTTTTCGCCCATTGATAGGGAAGGTTATATTTTTACACAGCCTAATTTCAGAAGAAATATAGAGAAATTTGAAATGAAAGTTTTATTGATAAATACGACAGAGGAATGCAATATACGTTGCACTTATTGTTATTTTGGAGGCGCTTATAAAGATACACGTGTTCATAGAAAATTGAAAGCAAATATTGAAGATTTAAAACCAATAGTGAAGAAATTTATTTTATCTAATAATAATATTGAAAAGCAAAGAGCGGTTTACTTTTTTGGTGGAGAACCTTTATTAAATTTTAAATTAATTAAAGATATTGTGAATTATATTGATGAAATATCAATCAAGTATAAGATTAATATTGATAACATCCTGTATCAAATTGCAACTAATGGTACTTTAATAAATTCAAGAATGATGGACTTTTGTCAGTACAAGGGTTTTTATATTAATGTTTCAATAGATGGCCCAAACCATGATAAATATAGGTTAGATAAATATGGGAATGGAACGTTAGATATAGTCAGCAAAAAATTAAAATGGGTAAGTGAAACATATCCTGAATATTATAGCACCCATTTTGGAATAGTTTGTGTGATTACCCCTCCATATAATATACCTCTTCTATATGATTTTTTTACAAAGTGGGGACCAGCAACACAAGCTTTACATTTAGATTTTGATATGATATTGCCGGGTAATGATATTGGTTCTAATTACTATGAACAACTATGTGAAGCGAAAGATGATTTGTGGAAAATATTTATGAAAACGCATGCCTATTCAGAAGAAGAAAAAAAATCTTCGTCTCTTTATTTCTTTTCAACAGGGTTTAACTTTTTGCATAGAGCATTTTCGGCAGTTACATGGAGACCAATTAAAACTATACAATCAACTTTAAATAAATTAATTGGTATGGACGAGGCACCAGGAATGCATATAACAACTATTGGAGCAGATGGGACAATATATTCTAGTTATGAACATCAACATGAAGATTACAAAATAGGTCATCTTAGATATGGAATTAGTAAAGAACGAATTAATAATATTATTGATAATTTCCAAGGATATTGTAATTCAGGTTCTTGTAGCAAATGCTGGGCTTCGAGATTATGTAAAATTGATTATCCAGAATTTTATATATCTAATAATGATGACAAAGAGAAAATTAAAGAAAAACTCGAAGTGCAAAAACTTACTTGTAAAAATGAACGATACGATATTTATTCTGCATTAAAAACTAATAGAGAAATTGAATTGCGTTTCGGAAAAAAAGCACTTGATTACATGGATAAAAGCCTTGAAGAACACCAAATGTTTTTTTAATAAGGAAATACTAAAATGTTAGCAGATATTATTTTTGAATCAAATTTTACTTACTTTGAAAAGGGAGTTTTACTTGAAGCAATTTATGATATTAATGAAGTATTCAAAGATTTCGATTCTTATTTAGAAAAACATCTAAAGGAGTCGAATTTAAAGTTAATTATTAGACAAGTTCCAATCCATGGTGGAATGGATAGTGCATACACCTTCATTCATAAGAGTATAATCTATTTATTTATTTTCAATTCTGCTTTAGACGGTTCTAGCGGTAGATTCAATGATATATCGAACTATTTAAAAGGAACTTTTGTACATGAGATGGGACATGTTTATGATGCAGCACTAAATTTTCAAGCATCTGAAATCTTATTTGAAAAAACAGGAAGTTATTATTTAGAGAATAAACAAGGAATTTCTTATTACCCTGTAGGTGATAGTGGAAATGATACAGGTACGACAGAGTATGGAGCAGAAAACCATTTCGATGATTTTGCTGAAGTTTTTTCAACTAAGGTTTATGGCGAAAAATATGATATTAATCAAGGTAGATTGGTATCGAAGGGAAGGCTGCGATATATTGAGGAAATATACAATTGTCTAAGTGTATGGAGGGGTAGTAATGATAAAGGTTGAGGGGATATACCATAAATATAAAGTTAGAATTGGAGAGGAAGAATGGAAAAGTAAAATAAAATATTTTTTAAACCCTAGATACAAGTATGTTGATGCTTTACAAAATATAAATTTCACCATAAAAAAAGGGGAAATTGTAGGTTATATTGGACCCAATGGATCTGGAAAATCCACTACAATTAAATTATTAACGGGGCTAATGGAACCTACAGCTGGAAAGGTAGTAATTAATAATGAAAACCCTTTTAAGAAAAGAATGAAAATTGCAAAATACACAGGCGTACTAATGGGACAAAAAACAAATTTATGGTGGGATTTACCATTGTTTGAATCATTTAAAATTTTAAAAAAAATTTATAATGTTGAAACTAAAAGTAATGATCAGTGGTTAGAATATCTAATTAGCCTTCTTAATATTGATTATTTGAAACAACCTGTCCGACAACTATCATTGGGACAAAGGATGAGGGCAGAATTAGTTGCTACTTTTATTAATGAACCAAAGTTAGTGTATTTAGATGAACCTACTCTTGGATTAGATGTCAGCACTAAAAAAAATGTGATGGATTTTCTTATTCAAATTAATAAAGACTTAAACACTACAATCATGTTAACCACTCATGATTTACACGATATAGAAAAAGTATGTGAACGAATTATTTTAATTGATCAGGGCATTTTGAAATATGATGGAAAAACTAGTTTATTTTTATCTGAATTTAAGTGTTTTAGATCGGTACTTATTTCAAATCAAAAAAAAAATATAGATTTAAATATGCCGAAATCATTTAAAAAGGTAGATACAAGAATTAATGCTGTAGAATATATATTTAATTCAAGTAAGTATAATGATGAACAAGTTAAAGATATAGTAAGAATGATCGATAGTGAAGCTACTTTAATTTTTAAAGAACTTGATTTAGAAAGTATTCTAAAAAATAATCTTGAGGTTCTGGCGTATGATTAAAAGTATTTCTGGCTACTTTTTGGCTGCATTCAAAACACAATATTACTATAGATTAAATACCTTATTTCAATTAATAGGAATAGGGATTATTATATTAATTCAATACTTTATATGGATAAATATAGAAAATGAAAATCCTAATGTCTCTAATAATATAGAAGTAATTTTATACGTGGTATTAACTCCAATTCTTTTGAGGACATTACCAAGCCACAGTACAGTACAATTTTTAGCAACAAAAATAATAGATGGTAGAATTACTGTATTGTTAATTAAACCCATTTCTTTGTTTCTAATAAATATGGCTAATGAATTAGGTACACTTTTATATAGAATAATATTTTTGGCACTACCTTCTTTATTAATTTGCAGATTGTTTTTATTCCAAATAGATTTTAATATTATTACATTTGAAAGAATGCTACTTTTTTTGGTAGCATATATAAATGCATACATCTTAGCTTTTTTAATTTTACAATTAATAAGTTATCTAGCAATTTTCACAGGTAATTATTGGGGTATAATGGAGTTTTATGATGCCTTATTAATTATTTTTGGTGGTATTTTTATTCCTGTTGCTTTATATCCCCATTGGTTAAAAGAGTTAACAAGTTTTTTCCCCTTTCAAGCAATCATAAGCACACCAATTTCATATATAACAAA
>NZ_PYWM01000023.1 GCF_003049665.1 Lysinibacillus mangiferihumi | reverse complement strand
TCTGCTCCGCGGGTATTTCACTGCTTCGAGGGTACTTCTCTGCTCCGCGGGTATTTCACTTCGGTTCGCGGGTATCTCGCTCTGCTTCGCGGGTATTTCTCTCTGCTCCGCGGGTATTTCACTCTGCTCCGCGGGTATTTCACTCTGCTCCGCGGGTAAATCTCTCTGCTCCGCGGGTATCTCTCTGCTCCGCGGGTAAATCATTCTGCTTCGCGGGTAAATCTCTCTGCTCCGCGGGTATCGCTCCATCCCCGCGGGTAAATCTCTTTGCATTAACAACAAAACCTCTTTGCAGCATAAGCAAAGAGGTTTTGTTGTTAGTTTGCTGGTAATTCGATTGTTGTTTTTTCTTTCGGTGCAACATCCATTGTTGTTACACGTTCAATATTTGCACCAAGTGATGCTAATTTGCCATGGAAGTCTACGTAACCACGGTCTAAGTGATGGAGTTTTGTCACTCGTGTTATTCCTTCAGACACAAGACCTGCTAAAATTAGGGCTGCCGCTGCTCGTAAATCTGTTGCCATAACCTCAGCTCCCTGTAGGTTTACTGGTCCTTCAATAAACACAGAACGTCCTTCGATTTTAGCACCGGCATTCATGCGACGGAACTCTTCAACGTGCATAAAACGATTTTCAAAGACTGTTTCTGTAATGATACTCGTACCTTCAGCAGTTAACATCAACGCCATCATTTGCGACTGCATATCCGTTGGGAAGCCTGGGTGTGGCATTGTTTTAATGTCTACAGCTTTTAAAGTTTGCGGTACGTGGACACGTATTCCTTCATCAAGCTCTGTAATTTCTACGCCCATTTCGCGCATTTTTGCGATTAAAGCCGTCATATGTTCAGGCACAGCATTTTCAATCGTTACATCACCCTTTGTAATCGCAGCTGCTACCATAAATGTACCTGCTTCGATACGGTCAGGAATAATATAATGCTCTGCTCCATATAATGTGTCAACGCCTTCAATACGAATCGTATTCGTACCTGCACCGATGACACGGCCACCCATACTATTAATGAAGTTTGCAAGATCTACAATTTCAGGCTCTTTTGCTGCATTTTCAATTACTGTCGTTCCTTTTGCTAAAGATGCAGCCGTCATAATATTTTCTGTTGCACCGACACTTGGGAAATCCAAATATACATTCGCACCTTGTAAACGACCCTCTACCTTCGCTTCCACATATCCGTGCCCAAATGAAATTTTTGCACCCATTGCCTCAAAACCTTTTAAATGTAATTCAATTGGACGTGAACCGATTGCACAGCCACCTGGTAAAGCAACTCGTGCAAAGCCATTTCGTGCAAGCAAAGAACCCATCACTAAAATCGATGCACGCATTTTACTGACATATTCAAATTGAGCTTCACTTGAAAGTTCTTTTGTTGCGTCTATATATACAGTATTGTCTTCTGGTATATATGTAACATCAGCGTTTAGACTTTTTAGTACTTCATTTATGGTATAAACATCTGCTAAGTTAGGGACTTCTTTAATTACATTTTCTCCTTTTGAAGCAAGTAAAGCTGCCGCCAGGATTGGTAACACTGCATTTTTTGCGCCCTCTACACGAACTTTCCCCTGTAGCTTTTGGCCGCCAGTCACTATAATTTTATCCACCTTACGTCCCTCCGAATTCAATCTCTTAACCTATCGAAAATTTATTTTAAAAAAAGATGTATAATGTCATAATAAGTAAACAAACAACTCTATAGTACAACTTTTCACACGCTCGTTCAAGCGTCCAAATCACTATTTTAAGGCATTTATTGATATTTTGCTATTTATTTATTGTACGCATTATTTTTTTTTTTGTGAATGACCAATAACACGGTAAAATATGTAAATCCCTAAGCCCTTTTTTCAAAAGTTCGTGGATACTATATTTCAGTTTCCATAGCTTATTAAACCTCTTAAGTACATATTTCAAAGGACCACATAAGTGAACTTATGGAGCCCTTCGAAATATGCACATATGAAATTACGCATCCGTTACTATATAGTTAGTTGTCACTAGCTAACTTTAAAATAAGTAAGGGAGTTTTCCAGACCAACTTGAAACTTGTAGAAAGAAATTAGAGACTGCGGTCCCTATTGCAATGCTCAACAAAATATAAATCAACTGTATTTGAAATACTTTATTTTTTTTAAATAGTTTTTCTAACATGAAGGCCTGCAAAGCGTAAAAAGTGATAGCAATAAAAAAAAGGTGCGATAGAATACCCATTAAAGCTTCTTGCCCTACTGCTTCATAAATTCCCACATCGTGTTCCTCCATTTAAAAAACGGGCAGATATTACATCTGCCCGTTAAAAATTGAATTAGATATTACCCTCATGAACGTTGATACGATTCAACGCACGTTTTAATGCTAGGTCAGCACGTTTGAAATCAATGTTATCTTGTTTGCTTTGAATTCGTCCTTCAGCGCGTTTAACGGCTTCTTTAGCACGTTGTATATCGATGTTGTCAGCAATTTCAGCAGACGGTGCTAAAATTGAGATTTTTTCTGGACGAACTTCAATGAAACCACCGCTTACTGCAACAACTTCAGTTGATCCATTGTCCTTTTTCAGCTTCACTGCACCAATTGCAAGTGGAGCTACCATTGGAATATGGCCGGCAAGAACACCAATCTCACCTGAAGTTGTTTTCGCGATTACCATTGATACTTCAGAATCGTATACCGGGCCGTCGGGAGTGACAATATTGACTGTAACTGTCTTCATATTTTTTCCTCCTCGTCCCTAGTATTAAACCTCTACGCCCATGCTTTTCGCTTTTTCAACTACTTCTTCAATAGATCCTACTAAACGGAAAGCATCTTCTGGTAGGTGATCGTATTTACCTTCAAGGATTTCCTTGAATGAACGAACTGTTTCTTTAACAGGAACGTAAGAACCTGCTTGACCAGTGAATTGTTCCGCAACGTGGAAGTTTTGAGATAAGAAGAATTGAATACGACGAGCACGTTCAACTGTTTGTTTATCTTCATCAGATAACTCATCCATACCTAAGATAGCAATGATATCTTGTAATTCACGGTAACGTTGGATTGTACGTTGTACGCCAGTTGCTACTGCGTAGTGCTCAGCGCCTACGATTTCTGGTGATAATGCACGAGAAGTCGAAGCTAATGGGTCAACCGCAGGGTAGATACCCATTTCAGATAATTTACGCTCAAGGTTAGTAGTTGCATCTAAGTGGGCGAAAGTTGTAGCTGGAGCCGGGTCAGTATAGTCATCGGCTGGTACATAGATCGCTTGAATAGAAGTTACAGATCCTTTGTTAGTAGATGTGATACGTTCTTGTAATTTACCCATTTCAGTTGCAAGTGTTGGTTGGTAACCTACCGCAGAAGGCATACGACCTAATAGGGCAGAAACCTCAGAACCTGCTTGTGTGAAACGGAAGATATTGTCGATGAATAAAAGTACGTCTGCACCTTGCTCATCACGGAAGTATTCTGCCATTGTAAGACCAGTTAAAGCTACACGCATACGTGCACCTGGTGGCTCATTCATTTGACCGAATACCATCGCTGTTTGCTTGATAACGCCTGAATCGCTCATTTCGTAGAATAAGTCGTTCCCTTCACGAGTACGCTCACCTACACCAGCGAATACAGAGATACCTGAGTGCTCTTGTGCGATGTTATTGATTAATTCTTGGATTAATACAGTTTTACCTACACCGGCACCACCGAATAGACCGATTTTACCACCTTTAATGTATGGTGCTAATAAGTCTACTACTTTGATACCTGTTTCAAGGATTTCAACTGAAGTTGAAAGTTGATCGAAAGATGGTGCTTCGCGGTGAATTGAATCACGACGTGCATCAGCTGGAATTTCTTCACCTAAGTCGATTACTTCTCCTAATACGTTGAATACACGACCAAGAGTCACTTCACCAACTGGTACTGAGATAGCTTTTCCTGAATCTGTTACTTCTGCTCCACGTTGTAAGCCATCAGTAGATGACATTGCAATTGTACGAACAGAATCATCACCTAAATGAAGTGCAACTTCTAATGCAAGAGTTGTTGGTTCTTCATTAGGACGTTCAATCTTAACTGTTAATGAGTTATAGATTGCTGGTAATTGGCCATTGTCGAATTTTACGTCAACAACCGGACCCATTACTTGAATAACTTGTCCTTTATTCATTACTGTGTACCCTCCTATCGTATTCTTATACGACATTGGTGAGCTGAGCCTATTCTAAGGCTGCAGCTCCACCAACGATTTCTGTAATTTCTTGTGTAATCGCTGCTTGACGTGCACGGTTATATTGCAATGAAAGATCTGAAATAAGGTCAGATGCGTTATCAGTTGCATTTTTCATAGCAGTCATACGAGAAGCATGTTCACTTGCTTTTCCGTCTAATAATGCACCGTAAACTAGGCTTTCCGCATATTGTGGAAGTAATACTTCAAGAATTGCTTCACCAGATGGCTCGAATTCGTAAGAAGCATTGCTGCTTGCAGGTGCAATATCAGTTAATGGAAGAAGTTTTTTCTCTGTTACTTCGCTTGCAATAGCGCTAACAAAGTGATTGTAGTACATATAAAGTTCATCATACGTACCGTCAATGAACATACCAACAGCATTACGAGCGATTTCTTTAATATCAGCGAATGATGGTTGGTCAGGAAGAGCAACAACACTGCTAATAACATTATGATCACGTTTCACAAAGTAATCACGAACAACACGACCTACTGCTAACACCACGTATTCGTCTTTTGATTTATGACGCTCGTTGATTGTACGTTGCACTTGACGTAGGATACTTGAGTTGTAAGCACCTGCTAGACCACGGTCAGAACCAATGACTAAGTAAGCTGTTTTCTTAACAGGACGGGCAGTTAACATTGGATGGCCACTGTCTTTTGTACCTGATGCGATAGCACCTACTACGTCTTGGATTTTTTCCATGTAAGGAACGTAAGCTTTAGCATTTTGCTCTGCACGACGTAACTTTGAAGAAGAAACCATCTGCATCGCTTTCGTAATTTGTTTCGTACTCTTTGTAGAATTAATACGACCTTTTATTTCGCGTAAGTTTACCACTGGTATTTCACCACCTTTTGTTTTTTAATCAAGCGACTGTCATTGTTGCTTATTCTGATTTAGCGAAAGTTTTTTTGAACGCAGTTAATGCTGCTTCGTATTCCGCATCAGGAGCAAGTTCTTTTGTAGTGCGAACATGATCTAAAACGTTTGTGTGGTTTGTATCTAACCAGCTTAAGAATTCTGATTCGAAACGAACGATATCTTGAACTGGAATATCATCTAAGTAACCTTTAGTTAATGCATAAAGGATTGCAACTTGTTTTTCAACTTTAAGTGGTTTGTTAAGGTCTTGTTTAAGAACTTCAACCGTACGTTTACCACGTTCAAGTTTAGCAAGAGTTGCTTTATCTAAATCTGAACCGAATTGAGCGAAAGATTCAAGCTCACGGAATGCAGCTAAGTCAAGACGTAGTGTACCCGCAACTTTTTTCATCGCTTTAATTTGAGCAGATCCACCTACACGTGATACAGAAAGACCGGCGTTAATCGCTGGACGTACACCTGAGTTGAATAAGTCAGATTGTAAGAAAATTTGTCCATCAGTAATTGAGATTACGTTAGTTGGGATGTATGCAGAGATATCCCCAGCTTGTGTCTCAACGAATGGAAGAGCTGTAATTGAACCATTTTGATATGTTTCATTTAACTTCGCAGCACGTTCTAATAAGCGGCTGTGTAAGTAGAAAACGTCACCAGGGTAAGCTTCACGACCTGGAGGACGGCGAAGAAGAAGTGAAAGTTCACGGTAAGCTGATGCTTGTTTAGAAAGATCATCATACACGATTAAAACGTGTTTACCTTGTAACATGAATTCTTCAGCCATAGATACACCAGCGAATGGTGCTAAGAATAATAATGGAGCTGGTTGAGAAGCAGAAGCTGTCACAACGATTGTATAATCTAAAGCGCCATGTTTACGAAGCGTTTCTACTACACCACGTACAGTAGATTCTTTTTGACCAATTGCAACATAGATACAGATCATGTTTTGGTCACCTTGGTTAAGGATTGTATCGATCGCTACAGATGTTTTACCAACTTGGCGGTCACCGATGATTAACTCACGTTGACCACGACCGATTGGTACAAGTGCGTCAATCGCTTTAATACCAGTTTGTAGTGGTTCGTGTACTGATTTACGAGCCATTACACCGAAAGCTGGGCTTTCGATTGGACGAGATTTTGTTGTGTTGATTGGACCTTGTCCGTCCACTGGTTGACCTAGTGGATTTACAACACGACCAATTAGTTCTTCACCAACTGGTACTTCCATAATACGACCTGTACGACGAACTTCATCGCCTTCTTTGATGTCTGTGTATGGACCTAAGATTACGATACCAACGTTACCTTCTTCTAGGTTTTGAGCCATACCCATAACACCGTTAGAGAACTCTAAAAGCTCTCCAGCCATGGCGTTGTCGAGGCCATGAGCAAGAGCGATACCGTCACCAATACGGATAACTGTACCAACTTCGCTTACTTTAAGTTCAGATTCATAATTCTCAATCTGTTGTTTAATCAGACTGCTGATTTCTTCAGCCTTGATGCCCATGTATGTCACCTCTCACATTTCTAAATTATTAACCGATTAATTCACGTTTTAGACGCTCTAGCTTGTTCACTACTGAGCTGTCATAAATATGGTTACCGATTTGAACACGAATACCACCTAATAATGATGGATCGATTTCGTTTGTAATGTTTAATGATTGTTTCCCAACAAGTTTAGCGAATGCTGCAGAAATTTTAGCGCTTTCTTCAGCAGAAAGTTCACGAGTTGAGAATACAGTTGCATCTGCAGAACCTTGTGCTTGTGCAGCAAGTTCAGCATATGCATTCGCAATAAGCTTCACTTCGTTTACACGCTTTTTCTCAACAAGTAGTTGAACTGTGTGTAAAACTTCTGGCGTTGCACTTGCAAAGATTTCAGCAACCATTTGTTTCTTGCGTTCGATAGAGAACTTAGGCGCATTTAAAAGTGTTAAAAAATCAGCAGATTCATTTACAACTTTTGTTAACTCGTTTAAGTCTGCCCCAACTTCAGCAAGAATATTTTTTTGTTGCGCAAGTTCAAAAAGAGCTTGAGCGTAACGCTTAGCTACAGTTGAATTACTCATTGAGCTTCCCCTGCCTTCGCAATCGTCTCTTCAATTAGAGCACGGTTGTCTGCCTCAGAAATCTCTTTGCTAAGGACTTTAGATGCTGCAAGTACAGATAATGAAACGACTTCATCACGTACAGCTGCGATTGCTTTTTCTTTTTCAGACTCGATTTCACGTAAAGCCGATTCTTTTAAGCGGTTAGCTTCGTTGCGAGCTGCTGTAAGAATTTCTTCTTTTTGCATTTCGCCTTGCTTCTTAGCACCCTCAACAATCGATTGTGCTTCCGTACGAGCTTCTTTAAGAAGACTTTTTTGTTCTTCTAAAAATTTGTGCGAATCTTTGCGCGCTTTTTCAGCTGCTTCGATTTCACTTGCTACTAATTCTTCACGTTGTTGCATGATGCCCATTAATGGACCCCAAGCGAACTTTTTAAGAAGAAGCATTAATAATAAGAAGATGACTAATGTTGAGACGATATCTCCACCATTGAATCCTCCACCTGCACCAAGTACAAGATTGTCTAAAAACACGATTGTTTCACTCCCTTCAAGAGCTTTAACTTCAACATAATAGTTTGTAATACTTTAAAAACTTACCTATTTTAAAAAGCTATATTTGCACATAGCTTTTATCAGTTCCAAAATGAAGGGCGAAGTTTCATCTGGTGAATCCTGCTTCGCCACTAGTAAAATTCAGTATACAACTGAATTATTTGTTCATTACGATGAATGCTACTACTACTGCGATGATCGGTAAGGCTTCAACTAATGCAACCCCGATGAACATAGTAGTTTGAAGAACGCCACGAGCTTCTGGTTGGCGAGCGATACCTTCAACTGTTTTTGATACGATAAGACCGTTACCAATACCTGCACCAAGTGCACCTAAACCGATTGCGATTGCTGCTGCTAATAAACCTAATGAACCTGTCATTTTAAAATTTCCTCCTTGGAATTGTTTGTTTTTTTGGTTCAAGCATAAAATTTATGCTTTATATTAATGGTCATCGCTCACTTTATGAGCCATGTAAACCATTGTTAACATTGTGAAGATAAAGGCTTGGATAAAGCCGATGAAAATAGAGAAACCTTGCCATGCCATCATAGGAACAATCGCCCCTACGAACCCCATTGGTGAAACGGCTAAACCTGCGATTAATGCAAGTAAAATTTCACCTGCATAAATGTTACCGTAAAGACGCAGACCTAATGTTAAAGTGTTTGCAAACTCTTCAATGATTTTTAACGGGAACATAAATGACATTGGTTTGAAGAATGTACCAACATAATGGCCTGTACTCTTCATTTTGATACCATAGTAATGCGATAATACTAAAATCATCGCTGCAAGAGTCATTGTAACCGTTGGGTCAGCTGTTGGCGATTTCCACCAAAGTTGATGGTCATAGACGATAGAAAATGGAAGACCTAATAAGTTAGATACTGCGATAAACATAATAAGTGTGATACCTAGAATGTGGAATCGTCCACCCGTTTTCCAGTCCATGTTGCTTTTAATGATATTCTTTACGAAATCCATAATCCATTCCATAAAGTTTTGCATACCAGTTGGTTTTAACTTTAAGTTTCTAGTTGAAATAACTGCGATTAAAAATACGATTGTAGCTGCAACTAGTAACATCATAACTGTAGATAAGTTAAATGTTAAAAATCCAATGGTTACTAACGGAGCTTCATGATTCATTGTTATTTTTCACCTCTCTTTCTAATAAAGCACATTAGTGGTTCCTTACATGAGATACAATTCTCTCGACAAAGAGAAAAACGTACGGAATCATTAGCCCTATGACCGTGCTAATTAAGTGAAAATAGTTTGGCAACGAAATGGCTATAGCAACTGCCGCTACACCTGATCCAAAACGAAGTGCTGTACCAAGTGAACCTATTTTCTTCCCTTCACTAATGGAACGATCAAACTTCTCCATACGGCGAACTAAAATCCAAAAATTATACGTACCAAAAAATGCTCCGATTGCGATGCCCGCAAAAACAGTTTGATAGGACGTAAAGCCCCAGCCTAATGCGCAAAGTGCGAGCAAAAAAAATAACGCTCTCTTCTGCACAGCAAAAATGTGATGCAAATCTAGCATTGGTTTGTAGTCTCCTGAATCATTTTTTCGAGTAAAGAAAACGTTTGCTGACCACTTTGTGAAATCAGAAAAGAGCAGTGAAAAACACTACTCACAGCGGAATAGTAATGGGGACGTCATTTGAAATTACAGGTGTAAATCCCTAATAATGCCTTACACCCCATACTTATTCGGTATGAAACCGAAACGCACAAAACGTTGCAAATCGACAGTGATGGTTTGTACTGTCAATTTAGTAGAAACTTGATATAACAAGTGTTTCAACGTCTATCAACGAATAGAAACCCTTATCATTCTTACCCTTTGTAAGCATACAATAGGTGATATTTGAAGTCAATTAGTAAAGGAGAAAAACTTCACAGCCACTATACTCTTGTCAAATTGTTGACAAATTTGTGTATAAACTTTCATAGATTCAAAAAGTTTTTTCGGAATAATGCAAAAAAAAGCTAATTTACGACATAAATATGCTCGTAAATTAGCGACGCATTTACTATTAGTTCTATTTACTCATTTTTTGAACTCAGAATGGTGTATTACTTGCTTTTTTGTAAAAAATCTAAGAGCGCTTCCACAATACGCTGTGAAGCATGCCCATCTCCATAAGGATTAGAGGCTTTTGCCATAGCTTCGTATGCTTCTTTATCCTCTAGTAATTCTTTTGCTAGAGAATAAATCGTTTCCTCTTCTGTACCTGCTAGTTTCAAAGTTCCCGCAGCAATACCTTCTGGACGCTCTGTTGTATCACGTAGCACTAAAACTGGCTTGCCTAATGATGGTGCTTCCTCTTGTACACCGCCAGAATCCGTTAAAATCATATACGAATTGGCAGCGAAGTTATGGAAATCAAACACTTCAAGCGGTTCAATTAAATGCACACGTTTATTATCACCTAATATTTCGTTGGCAATTTCTCGAACAGCTGGATTCATATGCACAGGATATACAACCTGAACATCCTCATGCTCCGCCAGCAGTCGAGTAATTGCTCGGAACATATGGCGCATTGGTTCGCCTAGATTTTCACGACGATGTGCTGTTAATAAGATCATGCGGTCATTTGCTATTTTCTCTAACACTGGATGTGTATAATGTTCACTCACCGTTGTAGCTAATGCATCAATAGCTGTATTGCCCGTTACATAAATCGTATTTGGATTTTTATTTTCGTCCAATAGGTTTTTCTTGGATACTTCAGTTGGCGCGAAGTGTAAATCGGCCATGACACCTGTCAACTGACGATTCATTTCCTCTGGATAAGGCGAATATTTATTCCATGTACGTAAACCCGCTTCAACATGACCAATGGCAATTTGATTATAGAATGCTGCTAAACTTGCAATGAATGTTGTAGCCGTATCGCCATGCACTAAGACAATATCAGGTTGCGCTTCTTTCATAACTTTATCTAAACCTTGTAAAGCATTTGTTGTCACATCAATCAGTGTTTGACGATCCTTCATAATATTTAAATCGTAGTCTGGTGTGATCTTAAATGTTTCTAATACTTGGTCAAGCATTTGGCGATGTTGTGCTGTTACAGTCACAATTGATTCCACTTGCTCGGGATGCTTTTGTAATTCCAATACAAGCGGGGCCATTTTAATCGCCTCTGGTCTTGTACCGAAAATCGTCATCACTTTCCATTTTTTCGTCAAAACGATTTGCACCGTCCTTTGGTTATATTGTACGTTTAAAAGCAATGCCACTTCTTCACCTTAAAGTGCAAGTTCGGGGGGCGAATTGCCTAAACATACTATGAAACGTCCTTCAGTACTGAAGGACGCTTTCAAGTGCTATAAAGTTGCTGTTTATAAAACGATATTACTTCGTAAGCAATACGCGCAATATATTATTTTGTACCGAATAGACGGTCTCCAGCATCGCCTAAACCAGGAACAATGTAGCCATGGTCATTTAACTTTTCGTCAAGTGCTGCAATATAGATATCCACATCAGGATGTTCGTCTTGAATCACTTTTACACCTTCAGGCGCAGCAATTAAACACATAAATTTAATGCTTTTCGCACCACGTTTTTTCAGTGAGTTGATAGCTTCCACTGCTGAACCACCCGTAGCAAGCATTGGGTCTACAATAATGAAGTCACGTTCTTCAACATCTGCAGGCAATTTTGCATAGTACTCAACAGGTTTTAATGTTTCTGGGTCACGATAAAGACCGATATGTCCAACTTTAGCAGCTGGAATAAGTTTTAATACACCGTCTACCATGCCGATTCCTGCGCGTAAAATCGGTACGATGGCAAGTTTTTTCCCAGAAAGAACTTTTGTTTTTGCAATGGTTACAGGTGTTTCAATTTCAATTTCTTCTACAGGCATATCTCGCGTAATTTCAAATGCCATTAATGTTGCTACCTCATCAACTAGCTCACGAAATTCTTTAGTTCCTGTATTTTTATCACGAATATAAGTTAACTTGTGTTGGATTAGTGGATGATCAAATACGTATACTTTGCTCAAAGGGGTTCTCTCCTAACCGTTCGGATTGATTTTTATCTCAACTAGTATAACAGAAAATATCAACTGTCTCAAAATTAAATTCGAGATATGCCCTTTTCTAGAGTGTTTGCTACATATACAAGCTAATTATACATCAAGTATAGTATCAAGTTGTTCAATGGACATTGGTTTATAATAGAAGTAACCTTGTCCGACTGTACAACCTAGCGCTCGTAAAATCTCAACCTGTTCCTCATTTTCTATTCCCTCCGCAACAGATGTCATGCCTAAATTTAAAGCTAGCTGAATGATGGAACGTACAATGGCTAATGTTGCCGCATCTTTTATGTCATTAATAAAACTGCGATCAATTTTTAACTCTGTGAACGGTAATCGTTGCAAATAGCTAAGCGAGGAAAAGCCTGTCCCGAAATCATCCACCGATGTTTGAAAGCCATAGCTTTTTAATTCTTTGATAATGGTGAATGCGGTTTGGAAATCGACTAAACCGATATTTTCAGTTACCTCTAAAATAATATTGCTTGGATTAATTTTATATTTTTCAACAAGCTGGCGGATATCCCTTACAAAATGAAGATAGTAAAAATGATCTGGCGAAATATTGACTGCAACCTTCACCAGCTTCTTGCCTAATTGTTGCCGCTCTGCTAGCCACGCAAGTACTATCTCTAAAATTTGACTATCAATTTCACGAACCTTACCTGCATTTTCTGCAACTGGTATAAACATAGCTGGCGATACAAAGCCGAGAATAGGTGAATGCCAACGAGCTAAAGCTTCAATACTTTGAATTTCACCCGTTCGTAAGTCTACTTTTGGTTGTAGATTTACAGAAATTTCTTTATTTTTAAGTGCTTGTGATAAATGATTTAGAACAGTCATTTGTTGCTCTAATAAATCGTTGCGTTCCTTTGTGAATATTTCCATATGTGTGCCTGGTTTGTTAGCTGCATAAGATAGTGCATTATCAGCAAATCTGATGGCATCAGCAATTTTTATTGCTTTATCAAAATAAGAAATTCCAGTTTTTAACGTAATATAAATGTGCTTACCATTTATTATAAAGGGCTGGCGTGTTAATTCTTTGATGCGTTGTTCATAGTCACTGAATTCTTCTTTATGTGTTACTTGAGAAATAATAAGACTCGAACTTGTAAATCGAGCAATATATTCATTAATTTCGGTTTTATGTTCTTGGAGGCGTCGAGCAACTTGCCTTAATAACTCGTCGCCCGCTTCTCGACCGTATAATTCAACGACTTGATGGAATTCACTAGGTTGTATTATTTTGATAAAGCCAATATGCCCTCGTTGTTCTTCCTGTTCAATCTTATTTAAAAAACTATGCCGATTCGGCAAACCCGTTGTAATATCCTTATATGCTAAATCCCATATCCTTCTTTGTGTTTTTGCATACGTAAACGCTAATGCAACAAGTGCACCTATTTTTTCAAACAACTTATTAAATAATGTACTTTCGCTTGAATATTGCGAAAATATCATAAACAAGCCAATCGCTTGTTGCTTCTGATTACGAATAGGGACAAACCATCCAATTTGTTTATTTGTTGTATTGGCAAAACGTTTAAACTCTATTGGAATAGCAATATATTCTAAGTTATTTGTTATTATCGTTGCTCCCTGTTGCATCACCTGTCTATAAAAGTCGTTCATCTCGCAAAATTGTGGTACATGGTCACGCATCCTATTAGAAGTAAACACTTGAAGTTGATTGGATTCTGTTTTAATAAGTATTGTACTAAATACAAATGGAATAAAAAATTCATCTATGCCGCTACAAATAGTGTCCATTTTTTTGAAAAATGGCTCGTCTTTTTCTATCGCTTCGTAGATGGCTCTCTCTAATTGCATTATAAAATCTTCTGTATGATAATACGTTATATCCTTCACAAGTACTAACACAAATAAAGTTTCATTATTATGACTTTGAAAAGGAAGGGTCTGCATCTCGGCCCAAAATGGCGGCTTTTCAAAGCGATGGTGATGCAACTTTGCTGTCACCATTGCTCCACTATGTATTTTCTCTTTTATCATTTCAACTGTTGTCGTTTGTAACTGATTTGAAAGCATCTCAAAATAATCTTTTTTGAAAATCTCCGTATGACTTGCATTTATTAGCATGCAAAAAGATTCATTGCATTCTAGTATACTGTTTGTTTTAGCATCTAAAATAACGTAGCTTTCTTTTGATTGTTGACCTAAGTTACGAATTGTCGTTAATAATATACTATTGCGTATATCCATAGATTTAGTAACCATCCAACCCCTCCCATCTCTATCCACCAACTATAACTTCATTATATATTGTACATAAAAATTCATTAAATTGTCACTTTTATAAAAAATATTATCCTTTTCAGGACATTAGTTGTCCTTAGTGAATACAATATACCCTTTTATTATATATTTATGTAAAGAAACCCAAAAATAAGATAATTTTATTTTTTGGGTAGCAAAAAAGTGATTATTGCAGTGCCATATATATAAACAAAAAGGCCATGGCTAAAGTGAACTTTACACTTTAGTCACAGCCTTTTCTCAATAATGATTATGCGTATAATGGATGTTTGTCAGTTAAAGCTTTTACGCGCTCTTTTGCTTCAGCTTTCACTGCTTCATCTTCAGGGTTTTTAAGTACAGTTGCAATAATCGCGCCGACTTCTTTCATATCTTCTTCTTTAAAGCCGCGAGATGTTACAGCAGGTGTACCGATACGGATACCAGAAGTAACAAATGGAGATTCTGTATCGTAAGGGATTGTGTTTTTGTTTGTTGTAATACCTACTTCATCTAGTGCGTGCTCTGCTACTTTACCAGTTAAGCCAAGAGATTTTACGTTTAATAGTAATAAGTGATTATCTGTACCACCCGAAACGATCTCTACACCTTCAGCGATTAGCACGTCTGCTAAAGCGCGGGCATTTGCTTTAATTTGTTTTGCGTATTCTTTGAACTCAGGTTGTAAAGCTTCGCCAAATGCTACTGCTTTTGCAGCGATTACGTGCATTAATGGTCCGCCTTGGATACCTGGGAATACAGATTTATTTAATTTTTGCTCCCATTCTTTTGATGCAAGAATTAAACCACCACGTGGGCCACGTAATGTTTTGTGTGTAGTCGATGTAACAAAATCAGCGTAAGGAATTGGTGATTGGTGCTCTCCAGCAGCTACAAGACCTGCGATGTGCGCCATATCAACCATAAAGTAAGCTCCTACTTCATCGGCAATTTCACGGAATTTAGAGAAATCAATTTCGCGTGGATATGCAGATGCACCAGCTACTATTAGTTTTGGTTTATGTGCTAATGCTTTTTGACGAACATCTTCGTAGTCAATTACATGTGTATCTTCTGTTACACCGTATTCAACGAAATTGTAAAGAATACCTGAGAAGTTTACAGGAGATCCATGTGTTAAGTGACCGCCATGAGATAGGTTCATCCCTAGCACTGTATCGCCTGGTTCTAAAATTGTATGGTATACAGCCATATTCGCTTGTGCACCAGAGTGTGGTTGTACGTTAGCATATTCTGCACCGAAGATTTCTTTCACACGGTCACGTGCAATATCTTCAACTACGTCTACGTGCTCACAGCCACCATAGTAACGTTTTCCCGGATAACCTTCAGCATATTTGTTAGTAAGAACTGAACCTTGTGCTTCCATTACTGCTTCAGATACAAAGTTTTCAGATGCAATTAACTCGATATTCGCTTGTTGACGTTTTTTCTCTGCTAAAATCCCATCTAATACTGCTTTGTCTTGTACTGCTAATTTTTCGTATGCCATGTTTGAAAAAGCCTCCTAAGTATTATCGTTATTTACCTGTACCTCTGACAACAGAAGTAGTGTTATTTATATACAGCACGTTCGCCACCAATTAGCTTTGGACGTGTTGTTGCTACTGTGACAATTGCTTCCCCTACTGTTCGCACGGATGTACGAACTGGAACAGCTACTTCCTTTAAATGCATACCAATTAACGTTTGTCCTATGTCAATACCTGCATGTGCACGTATTGCCTCTACAACAACTGGATTTTCCAATTTTGTATACGCATAAGCTGACATTGACCCGCCTGCAGTACGAACAGGTATGACTGCTACTGGTTCATAGCCAAACTGTTCTGCAACTGAAGCTTCCATCGTAATTGCACGATTGATATGCTCACAGCCTTGGAATGCTAGATATAGCTGATGTTTCTTTGCAAATGCTTGCAACGGCTCAAAAATCGCTTGTGCTGTTTCCAGCGCACCCGCTGTGCCAATTTTCTGACCAATCACTTCAGACGTAGAGCAGCCTACGACAAAAATAGTCTTTGGTCGCAACACTACTTGCTCTTCGAAATCACTGAGTAACTGAGTCAATTGCGTTTGTATTTGTTGCACAACCATTAAGCTCAGCCCCTTTTATTGATGTCTTTTCCTTACGCTAAGCCGTACAATGGCATAGGGCAAAGTGACAGCACATGCTGCCACTGCCTATTCGCTATTGTGATCACGACTGAAAGAGCGCATTGTTTATTGTTCTAATTCAGCGATTTTTTCTACGCGGCGTGTATGACGACCGCCTTCAAAATCTGTTTCAAGCCATGTTTTAGCGATTTCACGTGCAAGGCCAGGACCAATTACGCGCTCACCCATTGCTAAAATATTTGAATCATTATGGCAACGAGTTGCCTTTGCACTAAATACATCGTGTACTAAAGCACAACGAATACCTTTTACTTTGTTCGCAGCGATGGACATGCCAATCCCTGTTCCACAAATTAAAATGCCTTTATCAAATTCCCCGCTAGCAACACCTTCAGAAACTGGCTTTGCATAATCAGGATAGTCTACTGAATCCGCAGATTGTGGACCAAAATCTTCGTAGCTAATATTTAGCTCATCTAACAGTTGCATAATCTCACGACGTAAATTATTGCCTCCGTGATCAGAAGAAATTGCTATTCTCACTGGGTTCCCTCATTTCGAAATATAGTCAACATTAGTTTACCACTTCTCTCCCTAGAATAACATGATTTTTGTTGCATTTTTATGCTGATTTCTCCTAAAAGACGAACGTTTCTTGTAAGTTGATTAAAAAACGTTCATTTTTAGGTCTTTTTTTTGTGGATAATGTGAATATCCTGTTAATAAATTCGGATAATGGTCTTTTGTTATAATATTCCCTCTACTGAAGTTTCTCTGCTTTTTCTATTACAGTGGACATACTATTTCGATATTTTTTCCAAAGGCTCCCATTATCGTCCATGCCAGCTAAAAATAAAAAACTGTGGGCATGCTTTTTAAGCTTGTCCACAGTCTAACTTTCTATGCTTGTCTATCAAATTGTTGAATCATTTTATGAAGCGCTTCGGATTGCTTTTTTAAATCTTGCGCAAGTTGTTCAACCTGCTCGATTGCATAAGCTTGTTCTTCTGTTGCACTGCTAACTTCCTGCGCACCGGCTGATGTTTCTTGTGCAATCGCTGCCACTTCTTGTGATTGTCGAGCAGTTGTTTCGATATTGTGCATTTGTTTTTCTATTAATGATGAAATCTCAACAATCGCGTCTGCCATTTCATGCACACTAGAGGACATTCCTTCAACTGCTGTCGTTGTCTCTGATACGCGTGCTGCTTCTTTTGTTGCAAATGCTACCTGTTGATTCATTTGCTTCACGACAATCTCAACATTTTGTTGCATGGATTGGATTAGAGACGTAATGCCTTGTACTGCTTTTGCACTTTCATCTGCTAAGCCACGAACTTCTTCTGCTACAACCGCAAAGCCTTTTCCATGTTCTCCTGCACGAGCAGCTTCAATGGATGCATTTAACGCTAGTAAATTAGTTTGCGCAGCAATATCGCCTACTAAACTAATAATCCGTTCAACTTGTCCCGCATTGTCTTCCAATGTACGAATACTTTCTAACGCTTCGTTGTTGCCTGCTGCAATTTGTTGAATGCTGTTGACTAACGTTTCAATCGCTTTTGTTGTATTAGTTAAATTATGTAAAATCTCTTTTGATTGTGTTGCAGACTGTTCAGCTCTCGTATTGACTTCAGTTGCTAGTGCTCGCACATCTTCAATTGCTTCTGCGGTATCTTGTACTGCTGTAGCTGACGCTTCGGCGCCTTCCGAAATATGTCTCACTGTCACCGCAATACCGTCTGCTTTCTTTGTAGCAACAGCGGTTTCATCGGAAAGCTTAATAATAGATTGATTTGTTTGTTGGAAGTTTTGATCGATGCTTTCTACCATATGTCGTAAATTTAACACCATTTGTTGGAATGCCATAGCGACTGAACGAATCTCATCATTTGTTTTTGGCATTACTACATCCTGTCCAATTTTACCTTCTGCCACACGTGTAGCAGAATATTCAAGCTGCTGTAATGGCTTGATTAAAATAACGCTGAAAATTGCAGCTAAAATACCTGACCAAGTAATCCCTAATAAATAAGTAATCACTTCAAATAGCTTACGATTGGTTTCCGGGAAAACAGTAGGTTGTATAAATTCAATGAAGATAAAGCTTATACTATATGTGATTAGTGCAAGTATACTTACAAATAATACTAGTTTAAGTCGTAAGCCAAACTGTTTTTTCATAGTGCCCCTCAATTCTTCTCAAGTATTTTTACTAATCGTTCAACTAATTCCTGTAATTCTGCAAAGGTTTCCTCATAAATTGCTTTATTCCCACCGTAAGGATCTACAACATTTTCATAGCTTCCTTCACTCGTATATTCTTTCAGTGTAAAAACTTTTTCTTCCGTATGTGGATAGTTAGCAATGATGGTATCTTTATGTGCTGTGGTCATCGTTAAAACGAGATCGGCCCACTCCACTTCTGCTATGGATAGTTGTGTAGCTAAATGCTGATGAGCTATATTCGCCTCATGTAAAACTTGCTGTGCATGTGTAGACATTTCTGCGTTCGGCATTGCATAAATTCCAGCTGAACGAACATTAACATCGGCGAGTTGTTTCTGTTTTAAAATGGCTTCTGCCATCGGACTGCGACAAGTATTCCCAGTACATACAAATAATATATTCACACTTATCACCTTCCTTATTTATTTTTTAATTGCGAGTATACTCATAATGATAAAAATAATGCCTGCAATTATTTGAATTTTATTTCCAAAAAAAACCTGACTTCTGCGTGCTAAAACTAAAGACCCATAAGAACAAATAAAAGCACTCAATCCAGCACTAATTATAAAAATTGTTTTTTCTAAGTTAAGCATACCAAAAGAAACACTCACTGAAAAGGTATCTAGGCTAGCAGTCACAGCTAATAAAACTGGTGAAATGGTTATTTTCTCATTTTTGTGAGAAGACAACAGTAAATGGAGGCCAATACTAAATAATAAAATACTTGAAATCCATTGTCCCCATTCTAACAAAAAACGCACTAAGTAGCTTCCTAATTCAAAGCCGAGCAGTGGAAAAAGCATATGTAACGTGGCTGTCCACACTGCCAAAAATAAGCGATATCTAACATTTGGAATTAATACAAATAACCCGATGACATCTACAGACGTTAAAATACCTGCAAGAATCCCCTGCAAGAATGCACTCCTTCGCTTTCTAATATTTTATCATTTTATGCTCGAAAATACAGTATTATCAATAATGTCCATATCAAAAAAAGCATCAAGAACGAACTTCCTTGATGCTTTCATATAACGGGGAAACTTGTGGATATCTCTGGTAAATTCTTGTGTATCGCCACAAAAACTCGACGTATCGCCACGAAATTCTCGTCAATCGCCACAAAAACCTGGCGTATCGCTACGAAATTCTCTCCAATCGCCAGTCGAGTCTCGATGCGTTCCAATGTTAACGTGTATACCATTTACCACCCGCGGCTTTTTCTAGTCTGTTCATAATGGCGGCGCCTACACCTTCAGTGGATGTTGTCGTCACTAATATAATGGTAGCTTCTGTTTTATCGCAAGCACGTAACGCATGGTATAAAGACGCACCCATCTCTTCTTTGCTACCTGCTTCACCGATTGAAAAATAAAAATCTGTTTTAATATGCTCAAAGCTTGCAGGTGCTAGAAGTGCTACTTTATGTTGCTGTGCTTGAAGTTGCTGTATTGCTTGTTGCACTTTTTGGTCATCACAGTCGATTAAGTAGACAGGTGCATTGGGCGCATAATGCGTGTACTTCATACCTGGGGCTTTCGGTGTTTCTTCCATTGTCTGTTCTATTTTGGACGGTTGAATAACTGGACCGATTACGGACTCTAACATTTCCTTTGTAATGCCACCTGGACGTAATATAACGGGTGGTTCATGCGTAACATCAAGTACGGTTGATTCAAAGCCAATGCCTGTTGGACCACCATCTAAAATATACGGTATGTACCCTTCTAAATCGTCTTTTACATGTATCGCCTCTGTTGGGCTTGGTTTCCCGCTTCGATTCGCACTTGGTGCAGCTAGCGGTTTTTGTATTTGCTGTAGTAATGCTAACGCAACTGGATGATCAGGCATACGAATGCCCACTGTTTTTAAGCCAGCTGTCACACTTTCTGCTAGCACATTTGGTTTTACTGGCATCACCAGTGTAAGAGGCCCTGGCCAAAATACATCCATACATTTTTTTGCAAGTTCAGAAATATGTTCTATATAAAGGTGAACTTCCTCTTTCGTTCCTATATGGACTATAAGCGGGTTATCGGATGGTCGACCTTTTGCCTTGAAAATCTTTTTGACTGCTTCATCATTTGTAGCCACTGCCCCTAAACCGTAAACCGTTTCTGTTGGAAATGCCACAACTTCTCCTGCATTTAAGATATCCACAGCTTGTGCATAAGTTATTTGACTATTCACATTACTGTCCACAATCTTGCAAACGGTTTCCATATGAAAAACCTTCTTTCAATCGTTGTTTTTTTCTGAATTATCCACATTTTGTTTATAACTTATCCATAATTGTGTATAAGTTATCTGAATTTGTGCACAATTACTCAAAAATTCCTTTAATCCATTCCCAAATAAAAAATGTCACTTGTTCTTTTTCTTCTTTCTTTTCTTCCTTTTTTTCCTCTTTTTCAGGTTCACAAATAGATGGGAAAATGCTGCACCACCAGTTATCACCACGCGCATCACCAATTTTCACGACAATTGAATGATACATATTTTGTGGGTAAAACATTGCTTCCTGTCTTTTCGGTGGAAATAAGTTATCCCCAAGTACAACTTGTGTATGCAATTGTGGATAATTTTCTTTTAATTGTGCTTCAATATTCTTTTTTAATGTCGCAATGCTGTCATTATCCACATCTGTAGTAGCACCTACTTGTAATAAATAAGGCTTTAAGTCTTTTACAAGTTGCTCTTTTTCTAGTTGATCATTCGTTGTATTGCTATTTGCTATAACTCTTATACGAAAATCATTTTCTTGTTGATGATTCATAGCTTGCTGTGCAGAACCTATTAATGATGGAATATATAAAATACATAGTTGTAAAGCTATCGCAATGATTACTAGTCTAGCAAAGGCTAGTACACTATTTTGTTTTGGAAATCTAACAATCTTGTATTCGTTTAACATAAAAATCCCTCCTTGCTCAACATTGTGGTCAAGAAGGATGATCTTTATACATGAATTTCACAAAAAACCATACGAGGTTTTCCATTAATATCTTTTTCCACGGTAATACTAGCCTGTGGAAAACTTTCTTTAAAAAATTTCGCTACTTGCTCTCCCTGTGTATAACCAATTTCCAGTCCAATTAAAGCTGGCTTATTCATTAGGGCCGGAAGCTGTTGTGCTAGTTTACGATATAACACAAGCCCGTCCTCTTCTGCAAAAAGAGCGCTATGCGGTTCATGCTCCAACACAATGCTAGACATATCCTTCGCTTCTTCAAAGGCGATATATGGAGGGTTCGATAACACAATATCAAACTTTTCCCCAACTAAAGGTGCTGTTAAATCGCCTAGACGGAAATCAATATCCGCAGCTAGTAATTGTGCATTTTTTTTGGCAGTAGCTAATGCCGCAACAGATACATCGGTTGCTACAACTGTTAATTCTGGACATTCTAGCTTCATAGAAATGGCAATAGCACCGCTACCTGTTCCGATATCTGCTAGCTTTAGCGTTTTGTTTTCAAATAATTGGCCAATTCGATTGGTTGTTGCCAGCACTAATTCTTCAGTTTCAGGTCTCGGAATAAGCACCGACTCATCTACTATAAATGTACGTCCGTAAAATTCTTCGCTACCAATACAATACTGCACAGGTCGGCCACTTGCATGCTCTTCAATCAATTTTTCAAACCGTTCACTTTGCTCAAAGGTTAAGGTATCTTGCAAGTGTAACATCACAGCCGAATACGTTGTGCCGAGTACATGCTGCATGACAATACGAGCAGCAGTCTCTTCGCGTCCATTATCCACTAAAAAAGAAGAAGCCCAATCAAGGGCCTCCATTACATTTTTATAGGTCATCATTAAGTCGCTCTAACTTCGATGCTTGCTCTTCTAAGATTAGCGCATCAATAATTTCGTCTAGTCTACCCTCAACGATTTGATCTAGCTTTTGAATTGTTAAGCCAATGCGATGATCTGTGACACGGTTTTGTGGATAATTGTATGTGCGGATACGCTCTGAACGGTCTCCCGAACCTACTGCTGACTTACGTGTTGCATCAATTTCTTTTTGTGCTTCTTGTAAATACATATCTGCTACACGTGCACGAAGAATTTTCATCGCTTTTTCACGGTTTTTAATTTGTGAACGTTCATCCTGCATTGATACAACAACACCTGTTGGTAAATGGGTCATACGAACAGCTGACATCGTTGTATTTACCGATTGCCCACCTGCGCCTGAAGATGCAAATGTATCGACACGGATATCTTTTTCGTGAATTTCAACATCTACTTCTTCAACTTCCGGTAAGCAAGCCACTGTCGCTGTTGATGTATGAATACGTCCTTGTGATTCTGTTGCTGGTACACGTTGTACACGGTGTGCACCATTTTCAAATTTAAATTTAGAATAAGCGCCTTGCCCGTTAATCATAAAGATTACTTCTTTGTAGCCGCCCATTGGGTTTGGTGTCGCTTCCATAATATCGATTTTCCAGCCTTGTGTTTCAGCATAGCGAGAATACATACGGAATAAGTCACCTGCGAAAATATTTGCCTCATCACCGCCGGCTGCACCACGAATCTCCATAATAACGTTTTTATTGTCATTCGGATCTTTCGGAATTAATAAAACACGAAGACGTTCTTCCAACTCTTCTTGCTGTTCTTTTAATGAGTTGAATTCTTCTTTTACCATCTCGTGCATATCCGGATCTTTTTCATTCTCTAACATTTCTCGTGTATCAACTAGTTGATCTTTAACACTTTTATATTCACGATAAGCATCCACTGTCTCTTGAATATCCGATTGTTCCTTTGAATATTCACGTAATTTTTTACTGTCGTTTACAATATCAGGATCACTTAAAAGCTCATTTAGCCTTTCATAACGATCCTCTACTGCTTGTAGTCTATCAAACATGGGCTTCACCTCTATTTAGTTCATTTATCTATATTCAAGTAGAAGTCCGCCTCTCTTTAAAGTGAATGAGACGAACACTATTTTCCTCTATTTGTTAATTATCCCGGCTACGGATTACGTTAGGCGTAATTATATGCATGGAATATTTCCCTTACTTAGTATAAGGAAAATTCCGCGTGTATGCTACAATTATTCGGTGGATTGCTTAAAATCATGATAGCCATACGATGAAATTAACAATAGTCCACTTCCATGTTAACACAACTTTAAAGCGGTGGATGTGCGTGGCACTTTCGACAAACAGGATAGTAAGAATCGTTACCTCCGATTTTTATTTGATCGCCTGTATACACAGGTTTACCATTATCATCGACACGTAAATTCATCGTTGCTTTTTTATGGCAGAACCAGCAAATCGTTTTCATTTCTTCAATTTTATCTGCATATGTAAGCATATACTGACTACCCTCAAATAATTCATTTTGGAAATCATTCTTTAGGCCAAAGCCCATCACGGGAATGTCTAGTTCGTCCACAATATTCGCTAATTGTAGCACATGTGCCTTTTTTAAAAATTGCACTTCATCTACAAGCACGCAGTATGGCTTTACTTCATTATTTTTTACAAGTTCAAAAATATTCGTATCCTCATAAATTGGAATAGCCTCTTGTCTTAAGCCTACTCGACTTGAAACAAATCCAACCTCATCACGTGTATCAAGACCTGATGTGAATATCATGACAGGCTTTTGCTGCTCTTCATAGTTATGAGCAACTTTTAAGATTTCTATTGATTTGCCACTATTCATCGCGCCATGTTTATAGTATAGCTGTGCCATTGTATTTTCTCCCTCCCTGTTGTCATTGGATTTTGAAAGGAATTATTTTAGCAATTAGCTTTAAGCCCAAACGATTATAGCTGTGGGTCGGCTTAAAATTTCAAAATCCGCTCTACTGTTGTTATATATTAAACGCGCGCAACGTTGCGAAAGAAACCTATACTCTAAGACGCAATGATTGCTTGCACTTTTTAAATACTGAAAAAAATACCTGCCAAGCACATGCTTGGCAGGTATTAAACTAACATTAGTTTTTAAGACCGTATTTTTTGTTGAAACGATCCACGCGACCATCAGCAGACGCGAATTTTTGACGGCCAGTATAGAATGGGTGACATTCGTTGCAGAACTCGACAACGATGTTTTCTTTTACTGAACCAGTTTTGAAAGTGTTACCACAAGAGCAAGTTACTGTTGCTTCTTTGTAGTCTGGATGAATTCCTTGTTTCATATTCGTTTTCTCCTCTCGCCCTGAACCATCTGGAACAGAGTAATTCGAACTGTACCTTACATAGCCCGAATATGTCGGCTACATATGTACACGTTGCATACTTTTGAAGTATAACATAGTTATTTTATTGTTATCAAGCAAAAAATATTGAAAACTATTATCATGTCATTACCCACGAACTTCGCAAAATAGCTTGGCACTATTTAACGCTAAAACCCATCTGCAAATGCACCCGCAATTAATCTTACTTTACTAGAATGCAATAAAATCATATGTTCTGTGCTCTTTTAAAGGCTCTACTTCAAGTAGTATTCACTTCGTAGCCAAAAGCAATACGTTCTTCTCAAACACTTATTGATAATGATTATCAATATAGCTTTACTATTATTGAAGCCATAAAAAACACCAGTAACGACAATTCGTTACTGGTGTTTCCGAATGTAGACAAATTGTTTGGGTGACTGACACTTAGCTCCTACTAGCAGTGCTATAAAAAGTCAGAATTGTTTGGGTGACTGGCACCTTAAAGTAGGCCTTTACCTTTAGTGGCTTTTTTCATATCTTCATTTAGCTTTTCGAAAAATTCTTCGTTTGATTTTGTTGTACGTATCTTTCTTAAGAAACGCTCTGCAAAATCTGGCGCATCTGAAAATGTTTTTCGGATTGCCCATAGTTTTTCAAGTTGGTCTGGCTCAAGAAGCAATTCTTCCTTACGTGTACCTGAACGACGAATATCAAGCGCAGGGAAAATACGACGCTCTGCTAATTGACGATCTAAGTGCAACTCTAAGTTACCCGTCCCTTTAAACTCTTCATAAATAACTTCGTCCATACGTGAACCTGTATCTACTAAAGCTGTAGCTAAAATTGTTAAGCTACCACCTTCTTCAATATTACGAGCAGAACCGAAGAATCGTTTTGGTCTATGGAAGGCCGCAGGATCGATACCACCTGACAGCGTACGACCACTTGGAGGAATAACTAAGTTATATGCACGAGCAAGACGTGTAATGGAGTCCATTAAAATAATCACGTCCCGTTTATGCTCTACTAAGCGGCGTGCTCGTTCTAACACGATTTCTGCTACCTTCACATGATTTTCCGGTACTTCATCGAAAGTAGAACTTACGACATCCGCATTCACAGAACGCTCAATATCCGTTACCTCCTCTGGACGTTCATCGATAAGTAAGACGATTAACTCTGCCTCAGGATGGTTTGTTGTAATAGCGTTAGCAATTTCTTTTAATAATGATGTTTTACCAGCCTTTGGTGGCGCAACGATTAATCCACGTTGACCAAATCCTACTGGCGCTACTAAATCCATAATTCGAGTCGATAAATTGCGCTGTGTAGTTTCAAGCTTGATTTGGCGATCAGGATATAACGGCGTCAACGCTGGGAAGTGAACACGTTCTTTTGCTACTTCAGGATCTTCTCCATTTACAGCATCCACCTGCAGTAATCCATAGTAACGTTCATTTTCTTTAGGGGGACGCACTTTACCAGACACTTTATCCCCATTACGAAGATCAAAACGACGTATTTGAGAAGCAGAAATATAAATATCCTCTTTACTCGGTGAGTAATTGATTGGTCGAAGGAAACCAAAGCCCTCTTGCGATACAATCTCAAGTACCCCCTCCATAAAGAAATAACCCTCTTGCTCTGAACGTGTTTTCAAAATAGCGAAAATTAATTCCTTTTTCGTTAGTTTGCTATAATAAGAAATTTTGTATTGGCGTGCGAGGGCGTAAAGCTCTTTTAACGTCATGTTTTCTAATTGAGCGATTGTCAATGTAGACATATGCACAACTCCAGTCTTTTTCAAAATATAATGCATGTATTGGGGTAAACATAGAAGTTTTAAAGTAAAACTATAGGATGGTTTAAATGAAGAAGAAGGTACCTAGTGCAAATAGTTGCACTAGGTATATTTTAGAAGAAAATATTATTAATAGCTAGGTTTTTTATCAAGAGCGTGACGACCTTCTACAAAACGGACAGTACCCGACTTCGCTCGCATAACGACCGAATGCGTTAATGCATAAGCACCTTTGTACTGCACACCTTTTAATAGCTCACAATCTGTAACAGCTGTTGCTGCAAAAATTGCATCGTCACCTTTTACTAAATCATCTAAGTAAAGAACTTTATCTACATCTACGCCCATTTGTTTACAGCGTTCTAACTGTTCTTCATCTTCTGGCACTAATTTAGCCTGGAAGTCTCCGCCAAGGCATTTTAATGCAACAGCCGATATAACACCCTCAGGCGCACCGCCCATACCGAACATAATGTCGATGCCTGTTTCATCGAACGCAGTGTTAATCGCTGCTCCCACATCTCCATCTTGAATAAATTTAATACGAGCTCCCGCTTCACGAATCTCATCTACTATCGCTTGATGGCGTGGGCGATCTAATAGAGTAGCTACTACATCTGAAATATCTTTATTTTTTGCTTTTGCTACTTGTAATAAATTATAAGTAACAGAGGCGTTAATATCAACTTTTCCTGCCGCTTCTGGTCCTACAGCAATTTTCTCCATGTACATATCTGGTGCATTTAATAGATTACCTTTATCAGCAATGGCTAATACTGTCATAGCACCATTTGTACCTTTTGCCACTATATTAGTACCTTCTAAAGGATCGACTGCTATATCTACTTTGGGACCGCCATTACGAAGACCAAGTTCCTCACCAATATAAAGCATTGGTGCTTCGTCCATTTCGCCTTCCCCAATTACTACTGTAGCATGCATTGGAATCGTATCGAACATTGAGCGCATTGCTGTCGTTGCTGCATCATCTGCCTCAATTTTCAAACCGCGACCCATCCATTTCCCGGATGCGATTGCTGCTGCCTCTGTTACTCGTACTACTTCCATCGATAAACTGCGTTCCATTGTTGTTTTGCCTCCCGTTATCGGCATGTTTTATTTTACCGAAACATTCAAATTACCTTTATTGTAACATAATTGGCTCAAAACTTTTACCTTACATTACTCCTTTGCCTCTGCAACGCTAACCATAATTGTTTCACGTCGAATATCTGCGCCTAAGTCACGTAATTTTTCAATAAGTGAGCTATAGCCACGTTCAATATGATAGATATCATGAATTTCAGTTTCACCTTCAGCTAATAAGCCAGCTAGCACTAATGCTGCACCTGCGCGAAGGTCTGTCGCAGTGACACTTGAGCCATGTAATTTACTTGGACCAGTAATTATCGCTGTATTTCCTTCTACACGTGCGTTGGCATTCATACGACGCAGTTCATCAATATGCTTAAAACGAGCCGTATAGATGGTATCTGTGATCTTTGAAGAGCCAAGTGCTTGCGTCATTAACACCGAAAGTGGCTGCTGAATATCCGTAGGGAATCCAGGATAAACTATCGTTTTGACGTCAACCGCTTGCAATGTAGAAAGGTCTGTTTTGGGAACAAAAATACTTTCCTCGTCTATGTCAATCTTGACGCCCATTTCACGAAGTTTTGCTGTAATTGCCTCTAAATGCAATGGAATGACATTATCTATCGTAATGCCGTCCCCAACTGCTGCTGCCATTATCATAAATGTAGCCGCTTCAATACGGTCTGGAATAATAGTATGTTCCGTTCCATGCAGTTCCTCAACACCTTCGATACGAATAACACTTGTACCCGCACCTTTAATATTGGCACCCATATTCGTAAGGAGTGTAGCTACGTCAATTATTTCAGGTTCTTTTGCGGCATTTTCAATAACCGTACGTCCCTTTGCACGTACCGCAGCAAGCATAATATTAATCGTTGCGCCAACACTTGCCACGTCTAAATAAATTTTAGCACCGATTAATTCTTCAGCACGTAAATAAATCGCACCATGCTCGTTAGTAATTTTAGCGCCAAGGGCTTCAAACCCTTTAATGTGTTGATCGATTGGACGCGGCCCTAAGAAACAGCCACCAGGCAAACCAATGACAGCCTTTTTGAAGCGACCAAGCATGGCACCCATTAAATAATAAGAGGCGCGGAGTTTTTTAACATTACCATTTGGCAACGGTAGTGCAACCATATCGGATGGATCAATAATCATTTTGCCATCCTCAAATTGTACTTCTCCACCAATCTCTTCTAACAAGGCTTTTAAAGTCCAAGCATCTGAAATTTCGGGAATCCCTCCAATTGTCACTGGAGAGTTCGCCAAAATTGATGCTGGAATTAAGGCGACTGCACTATTTTTTGCACCACTAACTTTAATTGTACCCTTTAGACGATTTTCGCCTGTAATTTTATAAACATCCATTTCGCGTTCTCCCTCATGATTGGAAAGTAATTTTTGCATTTGACTCACTTTATAATCTTATTATTCACCTTTTCGCTTATTCCAATCCGCTAAAAATCCTTCAATTCCTTTTTCCGTTAATGGATGGTGGAAAAGTTGTTTTAACACTTTGAAAGGAGTTGTTGAAATATGTGCCCCAGCAAGAGCTGCTGCCGTTACATGTTGCGGGTGACGAATAGAAGCAGCAATAATTTGTGTTTCAATATTATGGATTGTGAAAATATCTGAAATTGTTTCGATAAGTTCAACACCATTTTGACCAATATCATCTAAACGGCCGATAAATGGTGATACATATGTAGCACCTGCACGCGCAGCCATTAATGCTTGGTTGGCACTGAAAATTAGTGTTACGTTTGTTTTAATGCCTTTGTTTGCAAAGAAGCGACACGCTTCTAAACCAGCCGGTGTCATTGGTAATTTCACTGTAATATTCGGTGCAATAGCCGCTAATTCTAGACCTTCTTTAATCATACCTTCAGCATCTAATGCAATAACTTCTCCACTTACTGAGCCATCAACTAGCTCGGCAATTTCACGTAGACGATCATGGAAAGATACGTTCTCCTCTTTTGCCACTAATGATGGGTTTGTTGTAACGCCTGATAAAATGCCCCATGCGTGTGCTTCTTTAATTTCATCAAAGTTTGCTGTATCAATAAAAAATTTCATAATATTTCCTCCCTAACCCTATTTATTTATATTATTAATTTTTTTCAAAAAAGTTATGATTTCAAAAACAAGAGAAGGTCGATTGCTAGCATCAACACTTCTCTTATTATGTGTATTCATCTATGCTTTTGTACCATATGTGAAGCAAAATTTATGCTTTTTGTGCACTACCAAATTCACGGATTTTACCGATAACTGTTGTTTTAATTGCTTCACGAGCTGGTGCTAGGAATTTACGTGGATCGTAAACAACTTTATCGTTGTCAAGGATTTCACGAATCACTTTTGTGGCAGCGATTTGATTTTCAGTATTCACGTTAATTTTAGCGGTACCTAATGAAATGGAACGTTGAATATCTTTTGTTGGAATACCTGTACCACCATGTAATACTAAAGGAAGATCTGCTAATTTAGAGATTTCTTCCATTTCTTTGAAACCTAAGTTTGGTTCGCCTTTGTATGGACCATGAACAGAGCCAAGCGCTGGTGCTAAGCAATCAATATCTGTTAATTCAACCATTTTACGGCACTCTTCTGGATCAGCGTACATAATACCACCAATTACGCCATCCTCGTCGCCGCCAACTGTTCCAAGCTCAGCTTCTACAGAAACGCCTTTCGCATGTGCATATTCAACTACTTTTGAAGTAATTGCAATATTTTCTTCGAAAGGATGATGTGATGCATCAATCATAACAGAAGTAAATCCAGCATCAATCGCTTCTTTACATTTTTCAAAGCTTGAACCATGGTCAAGGTGAATAGCTACTGGCACTGTCGTACCATAAGATTCCATTAAACCTTTTACCATGTGTACAACTGAAATAAATCCGCCCATATATTTACCTGCGCCCTCAGATACGCCAAGGATAACCGGTGATTTCTCTTCTTCTGCTGCTTGTAAAATTGCTTGCGTCCATTCAAGGTTGTTGATGTTGAATTGACCAACTGCATAACCTTCTGCCTTTGCTTTAATTAACATCTCTTTCATAGATACTAATGCCATACTAAAAATCCTCCTTTTAGGACTATTCTTTATACATAATTGTGCTATTCAATCATAGCAAAAATATAAGCACCTGAAAAGAAATTTCAGGTGCTTATATTTTCTGCCCCGATAGCGAAGTGCAACGCAGCGACAGGGGCACTTTTTTTCTATAAGCCCCGATAGCGAAGTGCAACACAGCGACAGGGGCCTTTTTAAATAAAAAAGAAATTTCAGGTGCTTATATTTTCTGCCCGATAGCGTAGTGCAACGCAGCGACAGGGCACTTCTTTTTTAGCACCTGAAAAGAAATTTCAGGTGCTTATATTTTCTGCACCGAAAGCGTAGTGCAACGCAGCGGCAGGGCACTTCTTTTTTAGCACCTGAAAAGAAATTTCAGGGGCTTATATTTTCTGCACCGAAAGCGTAGTGCTAACGCAGCGGCAGGTGCCTCTTTAAATAAAAAAGAAATTTCAGGGGCTTATATTTTTGCCCCGATAGCGTAGTGCAACGCAGCGACAGGGGCTTTTTTTCTATAAGCACCTGAAAAGAAATTTCAGGTGCTTATATTTTCTGCCCGATAGCGTAGTGCAACGCAGCGACAGGGCACTTCTTTTTTAGCACCTGAAAAGAAATTTCAGGTGCTTATATTTTTGCCCCGATAGCGTAGTGCAACGCAGCGACAGGGGCACTTTTTTTCTATAAGCACCTGAAAAGAAATTTCAGGGGCTTATATTTTCTGCCCGATAGCGTAGTGCAACGCAGCGACAGGGCACTTCTTTTTTAGCACCTGAAAAGAAATTTCAGGTGCTTATATTTTTGCCCCGAAAGCGGAGTGCAACGCAGCGACAGGGGCCTTTTTTTCTATAAGCACCTGAAAAGAAATTTCAGGGGCTTATATTTTAGCACCGTAAGCGTAGTGCAACGCAGCGACAGGGGCCTTTTTCTATAAGTGGCTGGGACATAAGAGAAAAAGTGTGAGATTGAACCCAATCAATCTCACACTTTTTCTCTATGCCGTTGTTGTCCGCTACGGCGGTGCTTTCCGCAGGAGTCACCGTCTTCGCTACCATCACCTTGTGCTATCTGCAAAGTTTTTTCTATTGCGAAACAAAGTAAATCAAAATTATAAATTCCAAAGTTATGTCTGAGCATCGTATAATTTTGAATGAAAGTCTAGTGCAAAACAGTTAGGTAGCATTATTTATTTACAACAAGTATAAAAAAACAGGCGGTGTTTGCCACTGCCTGCTTAACTATGTTTTTAACGTTTTATTTACTTCGTCACGCACTTCAAAAATATCAAATGGCTTCGTAAAATATCGAATTGCCCCTAATTCCAATGCCTCCTGAACAACATCTAATTCACCGTATGCTGTCATCATAAAGACAGGTAATTCGGGCCATTTCTCTTTTAAACGCTTTAAAATTTCTATGCCATCCATGCCAGGAATCTTCATGTCTAGCAATACACAGTCTATCGATTCTTCCTCTGCATAACGTAGTGCCTCAGCGCCATTCGCTGCTAAATATGTAACGTAACCTTCTTTTTTTAATACTTCATTTAATAGCAAACGAATTCCCTGCTGATCATCAACAATTAGTAATCGTTTCACATTGCATTCCGCCCTTTTTGAATTATTATTCTTGCACAAAAAGATCTATATATGTAATATTCTCCTTTTACAGCTTAATACCTTCTAGTATTATAAATTATCTACTCTTTTGCTTTATGCTTCACACATCCATATAATATTGATTGAGGTGGAATCATGTCAAAAATTCTAACAACACAGTTGAGCGGATTATTACAAAGAATAACACAAAATGAAGAAGAAGCTATTGAAGAAACAGCACGATTACTTGCACAAGCTGCGATAGGCGAAGGCAATGTCTACTTTGCTTGCTTTGGTGAAATGCAAGTTGTCGAATTAAATGCACTTCAAGGTGTTGAGCGTTTTTCTAAGCTACTCCCTTGGACCGAGCATACAGTCGTTAGCGAAGCAGATCGCATCTGTATTTTTACACGCAGTGCACATGATCAGGAAGCATTAGCATTAGCACAAAAATTGAGTGCTCAATTTATACCATTTGCAGCAGTAGCGAGTGAAGTAGCAAATAACGAAAATCCATTAGCCGATTTAGCGTATACATATATCTCCACTCGTATGCGCGGTGGTTTAATGCCTAATGATTTAGGTGAGCGTATCGTTGTACCGCATGCAATAGCTGCACTGTTCATTTATGAAGCTGTAAAAGTAATTTATGATGAAATGCTTGGCTTGGATGAGGAACTATAATCGTTTCTTAATATGCACACAAAAAAGCTATAAACAAAAGGATGTCTCGTCATAACGAGACATCCTTTTTAGTATTATTTAAATGTTGCACCGATGAAATCACGGAATAATGGTTGTGGACGGTTTGGACGTGACACGAACTCTGGGTGGAATTGGCATGCTACAAAGAAATTGTTTTCTGGTAGTTCAATGATTTCCACTAATTTTCCATCTGGGCTTGTTCCTGAGAATACAAGACCTTCTGCTTCCATTGCTTCACGGTACTCATTGTTAAATTCATAACGATGACGGTGACGTTCATAGACAAGCTCTTTGCCATAAGCATCACTTGCTTTTGAACCTTCTTTTAACTTACATGGATATAAACCTAAACGTAATGTTCCACCAATATCTACGCTATCGTTTTGATCTGGTAGGAAATCAATAATAGGATACTGTGTTTCTGCATCAAGCTCTGTAGAATGTGCTCCTTTTAAGCCTAGTACGTTACGAGCAAATTCAATTGTTGCTAATTGCATACCTAAGCAAATTCCTAAGAATGGTACATTGTTCTCACGAGCATATTGCGTAGCTAAAATTTTGCCCTCAACACCGCGATCACCAAAGCCACCAGGAACTAAAATAGCATCTGCACCTTTAAGTAACGATACAACATTATCAGCATCTACATGCTCTGCATTAATCCAATCAATATCAATATCAGAGTTAAACGCATAACCTGCATGTTTTAACGCTTCTACTACTGAAATATAAGCATCTTGTAGCTCAACATATTTACCTACTAATGCCACTCTGCGTTTATTTGGTAAGCTCTTCACTTTTGCCACAAGTTCACGCCATTCTTCCATATCTGCCTCTGGCGCTTCAATGCCGAAATGATCAAGCACGATATCATCGAAATCTTGTGCATGAAGATTTAAAGGTACTTCATATAAATGCTCTGCATCACGAGATTCAATAATTTCATGAGGTTGTACGTCACAGAATAATGCTAGTTTTTCTTTCATATCTTGTGGTACTTCTTGTTCTGTACGCACAACGATAATATTTGGTTGAATCCCTAAAGAACGTAATTCTTTAACAGAATGTTGTGTTGGTTTTGTTTTTAATTCACCAGCAGCTTTAATGTAAGGAATTAGTGTACAGTGTACATACATGACATTGTTATGACCTAAGTTTGTTTTCATTTGACGAATGGCTTCTAGGAATGGTAGCGATTCAATATCGCCTACAGTTCCCCCAACCTCTGTAATAACAACATCTGCGTTTGTTTCACGTCCAGCGCGTTGGATACGATCTTTAATTTCATTTGTAATATGAGGAATTACTTGGACTGTTCCACCGTTGTAATCACCACGACGTTCTTTTTGTAAAACAGATTGATAAACGCGACCAGATGTCACAGTTGAATGTTTTCCTAGGTTAATGTCGATAAAGCGTTCATAGTGACCTAAGTCTAAGTCAGCCTCAGCACCATCATCTGTTACAAACACCTCACCATGTTGATAAGGACTCATTGTACCTGGGTCGATATTGATATATGGGTCAAATTTTTGAATTGTAACTTCTAACCCACGGTTTTTTAATAAACGTCCTAGAGATGCTGCAACAATCCCTTTTCCAAGTGATGACACTACCCCACCTGTTACAAAAATATACTTTGTCATGAAAAATTCCTCCTTATGTTGTTCTAGATCTTGTTAGTAAAAAAAGTATATTGCGTCCATCCAATGTGTCACTTATGTTTACCGATTCGCCTAATTGCAGGAAGGTAATGTAAACGTTCAACACCGTTGTATGGACCTGAATAAGAAACATCTATGCTTTCCTATCCCTAAAATAAGAAAAGCCGAGAATGCCTACATAAGATGCAGTCAATTCGAAGCTGTAATCGTTTCTATCTCTTTTTTACTTTCCTTTTCTACATTGTCCTTCATCGTAAAGTGATTTTGCATTACTCTCTTGTGAGCAATTCCATTATCCCTTCACTAGAAGCACTAACATATTCTCAGTCACCGATTTACTATACAGAAAGAAGTTTGCAACATACAGCTTGCTATCCTTATCTATACGTATGGGAGTGCTTGACTGAATATTGATCAATTACCCACTCGGCGTATGCGTCCAGATTTATTCAAACCTGCTAAAAAAGCGGCTTTTAAAACTGTAGCATCTGCCAAGCCTTTAACTTAATTCAGCTTCCCAAAGCAAGTTAAAAACAAAAAAACGCCCCTCCTGCATAGGTTTGCAGGGGGAGCGTATTATATACACGGTCTTTCTCCTTTTTTTAAGGAGCCCAAGTAAAAGATTAAACGTAACCGTGATAGAAGTCAAGAATTTTTACTACACGTAAAAAAGTAAGAAAATTCAAAGCAAGTTCGTCTTACACTTCTTCCTCTTCTTCTTCTTCAAATTCTTCATCATCTTCAATGAAATCTTCATCAATTTCTTCATCAATATCTTCTATATCTTCTTCATCAAAGTCGATATCTTCTTTTTCTTCATCGATTTCTTCTTCAACAAATTCTTCATAGTCTTCATCGAAGTCAATTTCCTCTTCGTCTAAATCTTCCTCTAGATCATCTTCATCATCAAGAGCAGCTTTAGATTTTTTCTTATGTGTTTTCACAGAAGGAGCTGTTTCTTCTTCGATTTGTTCAACTTTAAACCATTCACGTAAGCCCCAACCAGTTTCTTGATTGAATAAGAAACGTCCATCTACGTTCATATCAGTGTAGAATTGTAGTAGGCGTGATTTTATTTCTTCATCACTGTAGCCAACAAGCTCTTTAATAATTGTAAGCAGGTCATTAAATGACACTGAAGCACGTTTTTCTGTTAAAATTGCATAAGCTAAGTTAATTAACGATTCTTCCGCTAATTGTTCCTTTGTCATTTCACGAAAATTCAATTCGTGCACTTCCTTCCTCTCATCACAATGGACGTTTTAAAATTAAATAGTGCTTTATTTTCGGAGCGCAGCTAAAAAAGACCGCACAAAAGTAACTTTCCATACCATAAGCATAATACCCATTATATACAATGTTTTAGTCTCTTTGCTACCTTCAATTACTGTTTTTTATATTACACATTTTTTTTATCCCTAGAAAAAACAAATATATCGATAATAAAAGTAAAGGAATAGCGCCAATTTGCTTATTATACAGGAAAATGACTCCTAATACTAAAGCTAAAACAATAATGTAGTGAATTATTGATTTCATCCTCCACTGCGCCCCCCTCTTTTTTACATTTCTATTATAACGAAAATAAAAAGAAGTGCCTAATCGTATGACTAGACACTAAAAAATTAGCAGTTTTTCGGATAAACTAGCATTGCCGTTCCTCAATAAGCAAATTCATAGTCTTTTGTTTTACATATTGCGACGGAATTGTCCTCCGACTTCATATAAGGCCTTTGTAATTTGTCCTAGACTCGCTACTTTTACAGTTTCCATTAGCTCTTCGAAAATATTGCCATTGTTTACAGCTACCTCTTGTAAGCGGGCTATCGCTGCTTCTGTTGCCCCCTCATGCTGTTGCCAGAATAACTGTAAATTGCGAATTTGTGTTTCTTTTTCTTCTGATGACGCACGAGCAATTTCCATATTGTCGATCGCATCATCTGTAGGCGGATTCGGGTTTAAGTATGTGTTAACACCGATGATTGGTAATTCACCTGAATGCTTTAACATTTCATAATGCATGGATTCTTCTTGAATTTTACCGCGTTGATATTGGGTTTCCATCGCACCCAGTACACCGCCACGATCATTAATACGATCAAACTCTTCTAACACAGCTTCCTCTACTAAATCCGTCAATTCCTCAACGATAAATGCACCTTGTAATGGATTTTCATTTTTCGCTAAGCCATGTTCTTTAGTAATAATCATTTGTATCGCCATTGCCCGTCTTACTGATTCCTCTGTTGGCGTAGTAATGGCTTCATCATATGCATTTGTATGCAAAGAGTTACAATTATCTTGCAATGCCATAAGTGCCTGTAATGTTGTACGAATATCATTAAAATCAATTTCTTGAGCATGCAAACTTCGCCCAGAAGTTTGGATATGATATTTAAGCTTTTGTGCACGGTCATTTGCACCGTATTTATCGCGCATGACAACTGCCCAAATACGACGTGCTACACGGCCAATTACTGTATACTCCGGATCTAAACCGTTTGAGAAGAAGAATGATAGATTTGGTGCGAAATCATCAATATTCATACCTCGGCTTAAATAATATTCTACATACGTAAAGCCATTTGCAAGCGTAAATGCTAGCTGTGAAATTGGGTTCGCTCCCGCTTCTGCAATATGATAGCCGGAAATAGAGACAGAATAGTAGTTACGCACTTTTTTGTCGATAAAATATTGTTGAATATCGCCCATCATGCGGAGCGCAAATTCCGTAGAGAAAATACATGTATTTTGCCCTTGGTCTTCTTTTAAAATATCAGCCTGTACTGTACCACGCACAACCTGCAATGTTTTCTCACGCGTCTCTGTAAATTCTTCAACTGTTAAAGGTCTTGCTAGTTCTTTTTCTCGTAATTGAACTTGCTGATCAATAGCTGTATTCATAAACATCGCCAAAATAATTGGCGCTGGTCCATTAATTGTCATAGATACAGAGGTTGAAGGAGCACAAAGGTCAAAGCCTGCATAGAGCTTTTTCATATCCTCAAGCGTACAAATAGAGACGCCTGATTCACCAACTTTACCGTAAATATCTGGACGGTAATCAGGATCCTCGCCATAGAGCGTTACCGAGTCAAACGCGGTTGATAAACGTTTAGCATCATCATCTTTCGATAAATAGTGGAAGCGTTTATTTGTACGTTCTGGTGTACCCTCACCGGCAAATTGTCGTTTCGGATCTTCTCCTTCACGCTTGAACTGGAATACACCTGCTGTATAAGGGAATTCTCCTGGTACATTTTCACGATATACCCAACGCAAAATTTCACCGTAGTCTACAAACTTCGGCAGAACAACTTTCGGTATTTTTGTACCTGAAAGACTCGTTGTCGTTAAAATTGTACGAATTTCCTTATCGCGCACTTTGGTTACAAACTCATCCCCAGCGTAGGCTTCTTTCAATGCTTGCCAATTATCTAAAATACGCTTCGATTCTGCTGTTAATTCATCACGTACACCTTCCGCTAAAGAAGTAAGTGATGCGACAAGGACATCATCTGGCGCCTTTTCCTTTACTGCTGCGATAGCACCTTCTAATTGGAATAAGCGACGAGCAAATGCAACCTGCTGCTCTGTTTTTTTATGATAGCCACGCACTGTATCAGTTATTTCACGAAGATAATAGCGACGATCATTCGGAATAATAACATCCTGTTTTTGCGTTTTGGCAAATTGTTCATAACCGGTTTCCCAAGCGCTACCTGTTTTTTCGTTAATAATATGAACCAACGCAGCAAATAACGCATTCGTTCCTTTATCATTAAATTGACTGGCAATCGTGCCGTAAACAGGCATTTTATCGATTGGTTCATCCCAAAGCTCTCGAGAACGTTGGTATTGCTTCTGTACTTGACGTAGTGCATCTTCTGAGCCTTTTCGTTCAAATTTATTGATGGCAATGACATCAGCAAAATCAATCATATCGATTTTCTCAAGCTGTGTCGGTGCTCCAAATTCGCTCGTCATTACATACATGGATAAATCAGTGAATTTTGTAATTTCTGCATCGCCTTGACCAATACCACTTGTTTCAACGATGATTAAATCATAGCCTGCCACACGTACAACATCCAATACATCGCCAATAGAAGCCGAAAGCTCCGTACGAGAACCACGTGTTGCTAAACTTCGCATATAGACACGATTATTGAAAATAGCATTCATACGAATACGATCTCCAAGTAAAGCACCACCTGTTTTTTGCTTTGTTGGATCCACCGATAAAATTGCTACACGCTTTTCTGGGAATTCTTTCAAAAAACGACGGATAAGCTCATCCGTTAAAGAGGATTTACCAGCACCACCTGTACCTGTAATCCCTAAAATCGGTGTTCCTTTTGAGCGTTTACGTGCTTCCTCTAGCATTCTTTTCGTTTCTTCATCATTATTCGATTCAGCTGCCGTTATTAAATTTGCTAAAATTTCTGGTGTTTCAGTTGTTAAAGCATCTAGCTTTTCTAAATAGTCACCAGTTGCAGTTGGAAAATCTGTACCTTTAATTTGCTCATTAATCATCCCTTGCAGCCCTAATACACGACCATCTTCTGGTGAGTAAATACCTGCAACGCCGTAAGCATGTAATTCTTTAATTTCACGTGGCAAGATAACACCGCCACCGCCGCCGTATATTTTAATATGCGGTGCACCTTTCTCACGCAGTAAATCATACATATATTTAAAGTATTCCATATGGCCGCCTTGATAAGAAGATACAGCAATGCCTTGTGCATCCTCTTGAATCGCAGCATTGACGACTTCTTCTACAGAGCGATTATGTCCCAAATGAATGACTTCCACACCGCTCGATTGTAAAATCCGTCGCATAATATTGACCGAAGCATCATGACCATCAAAAAGACTTGATGCTGTAACAAAACGTACGTGATTTTTTGGACGATACACTTCTACCTTTGTCATATGAAACCCCTACTTTCTCCCCTTAGTAAATCTTTTCATCAATGTTTGCATTGATTTCATCATTTAAAAAGTACAAACACAGAACCATTTTGCTTCGTACCGATGCTTTGCTAGCAAGCAGTGAATCACTGTTAAATGCCAGCTTCCGCCTCGTTCAAATGAAAAATTGACACATTGTATGGGCTTCTTGAGCCTAGTGAAATACCATCAGCTCTGTGCCAGACGCCATGATGAAAAAATCGGTAATTGCAATGTCGCATTATGCAATTACCGACAAACCCCTTTGGAACTTATTAAAACCCCTTAATGCCTGAAATGAACAATGTTGTTTGCATTTCAATATACTCGTCAAGCGTATGTTGACGGTGAAGCGCCCATTTGCGGAACGCCCAGCTTTGACCTTGAACAACTAAATTATTTGCTGCTAAATGAATTTGCTGATCAGTCATTGTTAGTTCCCCTGACTGCACGCACCGTTTTAACAATCGTTCAAAAGTGGCAACCATCTCAAACTCTTTACTAAAAACATAACGCTGTGCTTCTTTGGATAATGATTTCGTTTCCTGATACATGATTGTTAATTCATCTACCATGCTATCGATTTGTAAAAAATACTCACGAATCATTTCTTTTAACTCTTCTATCGTTCCTGCCTTTATCTCATAGCTTGATAGACGTTCCATCGCATGGTGGTAGATGCTATCACAAACGAGGTATAGTACATCTTCTTTTGTACGAATATATTCATATAATGTACCGATACTAAAACCTGCTGCTTTAGCAATTTCCCTTGTAGTAGCACGATGGAATCCTTTTTCTTTAAATAATTTAATAGCACCTTGAATCATTTGTTCTCGGCGGATGGCAATGAGATTTTCGTCTTTCACGGTTGACTGGACTTGGGGTCTTTTGTTCTTTTCTGTCATAAATTATTTCGTCAACATACGCGAGATAACAAGACGTTGAATCTCTTGTGTACCTTCGTAAATTTGAGTAATTTTCGCATCACGCATAAAGCGTTCTACTGGATAATCTTTCGTGTAACCATAACCACCAAAGACTTGAACTGCCTCAGTTGTAACGCTCATTGCTGTATCACCAGCCATTAACTTTGCCATTGCTGATGCCTTACCGTAAGGAAGATTGTTTGTCTCTAACCAAGCAGCTTGGTATGTAAGCAGACGAGATGCTTCAATTTGTGTTGCCATATCCGCTAATTTAAAGGACACACCTTGGTTTGCAGTAATTGGCTTACCGAATTGTACACGCTCTTTGGCATATTCAACCGCAGCATCTAAAGCACCTTGCGCAATTCCTACTGCTTGAGCTGCAATGCCGTTACGTCCACCATCAAGTGTTGTCATTGCAATTTTAAAGCCGTCTCCTTCAGCCCCAAGTAAGTTTTCTTTTGGTACACGGCAGTTATCGAAAATAATTTCTGTTGTCGGTGATGAACGAATCCCTAGTTTTTTCTCCTTTTTACCGACTGAAAAACCTGCAAAACCTGCTTCAACGATAAAAGCGGACGTGCCGTTTTTCGCTTCTGGGTCTGTTACTGCAAATACGATATATGTATCTGCTACGCCACCGTTTGTAATAAAAATCTTTGAACCATTTAGAATATAATCATCGCCATCACGTTTTGCATACGTTCTCATACCACCAGCATCCGAACCAGAACCTGGCTCTGTTAAACCATAAGCACCGATATGTTTACCTTCTGCCATTGGTCGCAGGTACTTTTGTTTTTGTTCTTCGTTACCAAATTTATATAGCGGCCAACCTGCTAAAGAAGTATGTGCAGATAATGTTACCCCTGTCGAAGCACAGACACGAGATAATTCTTCAACAGCAATGACATAGGCAAGGTAGTCAAAGCCTGCACCACCATATTCTTCTGGCCATGGAATACCTGTTAAGCCTAATTCAGCCATCTTATCAAAAATGGCACGATCAAATTCTTCATTTTCATCGCGTTCTGCGGCTGTTGGTGCTACCTCATTTAAAGCAAAGTCGCGAATCATTTCACGTAATTGTTCATGTTCTTCTGTTAATTGAAAGTTCATTGTCCATTTCCCCTTTAATTTTAATGAAGTTCGCCTGTTCCTTTATTAAATTGCCTATAAATACGTGTGCATAAACTAAGTTCTTTTACGATGTTGGCACTCTATTAAATTAAATATTTACTAATTACTAGTTTTTGAATTTCACTTGTACCTTCGTAAATTTCTGTCACTTTAGCATCACGGAAATAACGTTCTACTGGGTAATCCTCGGTGTAACCGTAGCCACCAAAAATTTGTACGGCTTCAATCGCTGTTTGTACAGCTGTTCGAGAAGCAAAGAGTTTTGCCATTGATGCCTCTGCTCCACATGGTAAACCTTTGGCACGTAAATCAGCTGCACGATAGACAAGCAATTTTGCCGCTTCTACAGCCGTTGCCATATCGGCTAGCTTAAAGCCAACTCCTTGCTGTACGGCGATTGGTTTGCCAAATTGCACACGCTCTTTGGCATATGCAGTTGCTGCTTCAAGAGCTGCTTCAGCGATTCCTAAAGCTTGTGCCGCGATTCCTATGCGCCCCACATCCAAATTTGCCATTGCGATTTTGAAGCCCTCTCCTTCTTCCCCTAGAAGATTAGCGACTGGTATTCGACAGTTATCAAATGTTAATTGGACCGTACGTGAACCATGTAGCCCCATTTTATGCTCATCCTTGCCTATAATTAGGCCCGGCGTACCCTTTTCAACAATAAACGCTGAAATGCCACGTGTTTTAGCAGCTTGATTAGTGGAGGCAAAAACGATATAAACATCTGCTTCGCCTCCGTTTGTAATAAATACTTTTGAGCCGTTAATGACATATTCATCACCATCACGTACTGCTTTTGACTGTAAAGAGCCTGCATCCGAACCCGCACTTGGCTCTGTTAAACAAAATGCCCCTAAATATTCACCTGCTGCTAGCTTCGGAACATAGCGTTGTTTTTGCTCATCATTACCAAAATAAATAATTGGGTTTGTACCTACAGACGTATGTACTGATAATATAACACCCATTACTGCGCTCACTTTTGATAATTCATTGATTGCGATAATATACGAAGTAAAATCCATCGCAGAGCCACCTAGTTCTTCTGGGGTTGTGATGCCCATTAAACCTAATTCACCCATTTGCGTAAGCAGTTCGCGCGGAAACTCACCAGCCTCCATTCGTTCTACCCACGGTGCGATTTTCTCCTGTGAGAAATTGCGCACCATATCACGCATCATTAATTGCTCATCCGTAAATTGTAAATGCATCTATAATGTCACCCCTCTATGCTGTCACGTAGCATTACACATTAACTTACTTTTAGCAAAAGCCCTCTAAATGTAACTCCTAGCTAAAGTAAGTTAAGACCTCGATGGCTAGCACAAATTTTATTGAGCTTGCACTCCAAAATCTGAACACCATTACGCCTAGGTGTAATTATTCTGAATATCCCATCCCCATAGGACTATTCGTAAACGTAAAAGCCTCTTCCTGATTTTTTACCAAGCCAACCTGCTGCTACATATTTGCGTAATAAAGGACAAGGTCTGTACTTACTATCACCTAGGCCCTCATGTAAAATTTCCATAATAGATAAACATGTATCTAAGCCGATAAAGTCTGCTAATGTTAATGGCCCCATCGGATGATTCATGCCCAGTTTCATCACATCGTCGATCGCTTCCTTCGATGCAACTCCCTCATATAATGCATAAATTGCTTCATTAATCATCGGCAGTAAAATGCGGTTTGCAATAAAACCCGGGAAGTCATTTACTTCCACTGGTGTTTTTGCTAACTTTACAGTCATTTCTTCCACAGCTTTGTAAACCTCGTCAGCCGTCGCTAAACCTCTAATAATTTCGACAAGCTTCATCACAGGTACTGGGTTCATAAAGTGCATCCCGATTACTTGCTCTGGCCGATTTGTGACTGCTGCAATTTCTGTAATCGGCAGAGATGATGTATTTGTTGCCAGTATGGCGTGAGCAGGTGCAATTGTATCTAATTGCTTGAAAATGGATTGCTTCACTTCCATATTTTCAACTGCTGCCTCGATAATAATATCAACATCACTAGCATCCTTTAAATCTAGTGACATCTGAATGCGACTTAGAATAGCCATTTTTTCATCTGCTGTTTTACGACCCTTTTCAACATCACGTGTTAAGTTTTTTGTGATAACGCTTAATCCACGCTCAAAAAAGGATTGCTGTATGTCATTCAATAACACGTCATAGCCAGCTTGTGCACAAACTTGCGCAATCCCTGAACCCATTTGCCCTGCACCAATTACCATTACTTTTTGAATTCCCATTATTCATGTCCCCTTTGTTTTGGTACTTCAATCATTATGGCATCGCCTTGCCCGCCACCTGAACAAATTGCCGCAATACCGATTCCACCACCACGGCGTTTTAATTCATGTGCCAGTGTTAAAATAATGCGTGCACCGGATGCACCAATCGGATGACCTAGCGCTACTGCACCACCGTTGACATTTACTTTTTCTGCATCAAGATCTGCCAACTGGTTGCTAATAAGCGCTACTGCTGCAAAGGCTTCGTTGATTTCAATTAAATCGATATCAGCTAATGATTTCCCCGTCTTTTTTAGTAGGCTGTTAATCACAAGACCTGGTGTTTGCGGGAAATTTTCTGGTTCAATTGCCAGTTCTGCATGACCGATAATGACAGCAAGTGGCTCTCTACCTTCCCGTATTGCGCGGTCTTCATTCATGATGACAAGAGCACATGCGCCATCATTGACACCTGGTGCATTGCCTGCTGTTATGGAACCATCCTTTTCAAAGGCTGGCTTGAGCTTAGAGAGCACTTCCTGCGTAGTGCCAGGTCTTGGTGCTTCGTCGGTATTGACTACAAGCGGATCCCCCTTACGTTGTGCGATTTGTACAGGCACAATCTCCTCGGCAAAATAACCTTGTTCAATGGCTGCAATGGCACGTTCATGACTGCGGACAGCCCATGCATCTTGTTCTTGACGACTTAAGGAAAATTCACCTGCTGCCTTATTACCGTAGCTCCCCATAGGTGGTCTTGCCTGATTAAAGGCACAAGTTAAACCGTCATAAAGCATGCCGTCTACCATTGTTGAATCGCCCATTCGTAAACCTGTGCGACCATTTTGAAGATAATACGGTGCATTTGACATCGATTCCATACCACCAGCAATCATTACTTCTTCGTCCCCTAAACGAATTAACTGATCGGCTAATGTTACTGCGCGCATCCCCGACGCACAAACCTTATTAATCGTTTCAGTTTTGACTGCTACTGGTAATTCTGCCTTCAGTGAAGCCTGTCTTGATGGTATTTGCCCTTGCCCACCTTGTAAAACTGACCCTAAAATTACTTCACCTACTGCATCTGGCGCGATATTTGCCTTTTCCAATGCCCCTTTAATGGCGATAGCACCTAAGTCACTGGCGCTAAGCGTGGAAAGTGAACCACCAAATTTACCAAATGCCGTTCTTGCTCCTGCTAATATTACAGCTCTATTCAAGTAAAACACCCCTTTTGTTTTACGTTACTCGAAGAAGTATCAAAGCGATCATTGTTGACTGAACGCTCGCTCGACTCTTCTCGATAAAAAATGGGAGTTTTTTAATAACTCCCATTTCCAATTAATCTTATTCTACAAAACAATTAATTATTGTGCAATTTATATTTTTCAGATAAAGAAAATATTTCTACAATAATTATCATTTCTCTGCGTTTAGCTCTTCATTCTTGTCTTGCTCTTGTGAGTCAACAGATGCTACCACTTCTTCTAGCATTTCTTCTGTTAGTTCATCAACATTGTCTGCAACAGTTTTCACTTTTTCCCCAAAGACAGAGCGTTCTAGTAATTCTGCTACATCGAATGTGCTGATAGTATCTTCAACCTCTTTTGCCTTTGTACCGTCCTCTAACATCGTTAAACAGTATGGGCATCCTGAAGAAATAACTGAAGCATTCGTTGCTAACGCCTGCTCTGTTCGTGCTACATTGATGCGATTGCCAACATGCTCTTCCATCCACATTAAGCCACCACCTGCGCCACAGCACATGGCTGTTTCACGATTGCGTTCCATTTCTACCAGCTTCACACCTGGAATGCCTCGTAAAATTTCACGTGGCGCATCGTAGACATCATTGTAACGACCTAAATAACAAGAGTCGTGGAAGACAATTGTTTCCTCTACTTCATAGTTCAGTACTAAACGATTTTCTTCAATCAATTGATTTAGTAATTCCGTATGGTGATAGACTTCGCCTTTCCAACCAAAATCTTGATATTCATTTTTAAAGATATTATATGCGTGCGGATCAATTGTGACGATTTTCTTTACATCATTTTTCTCAAATTCATCAATATTGGCTGTTGCCAACTCTTGGAATAAAAATTCATTTCCTAAACGACGTGGTGTATCCCCAGAGTTTTTCTCTTTATTTCCTAGAATTGCAAACTTCACGCCTGCTTCGTTCATTAGACGGCAGAAAGCTAAAGCAATTTTTTGAGAGCGATTATCAAAAGCACCCATAGAGCCTACCCACAACAAGTACTCCATTTCCTCGCCTGATTTTTTCAGTTCCTTCACGGTTGGAATATTGATTGTTGGGTCTAAATCACGCCAGTTTTCTTTTTCTTTTCGATTTAGTCCCCACGGATTGCCTTGGCGTTCAATGTTTGTCATTGCTCGCTGTGCATCAGAGTTTACTTTTCCTTCCGTCATCGTTAAGTAGCGACGTAAGTCAATGATTTTATCGACATGCTCGTTCATAACAGGACATTGATCTTCACAGTTACGGCAAGTCGTACATGCCCAAATCTCTTCCTCTGTAATTACATCACCGATTAAAGATGGACTATAAATATCCTCAATTACTGCCCCTTCAGCACCTGCTGCCATTGCAAGCTGATTGCCCTTTGTATTTGCAAAAAATTGATAAGGCACCCACGGTTTTTGCTTTGTTACAACCGCACCCGTAAATGTTAAATGATCCCGAAGCTTGACGATTAAATCCATTGGTGAAAGCATTTTGCCAGTTCCTGTTGCTGGGCACATATTTGTACAACGGCCACATTCTACACAAGAATATAAATCTAGCATTTGTTTTTGCGTAAAGTCTTGAATACGTCCTACCCCGATAGATGGGATATCGTCTTCACTTTCAGCATTTTCTCCAGCTTCCTCAAGCGCCTCGAAGTCGATTGGCGTTAACGTACCTGTGCGATCTAAGCGGTTCATATACACATTGATTGGGCTGACAATCAAGTGGAAATGCTTCGATTGCGGTACATAAATTAAAAACGTTAATAATATTAATAAATGAGCCCACCATGCTATATAGAAAACAGTTGCTGCTGCAGACGTTGGTAAAAAACTAAAAATTGCTGCAATGCTAGAAGCAACTGGCTCTGTGTACGTTAAACCTTCGCCATGCCAGATAAGACCCATACCGTTTGCCAGCAATGTTGAAAGCATTAAGCCCCCAATAAAAATCAATACAAGACCATTTTTCCAGCCTCGTTTTAGACGTACTAGTTTTTCCACATAGCGACGATAAAATGCCCAGACAACCGCCACTAAAATCATTAATACTACTAGCTCTTGGAAGAATGTGAATACACCATAGAACATGCCAAGTGGTAAATGAGAGCCTGGTACTAACCCCTTCCAAATTAAATCGATAGCCCCTAACTGAACCATTAAGAAACCATAAAAGAACATCACGTGAATTAAACCACTTTTAGGATCCTTTAACAGCTTATTTTGACCAAACACATTCACCATTAAATAACGAATGCGTTCTTGGACACTTTCATCAAACTCAACCTTTTTCCCCAATTGCACAAATTTATAGCGTGTTTTTAACAGATAGATAAATAACCCTACTGCATAAAGCACAACCACGACTGTTAGAACAATGTTTGCAATTACTAATGGACTCATGGTTGGTCCCCCCTTTAGTTTGTCGTAAATTTTCTCTCTTTGTGTTAATATTTCTAGCTCAAACCTAAATGTATGACATTTCACCACTATATCCACATTCTAATAAATGAGTGAGCATTCAGTCAACATAAAACGAAAAAATTTCTGATAATTTTATATTCTTACATTTTATAAGAAAAAAAGCTACCCTGATTTTTACTTTCGGAGTAGCTTTTTGGCATTTAAATTTATCGTTTTATCTTACAATTACTTGTATTCATCGTCATAAATTCCGCTTAAAATATTTATTTTAAAAATGGTTCTTTTTTCGAATCGTTAGGCTCAAATCTTTTGTTTATTTGCTGTTATGCGTTGCTGCCTTCTTCTCTACTTAAGTTATTTTTTAAAGACATTGCCACTGCGAATATATTCAATATCAGGTAAGTTTAAACGCGCATTCACAACACGTGCTGCGGCAAATAAATAATCTGATAAACGATTTAAATATTTTTGTACAATAGTCGGTACATCTTCAATTTCTTTCATTAGTGTTACCATTTGGCGCTCTGCTCGGCGTGCAACTGTACGTGCGATGTGTAATGTTGCAGCGGCCGGCGCTCCACCAGGTAAGATAAATTTCTCTAATGGTGGCGCTTCGTCAGACAATGCATCAATACGCGCCTCTAGTACTTCAATCGGTGCTTCCGTTAACTTATAATGACGTTCCTTCATAACATTTGCTAAATCACCGCCTGCATCAAAAAGCTCATGTTGAATCGTTTCTAAATCCACTAAAATATCTTTAAATAACGCGCGATCTAATTCACTAACAGCCTTGCCAATAAATGAATTTAATTCATCAATTGCCCCATATGTTTCCACACGTAGACTATCTTTGTCAACACGCCCACCAATTAAGCTTGTTTTCCCTGTATCGCCTGTTTTTGTGTAAAGTTTCATCCTGTTCCACTCCTATGCTTTATTTTTATAATTTTGAATTGCTTGCACCGTCGTCTCATAAACACCTTTACCAATAATCTTACCAACAGCCGTAATCGGTCCACCATAGCGCATTTCCTCACCCTTTTGCGTTGCCGCAATAAGCAAACTATCCGTCGCAGTACCAGTCGCAATCGTATCAGTTAAATAATCCCGAATGTTTTCTGATTGTAAAGCCTTTGTTTTAGCTTCATTTGCAGTCATCAATGCTTGAAAAAATGCCTCTTCCGATAAACAGCCATTGATGACAACCCACGTATTGATAGTACCAATATATGGCGTATCCTGCCGTTCGTGTGTACGAGAGACATCTACAGCATTGCCAACACCTGCTGTTACCACAACAAACACACTCCCAAACTCAGTGCTATATTCATTAAGTGCAAACAGTTGTGTAGGAACAGCCGTTAACATAACAACTGTGCTTGTCGGTGAAAAATGCTCCCTTTGTAAAAAGTCCGCAACTTCTTGTTTAACATCACTAATCACATAATCTCCTGGCACTGAACGATTTAATAGACAGTCATACCATCCTATACCAGGATTATGAACAGCCGAAGAAACGGTTTTTAAAGGAATCGTTGATTTCAGTTGAATATAATCTGGCGTTACACGAAAATCTTCTTTTACGATGTCAGCTCGTTGCTGATATTCATTGGTTGATGGCATAATTGTAATTTGCGGTTTCGGTATTTCAGGGTGGGCATAGGTTGTTACCCGTGCCTGATATACATCCTCAATTTGTGAAGCTATTAACACCTTATGTGGTACACCTAAAGCACGCACAGAACCGCTCTCCATTAACAATAATTCATCACAATAAAGAGAGGCTAAATTCATGTCATGTAGCACCATAATAACTGTTAAACCGCACTCGATTGCTTCCTTACGCACCATATCCAATAGTTGACGTTGATGGGCAATATCTAAGTGATTGGTCGGCTCATCTAGCAATAATACTTCTGCTGTTTGCGCCAAAGCTTGCGCTACAAAAACCCGTTGTTGCTCGCCGCCCGATAGAAATTCCATCGATGTATGCTCATAGCGTGCTACACCTGTTTGGTCCATGGCATATTGAACAGCTCGTTCATCCTGCTCTGACCAATTGGAAAAAAAGCCAGTTTGATGCGGATAACGACCGAGCGATACCGCTTCCCGCACGGTATTTGAAAATGCATTGGCATGTAATTGTGGTAAGACGGCCATCTTTTTCGCCAGCGCGCGCGGACTATAGTGTTTAATATTTTTGCCATCCAAAAAAACCGTTCCTGCTGTTGCAGGCAATAGGCCACTAATGACTTTCAATAATGTCGATTTGCCACTACCATTCGGTCCTAAAATGCCAAGGATTTTCCCCTTTTCAACGGTAAAACTAACATCTTTGACGATAGGTACGTCCTCATAGCCACCCGATAGGTGTTCAACGATAATCATACACGTACCCCCTTGCTTCTACGTTGCTTATAGAAAATATAAGAAAAGACCGGAGCACCAATAAATGCAGTAATAACGCCTATCGGTAATTCCCGTGGGATAATGATCGTCCGCGCCACTAAATCACAAATAATTAGCAATGTTGCGCCATTGATAAATGATAACGGCAATAGATGACGGTGATCCGAACCCCAAATCATGCGTGTCATATGTGGCACAACTAAACCGACAAAACCAATTGTGCCAGAAACTGCAACGGCCGCACCAGTCAGCATGGAGCCCCCTACTAAAATTAAATATTTACTGCGCTTTACATTGACACCTAAATGCTTCGCACGTTCTTCTCCGTATAATAGAACATTGAGCTCCCGTCTTTGCGTCCACAGAATAGCAGAACCTATGACAACAAATGGCGTAATCATTTGCACATAGGGCCAGCCCCGCATCGAAACTGAACCAAGCAACCAGCCTATCACTTGGCGGAGTTCTTCTCCTGATAATGCAATCATTAAGGATATAAGAGATCCTAAAAAAGAACTAAAAATAACACCTGTTAAAATAAGTGTTTCCATTTTCAGTGCACGGTCGACTATTCTAGCAAAGCTCATGACAGCTACCATTGTTAATACCGCACCCACCATACTAAGCGTTGGTAATGCATACAGCCCGACAACCGGTATCGAGATACCAAAAAATAATGTCACCACAGCACCTACTGACGCTCCCGAAGATACACCTAGTGTATAAGGATCTGCCAATGGATTCTTTAATAATCCTTGGAAGGCTGCCCCTGCAATCGCCAACGATGCGCCAACAAGTCCTGCCAGCAATACGCGTGGCAACCTAATTTTCCATAAAATATTAGCGGCTGTTTCATCTGCCGCCCTATTCCAAAATACTTCAAATGGAATATGAACCGAGCCTATTGATACGCCACACCAGATGCTAACAAGAAGTAACGTAATGGCTGTAATATAGGCTAAAAATGCTCTACTCACTCGAAAGCCTCTGGATAGACGGCTTTCGCTAACTCTTCAAGCCCATCTGCTAAACGCGGACCTTGACGACTTGTTAAATTTTCATCTACTTGTACAATTGCTTTATTTTTTACAGCTGTAATGGTATCAAAGCCTGCACGTTGTGGAATTTTCGTTAAAATATTTGGCACATAATCGTATGTGACAACGATGACATCTGGATTTTTTGTAATAATTTGCTCTGCATCAATTTTGAACCAACCAGTTGTATAGGCTGCAATATTTTCAGCATGAATCATATCTAGCATTTCCTGCATAAATGTATCCTTACCAGGTGTGTGGATTTCAGGCTCATCTGACGTTTCGACAAAGACTTTCTTTGGTTCCACATCTTGCAATTTCGCTTGGATTTCTTCCACTTTGGCTTTCATATTAGCAATAATTTTTTGTGCCTCCGGTAACTTACCAGTTGCGCGTCCTAATTGCTCAATCGTCGTATAAGTTTCATTAAAATCGCTTGCATTCGCCACTACAAATACCTTTACACCTGCTGCCTCAAGCTGCTCCATCGCTCCATCTAAAGAAGCCATTCCTGATTCATGAGCAAACACAATATCTGGCTGTAAGGCGATAATTTGTTCAATATTGAACTCCATACTGCCGACTTTTTCTTTTTTAGCTGCCTCCGGTGGATAATCATCATAATCATTGACGCCGACAATTTCGTCATCTAGGCCAAGCCCAAATAATATTTCTGTATTACTCGGAATAAGAGAAACAATTTTTTCAGGCGGTGCTTCTAGCACGATATCTTTGCCAGTAGCATCTTTTATTGTCACTGGAAATGTTGCTTCTTCTTGTTTGGTTACTTGTTGCTCCTGCTGCTCTGATGCAGATTGCTCGTTTTTCGGTTGTGTTCCACATGCTGCAAGTAAACCCATTGCCAAAAATGCTGATAATCCTATCTTCCAATACTTTTTCATTGTGAATCCTCCTTAGATTGTATGTGCATTTTTTAGCTCTGTTAACTTGATTGATCGATAGTATGTTGATTGTCATTATTAAATATGGGGATTGCTCACCTTTATTTTCAATGGTTATCGATAGTCGCCTTACAAAACATAAAAAAAGCCCTCGTCCATTTAACGAGAGGCGGGCTTGCACAAAAAAACCACCATCCTATCCTCGTAGGCTGAAATGTAATGTTCTATAAAGGCAGGTCTCCTGGCTCGTGCTCCAAATGCTTTTTCATGCCTTCCCAAAATAACTTTCAGTGGCATCCATTGAAAAAACTCACACTTACAGTGGCGGGACCGCATCGGAATTACACCGATTTCCCTTTTCACTTTACTTAAGTAAAGAACCTTTATAATATTCAGTTGATTTTATTATACATGAAAATAGAAATAGGAGTGCCAGTCACTCAAACAATTCTCAAACAATTTCGTTCGTAAAAACAAAAAAACCCCGACATGCAATTGTGTCGGGGTGATAAGCATTTACATTACATTTTTTCTGGTGCAGATACGCCAATTAGACGTAGTGCGTTGGCAATCGTTGTACGAACAGCTGTAATCAGTGCTAAACGCGCTTCTGTTAGCTCTTTATTTGAGGCATCTAACACTTTTTCAGCGTTATAGAAGCTATGGAATGCAGCTGCTGTTTCTTGAATATAGTTAGCGATACGGTGTGGTGTACGGTGTTTTGCAGCATCCGCCACTACTTTCGGGAAATCACCAATTTTTTTCAATAAATCAATCTCTTTTTCAGCAGTTAACAGGCTTAAATTTGCTGTTGAAGTAGCAAAGCCTTGTTCCGTCGCTGAACGTAAAATAGAAGAAATACGCGCATGTGCATATTGTGCATAGTACACTGGGTTTTCATTTGATTGTGAAACCGCTAAGTCAAGGTCAAAGTCCATATGTGAATCACCAGCAGTTTTCACAAAGAAGTAACGCACAGCATCTAGACCAACCTCTTCCACAAGCTCACGCATCGTTACAGCATTCCCTGTACGTTTGGACATTTTGAATTTCTCGCCGTTTTTGTATAACTGCACCATTTGGATAATTTCCACTTCTAGTGTGTCACGGTCATAGCCAAGTGCTTGAATAGCCGCTTTCATACGTGGAATATAGCCGTGGTGGTCTGCTCCCCAAATGTTAATTAGTTTATCGAATCCACGAACAATTTTATCCTCATGGTAAGCGATATCTGGTGTCAGATATGTGAAAGAGCCATCGTTTTTAATTAGGACACGGTCTTTATCGTCACCGAATGTTGTTGAACGGAACCAAGTCGCACCGTCCTCTTCAAATACATGACCATTCGCTTTTAATTTATCTAATGCTACTTCGATTTTGCCGTTGTCATATAATGATGTTTCAGAATACCACACATCAAAATTCACGCGGAAGTTCGCTAAGTCTGTTTTTAATTTATCTAATTCTAAAGCAAGACCATGTTGACGGAAAAATGCAAAACGTTCTTCATCCGGTTTTGATAAAATCGAATCGCCATGCTCGCTCGCTAATTTACCTGCAATGTCGATAATATCTTGACCATGATAGCCATCTTCAGGCATATCAGCAGCAAGGCCTAATGCTTGCTTATAGCGCGCTTCCAGTGAATAAGCCAAGTTATTAATTTGATTACCAGCATCGTTAATATAGTACTCACGAGATACTGCATAACCAGCCATATCTAAAACATTACACAATGAATCCCCTACAGATGCTCCACGTGCATGACCTAAGTGTAGGTCGCCAGTTGGATTTGCTGAAACGAATTCAACTTGCACTTTTTCACCAGCTCCTGCGTTAGAGCGACCATAATCAGCACCTTGTTCAAGGATAGCTATTACAACACCTGTTAAGAAATCTTTACGAACCGTTATATTCATAAAACCAGGACCTGCGATGTCGATTTTTTCGATATCAGTTCCTGCTGTTTCAAGGTTTTCTAAAATTGCCTCTGCAATTGCACGCGGTGGCTTTTTCGCTAATTTCGTTAATTGCATGGCAATATTTGTTGCATAATCACCGTTTGCTTTATCTTTAGGTGTTTCAAGGTGTATCGTTAACTCTGTGCCAGCTTCGACTAAGCCTGCTTTGTCAACAGCCTGCGCAATTGCCGTTTTAATGGCTTGTTGTACTTGTTCTACTGCGTTCATCATTGTACCTCCGTAAATGTAATGTCTAATGTATAATTGCCAACGCTTTGTCCACCCATTAATAAATCGTATTGCACATGAAAATCTCCGCGCATTTCATGTCTAGTAAATAGCATGTTTTTCGTTTGTGTTACGAGTGGCATCGAACCAAATTCACTTTCATAATGGCCAATTTGTTGTTCAAAAATATTGAGTGGTAAGCGCATTTTGACTGCTCCAGCGCGCATAATAAGTGCCCGTTCTGTGTCTAACTTCATCGTCGTGCGGATCGTTTTGTCATCCTGCATCTCTTCATATTTTAAATATAGGGAATCAGCTTTATTGATTAGCTGCCCATCCAACCACATTTCCAAGGTTTCGGACTCCCCATCAATCGGACGAATCGTCGAAATGAGCTTAATGTTCACCTGCGATTTTACTTCGTTCACCTTCATGGACGCTCCCTTTTATTCTTTTTACTATAACCTTTTTATTATAGGATAAATGTCCGCTTTTTTTCAAGATACAAGTGCGTATTGTTTTCAAGCGTTGGCAAAAGAAAGTGAAAAGATTTACTATTATCTATATATGTTCGAGAAAGGAACTACTATTAATAGATGTTACTTCATATTTATGTCAGCTTTTGTATTACCTTTACTTTAATTATTTTAACGTATTGGCCATTTACTCATCCGACTCGAAGAAAATCATTTATCAAAGATTTTAAACCAATTTTAGTCGGCATTATTTTTGGTATGACAGGCCTTGTATTAAGTGCTATATCGTTACGTTTTTTACAAGGGACGCTTATAAACATTCATATTGTACCGCTACTATACAGTGGGCTGATTGGTGGTCCGTGGTCAATTATTATAAGCGGTGCAATCATGGGGTTAGGAAGTCTCTATATCATTCCTACACAATCTTTATTGTCCATATCAAGTTTATCAAACATTAATTTAATCGTTCTTTCGATTATCCTTGCCCTTGTCGCTTGTAAAAAGCCTATTACACTTCACACTTTAACAACTTATTTTTTTAGTGTCATGGCAGAAATTATTGTAATGCTCGTACTAGCAATCTGCTTGCCACCTATACTGAAAATAGAGACCATTTTAGGATTCATTGCCTACGCTCTTTTTACATTTTTTACAATTTTCACAGTGATTAAACGTTTACAAGCGACCAGTGAAAAAGTACAGCTCATTTATCGACTTAAGGAAAAAGACTATTTAACACAGCTACCAAATAATTTGGCGATACGATCATTTGCACAAGAAATGGTACTAGAAACGGACAATTTTTCTGTACTTCATTTTGATGTCGACAATATGAAAGATATAAATATTAAGTATGGCCATTTAGCTGGTGATGGAATTATTAAGCAACTCGCTACTATTATTCATCATTATATTGAAACGAAAAACGGAATGGCCGCACGTGTTGCTGGTGAGGAGTTTTATATTATTTTAAAAGATGCTCCACCTGCTATCGCCCTCTATCATGCTGAAAAACTAAGACATGTAATTGCACATCACTCTTTTAAAATTAATGACAGGCAAACTACGCCATTGACGGTTTCTATTGGTATTAGTTCAAGTCCCGATAACGCTGTAGACTTTGATGAACTTGCCATTATCGCCACACAGGTTACTACAGAAGTGAAAGCTTTAGGTGGCAATCAAGTAGTACATGCCAACAATAGTGAATTTCATAAAGGATGCTAATGTTAGGTTCTCTATACAAGAAACTGCGAAACTTTTGCGATATTTGCAAACGTCTTGCAGTTTCTTTTTATGTGCTATGCTAGCAAACATTGACAGATATTAACTCTAGTACTACATTTATATTATTATTTCTGAATTTTCAAACTGTTCAAAGAAATGAGGTATACTTTATGCTAACGCTTGAAAAAATCCAAGCTGCCAAACTGAAAGTCGCACCTTTTATTTATGAAACACCTGTTATTCGCTTGCAAGGACTCGATAATTTATTACATTGCAACGTTTCGATAAAAGCCGAAAATATGCAAAAAACGAACTCTTTTAAATTGCGTGGGGCTCTTAACAAACTGCTGTCGATGTCAGTTGAACAATTACAACATGGCGTTGTAGCAGCTTCCTCCGGTAATCATGGCAAAGGTGTGGCTTTCGCGGCTCAACTATTAAATATTCCAGCAACCATCGTTTTACCCGATTCAGCGCCATCTGTTAAAGTCGAAGGCATACGAGCCCTTGGTGCACGCATTGTCCAATGTACGCTTGCCGAAAGACATCAAGTGACTGAAGCCCTAAGCTTAGAACATGGTTATGCCATTGTGCATCCTTATGATGATTACGATATTATGGCGGGGCAAGGGACAGTAGCATTAGAAATTTTAGAACAGTTCTCTCAGGTCAGTGCAATTGTTGTTCCTATTGGCGGTGGTGGTCTGCTAAGTGGTGTTGCGACTGCGGTAAAATCTTTAGCACCACATATTAAAATCATTGGTGTTGAACCAGCCGTCGTCCCGCGCTATTCCAAAAGTATTCAAGTTGGTAAAAGATTACTATTAGCTGAACAACAATCGTTAGCGGATGCTCTATTAACTTTACAACCTGGGGAGCGAAACTTCCCGATTGTTGAAAAATTAGTTGATGACATTGTAAGTGTAGACGAGGCTTCAATCCTTTACGGGATGAAAACATTGCTACTAGAAGGCAAAATATTAGCTGAACCCTCCTCTGCCATCGGTATAGGAGCAGCTCTTCGAGGCAATTTACCGATTACAAAAAACGACCATGTTTGCTTCCTTATTTCAGGTGGCAATATTGGGCTAAATCCATTACAACGTTTATAAGGAGGAACTTATTATGAAGAAAGTTTTGATAGAACAAGAGCCAATCGGGCATTATACACCAGGCATGATTAGTAACGGGAATTTATATATTTCGGGGCAAACTTCAGTCGATCCAGCTACAGGCAAACCTGCAACTGGTGGCATTCACGCTGAAACATTCATGGCTCTTCAAAAGATGGAAGTCATGCTTCAAGCAAGCGGGCTTACGAAGGAGGCTGTTGTTATGTGTCGCATTTATATAACATCTGCTGATTTATGGGCGGACGTAAATAACGCTTATGCACATTTTTTCGGTAGTCATAAGCCTGCCCGCGCCATTATCCCAATTAAAGAATTAAGCCATGGCTGCTTAATTGAATTAGAGGCAATTGCAGAACTTGAAGGCTAGTGCTATGTAATTAATAAGAAAAAGCATCACAACATGCTCTTTTTCGAATTTTCAAATTATTCATCGCAAAATAATTGAAATAATAGTTTTAATTATGATATTTTTTAAGTAACTCGAGTATAAGTAAATTTGTTATAACAAATTATCATTTAAAAGAATGTTTAGTAAGTATAAACAGGAGGTAATTTGTTTTGAAAAAAATAGCTTATATTTTAACTTTCTACTTATGTTTTTCAATAGTACTTACTCCTATGAGTAGTAGTATCACACTAGCAAACACTGCAACAAGTGATTTTGATTTAATAAACAACGCTACTCACATATAGGTGAACTATATGATAAAAATTGATACATTCATTGCCATCGAAACAAAAAGTCTTTATTCCCATACAATTGAACAGCTTCAACAGGAATTTACTAGCATTCAAAGTAACAATGCACTACAGATTATTGCAAAAAATCTAACGAAAAGTAAAGGTCATTTTTTACATGGTGCTATTATTGTAGAAATAGACGGTGTTCAAATTACGTCGTTGTTTGATTGGGACGATTGTGATTTAATATGGCCAGGGTTTTTAACGATGGTCATTGATTACTTGCATGATGGATTTGGTGAAACTGCTACATCATTGAATGATATTCAATGGACTTTAGAAAAAATTTTGACGAAACCAAGCACTTTGGTTGTTTTTTCCTCAAAACATGGTCGGGGGGAAATCACCAAAGGAGTTTGCAATGAATATGACTTTCTTCAAGCAGTCTTGCTTAGCGCACACCACTACCTGACGTTAAGACAACAAGATACCCGAACACACACTTTAAATGGCATGGCTGAAAAATATAATTATCTGTGCCAGGCACTGAAACAATTTTAAAATTTGATTATTAGCCAAGAACGCACACAACGTAAGACGCAACAGACCGCACGTTAGCAAGGGTTGCGACTTACGTTGAAGTGCCAGGCACTCAAACAATTAAACAATACCCATTTCTTGTCCTATTTTCTTAATTTTACTGATGACTATATCGAGCTGCTCTATTGTATGTGTAGCCATTACCGTTATACGCAACCGACTTGACCCTTTTGGCACTGTTGGTGGTCGAATCGCTGGAATAAAGACACCTTCATCCAGTAGTTTCGCAGAAAACTGCATGGCTTCATGAGAACCACCAATGATAAGAGAAATAATAGGTGTTTCCCCTTCTTTCATTACAAAACCAGATTCCTCTAATTTCAAACGTAAGTACCGCGCATTTTTCAGCAATTGCTTTCTCCGCTCGGGCTCATTCTGTATAATGGAAATTCCTTCTCGCGCTGCTTCAATCGCACTTGGCGATAAAGCTGTTTGGAAAATAAAGGATCTAGCGTTATTTAACAAATAGTTCTTAGCAATGGATGACGTCGATACAAATCCACCCTCTGCACCAATCGCTTTACTCAACGTGCCTACTGTAAAATCAATCTCATCTTTCAAACCAAAATAATCAGCGGTACCACAACCATCATTGCCAAGAACGCCTGTTGCATGCGCATCATCAATCATTATGTACGCTTTGTATTCCTTGGCTAACTCTACTATTTTTGGAAGTGGCGCAATATCACCATCCATACTAAAAACGCCATCCGTTACGATTAACTTCATTCCAGCCCCATGTGATTGCCTTAATTTCCGCTCTAAATCCACCATATCCGCATGTTCATAAACAATCGTTTTGGCTTTACTTAATCGACAACCATCTATAATACTCGCGTGATTCCAAGCATCAGAAAAGATAGTATCTCCTGCCTTCATCACACTCGAAATCACACCAACGTTCGCTAAATACCCACTGCTGAATACAATGGCCGCTTCAGTCTTTTTAAAATCTGCAATTTCAGATTCTAGCTGTTCATGAATGTCGAAGTTTCCAGTTGTAAGTCGAGAACCGCCAGCCCCTGTACCGTATTTACTAATGCCTTCAGTTGCTTTCTTTTTCAACCGACTATCTGTTGCAAGGCCTAAGTAGTTATTCGATGAAAATAGCAAAAATTTCTTACCATTCATCACTACCTCACTTTCATTTCCAGTTGAAAACAAACGTAACTTCCTTGTCAATCCTTGCTCTTCTATTACTTGTAGTTCCCTTCGAAAGCGATCATTCATTTTTAATGCCCCCTAATGAGAATAGGTTCTCTTTCTAAATAGTGTATATAGGATTCTAGCTCAACTTCATCTGACACAAAAAAAATACGTCCGCCACTTTCACAGCCTTCCCTTTTTAAAGGCGTAATTCTGACATAACCAATCTCATGATTGCTTACATAGCCAGTAACGTATTCTGGATCATCTGACCAACATAATTCTGCGATGGTATACGGAGAATTTGCCACTTTCGTTGCCAGAGCTAGCGCTTCACGAACACGCTCATTTAAACCTACATCAGCGTCTTGCCAATCGATTCGTGATACACGAACGCCTTTAAGTCCTCGATTGTCAAGCCGCAAGCCAGTTTGACTATGAAGGAGGATGGCTCCACGAAGATTTTGATTACTAGCAAGTAGATGAAAAGCAACATTTTGTGCCTGCTCGGAAACACCTACTGAGGTTAATATGCTCCTAGCTTCACTATGTGCCCTTTCAATTGAAATCTCATCAATTGTCGTAATTTCTAATGGTGGCATATACAGTATCTGATCACCCGTAAGTTTTTCAACGGTTATTTGAATAAAGTCAGCATCTCCGCGCGAATGATTCCTTGCTTTGTTCAATAACTGTTTTACAATTGGCTCTATTTGAAATTTACCCCCTATCCGTTCACCACCAGATATATGCTTTTCTCCTACTTCGAGATTTTTTTCAGCTGCACGCATTCGAATGCTATAAAACGTTTCTGACATGATGATCACCTGCTACTTTCTTATTAATTGCATGTAATATTTTCGTTATCGGATAAACACTGACAGCCGTAATGACCATCCCTGGAATCGCCAAAACTAATAGTGGCAAAAACGGAGTCCCTAACGTTAAAGCCAATCCAAGTCTAGCAACCATTGTTCCAATCGGTCCTGCCACAACTAGTACCGGAATTGAAGTTCCTAATAAAACAATGATTAGACCAACAGTCAATCGAAAAATTAATGAGATCTCCACATTTAAGATCGAGTGTATACCTAGTAAAAATAAGATTAGACTTGCAATGATTCCCGCAAGAAAATATCGCTTAAATCCAAATACCGCTGCAATTGCAACTGCAATCGGTGCTGATAATTGAAATTCAGATCCAGGAATACCTGTTGGAATCTTAAACATGCCTGTAACGATAATAAGACAAGCTAATACTGAAATCTGGGCAAGATCATATGTAGAAAACTTGCGCATCCTCCTATTCCCCCATTCTAACTTTTTTAAATTGTGTTAACCTTAATAATAATTAAGTTAACACATTTGTAGATAGGAAGGTAGATTAAAATTGATTTTCTATATTTTTTTCAAAAAAGGATAGAACTTTAACAGTGCTTCGTCAAAAAGGAAAACGCCAGAAACTTCATGAAACAAGAGGACGTTTCAAACGTCCAAGAAGGTGAAATAATGCGCGCAAAATCTAAATTAAAAGAGATTCTCGATGGGCCTGAATTATCCATTTGAAAGTGTGCTGAAATGGCTGATTTAAAGGTTAAAAAAGTGCAACGTATGTATAATGACACGACAATGCAATATCAACGAGATACGTTAGGCGCTTTATGTAAGGCACTAAATGTGAAATAAGCGATTTATTATTGGATAGAGGAATGACAAAAAAACACTCTCGGCTCATCATGCAGCTGAAAGTGTTTCTTTGGCCATATTATTATTTGATTAACTTCCAGAAGTTTGGTCCATAGTTTGAGTTCTCAATGAAAACTTCTAATTCATTAAAAGGCAAGGTTTCTCCTACTTTTAATTTATAGATTTTATTATTTATAGGGGAACCAAAAGATATATCTAATTGTTTGTCGTTAAGATTAAATAGAATAGAATGAACAGTTCCGAAATTTTCTTCGAAATTGTGCACTGTTACACCATTAGGGTATTCATTAAACATTAATTGTTGTAATTTATGCTTTGTAAAAAAATCATTACTCTCTAAGTTGTTTTTCAAAAAATTATAACGTATTTCAGATTGTTCTAATTTTCTGTCTTCTAACTTCATTATTTTTGGCATTACAGCGTGATTAGTTGCAATCAGAAATCCTGATTTTTTATTGCCCCTTTCTACGACCTTTTCTCCATCATACGTTTCTACTAAAGCTACATTACCTTTGGCATCTGACAGTAGCAAATTCATATTTGTTCCAATAGGCATATTCTCTAAATAAGTAATTCCTTCCTCAACATCTTTACAATTTTCAAGTAAAGCTCTTACTATTACCATAAACTGAAGTCCTTTTAGGATAGGCTTTTTCATTCCTGGATGTTTTCCAACTGGAATACCGCATGAGGCAAAAGCTACACAGAATCCCTCTTCATTTAAGCCTTCACTTCGACCAAAGTAAGAAACAGAGAATCCAGTATGACTGTATTTCCCTTTTACCTTAGTTGTACAAAGTCTCATATCAGATATAGCTGGTGACAAATCGTAATTTCTAAGGACATAGGTTTTACCATCACTTGTTTTAGATGGTAAAACAGCGCCTAAACTACATCCTCCTGGTTGTAGTAAAGTTTCATCAAAAAAGTTAAGACAACTAGGCTTTATATTTAATGAATCTGCAAATCCTTGTAGCTCTTCGTTTAAACCAGGAGCATATTGATCAATTAGTTGTTTCGTATCCTTATATTTTGTTTCATCTATTGATTCAGATGATAAAATGACATTCATTGCATTAGGATTCTTTTTTATTTCCTCTCCTTGCAGTCTACCAATTTCATAACTGGTGCCTTTAAGATAAGAAATAGAAGCTTGAATTGAATTCATATTTGTCACTCTCCAATTCTAATTTTTGATTAATGTATTTATTTTACAAAAGAAAGTTATTTTAAAATAGCATCTGTCAATCGTTTATCTGATTTATATTTTGCTTTGTTTGGTTGACCTTCGGCTCTAAGTATATCTAATGTATTTAAGTTTGCTACAACAGAGAAGAGCGTACCAAAATTATATTCTTTTAAATTTAAACAAACATGTCCCTTGGTTTCTGACATAATTGATTGTGCAGTGGAAAGATTCATTTTATTGACGTTTTCTTTAAGACGTATATCTAATGTTTCAAAACGTTCTTTTGATTTGCTCCAATTCCAACTTTCAGATAGTGATGTACTTTCATGGTGATTTGTACAATGAATATAATTATTTGTAGGAAGGCGGACTTGATAGTCATTAGGGGTAACTTCAACAACAGCCATATTCCCTAATGGATCTGCTAACAAGTAGTTATTAGATACGGAACTTGGAAATCTTTTTAACACTTCTATGCCTTCTTCCACAGTACAACAATTTTCTAAAATATATTTAACAGCAAAATAAAAATTCAATCCTGGCATAATTCCCTCATGAGGAACTGATGTAATTCCTACAAATTAACCATGTTGATTTATACCATCAACTTTTCCAATAAAACAATCTGAGTGACCTACATACTTATTTTTCCCTTCAAAACAAACAAGTGAGGACTCTGTAAAATTTTTTAGATTAAAGAGCATATCATAATTTCGACCAATAATAGTTTCTCTCCCGTTAAAAGCTGAGAAAATACTACATTGACCGGCCAATTCAAATACCCCTATACTTAAAAGAAAAGAACTTACTTCTTCATAAGAAGTATGACAGCCTTCTGCAAATCCTTTTATCTCTTTCACAATATTAGGATCAAATTCTGTAAGAATATGTTTGCATGACTCTCCAAATTTTAATTTTTCTTCAGATACTTTCGGAAACTGAAATCCATTTTTATAAAGAATTTCTGCATAATGCTTTCCTGCGTCATAAGCATCTCCCTTTAATCTCGGATGATACATTTTAATTCCCTCCAATATATTAGTATATAAAAAGAATAAACCCTCCAGTTGGTGGAGAGTTTACCCTGTTTTTTATATAAAACTATAAGCTAACTTTATTTCTTAATTACTGGTATACAAATTTTAGTAACAAACTCTGAAGGATGTCTGTTTAAATCTGGTTTTATATCTCTACTATTAAAATTGACAGGTACAAGACCTTCTTCATAAATTTCAATCTCTTTCTCTATCTGAGTTAGATTTTGTTCGAAGATCCAACTATTCAATTTTTTATAGCCTTCATCCAACTCCGAATAGGGGCCTTTAACAGTAATACATGCGTATATCCCACTGGATAAAGTCCTAAAGCCCTCTATTTTGTTCATATGTTGTACTGGAAGAAGCAGCTCTATATCAGCCTCTTTTTGACTAAATTCTCTTTCATGAAAGATAGCCATTAATTTCCCTGTAATCACGAGATTAAAAGCGTAAACTCGATTAAATAAATTTTTAACCAACTCATCAATAAATTGGACCTTTATTTTCTCACGAATCGTGTAAACTAGGGTCTCCTCTCGGTTTTCAATAAAGCAATCGGTTAAAAAAGGCCCTGGGATTATAGGAACTTCTTTATCTATTTGCATGTTTAATCGTTTCAATTCTTCTATTTGTTCGGAGATTTGTTCTTGTCGTTCCTCAAGTTCATCAATTTTATCTGCTAATATACTTTTTAGTTGTACTTGTTCAGTGCTATTAATAAATTCCTTAATTGTAGTTAAAGAAAATTGACAGCTCTTTAGAAGCATAATTTTTTTCATGATTTGAATTTTGTCATAGTCATAATACCGATAGTTTGTTATAGGATCTATGTACGAAGGTTTTAGTAATCCAATGTCGCTATAATAGCGTATTGTTTTAACAGGAATATTACATATTTTAGAAAATCCACCTATGGAATACATTGCATTCTCCCTTTACAATTACAAAATTTTTATTTATTTAGTTTGTGATAAATCGAAGTCTTCGTCAGAGAAGGAATAAGCATAGAAGAAATCTATTCCCTCTCCTTTATAACTCCTTTTACACCTTTAACTTCATCTTGCTACCATCATTACCGCATGCATCGGGATGAAACTTCTTGGATGCCATACGATAATTTCATGGAGAATCTTTTTTCACCATTGTTGTAGTTACTGTTTAAAGTAACCGAGAAATATTACCATAATTTTCAAAATTTTCATCGAAACGTCCCAAACTTTATTCTTAGCTATGTCCTGTATATTCTTCACTAGCCTTTATAGTTGCAATGACTTTCTTTAAGTATTCATCATTGCGTAGCGTACTAAATACATCGGAAATTCGACTGTAAGTACGGAAATCATTTTATATAGTTAGAGCTGGCGGCGCAAACCGTATCCGTAATTAGTGAGCGTTTAAAGGCAATTGGAGCTAAAAATGGGGCTAGCTCATCGCTAACCCCACTCTAACCGCTTCATATCAACCTATACAAAGCCTCTATTATTTTACCCAACCTAAAATCATTTCTCTTAATAATTTACTTGCCGTATTGGCTGTCATTTCTGATGTGTCATAGATTGGTGCTACTTCAACTAAGTCAAAGCCTACTACATTCACGCCACTTGCAGCAATTGCATGAATAGAAGCTAATAACTCTTTAGACGTAATGCCCCCACAATCTACAGTACCAGTACCAGGTGCATGCGCTGGATCTAGTACATCGATATCGATTGTCACATATACATTGCGGCCAGCTAATGTTGGTAACACTTCTTTTAACGGTTGTAACACTTCAAATTTTGAAATATGCATACCGTTTTCTTTCGCCCAGTCAAATTCTTCCTTCATACCTGAACGAATGCCAAATGAATAGACATTTTTCGGCCCAATATGCTCAGCAATTTTACGAATCGGTGTTGAATGGGAAAGTGGCTCCCCTTCATATTCCACACGTAAATCTGTATGTGCATCAAAATGAATAATGGCTAAGTCATCATATTTTGCAGAAACTGCCTTCATTACAGGCCAAGACACTAAATGCTCGCCGCCCATGCCGACAGGAATTTTGCCATCTTCTAATAACTTCACAATGAATTTCTCAATTTCATCTAAAGAACGTTGGGCATTGCCAAATGGTAATGGAATATCCCCAGCATCAAAATACTTTACCTCTTCTAATTCGCGATCTAAATATGGGCTATACTCTTCTAGACCAATCGACACTTCACGAATACGTTGTGGACCAAAACGTGACCCAGGACGATAACTTACTGTCCAGTCCATCGGCATGCCATAAATAACTGCCTGTGCATCCTCATATGTAGGATGACTTTTTATAAAAACATTTCCTGAATAAGCTTCATCAAATCTCATATCTAGCCTCCATTAATCTCTGAACTTCCTATGAAATTCAGTTGTTATAGTTATTACACACGAAGGACTTACAGGTTTGTAATGAAACCTCACTCAGCAAATCCTCGTATACATTATTGGAACGTCTAGCAAAATTCATTTAAAATCTACAAAGTGCAATGCTGTTGTCGAAAGCTAGCGTTTCATATCAGTACAAAAAAAGTATAGATGTTTTTGAATAAAGTGCAATAGTTTTTGCTTACAATTCCGATTAAAGAATAATATTCAGACACATACTAAACGCAAGTTGTTAGAAATCGAGGTGAAGTCGGATGAAAAGAAAAAGCTATCAACGTAAGCAAAAGCGTATAAAGCGTACACGCAAAACGCTTACACTTTTTGTCGCCTTTGCATCTGCAATAGTAGTAGCATTTATTGCCCTACGCGTCTATGTTCAAGTGGCTGGTGCACCGCCATTAACTGTACCGAAAGCCTCTATTTTCTTAGATGAAAACGAGAACCAAATTGGAGACCATTTTACAAATGAACGTCGCTATTGGGTAAGTCTTGATGAGATGTCACCCTATTTAGTAAAAGCTGCCGTCGCTGTAGAGGATAAAGATTTCTACAAACATAGCGGTTTTGACTTTTCTCGTATTGCCGGTGCGTTATTAGTTGATATTAAGGCTGGTAGTAAGGTGCAAGGTGCAAGTACAATCACCCAACAATATGCTCGGAATTTATATTTATCCCATGAAAAATCATGGACTCGAAAAGCAAACGAAGCATTGTATGCTTATAGATTAGAAGTTTTTTATAACAAAGACGAAATATTAGAAGGTTATTTGAACACTGTTTACTACGGACATGGTATGTATGGCGTAGAAGCTGCAAGTCGCTATTATTACGGAAAATCAGCAAAAGACTTGACGTTAGCGGAGGCATCCATGCTTGCAGGTGTACCGAAAGGACCAAGTATTTACTCACCCATTGCCAATCTTGAAAAGGCAACAAATCGCCAGCACGTCATTTTAAAACTGATGGCAGATCAAGGGGCAATAACACAAGAAGAGAAAACGCGTGCACAAGAAGAGCAACTTGTCTTAAAGAACGATATGTGGGTTGCCTCTAAATCCGTGGCACCTTATTTCTTAGATGTAGCTTGGCAAGAAGCTAGTGAAATTTTAAAAGCAAAAAATCTTGATATTAGCGAAGGCGGTTGGACCATTCAAACAACGCTTAACCTAGGTCATCAAAAAGCAGCAGAAGAAGCCGTAGCTAAAAATATGCCAGCTAATGATTTGCAAACAGGGTTTGTCAGTATGCAATCGAAAACAGGAGCTGTTACAGCGCTTGTTGGAGGGAAAGACTATGCAGCAAGCTCATTTAACCGTGTGACACAAGCTAAACGTCAACCAGGGTCAACGATTAAGCCCGTTTTATATGCAGCAGCGTTAGAAAATGGCTATACGCCTTTAACGTATTTAGATGTCGGACAAACTACGTTCACTATTGATAACGGACGCAGCACTTACTCTCCTAAAAACGTCAACGGTGAATTCGCAGACCATGACATGTCAATGGCTCAGGCAATTGCAATTTCCGATAATATCTATGCAGTTAAAACGTTAGAGGATATTGGATTTAAAGCATTTCATAATATAGCAGACCGTTTTGGCGTAAATATAGGCTCAAAAGACAATCTATCACTTGCTCTTGGAACGATGGAAACGACACTGTACGATATGACAAATGCTTATAATATTTTAGCGTCACAAGGACAAAAAACCATGCCGACAACGATTATCTCCATTAAAAATGCCAATGGAGAAGTTATTTACGATAATAAAAACGTTGAAAAACAAAATGAAACGGTGCTGTCAAAAGAAAATACCTATATACTAACAGAAATGATGACTGGTATTTTCGATCCTGTATTTAGTGACTACTCACCTGCTACAGGGATTAGTATTCGTTCACGTATGACGCATACGTATGCCGCAAAATCTGGTTCTACCAATAGTGATCAATGGCTTATCGGCTTTACACCAAATTTAACAGCGGGTGTTTGGAACGGCTACGACCAAGGTAAAAACCTTACTTCAAAAGAAGATTCGGCTGCAACAAAGCAAATTTGGATCGACTTTATGGAAAGCGTGAATAAAGGGACTAAAAACGAAGACTTCGCAAAACCAAAAGGCGTTAAAGGAGTAGTAATTGATATTGAAACAGGAAAGCTTGCAACAGATGCCTGCCCTAAACAACGTCTAGTATATTTAGAAACGAAAGATGTACCTAGTGAAAAATGTACAAACTTTGATATTCTGGATAGCAATACATGGGGAGAATTTTGGAATATGCTTCCATTCTTCAATAATAAACAATAATGCGCAACCTTTAACGGGGCATCATCGTTTTATTGAATGAAAGCTCTCGACAAAGGCTATAGATATAAAGCGAAAAAGAAAAGCTTTCTCTTCCCCGGAGACGTGTCCGTGGGAACAGAAAGCTTTTCTTATTTTTGGTCCTGGAAAGGATGAGAATCATGGGGCATTTGGCTTGGGTTTGGGTTGTTCAAATGCCGCATAGCACTCATCACATTCTTGGGACCAAAGTGTCCTAGCTTACTAAAATGTAAGCTCTGAATCAAGTGTACTTTTTTTCATATCTACTTTCAACCTTATATCGAAAGCGATTGCAAAATGTCACAGATTGTTCAATCATTGTAGGTCTATTATACAAATAAGTCTTGACGTAATTGCTCCTCACTACGCATCCACAGCTCTGGATTCAGCTCCTCTAGGAAAGAAGCTAATACTTTTTTAGACGCTTCATCCATATGGTCTACAATAATTTGTCGTTTCATCGACTTATCCATTTTATTAACGTGATCCGCCAAAATTTTGTATCCACGGCGTTTTTCACGATTTACTACCATTTCACAAGCTGTTACACCAGCATAGTAAGGTCCATCCGCTTTATGGTCAATCGTTACCCAAACCAACCAGTAAGGCTTCCCACCTTCTGAATCAGCACGATCTGTCGTAAATTTAATGCCCCGTTCTACATCGCTACGTGCATGCATCGCCCCAATTTCAACTGAAGCTTTCCCTTCTTCTATATCAATAATGACTGGTGACACGTTTTCAAGTGAAAGCGAACCAATACCAAATCCTTTATGGCCGTCTGTCGGGTCATTTTTTATAATGGTAAAGCCCATTTTTTGTTTTGGTTTCTCTTCATTTGCCATACTTTAATTCCCTCCATTCTGCTATTATAAAGTAAAGCTATTCTTGCGCTTTTGTGCATAAGTAAGAAGTTTATAATTTCTTATAAACTAACTATACAACATAATTCTAAAAGGAGGCACTATTATGCCATATGTAACAGTAAAAATGATTGAAGGCCGTACGGAGGAACAAAAACGCGCACTAGTAAAAGAAGTAACAGAAGCCGTTTCACGCACAGTAAACGCACCCGTTGAAAACGTAACAGTTTTCATTGAAGAAATGTCTAAAAACCATTATGGTGTGGCAGGCGTCCGCTTCAGCGATAAATAACTATCATTCGGGTAGAGCAACAGACCGCTCTACCCATTTTTTTAGTCAAAATAATCTATCCACGTTGCTATCCGCGATTCTTTCATATAGGGAGGTGACCTTACAATATGAACAAGCTTAAAATAGCAGTACTTATTTGTTTATTGATAATCGGTCTACTACTTATTTTTATTAATCCGATTCAAAATGCAGTTATTGCCCACTTAAGTCAACAATTGAATACGACCGATTACAGTGCCGAAGATATCGAAAAGAACAATCAAGCGACAGCAGATTTTGCATTTGAAGATGTTCAATCCCTATCCATAGCTGAAGTGTTAAAAGCACAGACACAGCTGGATAACTTACCTGTCATCGGCAGTATTGCCATACCAACTGTAGAGCTATCTCTTCCTATAATTAAAGGCGTCGGGAATGCCTCCCTTGCTGTTGGCGCAGGTACGATGAAGGCAAACCAAACGTTGGGGCAAGGAAACTACGCCTTAGCAGGTCATTATTTTGAAAATAAAGATATATTATTTAGTCCATTGTATAATGCAAATATTGGTGATGCGATTTACTTAACGGATTTAACAACTATTTATGAATACAAATTAACAACTAAAAAAGTGATTGCAGCAACAGATGTCTATGTCATTGACGATATCCCAAATCAAACCATTTTAACCCTTATTACATGTGCAGATAATGGCACAAAACGCCTGGCTGTCCATGCAGATTTTGTGGAGCAATATCCTTTAAACGATGCACCTGCCAAGCTATCAGAAGCTTTTTAGTATAGGAAACCCCCCAAGACTGAATGGTCATGGGGGGTTATTTTATACATTATTTCATTTCTGCCTTACGACGACGTAAGAAGAACAATGCGCCTAAAACAAGCGCTACACCCGTTAGAGTAAGAGCTGTTTGATTGGCTCCATCTGTTTGAGGCAACTTACCTTGTGCCTGTAATTGCGTTTCTAAACGTTTTGCATCTGCTTTGATTTTATCTACATCAAGTGATTTTGCAATTTCTTCCTGCTCTTCTTTTGATAATTGGTTATAGTTATCAATGAAATCTTTATACGCATCTAGCGTATCTTTATTTGCAGTAGAAGTATTAATTGACGGCAAGTTTTTCCCTTGATCAATAACATCTTGTACAGTTGGTTTAGACGTATCTGTTTTTCCAGGAGCCGTTGGATCTTTTGAATCTGTTGAAGGATTCCCTGGATTACTTGGCTCTTCTGTATTTGTTGATGGATTTTCAGGATTCACCGGTTGTTCTGGATCTGGTGTTGGCTTGTTCGGATCCACCGGTTTACCTGGTTCTGGTGTTGGCTTGTTTGGATCCACCGGTTTACCTGGTTCTGGTGTTGGCTTGTTTGGATCCACTGGTTTACCTGGTTCTGGTGTTGGCTTGTTCGGATCCACCGGTTTACCTGGTTCTGGTGTTGGCTTGTTTGGATCCACTGGTTTACCTGGTTCTGGTGGTGTTGAACCACCGCCACCGCCTCCACCGTTATCACCTGGTAATGACGGTTTTACAAGTGCCGAACATGTATCTTTTACAACGAAAGAGCCAATTAAACGACTTCCTTCATATACATTGTACGTTCCTTGTTGAATTGCTTTATCTGGTAAAACAATAGTTCCAGCAACAGACGTTGTTAGCTTGTCGTTACCATTCGCATCTTTAATCGTATTTCCTTTCACATCTTTCACAGTGACTATCGCATTTGCAAGAGGCGTACCAAATGCAGTTTGTACAGTCAATGTAAACGAAGGACATGTAGGTGCTGCTACAATTTCCGCTTGACAATGAACGGAATATTGAACTGTAATTTGACCAATAAATAGGTCGCCTTGATACACGCTATAGTCCCCTGAAGGAATATCTTGAGATGGCATCGTCACTTGACCTACTGCGTCTGTTGTTTTGTTTGAAGCAATTGTTGCGCCGTTTTTATCTTTGATCATAATATTACTTACATTCGGGCGAACATTACCATTTTCATCTTTCACCGTTAATGTAAAGATTGGACAAGAAGGTGCTGGTTGCACTGTTGCTTCACAGTCTATATTCGATTGGAAACTTCCATTTTCTTTGCCATTGACTTCAACTTTATAAATACCTGGTTGCAGATTTGTTAATTCCAGCACACCATTCGTTGTCGTTTTTGTCGCAACAATTTTATCATCTGTATCTTTCACTGTTACAGAAGTACCGTCCGCAACTAACTTGCCATCTACATCCTTAACAGTTAGTTTAAACGTTTCACATTTTGGTGCTTGCTTTACAATAAATTCGTGACCACAGTTTTCTGCGTACGTTAAATTCACTGTTCCTAAGAATAAGTTACCCTCATAAACCATATAATCGCCTGGTTTTATGCCATCAGTTGGATTAATTTTATTAGATGCAAAAACAAACTTACCAGCCGCATTAGGAGAGACTTTTGCTTCTGTAGTCCCTGATTTTAACGTTAATTCTTTAATGTTTGTACGAATATTACCTTCTGTGTCTTCAATTGCAATCGTGAAGTTATCACATTTTGGTGCTGGTTGAATACTTTCTCCACACTCATCATTGTACTGGATTGTTATCGTCTTCAACGTTACACCATTATATTTAACATCGTATTGACCTGCCTTTACTTGGTCTGGTGTAAATGAAATTTTACCATCTGTACCTAGTGAATATTCTACTGACATATCTGTTGCCTTATTAACTAATGTTATTTTCCCTCCATTAGTTACGTTTCCGTCAATATCATATACTGTTAACTCGTACTTGGAACATTTCAAACCACTTTCAGGTTCATTTTCTATTTCAATTACTTGGTATCCTTTGTACTTACCTGTTGTCTCAATTTTAGCAGGATTTAGCTCAAACTCTTTTTCTAATGCTTTATAACCGTCTTGCTTTTCTTCCACAATTCTATATTTATTACCTGACGTACTTTGCGCTAATTTTAGACCATAGTTTAAATAGCCAAATTCATCTGTTGATTTTGATGCTAACAATGTTTGACCTGTATACGGACCATATAAATCGAACTTAACATTTTTCATCGGTAAGCCTGTTGCTGCATCAGTTTTGATAATAATAAATGGTACTTTACTTACGTTACCTCCACCAATATAAGTGAATTTCAATTTCTTTCCAACATCAGAGCCTTTATCACCGTCTAAACTTGTATAAGCAACATTTACATAGTTTTCCACATCGGAACCTGATGATCCCATAAATACAGTAGAATACTCAACATCATATGCTTTTTTACCATCAGGTAATTTTAATTTAAATGTCCCTGCTACAATATCAACATCTAAAGCGCCAGCTGGTAATGTAATTTCCTTACGTGTTATCTTTGGCTCACCTTCTGCTGTAGTACCTGTAAAACTTACTTCATACACTTTAAATGTATCTTTTAAAATAAGTTGCTCTGGGTTATTTTCACTATCTTTACCAACGATATCAGTAATTTCAATATTGTTTAATTGAGACTGAGCATAGTTAAATTTGAAGTCCCAGTTAATTTTTGGAGACGCTCCTACTTGATTACCCGTTTTATCTAAAATCTTTTTAGTATTTTCAACTGTTACAACCTTGTCCCACTTTGCATTAGGTGTAGTGCTGGTACCTTCATATAACGCTGCTTCATTACTAATTTTAATATCTGAACCGTGTGGGAACACATCATCAGCATCTACTGAGGTATACTCCACTTTATATGGTACGGAAATTGGACCTAATTCAAGCAGAATTTCATGTTTGTCCTCCGAGATAGGAATATCTTCGCTAGAACCAGGCACAAACTTCCCTGACTTATCTAATGTACCTTTCGTTACTTTAATACTTGTCACTTTTTGAGATGCTGGTAAGGTATCTTTAAATACTGCATTTGTAAATGTATTATAGTTAAAGTTTAACTCTACATACCAGTGGAATGTCTTCGTTGCATAATCATAGTAACCATCTTTTTTACCGTTTGTTTTTTGTTCATTTTTAATAGTTTGCTTATCCGTGTCTGTTGCAATTCCTTTAAACACACCTGTATCTTTCAATGTTACTGTATTATTGAAATCACGACTATTTGAACCAGTATCTTTAATATCATAGTCAGTTGTATACTTAATTACAATTACACCGCTAACATCTTCATTTAACTTAATGTTAAATCCAGTTTCTCTATTCTTACCATCTACAATAGCGGTATCTTTTGTTAATTCATAGTTAGTAAATGGTATTCCATCCACAGTGATTATAAAATCGTTTGTTAAACTTAATAGCGAACCGTTATACGTATCTTCAAATATCGTATCTTTTTTTAAAGTGTACCTCGCTTGATTCGCCTCGATTTCCCAAGACATTGTCTTAGCTGTATAATCAACACCTGTAGCAGTTTTATCTAATATTAAGCTTTCACTACTATATTTTGAGTAAGCTACCTTGGGATTATCCCGCATATCTTTACGGATTACAGTATTTTCCACTTGAATGTCACTCGTAGGATATATATTAAGAGCTGGTCTTGTTTTGTATTTAATAACGTATGCATCGTTTACAGCACCACTAAATTTTAGAGTAAAACCATTAGTTTTACTTGTAGTATCTACTGTGTATCCACTTGTAACTTTAGAACCATCTTCTTTATAGACTTCTACAGATCCTTCTAATACTTGTGTATCCGTCCATACATCAGTTAATTCCGCATTAGCTGCTGGAATACTACGTTTATTGAAATTGTATTTAATTGTCCAATATGTGGCCAAATCGGTAGCAGAAGGACCACTACTTTCTTTGTCTAGAGGTTTACCAAAACCAACCTTTACATTTACTTCTTTCGTTGGCGTTTCATTATAGCTAGCTATGTTACCAAAATTTGCACTTTCAACGTTACCAGGGTCACCAATTTGAGTTGTATAGTTAATACGATAACCTGTATGTGCTTTATTCGGTAATTTAATTGTTAATTTATTTCCGTCGAACAAAGGCTTCGGTTCAAGATTCAATAAACCGGCTTCTGTTATTTCCCCATTAGGAGATATATTTAGTACAGTTACAGTTGGACTACCGACAAAACTATGCTCTCCTGACAATGTATCAGTAAATATTGTATTATCATTATCTGTATTAACAATTAAATTTGTATTTACATCTACTTTCCATGTAATAAATTCACTGTTAATTCCTTCACGGTCTGCTTTACCTGTTTTTGTAATCGTTTGACCGCTATTTGCTTTTGGCTGGAAGTTCAGTTTAATTGTTTTAAAACCTGGAACTTCAATATCCTCCGACCACTCATTATTTGTTGATTGTAATGTACCTTTAATTACGTAAAATACATCTTTCACAAGAGTACCAGCACCACTATCATCTAAAATTTTATCAGTAAATGTAAGTGTAGCCGTTGAACCTGAAACAACTACATTACCAATAAGTTCACCTTCATAGAATAATGGTGTGTCGCCTGTTAAATTTTTAAATTGATTTGGTAATGTATAAGTTAACGTAGAACCTTCACTATACTTGTGTCCTGGTGCTAACTCTAAATCCACTCTAAATTCAACTTCGTCACCTACGCGACCTTCCGCTGTTGTTCCAGAAACTACTTTACTATCAATCTTTAAAGTTATTGTTTCTTTAAAATTAGGGTCATCTCTGTCAACAGGTAAACCTGGTGTTATAGGTGCTTTCAATAGCTGAAGTGTTGAATTATCTGTTTTTTCATCTACCGCATTGTCTTTACCTTCTACATCTTCACCTTCAGCTCCGTCAACTTTGTCAGATTCCTCCGGTGGTGTCACTGTTGAATTATCCGTGCCTCCCGTATTAGCATCCGTCCCATCAACTTCCCCTGTTTCCCCAGGTGTTGGCACTGTTGCATCCGGATTACCTGTTTCCCCAGGTGTCGGCACTGTTGCATCTGGATTGCCTGTGTCACTAGGTGTCGGCACTGTTGCATCTGGATTGCCTGTTTCCGGCGAATTAGAAGTAGGTTCATCACTATTAGCTTCAACTGCTGGAGGTACAGAAGAACCTGTATCTTCTGCAAGTACGGAAATTGGTGATAGTACCGTTTGGAACACTAGCAACAATGTAATGATTGCTAAATTTAATTTTTTCATGTTTCTCTCCCTTTTTAAGTTCAGAGAGATCCCTTAAAGTGTTTGCGGACGACATTGTAAGTTCTCACACTATGCGAAAACTTTGCTACAAACGTTCGGTTTGCCCCTCTTCCCCTCTAATAACGTGTCGTCTCATTGATACATAAGAACCCTTCATACACTCGGTACACATACCGTTTTTGTATCGATAACTGGTGTGTGACGCCTTTGCTGAATAGAATGGCCTCACCCCCTTTTGGTTTTCATTCATTATAAAAAATGATTCTAAACAAATTCTAAACATTGCCATTTTTTTCACTAACAATTCCTATATTAATGACATCTTCACTAATCGAATATGTAATTGTGCATAAGAAAAAGCACTAAACCATCACTATTTTCTAGCGAGTTTAGTGCTTTTGTATTGCTTATACAAAACAAGTAATTTATATATAACTAAATTAGATAGATTTACACTTGATATGTTCATTGTATTTGTAATAACTTTAAAATTTGTTGTTTCACTGATGCTTGTGTACTAGAGTCCTCTAATATATCAAGTGGAAAATATACTTTATGATCTCGTTTCATGCGTCCAGAAATGGAATCAACGATAATCGATTCGCGTGACAATTCACGTAATTCTCCGTTTTTCATTTCTAAAAAGATAGGGACACGTACTTCTTCCTCACCTGGTCGATAAAAATCGTAAGGAAGATCTGCCGTTGTGTCATGGACAAGGTAGTAGTCTGGATTGATGTCTGCTTGTTTAAATAACGCTTGTAACTTTTGATATTTCTCAAGTTCTACTCCCGGATCTAAATCAATGTATTGGAATAGCTTACGATTCACAAAACGGCGACTTAAATCACTTAATATCGCATCATCCTCTTGCATCCATAATTGAAAATATGTAAACAAAATACTTTCATCTAGGGCAAGGTAATCTTCCAACGTAATCGTATTTTTGAAAAATGCCAAAAAATGTGTGGGCTCATGCTTAAACTTATAGCCTGCATTGCTTAATTGCTTCGCTCGCTTTAAAATATTATTCAAAATTACTTCTGCACTTCGCGATACAGGATGGAAATAGATTTGTAAGTACATTTGATAGCGACTCATAATATAATCTTCTACAGCATGCATACCTGTTGCTTTAATTACTACTTGATTTTTACGTGGGCGCATGACACGTAATATACGTTCCATATCAAAATGACCATAGCTTACACCTGTAAAATAGGCGTCACGTTGTAAGTAATCCATACGATCCGCATCGATTTGGCTTGATATTAAACTTATGACTTGCTTGTTCGGATACGTTTTTTCAATTACTTGTGATACTTTTTCAGGAAAATTGGGTGCAACTTTTTTTAGCACTGCATGTACTTCCGTATCCCCAAGCAAAATTTGTCTTGTGTAAAATTCATGATCTAACTCAAACACATTTTCAAATGCATGTGAAAATGGACCATGTCCTAAATCATGTAATAGGGCTGCACAAAGCACTAGCAGTCGCTCGTCTTCATCCCAATCAGGGCGACCTACAAAAACATCATCGATAATACGACGCACAATTTCATAAACACCAAGTGAATGACTAAAGCGACTATGCTCTGCTCCGTGGAATACTAAAAACGTAGTGCCTAGTTGGCGAATTCTACGCAAACGTTGAAATTCTCTTGTTCCTACTAAATCCCAAATAACTTGATCTCGTACATGTACATAACGATGTACAGGATCTTTAAATACTTTTTCTTCTTGTAATTTTGCCTTTGCATAATGTGTCATTTGTACAGCACCTCCATTTCATCTTTCTTCTATTATATGCAAACATTATAGAACTAGCATAGAGATTACACTGTAATTATAGAGCCTATCAACCTAATTAAACGTAATTTCCACTTCATACAGGTTATTATCGTCCTAAAACAAACAAAAACTACCTTCAGCCGTGTGAAGATAGTCTTTTATTACTTATTTTTTAATTTAGCTAAAACTTTTTCCATTAGTTCTTCTTCCGTTAATGCAGCAACAGGGCGACTATTTACAAATGTAAATGTTTTTTTACGACCTGGGCCACAATAAGAGTGACAGCCAATTTCGATGGTTGCATCAGGATCGATTTCCTTTAATTTTGGAATTAACGTTTTTAAGTTAACGGCCTGACATTCATCGCAAACTTTAAATTCGTTTGCCATTTTGTCAACAACCCTTTCTATATAGTATTTTTCAATAAAATTTTCTAATGTCCGCATAACCTTCACATATTTAAGTATGTAGCATACGCACAAACCTACAAACGGTATTGTATCGTATTATTCCCCTTGTATTCAAGCATAATTCCTTTCACATAGATGAATAAAAGGTTAAAAGATTGGTCATGCTAGACATAAATAAAGAAATTCCAAATAAAGGTGGGAGGATATTATAATGAGTAAAGTAAGACAAGATGCTTGGTTAGAAGAAAATGATGAATTGCTAGCAGAGGCAGTAATTCGTCACGTAACGGAAGGTAGTACACAATTAAATGCTTTTGAAGAAGCTGGTGATGCGTTAAATCGTACGGCTGCTGCATGTGGTTTCCGTTGGAATGCAGTTGTTCGTAAAGCTTATGAGGAGCAACTAGCTGAGGCGAAAAAAGAAAGAAAAGAGAGAATGCGAGTGTTGGGTGCACCAGCAAGACGTCGTTCCACAAGTATGTTTACAATAAATAATAGTGATACAGATAGCAAGTCAATTCCTTTATCTGCTCTATCTCTTGATATTGTCATAGCATATTTACTACGTTTACAACATTCTGGTGAAATAGGGAATGAGTCTTCAAAATGGAGACAACTTGTGCACGTAACATCCGAGAAAAATAAAAAGCTAGAGAAAACCATTGCGCAGCTTGAAGAAGAAAATCGTGCAATTCGTAAAGATTATGAGCAGTTTGTACAAATTATGAACCGCGCTAGACGCCTTGTAACCCTAGATGAAGAGGAAGAACGTATTGCGCCTGTTTTTAAAATGGAGAAAAACGGAAATTTAGTTGTTAGTGGTCCAACCTATCAAAAAGAAAATGGCGATGTGCTTAGTTAGCACCATCGCCTTTTTTTGCTAGAAATTGTGATTACAATGACTTCAACGCAAGCATTTTGGCATTTCGCTCTAATACTCGTTGTAAATAAAATGCATATAATGGTAATTCTTCATCGTGAAATGGCTCTAAACGAACTTCTTCAGCCATTGTATGCAGCATTTGCTGTAAACGAATAACTACGTCTTTGACTGTTAAAGAGGCATCCACTAATTCACTTAGCGAAGCCATTACATCTGGTAGTATATGAGGATACGTAAATTTCGTTACCTCTCCTTGTAAACTTTCAGCGTAAAAATCACGAATTAGTGCTGCACGCTCCGCACCGCTTCCTTCAATACATAAATAAATTTGCACTGCTACACCTTGTCGTAATCGTCTTTGGGAAATACCTGCAAATTTCTTGCCTTCAATACTTAAATCATAGGAACCTGGGCAATAGGAGCCGACAATTTCATAGGCTTGGATTTTATCAGCGGCTTCAGGAAATAGTGCTTTAATCAGCGCAACCATGACATCATAGCCATCATTAATGCCTATGGCTTTTGTTTGTTCAGATAAAACAACTGATATATTCAGTATCCCTTCATCCAACACAACGGCAAGACCACCTGAATTGCGCACAATGGGATGATAGCCCTGCTTCTCAAGCAACTTCATGCCTTGCTGTACATGAGGTAACCGATGATCTTGAATACCAAGTACAACTGACGCATTATGTACCCATGTACGGATAGTCGGTGGGGAAACTAGCTGTCCTACCAATTGACATAATGTATCATCTGTTGCAAATGATTCAAGGGGGCTGCTATTTTTCAAGCTGATAGATTGATCATAAAAACGCCAAATTGGCTGTTGTAAATTACTGTTCATGTTTTTAAAGCTCCTCTATTTCCATCATCTTTTCTCTTTAGCATACATTATCCATAGATGGTGTCAAATTCGTGAAAATCAATCATGAACTTAGGGATTTCGTACAAACTATGATAAACTAAATTAAGAATGATTTTCACTTATAAAGGAGTGCTTTGCATATGAATGAAGCAGCAATTACATTAGACGGTTGGTACGCTTTACATGATTTCCGCTCAATTGACTGGGCTTCTTGGAAACTTGTATCCGCAGAAGAACGTCAAGCAGCAGTTGAAGAATTTATTGCTTATTTAGAAAAGTTAAATGAAGCAGATGTTGCTAAAACAGGTGCTCATGCTTTCTACGCGATTGTTGGTCAAAAGGCCGACTTTATGATTATGACATTACGCGAAACAATGGATGAATTACAAGAGCTGGAAGCGGAATTTAATAAATTAGCTATTGCTGATTTTACTATTCCTACATATTCTTATGTATCTGTTGTTGAGCTTTCAAACTACTTAGCTGGCGAATCAAACGAAGACCCATACCAAAATCCACATGTCCGTGCACGTCTATACCCTGAACTACCTCGTTCTAAGTATGTTTGCTTCTATCCAATGGACAAACGTCGCCAAGGGAATGATAACTGGTATATGCTATCAATGGACGAGCGTAAGTCTTTAATGCGTTCTCACGGTATGATTGGTCGCGGCTATGCTGGTAAAGTAAAACAAATTATCACTGGTTCTGTAGGTTTTGATGACCACGAATGGGGCGTTACACTATTTGCAGATGACGTATTACAGTTCAAAAAACTCGTTTATGAAATGCGTTTTGACGAAGTTTCTGCTCGTTACGGTGAGTTCGGTGAATTTTTCGTCGGCAACCTACTTAATAACGAAAAATTGGTTAATTTCCTATCAGTTAAATAAAAAAATGCGAGTCCATATCAAATGGGCTCGCATTTTTTATACTTCATTTTCCTCACTGTATTCAGATTCTACTATTAAAATAATGGTATGAATAAAAAATCCAATAAGAATCATGAAAAATACTAAATACCAATCATATGGCTGATCATAATACTCAGCAATTCCAACAGCCATAAATGCACTTGCGATAATGGCTACAAACATACCGAAAATACGCATTGTACTACTCCTTTTTATAAAAACAATAATCAGTTTCACTTTAGTATGTCACAATGCATTTTCAATATACTTGCAAATCATAAGTTTTTTCACATTTTTTCGCAAAAAAACTATTACTCCCCTTGTACTTGGTTATTATTCAAGCGAGGGCCGAGCATATACATCTTCTTGTTAAATTGTAATAAGAGGCTGGGACATAACTCAAAAAATTTAAGGAACAGAGGAAAGCTGTTCGTAAATTTTTGCTATTATGAGAACTTGGCTATTTGCAAAAAAATGGAAGTATTCACTAGTTGTTGGTAGCGAAGGCGGTGACTCCAGCTCAGAACAGCACATAATGTAAGACGCGGGCAACAACGGCATAATCGAGTAGGAGGGAGTGATTAACTCCCGACCTCTCACACCACCGTACGTACGGTTCCGTATACGGCGGTTCAATTAAGATGAGTAACGCAAAGTTTCGTAACGAACTTGCAGACTTTTCAGCCC
>NZ_PYWM01000022.1 GCF_003049665.1 Lysinibacillus mangiferihumi | reverse complement strand
AATTCGATGATTTGGCTTGGATTATTAAACTTCGAAACTTTATTTTCTTCTTGCTCTGTTGAGTATTTAAATTCAACGATTAGAAACATTATTCAACACCTCCATAAATAGCGTTAGTGTCGTTGATTATTGTTAAGTACTTCGCATTACACCAACTATCGTCAAAGTCATTACCACCAATAGGCTTGCGGTACACATGATCATCATGTGTCACTTTAGTAACTTCTCTTGGCTCACGGTATGTGCTACCACCCACTACAATTTGTCCTTTAGTAAATTCCGTAGGTTGCGCAGCCTGTTCAAATTCACTCACATCAAGACCAAGCGCTCGTCCTAGTGCAATGGCTTTTCCAATGTGTTCATTGAATACGTCATTTGGTGAGCATTTCGTGGTAGTTAGTTTAAACTCTTGAAAACGTTGACGAGAATATAATTTCGTCCCATTATTAATCACTACAAAGTCATAACTAATTAGCAATTTAAGTTTTTCCTCTACAAACTGCTTCGCCTTCTCAATAATTGCAGCACGTTGTTGATTTGGTGTTAGTGGTTCAATCATTTCATCCACTATTGGAATTTGAGGATTCAGTCCACCTTCGATTAGTTCGTATACATCTACTGTTTCAGGCGTGCGGTTATATTGGTCTCTATAAACTTTGTAACGATAAGGATGCGTCGAACCTGCAATTTGATTGTGTTCATCTACTTTATAAGGTTTATTTTTTTGTATTTCACATGTTTCTTCAGCTTCATTTGTAATGATAACCACATCACCCTCACAAGCTTTACGATCAACCTTGCAATATTGATTACCTTCAAATTCGATGATGTCCTCCACAGTATTAGTTGTGGATGGCCCCTGTGTTGCATTATTTATAACAGTCGTTAACTGTGGGCGTTCACGTAATTCATGGACGATTAGCTTTAATTCAGCTACTTCGTTTTCTAATGTTGTGATACGCTCATTTTTTGTTTCTTTTTTATATGGAATTAAATCAGATTCATTGAAGAAATCTATTCCTCTCCCTTCTTCAACACCACAAATGTAAAATTTATCGTTTTCTTCGAAACCTGTTACATATAGAAACGGTTTCTTATTTGATTTCACTCTATTCCAAGCACAAGATTCTTCAAGACGGCCATAGCCCCCTACTGTTTTACTAATCGGAACAACCTTATCCCCAACATTAAACTTTGTCATTTCGCATCCTCCTGTGGTAAAATACCAGTGATTTGATTTTGATTTATTTTTTGTATCTGCTTGTCATCGGTTGCCGCCTTTGACAAGTTTTTTTGTGCCTCTATTTGGGCATTCTCTGCATCCTCAATGTCTTGCCAGTATTCTGATTCACGGTCATATACATCAGCGTGTGAGTAGCCTATACGCATGGAATCACCTACTTAATTAACTTAATAGCGCGTTGTAGTACATCGATTGCATTTTGACTTTTTGCTTCAGCTACTAACTTTTCTAATTCTGCTGTTACTTCTTCCATTTCAGCATTTGGTTGATATTTTTGAATAACAATTTTATCGCCATCAGTAAAAATTTCTAATGAATCTAACTTATCAATCCCTAAAACATTTCTTAGTTCTGCTGGAATAACCAAACGCCCTAAATTATCTACTTTGCGAATCATACCTGTTGATTTCATCTCGTATTACCTCCTAGTGTTTTTTGTAAGTCATAAATAAATGATTCGAATTTACGTTTGTTGAATTTATACAATCGAACAATCGGATTGTCTGTTTTTGGTTGAGATGGACCATCCAAGCTGATGTAATACTTGCCCAACCATAAAGATCCTTCACTATCAAATTCTCTATCGTAATAATCTGCATAATCAGCGCCCAAACTATCTGCTTCTTTTGGTTTGAAGTTATTCCATGCTTCATTCGCAATTTGTTCCATGTATGCTACAAACTCTCTAAATTCATCTACTGAAAAAGTATATTTGTTACTCAGTTCGCCTCGTTCAATATAAAGTGTTTTATCTTTCGAAAAATATGAAACACAACCATTAACACTCAAGTCTGTTTCTCTTTCGAAAAACACCGCTGATTTTCTATGACGAACTATCAATCCTTTGAAATTTCGTTCAGCCATTCACTACACCTTCCTTCAATCCTGTGCTGCACGTTTAAGCGCCAATGTTTTAAGCAATGTCGTATACAACACTTCACTTAACAGTTGTCCTTCAATACTGTGGATGCCATTCTTTTTCAACTGTTCAATGACTGCATTACGCTGTAATTGTTTCATCATCGACATTTTCGTAATATCCTTCCATGAATGCTTTGACTTCTTCTACTGCGTCAAACCATCCTAAAACACGTTGCTGTTTAAGCTTGTACTCTCTTTGCTTGATTGATAGATGGTTGTCAAACGGTAAGTCAGGTTCCCCCTCCATTGCTTCAATAGCGATTTCTGTTAACTCTTTACCTTCCTGTTCAATCATTTCATCCAAATGTTTAATCAACTTTTCATTCAAATTAACAAATTCCAATGAGTCTTCTAAACTTTTAAGCGCTATATGGTAGCCAGCGTTATAAATACTATCTTTTTCATTAACGCATCTAACGGCTTTATCATCTTTGTCATTCACATAAACGCTTTCGATTTGACCATTTTCGCGAAAGTGAATAGATAGTACAGATAACTTCGTACCTTTAACATTTAATATTGCTTTCATTCTAGTAACCTCCAATAGATTGATAGTTTTATTTTTGACGTGCTGATAGTGCTTTATTAAATGCATTGCTTATCAAAGCCAATCGTTCTTCAATCGGTAATGCTAACCATTCAGATACTTTGATTTTCAATTGATTTCACCTACCCTTTAAAAATTGTGTAGAAATTATCTTCTAAAAACTGTGACATTTTAGATGCTAAGAAGCTCCACTTTTCACCTTTGGCTTTTGGATAATAAACAAATCCACCTTGCAAAACATCTAATTGCTTTTTGAATTTTTGTGGGTATAGGATATTGTCTTTTATCCACACTTGTTTTTTACCAATACGATCTTCTAGATCGCTCATTGTCCAATAGACACCATGTAATGATTTGGTTTGTAATTCTTCGTATTCAATCCGGTGTATTAGCACATAATTTTCAGGGACAGGGACGGTTAAATTAACTTGAAGTTGTTGCATTTAACTTACTCCCAATAATTTTTGAATCTTCTCTTTACCACTTTCGAAGTAACGGAACGACTCGACTTGTTTATTACTGTATTTTGCTTTATCTAAAGCGAAGTAACCGTATTCGTCTGTTTTAAGGTTATGAGCGTTAGCTAGTTTCCCTATTTTTTGAGCAGAAACACCAAACATTCTGCCTAGTTCTGTAGCTGTATATGATTTTTCAACTTCTGGACGATGCTCTATTGCTTTGTCTCCTAAAACCTCCAATGCATTTATCTGAAGTAGCTCAATAGCGATTGGAGATAACGTTTTATTCTTTTGCATGTCCAAAATCAATTTAGCTTGCTTAGTACGACTGTTATTTAACATTGCCTCAGCTCGCATACGTTTGATTTCTAGTTCAGCATCTACCGTTTTTGGTTGCATTAATATCGTTTCACCCTTACGTAAGGCTTTGAGAGTGTTACGAACAAAAGCCCTAAATTCTCTAGCTTTAGGTTGTTGGGAGAGCATTGTGACTTCATAAATACCATCTTCTGAAAAAATCCTGCGATCACGTCTAACTTGACGTTTCCCTTCAACCACTGACAACTTGTGGGTAGTTGAAAATTCAACATCTTTTAAATATCCGTTCCGAGAAATTATTTGCTCAATACCATTTTTATCAGCATATTCTAAGGCACGAGCAAGTTGGTCAATTGTCATAAAAACATCGCCATTTTCGTTTTGATAAAAATCACAAGATACACTGTTAAACATTTCACTTTTAATGATTTGAAATTGCATTAGAAAAAACCTCCTTTTATTTCGTTATTTTCCATTGCGTTATTTTAAATGACAGTTTATAATAATGACATACGGTGCAAAAAAAATTAAACTTCTATATTTGCTAAATCAGGAAACAACTCTTCTGGTGAAGTTTTGAAATATTTAGCTAATCTAAACAGTAATTTTGCATCTGGGTTGCCACGACCACTCTCTATATTTCTTATATGACTCTCACTCACATTAAGATCCATAGATAGTTGTCTTTGCGAAACATTATAAAGCTTTCGATAAAAACGAAATCTTTCTCTTCTAGAATTACTAGACATAAGTTTCACCTCCTTATGTTTATATCACTTTGCAAATTCATAGTATCATGACAGTTTCGCAAACGTCAACCCTATAAACGTCATTTTTTATAAAAGTTTTTTGGGGAGGATATTTAAAATGGTTAACTACGACACTGAAGTAGTTGCAAAAAGGATTAAAGAATGTAGGCTATCTCGGGGATTATCACAAGAAGAATTAGCAAATCTATTAGGTAAAAGTAGAACTAATATTGTAAATTATGAAGCTGGTAGAACAACATTACCTGGTAGTGTAATTGTTGATTTAGCAAACATATTTAGAGTTAGTACTGATTATTTATTAGGTTTATCTAACGACCCTATAATCACCGCAAATAGTCTACAGATAAAGAAACTTCATCGATTCATGAATAAAGCTGACGAGGCTAAAAGAGATCGTGCTATGCAGATTTTACAACTTTCTTTTATGGAGGATTTTGATGATGAGGATGAGGATGAAGACCTATAGTCCAAACTATAACTTAGCCGAAAGAAAAGCGCTTGAGTTTTTAAAACTTTCCAACTCTAAAGAATTACCAATAAAAATACAACAATTCAAGAAAATTTTTAAAGATTTAGAAATAGTGAAATTTAGTGTTTATGCAAAAAAAGAGGGGCTAACTATAGAAGAAGTTTGTGAGGGTTTAGAAACAGAAGATGGTTTAATAACCTTTAATCCAATCAATAATAAATATCGAATAATGTATAACGATACTATTGAAAATGAAGGTAGAAAACGCTGGACTTTAGCCCATGAATTAGGTCATTATGCGTTAAATCACTTAGAACGGATGGATGTGCCTGTCTTAAGACGTTCAGAAACTAAAAACGATAAAGATAATCCTTTTGAAAAAGAAGCAAATTGTTTTGCGAGAAATATACTTGCCCCTCCTCATGTTATATTTCATTTGGAGGAAAAAGACCCTTCTATAATTGAGCAAATATGTAAAGTAAGTAGTGAAGCAGCTCAAAATATTTTCCGCTTTTTATATAGAGGCGTCCGTGAATATGGTATAGGCTATTCAAAAGATTATGCTGAAAAATTAGGTTTTAAAGATTTTTTACATCAGGTTAACAATAGATATTTTTGCAAGAATTGCAGAGTTCATTACACCATAGAAAAACCATCTTATTGCTCTTGTTGCGGAAATGAATCATTGACAAAAACTATATATAAATTTGGAGATGAGTTTGAAATGAAGTATCCCGCAATTGTAGAAGTTGATTTTAAAGGTCGTGCAAAAGTTTGTCCTTGTTGTCAAAACGAAGAATTGGATTATGATGGGGATTACTGTAACATTTGTTCTGCATATTTAGTTAATGAATGTGCAGATTTATATGACGATGACCCATTTGGAAATCAAGAAATTCTAGTAGAATCTTGTGGAACAAAATTATCAGGAAATGCCCGTTATTGTCATAAATGTGGTAATCCTTCTAGGTTTATGAATGCTGGTCATTTAAGAGCATGGCATTACACCCCGATAGAAAGAGACGAATTAGAAGATTTACCATTCTAAATACATAGAGCAGGCTACTTCGCTTGCTCTTTTCTTATATAAACAAAAGGAGAATTTTATATGGCAAGCATCACAAAACGTGGTAGCACATGGCAGTATATGATCAATCATTATGTGGACGGCAAAAGGAAGCCGATATCAAAAGGAGGATTTGCTACAAAAAAAGAAGCACAAATAGCAGCAGCTGAAAAAGAACTTTTATTAAAAAAGGGTAATCAAGTAATTGTAAAAGAAAAATCGTTTGCTGAGTACTTTAATGAATGGATAGAATTGTACAAGTCCAGTAAGCATGTAAACACTTATGAGCGCTATTCCAATTCATCTGACCGTGTTAAAGAATATTTCAAAGATAAATCGATTCAAAAAATTACTCGTGCCGACTATCAGTTATTTTTAAATGAATATGGTAAAGGTAAATCAAAAGAGACTGTACGGAAGCTTAACACTCATATCAGAGCATGTGTGAGAGATGCAATAGACGATGGATATATCACTTTAGACTTCACTCGTAAGGTGGAGTTGAACGCTACTCATAGTGCAAAAAAAAGCGAAGACAAGCACTTGAATTATCAAGACAGCGTAAAACTCTACAATGAATTGTTTAGCCGATTATCACCTTCCACAAGTACCTACCATTTAATTTTATTAGGACTAGTATCTGGTCTTCGATTCGGTGAACTAACAGGATTAACAATAGATTGTTTTGATTTTAAAAAGAATGAAATTAGAGTGTATCGAGCATGGGATTATAAAAGAGGAACTGGTTTCGGGCCGTTGAAAAATGAACAGTCTGAACGAAAAATTTCTGTTGATAAGAAAGTTATGACTGAATTTAAAAAGCTAATATTAGCTCTACCCGAAAATGAAAATAATTTAGTTTTTTATCGTCAATCAGTTATTAAAACAGTCACAAATGAAGGTGCCAATAAACTATTACGAAAAACATTAGATGCTTTAGAAATTGATCATATTTCTATTCACGGTTTAAGACATACACATGCGAGTGTATTAATTTATAAAGGAGCTAACATTCATTCTGTTTCTAAACGATTAGGACATTCAGATATTCAAACAACACTTGACCACTATTCACACGTACTAAAAGAAATGGAAGAACGAGATGAAGAAATTGCGATCAACATTTATTCATCTTAATTTTTTTGTTCACCATGTTTACATTTTGTTTACCTAATTTAAATTTTATATGTTATTCAATGCGATTCTCGATATCCTTTAGATAAATAAAAAAACGCCTAAAACCCAGTATTCATAAGGTTTTAAGCGTTTTTCTTTTTGGTTAAAAATCAACCTACGTTTTGCAATAGACGTCCCAGGAGGGATTCGAACCCCCGACCGACGGCTTAGAAGGCTGTGGTTGCGGTTTTCCATACTTTTATACACTTATAAAAAAGTTAATAATAAAGCTGTTTGAGCCACATTTAAAAATGATTTACTATGATACATCTATTAATTTATATGTTTTCATATTCTTTTGGGCACCTTGTGGGCACCGTTTTAATCAATGGCATTAAATCATGGTAAATAAAATAAGTCACTCATTATTTTTCAAATGAATGACTTAATATTAGTCCAACTTTAAAATACCTTAAAGTCGTCTTTAATAATCCGTTAAATCTTGTTTTGAGTTGATGTTTGAATTGGATCTAAAATAACCAAGTTATCTTTTAGCCCATTATAAAATTCAATTCGAGTTAATTTAATTTAAAATCATTCATATTTCAATATGACTAACCAAATCAGAAAAACTAGGCATATCGTTCAATTTAATCTTACCCACTGATTCTATTATTAACAGATTTAATTCTTGTTCTAAATCTTCCCTATTACTAGCAGCAGTTTGATACAATAGTTTTTTTATTTTTGGTTGCATTAATTCAATTACTTCAAACGCATCTAATTTATATTCCATTATATGTACTCCTTACTTAATAGCATTCAAACCACTTTGGATTTCTTTGATTGCTTTAATCTTTCCTTTGTTAACAGCTTGTTGGGAAATTCCCATAATACTTGCAGCTTCAATTTCAGTCATTTCTTTGATATAAAGCAAATATACAATTTGTTTTTGTCTGTCAGTCAATTTATTTATAGCTTTATAAAAATTTTCATCTGCAAAATAGTTTGCAATATTCTCCGAATCAGTGATATTAGTATTTTCTACATAAAAACTATCTTCATTTTGGTCAACCAATTCTTCTGTAAAGCTTTGATATCTTCTAATTTTTTGATCATATTTCTGAGCTGCGTAATACAAAGTTTTTGAAAAGTAAGATACTAGCACTATTTTTGAATAATATTTCTTAAACTCTTTTTCTAATAAATCCATAATCTTTTTATCTCTTTTAACTTTATATTCTTCAAACAATATTTTATTTTCTTCAATAGACAAAAAATTGTTTAGTACTAAATTTAAATATGTTTTGCCCAAAATACCCCTCCTAAAAGAACGTACGTTCTTATTATAAAGGTACTTTTCTTTAATTAAATACAACCTATTTTATTTTTTTTTGGTTGTTTTTAGTTATAGGAATGAGCCTTTCCTATACGTAAGGTAATTACACTACTCAATAAAAAATCAGGAGGCTATATTATGGCAAAATTAGAACTACGCTTACGTACATTTTTACCATTTAAGTATGTAGTACACCCTATCCACCCAAAAACTTCACGTTTCCACGGTGATACACGAAATGAAGCTGATTGGAGTTCAACTAAATACAGAACATCACAAAGTTTCTCTATTGACACGTCTAAACCTAATTATGGTGTTAAAGGGACAGCTAAGGTAGGTCAAACAATCCAAGAAGATCTGGTGAAAGGTAAATGGAAAGTAACAAAAAGAGAGACAGCATCTAAATCCGGCTTACAATACAATACAAATATCATTGACGATGTTCTATATATTAACTGTAAATGCGCTATGAAAAATCCATTAGTTGGAGTAGCACCTGCAATTGACTATACTTTCGTAATTAAAGTAACTCGTACAGGTAGTGTACGAATAACAGGTCAACGTGATGGATTCCCTGCGTATGAATTTATGCGTAAAATTTATTCCATGAAAAAAGGACCAGAAGTAATTTATTCAGCTGTTCCAGAGAGTGCTAAAGAAATTGGTGGCCTTTACCCATTCTTAAAAAGTGAATGGGTGGACGTTGGACGCTCATATGATAGTGTGAAAAATAACTAAAAATAAAAAGACCGTTTTAACGGTCTTTTTTTGCGTGGTGGTAGCTTCCTATTTTGTTAGATTCAACGACTACATATACATAATTATCCAGGTAAATTATTTTATCTACTCTTTTTTAAACTTTTTAACAAATAATCAAAGATCACAAATATTGTTATATAAATACTACCCATTAAAGTAGCTAGATACATAGTATCTTTAAAAGTATTAATACTAAAATTAATTAAACTAAATAATAGTGCAAAAATTAATGCACAAAGTAAATGCTTAATATACATGAATATAACATTTTTATTTTTACTGTATTTTTCAATCACAACTGACACCACAATAGCTACAAGCATTGCTGGTGCAGTAAATGCAGTACCATAAATACCATGTGCAATGCTATATGTATCTCCAATAAATAATGGGATAATAAATACTCCTAGAAATAATGTAATTACAGCTGAAATAATTTTGTTTTTCAACATAACACTTCACAACCTTTATTATTTTTTTGCTTAGACATGATTCAACAGTATGTACAAAAAAATTAATACACCACCTATGTCCCTCTATATTAAAACATAAAACTACAATTAATAGGAAGTTTATTGCTGTTTTTTAAATCTGTGGAAATCAAAGTATTATAGTTTATACATTTACTTTCTAAATAGTTCCTTTCATTTCTTTAAACTTACTACTACCTGGATTATTATTTTATAAATACCCTTAATTTATTTGTTAAAACAAATTAAAAGGCTGTGCATCTCATTAAAACTCGAAGCACAGACTTTTTTAATATTATAATGTTCGTTTCACTACTGAAATCAACAATCCCAAAGCTTCACCATCAGTCATTGAACCAACTCTTTCGCTATGGTCCACCTTCAAGATTCCTTTTTGATAAGTCACTTTTAACAATCCTTTCAAATCCTCTTTAGCTGTTGATGTTAGTGTGTTTGGCACTTTTGGTTCCTCCTTTTGTTGAATTGTATTTTTCGGCTTCATTGCTTCTTCAATTCGTTTTAAGAAGCTATTCCAGCGGTTTTCACTTAGTATTCGATGCGGACAGTATTTTCCGTTCCAATCTTGGTGTTTTTTCACACGGTCAATGCCCCAACCATACTCTTTAAGTAATTTTGCGATATACTGTACTGCATTTTCTTCTGCAGCAGCATAACGGGCACCACCACTTTTACTGTAACAAATTTCAATACCAATTGATTTCATATTCCCTTTACCGATGCCATCGCCACAATGCCAAGCGTTGCGGTTGAATGGAATAGCTTGAATTACTTCTTTGTCATCTACAGCGACATGATAAGATACTTGATTGTTATTGCTTATCATGTATTTAACTTCATTTGCTGCAGACGCATCGTTCGCTGTGTTGTGTACTGTAATGAATTTAGGAGTCATGCTATATGGTGATTTAATTGGGTATTTGCTAGATGACAATATATTTGGTCTCAATGCGTAACTCACTTAGCATCAACCTTTCTAGGAGCATCATAATTAAGCACCTGTACGCTGTCTGAAGTCCCTTTAGTGGTTGGATCAATAATTATACCTAGCAACGCTAAAATACTTAAAACTGTCTCTGAAATAGCCGTTACTTGGTCATTGTAAATCGTAATATCGACATTGAAAATGCCCGCAATTTGATTCGCGAGCACAATAAGCAATGCAATTAATGACACCCAAAAATGCTTATGTTGTAAGCGTACTTTCCAATTAATTTTCATATTTAACACTCTCCTCAGTTTGTTTTTGTATACCTGCTACTTTTTCTAATACAACAATACGAATCTCATGATTATTGATACGTTTTGCTGATTCCTTTGAAGTTTCGTCAACCTCGTTTAAATGTTGGTTTAATCTGTCTATACCATTTGTTAAACTAAGTAGCGTTTTATTTAGATTATTTGTAATGCGCCAAATGAATAAAAGACCTCCAATCAGCGCAGATACAATCGGCAACCAATTATTGATTGTTTCCACCAATGTTCTCACCTTCTTTTCCAAAATAAAAAACCTCCCACTATTGTGAAAGGCAAATTTTCGAGTATAAAAACAACGCTAAGCTTATGCTTGCGTTTTACTATCCGTTTCTTGTTCTAATTTGCTGTACACCACTTGACGCAGATTTGAAAGGTTCGGCACCCGCTCTTTTTTTTCTGGATTTACTTTCACAAAATTACACCAGATACATACAAGCCCGCTGTTTTCATTAAACATTACTTTCACCTCCTGGTAATGCAGCAGCGATAAGTGTAGAAAGTTCCATAATGGCGCTTTCTTGACCTGCTATACGTTGTTCTTGGTTGGCCATATAGGATGACATCTCCATCATGCTGTTTAACAGTAGTTGGTTTTCTTGCTCTAACCGCGTCGCCTTTTCTTCTGGTGTTTCTTCTACTCCGAATTTCTTCATATCACCAAATGTACTGTCCGAGTTGCGTACTTTATATTGAAATGGCATTAGTCCACCGCCCCTGAAATTAGATGTATTTTGTGATTAAATGATAAATCTGTTCGTGATGGCGTGATTTTGAGAATGATATTTTGTTTTGCTTCTAACCCCTCGTGTTCGAAAGTATCCTCTACTACACCCTGTTGGACTGGTGCAGTATTCACAGGCGTTAATGTTTCATACTGTTCTTGCTCACCACTTAAAGTCATGGATAGCTCAACTTTTACATCCAGTTCCTCATCACGTTGTATAAATAATAAAACACCCTTCGCTGATCCAGCTGGAGGTGTAATTTTATACCTCGCCACTGATTGCAAAATAGGTGTTTTCACTTCTTTTTTATTTAGTGTGATTGTCTTACTAGCCTTTGCTCCATAGTTATCGATGACCTCAATAACAATTGTATTTTGACCAACTACAAGTTGCGATAGAGCTAGTTCAAACTCCCACGCTCCACCGGTACCACTGTATATTTCAACAGCGTTCCCTGCGTTAATCCGACGAGTTACCTTGACCGTTGAATTAGCATCTTGGTCGGAAGCTGTACCACTAATTTTAAACTTGTCCGCATCAACGACGCCAGAAGGCACAACAGCATCAACAGATAACAAAGGCGCTCGGTTAGGTACCACGTAAAATGTACGCTCAATAATCGCAGACGAAGCTTTCTCGCTGTCCTCTGCCCATACTTTCAACGTATGTGCTACACCATCAGCTAGCGTGCCTGTGAGTGCCGTATCACCATCATATAACTTGCCACCTTTGAAGGTTAGCTGCTTTGATAGAGCGATTTGCGTCTGACTTAGGTTTGTTGCTAATACCTTGCGAGGTTCACTGTTTATCTGATAGTACGCTGTAACTGATTGGTCTTTGTCGGAATCGTAGGCATTACCTGAGATGTTAAGTGTGTCGTTTTCGTATAATGTTTGGTTATTTGTCGGCGATATGATTGCAATTGTCGGGTTATTATTCGTTGTAATGTCGCCAAAGAAGTTAACAGATACCGTGGATGTCTCATACGCAACGGGTGGATAGCCTATGCTTCCAGCTTCTTTACCAAATAAGACTCTAAAGTTAGGATCATATAAGGTGCTAGGATTGTCAAGATTAGTAGAAATTGTTGGTTGTATCTTTTTAGGTGTTGACCATAATCCGTCGTTAGATTCGCGCACAACTATATCTCTATATACAGTATCCGTGCGTTGCGACCACGCTACGTATACAGTGTTGTTTTTGTCCACAGTTATAGATGGTGAATAAGTATACGTGTTTGTGACATTTGTTAAATTTGTCTGTATAGTCCATGTCAGCCCGCCATCGGTTGACTTCGAATAGTAAACAGCGAATGCGGTGGGCACCCATACCAAATGAATAACGCCATTTTTGTCAACAACAGCAGATGGTGTATTCTGCGCTATTGACCCGCCATTCATAATGTTGACGAAAGTCCAGCTACCATCTTTAATTGTAGCCGCACGTATTACAAAAGATGCCCCATCATACAATCGAAATATGACTAGCGGGACACCTTTATAAACTATAATGGTCGGATGTTGTCTATGTTTGCCACTTGCGGAAGTCGCGTCAAGTGATAAAGGCGAACTCCATGTGTACCCACGATTACTAGTCATCGTGTAGTAAACGTTATACGTGTCAGCATACGTTCCGTTTGTACATGACCATGCCGCATAAAGATACGCTGTGGATATGTCTACTGTTAGGGCAACGTTGCCTATTCTTGTTAAGTTATTATGGATAATCGTTGTAAATAAACTATCAATATCCGTATACATATTCGGAACGTTTGTAACGTTTACAGATGCTTGACGTACTTGAGTGTTATTCCATCCCGTAAGAATCTCAAGCGTTGTCCCCACTGATACTATACTGACATCTTGATAATTTTGACCTTTTCCGTGCACAGAAAGGAAAGCTTCGTACCCCAATCCGTTGCGTTTATCGACGTAAAAGTATAAGTATTTGTAGTCCTTACTCATAACTACAACCACTATCCACCCGTTAGACATAAGCGCAGTTTTACGCCCGCCGTTACCCAATAAATTGTGTGCAACGTCTGTGACCGTGCCTTTAGGCATTTTCGCTGTCGGTACTACCGCGCCTTTTACGTACCAATACCCGTCTGTATGGCGTCCGTTTGCCGGATATGTGCCATCTTCTGCCGCGATGTTTGTTTGCACTAGTGAGCCTTTACTGTAAGCTATCTGTTGAGTTTTTTCGCTTGGGAACTTTTTGTAAAATTCGCTCTTTAAATTTTCGTCGTTTGTATACCCGTCAGTGTCAGTCAATTCGTATCTACTCAAAATACCATCGTATAGCTGATACCCTATCGTACCTTTGGTTATGATATGACCACTTTCGAACCTTTCGGCGTTCACTGAAAAAGTTCCAGAAATACTATCCCACGTGTAATTTTTATAAAGACCTTCAAAGCGTCTAACGGCACTGGATTGATACTTCCATGTAGGTTCAAGATACGATGTGTTAGTAATCACCGTAAACTTGTCATAATAATATTTAACCATCCTTAAACCACCTCCACTAATTCAACGTTGTAGGTCTTCCAATCTCCGACACCCATCTCCGCGTTAACCGTATCAATTTGAACATTACTTCGAGCCACTTTTGCGCCTTTTTTGTATGAATTGGTAAGTGCTGAAACTGTAATTGTATCTGTACCTACCGCTGTAATTACAACGTCCTCACTTGCTACATCATCAAAAATAGTGACCTGTGTAAACGGTGTAAAACCATCAACACTAGCCACTTTTAAAGTAGTTGTTCCTATTATGACAGCCTCAATAATGTCGGTCATCGCTGTGTCTAATTTGATTTTGTTTGTGCTGCCGTCAAGCGTGTCTGCAAACGTTCCGCTGTTACCTGGTACACGTCCATCTAGTTCCATTTGTATTTGCATACGTCGGATGAGAGCGTATAGACTTGTCAATAATTCTCTGTTTGCCTTAATATTTTTATCTAGATGTCCCATCACTTTTGCGCTATGTCGTGTACCTTCTTGTAATGCCTCCCATACTGGTAATCCAGTAATTCGGTCAATCTTTTGAGTTCCAGTAGATGGGTCAATTTTAGGAATGAAATTTCCCTTTTCATCAATTTTCAATATGTGGTCAAGAAAGCCTATCAACTCGTAATCTTCAATTTTCATTCATTAGTCGCCATCCCTTCCACAATGATTGGAATATCAAATACATACATAAATCCATCATTTTCTTTATAAAAATTTGTAGGTCCATCTACTAAAATTACGTTGTCGTTATCTAAAAGTGCCGCATGTGTTACGGCGCCTCTGTAATCATCTAGATAAAACATCACGCGCAAGATACTGCCTAGTCGCTCTGTTCTGTAAATATCTACATCTCTTTCAGTTCCATCAATTAAAAAACGCCCCTTTTTCACACTGGAAAGTAGCGCTTGATACAATATATTTAATAATCTTTCACGTACTTGCATTTCATCACCTCTCTAATAAGAAAAGGACATTCCAGTTATCGGATACATCACTTGATAACCATGTCCTTTTACTGGCATTTCAATATTGGATTCACTACTAACTCCTACACCATTATTTTGTGCAACAGCTACATTTGTAATAGGGTAATTCACAGGATATACATGTTCACGTGCGCTTATTTTAATTGATGGAATATTTATTACGTAAAGGAAATGCAACCATACATTCAAAGGTATCATTTCTTCTAATGTTTTCTTTAAATGATGCACATCTGTAATTCTGTTATAAAATTCGAAATGCAGTTCATATGTTTGAGGATCAAGTAAAACTTTATAGTTTTCTTCTCCACATAATGAATTTAAGAGTTGTCGTAAAGAACGCATAGTGTAAGGTAATTTGTTATTAATTTTGGTTAGAATACGAATTTTACGTTCTTCCAATGAATCGGTTGTACGTCGTTTAATCTTCAACATTTTTTCCCACAAGAGCACGCCCTTCTCATTTGTCTCATGGACAAAACGGAATTTAAAAATATCGATTAGCTGCTTTCTTGCTTTGTTAAAATTATCACTTTCTACACGCGTAATCTCTTGAAACTCTTTATACTCATTTACAGTAGTAGGTAGTAAAGGATATAAATCAATTTCGTTCGTTAAATAATCATTCACTTAATACACCTCTTACTGGAATAGCATTTTCATGAAGTATTAGATTATCAGCAACACCATTAATCAATGTATCGCGAATATCTATTACACCATCTATTCCTAGAGCTCTTGATTCAATTTGGGCGATTCTAACCACAAGTTGTGAACTATCTTCCCATTCCTTTTTTAATTCTAAGAAATAATTATCAATCATGGCTTGGAACTCTAATTCGCTTAACGCCCAATCATAGCCCACATCATACGTAATATTAAATGTTAAATTAACGAGCGTTTCGACAACACCCTCTACCTTCACCACGTGACCAATCGGTGCAATACCTAGTCCTTCTCCTTGATTAACAACTGGATCGATTGCAGTTTGAATAGTATCTATTAGTACAAGAGAGGGTGTTTGATATTGAGCATCCATAATAACTAACTTTACGTTATAAATCCCTTCACGTACTCGATACATTTTTACTCCACCAATTCCCTGTAGCTTATGCACTTTATCTTTATAATCTTTTCTATTGCCACCATAAGCAAGTGCATCAAAGCTTTCCAAATAACGTTTCCTTAACTTTTCAGTAGGTTCTTCATCTTCTCCTGGAATTAGCACATCTGAGAGGACTGCCTTTTCAAGTCCGTTGATGTAATCAATCGGAATAAGATTGCCGTAATCTAAATTACCTTTTATTCCTACAGTTTCGCATTTCAATTTAAAAACGCCATCGCTGATTTTTTCAGTAACGACGTAATTTAATGTACCCAAACTAAAACGATCACCTATCGAGACATCAATATTAAATTCACCTTTTCGTATTGCTGGAGTCGCTACTTCTGGCGTAATGCCCCTATCCTTACACAATTTAATCAAGAATTCACGAGATGCTGTATCCCCGAACATTTCCTGAATCATACCATCCATTGAGAAATACAATTCATATAATTGTTTTGTATGTGGTGATAGGGCATCGAATATAATGGCACCCTCACGTTTATCTACGTCATTCGCAACATTATTTAATGATGCTTCTAATAACCCTTCATATGAAATATGCTCAAACATCAAATATCCACCTCCTTCTCTATCGGTACTTCACCGAAAATCGTGTGAGCAATGAAATACATGAATACTTTGTTCTTCACATGTTTAAAATCAAAATTTGTTAATTCGGTAATACGATCATCATGTAACAAACATTCTTTCGTAATACGCTGCAATTCACTATATACGTACGGAATAGGCTTACCAAACAATTGTGCAACTTCTGCTCCGAAATTCCAGCTATAAATAATATTCTCATAGCGTTCTGTGCCCATAGCTTTATATACGGCTTGCTCCATGGCCTCTTGTCCATCTGTATAACCAATAATTCTTTTCCTAACAGGGTCCATTCGATAAGTTCGAGTAGGATGAATCTCTTCCTCAAAATCAACAGTAAAATCAGCGTTATCATTTTTAGGAATCATCAAACCACCTCTTTATCGATAATTAAGTATTGTTGTCCGCCATGCGCTCGTATCATAGTGACTTTGTCGCCATCAACTAAGCCGTTATGAATTTTGAATTTTTTACGGCCTTTATATTCGTGTGTATGACTAGCAGGACCATTGCCGATTTCTGTTTCGTGTTCAACCGTCATATCTACCTCGTAATCCATGACCGCACGTGTAAGCTTTAATTGTTCCTTTTTAAGTGTTAGTTTTTGGTCAACATACACTTCTAATGGCTCTACACTAACAACGGTTCCGTATACAATCGTACAAAGCTTTTGAGCATTTAATACTCCTTGTACTATCTTTTGAAACTCAATTAAAATATCTTCCATACTACGCAACGAAATCACCGCCAATCAGTTTTAAGTCCATACGATGGTCTGATTCTTTGAAGGTGTGTTTGACCGTTTCAACCAACATAAAATGAGCTACCGTTATGTCCCCTAAGTACATTTGAACGCCTAATGTAGTGCCACCTCGTACCGTTGGATCACCAAACACTTTATTGATGTGTAGCTTCCTTGATTTACGATTGTAAAGAGCCAACATGCCGTCAGCTTTCGCTTTACCATTTTCTTTTTCATCGAGTTTATCTGTCATCTGCAATACGCCCCACTCGTTCATTTTGGAGCTGTCTTGTGCGATGTAGATTTCACGTTTACCTGTTTTTTTGTTTTCTCTTACAAGCTTGATTTTATTGTAGGTGTTCTCATCAATTGAAGTTGTGTATTCAAACGATTCGCCTGATTCTTCATCGATAAGTAAATCTGATTTAAGCATCTTGATATTACGAAGATTTAACGCACCATAATCGTCATACAGTACATATAAATCACCTGTATTAAGCGTCGTTTCAGATAGGGCATTATCCATGATGGAAAATAACTCTTGGTTATCCTCTACTCTAGAAGCAATGACATGTTTCGTATTCGCGACAATGCCTGTCTTTAGCCTAAAGTCCTCTGCAATCATTTGAAGCACTTGAGCAGCTGTTTTATTGGCGTATACGTATGTGTCCTTGTTTTTAAAGTAACGTAGTTGGTCATAGCAAGTAACGCTGATAAGACGGTTGTTATTCCGTTTTTTAGTGAATACAAAGCCGAAAAATATCTTGTGGCCATCGTAATCAAAACGCACTGCATCCCCTTCATGGAAGCCAAGCACTTCATCTTTAATGATGTTAAACGTTAGCTTACCTGGCGTGCCTTTACGATGCGTTTCCCACTCGACACCTTCTTCTACAGCACATTCGAAAATACGTCCTTTACTCATGATATACAGCTGTGTTTTTGCCAAGTTTTATCACCTGCCCAACTTTAATTTCATTTGGATTTTTAATGTTATTGAGCTTTGCAAGTTCGGGAAACTTTGAGCCGTCGCCTAAGTACTTCTTAGCAATGGCCCACAACGTATCACCTTTGACAACAGTATGTGTTTTAGGTGTTTCCTTGCCCGTTGTAGGGCGTTTTTGTTCAACCACTGCCTTTTGTGTAGTCGGTGCACTTGTAGCGTTATTGGGTGCAGTAGCTGGCTTAGTAACAAGTCGTTTATTGCCATATGCTCGGTATTGCTTCAAACGGATGCTTACCATAACATCAAAGCCATTTTCAGCAGATTCTTTAATTTCATAATCTTCTATTGAAACAGTCATGTTCGTATCAAAGAGTAAGTTGCCATTCGGCATCATACGGTTGACGATGAATTGAAACGGCTTGTCAGATACCATTAATTTTTCAAGCTTATCAAGATAATAAGTAGCTGGTTGAAAACCATTCGGATAAACAGAAAACGGATATTTGACGTTTGGGAGTAATACCTCAAACTCAATATCCGTTAAACCTGTTTTCTTTATAATATTTACTTCCCCATCATTCATGAGCACGATTGTTTCATTACGGCCATTAATTTTCGTAATCAATTCAGAAGGAGGGACAGGGAACTGTACACCATCTATGAAAAAGTTATACATGATCTGTCGGTCCTCCTTCCGCTAACATCGCAACTGTTTCCTCTACTTTTTCACCGAATTTATCAACAATCCCGTCGATGTCCGTTTCATTATTAATATAGTTTTCATTTTTCATATCGACTGTGATTTCTGCAGTAGTATAACGGTTGATTGCTTCACGTTCAGCAAGGTCACGAAGATATTTTAGATCTTCGTTTAACATTTTTATTCCATCGGCAGCTTTCTTCGTATTGTCAGCCGTTTTCTTCCCAGCATCGTTACCTTTGTCAAGTTTGTCACCTAGCGCTAATGCATCATCGATGGCTTTTTTTATTTGATCATCGCTACCACCAGTACCTTTTTCCGGATTAAATACATTAGCTCCCCAGTTATACCCTGTATCCCACGCACCACCTAATGACTTCATTTCCATTTTAGGGGCTTCCCAGTAGTCAGCAGGGGCTTCACCTACCCAATCTTTTAATCCTGCTTTAATACCTTTGAAATCACTTGTTATTGATGTTCTATGAGAGAATTCAGTTCCTTTTCCTAATCCAATCTTAGCTGCAATATCTGTAGGTAGTAAATCTATTAACCAATTCCATGCCTGGATAGCTTTATTAACAGCATCGATCATCGCATTTGCAAAACCAGTAGCAAATTTATCCCAACCACTAGACATAGAAATTGCCATGTCTAGAAAATTACTAGCAAGATTGTAGAATAATTTTTTAATTGCATATGTTCTATCTTTAGAAATGTTTGCGAAAAACTCCCAAAATGAGGCGAAAATATTCCACCAGAAAGCAACGATGTTGTATATATGTGTTCCTAGAACCATAAATGCTCCAGCTACTATTCCTGTTGCACTTATAGATGTACCAGCAAAATGATTAATTACTGCTACTGCGAGGTAAAACAAGACAATTAATAAAACTATAGCACCAATTAACCAACCGATAGGGTTTGCTGCTATTGCGATACTCAAAGCTGCCATAGCAGCAGCGAAACCATATGTTGCCCAAGTTGATAAAACGGTTGTTGCAACATACCACAAATTACGTATTCCTGCAGTTAGAGTCATTAATGCATTAATCGCTATTTCTCTATTAGTCCAAGCCCACGCGGCTGCATTGATAATAAGCGCTGCTGTAACTCCTCCAACTACTGGTGCAATAAATGACCAATTATCATAAACAAACGATCCGACTGTTGTCATTATGCTCAAAACTTGTTCTACAACGGTGGCGACTAAATATAGAGATTGCGTCGCGCTAGCACTAAAATCTTTAAAACGATCACTATTAAAAATACCATTAATGTTTTTTAGTACATCTTGAAAAGCCCATAAAGCTTCATTTTTAAAGTTAGTCCAAACTTGAGACCAAGTGACAGGCATATCATTAAACTTCTTATTTATGTCGTCTGCTGCCGCGAACATTGCATTTTTAACAACACTTGCGGTTAATTCACCATCTGCTGCCATTTCTCTAATTTTACCAATCGACACTCCTAAATGATCGGCAATGTTTTGAATAATGGTTGGAGCTGACTCAAATACAGAGTTTAATTCTTCGCCCCTTAATACCCCTGAACCGAGTGCTTGAGTTATTTGCAAAGTAGCAGACGCCACTCCCTCTGCGTTCGTCCCAGCAATCCCAAATTGTTTATTAAGTAACTCGGCGAAAGCAACGACCTCTGTAGTGTTACCAAAGGCATCTTTCGCATTCATGCTTAGTTTACCAACTAAATCTGCGGTTTGAGTATAGGGAGCATAGGAACGTTGAGCAGCATCAAAAATTTGTTGCTGTAATTGTTGCACTTCGCTTAATCCTTTTGTATCAACTTCTATACTAGTTGAAATAGGTTCTAACTTTGGCATACTTTCTACAGCTAAGTTTAACCGTGCGTCGATATTAGTCATTTCATCAGATAATTTAACAACATCACCAATTGATTGGAGAGTTAAGTATGCGGCTAAGATTCCCATGATTTTTCCTAATAATCCTTTAGCAGCATTTGTACCATCTCTTATATGATTAGTAAATCTTTGTTGAGCATTGTCAGCATCTCTAACTTCACTTTCGATTCTATTAAATTGTTCAGCAGCTCTTGCTAACTCTCGGCGCGCGATTTCAATACTAGATGTATCCATCATGTGACCAGATGCAGCATTCAATGCTTCCATCTGATTAACCATGGTTGAAACAGCACTATGCATGGCTCTCATCGGTTGACTAAGACGATCTTGGATTTGGATTGCAGTTCTAATTGTCGCCATTATATCACCTCTTTTTGAACATAATAAAAAGCCACTATAAGAAATAAGTGACTTTAATGAATAAATTATTAAAAAGCATTAAAAATATTTTGAATCATAAGTGAACTTTGCTATTCCAAATGTATTATTTTTAATTTCTAAAATCCATACACCTTCCACTTTATCAGATACTTTTTCATATCTTAAAGCATAATTAGTATCAGCCACCTTCTGCATCGTTGACCGAGGTACAATACCAAACATAGGCAATATATCTTCTTTATTAAAATTCATTGTAGAATTATCATATCCCATATACTGACCAGAATAAACGTTTAATCTTACTACTACATCATCAAATAATATAAATTCATATTTGTTCTTTTCATATATATATAATTTACCTACAATACTTTGATTGTTTTTTGGCATTGACCACTTGAAATCTTCAACGCTTTCGGGATCTCCTAAAATTTCAATCAATTGTGCACTATTAATATTACTGAATTTTGTAGCATCTATGATCACTGGAACAGAGCTTTTTGCATCTTCTTTATCCGAACTTTGATTAGTCCCTACTATTATAGTAATAATGATAGCAAGTATAATAACTGTCCAACAACCAACAGGAAAACACCCTTTCTTTTTAGGTGGGGCATTATAAAGATTGTTATCAATATTATTTTTACCTATATTGATATCTACCGGACTAAAACTTCCTTGCTCTGTAGTGGGAGTACTCGATGTTTTAAACATTTTTTGAATTAACGTTTTATATATCTTGTCATCAATTTCTAATAGGCTTTTTTTACCATCTTTAAATTCAATAGCGACAAAGTGTGTACCTTTGTTTTTTGCACTCAGTCCAGCAAGTAAACCAACAGGCCCCAACAATACTCCGCCTACCAACCCACGAGAAACTCCTGATATAGCGCTCTTTCTGTGTTCCTCTGTAATCAACTCGTAATTTTCTACAGTGTTTTGATTTAATTCTAAAATTTTTTTAAACCCTGAATTAATACTAATTAATTCAGAAATTTTTAATACTGAACAATTTAAATAATCACCAGCAATTACCTTATTTTTCGCCATGCTTTGCCCTCCTTATGTACTAATATAACTATACATGGATAATAGAGGGAATTCTAATACTATTTCATATCTCTACCTTTTTCTTCTTCCTTTGGCTCCTCGTTTAGCTTCACGTTCAGCCTTCTTATCTTCATCAATCTTGACTTGGACAGAAGCAATGATACATGCTTTGTCAGTAATAGGCAGATATATATACTCTGACGGCAGGCGACGCATCTTTTGCACCCACCAGTGCATTATATTTGCGTCACCATCACCGTCCTCAATTAGTTTTTTACTTCTTCCACCAAGTCCTCAAGTTCTGCTTCATAGCCGTTGACTTCTTGCGCTGCCGCCGAGGCATCTGCCATTTCACCAATTGTTAGCATTTTTCCTAGTAATGCATCAGCACCCATTACGCCATATGAATCCTGCAGCTCTTTATCTTTTAAATTTGGAAAAACAATAGATTCAACTGTTAACAGACGTTGGTATTTAAAATGGTCAAAATCAGTATTATATTGCCCTTTACGTTTCCCTTGTGTAATCATAGAACGTTTTGTTGATTCAGACTTTAATTCAGTATCACGTTCTGGTGAAACAGGTGCAAACTCCCATTCAATGGGTTTACCTTGTTCATCTATGAATTTCTTTGAAATAGCACGTTTAATATTTTCATTTCCTTTTTTGTTATGTGCGAAGAAAGCTGTTAAATTTGACATATATAATCACCTTTTCTTTGTTATTTTTAATAATTAAAAAGAGCCCACATTGTGAGCTCTAGTCTTAAAGCATTTCTGGCAACATTGTAAATTCCTGCGGCATTTCGAATCGTTCGAAAGTGAAGTCGAAAGAATCCTCTAAATATTCGGCATCAGCATCCAATGCTGCAACAATGCCTCCATCTATATTGCAATCAATCAAAATGGTTGTTTGGCGCCCGGCTTGAGAGGAACGATCTTCATTTGTCAATTGGATATCAAAATAAGTGTCTTCTCCAGTATCTTGATAATGTTTCAGCATTTTTCTAAAGATAGATGTGTTGAAGTAAAATGTTGCACTACCTGTATTTTCAATACCAGTAGCCTTATTCCCCTTTGCCACTTGTCCCATAATAGGAATTTGAGTTTTCGTTTTGTCTGACCTAGCCTCTATATTGATCAATTGAGCAAATTTATAACGATTCCCATCAATTGTCACCCATGCTACACCTTGAGCACCATGAATAGCATCACGAGCATGCATGGTAGCATCTGCAAAATACTGCAAATCTAGCGGAATTAAGATTTGATTTAAATTCAATGCAATTACCTCCTTTATGCTACTGTCGTTGTCACATAAAGCTGTGACATCGTTAATGTATTGATTACTTCTTCTTGTATAACTACAGCTCGTTTCGATTCGCCTTGACCTACGAATAGCTTATCTTTATCGTAGTTTTGGATAGCTCGAATACGTTGCATTTCCCCACGATGTTTACCAATATCATTCCATAGAGAAATACGGCCATCGTCATCGTTCGGAACTTTCCCTAAATAACGCGTATTAAATAAATGCGCTGTATCGATTGCTAATTGATCTAGAACTCGTATTGTCTGGTTGAATGAAAAATCTTCGTTTTTATCAACTCTGAACGATGTAAATGTATTAACATCTTCTAACACATTGAAGTCATCACCCACACGATGGAACACGTATTTACCTGTGTTCAATAGAATGGTTAATTGAGGTTGTGTTTTCGTTTCAGACATATCCAGTTTATGTTCACCATCGTAAGTACGGTTTGTATTGGATTGATTAACAGCAACGCCGGCCTGTACGCCTGTAACCCAATAAACAGCGCCAAATACTTCCTCATCATCTCCAATCGCATCATTTTGAACATCAATGATACCTTCATGATCAGCTTTCCCTAGCTTGTGACCGATTAATTGGAATTTACCGCCTACCTCATCACGAATACGTTTTGTGTATTCCATATATAACGATTTAATAGTGGGTTCTTCTGATAAACAGCCCAGCGTATTAAATCCATATGCTTCTAATTCATCTAAAGCCAATTGATGAGGTGTACCTGCTGTTAATGCTGTTGCTCCATTATCACCGCCTGCTAATGGTGTACCTGCAGTAGCAGCTAATGTTGCATCTTTTTTGAAATCAACAAAATCATTTGGTTTTAAATCAGCAGCAGTTGAAATCGCATTCTGTTCATCAATTAAAGTGCCTGCAATAAGCGTTTTTACGTCCCATTTTGTCGGTTCATCTACATTCGATTGAATAACGATAGTAATATCATTACCTCGTATCCCTTTATATTTAGCTGTAGCAAATTCATTTGTACCCTTGGCGCCACCTAGATTCAATTTGCTAAAGAATACTGTAAGTGCACCTTTAAATAAATCTCGTATTCCTTTTAACTTTGGATGTGTGTATTCATAACCGAAAATTTTCAACGAGTCTTTCTGTAAATCCTCTTTCGATACGGTCATTACTTCATCATCCATTCCCCAATCTAGAGCAATGGGCAATGCTGCATAACCACGGTCAGATAAATTTATGAATGCTCGTGGTTTACTAATAAAATTATGATACGTACCAGGTAAGACTTTATTTTGTGTTAACCAAAATCCTCCACCTAATGCCACGTTATTTACCCCCTTTGTCGAATTTCTTTAGAATGCCATCCACTTCGGTGAATGCGTATGTTTTGTCGTCCTCTAGCAACGCATTTAAAGCATCACGACGATGGACATATTTTTGGCTTTGGACTAATTGAACCTTTGTGAACTTTGGAAGATTAGCTGTTACAGCATCACTTGTCACAGGCTCAACTTTGTCTAGAATATCGTTAGTTTTAGCCACTAGGAATCACCCTTTGCTTGTTAATGTATTGTTCTAATGAGCCCATAAAAATCTTTTCTTCTACTTCTTGCAAAAGGAAATTGAAACGAATGAAATTATGGCCGATGCCATCTACTACCTCACTGTTAGCACCATTACCTAGCATCAGTGAGCCATTTAACAGCGTTATTTCTTTTAGTGCTTGTTGTACCTTCAATGTCATGTTTGACGCATCGGATAAGCCGGTTTTAGGGAAATACTGTACGTTAAAAAATGTTGTTACCTTCCATCTGCCACCGATTTGTCTTATATGCTCAAGGTTCAAAAATTGAATTAAAAAAGCAGGAGTTTTAAACCCCTGCGGTACTTCATCTATATATTTTTTATAGCCACTGCCAAAGCTTTCATGAAGCTTAACAGATATAGCATTTTGAATATCATTAATCTCCATTGAAAGCCTCCTTTAGCATTGTATATAGCTTTTTTTGAAGTATTGTTGGTGCTTGTTGTTCTACTTGGTCAGCGCTTATGGTCATCATGAAACGACCAGGAACCCAACCTTGGTGATTAGATGTTCGATGACCAAACTCAACGTATTGAGCGTATTCTACTGGATTAATAACCTCTATTTCGTAAACAGAACCACTCTTTTTTACTTGTCCAATAGTCCATCCACGTCGTAAAGTTCCTCCATCTACTTTCGCTACTGGTGTGCGTCGAATCACTTTGCCTAACAACCTTGCAGCTAATTCTTTCGCGCAATCCTCACAGAACTTTTCGTAATCAGCAGTTGCTAACTTAGCCAACTTTCTTTCAAATGCTTTCAATTGCCTTAAATCAACGCGCCCACCTCTACCCATTACGCGTACCTCTCAAATGCTTCAAGCATTATCTCTTGATGATCTGTATAAATAGCAGGTTCGCCACTTCTTGTGTATTCAACAGTTTTACTATGCTGTGTCACAATAATCTTTGAGCCTGCCGGTATATCTAATTCAGGCGCAATAAATAGTTTAGTAGTCTGAGCAATCACTGCTGGACCACCTGTTGGAGTAGTTGATGTTTGCTTTTCATATGAAAGCTTGCATTTTTGGTCACTTAACATAGTTACTTCTTTATGCGTAGTTGCATGAGTAACAGGATCTTCAACCTCTTGCCAAACTTTCACTGTGCACAATCCTTTGTACAATGATTCTACAGCCTTTCTACGTGCACTTACCATGTAAGCACCCTATACTTCACAAAGTCTGTATTGCTATGTTTAAGGTATAAAATAAACGCTTCGAACTGAGCTTCAGGCGTTCTATTTGCTTCAATAGCAAATACTACATTTGTATCGCCGTCTTGCACTTGTTTAGCAACTGATTCAAAGTTCAGTGTTTCGACATCCAGTAAGCCCATCGATTTTTTAGTAAGTAAAAACTCTCCTACTACCATATCAATAGCTATTTCGTTTAAGCCTCTAGGAACCACTGATAAATTTGTTTGGTTCTTGATGTGACTAGTTACTTTATCAATAGCATGCTTCAACAACATATCGTCTGAACTACTTGGAGCACTAGATAAAGTCACTCCAAGAGCAGATAGACGCATTACTACATCTAAATACATACGAATCACTCGCTTTCAGACGTTTTACTTGATTGTGCAGCCTTCTTCGGTTCTTCTAATCGTTCCATCATTGATTCGTTCAAATGTTTATCGTCAATCGTCAATTCTTCACCAACTAAATAACGCTCTCCCTTATAACGTATAGGGAAAGCGCCATTTTTAACTTTTACTTTAATGTTTGCCATTCTAAATAGCCTCCTTATGCAATCGGTTGTGCTTGGAATACATTCTGTGCTTCTGGGAATGATGGGATTGCTGTAGCTGCTGCCTTTGCCCATGTTGAAACAGGATCTTTACCTTCTTCATACACCATTCCAATTACTTTGCCGATGGTAGTCATTTCAACATCAGAACCACTACGGATAAGGCGTGATTCTTCTGGTGTTGGGCCATATAACGATTCACCAAGTGGACCGTCGCCAAACATTACGAATTTATTATCTGGGAAGTAACTCTTTGTTGTGTATGTCCCATCAGCGTTTTGCTCGCGATATTTTGTGTTTGAATTAGATTCATACACAGCAATAGTAGGTAAGCCTTGTTGTGTAAAGAAAGCATTTAAATCCGTTAAGTTTGCCACACGAGCAGAACCAGCACCATATAAATAACCAATAATCTTTGGATTACGCAAAATTAGAGCAGCGATTTTTTTCGATGTTAACGCACGAGTTGGTGTAATATCTAGCGAATCAGACCAACGCTCTAAATCTCCTAAAATATCCTCTGTGCCAGTTCCCCATTGATCAGTTCCAGCAAGTGCCTCTTTGTGGTCTGCAGGTACTCCGTAACCAACTGTAAGAGTCTTTGGCTTGCCATCGGCTGTATTCAACGCTAGTTTCAATTCTCCTGTGCTCAAAGCTTGCATACGCATTAATTCAACGCTAGCGCGAACATCATTAGCTGCTTTATCAATTAAATTAAACACACGTTGCATCAGGTATTGTTGCTCCTGCGCTGTTCGTGGGAATTGTAATGCAATCAAATCCTTTTCAGTAATTTGATACTTTTTCTTAATGTAAGCAGCCTCTAACACCTGTTTAGCAGCCTCAACTGAACCGATTTCTGCCTCTGTATCAAAAGAGTGTACCTTAGCAATAACAGGTAATTCATTTGCTCCTACAAGATACTCGAATTCTAGTGTGTCGTGTTTAACTTCCGGGAAAAGAGCTTCTCCCACACCATAGCTTTGATATTTTCGTTCCTTCATGTAATCTAGTACTGTTTTTTGACCAAATAACTCTAAAATGTCTGGCATATTGTTTTCCCTCCAATTATCGGAATTTAATTTCTTTTAATGCTGTTTTTGCTGCTGCATCTGGAGCAACAGGTAGACGATCTTCTAAAATATAGGCTTCAACAATCAATGAACCAGGTTGTGGTCCATTTGTTACATCGACATCGGTATATAAGATACCTTCTGCTGTAGCATCATTTTTAGGTAAGATAGTACCCGCCTTTACGATTTTCTTTCCATTCACATCTGCTGTTACACCTACATCACTCACTAAATACGTAAATGCTTGTACTTTTGATGATGCTAAGAAGTTAACACGTTGAAATTTTTCAATTGGTTTTACATATGGCATATATAGCCCTCCTTATTGTTTAGTCCCAAGGGTTGTTAGTTGTATCACTTGCGCCTTTTTCATTCGCCATTTTTGCGAAGTTAGAGCCTATATCACTTGCTCCTGCACCATTGTCTGCACCTCCAGCAGGATTCCATCCTTTAAATGTCGGTGGTTGCTTTTCTGGCACAAATAAAAAGGACTTCGATTCTTGCAACGTTTTAAGTTGCTCCTCAAGTCCTTTTGTTACTTTTCCATCTTCGCTTAATTCAATTGTTGTTTTATCGATGAGGCCAGCAACTAAATCAACATCATGTACTTTGCTGTGTAATGACAATTTTAGCGCTGCATTCATACGTTCATTTTTCAATTGTTGCTCGTATTCCGTTTTAGCTGTTTCGTTAGCCAGTTGCAAATCAGTTATTGTCTTTTGTAGATCATCATTACCTTTGGCCTTGTCTTGTAAATCCTTCAACTGAGTTTCATGAGTTTTTACTTGTTCTTCGAGCGTTTTCTTTGCCTTGTTGACCTCATCAAAGCGCTCTTTAGGAATCATTGTTCCGTATTTACCAACAACAGCCTCAGCTTGCTCCTCGCTTAACCCCATTGCAATTAAATCTTCTTTTTTCATCTGATTAGCCTCCTAATTCGTGTTTTACGTGCAACGGCACGATAGGTTTGGAAGCTTGTTCTTTAACGTCTACAAGCTCGAAAAAGACGATTATGACAAACTTTACGTAGTTCACTGAAAATAAAAAACACTCAGCTCTCTCAATTAGGAGGCTAAGTGCTCATTTCATTATATTCTTGAATGGCTTCTTGAATCAGTTTATTTGCTTCAATCATTTCATCATCGTTAAGTTCACCGTCTTGAATAGCTTCATTCAAATGGTATTTCATGCTCTCAATACTCACAAGTTTGTGTAGCTTTTGACATTTCCCCATCGTGTATCCTCTTGGAATTAAATCAATATAATCAGGTACGCCATCGAGGGTTGGGACATATTCAAATAAGTTTTCCTTGTACAAATCAGGTAAATCCAAATTCATCAATATTTCTTTCATTTGAATCACTCAACTTTCTTGAAAATCATATTATTTTTTTCGGCAAACTTTTTATTAACCTCATATATAAATGAATCCCAAACTTCATAAATTTTTTGAGGATCATCTAATTCAGGGAAGCTTTTTGCAACTTGACGCTTAATTTTATCATACTCATTTGCAAAAAATATATTTTTAAACATAGAACTCTTATAATTCCCTCTATCTAAAATATACTTATCTCCATTCGCACATTCCAAAGTATATGCAGCTACAGACTTGTATTTTACCATTAAAAATAAATCATGACTTGAAAATGAGGTTGGACTTGGATGAACATGTGTAAATATTATACTGTTTTGCGGGCTTTTTTCTAAAACATCATTTATTTCTTTTGTTAAATCCACTCTATTAATATCGGACCCTACTAAAGAGGCTTCAATCGAATTTTTTTCTTTATTTATTAAGTACATTTTTTCTTTTCGCTTGGTATTCATAAATCCATTCAATTCACTATGAATCTCGTTTAAAAGATCACTACCCACTTGGTTTACATTTAAATAATTTCGCCAATTTACATTGGATTGTTTGACTGGATACACTTTACGATGACGTTCATTCGATTCATCTAGAATTTTTCTTTTAGAGATAACAGATTTATCATTTAAGATAAACCTTTCTTTCCATTCATGATATTTCATATCAGACGGCACATAGTACACTTTACCATCAGCATCTCTTGCAGCACGTTCACTAATATCGAACTCGTCAGCAAAATACGGTGCTGTTGTCGTTCTACATCGAGGATGAAACGGATTCGCTGTTACACCAGCCTCAAAATCTGTCACCTTAAATACCTTACCGTCCATTGATTGGCATATGCTACTTGTTTTATGATCTAAAGTTGCGATGATTTCATAACGCTCAACATCAAGCTCACCGAATACATCCTTTTGAGCAACAGCACTAAAAAACGCCGACTCGGTCATAACTAGACGAGCAGCGTTGGAGCGTGAGGTATTCATTTTTCTTGTGATTGCTGAAATCATACGAGTAGGAGCTTCACCTCTCGCTATTGATTGGATAAGCTCTTTATGCAATGTATCTAACAACACATTTCGATCTCGCCATATCTTTTGACTAAATGTACGACCATCAGCAGTCCACGGCTTGCTAATTACTTTCGTTAACCTCGTTTCATCCAGTGCTTGTAATGTAAACCCAATTTCGAAAGCTTTCTGCACCTCGAATGCTGTGTGATAGTACTGTGTTTGATATGTCTCTTTCATCAATTGTTCAAAACCCTCAATTTGCCCACCATACAGTTTTTCTACATGTTGCTGTAATTGTAACTGCAAACTCTCTAAACGGCTTATATGGACACGAGAAGAAGCGTTTTCGAGCTGTTTCATCCATTGTTGGTTGAGTGCATTCTTTTTACCGTATTCGATGTATTCATCGACAGTCCAACGGAACTCACGAAGTTCATCTGATTTTAGTAAAAGTTTAGCTTCATCAAATGTGATTTCGTTGTTAGCAGCAAAACGGTTATACCACTTTAAAATATCAACTTCTATGTCGTTCATAGTTTCGATATAAGCTTTTCGCAGGTCCTCATAATAAAAGATGCTGCGATTATGCTGGGCTTCTTCTAATTGCTCAAAACGGCGACGCCAGTAATTACGAGATTTCTTCGCCATTGCCATCACCACCATTTAACTTCTTGTTAAAGGTCGTTTCGTAATTATCCATTAAATCCATTTGCTCTTGCTGTTCCTTCTTCTTGCGTTCTAATTCTAGTTGCACGTCTTTTACATATGGATGTTGGGCAATCTTTGTTTCTTCTGATAAGTAAGGTGATTTCTCTAATACCTCAACGACTTCTTTTTCATTGATTAAGATATCGCGGTTAAACACAATATTAACTTCTTCACCTTCAAAGTCTCCTTGGCCTGTATTAGCTAAATGTTGATTAACAAACCATAATAATTCCTCAAAGGATGCTTGAAACTCTGTCTCAATACCATTTGCATCAAGTTCAATATCGCTGTACATAGACTGGATATTCATTTGGTTAGGATTGTTAGCCATGCGTTCATCTTTTGCATCATAGCCACGGCCATTTTCAATGAGCGCCTTTTTAAATAAAGACAGAATCACCTTATAGTTCTCTGGGTTAACTTCAACTGTTAATGTTTCTACACCGCCCTGGTTATCCTTATTGCGATTTATTTTTACAACACCATACTGTGATAGATTACGCCTAAACTCACCTAAATTTTGTCCACCATAGTTATACAACACCAACATTGTATTGCGGGCATCTTCTTGCATATTATTTTCAAAGTCACTTAACATGACGTTAATACCGTCTTGAAGGGATTTAACACGTTTTATCAAAGGTATTTCCTTGTTATTAAATTTAAATGGTAACAACGGTGTCCGTTGCCAATTCATACTAAATTCATTTTCACCATCATTAATATGGATATAAGATGACGTTACTTTTGTTACATCTTTTACAAGATGCCCTGCAAACCACTGATAATGTTCCACTCCATTAGTGCTATAAACCTCCACCTTTTCCACTATAAATTCTCTATCACCCTCATACTCTTTTACGGAGTATAAGCGAATTGCAAAGTCTAGAATTGTTTGTTCTGAATCCTTCCAATACGGAATGATTTCGTGTGGAGAAAAGCGTTTTATAGCAAACTCACCATTTTCATTATAATACGGATAAAGCCATCCAATACCACCGTTCAGTGCATCTTGTCCAATGCTTCTTAATGTGCGGTGGAATCGTTTATTGAAAATGTCTTGTAATTTCTTTAAGTATTCATCATTTTCAGTTTCAATTGTTATTGGTTTACCCAGTTGATAATTTACTTTTTGATCAACAAGTTTGGCATACTGGTTATCTAGTACCTTGTTGTTTGGCAGGTTATCATTTACCTCTAACCTTCCATCTTTACCAATAACCCAACGTTTACGCTTTAGAATATCTTGTTCACCTTCGTAATAGGCCTCGCCAATCAGCATCCACTTTCGCTTCTCTGACTTTTTAAACTTATTAATCTCGTTTTCAAGCCATTTAATATCTGTTATGACATCATTTGCACCAGCTGTTATGTTTTCGTTGATGATATCTGTGTCTGTCACAGCTCCTTGGTAAGGGAAAAAGCTCATATTCTCACCTCTTTCTAGTCAAAACTGAATGTATCTCCTAAACCTATTTTTTCAGCAATACCAGTTGTTGCATCCGGTGCGTCATCGTTTTTGTTTTGCCCTTCTCGTTGATACTCGTTCATTGCTTTGTAGTAATCAGACCATTTATCTTTCCAGTTAATCGGGAAGTAAATGTGATTCATCACCCATGTTGAGTTTGATAAGATACGAGCTATTTTGTTATTTGATTGATGGAACGGCTCTATATATGTGTAATTGCTATTATGTTTCTCCATCAATTCTTTCTCTACAGAACGTGCAAAACCACGCCCGCCACCGTTTGATTCGATGTAAGCGTGGTTAACTTTATTTTCATATAACATTTTAGCTGTAGCTGGCTCTGTTTCTTCCATCGGTGCTTTCGTATATAAAACATCAAGTACATAGGCTTCGTTATCAAACGTAACGCCGTAGACAATACTACATAAGTAGTCATCTCCTGTATCTGCTGTATCTGTGTAGTTCTGAATAGATTTAAACGTAGGTAAGTCACCGTCATACGTTTTGAATGCTTTGTACAGTCGTCCTTTAAGGTCTAATGGTCGCTGATAATAGTTAGCATTTAAAATAGCCTCGTCCATAAAGTCGGATAAGGCATCGAAGTTCTTTCTATTCAGTAATTCAGGACATAGCATATTACCTTCCTCATCCATTGCTGGCATCATCAAAACATACCATTCATCAGCTCGTTTACTTTCGAGAATACGGCCACAAATGTCCTTTTTACTCCATCTAGTCATGTTGACGATTTTGATTGATTGGTCCGTTTGTTCTTGTCGTGAGATAAACGTATCAACGAAGAATTGCCATTGTTTATCTAGTGCATTTTCGTTTTGAGCTTCAGCAGCATTTTTTATTGGATCATCAACGATTAGGATGTTACCACCCTTACCAGTGATAGAACCTCCAAGCCCAGCGCCCTTGTAATTAAAATGTTGTCCTTCAAGCGCCCACTGCCGATAAGATGAATCACCTTTTTTTATCTTTACACCAGGAAATATATCACTATAAACAACTTCATGAGGGTAAACTTTCTCCTCACTAATACCATCACGAGTATAACGACTAAAAGCTGTAGCTAAATCCTCATTATAGGACACAGTAATAATACGGTTTTCTTGCCGATCTCCTAGCACCCACTCGCAGAAATGAATGAGGGTTCGTGACTTACCATGCCGAGGCGGTATGTTCATAATCATGTTTTCGTAGGGTATACCATCTTCATTAAGCAAACGCCCCTCATAAAGCGATTGTAACGTTTCACAAATCTTTTCTAGGTGCGTCCTGCCATCAATGTAGAAATCAGGTGCCCTAGTCTTGCAATACTCCCAAAACGATTGTCTTGAAAGATATTTTCGTTCCTCAATGAGTGCGTCTAGTAATTCAATTTCGGCTTGTTCAGCATTCATTGTTTCGTCATCCCTTTCAATCGCTCTATCGCTTCTCGACGCTGTTCTGGTGTCATATAGGCGTATTTATTATCCTCTGAACCAACTACATTGTCTTTTTTGTATTGTTCTATTTCGATGCGTTTAGCTTCATTAGAACACTTCAATTGTTCATTCTGTAGTTGCTTACGCTCATTTTCGTTAAGTAAGTCCATATGTTTCGACAAGAACTCAAGTGCTTTCATTTTGTCAGCAAGTTTGACGGTTATGCCGTCCTTTCCTTGCTTAACCTCTGTAACAAGTGAGCCATCTATTTCAGCAGATTCATTCAGATGCACGTAATTGAATGCGTAAGTTTTAACATTGCCGTTCATATCAAGCTCTGGTTGACCATCCTCGTTGTACACTACTTCTTCCTGTCTGCCAAACTTCATGTAGTCTTTGATGTCAGCAAAGGCGATGTCTATCCACTTTTGGATTAATGTACGTTTGTCGAGTAATGCATCCTCAGTCAATCCATCACGAACCTTAATGATTTCTTCCCGAATCTTAGGGTTTCTTAGGTGTTTACTTCCCTCAACCATTGCAGTTGTATAAGCACACCCATAAACTTTTTGATATGCCTTAGTAGCATTCCAACACTTCACGTAATAAGCGACAAATAGCTGTTGCTTATCATTTAAGCCATTATCGTCTTCATCAGTAAAATAGACAATTTCATCTTTAGATGCATCCTCTTTTACGGTTGCAACCTTCTTCATTTTGGTTGCATCCTTTTCAGTTGCATCCCTCGACCATTTTTCACGGCTCTTTCGACTCTTTAATGTACCAAGCTTTATCCCATGCTTTTCAGCAAGATCAGCTAGTGTAATCTTTGTGGTTTCCCACTCCTGTTTAATTTCATCCCAATTAGCCATATTTCATGATCACCACCACCTATACCTGAAGCCCTGAAAGCCTCTTACTTGTTCTAACTGTTCATGTCTTAAATCGTCCATAAAAATAAGACAACCATTCCATATGCGACTAGTAACTTCACATGTAGCAGTTGCCTTTACTTCAATTCGTTTTACTTTCATTGATGATTCAATGTATCCGTGTTTCACAAAATACACTCTATCGCCCATGTTTAAGTTTTTAGGTCGTCTTGTCAGTTGCCAAAACTGTTCGTAATCACCTTGTTGATAAACAACGGTTTCTCTATCATCATTTCTGTATTCACTCTTAGGAATCGTAACTACGATATCCAATGGCATCACCCCATTATGCTAGTTGCTTTGTATAATAAAAAAAGACGTCTAAATGACATCTTTTTTGAGTAAACCTAATATTAAAATCTATTGCTCATAACTTTCATAACCTCTGATGTTGTAAGCGCAATACCATGTCTTTTTAAAAGTTCACTCTGAATATATTTTGTACTTTTGAATTCACCATTTTCTTCATTTAAAATTTCGTTAATTTTATTCATGACCTCTATATAATTTTTTAGTCCATTATATAAAGAATTGTTATTACCAACTTTTTCCACTTTTGTTTTAACATTTTCACTAAAATTGTTTATTGCTTCCTGAACAAGCTCTTTCGCTTCTTCAGCAGAATAAGTAGGTTGTTCATCCATTGCAGTTATTGTTTCTAAAGTATCCTGAGCTATTGTATCAATATCATTACCCGTGATTTTTTCAACTGAAGTTTTCACTATACCAACATCAGAAACAATACCATGTAATATTGATTTAACATTTTCATTAACAACCCTATTGTCACTATCTTGTTTCAATGAAATATTAATAGCTACTAATGCTAGTACTATTGATGCTGCGCTTGAAATAAAAGAAAACAAATTTATTACTTCTAAGTTATCCCCCAATCTTAAAGTCAGAATTAAAATAATAACCCCGATTAGAATTGCGGTAAGCCATTTCCAATCTTTTTCATCCATGCGCTTCTTTTTATTTTCTGTTTGTTTTTCTGTTTCCATATCTGTCACCTCTCAACAAATCATAATTCAAAAGGTTTAATAATGGAATAATTTTCTACAAATTCCACTCTCAAAACCACACCAAACTCTACCCTATATAGCCAGTGCGCTTATTGCCGTAAAAACGCCCCACCCTACTGTCCACTCACGACTGACCATGTTATTTGTATTTGTATGGCTGTTTGATACAGTTTTCAAAGTAAAAGAAAAAGCCCTTGTAGGGCTCTTAATTACGTGCAATTGAAGCGTTAGCCCACATAACAGCAGTTTCAAGATTTGTCACAGCAACTGACTTCTCTCGGCTGTTTGGACACACTTCCTCAATCAAGTAAGCAAGCTCTTTTGCCTTTTCACGAATAGCTTCATACTTTTCTGGTTGCCCTTCTTTAGGTGCATGGTACATAAAGTTGTTTTCGATTTTCGGATCCATAACCTTTCTCCTCTCATAATAAAAGCCCCCATCCCTGCGCTGGATGAAGGCTTTTTTCATTCGTCTATTATTCTATTGTGGTAAAAATGTCGAGTTAGCTCACTTCTAGCAACCGTGGTAGAGCTACACCACGTTATTATCGTAATCGAATTGTTTTCGTGCATTTCCGTGCACGTTTAGTAAGTTTGACTGAATTATGGAAAGTGGACGAAGTTCACATAAAAACCACTCCTTCTTTCGATTTTTAGCCTTTTATATTAATTAAGATACCTAATCCCTTAAAAAATATGGGCCGGCCATGTATGTCTTGCCCCGAACGAATTTGCTCGGCGCGGGTCGGTCGTCGGTCTGTCTTTCCCTAATATTTAGTTTTTTATAAATACCAAGGGAGGAAACCTTTACCGCACCGAACCTACCTCCGAGTTTACAATACAAATTTTTATTCACAAACTATCGTACATGTTTTACATTTGTTCTTTTTGTTACGTCTGTTTCATTTGTTCCTTTTGTTCCACAATTGCGCCCTTTAATGGAATACCCTTTTATTTTAAATTTTTATACCCCTACTTTCTCCACATGGAAATCAATAATCTATGGAAAGTAATTCCTTTACCTTTGGTATCGAAAAACCTCTTTTTCTTAATGTAGAAATTTCATTTAATCGTTCAACAGCCATAACCCTAGGATAACGTCGTGTAAGATTGAATTCCTCTTGTTCAAAAGGAACCATCCCCTCTTCAGTATAATATTTGATTGTGCTGTACCTTATTCCAGTAATGCGAACTAGCTCACTGATGCTAACATAATCGGAATTGAAAATTACTTCGTCTGAGCGTCTACGTCCCATATAAATAACCTCTCTCTAAACGAGTATTGCTGAAGTAAGAATAATTATATCCATGTTTTCTATTTCTTTATTAATACGTTGAATGTCCTTCCAACGGGAAGGGTACATTTTTTGAAATTCATCAATTCGATTATTTAACTGATTGATTTCAAACTTCGAAAAATAATCCTTTATTGTTTTACTAGCTGATAGCAACAAGGTCAAAGCAACTGTCTCCTCACTAACAGTACCTTCTTCAAGTAGTTCTGCTCGTATCTTTTCAACTGTTTTTTGTTGTAATACAGGGATATTGCCCAAAGTGTTATTAAACCCATTATAGATGTATTTTCTCTCTTTTGAAGGAATATTAAATTTGCTCATCCACTTTTTAAACGTCAAGGGTTTTGTAGCCTGAATAAGAGAATATAGCCTTTTTGCAGGTGCATGTTTAATGTTTACTGTTCGATTTTTAATGATAATTTTACCTTTATCATCAAAACCTATGAAATCTGATATAAGAAGATCCATAAACAATCCACCTATTGCATACATTTGCTGCACACGTCTCCTTCCGATAAAAGAAAATTTCATCTTTCGTCCCTTGGTCAATAAAATAAATTCATCACTAATCAAGTTTTCCTGCATTTATGTTCCTCCTAAAATAAAAATTCTACTTACTACTTACTACTTACTACATAATACACTATTTACCAATTGTAAGCAAACAAAAAGTGGCAATATATGTAACTACTACTTTTGAGTGTAAAATTTTAATTGTAGTTATTCCACAATCTGACCTGATTGTTGAACATACGAAAAGAAGTAGCCCATTGGCTACTTCATCATCTGACTCAAAATATTATTTCTCACTCTAAAAATAGTCGTACTAGATAATCTCATATGCTTTCCAATAGCACGCATACTATCCCCATCCAGTAATCTATGAAGCACTTCAACCTCTCTATCCCCTTCTACAAATGGAATGCGGTTCTGCACTTCCGCAATCTTATGCTCATATTCCTTAATGCGATAATTTAGCGAATATACACGACGTTGTACTTCTGTAAATACTGGATCGCTTGTACCTCCACTAGCCTTTGGTAATGTTGCCTCAATACCATACATAGCTGTTTTAGCACCAATGTAACTGTTGTTATCAACCTTTGCTACTGGCTGTCTTGCTTCCTCAATCGTTTCAACCATCCATCGATAATTTTCAATCCACTGAAGTAAATTCTCTTTTGTTACTTTAATTTGCCCTTGTTTGCCCATTAGGTTTGCCCTCCTAAGTTGTGATATACTTCTTTTACTAGATTGTCTTAAAAGGGCATGAACCAATTCGAGCTGTAGCGTGTGACGACGCTGCGGCTTTTTCTTTTCTAAATCTATCAATATGTTATAATTTGGTTAAAAAGGAAGAAGGTAAATTATGTTCGATTTATCCTTTACGTTAGAAAGTATGGTTAATGTCATTTCTATCTTTTGGAATGTAATGGTTTTGCCATATAAACCAATTTGGATAGTCATAGTTATAGCTGTTCTAGGGAAATTTTACTTTAGAAAATCTCGAACAAACTAATCCTTAAAGTTTGGCAGGTATGTTCCTACCAAACTTTTTTTATTTCCTCATATTGTTAAGTAACTTCGACAGAATGTTGATTAACTTTTCAATTCATCTTGCCATTGTCTTATATGGTCAATTGTTTCTTGCCATCCATCTCGACACTCTTTCAAATAAAGCATAGATTCAACAACTTTATCTTTATCAGGTAATGAACAACCATCAGCGGTCATAATACTTAGTTTTTTGTCTAAATTATCGAAATCTCGTTGACATTCATCACGCTTTTTATACGCCTCTTGCATAGCTAATTGCAAGATGATCTGACGTTCATTTATAATTTTGAAATCCAAATTTACCAACTCCCTTGCTGAACAATATTTATCTATTAAAGATTAGACATATCATCTTTTAACCACTCTTCATTTTTCCCATCATCGTAACCATAGTCCGTTACAGTTCCTTCTGTGCCTTCTGGACACCATTTATCACATGTGTCATTTACTTTAACTGTATTGTTGTATTCACCTGTTACAAAGCAACCAAAAGCATAATGTCCGCATGTCCAACAAACTTTTTCACACATAAATTGACCTCCTACATAAACACTTTCAAATACTTGTATAAAAGTAATTCAGTTTGTAAATAGTGGTTGTATAACTGCTAAGGAAACTTCCAATTGTACACTCGATTTTGAAAACCCGTTTTGATCCCTAGCAGTTATTTCAATCCCTTTTATACATAATTTTTCTTAACTACCTAGCCCACCTACGCAAACGACTAATCTGCTCAAGCTCTTTTCCGATGCTTCTAAGTTCTCTATATACCTTACATCCTCTGCATTTCTTACTAGGGTCATAAGCCGTTTCGGACACCCTTTGCATTTTAGGAAAGCTATGTGGTCCTGCTGATTAACTAACCTTGCTCTGCGTTGTTTAACTTCCTTGCGTACTACGTTCATTTAATCACCCTGCTTTAGCCTCTTTACGTGCTTTCCTAGCCTTTTTAAGTTCATCATGTGTTATCCAACCACTATCAATCTTCGAATACGTTAGAAGCTTTAATTCATGCGGATAACGATATTCAAATAACTTCTTCCTTAACTCAAATTGCTGTGTAACCATTCCTTTAATATCAACCACTTCTGTACGACCATCTGCATAATGAACAGTAAAATCTGCATTGTAACCTATCTCACGATATTTCTTGCCGTTCTTTTCGAACTTAGGCAACAATACGAATCTTGGCTGTAATTCAAAGGCTGTCACAACGCCTTGTGCTTGTAGGTTTTTCAAGTGATCGTAATACCTTGCTTCTATCGCTGAATCGAATGTAATTCCGTCATGTACTACTTTTTTGTTTCCGTATTTTGCTTTGCCCATGTTTTCCTCCTACACAATTCCAAAAAGTGTTTCTTGTATATATCCACGCTCAATTATTTGAGGGTTGAGCCACAAACTTTCACATTTTTCTTTTGCAGCTTCGGTTGTGGCCATCTTTGAAATTCTTGTCCAACCTCGTAAGATGTCATTGTACATATCGCTGTTATAGCCACTAATCATGGCAAACCCTCGATGTTGATTTAGAGCCAATAGTAATGTTTCGTGTTGTTCGTTTGTCATTTCATGAGCATAGTGTCGTTTTGTACGTGTGCTCAATAAATACGGTGGATCACTGTAAATCAGACAATCCTCCTTGTTATAACGAGCTATCAATGTTGCTGCATCTAAATTTTCAATTTGTACATTTTGTAATCGTTCTGTTGCTTCTAAAACGACAGCTGGTAGCTTACGCCAATCAGGTAATGCACTAAATGTTGTAGAGTCTACATTGTGGCGCCACCCTGTACGGTCGCTTGTTTTACCTCCGTGGGCCATCCAACAACGAACAAGAAATACTCTAGCTCTTTCTAAGTCACTTAACTGGCCTTGTAAAGCCTCAAAAGAAGAAATGTATTCTTGTCTCGAATAAGGAGTGAGTTGAATATGTTTGGCCAGCTGTTCAGGTTGTTCTCGAATGACTTTGAATAGGTTCACAATATTGCAGTCAATGTCGTTCGCTGTTTCGATTTTTGAGGGTTGCTTATTGAATAACACAGCACCACTACCAAAGTGCGTTTCAAGATACACATTGTGTTCTGGCATTTGACTTACAATCCATTCGGCCAAGTTCCACTTGCTACCCACGTAATTTAAAATCCTTTTCACGTTATTTCCACATCCTTATTAGCACTCTTATTAGTCTGCTGATAAAACAACCTAATGCCGTTCTACCAGCAGCGTGTATTTAATCCTCAATCCCTCAAGTTATTTAATTCACTGAAACTAGTCTTATATTTTTCGTACTTTGTATTACCATTCCTACGAATAGTAGTCTGTTTCTTCACATCTTCCGATGGAATCCAAAACATTTTTTCTAATTCAGATTTTTCGTTTAACCCCAAGCATAAGAAGTAATCAATTTCATCTTTAACCTTTGTATTAAAGGACCATGCAGAACGATCTTTGGACTTACCGACATTTACCGGGTTCGAAACTTTTATGTCGATATTGAAATTGTTCCACCTTAAGTCGAATGAGCATCTCCAGTCTTTACCTGAGAAATCCTCTGAACCATCAAGTTTCTGTAGACAAAACAACTCCCAACTCCTACCAATACTGAGATTGTGATTATCTAAGATATCTTTAGGAAGTAATTCAATGTTCATCTTCTTTAGCATGTTATAAACAGCTACTGAGGATATTCCGTAAGAATTGGCTAATGATATACCACTTCCAGCTGCTAGATATTCCATTTCAATCGTGTCTCGATTTAAAAAGAATTTGTTTCTGTGTGCATGACCTGCTTTATATCTTGGTTTTCTCGATGGATATTCATGTCTAGGTGAATAAGGTATGTCTTCATTGCAACCACATTGGCATTTGAATAAAGACTTTTTAATACCCATTTTCTTGTCTCCTATGATTCTCCGAATTCTTAGCATAGTAAGCAGTTTCAATTTGTTCAGTTGTAAATCCTAGCACTTTGCCTAAACCCATCAAATCAGCTAGTACTTCACCGAAATTCACTCTGTTTCTATGCATGTCTAACAGTGATATTGTTCTAAATAGTTTTCTGAATTGATCACATACATCTATTTCGGCATATCGTATTTCTTGCTTGTATTCCTCAGATAATAAATAACTAATTAAATCTAGACTTCCGTCCATTTCATTACCGATAGATAAAACAAAACTAAGAACATCTGCATACTCTTCAAGGAGAGGATTTTTTGTAATCTCTCCACTTCCTCCGCAATTCCAACAATCTACTCCGCCCTCAATATTTCCTAATGGAATACCCGTACCTCCACAATTTTTACAAACGTCTATACTTACACATGTCCTTGGGTCCTGATCATTACTCCACTTCTTAAACCCTCGCCATTCATTCGAACATTCGCCTAGCTCAACCTGTAACGCTAACAGCTTCCAGTCAAGATTGTTCTGCCCTCGTAGTTCTGGATGCTCCTGCATGATGTGCTCGTCCAACGCTGCCTGTGTTTTGAATAATTTAGTTAAGTTCATAATTTCACATGCTCCTTATCTGTTTCGAATTTCATTAGTATTTGATACGGTCGTGAATGATGCGGAAAATGATTAACCCTACTTCCTACTTTCCAACCTCTTTCCTTGTCATCCTCAATCAATCGTTCTAACTCTCGTGCTGTTCTAGCCTTGGTGATTTTTCTTAGTGGTACCATGTATATCACCTCGATTTATTTTCTAGAAAGGCAAATCGTCCTGACTAACCTCAATCGGCCCCTTACTATGAGCAAATGGATCTTCATCCACTCTCGTATAACTTGGCTGGTTATTATTACCGCCGTAATTGCCCTGTGGTGGGTTTTGATACGTTCCACCTGTATTTGTACTAGATTGATAGTTTGGCGTGCTCTGTGAGCTTCCTGCGCTGTTTCTTGGCTCTAAGAATTGGATGCTGTCGGCTACAACGTTCGTAAAATAGATTCTTTGCCCGTCTCTCTCATACGAACCAGTGCGTATAGCTCCAGTTATCCCTGTTAAACTACCTTTTCTTAAGTAGTTAGCAGCATTCTCAGCAGTCTTTCTCCATGCTTCAATCTGGATAAAATCAGCTTCATTTTCGTTATTCTGACTTTTGAAAGTTCGATTTACAGCTAATGTAAAACGTGCCCTTGCAATACCTGATTGAGTGTACATAAGCTCAGGATCTTTAGTTAGCCTTCCGATTAGATTTATAGAGTTCAAGCTTGTTCCTCCTAATTTCTTTGTACTTGTTAGCATGTTTCCTTATTGTTGAAGGACAAGCTCCATATATCTCAGCTATCGCTTTCCAGCTTAGAGTTTCTTTTAACTTCCAAATTTTCTCGCAATCTTTAAAAGTTATCTTAGTTCCAGAGCCATGATGCCCATTTCTGACGCAATCAAGCATGTTGTCAGATTGTGTCCCTAATGCTAGATTTTCTATTCGATTATCCGAAGGAATGTCATTTAAATGCCTTACAACCAAACCTTCTGGGATCGGTCCTATAATGGCTTCGTAAGCTAACCTATGAATAAGTTTTTGGTGTTTCCTACCTAATGAAATAGAGTGATGCCCACTATTTGCGTTTACTTTTGGTTTAAGTTTTTTATAGTTATTTTCAAGAACTAAACCATGTAGACCCTTATTTACCCAACGAGAATAAACATTTCCTTTTACATCAACGTAATATCCTTCATGCCCATGAATCGGAAAGTATTTAATCTCTCTACTCATGCCGACTCCTCCTCGTATTCACCTTCGTGCATAACTTCATATGCGCTACTTCCGTCATCGTTTTCCGTTTCTCCTAAAGGCTCTCCATCCAACATTGCAAAATATCCTGTTGGATAAAGCGATACACAATCTTTGTGGTATACTTCGTCGTTTACAAGAACCACTTCATCATTCCAACTGAATGTTTCATCACAAGCCTCACATTTTTTTAAACTTTCACTCACGCAGCCTTCACCCCTTCTGTAATAGAGATTGCATAATCTAACGCCTCATCCTGTGTGCAAAGACCTTTCAGCACTCGTAAAGCTTCTAAGTTCTGATAAAACCCTATTTCGTTTTCTTTGTACTGGTATTTCTTGTAGAGGCCAACGTGTAACACTAGCTGATCTATTAGATATTGTTCATTCATCAGCTTCACCACCTAGTGCCTCTCGCGCAATCTTGTATACCTCAGTTTTCCAACCTTCCATGTTTGGCGCTTCGGCTTCCATGATTTGCTCAAGCGCTTTACGTAACCTCTCAATCTCTGCAACAAGCTTTGGCACATCTGTAATCGCATGTTTAATAAATTCTGTATCACCATCATTTAAGCAATCGTATGTTTCATTCCCTGTTTGGCAAATGGCATAATCTTGATTAGGATTGAATATATCGATATGCCCTTCTGTTGTTTCTTCACTTTCCCACGGCCCTGGTGTTGCCTTTGCCACACGTTCTTTAATAGCATTCAACTGTTCTTGATTCATCACTCATTCACTCCCTACTAATCCTTCTATTTCATTTTGTAAGCAATCTATACAGATGTTGTCCTGCTTCCGACCATCAGGATTGTTTTGATTTAATACATAAACCTTTACTACTGAACAAAAACGTAATGGTTTTTCAATGATTGGTACTTCAAAATGCGTTTTACCACACTCTTCACAACATAATGAGTTCGACATCCTATCACCCTCCATTTCACTCGAATAATTGATAACTAATGACTACAACTGATCCATCAGCAAAAGCATTATTTCGTTCAATATCTTTAGACACCTCAACAATGTCACCGATGCTAGTTATTGGTGTTGCTCGTCTAATTTCGGCGTTCGCAAAACCGCTTGTGTAAAAGTACGAAATAAAGTATCGATATTTTCTATTCATCCCTTCGCCCTCCAATCAAGGGGCTGTGTGCCCCTCTATCTATGTTCAAATACCTTCCGTAATCGGTAGTTCACTTTCATGTCTTTCGGAATCGTTACTGTGAAATCTTGAGCCATTTCAAACAATCGACTCGTTAGCGCCTCGTCAATATAAAGCATGTCGTCCAGTGATAACTCGCTGGATATTAATAACGGCTTGTTGTTCAAATAGCGATAGTTGACTACTTCAAAGATGACCTCTGTCTGCCACGGTTTCACATCGACTTTGCCACCAATCGGCTTGAATAAATCATCTATGAATAGGACATCAACCTCTTTCATCCGATCCATAATTTCGTTTTTACGCTCAAAGTTATTAGCAGCGATATTGTTCATGCCATCTTTGTATGGAAAGTACAGGACAGGTACTTGTTTTGCATGCATCAAGTAATTAGATATGGCGGTCAATAGATGCGTCTTTCCGCAACCAGGTTGTCCGATAAGCATGATACTGTTCTGTCTAAAACCTCTAATATCATCAAAGGCTGCATAATATTGATTTGCCTTGCTTTTCATTTCAACGACTTTGGGATGGACGTCATCAGTCGAGAAGTTTTTGAAGCTCATTTTCTGAAATTCTTCTGTAATTGCACTAGATTTAATGAGTCTATTAATCTTGAACATCTTGCTACATTCGCATTCGACGTAATAGTCTTGCTCAACTTCAACGCCTCTGATATAGTAGCCATTCTTTTTTCGGACTAAGTAACTGCCAGTATCCTTACACTTTGGACAGTTATAGTTAGGTTCCTCAACTACTGTAGTCTCCGAACACAATTGGCTTCTGGCCTTTAACTCCTCCATGACTGCTGCCATTCTGTCGCCCATTCTTTTCATCAACCTTCACCTGCCAATCTGCGTATGAATTTACTCCTTTTTCTAATGACCAATTACGTAGTATCCCTTCGATGTACTCAACACTTGATTTACCTAAATCAGCAGTAAGTTTAATGGCTTCGATAATCAGTAAGTGGTCAGGATACAATTCAAGAAGTTTGTCCATTTTTCGGTGATCCGTAAAGTTACTGATTCGGATTATTGAATCAAAACAATTTTTTATCTCTAGGAAAGGATTGACCGACCGACTCTCTTCTCTCTCTTTCAGTACTTGGTTATTATCAGTATTTGGTTTATTCAATACTTGGTTATTATCAATACTTAGTAGTGTTCGATTTTCTACTTCTTGAAAACCTACTTCTTGGTTTTCTACTTCTTGCTTTTCTACTTCTTGAAAATCGGTAAGTAGAGAATTTATAGGCACTTCATGAACAATCGTTTCCCATTCTTTAATTCTTTGCCCTTCACGAATAGGTTTTCGTTCAATGTAGCCACATGTCTTTAATTCGTTGAAACCTGCTCTGAAAGATGCCTTGCCATCAGTTGAATGAGTCATTAGCTCGTCCATATAAAACACCCAATCATCTGGCATTGAAAGCATGTATGCCATTATGCCTTTAGCTTTCCAAGATAGCCGGTTGTCGTTCAATGCTGTTCGATTCATCACTACATAGTTGCTGTTCTTAGCCACTCGGATGATGCCCATTTGCCCTCACCTCTCCTAAAATGGCAATGGTGTGCCATTGATAAATAAATCACTAACTTTCTTATCATGAATTACAGCTTCTATTGCTAGAGATTGCGGCTCTTTATAAGTCGCATTATTGATTTCTTTAATAAATTTAAAAGCTGTATTTGTATCTAGTTGTTGATTAGTTTTTTGAGCGATAATTTCGCTAATAACTTCTTTTCGAATTAGTTCAAGTTTTAATTTCAAGGATTTGTTCATACCTCAACCCTCCATATTCGCAATATTCAAATTTTTAACCACAGAATTATTCACAGAATCCACATTTGGTCATTGTTCTTCTGTCCAATACGCCAAACCTTTAGTAACCAATGTTTCGCATAACTCTTTGAATTGAGTTTCAATCTCTGGGTTTCTAAATCCAATTCGACGGAACGAATCTCCCATTTCCCAATATTCTGGGCCGCGTGTTAAAAATTGCACCAATATTAAATCGCAATGTTCGTCTCCTTTGTAAACCTCTAAACTAGTGGAGAAACGGAATGTATGCGGAATTCTCATAATTAGAGTTTCTGTCGATTGGAAAAACCCTTTGTCCCTAATGAATGTAGCACCGTTAACACTTAATCCCTCTAAATCTAATAACGTCGGTTCTTCCTTGAATCTCAAAATTTTGCCCATTTTTAAAACCTCCTACGGAATAAAAATCATCTTGCCTGTTGCCCTTGCTACTGCTATTTAAGCTTTTTCGTGCTGTATAATATCGCTGATATCACATTTTAAAACCGTACATAAAGTATCTAAATCACTGATTTTTATACTTTTCGAACGCCCATAATATAAATCTCTTAATGTTGGATATGAGATACCAGTCATCCTATGAACATCACTAGCTTTTAAATTGCGTGCAGCACACCATACCCTGAAACGTAATTTGATCATGGTTACCTCCTATAAAAGCCCTTGCTCCCTCTCACAAACTGCGAAATTACCACTAACCTTTAACACTCTGTAGTTTGGGTATCTACGCATGTAGTCGAGCACCAGACGCCTTATTTCATCGTTATCCTTCGCCTGTTGGAATATCCAAGCAGGCAGAAGGACTTTGTGCGGTACGTTATTCATTCATTTACACCACCTACTCTAGTAGATACTCAATTTCAAATGTTCCTTCTAACTTCTTTGAAGACCGACAGTATTCGCACTTATCACAACGATGTGGATTTTTACGTCCTAACTTCGCTTCTACGATGCTTGGTAACATCGTTTGAACATATTCCTTTTCAAAGTCGAAACGTCCTGAATCAAAGTGTAAAACTGCTTTATCGGGTGGCGATTCTTTAGTGACTGCAACAATGTATGGATCATAGTAACGGCCCGTATTTTGATAAATGATTTCACGATACACCCACATCTGCAGCACATAATCGAATGCTTGTACAAACGAAACCCAAGTGTTGTATTTCTCGCTCCAGTACCGTTTCCTAAGCTCCTGCGTACTCTTTAAATCACTGAAAAATCCACGTTCATGACTGATGTTATCGACTTTGATTTTCCACTCATTACCGAATAACTCACCTGTGAAGATAACTTCTTTTTCGCCTTGTAAAGCGAACATACAAAACTCGTCATTTTTAATCGTTTCAATCATGTCGTCAGCTTTTTCGTAGTCTTTATATTTGTTGCCACGATTGTTGTAAATGCTGTTATGATTTAGTTCCTTAAATTCAGCAAATGCTTCATTACTTTCGAAAGCAGCATGTAAATAGGATCCCACCATTAGAGCTGTAGAGGGGGGACGAGTAAACTCTCCCCGTACCTCTGCAAATGTTCTAGCTTCGCACTCCATCGCGCTTTTAAACTGCGATACTGACATGTAATGTCGGTTGGCCTCACTCGAGTGGTAGTTCTGGCTGTTCAATTGGAATGTCGTTTGGTGCATCTGGTTTCACCTCTGTTTTTGGTTCTGTTTGAGCTTTAAAATCTTCTCCTAATGCGCTTGATTGGTTTTTACCAATATCTTTGTTGAACCAATCTTCTACGATAGACATACCGTCTTTAATAGAATTTCGAATGTTTGTTAATTGAACAAGATCAAATTCACTAAATGACGAAGCACTATAACCAAAGCGATCTTCTATCATTTCTTGAGTAACACCGTACTTTTCCTTAAAGTGAGCTAATGCTCCACTTACACGTTCTTTTAAGGGTTTATCAGATTGTCCAGATAGTGTTAATCTGCATTGTTCAATAGCCATTTCAACAACATCACCTGGAATAACTCCTAAAATACATGCACGTAGTCGACGCGCACCATCACTCGCAACTCGTTCATAAATATCTCTTGGATCTTTTAACGGTATTAAGTTTCCTCTGGCACTACGTACATGCTTCACTGTAAATACTTTTTCTTGACGTACATTCGTTTCTAAGTCCCAACAAAATGCTTTTGCTACTGATTCACCTTCGCGTTGTTCCAATTCTTGAATACCGTATGATAAATTACCCCAATTTTGTGCTAATACCTCTGCTAATCGAATGGAAGCACCTTCTACCTTGGTAGCTCCTCGATTGTATGCGTACATAGAAGTACCAGCTAACGAAGGACGTTTACAAGCATCTTGAATACGTTTTTCAGCTTCAAAATAATTACGTGGATATGACTTCGCCATGAAAATCTGACCTTTGACCTCTTCCATTTCACGAGAGGAACTAGCTTGAGCTAGTACCCCTCCACCTTGTGGTTGTTGGTAGGCAGTTGGATTATTAAACTGTTCTGCTAAGTTACTCATTGAAATTCCTCCTGTAGTGCGCTATAATTGCGCTAAATATTTGATTTGTTTAAGCCACTATTACGAGTAGTGGTTTATTTTTTTGTACAAAATGCTGCACCGAAGTATGTTTCTAGATACGTGTGAATGTTGTCGAAATGCACTACATCGCCATTTGGAAATTTCATATAATCGTCATTACTTACAATTAGAGAGCCATATACATCTCGAAAATCTTCTTCGATATAACGAAATGTTGGAACTTGATTTACTGGCTCGATAGTGCCTAACACCATCGGATTTTCTACTAATAAATTCACGCTATCGCCTCCTGTATGAATAAGTGATCTTTTTCAAATTCAGTTAAACAAGTGGTAAACTTGATACCTTCTACTTCTGCCACAATTCGGTTATAGCTGGCTAACTCCCAATTAAGATTCAAGAGCTCATTGGTGTTTAAGACCTGCACCTCAACGCCATACAACTCATTTACAGTCAAATTAATAACTGATTTGATACCTAATGAATGAACAATTTGCGGCACTTTGGAAGCTAGTTCTAAAAGTTCGGTCATACGTTTATCCATACAAATCAACCCTTTCGTTTTTATTTTTTGATGGGCTTTCCCATCAAGCAGCTTGTAAATTCCAAAGAGGAAACGGCTAACCAACCATTTACAAACTGCTTGACGAGAGCGAGTTTCGACTCGCAAACGTCTTTAATTTATTTGAATGAATCGACTACTGATTTGAATAGCGCATCCTTTGTACGCTGGTACTTCGGCAACTCATCGTAACGCATAATACATGGATGAGTTTTTAACTCTGGATTTTTTTCTTTGCCATAAACCCAACCTTCATCTAGCTTTTGTTTTAACCAGTTTTCATGGGACATTTCAGGCGTTACTTCATTTTCTAGGTGGTACTGTACTCCGCTGATTGCAGATGACTTTTGCCACTCTGGCGCCTCTTCCCAACTAGATTGTGAGAAATCATTTTGACTTTCACAGTAAGCTTTGTTCACGTTGTGACAGATTTTTGCGATTAGTTCGATATTCATTTAATTACCTCCGTGTGTTATAATGAACTTGTATATGTTGTTGCTGTTTAATCACGTCATTGATTAAGCAGCTTTTTTATTTGCATGCATTTCAAGCAATAATCTACGTTGTTTCTTGTTGAGATGTAACCAATCCCCTGCACTAATGAACATTCTTATTCACCACTTTCTGATTGATATTAAGCGCTCTTTTAACGTGAGCCTCCACCACGCTTTAAACTTGAACATGTCTCGGTACCACCTCTGCATTAATGCCTTTTCCTACATATTTGAGAGCCAGTAAGTGCAACCCTTTTTGACCTTCTAACTGTTGAATACGAATAATAGAGTTTTGCATATCGCGACCACGTTCAGCAGCTAACTTGTATCGTCCATTTTGTGTATACATAGCGATTTCTTTTATTAAGTCATTAATACAAGCCTTTTCTTTGATGATTTGGTCGTTGATTCGTTTTAAAGCATCCAATTGAATAATCCTCCTATAAACATTGGCACCATCGGCATTAACTGAGTCACCATATTCACTGTGTCCATTCCGAACAACATTGCTGCGGCTGGTATCTCCGAGTTGGTTATGTTAATCCACTTTAAAAAAGTCGATAAGTCCAATACCTTCCTGCCACTTTCATATTTACTTACGCATGATTGAGTTATATTTAATTCTTCCGCGATATCCTCTTGAGTCATTTTGGCTTTCTTGCGAAAGAGTTTTAACATTTTTCCGTGTTCAAGTGCATCGAACATAAAAAGTCCTCCTAAATATTCTGAATCGGAATAAATTCCATAGTGGAATACAAATTTCTCCCAAGTTAACTTAATATAGTGACAAGAGGTAGATTTGCCCCTACCTCTTTTACTAGATTGGTAGTTTGACGAGGCCATTTGCCCTGGCCTCTCCTATGCTCTCAATAATCTGAGACTTTCATTTTCACTCACATAGATACCAAGACGTGAGTTCATGTACATTACATTTTTATCTCGCCATTCCAACACTTTATCTCTTGGATAACGAGCTGTTAGTGCATGACATTTAGGAAATCCATCCATGCGTATGATCTTTTCTACAGTTGGTAATTCACACTGAAATATTTGAGCTACATGTTCTTTTTTTAAGTTTGATGGTAGAGATAATTCAAATCTCATGCTTTCTCTACAATCTTCAACACCTTGCTTATAAGCCTTTTGAAACAAGTCAGCTAATTCAGCGTTTAATAACGCTTCTTTTAGTTCATCTATTGTTAGATTCAATTTATTAACCTCCTAATCTATCGATTTTCTGATCGTTTAAGAGCGTTACTAGCTTCTTGTAAAATGAAGATGATTTCATCTAATTCTTCATAGTCAAGACTTAAAGTTATACCTGTGTTTTCTTTGAAGCCATCAGCTTCATTTCCATCTACTGCATTTATAGAAACAACTGATAAAGCACTATCAACGTTTGTATCAGTTTCAATTGCAAATTGATCTGTGAGTAAAGTGTTTTTTCTGATTAGTTCTAACATTAGGCTCCCAACCCTTCTACTTTAATTTTGTGTGTTATAGCCATTTCTTTCACAATCGCTAAGTAGATTTCAACTAGTTTAGGATCATCAGCAATTACATCAATCTTTTTAAACTTTTCAATTTTTGCTTTAGAAATGATTCCGTTTGATAGAGCTTCTTTCTTTCGATTTTCCAAGCGAATATTTAAACGACAATGGCCACGTCTTTCTAACAACTCATAGCTTTCATTTCTCGCTAGGCGATATTGTTCACCGCCTCCACGAGCTAAGGCGATTTTGTTTAGAATGACATTAACCTTGTCCTTCCATTCATTAGGATTAAGAGAAACAATTTGTGTGATATTTTCTTGTTGGGCTGCTAGTTGAGCTGTGCGTTGTTCAACAACATTTAGGCGGCGTTCTTGCTCTACACCTTGTTGAGCGATCATTGCAATTAGTTCAGCTTGTGTTTTAGGTTGTACTTGCGGTAAAAATGCCTCTGCTAATACGTCTTTAGCTTTAAGTTGATATGTCACTAGATTTTCAACAGCCTGTGGGTTATTCTCTTGCATTGATGGTGTGATTGAAATTTTCGCTAACCATAATGGAAGGAAATCTAATTCAATACACAATGCTTCTCTAACCTGACCGTCAAATATGACGGATAGCTTTTTGCTACCTTTTGAAAGAACCAAGTCACTTTGTATGTTTTTGACTTGTCTATCTTTTTGATTTTCGTTAAGTTTAATTCCGTTACACACCCAACTAACTGCCGCACGGATTTTACCGTCATCAGTTTTTACCGCAAGAATTTCATAATCACCAAAGGGTACTAACTTTTGTTCAACTACTGTTAATTGATTCATGATAAAGCCTCCTATGTTTTATATTTTTCCAATCTGCTAAAATATTGGTAGATTGGAGGTGAGATAATGTCTTTTGAAACGCATGAAAATAAGTTTTTAAAACAATGCCTTAATTGCAATAACGAAGTTTCAGACTTGAATCCAGAACATATTTATTGCACTCAATGTGGATTTCCTATTCGAAATGAATGTTATGGAACAACTAAGTTTCATAATGGGAACTTTAATGACCCTGTCGAACATGACATAGATGATGAAGAATACGTACTAGAGCCCAATGTTGTGTTTTGTCCAAAATGTTCTTCAATCTCCTTATTTGCTGAGAAAGGACTAATTGAAAATAAATATCCTAAGGTTGAAATAGTACATCAGAGTTCATATAAATCTAGTGGAAATGATGACCCGTTCTTCTAATAGTTTGATTGAGATTTAATTCTGTTCCACAGCGTGTGCAGTACTTTGCTTCTTCGATATGCAACTCTTTTCTGCACACGTTGCATTTACATTGCATTGTTTCAAGTGGCATTCTATTTAATTTAGATTTCATATCTTCACTCCTTTCGAGTTATATAGCTTGGTTAGTAAAAAACACTATGCATCATGCTGTTTTCGTATGTGCATTTTTTGCACAAATTTCAATAAAAAAAATGGTCCATTCTATACCTAATACTTTTCCAATAGCTTGTGCAACTTTCACACTTGGTCTAAGACCATTCTCTATCTTGGTGTAGTAGGAGCGTTCAATTCCTACCATATTAGAAACTCGCTCATGGGATAATTTAAGAGCTTTTCGTTGTTCCTTTAAAATTTCAGGAAACATATCAATACCTCCTTTGTGCATTTCTTACACATAGTATATCGTGCATTTTTTGCACAGTCAATACATTTTGTGTATTTTTTTCACAAAATATTTATTGTGCAAAAAATTCACCTATAATAGAGAGAATAGAAAGGAGCGTACTGTATGAAATATGGCGAGATATTTAAAAAATTACGCACTGAAAAGGGTTTGTCTCAAAAAGAACTAACTGACCGCCTTACAATCAATAGATCAACATATGCTCGTTATGAAACTTCTTCAACACAACCTGATTTTGAAACTTTAAGTAAATTAGCTGACTTTTATGATGTATCTATAGATTATCTACTAGGTAGAACTGATAACAAGAATGCCTTACATACACAAGCTGGCATTTCAGATGAGGCGTACAACAATTTAAGTGCATACCAAAAAGAGGTTATTGATTTCTTTTTAACTAGAGAGAATTTGTTTTTCAAAAACCAACCAGAAAATTTACTTGATGCTTTAGAGCAATTCGAAGTTTATTATGAAGTATGGAAAAAGCAACAAGAAAATAAGAAGTAATTTTACATTATTATGTAGACTTTCCAAACATTTAAAAATTCGCCTTTTCAGTGGTGAATTTTTTTGTTAACATAAAAAGAACATATGTTTGCAAAAGAGGGATGTTATGAATTTTGTTTATACTCATTTAGAAGATTACATTCGAGACCTGTTCACTAATATTGGCGTGACTAACCCAAATCAATTAGATCCAAGGATAATTGGTCCTAATCTTGGTTTTACTGTCCTTTACTTACCTTTTGATTCAGTAAGTTACGACAACATAATCTATATAGATTCACGATTATCTGAACAGGAGCAGTGGCAAGATTTTTGTCATGAATTAGGTCATGCAATCTCGCATTCTGGCAATCAAACAAAAACTCATCCTTTGTTTAGAGAGTACCAGGAATGGAAAGCAAATAACTTTGCCTTACATGCATGTGTACCTACATATATGCTTAACCAGATTCAACTACCTGTAAATGAAGAAAAAGCTATTAATAAGATTCAACTATTATTTAATGTAGATTATGAATTTGCAAGGAAAAGATTAAGCCACTATCTTAATAACCATTTTTTTGGTGATTATAGTCTACATGAAGGGAGTAATTATTGTGGGGTACGTTAAAAAAATTGATAAAAACAAATTCAAACTAATTGCTGATCTTGGTTACCGTGGCAAACGAAGAATTCGTAAAACAAAGGTTGTTGAGGTTAAAAGCGAAAAAGAAGCGATTCGTCTCCTAATACTGTTCGAAGAAGAAATGAAACAAAGTAAAGATGTCTATTTTAGTAATATAGATTCAATAACATTAAACAATCTTTATCCGCGATGGAAAGATAATTATGCAAAACAACATTATAGTGCAAGATCACTTCATGATAACTGCACTCACTTAGAAAAACGCATCCTTCCTATTTTCGGTGATATGAAATTAAAGGATATAAAAAAAGTAGATGTGGTTTTCTTCGTTGGAGATTTACAGAAGAAGAAACGTAGGCTAGATGAACAAGAAGGTGAACTTGCCCCTTCAACAGTCCATAATATTTACAAAGCTTTCGCTAGTATTATGAATGTTGCTGTCCAGTGGAACTTAATAGAAGAAAGTCCTTGCAAAAATGTAAAGCTACCTAAACTTAAATATGAAGAAGGCAAAGCCTATAGTGCAGAACAAGTTAAATTATTGTTTGAACGATTACATAATCGTGAAAATGCTGAAAAAAGATTATTAGTAGAACTTGCAGTAGTTAGTGCTGCGCGCCAAGGCGAACTAGTAGCAATTGAAGAAAAACACTTAAATATTGAAAATAATACATTATTAATTGAACAAGCATTAGTTAATTTAACTGGAGAAGGAATTATTGTAAAAGAGACTAAGGGGAAACGAAAACGTGTGGTAACTATACCTACAAATATAATGAACGATTTAGTTACGCTTGCTGCAGTTAAAAAATATCAATTAGAAGAAGCTGGTGAGGAACGAGAATGGAACGAGCATATTTTTCTGTTTTCAAATGAGTTCGGTAAGCCATATCGTCCTGATTCAATTAGCCAATGGTGGGATCGCTTTATGAAAAGGAATCCGGATTTACCTAAAATTCGTTTTCATGATTTAAGACATACTTCAGCAACTTTATTAATTCATGCTGGAGAACATCCTAAAGTCATTCAATCGAGATTAGGGCATTCTAATATTACAACGACAATGAATACTTATGGCCACCTTTTACAAGAAACTGACCAACGAGCAAGTTCTCATTTTGATAAACTATTTGATGAAAAAGAATGATTCGGGCACCTTTTGGGCACCAATACCTTAAATATACACCTTTGCATAAAAATAAAAAGCCTTACAACCGTTGTGGCTGTAAGGCTTACGTTAGCGTCCCAGGAGGGATTCGAACCCCCGACCGACGGCTTAGAAGGCCGTTGCTCTATCCTGCTGAGCTACTGAGACATGGTGTGTGTTCCTAAAAACCTCTTAGGAAAGACAATATTTATTATATGTCCTTTATTACATAATGTCAACATGAATTTTACTATGGAGGCAAGGTTTGCCTTGAAAATATTATATACCTATTTATTGTATGAAGCTATAGCTTTCTTTATGTTATTTTACTGCATTACATTGTCTTATTTTTTGTTAAAATAATAAGCAAAAATGGAGGTATGTGTATGTTTGAAAAGTCGGTGGTTGTGGTGACTGGTGGTGCGCAAGGAATTGGAGAAGGGATTGTACGTGCATATGCACAGCGTGGTGCCAAGGTTGTAATTGCAGATGTGAATGTAGAGCTGGGGCACCAATTAGCACAAGAGTGTAATGAACAAGGGTATTCGGCATTGTTTGTGGAGACGGATGTGTCAAAGGAACAAGATATTGTTGCGTTAATGCAGCAAACGGTCCAACATTTTGGGACTATTACGATTTTGATTAATAATGCGGGTAAGTTTGAGCATGTGTCACCTTATGATATTACGGTTGCGCAGTGGCATAATCTTTTACAAACGAATTTAACGAGTGTTTTATTCTGTTCTAGAGAAGCGGCTAAAATCATGCGGACAAATGAGCTTGGAGGTTCGATTGTTTCTTTAGCCTCTACACGGGCTTTTATGTCTGAGCCTTATAGTGAAGCGTATGCTGCTTCCAAGGGCGGTATTGTAGCGTTAACGCATGCATTAGCCCGCTCTTTCGGTCCAGATAACATTACGGTCAATTGTATATCACCTGGTTGGATTGAAACCGGTGATTATGAACAGCTACGTGCTATCGATCATGAACAACATCTAGTAGGGCGTGTTGGTGTGCCGGAAGATATTGCACAAGCTTGTCTGTACTTAACAAATCCAGCGAATCGATTTGTCACAGGGATTAATATTACGGTCGATGGAGGCATGTCAAAGAAAATGATCTATGAGGAATAATGGACGCATCTGGATTCTTGCACATTCAAGGATCGTGTAGAGTATTCTACACTAGAATGAATTTTTTAAGGGAGTGAATGTGCATTGTTTCCATATTCAAACAGCTATTTCGGGAATTCTTTAAGCGCCATCTATACGGCTCCATCCAACCAGTATACGGCGCCTATTCGGCACTTTTTACAGCCGCAACAGGATCATCGCAGGTGCATTAGTAAAGGAGAGGCTGATTTTATGGCGATGAATCGACTGTTGTGGATGGAGCATGTTAATTGGACGAGGATGACCATTATAAGTATTGTCTTTAATTTGCCGGATTTACCATTTGTGCAAGCACGTCTTTTACGCAATGCGACGGATTTAGGTAATTGTCTGCGCCCCTTTTACGGCGATCAAATAGCAGATCGCTATGCAGAGCTAATAAAAGAGCATTTACTTATTGCAGCGCAACTTGTTACAGCGGCGAATAAAGGAGATGCGGCAACAGCAGCGGCTAAAGAACAAGAATGGTATCGTAATGCCGATGACATTGCCATATTTTTAAGTTCCATTAATCCATATTTAACTAAAGAAGCTGTGCAGCAAATGTTTTATCGCCATTTAGCTTTAACGAAAAAAGAAGCCGTGACGATGATTCAAAAAGACTATCAATCAGACGTGCAAGTGTTTGATGATATAGAGGCAGAGGCACTTGCCATGTCAGACATGATAGCAAATGCGATAGTCATGCAGTTTTGCTACCGCTTTTATTCATAATAAATAAAAAACCAGATTCATCGACAATTAGCATTTGTCCATCAATCTGGTTTTTCGTATTGGAGAAAAAATCTATGATTGCTCCGTATCGGGTTGTTGTTCCACATAGCGGTAATATAAATTCCGTAATTCAGATTCTTTAAACTTGCCTAGATGTGTTTTTAATTGAGGATGCACTAAAATCCCTTTTGCGCGTAGCTCTTTGACAAACCAACCTTTTGAATATTGATGCACGTTGCACCGTCTCCTTTTCTGTTAGTCATCCATAGCGTATGCGCAAAGGTTTTGTGCTGTTACCGCTACCCCTTGTTACACCAAAATAAAAAACAAAGGACAAGAAATAATCCTTTGTTTACAGTCCATTCAATTATGTGCCACAAAACGTTTGGTATGGACAGTCGGATGGTGCTGGTAGCGTGGCATACGCTTCTTGTTCCGCTAAATGAGCGTACGGCTGAGATAGCACCTGTAATAGCTTATCCATAACACGGTAATCACCGCGTGTAACAGCCGCTTCTAACGCTTCCTCTACCCGATGGTTTCGCGGAATAACGGCAGGGTTCGTGTCTCGCATTAACTGCTGTGATTGTGCTTTGGATGGCTCTTGCCTTTGTCTTCTTGCTTGCCACTGTTCGTACCACTTTTTAAATTCCATACTATCAAAAAGCGCCGTTCCTTCACATCTTTGAAACGTTAGTGAACGGAATGTATTTGTATAATCTGCTTCATGCTTTTCCATTAACGTTAGAAGTTCATCTATTAGTGCGGCATCTTGCTGTTCTTCATTAAAGAGACCGAGCTTTGCGCGCATTCCCGCTAACCAGTTTGTATAGTACAACTGCGGATATTGCTCAATCACTTGCTGAGCTAGTGCTACAGCATCTTCTGGGTCGTCATGGATAAGTGGAAGGAGCGTTTCAGCAAAACGCGTAATATTCCATCCTCCAATAGGCGGCTGATTGCCATAAGCATAGCGTCCTTGTCGGTCGATGGAGCTAAAAACTGTTGCTGGATTATAACGATCCATAAAAGCACAAGGACCATAATCAATCGTTTCACCGCTAATCGTCATATTATCTGTGTTCATTACACCATGGATAAAGCCGACTAGTTGCCATTTGGCAATAAGGGCTGCCTGTCTTTCCATAACTTCTTGAAGCAAGCTCAAATAGCGATTTTCCGTCTGTTCAATCATTGGGAAATGGCGTTGGATTGCATAATCAGCTAACTTCTGAAGCTCTTCATCGCTACCCCATTGTGCCGCATATTGAAATGTCCCTACACGTAAATGACTACTTGCAACACGCGTCAAAATCGCACCAGGTAGTTCTGTTTCACGAAGTACTGTTTCTCCTGTTGTCACTACTGCCAAACTACGAGAAGTTGGGATGCCTAACGCAAACATTGCTTCGCTAATAATATATTCACGTAGCATCGGGCCAAGTGCTGCACGGCCGTCGCCTCCTCTAGAGTAAGGCGTTCGTCCTGAACCTTTGAGTCCGATGTCATAGCGCTCCCCTGAAGGTGTTATTTGTTCGCCTAGAAGGAGTGCTCTACCATCCCCTAACATATTAAAATGCCCAAATTGATGTCCTGCATATGCCTGTGCAAGCGGCAATGCCCCCTTTGGTATCTCGTTACCGGCAAGCACCTCAATACCATCTTCTTGTTGAAGCGCACTATAATCTAATCCAAGGGACTTTGCCACGGCTTCATTTAGAATCGCCAACTTAGGTGCATGCACGCGATTTAATTGAAGATGGCTATAGAATGAATTTGGTAGACGAGCATAGCTATTATCAAAATTCCAACCAATATTATTTGCCTTAGTCATTTGATCACCCTTGTTCTTTTCATTTAGTCTTTCTACTAACATGCAATTCATTCGTGGACGTATTTTCCAAAGCCTTTGTAATCCATAAATAGAAAAACGCTTAAACTCTCTTTTCATAGAATCTTAAGCGTTTTTAATAAGTTTGAGTTATGCACGAACAAACGTATGCGTTGACAAACAATCATTGTTCTCTGTGAAGAAATCCACCTGATAATAGCTAGCTTGAATGTCTATAACTGCAAAGCTTTTTTCATTTCCACCTCTTGGCTTTAATAAACTTCCTGGATTGATAAATAAGACATCATCAATCATTTCGGCACCTAATAGATGAGAATGACCAAAGCACACAATATGTGCATCGACTTCCTTTGCGCGATACAATAATGCCAACATGGATGATTTAACATTAAATAAATGACCATGTGTGACAAAAAGGGCAGCATCTCCCACTTGCACAATTATTTCCTCTGGAAAGGCTTTATCAAGATCACAATTTCCCCGCACTTTTTTCATGCCATCTAATGCAGCATGGGAAAAAGGCAGTTCGCTATCACCACAATGAATCATCGTTTCGACATACGGATAAAAGCCACGTACTTGGTCAATAACATGGCTATCTCCATGTGTATCACTCATAACCACTATTTGCATGGATATCACCTCTTACTTAATAAGGTTTGGCAATTGTTCCTTTAACTTGCGAATGGCATTTCCTCGGTGAGAAATAGCCCCTTTTTCTTCTGGTGTTAATTCAGCCATCATACGATTTAAACTTGGTACAAAAAAGACAGGGTCATAGCCAAAACCATTAGTTCCACGTTTTTCATGTGCAATGACACCTTCGCACGTGCCGAACACTGTTGTTGTTTCAAAATCAGGACCCGCAATCGCAATACAGCAGCAAAAGCGAGCTGTGCGCTTGTTATCTTCTATACCTTGTAAATTTTGCAATAGTTTTACCATATTTGCCTCATCATCATGATCACCAGCATAGCGTGCCGAATAAACACCTGGCTCCCCATTAAGCGCATCTACAGCTAAACCACTATCATCCGCAATAACAATCGTTGCAAGCTCTTTTGCTAAAGCCTCTGCTTTTAACACGGCATTTTCTTCAAATGTTGTGCCTGTTTCTTCAATTTCCATGTCCGGTGCGACATCAAACATCGTCACCACTTCATAACCGAGCGGCCCAAACAATGCTTCGAAATCTTTTGCTTTGCCTTTGTTTTTTGTAGCAATTACAACTTGTTTCATATTAGCAGTTTCCTCCTACTTTATGAGCTATTTCTCCAAGTGCTTGTTTTTGTAGTTCAATAAGCTCGCGAATGCCCTTTTCGCCTAATGCAAGCAAGTTATTTAATTCCTCACGTGAAAAGGTCGCTTCTTCACCAGTCCCTTGTAATTCTACAAAACGGCCTGCTCCTGTCATGACAATATTCATATCTACCGCTGCATCTACATCTTCTACATAATTTAAGTCTAAAACGGCACCTTGCTCTTCAACAATGCCAACACTTGTAGCCGCTAAAAAATCAGTAACAGGGAATTTTTCTAGTTGTTTTTCTTCAGCAAGCTTGGCAATTGCCTGTGTCATTGCGACAAATGCCCCTGTAATCGAAGCAGTTCGTGTTCCGCCGTCTGCTTGAATCACATCACAGTCAATCCATACTGTACGTTCTCCCAACGCTTCTAAATCGACGATAGCACGTAATGCGCGACCAATCAGACGTTGAATTTCCATTGTACGTCCGTTCACTTTCCCGCGTGACGATTCACGTGGTGTTCGTTGTGCTGTGGCACGAGGTAACATTGAATACTCAGCTGTAATCCAACCTTTGCCCTGTCCGCGTAAAAAACCTGGTACTTTATCTTCAACCGTTGCTGTACAAATTACTTTCGTATTTCCAACTTGGATTAATACTGAGCCTTCTGGATGCAATAAATACTCGCTATCCATTTTCACAGGACGCAATGCATCTGCATCTCTACCATCAAATCTTGTCATCATTCATCGTGCCTCCTAAAATCTTTCGCGCCCTTATTTTATCATATTTTCCACTGATGCGACGATTTACTACATGCAATATATGATATTTATCATATCAATTGCATTACATTTTCATCTACAATGAAAAACCTTAAGCTGTTATAGTAATATAATAAAGAAAGAGGTGATGGTCATGTCTCAATCAACAATTGAGCATAGTAGTTATACCATAAAGGAAGAATTTTGGAATGCGCTAACACATGGAATCGGTGCATTTTTAACAGTTCCTGCTACCCTTCTATTAGTGCATAAAGCTCTAACAACCGGTACAAGCACCGAGCTTATTAGTTACATTATTTTTGGTATTTCGATGTTTTGTTTATACATAGCATCGACCTTATATCATGCACTGCCCACACATAAAGTGCTTTTGAAAAAATTAGATCATAGCTCCATCTTCTTATTAATCGCAGGAACATATACACCTGTAGCGCTCATTGCCGTAGGTGGAAAATTAGGAATGAGCATATTTATCATCGAATGGGTTCTTGCCTTTATCGGCATCGTATTAAAACAATTTTTCGTCCATCGTTTCAAAAAAATCTCGTTGATTGTTTACATTGGCATGGGATGGTTGATTGTCTTTGCCTATAAACCATTGGTCGCTTATATCTCATTCAACGGGTTTATGATACTTTTACTCGGCGGTATTTTTTATACTGCTGGCACATTTTTTTACAAAAACAAAAAAATAAAGTACAACCACGCAATATGGCATGTCTTTGTGATGGCAGGAAGTGCAGCGATGTTCGTTGCTATTTATTTGTTTATGTAAAATTGTCTATTTCAATATAATGACGACTAAAAAAATCAGCCTAGCTCGTAAGCTAAGCTGATTTTTATTTTAATGTAATACGGTGTATGTCAAGCGTACCTTGTTCTAACCAATTTTCTGCAATGGAACGGAAAATTGGCACAGAACCCGTTGCATAAAATTTATGTGCAGGCTTAGCATTTGTATCTGCTAAAGTACCATTATACGCAAGCATTTCCTCGACATCCTTTGCTGTTTCTTCCGCAGAAGATAGCACGAAAACATCTTCTCCGACGACAGCTTCAATTTGTTTTTGCAAAATCGGGTAATGCGTACATCCTAAAATGACCGTATCAAATTGTTCGTTTTTTAACGGTTTTAAGCCTTCTGCAATTAAATTATTTGCAAATTGTCCTTTATATTCGCCACTTTCTACTAGTGGTACGAACGTTGGACAAGCCAATGGAATAATGTGGGTAGACGTATTCAAAGACAATAAGGCTTCTTCATACGCCCCACTTTTAATTGTACCTTCTGTTGCAAGCACAACGACTTCATGTCGCTTCGTTTTCTTTACAGCTGCACGTGCGCCAGCATTAATAACGCCTAGTACCGGAAAAGGCATATTACGTTGTAAACTTTCGAGTGCTACTGCAGTCGCTGTATTACAAGCTATGACGAGCATCTTGATATTCATTTTCTCGAGTGCTTTGGCCATTTGCCAAGTAAAATTCCGTACTTCCTGTCGAGTTCGTGGACCATACGGACATCTTGCGGTATCACCGATATAATAAATCGTTTCGTTTGGTAATCGTTTTATTATTTCCTTTGCTACGGTTAGACCGCCTACTCCTGAATCAATAACGCCTATCGGGGCATTCATACTTTCCGCCTCAATCCTGTTTCATGTGTACATGTAGTTTTTGTAAATAGCTCGATAATTGCGCGACTTCTTGTTCGTTAAATCCTACAAGCATTTCTTGCAAATATTGCTGTCTTTTTTCAATAACCTCTTGAATAATTCGTTCGCCTTTTTCGAGAAGATGAACGACAACGACCCGGCGATCATTTTCATCACGCACTCGCTTGACTAATTCATTTTTCTCCATTCGGTCCACTAAATCTGTTGTCGTACTAAAGGCTAAGTATAAACGGTTTGATAAATCGCCAATTGTAATATCACCGAGCTCTTCTAACCACTGTAATGCAACAAATTGTGGCGGCGTAATTGTATATTGTGAAACAATTTCTCTTCCTTTTTGCTTCACAATGGCCGCAATATAGCGTAGTTCCTTTTCAACCGTTGCAACGGTTTCAGGTGAGTGCTTTGTTACTTCATCCGACATATAACTATTCCACTCCTAAACATGCGTTGAATAGTTCTATTTTGTCGTTTTTTTCACGAAATAGCAAGTGTCCATTAGTCTAATTTGAATTCTTCTAAGCGTAACAGCTCAATTAACGCTTGAGATCGATTTGTTACACCTAGCTTTTGAATTGTATTGGAAATGTGATTTCGCACTGTTTTTTCACTAATACCAAGCTGCTCTGCAATATCCCTCGTTGTTTTTTCAGCTAATAAAAGCGCAAATATTTCACGTTCTCGGTTTGTTAAAAGAGAACGATGATGAGAGCCATTCATTTTCAGTCACACCCTCCTCCCCCGCACGTATTGTAACTTATGTTAAGGAGTGTTGAGCGGTGACGGCTATTTTCATGAATACACCGAGTTTCCACAAAAATTTCGGAAGTTCTTCTTTTTCGCGCGACAAATGACATGAAAAATGGAATTCTTGACGCCCTAGCTTCTTTTTTCGAGCATGCTCGGGAAAATCTGCGTTACCTGCCACAAGAAATTCCACGCCGACCTCCATCCATGCCAATATTCCATTATGCCTCACTTAAAAGAATGAAGCACTCGCTGAATAGCAAATTACATAATCACTAACTGTGCTAATTGCGCCTTTTCTTCTTGTGATATCGGCACGCTTTTACCTGTTCGTGGATCCATTTGTACTACTGTACCACGACCTGTAAAGCATACTTCATCCTTTTGATTTTTCGCTAAGTAATGGATATCCATTGATGAGTTACCTAATTTCGCTACTTTTGTATATATACGAAGTACATCATTAAAGAAAACTTGCTTTCGATAATCACATTGTAAATCTGCTACAATCGGAATCCCCTTTACTTTGTCGTCCAATGCAGAAGGCATTAATATGCCTAAATGATTAAAATAATCGATTCTAGCCTGTTCAAAATATGTAAAGCTAACGGTATTATTCATATGCCCATACATATCCGTTTCCGAAAAACGCACACGTACCTCAATATAAAATGAAAAATCCTCTGCCCATTTCTCAAAGTCTTCAATATAATTTGCTTTCATATCCCCAACCCCTTTGTGTGATTGCCTACTGTTAATCTATTCGTATTACCATCGTTAAAAATGAATACAAATTCATTATAAAGGAAGAGAGGCAATTATGATAGAAAAATCAGAAATTTTAGTGTTTTATTCACGATTTCACTCATCTTCTATCTAACAGTCTATAAAAAAACTCCCTTACACTATTGTGTAAGGGAGTAGCATTGTACAATTAGTCAACGTAATGGTCAGAACCGAAGAAGTTACGGAACATTTGCACTGTTGTTGCACGATTTAAAGATGCGATAGATGTTGTTAAAGGAATACCTTTAGGACAAGCAGCTACACAGTTTTGAGAGTTACCGCAGTTAGCAAGACCGCCGTCACCCATAATTGCATTTAAACGTTCGTCTTTAATCATTGCACCTGTTGGGTGAGTGTTAAATAGACGTACTTGTGATAATGGTGCTGGTCCAATGAATGAAGCTTTTTCAGACACGTTTGGACATGCTTCCATACAAACACCACAAGTCATACATTTAGATAATTCATAAGCCCATTGACGTTTACCTTCTGGCATACGTGGACCTTCACCTAAATCATACGTACCATCGATTGGTACCCATGCTTTAACTTTTTTCAGTGCGTTGAACATACGATCACGGTCAACTTGTAAGTCACGTACAACCGGGAAAGTTTTCATTGGCTCAAGGCGAACTGGTTCAGTCAATTGATCAATCAATGTTGAACATGATTGACGAGGACGACCATTGATTACCATTGAACATGCGCCACAAACTTCTTCAAGACAGTTCATATCCCATGAAACTGGTGTAGTTTTTTCACCGTTTGCCATCACTGGATTTTTTTGAATCTCCATTAACACAGAAATAACGTTCATACCATGACGGTAAGGAACTTCGAATTTCTGCCAGTAGCTTTGGCCACCTTGTGTATCTTGACGTAAAATTTCAACTTTTACCATTCTTCCAGTATTAGCTGCGATTTCCATAATTCTTAGTCTCCTTTCGCAGAGTAGTCACGTTTACGTGGTGGGATTAATGAAACGTCTACTTCTTGATATGTGATAACTGGCTCGCCCGTAGCTGGGTCGAATTTGGCCATCGTTGTTTTTAAGAAGTTTTCATCATCACGTTGCGGGAAGTCTGGTTTATAGTGCGCACCACGAGATTCATTACGAAGTAAAGCACCTTTTGTCATTACTTTCGCTAGGTAAAGCATGTTTTTCAACTGACGTGTAAAGTGAGCACCTTGGTTACTCCATTTTTGTGTATCGTTGATGTTAATGTTTTCCCAACGTTTTTGGAATTCACCAAGTTTTTTATATGTTTCTTCAAGTTGGTCGTTATAGCGTACAACTGTCATTGTAGCAGTCATTAACTCACCAAGCTCTTTATGAAGAAGGTAAGCGTTTTCTGTGCCGTCCATTTTCATGATAGCATCCCATTTCGCTTGCTCTTCTTTAACACGTGCATCATAAATATCTTGCGATAAATCTTCAGCATGCTTTTTAAGATGTTTAACGTAATCTACTGCATTTGGACCAGCAACCATACCGCCATAAATTGCAGATAATAATGAGTTAGCACCAAGACGGTTTGCACCATGTTGAGAGTAATCACATTCACCCGCTGCGAATAGACCAGGAATTTCAGTCATTTGGTTGTAGTCAACCCATAATCCACCCATTGAGTAGTGAACTGCAGGGAAAATTTTCATTGGTAATTTACGTGGGTCATCACCTACGAATTTTTCGTAGATTTCAATGATACCACCAAGTTTTACATCTAATTCATGTGGATCTTTATGAGAAAGATCTAGGTATACCATGTTTTCGCCGTTGATACCAAGTTTTTGGTTTACACAAACGTCGAAAATTTCACGTGTTGCGATATCACGTGGTACTAAGTTACCATATGCAGGGTATTTTTCTTCTAAGAAGTACCAAGGTTTACCGTCTTTATATGTCCAAATACGGCCACCTTCACCACGAGCAGATTCTGACATTAGACGGTTTTTGTCGTCCCCAGGAATCGCTGTTGGGTGAATTTGAATGAACTCACCATTCGCGTATGAAGCACCTTGTTGGTATACGATAGAAGCAGCAGAACCTGTGTTAATAACAGAGTTTGTTGTTTTACCGAAGATAATACCAGGGCCACCAGTCGCCATAATAACAGCGTCTGCACGGAATGATTGAATTTCTTCTGTACGCATATTTTGTGCGACGATACCGCGGCAAACGCCGTCATCATCGATAACAACACCAAGGAATTCCCAGTGTTCATATTTGTTAACTAAACCAGCTACTTCGTGAGAACGAACTTGCTCGTCCAACGCGTATAGTAATTGCTGACCAGTTGTTGCACCTGAGAATGCTGTACGGTGCATTAACGTACCACCGAAACGGCGGAAATCAAGTAAACCTTCTGGTGTACGGTTGAACATTACACCCATACGGTCCATTAAGTGAATAATACCAGGGGCAGCATCACACATACCTTTAACTGGTGGTTGGTTCGCTAAGAAATCCCCACCATATACTGTATCATCAAAGTGAATCCAAGGAGAATCCCCTTCACCTTTTGTATTTACGGCACCATTAATTCCGCCTTGCGCACATACAGAGTGTGAGCGTTTTACAGGAACTAATGAGAATAAATCAACTTCAGTACCAACTTCAGCTGCTTTAATCGTTGCCATCAGACCAGCTAAACCGCCGCCGACAACAATTATTTTGCTTTTCGCCATGATTATTTCTCACTCCTCTTAAAAAATTGCAATGATTGCATGTACTCTTATAGTAGCTTCTATTGAATTATACGAAAGCTAAAATAGCAGCCACACCAACTACACTTAGAATTACGAAAAGAACGTTTGTTACATAAGTAGCAATCTTTTGAGACTGTGGTGATTGTGTAATACCCCAGCTTACTAAGAATGACCACAAACCATTTGTTAAGTGGAAAGTTGCTGATAAAATACCAACAATGTAGAATCCAAGCATAAATGGATTTGCAACGATATTTGCCATCATGTCGTAATCAACGTGTGTACCAAGCGCTTTTTGAATACGAGTTTGGAAAATATGCCATGCAATGAAAATTACTAAAAATACACCTGTGAAGCGTTGTAATGAGAACATCCAGTTACGGTATGTGCTGAAACGCCCTGTATTTGGTGTAGCTGTGAATGCAATGAACACACCATAGAATGCGTGGAACATTAATGGAATGTAGATGACAATCCACTCAACTAGGATAAGAAATGGAATTTTTTCCATTACTGCGGTAGCATCATTGTAACTTTCTGCTCCGCCTGTTGCTGTAAAGTTAATGAATAGGTGCATCGTTAAAAACAGACCTACTGGAATGATCCCAAGTAGAGAATGTAAGCGACGCCATAAAAACTCTCGATCTTTCGACAAGACTGTTACCCCCCTTAGTACTTAAAATAGCACAACAAAAGAAGTCATCATTTTGTAAATGATACTCCATTGACTGTGTATTTCATCATGGTACAATATTATGACATGTTTATTGTACTCTCAAGAGCTACGAGCGTCAAGGTAACATAGAGTTTTTGCTAGACCTTATTAAAGAAGTAATCTAGTACATAACGTGTCGTTTCTTCTCGAAAAATCTATCATTACTTTATTGGTACTAAATTATAAGAAAATTCTAAGAAAGAAGGATTTCTATGTTAAATAATCCATCTAATACTATCTCATCATTTGGATATGAGTTAATTCGTGATCATGTCCTATCTTCAATACTCGGTAAACATGAGGATGACGTACTATATTGGGCTGGCAAGGAGCTTGCACGGAAGTTTCCTTGTAAAAGTCAAGATGAACTTATCGCATTTTTCGCAGATGCGTGCTGGGGTAATCTAGTATTGACAAAGGAGTCTAAAGATGGACGTATTTTCCATTTAATGAATGAACCAACCCTTTTACAAATTCAAAATCGTAGCTTTAGACTTGAAGCAGGCTTTATTGCTGAACAAATTCAGCAAGTAAAAGGGTACTTGACTGAATGTTATGATGAGAAGCGTGAAAAACAACAGCTTGTCACGTTTACAGTCAAATGGGATGTTAAAGAACGTATTATGAATACAATAACAAATGAATAAAAGTCTAAAGGATTCTTTTGTAAGAAAAGCAAACCTTATACGTGTGGACAAAAGGCAACAAGATGTTACGCTTGATGCCTTTTGTCATTTTTATATAGTAGTTACTGTTTGTGAATCTCTTCTTCTAAATTAAACTCCTCATGTAATGCATTAGCAGCTCGAATCATTTCGTCTTGCGGCACAACAACAGAGACTTTAATTTCCGACGTACTCACCATTTTTACTGGAATATCCTCTCGACGTAAGCGATCAAACATTCTGGCAGCTACTCCAGGATTCGATGCCATCCCAGATCCAATAATCGAAACTTTCGCTAAGCCGATTTCAAAATCGGCAAAGCTAAAACCAAGCGACAATTTACTATTTTCTAACACTCGTAAAGCTTCAGCAAATTCCTCTTTTAAAATGGTAAAGGATACAGATGGTTTCACACCTTCAATAATAGCTTGAACAATAATATCAACATTAATGCGGTTTTCTGCCAGTATCGCAAACATATCTGCTAACGACGCAGTTGAATATGTATCATAGCCAATTGTTAGACGAATAATATCTGCTTCGAAAGCAACACCACGTACAATTAAATTTTTCTCCATTTCAACTTCCTCCTTCAATAAAGTCCCTACTGTATCAACTACACTTGAACGAATAATCACCGGGATTTGAAATTTTTTTGCTAACTCCACTGCACGTGGATGTAGAATATGTGACCCTAAATGCGAAAGTTCCAACATTTCATCATAGGAAATCTCCTGTAACTTTCTCGCTTTTTCAATATGACTTGGATCAGCTGTATAGACACCATCGACATTTGTATAAATCTCAACACGCTCTGCATCTAATGCTGCTGCAATGGCTACTGCTGTCGTTTCCGCTCCACCCTTTCCAAGTGTTGTAATATTGTTGGCAGCATTCATCCCTTGTTCCCCAGCAATAACAACAATTTGTCCTTGTGTCATATGCTCTTGCATGCGACGAACATTGATTTGATCAATACGTGCATTAAAATGTTTTGCATCTGTCTGCACACCAGCTTGCCAGCCAGTTAATGACACTGCATCATAACCGGCCTCTTGCAAAGCAATCGCAAATAGTGCACTTGATAGTTGCGAGCTCGTCGATAACAGTACATCCATCTCACGCTTAGAGGCATCATCTGATAATGCACGTACCATTTTAGTTAAGTCTTTAGCTGTACGGCCCATCGCTGCTGTCACTACTACTACATCATAGCCACGCTCTTTTTTTGCCATTGCAATTTTAGCGACCTCCTGAATCCGCTCTGTTGAGGCGATTGCAGGTCCACCAAATTTCAATACAATACTTGCCATTTTCATCATTCTCCTTTTTTAGATTCGTTTCTAGAACAGCAAAAAGGCAGCCATCACATAACGTGAAAGCTGCCTGCAACATGTACAATAAAATAGCTTGCGCATGTGTGATAGCTCTCCGAAACGTCAAGATTCGACAGTCCTACATCTGTTAAATGCAAAACCAGCAAAGTATCGGAACAACGATACTTCACTTCGGCAAGCTCCCCTTTCACACATCATCACTGGATTTGTCCATCCTTCGATGTGCTACTATTGAACCTTGCACCTCTATCATCACTTAAAATAGTGAAATGTAATTTTACCTTTTATGAAAATACTTCGTTATTATGCTTTATTGCACAATCGTTCATACAAGGATTGTTAGAACATAATGGTATTACCATTGCTATGTTCTATTCCAACATTAGCATATGTCTAATCCTTTGACAACGTCTGCTGCTGAAAATAAGTGTAAATAATGTTCGCTAAGTTTGCAGGCATTCCTGCTTCTTGAAGGGCAAGCTCACTCGCCTCACGAATCTTTTTAACTGAGCCAAAATGCTTCAATAGCTGTTGCTTTCGTTTCGGTCCAACACCTTCAATGCCATCGAGTACAGATTGAATCGCATTTTTTTCATGTTGTTGCCGTAGGAATGTAATAGCAAAACGGTGCACTTCATCCTGAATACGTTGAAGTAAATAAAAGCCATCACTCGTTCGTTTTAATGCGATAACATCAGGCGGATCACCGAACAAGAGCTGAGATGTATTATGCTTATCATCTTTTGCTAAACCAGCGATTGGAATAACAAGACCAAGTTCATCTTCCAACACTTCTCGTGCCACTTCCATCTGTCCTTTACCACCATCTATTAGCACTAAATCGGGCAATGGCAAGCCTTCTTTTAATACCCTCGTGTAACGGCGTCGTATCACTTCCTGCATTGCCCCGTAATCGTCATGTTTTGCGGCTGTTCGTGTTTTGTATTTACGATATTCTTTCTTTGCCGGTTTACCATCAATAAAAACAACCATTGCTGATACCGCATCCGTACCATGCATATGGCTATTATCGAATGCTTCAATGCGCAGTGGTGCTGAAATGCCCATTGCTTCGCCTAGTGCCTCGCATGCGCCAATTGTGCGTTCTTCTTGTCGTTCAATCAATTGGAATTTAGCTGCCACAGCAATTTCCGCATTTTTCATAGCCAAATCAACTAGCTCTTTCTTTTGCCCTCGCTTCGGTGTCAGTACTTTAACCCCTAATAATTCGGTTAAAATTGCCGCATCAATAGCCTGTGGAATGAAAATTTCTTTCGGTTTAATATGCTCTAGCTTTTCATAAAAGCGTCCGACAAACGTTAAAAATTCTTCCTCCACGTCCTGATAAATTGGGAAAATGGAGACATCTCGCTCAATTAACTTGCCTTGACGAACGAAAAACACTTGCACACACATCCAACCTTTTTCAACCGCATAACCGAAGACATCGCGGTTGGTCGTATCACTAGACACGATTTTTTGTTTTTGCATAACCGTCTCAATATGTGCAATTTGATCGCGGAACTCCTTCGCTCGCTCAAATTCTAGTTGCTCTGCCGCGACTAGCATCTTGTCCTCAAGTTCTTTTTTTACTGTCTCAACACCGCCATTTAAAAACTTCGTCATATCTTCAATCATATCGTGATATATGTGAGCATCAATATCCTTTACACATGGAGCTAAGCACTGTCCCATATGATAGTACAAGCAAACCTTGGATGGTAATTGCACACATTTACGTAGCGGATATAGTCTATCCAGCAGCTTTTTCGTCTCACTTGCTGCATACGCATTTGGATAAGGACCAAAATATTTTGCCTTATCTTTTTTTACTTTACGTGTTGTAATAAGTCGTGGATATTTCTCGTTCGTAATTTTTAAATACGGATATGTTTTATCATCCGTAAGCATGATATTGTATTTAGGATCGTGTAGCTTTATAAGGTTCAACTCTAAAATAAGTGCCTCCAAATTAGATGAAGTCACAATATACTCAAAATCTTCAATTTCGCCAACAAGGCGTTGTGTTTTGCCTTCGTGTGTTCCTGTAAAATAGGAGCGCACTCGATTTTTTAGCACCTTTGCCTTGCCTACATAAATAATTGTCCCTTGTCGATCTTTCATCAAATAGCAGCCAGGCTGATCTGGTAAAATATCAAGCTTTCGTTTAATTAAATCATTCATCGCCTACCTGCCCCCTTTTTTTGATGCTAAATAAAAGCGCCATTTGCGATGCCTAAACGGATATCAAATATCAACATTTAACGGTTGCTTCTCTTTTATTATATAACGAAAAAAAGCCGAGCACATCTAAAGATGGCTCAGCTCTTTTTTTACGAATTAAGCATGTTTTGCGATGAAAGCTTCTAATGCTTCTTTTGGTTGGAAACCAACAGTTTTGTCTACTAATTCACCATTTTTGAATAAAAGCAGTGAAGGAATAGACATGATTTGGTATTGTGCAGCAGTACCTTGGTTGTTATCTACGTCAACTTTGACGATTTTAGCAGCACTACCCGCAGCATCCATTTCTTCAAGAACTGGTCCAATCATTTTACATGGTCCACACCAAGCAGCCCAAAAGTCGACTAATACTAAGCCTTCTTTAATATCATCTTGGAACGTCGCATCTGTTGCATGTACAATTGCCATTTGAAATCCTCCTTAAACTTACTATGTTTGTAGTATAGCATGGTTAATTTATGTTGAGCGAACAATCTGCCTGCAATGTCGAATTTAGGCTTTACATACAATTGGCTATCCTGTTGCTCTATCTTACTATTCCCCATTTTTTCTTCTCTCAAGCATTAAAAAAGCTAGGGAAGACCCCTAGCTTATGCGTTCACTTTTAACGCTTTAAATTCTTCAATTAGCAATGGAATCACTTCGAATAAATCGCCTACGATACCGTAGTCTGCTACTTTAAAGATATTTGCCTCAGGATCTTTATTAATCGCTACAATGACTTTTGAGTTTGACATACCTGCTAAATGTTGGATAGCCCCAGAAATACCTGCTGCGATGTAAAGGTCTGGTGTCACAACCTTACCTGTTTGACCGATTTGTAATGAATAATCACAATACTCAGCATCACATGCTCCACGAGATGCACCAACTGCACCACCAAGTAAATCTGCTAATTCTTTTAGCGGTTCGAAGCCTTCCTCTGATTTAACACCACGACCACCTGCTACTACCACTTTAGCTTCTGAAAGATCTACGCCTTCTGAAGATTTACGTACGACCTCTTTAATGATTGAACGTAAATTTGTAATATCAACTGTAATAGAAGATACATCACCTGTTTTACCTGGTGCTTTTTCTAAAGGTGCAATATTATTTGGACGGATTGAAGCTAACACTACGCCATCTTTTACTTTTACCTTTTCAAAAGCCTTACCCGAATAAATTGGACGGATGAATACTACATCGTCACCGGCACCTTCAATAGAAGTGACGTCAGAAACAAGTCCTGCTTGTAATTTACTCGCAATTTTAGGCGATAAATCTTTACCATTAGCTGTATGACCAAATACGATGCCTGTTGGATTTTCTTGCTCGATAACAGCTAATAAAGCTTGTCCATAGCCATCTGATGTATATTGTTTTAAATGCGGATGCTCCACTGTCACAACACGATCTGCCCCATGCTCGAATAATGCACTTGCTAACCCTGCAACCGCATCTCCTAAAAGTACCCCTACAACTTCGCCGCCATCAGCGATTTGTTTTGCTGCTGCAATTGCCTCGAAAGATACATTACGTAAGCTTCCTTCACGAACTTCACCTAATACTAATACTTTTTTTGACATAGTATATTCCCTCCGTTACCCTTTAAGATTCGATTTGCGTTAACAAATGACTTAAACTACTTTCGCTTCTGAATGAAGTAAGTTGACTAGCTCTTTTGCTTGAGCAGAAAGTTCGCCTTCTAAAATACGACCTGCTGCTTTTTGAGCTGGCAAGTAAATATCCACCGTTTCTACTTTTACTTCAACATCATCTTCATCGATATCTAAATCATCTAATTCAAGCTCTGCAAGCGGTTTCTTCTTCGCTTTCATGATGCCTGGTAATGATGGGTAACGCGGCTCATTTAAACCTTGTTGAGCAGTTACTAAAAGTGGTAAAGATGTTTCAATTACTTCTGAATCCCCTTCGATATCGCGCACGATTTTTGCAGATGTGCCATCGATTTCAAGATTTGTAATTGTTGTTACATAGTTAATGCCTAATAAATCAGCAACGCGTGGACCTACTTGACCAGAACCGCCGTCAATTGCCACATTGCCTGTTAAAATTAAGTCCGCCTCTTTATCTTTTAAGTACTCAGCTAAAATGTAAGCAGCTGCATTTTGATCTAATTCATCTAGATCATCTTCTGTATTAATAAGAACCGCTTCGTCAGCACCCATTGCTAACGCTGTACGTAATTGTTTCTCCGCATCTTCGCCACCAATTGTGACAACTGTTACTTTACCACCAGCTGCGTCACGAACTTGGATTGCTTCCTCAATTGCATATTCATCATAAGGATTAATAATGAATTCAGCGCCATCCTCTTGGATTTTACCACCTGACACAACGATTTTTTCTTCTGTATCAAACGTACGTTTAATTAATGCAAAAATATTCATATATTCATACCCCCTGCAACGTTTTTTGATTTCCAAGTAAACTTGTAAATATTATATATTTTCAACGTAGATAAACTCCCCTTTCAGTCGTTACCTACACTGATGGAAAACTATTTGCCAGTAAACACAGGCTCGCGTTTTTCGATAAATGCTTGAATACCTTCTTTAGCATCTGCTGATACAAAAACCGTACCAAAGGATTTAGCTTCTGCCTCAATACCTTCATAGAATGAAGCCGGCTTCGCATATTGCAATGCTTGAATTGCTTCTTTCAAAGCGATTGGGCTCTTTTTAGCAATTTTTTTAGCAACCTTTAGTGTTTCCTCAAGTAATGATTCCTCGGTAAATGCACGGTTCGCTAAGCCCCACTGCACAGCTTCTGCCCCTGAAATAGGTTCGCTTGTAAACATCATTTCCGCTGCTTTTGCTACCCCCACATAACGCGGTAAACGTTGTGTGCCACCAAAGCCTGGAATAAGACCTAGTTGTAATTCAGGCAACCCTAATTTCGCAGATTCTGTTACAAAGCGCATATGGCAACTCATTGCTAGTTCTAGACCACCGCCAAGTGCCGCACCGTGGATTGCTGCAATAACAGGTTTAGAGAACGTTTCAACACGTTCAAATACTTGTTGCCCATTGCCTGCAAGCTTCGTAAATTCATCTCCAGACTCTACTTCAGTAAATTCCTTAATGTCTGCACCCGCTGAGAAGAAACGGCCTTCACCATGAAGTACAAGGACACGTACAGCGTCATCGTTTTCTACGGCATCTAGCACAGCATCTACTTCTGCAATGATTCCACGAGATAATGCGTTTGCTGGAGGACGTGCAATCGTAATAATTGCTACTCCATCTTCTACTTTCCAACTTAGAAATTCCATTTCTCCACATCCTTTTAAGCTTTAATGCCGTTCAGGATTAATGCCTGAACTTTCGGAACCTGTTCTATCAAATCATATCGATAGTCATTCATCACCCATGAAGTAATCGTTTCGTCAATTGTGCCAAATACCATTTGACGTGCCAAACGTACATCCATCGTTTGATTGAACTCACCAGAAACCATACCTTCAATTAGAATCTGATCAAGCAATTGCAAGTAATCTCTTAATACTGCATTAATCTTTTGACGTAAATCTTTGTTTGATTGACGAAGTTCTAATTGAGTCACAGTCGCTAGTGATCGATCTGTAGCTAGAACATTAAAATGATTTTCAATCATTCGTGAAAGTTTGTCTTTCGACGTGCTTCCATTTTCTATTATATCTTGTAATGACTCTACAAAAACAGCCATTTTTTCATTAAAGACAGAAATTAATATATCTTCTTTATTTTTAAAATATAAATAGATCGTTCCGTCAGCCACCCCAGCTTGTTTTGCGATCTTCGATACTTGCGCTTGGTGATACCCATTTTCTGCAATAACGAAGACAGCTGCATCAATAATTTGCTTATATTTTGGCTTATCTCGTTTCATCTTTATATCACCACCTAAAAAACATACGCACGCCCATTTCCATCTGTGGCACTTTGCTTATTTGCCAATCAGTATACTAATAAATGCTGAAGTTCCCGATACAAAAATTTGAGCGGTGATCCTAGCTAAATATGGCGTGGTCAATAGAAACAAAAAAATATGAAAATATGAATGGTTATTCATTCATATTTTCATATTATATTTTACACTCGCACTTGTCAATACTTTCACACGTAGTTATTTTGCTTCTTTATTCGCTAATTTTGTTTTTTCTTCATCCACTAAGGAACGACGCAAAATTTTTCCAACAGCTGTTTTTGGTAGTTCATCTCGGAATTCATAAATGCGTGGCACTTTAAAAGCAGCCAAGTGCTGACGACAGTATTTATTTAATTCGTCTTCAGTAATCGAATATCCTTCTTTTAATACAATATATGCTTTTACTGTTTCTCCTCGATACGGATCAGGAATACCTGCTACAACGCATTCTTGAATTTCTTCCCGTTCATACAAAACTTCTTCGACTTCACGAGGATAAATATTAAAGCCACCCGCAATAATTAAATCCTTTTTCCTGTCCACCACATAGAAGTAACCTTTCTCATCCATATAGCCAAGGTCTCCTGTTAAAAACCAGCCATCTGCAAAGGTTGCAGCAGTATCTTCTGGACGATTCCAATAGCCCTTCATAACCTGTGGACCTTTGACAGCAATTTCACCTACTTCACCGACAGCAAGTTGTTCTGTATCCCCCGTACGTAAAATGACAGCATCGGTATTCGGCCACGGTAAACCTACTGAACCAATAACTCGGTTACCCCAAATGGGTGTTGCGTGCGTTACGGGAGAGGTTTCAGTTAAGCCATAACCTTCCACAAGCTTCCCACCTGTTACGGCCTCAAATTGTTCCTGTACTTCTACAGGCAGTGAAGCGGAACCACTTAAACATGCTTTAATAGACGATAAATCATACTTCGCAATATCTGGATGATTTAATAAACCAATATATAATGTCGGTGCACCAGGGAACAATGTTGGCTTTTGCTTATCAATTGTTTTTAAAGCTGTTTCAGCATCAAACTTCGGCAACAATACCATTCTATTTTGGGTAAAAACAGATAGTAGCATCACAGTTGTCATACCATAGACGTGGAAAAATGGAAGAATACCCATAATTGTTTCCTCGCCATGTACGCATTTATACATCCAGGCATCGCACATTGTCGTATTGGCAATTAGGTTTTTATGCGTTAACATAACGCCTTTCGGGTACCCTGTCGTCCCTCCTGTATATTGAAGCAATGCCAAATCTTCTTCGAAATCAAATGGCATATCGATTATTTTTACAGGTGAAGACTTCATTATTTCTGTAAATAAATGATTTTGTCCGCTATGCTCCACTTTCACACTAAAACCGTACTGCTTTTTTTGAATAAATGGATATACTAAATTTTTCGGAAATGGTAAGTAATCTTTAATAGCTGTTACAATGACATTTTCAAGGTCTGTTTCTTTCATGATTTTCATGACACGTGGATACAATATATCCATTACTAAAATTACCTTCGCACCAGAGTCCGCCATTTGGTACTGCAATTCTCGTTCAGTGTAAAGTGGATTTGTCTGTACTACGACTGCGCCGGCATACATTGCCCCATAGTAAGCGATTACACTTTGTGGCGTGTTTGGTAGCATAATCGCTACACGATCTCCTTTTTCCACGCCAAGTGCTTGTAAGTAGTTTGCAAACTTAAGTGCAGATTCATATAACTCGGTGTACGTCAAATCCTTACCCATGAAATGAATTGCCACTTTCGATGGCTTCTTTTTATAGGCACGTGTTAAAAACTCTTGCACAGGAATTTCCTCAAACGTTAAAGACGGTGGTACTTCTTCAGGATAATTTGCTAGCCATGGTTTTGCTGTCATACGTCCTCTCCCCTTTGTCCCAAACTTTGTAAATTCTTATTTTAATTATAATGAAAAAGGAATGTACTTTCAAACGTAAAATAGAAAATAAATGCATTTTCGATTAATTATTATGCATTTAACAACATTTATATTACTACCCCTTAATGTCTTTTCCGTTGATATCATTATGAATACTCATTCACTTTTTTGTTTTTTATGCAACTAATAACCATTATATTTCTATATTAGAAAAATTTTTAAAAAGCAATATCCATCAACGTGCAATTGGTTTTGTGGCGATTCCCTCTTTTTCGTGGCGATTGCTACTGTTTTCGTGGCGTTTTACCTGCTTTTCGTGGCGATTCCTACAAATTTCTAAACAAAAAAACTGTAGACAAACTTGAAATTCAAGTTTACCTACAGTTAAATCCCTCGTCTCATTATACGGTCAACATATAGTAGACGCCGACTGCCAAAAATGCGATACAGACTACGATTAGAACTTTCGCTAATTTTTCCATCCTATAACACTCCTATGCAATACTTGCCCCAATAACAAACGATAAACCGACTGAAATCGTAAAGGAAATAAAGCCAACTGAGCGATTGTCGTTAGCAATTTCTTGATCTACATTAAAACGAGGGGTCATAAATTCAAATAAGAAATATGCCACAATTAGTAACGTGAAGCCAAATAGTCCCCAACCAATCATTTCACTCAGCGTGCTATGGCGAGCAATCGAATAACGAAAAATATTACAAATACCTAATATTTTACCGCCCGTTGCAAGCGCCACAGCTACATTACCATTTTTTATTTCTTCCCAGTTTTTATATTTCGTAACGACTTCGAACAATGCCATCGAGACGACTAAACATAACACAACAACACTAAAATATCCTGCCGTTTCGATAATTGGATATCGCCAAAAGCTAGAATTTAGCATTTTCTCCGTCCCCTTTACAGCTTATTTCAATTCCACAACAGTGACGCCAAATCCACCTTCGCCTGCTTCTCCAAAACGGAAGGATTTCACCCGTTTATGTTTTTTCAGGTAACTTTGAATGCCCTGACGTAATGCTCCGGTCCCAACACCGTGGATAATCGACACTCGACCATAGTTTGCAAGTAGCGCATCATCTATATATTTTTCAGTGCGTATTAATGCATCCTCATAGCGCTCCCCGCGTAAATCTAACTCTAATTTCACATGGCTATCTCGATTTTTCACACCAGCAACTCGTTGTATGGGCGCTTTCTCTGGTTTAATGTATTCAAGATCGGTATCGGCAATTTTCATCTTTAAAATGCCCATTTGTACAACCCATTCAACATCAGATACTTTTTCAAGCAACGTACCTCGTTGACCATAGCTTAACACCTTTACCTCATCACCGACAACCAAGTTTTGTGCACGCGCCTTGACTTGTGCCGCTTTTTTCAATACTTTGTTATGCTCAAGCGGTGTCGCTTCTTCCAATCGTTTTCGCGCCTCAATCAGCTCATGCTCTTTCACTACTTGATCAGCGTTTTTACGCATTTCTCGAAGCTCTGAAATAATCGTTTCTGCTTCTCGTTTCGCTTCTTCGACAATTTTGCGCGCTTTTTCCTTCGCTTTTTTGTCAAGGGCTTCTTTGCGTTCTTCGTAAGCTTGAAGCTTGTCCTGAAGCTCTTTACGTAGTGCTTCGGACTCTAGTAGTAAATCATGGGAACGCTCTGCATCGTCCTCTGATTGGCGTCTAGTTGCTTCTAAGGACGCAATCATGGATTCCACCTCATGTCGATCCGTTCCTGTAAAGTTTTTGGCACGATCGATAATGGACTCTGGCAAACCGAGACGACTAGAAATTTCAAAAGCATTGGAGCGACCTGGTACACCAATAAGTAAGCGATAAGTTGGACTCAACGTTTCAATATCGAATTCCACACTTGCATTGGCAACCCCTGGGCGATTATAGCCGTATGCTTTTAATTCAGGATAGTGCGTCGTTGCCATGACACGTGCGCCGCGACCATGCACTTCATCTAAAATAGAAATAGCTAAGGCAGCCCCTTCTTGTGGATCAGTTCCGGCCCCTAATTCATCGAATAGCACAAGTGATTCGTGATCAAATTGCTGTAAAATGTCGACAATGTTCACCATATGTGATGAAAATGTTGAAAGCGATTGTTCAATGGATTGCTCATCGCCAATATCAGCAAAAAGTTGCTCAAATACTGCTAGCTCTGAACCGTCTAACGCCGGCACCGGTAAGCCTGCTTGTGCCATTAATGTACAAAGACCAACTGTTTTTAACGTCACGGTTTTACCACCCGTGTTGGGTCCTGTAATCACAATGGCCGTAATATCTTTGCCAAATTCGATGTCATTGGCAACCGCCGTTTCGATAGGTAATAGCGGATGGCGTGCGCGCACAAGACGGATATAACCATCCTTGTTCATTTTAGGCATCGTACATTTATTGGCTTGGCCATATTTACCCTTTGCCAAAATAACGTCAATCTCGCCTAATAGTTTTACTAAATTAAATAAATCAGGTGCCACTTCTTCAACCATTGCACTTAAAGCAAGCAAAATGCGCTCAATTTCAACTTGCTCTTTCATTTTGAGACGATGTATTTCATTATTCGCTTGTACAACTGAATCTGGTTCGATAAATAACGTTTGACCAGACGATGATTGGTCATGCACAATGCCGCCATAGTGATAGCGATATTCTTGTTTAACTGGAATCACATAACGGTCGTTACGAATCGTTACAATTGCATCTGAAAGCATTTTGGCTGCATTACTTCCTCGTGTTAAGCTCTCTAGCTTTGAACGCACTTTAGCCTCTTCTGCTCGTAAAGACTGGCGAATAGAGCGCAACGTTTGACTTGCAGAATCTAAAACAGCACCATTATCATCAATACAGTTATTAATTTCATGCTGTAAACCTGTTAATACAGGCATCATTTCCTTTTTAGCGATAAAATGAGGTATTTCAATGATTTCATCTGACTCTAAATCTTCTAAGAAATTACGCAGTATACGGCTAGCTCGAATCGTACTAGACACTTCCATTAATTCCATCGCTGAAAGCATGCCTCCGATTTGGGCACGTCTTGCTGCTGGTCGTACATCGAAAATACCACCCATTGGCACATTGCCTTTTACACGTAAAATGGATAGCCCTTCATCCATTTCTTCTAACAACTGAACGACTTTTTCAAAGTCTGTTTGTGGCACAAGTTCATCAATGGCTGATTTGCCGATTGAAGAAGTACAGTATGTAGCCACTTGTTGACGTACCTTATCATATTCTAGTGTTTTCAATGCGCGGTCTGCGATCACTGAGAACACCTCCTCAACCTATTTATTTCGTCGAATGAACGACTCGAACTGTTCGCGCGTCCATGTATTGACAATCATATCTTTTTTTAGCCATGCCCTGTTTGCATAGCGCACACCAATATCCATAAAACGTAAATGCGCGATATCATGAGCATCGGTATTAATCGCTACCGGTACACCTGCCGCAACAGCCATCTCTAAATGCTCAACGCATAAATCTAAACGATAGGGATTGGCGTTCAACTCTAAAATTTTACCATATTCCTTTGCCCATTCAATCAACTGCGCGATATTTGGATTATAACCAGCCCGGTCTTCAATAATGCGACCCGTCGGATGAGCAATCATATGTACATACGGATTTTGCATCGCGGTATGTAATCGCGCCATTATTTTATCCTGTGACTGTGTAAAACTCGAATGAATGGAGGCAATCACGAAATCCAATTTCCGCAGTACTTCATCATCAAAATCTAACGAACCATCTGGTAAAATATCCATTTCTGTGCCTGCATATAAATAAAAGTCAGGATGCGCTTCGTTAAAAGCGTCAACTTCAGCTCGTTGCTTCACTAATCGTGCAGGTGTCAAACCATTCGCCACTTTTAAATATTGTGAGTGATCGGTAATAACGCTATATTGATAACCACGGGAAATTAGCGCCTCACCCATTTCAGCCACAGAGTACGCGCCATCTGACCATGTTGTATGCATATGCAAATCAGCGACAATATCCTCTAGCTTAACTAAATCCTTGACTTCACTTTGCCGGTCAAACTCTGTTGACCCTGTTCGTAAGCTAGGGGGGATAAAGGGCAAATCAAAATGGGCAAAAAATGCCGCTTCGTCTGCAAATGTCAGCACAGAACCATCTGCTTGCTCTACACCATACTCACTAATTTTTTCCCCACGTGTTTTGGCAAGTTGGCGCATGCGAACGTTATGCTCTTTTGAGCCTGTAAAATGGTGCAAGGCTGTGGCATACTCAACATCCTTTACTAATCGAAAATCAACACTTACAGCATCATCTAAATCTAAAATAACCGAAATTTTTGTATCTCCTGCTGCCACTACCTCTTGAATAGCGAGTGCACTCAATATTTTTTCTCGTACTGTCTCTATTGCTTCAGTTACAACAATGAAATCAATATCTTTACTTGTTTCAGATGCACGACGGAAACTGCCTGCTACGGAAAAACGCGTCACTTCCTCCATACTACCGAGAAGTGCTTCAATTTGTAAAACGACAGGCTCAAGCTGCCAAATTGGCAAACGTTCTGAACGATTGGCAAAATTAGCTAGTTCCTTTAAAATCTTTTCTTCTGTTTTGGCGGCAAAGCCTGCGAGCTCGCGCACTTTACCAGCTTCACATGCAGCTTGTAAGCTTTCAGCAGAGTCTATGCCTAGCTCTTGGTGAAGCTTCGCAATCTTTTTGCCGCCTAAGCCTGGTAATTTCAGTAATGGCAGTAATCCTTTCGGTACAATATCTTGTAATTCTTTAAGCAGACTCGATTCACCTGTCTCGATTAAGTCTTCAATAACAGCGGCTGTACCTTTACCGATTCCCTTGAGCTTTGTTACATCCTCCATCTCACTAAGCGAGCGCTCGTCACCCTCTAGTGCTGCTGCAGCTTTGCGGAATGCGGATACTTTAAACGGATTTTCACCTTGTAACTCCATATATAATGCAATTTTTTCTAACGTACGGATAATTGTTTTTTTGTTCATTTAGAATTCCCCCTATCGTAAAAACACTTCCCTCTAGTCCGAGAGAAGTGCATCATTTACTATTGCCTATTCATTACGGCTTTTGCGCAACTTTGTTTTAGCTTACATTGCGATAGGCAATCAACATTCAACAAAATTTACAATCGGCTTGTGCACAAAACAGCTACGCCCTTAACAGAAATTTCGCCATTTAGCAGATTTCTACGGACAAATGAGTGAATACTACATTCAAATTTCCATGCGTAGATGCCAAATTTTTTTAGGAAGCATGGAGATAAATATACCACCAATTTTGGAACATCTTTGTAATGATCGGCGTATGTTCCAAAATAAGGCCTGATATGAACGACTTCGACATTAAATTCTGTATAAAATCAATCGGTACTAATGCCAAAACATACAATACAATAAATAAAATTAAATAATTTTCAATCATGCCAAGCAGTGCACCAAGCCAGCGGTTGACCGTACTTAACACTGGTAAATAAGCAATGAAATCAAAGATGGATGCCACAATTTGCAAGGCAATCTTTACTGCAAAGAAAATAACCGCAAACGCAATGACACGATAAAATGTTCGGTCTAAATCTAAGCTGTCAATGACAACTCCAAGGCTTCCCGAATCTGTAACACCTGGATATGGCACCCAAAACACAAATTTCTGTGCTAATGGCTTATAATAAATATACGCAACAATTAGGGCAACAACAAAGCTAACTATATGCATCATTTGTACAATGAAGCCACGTTTTGCCCCCACTAGCAGTCCACCTAATAGAACTACTAATATAATTAAATCTAGCATTTACTTCAACCCTTTAATTTTTTCAATTCTTCTTCTAGTAATTCTATTTGCTCTTTTAAGAGTAAATAATCGTGCACCGTATTTACGGCTGTAAGGACGGCAAGCTTTGTGCTATCAAGTGAGGGATTATGTAAATTCATTTCGCGCATACGGTCATCAACAATAGAAGCGACAAGTCGCATATGTCCAATGGATTCGGAGCCGACCATTTTATATGTATGACCATATATTTCCACAGAAATTTTATTCTTTTCTTGATTTTCCATAGTCGCACCCTCCAGTAAAATCTTTTTGCTCACGGTTTTATTCGTTATGAGCAACGTCCATACAAAAAAGCTATATATTATCATACCATGAAAGGTATAAAATTGTGAACAATGAGGATAGAAAGGAACGGTTTAATGTCAAATATTGTACTTTTAATTTCAACAACTGCACAAAAAGAGGTAATGGCCTACTACGCAAATTATTATGTGGAGCGAAAAGCACCTGGTGTTGTGTTCGCTGCAAAACTGCCTGATACAGCCATTACGATGTATAAATCAGGAAAATGTATGTTTCAAGGAGGCGGTGCTGAGCGAGAAGCCGCACGATGGGGTACCGCTGGGGTAGCCACTACGCAAAAATCTTCAGCTGTTGGGGCTAAGGGGGACACGCTCCCAGAAGGCTTTGCTTCAATGTCTGTGTTAGGCTCTGACGAAACAGGAACTGGCGATTATTTCGGACCGATAACAGTGGCAGCCGTTTACGTTCCCTCTTCAAAAATAGCACTAATAAACGAGCTTGGCGTGAAAGATTCTAAAATGCTTACGGATGACTATATGCGAAAAATTGCCCCTGATTTACGTGCGGCATGTATTCATAGCGTACTCGTATTGCACAATGAAAAATATAATGCTTTACAAGCAAAAGGCTATTCACAAGGCAAAATGAAAGCGATGATGCATAATAAGGCACTTGGACATACATTAGCGAAAATGGCGCCCGAAAAACCTGCACATATTTTAATTGATCAGTTTGCAGAACGTGGGGTGTATTATAATTATTTAAAAAATGAGCGTGAAATCGTCCGAGATGGCGTCCTATTTTCAACAAAAGCAGAACAATTACATGTTTCCGTTGCCACCGCTTCCATTTTGGCGCGTGCAGCATTCTTAAAAGAAATGGATCGACTCAGTGAGCTTGCTGGCGTGGCGTTACAAAAAGGTGCATCTAGCAAGGTTGATGCCTTAGCAGCACGAATTTGGCGTGGACAAGGTGAGGCATTTTTACGCTCCATTACAAAATGGCATTTTGCGAACACCGAAAAAGCTCGGAAGTTAAAATAGATTTATAGGGTTTCTGTCGTTGATTTTTGCTACGGGCTGGCCGCTTTCCGCAGGCACATCGTAAGCCCTTCGCTCCAATCAGGTGAATATATTTGCAAAGCTATTTCATGTAATGCTCATCAATAATATAAAAAAGACAAAAGGCATCTAGAGCGAACCTCTGGATGCCTTTTGTCGACATTCTGCGCTGTCTTCGTATTCGAGACAGCTTTTAATTAGCATAAATTAACGTACTTCTGTTCCTTCAATTGTAGCAATAGCTTTCAATACTTTATTATGCGCAGCAACAACTTCTTCATCTGTTAACGTGCGTTCTGGATCGAAGTATGTGAGGGAGAAAGCAACAGATTTCTTACCTGCCTCCATTTTTTCACCTTCATAAACATCGAACACTTTAATATCCTTCAACAGTTTCACTCCTGCAGAACGAATAACCGTTACTACTTCACCCGCTGTTGTTGCACGATTCATAACAAGTGCGATATCACGAGACATCGCTGGGAAACGAGGCACCGGTTTATAGCCAAGTGGCGCTTCACTTGCATTGGCTTGTAGTAATGCTACTAGATTCATTTCCATCACATACGTATCTTTTACACCCCATGCTTTTTGCTCCGCAGGATGTAAACCACCGATAATACCCACTTGTTCACCATCTAATAAAATGCTAGCGGTACGACCAGGATGTAAGCCAGCTACTTCTGCTTTCACAAACGTAATGCGCTCTGTTAAACCAAGCTTGCCAATAACACCCTCGATAATACCTTTCAATACGAAGAAATCAACTTCTTTTTTCTCACCTTGCCAAGCATGATCTAACCATTTACCTGTTAGCACAGCTGCTACATGCTCTTCCTCAAACGGTAAGCCCTCTGCTGTTTGACCAAGGAAGACAGAACCAACCTCGTATAATGCTACGCTATCCGCTTTACGTGCTATATTATATGCCGCTGCTTCGATTAAATGTGGAATTAAGCTTTGACGAAGTGTTGAACGTTCTTCACTCATTGGCATTAATAAACGTGTTACGGGCTCCGCTTTTAGTGCAAAGCGTTGTGATAACGCCTCAGACGTTAATGAATAAGTAACAGCTTGATAAAGCCCCGCACCTTCCATAAAGTTACGTACAACGCGACGATTTGCTTGATACGCTGTCAGTTGTCCAACTTGGTTGGCACCTTCTGGTAAAGTCATAGGGATTTCATCGTAGCCATATAAACGTGCAATCTCTTCAACGATATCTTCTTCGATTTTAATATCTTGACGACGTGTTGGTGCATCAATGATTAATAAGCCATTTGCTGCTTCTACACCGAATTTCAAACGCTCTAAAATCGAAAGCATATCTTCTAATGAAATTTTCATGCCAAGACGTTCGTTAATAAAATCCGGAGAGACCACAACACGTGCTGGCGTTTTATCTAATTCATCTACGATACAAGTGCCTTCTAACACTTCACCGCCAGCTAATACAGCAAGCAATGCCGCTGCACGTTCAGCGGCAGGTACAACTCGGTTTGGATCAACGCCTTTTTCAAAGCGAGCTGAAGCATCTGAACGAAGACCTAGATTGCGTGAAGTTTGACGTACTGTTAAGCCATCAAAATAAGCAGATTCAATAACAACGGTCGTTGTAGATGCTGTTACTTCCGAATTGGCTCCACCCATTACGCCTGCAATTGCCACTGGCTCTTTGCCATTGGTAATCACTAAATCAGATGCCTTTAATGTACGCTCTTGGTCATCTAAAGTCGTAATTGTTTCACCTTCTGTTGCTTTACGCACAACGATTTCACCTGTTGCTAAGCTATCATAGTCAAATGCATGAAGTGGTTGACCATATTCCATTAAAATATAGTTTGTCACATCGACTACATTATTGTGAGGACGTACGCCAGCTGCCATCAAACGGTGCTGTAACCACATTGGTGATTCTGCAATTTTAACGTTTTTCACAACTTTCGCTACGTACATTGGGTTCGCTTGTAAGTCTTCTACACGAAGCTTTAGTAAATCCTCCGCTTTGTCAGAAGATGTGCTATAAGCGATTTCTGGGTACTTTACTTCCTCAGATAGAATAGCACCAACCTCATAAGCTACCCCTAACATCGAAAGCGCATCTGAGCGGTTTGGTGTTAAGCCAAGCTCAAGCACTGTATCACGAAGACCTAAAAGCGCTAGAGCATCAGCGCCCACTTCTGCATCTGCTGGTAACACATAAATGCCCTCTGCATAAGCTTTCGGTACTACTTTCCCTTCAATACCAAGCTCTTGTAATGAACAAATCATACCGTTCGATTCGTGCCCACGTAGTTTTGCTTTTTTAATTTTAATGCCACCTGGTAAATGTGCACCTGGGCGAGCAACAATGACTTTTTGACCTGCATCCACGTTTGGCGCTCCACAAATAATTTGTTGTGGCACTTCTTCTCCAACATCTACTTGGCAAATATTTAATTTATCGGCTTCAGGGTGCTTTTCTTTTGATACAACATAGCCGACTACAATTTTATCCATACCGCTTGCACGGTCAATTACTGCGTCTACTTCAATGCCTGAGCGAGTAATTTTTTCTGCTAATTCTTCAGGCGCTAAGCCTTTTGTACTTACATAATCTTTTAACCATTCTAATGATACTAACATTTATAGTCCCCCTTACGCCTCTGTTCGCTCGAATTGTGATAAGAAACGTGTGTCACTTGTATAGAAATGACGAATATCGTCGACGCCATATTTCAACATAGCGATACGTTCTGCTCCAATACCAAATGCGAAACCAGAAACTTTCTTCGGATCATAACCAGCCATTTCAAGTACATTTGGGTGTACCATACCTGCACCTAAAATCTCAATCCAGCCTGTGCCTTTACATACGTTACAACCTGCACCACCGCATTTGAAGCAAGAAATGTCCATCTCAACAGACGGCTCTGTGAATGGGAAGAAACTTGGACGTAAACGAATTTCACGGTCAGCACCGAACATTTTTTTTGCTAGTGTATCTAATGTCCCTTTCAGATCACTCATACGAATATTTTCGCCAATAACTAAACCTTCAATTTGCATAAATTGGTGAGAGTGTGTTGCATCATCATTATCACGACGGAATACTTTCCCTGGACAAATAATACGAATTGACTCGCCTTTTTTCGCTTCCATTGTACGTGCTTGAACTGGAGACGTATGTGTACGTAATAATATTTCCTCGGAAATATAGAATGAATCCTGCATATCACGTGCAGGGTGACCTTTTGGTAAGTTTAACGCTTCAAAGTTATAGTAATCCTTTTCCACTTCTGGGCCTTCCGCAATTTCATAACCCATACCGACAAATAAATCTTCAATTTCTTCAATAACGCGTGTTAAAGGATGACGGTTACCTACTTTAATAGCACGCCCTGGTAATGTGACATCAATCGACTCACTTGCTAATTTTTCGGCAATTGCCGCTTCTTCTAATACAGTCGCTTTTGTTTCTAACACTGCTGTAACATTTTCACGAACTGTATTAACTAAAGCACCCATTTTTGGACGTTCTTCAGCCGATAATTTCCCCATTCCTTTTAGCAAGTCTGTGATAGGTCCCTTTTTCCCTAAATAAGCGACACGCACATCATTTAATTCTTTTAAATTTGCTGCTGCTTCAATTTTTGCTAGCGCTTCTTGTTCTAACTGCTTTAATTGCTCTTCCATGTAAAAAACCTCCTTGATCATATAAATGCCCGCTTGCTCAAATGGCATAAAAAAACCTCGCCCCCAAAAAAGGGACGAGGACATATTCGCGGTACCACCCTAGTTATTGCGCGCTTTTGGTGCGCACAATCACTTCATTGCCATAACGACTCGATTGAAGCCGGCTTACCTTTACAGCATCTTTTCTTGCTGGTCCCGGTAGCTGCTCGCAGGATGAATTCAAAATTGCATTGGTTCGGCGCTGGCTCTCAATCTCCGGCCTACGCTCCCTGTCGTCCATTCACAATCTTTACTACTTCCTGGTCAAAGCATTTCATTATACAGAATTACATTTTAAATGTGATTATACAATATGATACCACTTCAAATCAAGGGGCATCTGTGCAAGCTTGACTTTAGCATTGTTCTATCGGCGTTGTTGGAAGGTTTACTTTACCGACGATTTACACTTGTTTATCGGTATTTCCTTCCATTTATACACCAATTTCTATTTAACAAAGCCATATAACACAATACCTGTTGCAACAGCGACATTTAACGATTCTGCTTGTCCGAAAATGGGAATAATAATGTTTTGATCTGTCATCGCTAATAGTTGTGGATTAATGCCACTGCCTTCATTGCCCATCATAATCGCAAATGCACCAGTATGCTGAATTTCATGATACACGACTGCATCCTCATCAAGAGCTGTCCCAAATACAGGTACACCATTGTCCTGAAGCATATCAATCCAATCTTCTAAATCACCGCGGATTACAGGAATATGGAAATGTGACCCTTGGGCAGAACGCAATGTTTTCGGGTTATATAAATCTGCACAACCTTTGCCTAAAATCACTGCATCGAGACCAGCCGCATCCGCTGTTCGAATCATTGTGCCAATATTACCTGGGTCTTGCACAGCATCGATTAGAAGTACCTTGCGCCAAGAAGCCATTGCATCTTCTTCTACCGCTAGCTGTTTGCATACTGCAAAAACTCCTTGAGAGGTCTCTGTTTCCGCAAATTCTTTTGCTACAGCTGCTGTTACTTCCACCATTGCTACATTGTCGATTGGCCATAGCAACGGTAAATCAACACCCTCGCGCACGATTAGCTGTAACACTTGATTATTGTTTTTCAACGCTTCTTCTACTAAATGGAAGCCTTCCACTAAAAACTCACCCGAACGTTCACGCTCTTTTCGCGTAGTTGCTAGCTTTTTCCAATATTTCACTAACGCATTTTGCGTAGATTCTATTCTTTTCATCGTAGTTTGTACCGCCTTTATCCTATTTACTGTTCATTATTATACAGTAGAAAACCGCAAATTACATAGTCCAGTAAAACACAGCAAATTGTCAGAATTGTTTGCGTGCCAGTCACTCAAACAAACTCACTCTGTTTCTTCCGTTCTCTTTCGAAGTATATAAAGCCTGATCCGCCTTTTGCAAAATCGTCGCATCGGAATCGTTCTCGGTTGCTGTGGCAATGCCGATACTTATCGTAATGCTTCCTGTCTGCCATTGAGCCTGCTCAACCGTTTGACGAAGTTGTTCAGCAATAGTCCAACAATCATCGACACTAGTATCAGGTAAAATGATGACAAATTCTTCCCCACCATAGCGCGCTACTACATCGCTTGGACGAGCTTGTGCATCTAAAATTTGTGCCAATTGGGCAAGCACCTCATCCCCTACTTGATGTCCAAATGTATCATTGACCTTTTTAAAATGATCGATATCCAAAATTAATAGTGAGAAAGGGATCGCCGTTTTCCTGAAAATAGCAAACTGTTCTTCAAGCTTTTCTTGAAAAAATCTTCTGTTTTTCAAACCTGTTAGCTTATCCGTAATGGAAAGTTCTACAAGCGTGGCGTTCATAGATAATAACTCTTCTTGTTTGTGCTCAATTGCCAAATGGATTTGCTTTAATTTTGCTAATGCTTGATCCTTTTCTAAATAAGCCGCCTCTAGTTGCTTTTTAGCCGCACGTAATTCTAATTCATAATCAATGCGCTTTTTCATCGGCACTAAAATGCAATCAATACATTCAACCTCTCCCACCGCATACTTCCGACCGTTCAACAGAAAAGGAATGGCTGTACCATTGTCATGCTTTAAACTGATGAATAATTCTTCCACATAATCGTACAAATTAATGGTCGGGTAAAAAAATGAATGAAAAATCATTTTGTTAGGCTTGGACATGAGAATTTCAATATGCTGGTGTAATATATCCACCCGTTCATAACCCATCCACTGCAGAAAGGTCTGATTCACCTCAATCATGATGCCATCAAGTGTAATGGCAATAAATCCACAAGGTGCATAGTTCAATCGTTTATCCATTTGTGATAATAATCCTTTCATTTTCCATTAAAGAAATTGTGTAATTAAGTCAATCGTTTCTTGCGGATGGCTAATATGTGGATAATGGCCTTTTGCTGTCATTAAACGCAACGTGCTAGCTTTTAAATGCTGATGTAGATATTCTGCAACTTCAATCGGAACGATACTATCATCCGAACATTGCATGATTAAAATAGGAATACTTGCCTTAGATAAGTCACTTCGATGATCCGATAAAAAAGTAACTTCCGCAAACTCCCTTGCAATGACTGGGTCTGCTGATTTAAATGTTTGTTCAAGCTCATTTGTAAATTTTGGAGACTCGGGATTATTCATAGCAATAGGCGCTAGAAAACTAGCCCAACCCGAAAAGTTCATTTCCATCATATCTAATATTTCCATAATGTCACTTAGCTCAAATCCACCAACATAGCCATCTCTATCATTTAAATAACGAGGTGAAGGGCCAATCATGATTAGTTTTTCAAAATAATCTGGGCGTTCAATGGAGGCAAGTAAGCCAATCATTGAACTAATAGAATGACCAATAAAAATGACCTGTTGCAGTTCAAGTGTCTCAATGATATCCAAAACATCCTGCTTGTAGCCCTGAAGTGACTGGTATTTTTGAGATTGATAGGCATTAAAATCAGAATTACCTGAACCAACATAATCAAATAAAATAATTTGATAGTGTTCCTCGAATGCAGGTGTAATATAACGCCACATATTTTGATCGCAACCAAATCCATGTGCAAATAAAATTGGTTGCTTCCCTTTGCCGATTATTTTCACATTATTGCGTACAACTACATCCTTCATCGCATTTACTCCCTCTAGAAATATATGTAATATCTCCATTTTGACGGTGCATTCAATAATTATCAAGGGAAATAACAAGTATGAAATGAATAATAAAAGGCATCGGGACATATTTTTTTAATACTTTCGAAACAAGGGCTCTGTGTTTTTCCATTTTTGCTGTAAAAAACAACTCTTTTACAATAATAAAATTTAGTAACTAGTTGAGGCTAGCTACAACGGGAACCTCTGTGTAATAGAACAAAATGGAGGACATGCGATCAGTTGCAACTGATCGAGAACATCAGTTTACCTTTAAAACATAATCGAGTAGGAGGGAGTGATTAACTCCCGACCTCTCACACCACCGTACGTACGGTTCCGTATACGGCGGTTCAATTAAGATGAGTAACGCAAAGTTTCGTAACGAACTTGCAGACTTTTCAGCCC
>NZ_PYWM01000021.1 GCF_003049665.1 Lysinibacillus mangiferihumi | reverse complement strand
TATTGCTGTTGAATAACTGCAAACCAAACCTTATCATCACTCGCTCACTATGCGAAAGCACTTCCATGTCCTTGAACAACCCATCCATATCCACTTTCTTATCTTCACCGATGTTTTTGATAAGACAATCAGCTTTATAAGTCGCTCCTACTACATACGCTAAACAGCCATAATACAAGTCACTTGAAATACTCAGTTGGTTGAATACATTTAATATCTTCAACGATTGTTCTTTATGCAGATCGCTTTTAAAATACAATTCTCCTGCTGGGGGTTCCTCATTGTCCAATGCTTTAACAATCGTTTGGCGTAAAAAAAGCGAACGATTCCCTTTTGCTTTCTCATCTAATGCTGTCCAATCATCTTCCGTCAGTGTGAGAGAGACCTTTTTAGTAATACCAATACTTGGACGACCCACAGGCTTTTTTTTAGTAAATAAAGCCCCTCTACAGTTTTTACAGTACGTCACAGGTACATCATTCACATAAATTAAGGCTACATCAATAGAACTCCCACAACGTTCACATACAAATAACTCTTTTTCACTCATAAGAACGCCCCTTTATTTTAAGTTACCTTTATAATACCACAAAAGGTTACCTAAAATAAATTAATAAAGTAACTTTTATTTTATTGACCACTTTCCATCACAGTCAGGACATTGCCAATACAAAATTCTATCGGCTGCTACTGTTGTCATAACGATTTTTCTTGTGAAGTGTGTGGCATTATAAGATTTTTGCTGTTCTTCCGGTATGGCATCTCCCTGTAAATTGGTATGACAGTGCGGGCAATACTCTAAGCTATCATTCAACAAATCCTGCTCTCCTCCTTCATGACTCTTATGGTCAGCTTAGCCGATCTCCCCTATGAGCGGGCTAAAGCCCTTCAAAAAACAAGTCCGTGTTGCAGTTGATCCATGCAAAAAACACGCACGGAACAACCGCAGCACTCATGACTTCGATGTTAATAGAAACAAGAAATTTTATCAGTTGGGGGTCCTACCAACAAAAAGCGCAAAACATACGCTAAGCAAATTCCGACATTAAAAAAGCCGAGTTTTCCTACGCTAAGGAAATTCGGTTTTCTTTTTGTACAAGCTAAGCTTTTTTAATTTGACATTAACGTTGCGTAATACTTTAACCTTGGAATATGGAGGTGAATTACGCTGTTTAAAACGGGGGAAGTTTATAAAAGGACGGGACTTACTGAACGTTCTATACGATACTATTCTAATTTAGATTTATTGAACGCAAAGAAGAATGACAATGGTCAGTTGGTTTTATGCAAGTCAGACTTAGAAAAAATTGTGCAAATCCTCGCTGCAAGTAAACCGCCCTTTCCCTCCAAGTTGAGTAGTGGTTTACTTTTTTTACGCTAATCGTCTTTAAAACACTTTTAATATATCAAAAACGAACATACGCGCTACTATTTTTCCTGATTTTGTATGTTTCCTACCATTGGTCGACTAAAACTATCTCTCCAATGCATATAAAAAAGCGTTTGGCTACGCCGAGAGGTTTCCCCAACAAAAGGGGGCGGGCTAAAGCCCTTCAAGCCCCCCAAAACATAAATAATCATTTCTTTTCTTCTTTATAAACGTTGAAATAAACATGTACAAAAATGCTTGTTTAACCAAGTACATTTTTGATTTCCTTTGTATATTACAACTTTACAGAGAGAGGCGAGCATGATAGCCTTGACCGATTAACCAGCCCTCGATATAGCTGGGTTCTAGGCTATCGAATCGTGCGAGTAGAGGCTCCGTGTCAAGTTGTAATTATTCACGCGCTTGTATAGAAAGGTAGTTAATCAGCAAAAATGTACATGCTTAGACTAGCAAACAAGACCGTAGTATAAGCTGCTCTTTTTGAGGGGCTTATTTTTTTATTTCACAAATACGCATTAAAAGTCCCTCTCCTCTATTTCTTCTTCAATACCGCCTTCAATTCGATTCGAAATTTCCAACTTGCCTTCACGTATATCATCTACAGGATTGACTAAGTTTTCTTTTGATTCTAAAACTGTTTGAATGGTTGTATTATTTAATTTCTGATTGATGTCAATAACAATTTTTTCGACAGTATCTAACTTGCTAGTCAAAATAGATAAAGTGCTAATCAGACTATCCATTTGTTGCTCTTTTTCGACCAAATTGCAAATGTAAGGTGTAAGTGTTCTTTCGATACCTAATTTTTCGAGTTTTGCGTAAACGTGATCAGGCATTTTATTACCTGTTAACGTCAATCGCTTTTTATCTGACATACTTTATCCCTACTTTTTAGTTTTGTCATTCAAGCTCAAAATTTCTAATGCTGTTAAATTGATTGTTCGAGCCGTTGGAGGGAAAACTTCATCCTTTGTATCTTCTAACAAATCACTTAAAAAGTAATGATTATTTTCCATAATCCCTTCATTAGTAATTTGTGTAATGGAATGTTTTATATAAGGCTCTAAAATAGGTGCCTCTCCACCAAAATAAATAAACTTTAAAGCTTCTCTTGTAGTCGTTTTAGACGACTCCATAACCTTATAAACTAATATATCAGAGTACTCTTGTAGCATTTGTACAATAGGCTCTGTTAATGTCACGCTAGAACCAGTATTCGGATTTTTATAAACATAACGCTGCGTCATATAATTATCGACTATAAATTGTTCCAAACTACGCAAATCCAAGAAGTGTTCAATAAGCTTTTCTCTAAATAACTTATCTAATCTACCCAAGTACGGCTCAACTTGTACCACTTGGAAGCTATCTGCATTAACAGGCGTATTTAATCCTTTAGCTAAAAGAACAGAATCAACAGAACCCCCACCAATATCAACTAGAACAACCTCATAAGCATCAAATTTACTAGCTTCAGGTCTTTTTTCAATAACGGTTACTTCATTATCTTCTTTTTTAACGATTTTATATTTTAACGCCCAACGACTAACTTCACTCTCTATATGACATTTTGCATTTTTAATATTTATCGTTAAATCTGTTTCCATACCTGGTGTCAATAATTTAACTGTATGTTCACCAATAAAACGATTTACCATTTTATTCTGTGCAATTGAAAATTTATTTTCTTTTTTCAAAAGCCACACTGGTAACATCATCTTCATATTATCTATTTCAATAGTTGATGTATCATTCTTATTATCACTATCATTTTCATTGATTTTATAGACATAAGTCATAGCTGCTAAAAACATTGCATAAGGAATATTACTATTTATTTTATCATGCATCTTTCCAACATGACTGTTAGCATAAGGACTAGCTTCTGCTAATTTACCAACCATAAAGAAATGCTCTTCACCGTTAATGATAGTAGAAATCACTAAACGTTTAAGTAAGTCTGCAGTATCCTCAACTTGATTAGTAAATAATCCTTCTGCTTGATCTTTAGAAATCTCTACTACACATGTAGGAATTTCAAAGTAGTAACTATCACATGAGAAGTTACCTGTTGAATTACCAAAGTCTGCATTTAATCTTTCGAAATTCATTTTATCCCACTCCTTCAATTAGTACACATCAGTGTGTACTTATAATCTAATTATAGCTAATTTTAGTAAAAGTGCAAGAGCTTTTCTACGTTAAGTACACATATAGTACACATTAAATGTTAAATAAATAAATTAAACCAAGAAAGAGTGCTGCACTTTCTGCCCCCATAATTTTAAAAGATACGGTCTTGCTACAAGCTGCCTAAACAAAACACAAACGTAAATGGAAATATGTAAAGGCACACTGGAGTATTAAATTAACCAGATTCAACAAAGGCAAATGTTTGATCGTTAGTAGGGCTATTGAATATAAGTTGTTGAAGGGAATGCATTAACTTTCCGTAACTAGCAAATTGTTCGATAACTTCAGTCCATTCCTGAACCACTTGAATAAGCTGCTTACGATATTGAGCTTTTGTTGCTTGTAGTAGCCCCATTGCATGCTGAATAAACAGGTCAACGGTTGTCCATCCAGTTTTTGAATAACGTCCTTTACCTGAAACAGTCTTTAGTATTTTTCTAGAAGATTTGATTACCTGGTTCAATGTGCTTTGTGAAATTCCAATGGCATCACAAATTTCTTTTTGTGTACGCCAAATAAACGGTTCAGAAGGGTTATTTTCTGCCGTGATATATGTAACTAAGTCTTGTTCCCACTCATTATAATGACTTCTTATACGATCTTTTCGGTCCTTTTTAAATTTGTACCAACCATTCCTTCCTGTATTCACTTTAATTGAATGGCCATTATATACATAAAGTTCTAATAATGCTTCAATGTACTCTTTACTTGCTCCCTTATATTTACCTGAATAAGCCGAGTTAATGATGCTGTTAATTGTTGAACCATTTAATGGATTAAGTAGGCGGTAATTATGCTCGTCAAGAAAGTCATAAGTACGTGATTTGTCCCATCCTTCGCTATAACAAACAAGAGCCAGTGTAAATAGCGCGTTATTACGTCCTATTTGCCCTTTTTGGCCTCTTATATCAACAGCTTTAATTAAAGCCTGGAACCATTCTGAATCTATCACAGAGGCTTTTGATAGCTTTGTAGGCACAACAAACAAAGGTCGTTCGTTGTTGTCATCGTAACGAGTAGACCAATTGATGAGTTCGGCCATGCTGTATGTATTAGTTAAAAGTGCAAATACAATATTAGAGACTTTTGGCAAACGAAAGAAACCAAAGTCGTTACAAAACACATCTGCATCTACATCTCTCAAACTTCTTTTTAGATTATCAGAGATCCGTTTGGCTACAGTTAAACCACGAAAATCGTTTTTATTTGAAATAAATAGTGGTTGCTTTAATACAAAGTACACTTGGTATCCTCGATCTGAAGCTACAATTAACGTTGGTAGTCCAATAGAGAAATCCATACATGTAAGTAAAATATCTTGTACCGTATGCTTTTTTGTATCAATATCAACTACAAATGTGTTAATTTGCAATAGGTTACGCTCTTCAAAACCATGAATCATACGTCTTGAATCATCAGAATATCCAAACTTGCGATACACGTTTGGTGTAAAATGTGTTAAATCTGTTGCATCTTCAAGTAATGTTTCTTTTGATGTGACAATATAACCCTTCACTTTGTTGGTTTGAAAGTCTTCTTTTGAACGCACGACAAAGACAGCACCTTTTTTTGATAGAGCATCAATTTTTGCTGCCTCTACTCGTTTAGGAAGTGGTGCATTTGAGTGTTTAGTTTTATATGTTGTTAACCCATTATGTAAGATCACATCATAGACCTCTTCAAGATTTACTGATACTGGTTCATATGTAACTGCTGCCTGTGCCATTGTTATACACCTCTTGCCCTTTAAAGTTCTATAGGACAAGTATAATAAATGCAGATTGCCAAAAATGGCCTTCTCTAAGAGGAAAACGCACCACTTTTTGGTACCCTCTGAACCTTACAGCCACAAGGGATTGCGAGTTTCATGAAAATTTGAATACTGTGACTGTTGGACGAGAAAACGCACCACTTTTTTGAAAACGCACCACTAGTTTATAAATTAATTAAGTGTCTTAAAAGCTGTTATACCAACGATTCTAGTTATATGAACAGTATTTTTTTGTATAGCTATTGGACGAACTACACATAGAAAAAAACAAATTTTACTATAGCTGTTGGACGGAATTTTCTACAAAACGCACCACTTTTGACTCCTTTTTTTCCCCAATACCAGTAAAATCAACGTTTATTGTATAGCTATTGGACGGAAAAAAATTTTACTATAGCTGTTGGACGGAAAACGCACCACTATTTTTTTTGTTTGTATAGCTGTTGGACAGAAAACGCACCACTATTTTGTTATTTAAATAGGTTATTGGACGGAATTCTATATAAAACGAACCGTTTGTATGATTAGTGGACATAATACGGTCATATCGATTAGTATATTTCCATTTCATTACAAAATTAATTAATAACGCACCACTTTGTATAGCTGTTGGACGGAAAACCACTAAAACGAACCAAAGTGGTTCGTTTTCTTTATTCAAACTTGGAGTTGGATTACACCACCAGGCATCAGCATCATAATAACAATGCAAAAACCAATTTAGTAGTTAAGTGGTTCGTTATTATTTGAAATACCGAACCATTTTGTTATAATAACTTAAAATGGATACAAAAGAGGTGTAATTTTTGAACCTAAAACAACTACCTGAACGCATGGTAATAAAAAAGGAATGGTTACCACTTGCACTTTATCAAGAAGCACAGTCTACATTTGCTCACTATGAAGCCGCCGGAAAATGGCAAAATGATGTTGAGATGATGGCTAAGGATATAAACTATGTGCCTTCTGATAGCTTCCAAGCTTTATATCAATGTGTGTATGAAACATTACTTCAAGGTAGACCTGCAACAAAGGTACTTTTACATGATGCCTTTATTAATTATATAGATTCTATTATGTATGAAGTTCAACCGTATCTTGAAAAGGAAAGACAAGAAGCTGAAGAAGAAAAATACCCGGAAAATACAAATGAGCCTTTAGTAGACGAACAAATGTCTTTTGACGTGATTGAAGATGCTATTGAGAATGACCGGATCTTTGCATCCCTAAATACAGACTACTTATTTATGCGTAATACCATTTCACAAAAGAAAAAGTTTGTTGAAACATCTGAAGGTACATATACTTCTGAAATTGTCGATACAAAAGGCGATTTAAGAGGGTTAGCCGAGCTAAGAGAAGATACAATTGAAATACCCGACCCTGAACAAGCTGAATTGTGGTTAAACCTTGTAGAATCAACTTTAAATGCTTTTGACGAGTTGACAGCAGATTTACTCGATATTATTTCGCATATGTGGTTGCTGCAATATAAGGATGAAGATGGTTATATTGAGTTTCATAGTGATGAAGTATTAAAGTTACGTCATGATGGGACTGAAGATAAACCATTAATTATTCGTGAACGTGATCGTTTCAAGATTATGAAACGAGTGGCAGCTCTTTCATCTATTTGGATTTCCATGCGTGATAATAATGTACGTGTTGTAAATAAAGAGAAAATTTCTGCCGAAGATGAATATGACTTTACTACATTCCATCGAATGTTTGAGATTAATAGCGTGAAAGTTGCCTACGATAAGATAACTGGTGAACCAAAAGGAATATATGCACTTAAAATAAAACCAGCCCCAATTTTACGTAAATACTTTGATAGCTCGCTCCAAACTTTCGTCTCACTTGATTTAAAGGTTATTCGATATAGCTATCACAATCAAAAAGAATTAAAACGACTAGGACGGTATTTAAGCTATCAGTGGAAAATACGTACACTCAGCAGAAATTTAAAACAGCCCTTTAAGGTAAAAACGCTCGTGGAAACGCTTGACTTCCCCACAAGTTACAATGGTGTCATTGTTCGAGAAAAATTAGAAAAGGTACTTGATGACTTAAAGGCAGACGGTATTGTTGATGAATGGTATTATTCCGAACCTGTTGATGAATCTAAGGTAGGGAAACGCGATTGGGTGAAAAAATATTGGGGGGAATTGAGCCTCATTATAATGCCACCCCAGGAGACAATTAATGAAAATCGCAAAAAAATTGGGCAGATGAACCTGATGATAGAAAAACAGCAACGTTTATCGAACGAAATGAAGTTACAAGCGAACCAATTACCTACACCACCTACAGAAAGAGCAGAAATGCCTAAAGGACCACTGTCACCACAGGCAATATCTGAAATCATAGAAGTGGAGAAATTAAGTGTACGAGCTGCAGCAGCTGAAATAGGCATAGCACATAGTACATTACTTCGTTATTTAAACAGCGAAATGAAACGCTATAATAAAAATAGTATGGCCAGGATGACGACTTGGTATGAAGCACATATAAATAAAACAAAGGGCAAATCTCCTATTGAGTAGATTTTGCCCTTTTTCTATGGATCGTTTGGAAAAATCGTATTTAAGGGTTTTAAATCATATGTTAGATTTTCTGAAAAATACAGATAGAGATTTCATATATTCAAACTATAAACAACAAAAGGGCTAAGAGTGTACATGTACCTCTCTTAACCCTTTTTAATAGTTTTCTTTTTCTTAGGAATAGTAGGGAATCCTGAACGTTCAGACGCTTTTTTAACACCTTCAAGAACCTTCTTCTTTTTATCTTCTGCACTCATTTTATAACCACCTTTCATTGTTAGTATGTCCAGCATTATAAAAATTTAAACAAACATATACAGATACCATTAACCATAAAATGAAATATGTCCTCAGTACAAAAAGACATTGTACTTAATCAATTTCGCTATTTGGGGGTGCGGGGGAGTGGAAAAAGAGAGTAGAGGGGAACGTATGTATCAAAAAAAACGGCCAGTTAAGCCGATTCTCAGTTCTGATTTAAAACATGTAATTTACAGTTTAAATTACATCACGGGTGTTCCAGTTCAGGATATTTGCCCGGAACTTTGTATGTTAGTCATGAAAGATCGAGAATCAATAGAAAGCTTGTCCAAGTATTTTAAGAGAGATTTTATATATGGCAACACTTTATTTCGAGGCAATTTAGAGAATGAGAGTATAGAAAAAAAAGTGAAAGGAAGCAAGGAAAGAGTATCAACTAAATTTACTCATGATGAGTATAAACCCATAGCATTACTTACATTTGCGCTAGAATGCAGTATATCTCGTACAGTGGCCGTTCTATTAGAAATAAGTATGAGTCATGTACGCTTCGTGAATAGGTATATAAAAAAATATTTACAAAATGAATTAGAAGAATGGCAAATTAGAGAATTCAAAGAGATATTGAGATATGTAAATAAGTATGGAGAATCACATTATTCCTGGGCTTCATTGCTAGAACATGTTGTGGAGCAAATTGGAACGCCATCAACTGCTTATAGGCTGAAAGAAATTTTCCGCGATTTTATCGACTTAAATTGGAGGGAATGAATAATCTAATCCTGGGTAATTTGTAGAGTAAAAAACACGCTCCTGGCATTTGATCAAACTACCTAAAATGAGCCTTATTCAACTAAACGCTCTTTATTGAATAAGGCTACTTGGTTTCAATAAGCATGTATCTTAATCTTTATTGATGTTTTCTGTATAAGTGCATTTTGGATAATTGGAGCAACCAAAAAATTTCCTTTCTCTTTTTTGGACAGAACGTACAAACATAGGACTCCCACATTTTTTGCATTCTCTGGGTGCAGGATTAACTGTTTCGTAGATTTCTCTAGGTGTTTGTGATGGATTAATTTTTAAAATCATTTGGCTTAACGCATTTCGATTAATCAATTTGACGCAGCAGGCACTTCCTAGAATTCCTGCTTGCTTGGTAAATTCTGAATTTGTAACAACCCAGGCTTCATCAGCTCCATAATAAGCACGTGCAGCATATATTTCTTGAACCGCCCCTAAACTAACGCGATTTCCATAACCATATCGTTTAGCTTGGACAACAATCTTTTTCGTTCCTTTAGTCAACACAAGATCAGCACCATAGTCACCACTTTTCGGTGTAACAGTTACGTGGTAACCACTTCTGGAAAACAACACTTTTAAATAGGCTTCAAATTGAAAACCATCCATCAAATCAATATCTCGAATACCTGAACGAGCTATATTTTGTTCAAGTTGCTTGCGTTTCAAAATAGTAAATAGAGGTTTACTACCAACCATTATCAAAATAACTATCATCAAAAAGAGGCTAGATTGAACCGACAATTATCTCATATCCTTTCTCAGCAATCCCTTAAATAAAAAAGGACTCACCAACATTGGCGAATCCTTTAAATGCTAATTAAACTAAATAGAACTTAACTAAAATCAAATTCAATCTTAAAATCTTTATTTAATATTAATTTAGCATCAAATTCTTTTCCTGATTTACCTCTAAACCCTTTTATTTTGCTAGTTTTTCCTTTTATAACTAAATCAGTTAAGTGCTTTTCTGTTAGTTCTTTGTTGCTGATTGTTTTAAAAATTGAGAAGTTGCAACCAGTTTTAGAATATTGAGTACAACCTACCACTTTTCCTTTATCAACAACCTCTCCCTTTTTACATTTTGGACACGTTGCATTTTGAGGGAATATAAAGCCGATTGAACCGTCAACATTTAGCTTTAATATAGCTGCAAATTCTTTGCCCTCTTTTGATTTAAAACCTTTAATAACACCTGTCTGCCCTTTTTCAATTAAATCAAGTATTTGTTTGTCAGAAAGGGCTTTATGAGCAATCGTTTTAAAAATAGAAAAATCGCAACCGGTATCATTAAATTGAGTACAACCAACTAATTTCCCTTTATCAACAACCTCTCCTTTCTTACATTTTGGACAAGTTGGGTTTTTGGGGAATATAAAGCCTACAGTACCGTCTGCATTCAGTTTTAATATAGCTGCGAACTCTTTGTCCTCTTTTGATTTAAAACCTTTAATAACGCTTGTTTGCCCTTTTACAATTAGATCAAGTACCTGTTTGTCAGTTATCGATTTCTTAGCAATTGTTTTAAAAATAGAGAAATTGCAACCTTCTTCTTTATATAGAGTACAACCATATACGGATCCTTTATTTATAACCTTGCCTTTTTTACACTTTGGACAGGTAGGGGCATCTGCATCCTTTGCTTTAAATTCAGTTGTTTTAAGGTTTTCAGTGATTTTTTCATTAATGTTTGTTACTTCTTTTTCGATGGTCATTATAAATTCCTCACCTTTCAAAGTCCCATTTTCAATGTCCTTTAAAGATTTTTCCCAATCCGCTGTAATCACAGGGCTTACAAGGCTTGTGCCCTCTACCAACTTGCAAATCGAAATTCCTATATCTGTTACAAACACAATATTTTTATCCGTTAAATCCAAGTAACCATTTTTGAAAAGCTTTTTAATTGTTTCATCACGAGTCGCTGCTGTTCCAATACCTTTTATTTCAGATAATATATCCCGTTCCTCACTATATTCTTCATTATCCAGAGTGCGTCCAGGATACTCCATTAACTCGATTAAATCACCTTTGTTGTATGCTTTTGGCGGTTTTGTACGTCCTTCAGTAGTTAAAGGAACACCATATACGTTTTGTCCTTCAGAAACATTGGGTAAAATTATATCTTTAGAATCTCCGTCTTGTAAGATCTCCTTCCAGCCACTTACTTTTTCGATACGGCCAGTTGTATAGAAGGACACTTCATTGATATTCGTTACAATTTTTGTTTCTTCATACTTGTAAGGAGCCATAAAAATAGCTGTGGCACTTTTAACAACCTCTAAATAAACATTACGCTCCTCCGTTGACAATTCGACTAAATCTGCGATTTTTCGGGTAGGCAGAAGTGCATAATGGTCTGTTAATTTACTAGCATCAACATGTTTTTTTAACGGTTTAAAAATTGGCTCAAATTCAATATTAAGTAGGGTTTTTAAATCACCGACTAAATCTTTTAAATACTCATATTCATTTTCACTTATATATTTTGAATCGGTACGTGGATATGATAAGACACGCTTCTCGTAGAGAGATTGCGCTATATTTTTTGTCATATCAGGATCGTACTTAAACTTTTTAAATGCTAGTTTTTGAAGTGATGATAAACTCAATAATGCAGGCGCATTTTGTGTCTTAGTTTCTTTTATGACACTAGAAACAATGGCCTCCAATTTTTTATCTGAAGCAAGCTCATTTTTTTCTAAGAAGCTTTTTAATTCTGCTTTAGTAGCAAATTTTAATCTAGATTTCCCTTTGTAATCGCCTTGCTCTAAAACAAAATTAGCATCCAACTCATAAAATGGCTTAGAAATAAAATTTTCAATTTCCGTTTGACGTTGATAAACCATTGATAAGACTACTTGCATATTTCGTCCAATTGCGATTTTTGGTAAATTGGGTGTTTTTTCATTTGCTTTTAAAGTGGCAAAGCGACTCGTATTCATACCTAAATACCAATCACTAATTGCTCTGGCTTTTCCACGCTCAAACCTTAGTAAATCTTTCTCTATTGGCTCTAAATTCCGGAAACCATGTAATACTTCACTTTTTTCTTCTGACGAAATCCACAGGCGTTTAAGCGTCTTATTTGATGTATCAATTTTTGCTGTTTCAAGAATTGCAAAGAAAATATGAGTACCCTCGATTCCAGCGTCTGTTGCGTTAATTATTATTTTCGCTGAAGCCAAATGTTCCTTCATAGTGTTAAAAAGATTCCTTTTGCCCTCGTCTACTTTGTACTCGTATTTCTCCGGCTTTATTGGTAAGTCATCCAATTTCCATATTTTATACTTAGGATCATAATCATCTGGCTCTTTTAAAGTTACTGAATGGCCAACTGACCAAACAAGAGTAGCACCATTAGGCAGTAATTCAGATTTTTTAATATCAAAGTAATGTTCATGTTGACGCTCTATTCCTAACGTGCTACCAATATTTCTCGCTTGTGACGGCTTTTCACATAAAATAACAACATTCATTTTAACAATCATCCTTTACTAATTAATTATGAGAAATAAAAAAAGAATCACCTGTTTGTGACTCCTTACAACGATTCTTCATTTTTTCTAAAATAAGTGCCAAATAGCAAAACTTATCCCACATCCTTCACATTTATGTGATGTTCGTCCCAACGTTTGCTTTTGTGCATATATTTTTTGTTCCCTTTCACACCATGGACACTCTACACTTATTGCTTCATATTCGTATGCAACAATATCCATTAAAAATAAGGCATAATTACTTCCCCAACCTATCTTTTCAAGACAACTAGAGAATTTCTTAGACTTGAACCAACCTTCTTTGTGGTTTGGCTTTAATGACTTATTTTCACACCAGCTGTAATATAATCTTTTAATCGCTTCATTTCGAACATATGGCAAATCATATGTCCAGTCGTTAGTATTATTTTTTTTATCGTAAAAAAGACAATAAATTATGTCTGTCCACGCTTCACCAACTATTAAGCCTGATTCTTTATCCTCAAAATAAATCTTTTTAGGATCAAAAATTATACCCTGATTTAAACAATCTGACTCGCTATCTTCTATTTTTTGTTCTTCACTTATGAAATATTTTTCTAGGAATAACACCCATTTTTCACCGTTCAAAATCTTTTCCCAATCTGATGACTCAATAGTAATAATATTCACTTGTTTAACAGCATTCTCCATTATTCCACCTCGTATTTTTTCAAATTGAATTGTCCTCAATAACTCCTTAATCATCCTAAAAGAACAGGGATTCTTTTATATACTTTTTAAGAGGCTTGGTAGGACAAGCCTCTCTTATTTTTTGCAATAAAAATAACGCTAGTCTTTTGACTGCGTTTACTGTGCTTTAATTAGCGTTCATATTCTTTAATGATGTTTAACATGCAAAACTTTATTTTTGTAGATTGAAATAATGGCCACTTAAAAGTAATTCAAAAATTGCTTCTAATACTTGAACTACTATACTATTTCCTGCTTGGTGATAAAGAGTACCATTTCGACAACCTTCTTTTGACGGATGCTCTTTCAAAGCTGCTTCGTAATCAGCATCATCAAATCCCATCAATCTCCAACACTCTCGTTCTGTTAAATACCTCCAACGACCATCTTTCGTTCTTACAACACCACTATTTGGATATCTCACTTGCTTAGTAGTAATTGTGTAAACAAATTCCTTTACTTCTTTCAACATTCCACCATAAGTGCCAGGAACAATAGGTTGGTTAGGAAGCTTTTTAAGCATACTAGGCTGTGTAACAATATACTTTTCATCGACATCATCTTCTAGGAATTCTTTGATAGATTGCATTGGTGTTTTCTTGAGCTTTGCAAAATCGAAATGTGCCCCATTTAAAATTGATATAGTGAAAAGCCTTTCCCTAGCTTGAGGTATGCCGAAATCACGAGCATCTAAAACTTGATATGAATTGGTATAACCTAAATTCTCCATATCCATTAGATATTGATTAAAAGATTGCACCATATTTTTCGAAAGTACATTTTTTACATTTTCCCAGATTACTACTTTCGGTTTCAACACTCCTAAACTTTTAATAATTTTAATAGTTTCAAACATAAGTGAACTTCTAGTGCCATCTTCCACGTTTCCACCGTACTGTTTACCAGCTATTGAAAAGTCTTGGCATGGACTACCATGTACTAAAATATCTGGTTTCAATGTATATCCAACAACATTTTCGGGTTTGTATCGATTGTCAAACATAGCGTTGTAAGTTAGCACTGCTTTTTCATCCCACTCAACATAATCAAGGGACTTGTGTTCTACACCTAAATTGATAAGTGCTTTTCTCGGTGCTCCTATACCACCAAATAATTCTAGAATTTTTAATTTTTCTTCATTTATCATTTTAATTATCCCTCGTCCTTCTCCATGCAATATATGTTCAGCAAAATTTTTTCGCAATTGCCTGTATTACATTAATGGTTACACTATTTCCTGCTTGCTTGTATAGTTGCGAGTCTGAGTTAACAGCTGCAGCTTTCTCAAATGCTTCATCTGGAAAGCCTTGTAATCTCCAACACTCTTTCGGTGTCAGCCTTCTAATTCGAAATTCTTCTGTTAACACTCCTTGTTGGCAAGTAGTATCTAATGTATTCGCAATCCCTTTTCCTACACGCCCTCTACGAGTTTTCGAGTTAGGTACACTGAAATTTACACTATCACCTGGATTAGCTATATCATATCCCTTTGTAGTAGCTTCCTTAATAGCTACCCCATGACGATCTTGTGCAGTGATTGTAAACATAGGTTCGTCTGGTCCTTTGATACGTCTACCATTTTGCCTTTTCTCTACCCGATCTGGTGTAAGGATAGGTAAACATATTTTTTGTACAGGTGGTTTGGTATTGATTGGACTAAACCCTTTAACGTGATACACACGATTGTTTTGCTCCTGTTTACCAGGTAGCTTACCTACTGTACGAATTACAATTTGTTTTGGGTTCTTTGCATCCGATGCTAATAAAGAACCTATTATTCCTTTAGAATCATATACTAATTCTCGTTGACTTTGAGATGCTTGATGATTCTTTTGTGTACTACCAAAGATTATTATTTTTGATTTGCTATCAGAGCCTTCACTTTCTCGTCCGATAGGAAATACTTTTCGGGTACTTGTTCCTCTAAGATGTGCGACAATGAAAATTCGTTCTCGATTTTGTGGCGTTGGGCGTTCTTTTGTTGAGAAGTCTTTAGTGTTAAGCACTTGCCATTCAACGTCATACCCAAGTTCATCCAACGTATCGAGGATAATTCCGAACGTTTTCCCTTTGTCGTGAGATAATAGCCCTTTAACGTTTTCAAGGAATAAATACCGTGGTTGGATTTGTTGAGCTGCCCTTGCAACTTCAAAGAACAATGTTCCTCGAGTATCTTTAAATCCTTGTCGCTTTCCAGCAACGCTGAATGCTTGGCATGGAAATCCTCCACAGATAATATCGACTTTTCCTCTAAATTTGCTGAATTCTTCATCTGAAACTGTTGTAATGTCATGTGCAGTCCACTCTCCTTCTGTGTTGTGTATAGCTTCGTAAGATTTTCGTGCAAACTTATCCCATTCGACATAACCGACACATTCATGTCCAACGGCTTCCATTCCTAGTCGGAAACCACCAATCCCCGAAAAAAAATCTAAAAATCGCATATCTTTTTCACTCCCGATGTACTATAATGAACAACGGGCAGGAACTCACGTTCTTATCCAGTGATTAAGAGGCTCGCTATTACGCAAGCCTCTTTTTTCGTTTGAGGTAAATTCCCAAACGCTTGGTATTTTAGACATAAAAAATAACGCTAGTCTTTTGACTGCGCTAACTATGCCTTTTTTAGCGTTCATATTCACTAGATATTTTACTTCTTCGACCTTTACCTTGTTCATAACAATGGCTAAAGGAAAGTAATTCATTTATCTCCATATCGCTAATGTTTTCATTTTGATAATGTTCAGCATGATGCAAAACTTTATTTTGTAGCTTGAAAGGAATGTTTAGTTGGTCAGCTTGTTCTAATTGGTATCGAATACTTTGATTGCTCTTTTCTACTTCAGCATGATCTTCTTCACGCTCTGCTACAAGTTGATTTCTTCGCCAGTAATGTAAACTTTTAAGCGTACTTAACTGCTCATTGATTAATTTTTCACACTCATTAGAATACAATGCTAGGTCCTTTAAAAGCTCTTGATGTTGTTGTTCAGTTAATTTGTTCTCTGCTAGTAATTGCTGGTAAGGACTACTATAATAACCATCCCCAATATCTAATCGATCTGGGTTAACTAAGTCAATCTTATCTCCATTCGGAATCAATACATGGTACCTTGTTTTGAGATAACCGTAGGCTTTTTCTTTATCATGAAACACATTCTCTTCAAGTTGGGCCATGCGATTATTCCCTTCAGCAAACCCCATTAATTCATTAGATTTCAATTCGCTTTCTGACCATTGAATCAAAATTTGTGGTGTTTTAGCCATTTGCTCATTTACAAGCGTGAATTGTGTTTGGAATGTATCATTGAACAATTGCACAAACTCTTCATTCACCTGCGAGAAAGCAAGCAATTTTTCATGTTCAATTTGGCCTCTTGTCAACATAGCAACTTCATTTAGCAAATCATCTTCAGGAATAATACGCAACTTGGCATTAGACAACGAGCCGTATTCGACCAGCAACCAGTTTGACCCAGATGTAGCTTCTTGTTCTTTGTGTTGCAATTTTTTCTCATCAGTCGGTTGTAAACATGCCATACTTTGCGCCACACGAACAGCATTATCCGTCAATTGCCGTTGCCAAGCACTGGCTTTAGGTGACCAGCGGAAGCCATGACTTTTCAGCTCGTTGCGTATTTGTTCACTGGGTCTTTCATCAAAGAAAATACGTAATCGATTTTCTTCTTTATTCGCTTCTACCTTCCCACCTTCAAATACCCATTCACCATAATCCTTTTCCTTGCTTGTTATCAATGTTTGGATCCGTTTCTTTAATCGACGAATCTCCGCATTATTGTTGGTAAGCTGGTATGATTCAAACGGTTTCGGCTCACTTCTCCAACTACTCGACATGTTCACTTTTAACTTTTCAACTTCTGATTTTGATAAATGAGGACAGTCATCTAAGGTCTTATATTTGCGATAAAAAGCATTGGTCGCTTTCATTTTTTCTTGCCACGCTTCCAATTTCACAATTTTCGCTTCTAGTTTTTGAACTACTTCAGGATCATCCGAACTGATTCCACCTCTACCTGTACTTTGAATTTTGTCGAGCAAACCTTGAATCGCTCGCCATTCTTCCATATTCTTATCCCTTGCAATATTCTGTTTTTCTTTTTTCTTGGTTGGAAAGTTTCCTCCCCCTGTAATCATCATAGAAGGGACACGTGCATTAATTTCAAAACTTTTATTCAGATTTTCTGCAAGTTTTCGTGCATACGTGTCAAGTAAACCATCAATCTTATCGTGAAAAGATGCATCAACTTGTAACTTTTGTCGTTCTGCGATTTTTATCGCTGCATCAATTGACTGCCGATAATTTTTGGTCGCACTTCCAGGCAGATAGTCAGAAAAACTGTTGGCTTCTTTTGCACGACGTGCTGCTTCTTCATCGATAGAATAATAGATACTTTCAGTTGGTTTTTCTTGTAATTCCTGTTCTTGCGCTGACTGCGTGGGTTCGTTTACCTCTTTGGAATGCTCTATTTCTTGAAAATGTGCATCAATAATTTCTATAAATTCACATGCTGCTGTTCTAACACCATTAAGTAGCATTTCTTTATCTTTTAATTCTTTACCTTGTTGTGTCCATCTGGCCAAATAGGAAAGGCTAAAATTCTCAGTATCGATGCCGTATCGACTAGCCACGACATAGGACACCATTTCTGCTTGAAATTCACGTTCTGCTTTAGTAAAACTATCTCGAACATCAGGTGTATGTAATCTTGCATGTGCTAATTCATGAAGTAACGTAGTGACATTCTCATATACTGTATTTCTTGGATTAAGAGCAATCTTTTTTTCATTTGGATATGCAACACCTTTCGCTGTTCCTAATTCACGTGGAGGTTCAGACAATATTTCAAATCCTAAGTTTTTAGAAACTTTATGCATAGCTGCTAACAACTCATCCTGATTCTCTATTACTCCATCCTGATAGTACTGTCCAAAAATTTCAGAGACGGGCATCCCTTTCTCCCTTGCATCCGTTTGAGTATATTCAAACACGTGCCCAATTTTGAAAAATAACTTTTGTTGAGTTTCTAGCGCTCCATTTTTAATTTGTATTTTTTCCCTTGGATCGGCGTATTGAACTTGTATCCACTCCCCACCTCGATTAAAGTAAGTCACAGGAGTGGGAACAAATATTTGAATCCCTTTTTCACCTTTTTTAACTGATGCGCCCTTGTCCTGCCAAAATTTAAACGAACCAACTGCACTGGCACCTCTGAATTGATTTTGAATCAAAGCCATGTTACGCAAGGAATAATTATAAAAAATAGACATAAAAACTAGATGCTCTTTTAGTGCATCCTCCGATACAAAATAGGAGCTTAGTTGATTGGTCATTTTATTTGATAATTCTTCAATCTCTTTTTGCTTTTCTTCTGCTGTTTTTGCTGTATATTTTTTTTGTTTAATAGCCATTCGATTTTTCTCCTATCATCATTTATTGCCAGTCTGCAGGTGTGATGTGTGCATCTTTGAATTCATCTAATTGTGTTTCTGGAAATTGCTTCAGAAGTTGAGCTTCGGTTATATTGGATACAATTTCTTGACGCTCCAAATCAAACAAAACAATAAAGGTTCCATGATCAACGGCCAGGTAAATTTGTTGGGCTTCTTCAGCTGTCAATTCAACTTCTACATCCGTTCCATTTACATGTAATAACAACATGTTTTCCTTTAGTTCCTTGATAAATGCCTGTGTAAAATTCTCCATTCCTAATTACCATCCTTTTTATTATTGGTGTCACTAAAAGATTTCCAAATGCTCTTAATTATTGATTTAGCCTCTTCCCTGGAAGACACACGAGCAATTGTTGAAAGATACTTTTGGGATTTATAAACGAAAATACGATCCTCTTCATATTTATCAATCTCACTTATGGCCAATTCGCGATGTATCAGAAATTGTAGTCCATTCAAATTTTCAATGAGATAGTTATGAGGAATGGTCCATTTATTTTCCATAGTAAAGAATCCAATTTCTTTAGGTGCAGTGACTACCTCTATATCTAGATTATTTTCAATGCATGCCATACATTCTACTTCTATATTCGGCTCTGTCACTTGATCAAGTAACTTATTGCATGTTTTACATTTAACTTGATAGATCATACATAACCTTCTTCTTTTTAAACGTTAAATTAAATTATTAGAATCAATTATTATTTACTATTCATATCCATCTAACATGCGGTCAAACTCTTCCATGTTACGTTCTTTTCTAAAGTCATGGTACGTTTTTCGTAACCGATAACTTAAATTATTTAGTGCTCGATTTAATTCTCTAGAAGCCTGTAAATTTTGACGATACATAGGAGCCTGGTACTTCCTTTTGGATTTAGATAATTCATATAAACGTTGATCGGCTTCTTTTTGATACTCACGCATTTCTGTTAAGACCGCATTACCCATGCGTTTTTTTAAATCATCTAATTTTGTCTGCTTGTAGTTTTGATACTTGCTGCCTTCACCGTACTTTTCCTTCATAACTTCGACTTCTTCATCAAGTAGTATATGAAGCTCTTTCATTTCACTTTTATAGTAACGATTTAAATAAATCTCTACGATTTGATCGATATATGGCCTAGCTTCATCAATAGATTGATAACCATATCGCCACTGTGACCGATCTGGCGGTAAACGTTGAAGTGCCTTTTGAAATAGCCTTTTAGATTGACGAAGTGTAGACAAATCAATGCCTTTTTCTTTTTTCATTTGCACACTACCTCGAATCAAATCAGTAATAAGATTTCGTTCGATTGTGCGATCCATAATAAGATTGGCTACTTTTGACTTCATTTTATCCAATGAACTTTGTTTACGTTTCGCTCGGACTTGTTCTTCCCACTTACCAGTTTCCTGATTCATTAGCCACTTTTTAGCCCTTGAAGGTATAGGTTCTACGGTAGCAATATGGACATGAATATTGTCAGTATTATAATGAATCGCTGCTGACCATACTGCACTATCCATCATGTTCTCTGCTTTTAACATTTCGTTCACTGCAGCACGTACGACATTTTTCATTTTAACTTCGTTGACTTGACCACTTTTTTCATCCATTAGTCCATACTTTTGTAGAAAGCTATTATCAAAACTAATGACATCTTGCCAAAGTGGTGATCCATTTTCTTGCGCTTGTTGAAACAAATCCTTTAATGAACTTTTTTGTTCCACATTGACAATATCTTCAGTACACGTAAACAAAGCGCCTTGTTTATTTTCGTCTCCCATATAGTCCATATACTGATAAAAAACAGAAAAAGAATCATTTTCATCAACAATAATGTTCTCTGTCACTTTCGCATCGTCACGATCAATATAATTAATAAAATCCTTATATTCATCGCTTGACGGCATAACAAATCGGCTTTTCAAAACTACTCCTGGAGAACCAACCAATTTCATCATGCTCCTTCTAAAGAAAAAAACTCACCTGTAAATAGAGAATCTTTTCTAATATTTTTGCTCAATAATCTTTGTGAGTTGATTAACTAAAATGTATCACCCCTATTTATCCTGATTATCTGAAGGTTTTCTTTTTGCTTCCCAATCTAATTTCTTTTGGCGATTATGTGCAATACGTTCTTTCACTAATGCCTCTGCCTCTTCAAAAGGTATAGTTTTATAACGTTGAGTTGAACCTAATTTTTTTGCATCTGTCATAATAAAATAGTGATTCCAAAATTCAAGCAACATTTGAGTATTACGATCAATAACATTACCTGTTACTCGTACTCGCTTTAAATCCTCTGTTAGTGGCTCAAAGACACGCTGCAAGTGTTGGAACACTATTGCATCTATTTCAGTTAGTAATGCTTGATTTTGAGAAGATTCATTTGCAAAATAAGAATCAACAAGATACTCAATAACAGCCCCGTGTGAGGATAATTTTCTATCAATCTTTAACTGTTCAATTTTTTTAATAGTGGACTCAGTTAAGAAGAGATTTTTTTGTTGTTTCTTATTTTCATTACTCATTTTGCTTCAATTCCCTTCCGACCACTTCAATTAATTGCTGCTGTATTTCTTCCTCATCACTGTCTAATAGTAAGTACAACATCGATTCAATTCGTGATACACGCTCATATAGTTCACTTTGTTGTAGTAGGTATTGTTCCATTTGTTTTTGAGAAGCCATTACAACCTTTTCAAAGCGATCTCGTTCTTCAATGAACACATCATAGTAGGCTATTCGTTCCAGCAATGATTTTAAATAAACCTGGCGTGACACCTTTGCTTTTTTTGCAGCCTTTTCAATTTTATCTATTGCTAATTCATCGACTTCTCGAACTAATATATCCCCCATTATTCGTTCACCTCTTGCTCAATAACTTTTTGAACTTCGCGATTTAAAACACCCTCGATTGAAATAAGCGTCTTCAGTAACTTATCATTCGATTTTGCAAATGTCGCAAACACCTCTATATGCATCCCCAGCATTTCTTCAAAGCGATTTTTTTCTTCTTGAAATAAATTTGGAGTCGTTATCCGTTCCAAATGAAGATTGATAAAAGCATTTTGTGTCATCTTCTTTTTTTTGGCCATGCTTGCTATTTTTTTCTTGATTGCTGGATCGACACGTGCTTTTATTTCAGCCAATGTAAGCACCTCCTTTACTGTAAAATCACCAGAGCAAAGAGCGTTTCGTCTCTAAAAGAGGCGAAACTGAAAATAGCCTGCAAACCGCAGGCTATTGTGAGAAAGAGCATAAGGGAAATCTGCTATCACTTGGGGTGATAGACTAGGCAGAGCCTAGTATTTCGGTGTCCCCATAAAAAAGTGCATTTCTATATATTTTCTATACAAACATTTATTCGTTTCTATATGTTTTCTACATACTATTCAACGAATAATCTATGCAGATTTGTCTTCAATTGCATTCTTTTTCTTGGCTCCAGAGCGAATTATTTCAATTTTTTCTATCAACTTCTCATGCTTATTTTGCAATTCCTGAATGCGTTCTTTGTAATGCTGTTGCTTCTCTTTTATTTTTTCAATAGAGGTTTCTTTTTGTGCAATTTGACGACGAACATCTTGCTTTTCGGCTTCCGTTTTGTAAACAAGCTCACTCTCTAATTGCTGTATCTCTCCTCGAATGTTTTTGATGATTTCATCTTGGAGTGGTAATTGGTCCTTCTCTAATGTCATAATTTGTTTCGCAATTTGCTTCATTTCCAGTTCGACAAATGCTATTTGATAATCTACATTGGATTGTTTTTTTAATGAGGGATTAACAGAGATTTTGCGATAATCACCCACTAAAATTTTCTCTTTCGGCTTAGGTATATCTAATTTATCTGTTGCAGTTTGACTTCCTTTTTCAGCAATCAACTTGTCCCTGGCTTCACTTTCAAGTAACTTTTGATCACGTATTTCTTTAACAAACAGACCAATAACCTTATATTTTTCCGGTACATTCTGAATATGCACGACATACTGATTATCCTGCTCGTAAACAATTTTCACCGGATAACTTTCTAACGACTTAGATGCTTTTGCTGCAAATGCAAATGTTGGTTTTACCGTATCTGTACCTGTATGATTTGTCTCAAACATCACTTCCATTAACTTCGTTTTTGGATTGTAACTCCATTTATTTAGGATGAGTGTTGTTTGATCTAAGCCGGTTATCTCTTTAAAAAATGGAGTTTGTTTTAATGGATTGTCATCATACATCCACCATTTAGATGTGAAGAAAAACAAAAAGCTGACGATCAAAAAGAGCATCAAGCTAAAATAAAATTTGTTTTCCATACCTTTATTTATTTTTAATTTCACCTGAATTGATACCCCCTTATTTGCTAGTATCAGAGAAATCTGCTACTCTCCCATAACCAACAATGACTGAACCCCAATAGCCAGTTAACGCATCGTCATAACGTACTCCTGCATTTTGTGAGTTAAACATTTTTCCGTTTCCTACATATATACCAACGTGAGTCACTGGTGCGTAATCGGCACTTTTAAAGAAAATTAAATCGCCTGGTTGTAATTGATCACGAGTAATTGGTTGAGCAAATTTATATTGTGTGTACGCTGTACGTGGCAATTTGATACCTGCTTTTGCGTATCCCCATTGCATTAATCCTGAACAATCAAAGCCCATATTTGGATTGTAACCACCCCAAACGTATGGCCAACCTTCGTACTTTAACATCTCATTTAATATCGTTTTGAATACTTCATTCCCTACAACTTGTGAGCCTACCGGAGAGCAATTCATTGTTAATCCACCAAGTTCACTTGCAAATTTCGTAACGGTAGGAACCCAATGTGCGTTCAAACCATTTGGGTCATTTGCAGCCCCTATAGGCGCATAGACTGCGCCCAAATCTTCAATTGTAGATAATCCATCATCAATGATTCGACGCTTTAAATTAGCCATTGTGTACGCCAAACCTTCTTCTAGCGTGGCGAAATGCATTAATCTTGACCATCCTGTACTTGGGTCCATAATGCCTCCAGGATTGTTTTTATTAACGACTGCATTTGAAGTTCCTCGACCAGTTTCATGAAATGCAATAGCAGCTGCAAGCACAGGATCGATGCCATTTTGTTGTGCAAGTTCAATAAATAAATCGCCTTTGCCAGTAAAAGCCCCTGCATTAGCAAAGGCTGCATTCCAACTAGCTTCATCAATTTCTCCTGTCACCGAACAAGCAGATAAACCATTTCCACCTATCGATGAATGATTCACTGAACCGCCAATGGCACCAATTATCATAATAATTGCCACCAAAATAACACCTACAACTACAAAGAAAGAAAGCCCTAATGAGCCTGTTATCCATACTAAAATTTTTTTACCAACCTGCTTGCCAAAATAATTTATTAGTTGCTTCATGCTCGATTCAACTCTTTTATTAACCACTTTCCAGATTCCGAAAGAGTTAATGTTAATTCGTACATGTTGGATTGTTCTTTTACTTTATTGCCATCCGATAGCAAATCCCACGTTACAAAAATCATCAATTTTATGTCACTATTACTTGAAGGTTTTGTTGCGGATACTTCCTGTGAATTCACCTTTCTTGTCAATTGATCCATTGGGGCAAGCAACTCATTTTTCGCTACAATAAAAAATGGAGCTGTAGAAATTTCCTCCCACATCTCCATGTCTGTATTATTTTCTAGCCAAGCACGCATCACTTTTTCAGCTAATTGCCTTGCTTCATTTATCTTTTGTTCTCCAAATTTTGTGGTGTATTCGGCCTCGTAATCTACTTCTGTATTCCCAACCGGTACATTCTGCTCTTTGTTCGTTTCTGCCTCCGATTGTGGCTTATCACCCTCTACAGGGCTTGTATAAATATAGTCTTTATCTCCTTCAAAACCAGGATCATCTTTATCCTTATCATCATGTAAGAACATTTTAATGATGAATGCTAACATGACCAAACCAACTAGTAGTAATAAAACAAATTTCGATTTTGTAGAACGCTGCATGCTACCTTCCTCCTCTAAACATGGCCACTTCTTCATCTGATGCTTCGACAGTAAACATTAAGTTGCCAACGCCATTAATAGATAATAAACAATCTCCTTGTTCAAATTGCGGAATCTCTGCCAATTCGCTTTCACTAATTTGTCCTTCAAAAATTGTTCTTAAAGCATCTAATGTATTAGCATCCTGTTGCATAATGAACTTGTATTGTGTCAACTCAAATAAAGTTCGAATTTTTGCAACTGTTTCTGTATCAGCATGCTCTGGAACATAATCTCGTATAGACTGACTTGCAAGTACAATACCACCAAAATATTTTCGTGCTTCACGTTCATACCTTGTAATAAAATCTACAGCTAATAAATTTTCAGAATTAATAAATGTATGAGATTCATCTAATACTAGGAAGAAATTTGATACATCATCTTCATCGAAATTCGGGTCTTCATAAATTGCTTTCATCTGTGGTGTTCCAATTTGAATTAAATTATCCCAAATTAATGTTAATGCACTATACATCTGAGCATTAAAAATATTCTTTTCTAGGCCAATGAGGTTACGTACAGAGAAAAAGATAACCTGCTCATCTGAGAATGATGGAATGGATGTATGACCATTAAAAAGATAGGCATAGCTGTTAACTAAGTTATCAATCACTAATTCAATTTTTTCTAAACGATTGGCCCTAGTCATGGAAAGTTCTGACCGAATAATACGTTTTTGAATATTTTCATACAATTCTTCTCGAATAAAATGTAAAAAATCACTGAAGATTGGATACTCCTCATTTGACAATTGTGTAACACCTGTCGTTTCCATTTTTTCTTCAAATCCTAATGATACATAAAATGAACGTAATACTTTTTTAAATTCTTCAAGGTCTTCACTAGATGGATAACCAGCTAAATATTGATAAAATATTGATACTTTTGAAAGATGTTGCATAAAACTTAGCTCTTCACTTTTTTGATCATCCCCATCCTTCACACGATAAATTTGCAATGGATTAATAATTCCTTGACTGCCATCCAAGCTAATGTAATGACCACTTAAAGCCTCATCCACTAATACTTTAAATTCACCAGTTACATCAAAGCCTCGAATATAATTAGCTCGACAAGCATTATCCATTGTGAGCTTTTTAAGTAATGTTGACTTCCCAGCCCCCATCGTTCCAGCAACTACTGCATTGTAAAAACGACGCTTTTTATCATGATGAAAAATGTCAAAAATCACATTTCCACCACTAAAAGTTGTCCCTAAATAACTACCTCTCGGATCATTTAGCTCAGAAAAATGAAACGGAAGGCCAGCTGCTAACGTCAGCGCTGGTATGCCTTTCCCTTCTCGCTTATTAGGAAACGTTTGTTGCTCCTCATAAGAAACAAAAAGGGATTGCCACTCCCAACTTGATTCGTTTAGGAAAAGGCCCCCTTTAAATCCATACGATATTAAATCTGTTTGAACTGTTTGTACTTTTTGATCCAGCTCATGAATGGTTTTTGCATGTACAAACAAACGAATGTCAACAAGCTTTACAACCTCGCCCATTTGTGAGATTTCTTGATAGAGTCTCTCTAACTCTTGATAACTATTTTTCGCATCCATTTTCTGTGATTGATGCTTACTACTTGAAAAACGTACAATCTGCTCTAACATACTCTTATTGATGGCACTCACTGTCTCATCTTTAGGCATTGTTCCAGTATCCATTATCACAATTACATCGCGCATGGAGAATATTTTTTCTAACCATAGCTTTGACACAGAAGTTGGGAAGTCCCAAATGTGGATACAAGCTTCATAGCCATCTCCTTTTTGGATGTATTTATCCTTGAACTGAATACCACCTTGAGGCTGTATAGCTGCTAAAAAGGCTGGATTAAAGTTTTTTTCTTGCTTATTGATTTTCAGCGTATCTGACTGTTTATCTCTCTTAATACGATCCAATAACTTCATTATCAAATTTCCTCCTCTCATTTATAATTTTGAATTTTGATTGGCCAATATAAATAAAATATCTTGTCTCTTCTCAATTGATAATTTTTCTAAGGGGAAGGATTGTCGTAGCCCTCTTATTACTTGTTTTTTCTCATCCTCTAAAATTTGCGGGGATTCAGCATAAATAAACAAGAAGAACTCACGATTCGCTCGTTCACGCTCCACAAATTCTAGTTCAAATATTTTTCGATTAATAAAGCGTAGACGCAGTGAATCTTTGGTTTTTTCCTTTCTCGTTATCCAATATCGTCTTTGCTTTTCTGTGTTCGATGGGAAATTTAATCCTACAATTTTATGCGCTGTAAAGTAGCTTCGATAAAAGCGAACTTTTTCTAAAACTAGACGCTGTAAATCTAAATCTGTTAAAGAATGTTCATCTTTTGGTGTGATTTTAAGAATGTCCATGACGCAGTTTTTTTGGACTATATAATCCTCTGTTATATCAATAAATGGCATAATCATAGGTGTTTTGCGTAAAACCTGTTCTTTTTTCACAGTTTTTTTCTTTGGTTTTTTCTTCTTTTGAAGAAAGGGTACTTTTCCTAAAAGGCTTTTTTCACTTTTTTTCTCCTCTGTATAGGAGGGCACAATAATAGGCTTAATCTCCTCTTTACTCACGTTATTCCTCCTCTCTATAGAAGTAATCATTGATTATCTTTTTGCTATCTATCGCATGATAGGTGTATTTGTTCTGTTTAAAATACAAATAAAGAGACATGTAATTTTTAAGGCGTGGATTATTCCTAGAGGGCATTACCATCCAAAACAATGCACTACCAGCGACCAGTAAATACGGAATTACTAAAATGCCATGCACTAAATCTCGTAATACCGTAAAAAAAAGAAAGAAGCTAACCAATAAAATGATTAACTCCTTTATTTCTAATCCAACAATTTGAGGTTTTGACTTTATCTCTTTTGGAATTTCATACATTATTTATGATCACTCCCTTGATTATTTCTTTTTTCTTTTTTATCAGAAGGTTTAACAGAGTTAGCCACACGTCTAATGTTTTGCCCAAGTGTAAAACCACTATTACCTGCTCTTGTGACTTGCTCTCTCAACCGCTGTACAGATGGATTTCCACCAACAATTGTATTTGGATGGACCGTTTGTTTATGTCCGTAACTAGCTCGTTCAATTTTTGGTGTTGAATTAACTTGTACGGCTCCTGCGTCAGTTGCTACTGGCACTCTCGCTTCGTGTTGGACTGTATTTGTGCCACTTGTTGGTCCACTAGAACTATTCAATCCAGATCCAGGACGTTGTGTAACACTTTCTTGACTTGCTGACGTCATTCCAGAAGTATTTGACGGAATGATTATACTGTCTTGCCGATTTGGAACTCCACTTGTTGGAACTGGTTCACTTACTTGGCGTTGTGACGTCCCTGTTTGACCATTTCCTATACTTGATGGCGCTGGTTCCGGTCCTTTTTGCTGAACACTTTCTGTATTTAATGGCGGCGTCACCCCTGGTGGAATTGGTTCACTTTCTTGGCGCGGTGCCAATCCTGTCTGAACATTTCCTGTACTTAATGGCGGTGGTACCGTTCCTTTTTGCTGAACACTTTCTGTATTTAATGGCGGTGTCACCCCTGGTGTACTTTCACGAGTTGGAACTCCACTTGTTGAAATTCGTTCGCTTTCTTGGCGCGGTGTCGGTCTTGTTTGACCATTTCCTGTACTTGATGGTGTTATCACTCCTGGTGTACTTGACTGAATAGGAGCACCACTAGCTGGAATTGACTCACTTTCTTGTCGTTGTATTGTTCCTTGTTGAACATTTCCACTTTGACTTGTTGATGAGCTGCTCAATGGACTAGGTTCACCATTTGCTGCTATAGGATTACTTTCTGGACGAGAAATTACTCCTGATTGAACATCTCCATGAGATTGTGTAGCACCTTTTTCAGATGGATTCATTTGAGACGATAAATCCCCCCTTTGAAGTTGGTTGCTATTTAGATTCGTTCCATGACTTCCTTGAATTGGAATACCTGTTTGTTGAGATTCTACTTGGTCTGCTCTTGTATTTATACCTTCTGAAGCAGCTTCACTAATGGTAGATGGGATTGGTTCAGAATCTTGCATTGTTGCAGCTACCTGATTCGAATATGCCTCATTGAAAGGCGGTAAAGGCTCTAATGATTCACCTAAATCACCAATTTGCCCCTGTGTTTCAGCTTTCTGAATATCATTTCCATTTGTATTACCAGGCATTTCTGGCACAGCAACTCGACTTCCTTGCTTATTCCTTAGCTCTTCCGGTGTTTCAGAACTCATTCCTTCGACAGCTCTCTTCATCATATTGGCACCTCCTACTGTGGCAGCTCCAACTGATTCTAAACCTTTTTTGACTGCCCCAGCGCCAGCACTCAATGCTTTGCCTCCTGCATAAGCTCCCATCATAGCTTGCCAGCCATTACGCAACCCTGCATCGATTCCAAGCATGCGCTGTACAATATCAGGGGCATCTATCAATGCCCAGGCTCCAGCAATCATTAATAGAATCACACCAAGCATCCCTATTTCAGCTTTCAAACCATTCGTCCAATTTACAAATAAGATAAATAGTTGGAGTAACATGGTCATAATAAATATCACAACAAAGGTATTAAGCATTTCCACTAAAACTTTCTTCGTTCGTTGCCCACCTGTGATGTCACTAGCAGCAATGAACATGCCAAAAATTTGATGAAAAGCTAAATCAAAAATAGCTCGTCCAATTTTAATCACTGTGATCCCTAAAGCAATCGAAGTAACCAACAATGACACAATTAAAGGCAGCCAATTTACATGATAACGATAGTAGGTTTCACGTCCAATTTTCGTCATTGGTACAGCATTCTTTTGTAGCTCCTCTACTTGATAGCCATCTCCAACGCCTGTTGGAACAGATTTTGTAGATAAAACTTCTTTTGCATCATCGCTTAATTGCTTCACCCAATCTTCTTTAAAGAGCCATCCGTCATCTTCATGTAGGTCAAGTTTTTGCATGAAAGGTACATGTAAAGCTGAAGTATTAGAAAAACGGTTTGCATAAGTATAATCGGTTGTTCCAATCGAGCTATCTTCTTTACTAGCAGGGCGTGGAGGGCTATTTTCATCTCCACGTGTACTACTCGAAAATTGAAAATCATGTTCAGCATAATAAAGAATATCTGCTACGTTACTTTTAACCATATTACTAGCAAGGGTTTGCTTTTCAGGATTCATTTGTTCAATTCCTACATCTATGATTTCATCCATATTGGACATTAAATCTGGAATCACAACAATAAAACAAACAGCCATAATAATATTCAGCAGTACTTCATTACGTTTCTCAATCTTATTCGTCATGAACTGGAAGCCCAATATAATTAAAGCAATAAAAAAAACGACCCATATCAATGGTCGCGCTTTATCCATAAATTCCCCCACTGCACCAGTAGAGTAAAAATCATTAAGTGTAATAATCTTCGTTACTATGTCTTCTAGTAACTGATTTAACCAACTCAGTGTAATGACGATGCCACTTCCTAAAGCTCTAAATATATCTTGCCAAAGAAAGCCGTCACTTTGATGCAGGATTGAATCAAGTATCTTATGTTTCTCAATAATTTCATTATCATCCATTATCGGCTCCTCCCTTCATTATTTCTAACCCTAGCTATGAAAATAAAAAGGACTCACCGTTTTTGGTGAATCCTTGTAAAAAATGATAAACTTTAAATTTATTGTGCTCCCCTAATTTCTTTCACTTTATCAGGGAAGGTACGATCTACAAATCGGAAATTATGCATTTTATTTTGAGGTCTTGTTCGGTCAGCTTCTTTTAATGCCTGAACCTGTTCATATGTTAATTCAACTGTCTCATATTGCTCGACAGGAAAACGTGATTCTGGCTGCTCAATAATCCAAGCATCATCATAGCCTGAACCAAATAAAAAGTGTTCAAAACTAAAAGATTGATCAAACATAAAACGCAAATCACTTAGTCCCATGTCTACCAGTTCCAATTTATTTTTGTATGTTTCTTTAGGTTGCAGTTCTGAATATGGTGAAATTGGTAATGCATAGCGCTGAAGTTTCTCTAGGTCCTCTTCAGACTCAGTAAAGACCCAATCATCTTTAAACGGTACCCCATTTGTAAAACTTGCGAAATCTGCTTCGCCTTTTGCGGAACCTTCTCTAACTACTTGTTCAAAACTTGGAAGAGATTGACCATTTACGATTGCTTCCTGTACTTGTTTCGCATATTTATAACCTGACATAAAGCCGGTTCCTGATGTCGTGAAAAATAGATCAGAGACAAATTCCCCTTCAAACTGGCGCTGCTCTCCTGATGTTCCTTTATCGTCCATTACCTTTTGCTGCAGCTGTACACCTTCTGCAAATTCATCCTGAAGGCTTTCATCTAATTCAGCTGCCTTAAACGTACCGGTACTTTGTTTTTTGAGTAATGGATAGAAATTTCCATCCTTATGGGCCTCAGACGGTAGCTCTACTGAATATAACAACTTACCTGGTGTCATTGGCAACGTAGTTTGTGTTTTTAACTTCACTTCGTTTTTCCACTCGTTCCCTTCAGCGCGACTATATTTTTCATGGTACACTTTTGATTTTTTTGAAGGACTATAAGTATCTTTACGACCTACAACCCACTTTTTCGCAAGTATTTCATCCATTGTGACTGCTTTCACAGTATCTTGTTGTGAGTGGTCCATTTTAATGGAATCTGAAAGTGTAAAGGTTTTGACTTTGCTCCAATCAGGAATACGTTCTACAAATGTCCACGAATAACAATGGCCATCTTTAGAATCTGTACATGTATAAATGTCTTTATAGAAATTAGTATATTCGTAACTAAATTCGTAACTTAAACTTTTCCCCTTCAAAGGCATTGCATCAGGAATTTCCATAGTTATCGATTCACTTTGCTCTACAGCTTTACCATCTACAGATACCTTATGCTTTGGTTTTCGAGTGGCATAATGATCCCCAGCAATTTTAAAATCACTTTCTATATAGATGCCACTTCTAGCTTTTTCATCATAACGTCTTAATTCCCAAAAGGCGTGTCCTTTTGCACTTCCTTCAGCATCTCGATTTGGAGCCTCGATGGAATCGGTTGGATCTGGTTCAGGAATTTGTACTCGACCTTCCATCAAAATATCATTGTTATTATAGAAGTATGATTGTGCTCCAGCTGAACATGGCCAAGTACGTGCATCCTCTTGATAAATTGAATAAAAGAAACCACTGCCCCATACAGTTCCTCTTGCTCCAGTGAAATCAATACCAGCAGTTTCAGGATGTCTTGAATTGTCCTGATAATGTTCTTTTATTTGATCGTTGTAAAGAGCTGCATCAAACTCTTTATTTTTATCATCTGTATTCAAATATGGTCCGTCTACCCATTCTGTCCAACGTACTTCATCATATTTAGGATTTCCATTTTTATCGTACCCTGCAAACTCCCACCTACTAAATTGTTCACAGCCATAGACCTTAGCACTCCATCCAGTATGTTCAACAGGGGGATTCATAATTAAGTTCATAGCATCGTTTGCTGAATTTGGATGTCTTGGTTCATCTAACATCTTAATTCCTAAATTATCTCGCAGCTTTAAATCCACCCATTTTCCCTCATACAATTCTTCAGGCTTTGGATCCGTTCCTTTATCATTGATTTCTTCTTTATTATTTGTATCTTTTACATATGATTTAGTTACTGCATTAGATTCATTCGGATACAGAAAACTAAAAAATAAAAAAGTTACCAAAACAAGAACTAAGCTTTTTTTTAGTAATTTCATTATTTACTTCCCTCTCCTTAATTAAAATTTAAATAATAAAAAAGATGAACGGATTATGTTTTCCGTTCATCTTTTAATATTTAACTATCTTGCAATGTAAAGTTGGCCTGTATTGTAATCAAAGTAAACTGCAAATGAGCCACCGTCATAAACTGTTCCTTTTTCAACAACATCATTAATCATTGACACAAACTGATCGTAAGTTATACCTACATTTTCACTCGTTACTAAACCTTGATGCATCATTTTCACATATTCTTCTGCGTTTTGAGATTTCATATTAATACCTGTTGTGGTAGGTACTCCTGGTACACTTGGATCATTATGTTTTTCTTTCTGAAAATCTGTTGCAATATTTTTACTTGTATCTAAACTCCACTCATTTGGAGGTTTTACTTTACTAATATCCGGTAAAGAATCATTAGGCTCTGAAGGATCTACTGGATTTGTTGGTTCTGTTGGTTTTGTTGGTTCTGCTGGTTCTGCTGGTTCTGCTGGCTTAACAGGGTCTGGGTTCAATGGCTTCTCAGGAACCGGTGCTTTATCAGGATTTAAAGCACGATATAAAAACACAGCATATTGTGCACGTGTTACGGTTTCGTTTCCGTTGAATTTGCCTTCACTACCTGTTGTAATACCACTTGCATACAATGTCGCAATATAATCCTTCGCCCAATGATCTGCTCCAACGTCTGTAAAAATGTAACCTGTTTTTGGCTCCAAATTAAAAGCTAAACATAAAATCTTAGCCATTTGAGCACGTGTTAATGACGCAGATGGATTAAAATTGCCGTTAGATCCATCGATAATGCCGGCACGATATAAACGTTGAATGTCATTATAGTACGGGTGAGACGTTGGTACATCTTTAAATGTCGTTGCTTCACGAATCGGTTCTAATGGTAACGCACGTGAAATTAATGCTGCTACGTGTTGACGTGTAATACCAACAAGAGGTTTAAATGTACCGTCATCATATCCATTAATAATACCAGCCTTTTTCATGGCCATAATTTCTGTATAAGCAAAGTGATTTTTCGGTACATCCTTAAAGTCCGTTATATTTGTTTGAGCCACCTCCATCGCTTGCACAGGTGCCACAATCACTGGAACAGCTATTGCAGCTGCTAAAGTCGCCATAAATAATTTATTTCGCATGTTCTTTTCCTCCTTCAAAAAATGGAAATTTTTTACCTGATTTATATTTCAAATGAATAACTATTAAATAGGAAGTTTCTCTATAAGAATATTATACCAAATATGGAAAAATAATCAATATATAATTAATGAAAAGACTCACCATTTTTGGCGAGTCCTTCACTAATTTACAGATCATTTTTCTCTCTTTTCTGTAAATCTTTTTCTACTACTTCTTTAAACCATTTATCGATGGTTTCTTTCTTCCAACCTTTAGTACTGCCAATACGGACATCGTGTTTTGGAAATTGATTTCTGGCTCTTAATACAGCTATTTTTCGCTGATCACCCCATCCAACTTTTTCAGTCATTTTCCCAATGTCCGTTTGACTCAAATACACCTTTTCCAAACAACGCCACTTCCTTAACGTTCTAAGCTGTTTTTCTTTTCTAATTCTTTTTTATATTCAAGTTTAGACATCTTAATACGTTTTACTAACATACCTTTAATGTCCCTATCTGTTAGTCGTCCCACATAGTCGTGTACATCAGTTTTCACTATTTCACGAATGTTCTCTTTATTACAGGCAACAATGGAGGGCTTTTTAAGCCCTGTCTCTTGCCAATCTTGAATGATATAACCATTTTTTCGTTCCAATGGTTTATCAATACGACTGGAAACCTTACATGCAAATAGCTGATTCTCTTCCGGATCTTGAAAAATAACAACTGGTCGAAGTTTACCTTTAGGATTAATGTCATTATCAATATCCTCTATATACCGAACAAAACCGATATACACTTCACCATTTTCTAATTCGTTTTCCTTCGTCATGCGAAATCACACCAAATCATAATCCTCATCATTCTCATACCACTCTCTATCATCTTTTTTTGTAGGATCCAGAAGGATTGTACCATTTTCATCAGTTTTCACTTTTTCTGCTTTAAATTTAGTTTGCTTATGCACTTTACTCAGTTCAGCTGTAAGTTCTTCAATAGACATATCCTCTAAAGCTTTTTTCTGTTTAGACATAACATACGCCCCCTGTTTAAGTTGTTATGTTAAACATAACACCTTTTGTTGATAATATCAACAAAACTAAGCACAATAATTTAAACTTACACCTATCAAAAAGGATTCGCCATATTTGGCGAATCCGCTGTTCCTAAAGTATCAATGAATTCCTCTTAATCTAATTCAGCACCAATCCATTTGTTTTTAAGCCCCCTTTCTTTAGAATCGCACTGATATATCCACGCTTCTTTTCTGTAAGAAATAGAGGTTTAAAAAGGCAAAAACTTGGGTTGCCAGCAGCACGCCTATACCTGGTATACCTACGCTTAAAAACGTATCCCACAGTTCACCGACAATAAAGCGTAGCATAATTGGAATACCCATGACCATGCCAAGTAATATATACACGGCCATCGCGAAACCTTTGCGTTTACGGTATAATTCATCCCGTTTCTTTAGCTCAAAAATCATATTTTTGTGTATTTGGCTAAATAAGTCATCTGGATTACCACCATGCTCATATTTAATCTTTAGATTTTGATGAAACTGATCTAAAGTTGGAAAATCGTACTTTTCAAACTGATTAGTTTTTAATTCTGCCTCTTTTTCTAGTTGTTCAATACTGACTTCTATCACTTTTTGCAAGTCAGGATGAACAGTCGCTTTCGTTGCTTTAAATGCATGAAGCACATTTTCACCTGTCTGAAGAAAGAAAATCATGTTTGTGACATACTTTAAAAGCTCACTTAAATGCATTTGATATTTCTTTAATTTACGATTTTGCAAAGTAAATACAATAAAGAAAAAAAGAGCACCTATGCAACCAACAATAATACTTAGGGTACGCTCTTTGGAGGCAAGATAGAAAAACTGATAGTTCGCACAGAACCATAAGAGTAAATAAAACACGATTTCCCAACCATAAAATAGAACCCGTGCTTCTTTTAAAAGTTGTTTCATGACTGTTTACTGCCTCCTTTTGGCAAAAATTCGTCTGGAACTAAATGGATCAACTCTTTGTCTTCTAGTTCTGCCAATATCGGAATCAAGCGAGATGGGATATTCATGGCATCTTTAGCGTGTATAGTAGTGATAATGGCATGATCGGTTTTAGCACTATCTAATACATCTTCCCAACCACAGAACTGAACACGAGCTTCTTTTAATACTTGTTTCATGATTGTTTACTGCCTCCTTTGCTATTTAAAAACATCAGGTACTAAGTGAATCAATTCTTTATCCTCTAATTCTGTCAATGTTTTCTCTGATAAAGGATGGAATCGTTGTTCTGTACGGTATTCTCCTGATTCTGAATCCCTTACTTTTACTTCTCGATATACATAATTCCCTGTTGCACCTTTTGAAGTAAAATCCGTATATTCTACTAACTCTTTGATTCTTCGAATTGTTTTCCCTTCTTTAGTCCTTGTTCCTTGTAGATAACAACCAAAACGTAAAAACTCCACAATCTCATTACCAATTAATTGGTCATCAATAATGGCGTAAGCTGGAGATTGACGAATCATTGGAATTAAGCGAGATGGAATATTCATAGCTCCCTTAGCATGAACAGTTGTAATAATGGCATGGTCGGTTTTAGCACTATCTAATACATCTGCTGATACCTTCCCGCGTGTTTCTGCAATAATCGTCCAATCTGGATTATTACGTAATCCTGCTTGTACACCATCTGACATTTCGAATAGTCCAGGTACCGTTTTCCAACTCGAAATATCTTTTTCGGGATAAAGTTCTTTTATGTGGCTATCACGTGTATCTTCTATCAGAACAATATTCGCATCATCAGCTGTATAACCTACTAATAGTTTTTGAAACTCTGTTTTTCCTGAACCTGTTCGTCCTGCTATGACTAAGTTATTTTCAGACAACATGAGTACCTTAAATAATTGTTCAATGTCTTTATAATCTCCTGAAATTATATTTCCAATAGATTCAATAGCAAGACGTGGACGAGAGATACGAACTGCTAATGTAGTACCATCTGGACTAATTCTTCTATGTGTAGCACTGATACGCAGGATACCAATTTCTGTATCAAGTTGTGGCTCTATATAAGTGAACGTGCTCTTTTGAACATCTGCGATTTGTTTAATTAGCGTCTTTACCATCTCTTCAGACGGTTGATCTGGTGCTAAATATCGTCCTTTTTCGTTGTCTTGTATCCGTAAATGTGTACCATTAAACTTAATATCTGTAATGCTTTCGATTTTTAGAAGTGGCCCTAGAAAGCTCTTATCTAATATTTCATTAATCCTTTTTTCTTGAAGTTCTTGATCATTCATTTTTTAAACCTCCCTAAAATAGATTCAAGACGCTTATTATTCCAAGTATTTGTATTAATCCTGAATGCACGATTTTCTTCGACGTTCTTTAATAATTCGAGATGCTTTAATGCAACTTCACCCCTGGCTTCGATTATGATTAACCCTTCCGTTTCGATGTTCATTTTCATTTCCCCTTTTTTTATTTATTGATTTTGAATCAAACATTTTTGTAATCCCTCAAACAATAGTTGGGCTTCTTCCATCGTGAGCGAAACGCCTTTTCCAGCTTTCTCTTTTTGAGGGGACCACCAGCGAATATCAATGGTTGTTGGCTTGTGATACCATCTTACTTTTGTCAATTCCCTTGTCCAACCTGTATCACTAGCAGTCCGTAAGAGTGCTACATTTTCAACAATTTCATATGTTTTTCCAACTGTTTCATTAGCCATTTCACCTTCCTCCTTTACTTTTTTATTAAAATCATTTAGGCATGACATTTAATGCGTCTGTTACATCTCTCATGTAGTGTAGGAAGATTACAGCAGCAAATCCGCCCACTAAAAAAAGCGATATAAGGATTGGAAATAAACCAAACTTATCGCTCGCATTCATCTTATATTGAATTAATTCATCTACCTTATTTTCTTGAAGGTTTTGGATATATCGTTCTAACTCCTGGATTGATTTCTTTTCTACGCCTTGTTCACTAAATTGGTAAATCATATTCATAACCATATAAGCCTCGCTGGAACCTATATATTCCGCAAATTCTAAATAGGCATTTCGATCATTACCTTGTTCAATTTTCTTTATTAGTTTGACCAGTTCTTTATCTAACGGATCGGGGGTATAATTCACTGTTGTTTTTAATGTTTGATAGACATTCCCCGAACTAGGCAATAAAGCAATGAAACTTTGTAGGAACTGTGGAAATAGAAATGAATTTTTTACATCAATATTGTTTTTTGTGTATAGCAATTTAAAATAAGCAAACTTCCATCCTAGATAAAAGGTAGCTGGAGTAGCAATTAACCATATCGGTGTTTTTAACACCATGATTATCATTGCAAAGAGCATAGATACAATGACACCATATAAAATTCGCTGAATAAAAAACTTTTTTTTCGGCTTTCTAAAGAAATCCAAATGAGCATCAAGTAAGCTTTCCTTTAGTAACTCATTAAACATCTTCCAATAACCCCCTCCAAGTGAATTTTTCTGTTTCAAGTTTAATAATTATTATCAAAGTCCTTTGTTAAATACTCAAAACGAAATTTTGCTGCAGTAATGCCTCTATTGTAAATTGGTTTAGTTCCAGTTGAATTTCCCTGGTGCATTTTGGCACGTGCCCGTACTACTATAGATTCACCAGTTTTCAAGTGCATTATTTCTCGATGTGGCAATCCCGCAATTGTTGCAATATCAGGACCGAGAAGATAAATCTGGTTTGAACAGTTGCCGACGATAGTGTCTGCATCATCACCATACAAATATTCTAACTGAGAAATTGTTTGAAAGATCAAATGAAATCTGAATCCTCTACTAGCTCCAATTTCAACCATCTTAGCCATGTCTTCAATAGGTGGCATATCACCTAAATCATCTAATAAATAATGGATTGTGCGTTTCGTTTTACCACTAGGATCGATTTGCGCCTTTTCCATATTGGCGCAAAACAGATGACTCATAAACTTACTGGCTAACATACTGATTGAATAATCATATTTTGATGAAATCAAGAAAATGGCGATTGGTTTATCTCCAAATCCTACACCGGTTAAGTCTATATCCATTTCTTTTTGGTGATTTAAGTTGATAATCTTAACATCATAACCACGAACAACTAACGTGTCATGACTTGCATTCGCCAGTTCTCCTCTCGGATCATTAATAACTAAGGAGGGCTTATTTTTTGCTCGGCTTTGTACATCAATCATAGGGAATACAAAGGCCTCACCTTTACCTGAACGTGTCGTTCCAGTAACTATCGTATGGCCTGGCCTAGTATCAATTAGTAGACGGTATGGCCGCAATTTTTCTTGCAGGGCTGAAATAATAACGCCACCATCACCATTAAATTCTTTTGATTTAGCCGGAATAATTTGATATTGTTTTTTCAATTCTTGTACCTGTTCAAACACTTTTCTTAGCTCCCTTCCGTAATCATTTTTTGAATGGCCATCACTGTATCATCTTGAATATTTTCTCGTTGTTCCTGATTTCGTTGTTCCTGAATAATCTCTTTCCATTCTTTTAGAACTTGATCAGGCAAGTATGTTTTCAAGATTGGATAAATACTATGCTCAACTATTTTTACAGGGATGGTCGTACCGTAAGCAAGATAACTAAAAAGTTGTAAAAATGACCATTGAGGAATCTCATCTAGGTAGTCACCAGTAGTTGATAAGGCCCGATACAGGCTTTTTGTCAATTTAGAAAAATCGGCTGTACTCATTGCTGAAGACATGCATACGTAAAGGTCTCTTTCACTTTTAGAAGTAAAGACCATATCAGACATTTTTAAATTGTGATACTGAGTAGACATAATTGGTAGTGATAATATTGAATTACTATTATCAAAGTTTTCAGCTAAATACTCCCAACGGAATTTAGCAGCTGTAATGCCTTTATTAAAAATTGGCTTAGGCTCAATTTTATTACGTTCATTATCCTGTCGTTTATTGGCTCGCACTACTACTGATTCGCCCTCTTTGAGTCGCATTAACTCATCTGGCATTAGTAACGCACGCTCTTTAACAGATTCGCTGTGTGACTTATCTGTAGAAAGTAATTGTCCACTTCGACTAATATCAGTAATTGTTTTTGTCCCAATTAATGCTGAGAATTGTTCAGCTGTTGCTTTATCTTTTGTTAAAATATAAATTTGGTTGGAACAGTTACCAATAATCGTATCCGCATCATCGCCATACAATGACTTTAATTGAGAATAGGCTTGAATAATTAAATGGATTCTAAACCCACGACCAGCGCCTACAGTCACCATTCCGTCCATTCCTTCCACTACTGGCATATTCCCAAATTCATCTAACAAAAGGTGAACGTTACGTTTCATTTTGCCACTTGGACTCATCGTAGCCTTTTCAGCATTTACTCGATATATTTGACTCACAAAGATACTTGCTAAAACGTGGTTTGATTTATCGAAGTCTGGCGTTACCATAAAGACTGCAATTGGTTTGTCGCCAAATCCGATTTCACTTAAATCTAAACTGTTGTAACTTGTTAGTTTCGCATTAGGTTCTAATGTGAAAATTTGCAATTTATCCATTGCAGACGAGAATATTCCTGCACGTGTATTTCCAGCAGCAAAGTTACTTGTTGCATACATCATTCGCGCTGGATTGATTTCATCTCTAGCTTGGAAGAATTGATCTAGTGCGTTTGTGCCCTCTTCATCATCATTGTCACTTCCAAGTGTAGAAAGGAAATTAGCCACAGAATATAAGTTAATCGTTTCCTCTTTACCTGTAGCAAGGGCATCTTCAGTCAATGCCAAAATGATTGCAGTCACCAATGATTGAGCTGAGTTTGACCAAAACTTATCCTTTGCTGATGGATCATTGTATAACATAAACGCTACGCTATTTGCATATTGTTGGGCTAAACTCGTATTTCCTGATTTCCACGCATCTACTACTAATTGCAATGGATTAAAACCCATGCCCATGTACTGTTGAATCAAGTTAAATACATGAACTTCATAACCCCTAGCTATTAGCGTGTCATAACTAGCTGCTGCAAGCTCCCCTTTTGGATCATTCACAACTAACGAGGGCTTATTTTTAGCTCGGCTCAATACATCGATCATAGGAAATACAAAGGTTTCACCTTTACCTGACCTTGTAATCCCAATCACCATTGTATGAATGGGTCCCTCATCAATTAAAAGACGATACGGACGCCTTTTTTCCTGTAAAGCTGAAATAATCACGCCACCGTCACCGTCATATTCTTTGGTTGCTGCAGGTATAATCTTGTATTGCTTTTTTAATTCACGTACTTGTTCAAATTCACTTGTACCGTGCTGCCCTGTATTTAGATTCACAAAGTTCAGACGGATTCTATAAAGGAATTTCACAAATCCTATAGCACAAATAATCGCAAATCCTATATAAAAAGGCATCCAACTGGTTTGAAAATCAAAGACACTTAACCAATCCATCGAAAAAGATACACTCTTTGGATCTTCCTTGAATTGTTGAATCGATTCCAGTATGGATTGAAGGAATGCAAGTACAAAATTCGCAACAAAAAACATGACAAACCAATAAATGATGGAAAACAAAAGCAGCATTTTAGGTTGCGCCAAACGCTCTAAATATTTTGTCTCATACATCGTCCTTTCTCCTTTCTTTAAAATTCCAACAAAAAACACGTCCTAGATGTAGTTACTACATCCGAACGTGTTTGATTTCTTGTTCTTCTCCTTGTGGAGTTATATCTTTGTTATCCATATTTACATAAGCTACAAAAGCAACACATAGAAAAAACAAAAGTGTTAGTAGTCTCTTTTTCATCGGTTTTCCCACCTACATATATTGGAATTTTAATTCAGATAACGTTCAAGTGTCCCTTTTTAACTGTTTTGGTGATAATCTTCAACTACAATATCATCTATCCACTTTGTAGTAGTAGCCAGGTGAAACCTCTCCAACTATCGCTTCATAATGACGACTTTATCTTGAACGTCTAACCTTTTCTTACCACGCACATTTTGATAGTCATACTTATATCTAATGACAATTTCTTCGCCAAACTTGACAGTCCCTGGCTTTGAGAAAGTAATAGTGTATCCGTTTCTGTTTAATCGATCAGTTACTTGTGCAACTTTTTCTGATACGCCCCCCTCTTCTTTGACTAGCTCTGTAACCTCTTCCGTTACCTTCAGAAAAACATGTTGCTGAAAAGTATCAATAGAGATCATTAGTAGAAAAGGGAAAACCACAGCAACAAAAATCGCTGTGGCTAAAATGGCACCTTTTAGGTTAGACATACGAAATAGTTCACTCCTTTCTGTTCACTATGAAAGGTTATCAAAGATAATCAAAATTCAATTCATATTGATAGTAATTCTCATATATTCGAGAATCAGAGGAGGGTCTTATTACCTTTCCTTGATACTTATAAACACGAGTATCTATTTCAGGTCTTGTGACTATACCTGCATAATTCTGTATATACTCATAAATTTGTGTATCAACAGCTGGTTTTGTTACATATCCTTTATAGGCATACACTCGCGAATCTGATTCTGGTATTACAGCACTGTATTCTTGTGTATATTGATATGTTGCTTCTTTAGTTACTGTTCCGCTATAAGTTTGTTGCCATTTGACATAATCGAATATGAAGTCAAATATATACAAACGTCTAACAGAATATTTGTCGTAACCCCAATTTGAAAACCATGATACTACACTATTTTTCCAAACTCCAGGAACCTTATCATAGTAGATAGATGCCTCACCCATAGAATCTTTATAGTCTATATCACTCGCCCATCGCCAACTATTTGGAATTACTTCTGGATTAATATAATTAGAGAGTGCAGTACGTTTAAAAAAATCAACGAGACTCTCTCCTTCTATACGTTTTTCAAATTTCAAGTTTTCAAAATCGCCTATAGCTTGACTTGAGTCTGTCACATAGTGCATGACCGCATAAGGATCACTTGGTCGCCAATGTGTTACACTTTTAAATAGAAAACTAGATTCCCCGGTAGCCTCCAATATTCCTGTATAACCATCTTTAGAATACTGATAAGTCACTGGAACGGTATTTTTCTTGAAACTCCATTCAGATTCTTCTATTTTTACGGATACATTCTTGGTTTCTTTTTCTGTAACTACCTGTCGGATCGGATTACCTGTCTTATGCAGTGTTACTCCATCTTTTACTATGGTATTAGGAAATATATTTGTTTTATTTGTCAATGAATCAGTTATGATTTTTTCTGGAATATACTCCCCACTTATCACATAGGGTTCTAATGTCCCTGCATAACCATTCTGGTTGCATTCTTCAGCTGTAGCACCATCTATCCACTTGGTATCCGCAGGAATATATTCTCCTGCTATAACCTTCCTACTTGGGCCACCATTTTTCATCAAAATGCCACTATACCCATTCATAGCATAAACGATTGACCCAGGGAAGTTATTAGGCAATAGCGATGTTTTTACATCTGTAATTTGCTTACTATCAACAGGCAGTAGGCTTCCACTATGAAGGTATTGTTCTAATCTCCCTGTATAACCATCTTTATTGTAATCAGGTGATTCTTCTCCGGTAACAAATTTTGAATCAGTAGGTACATATACTCCACCTGTTTGAACAGTTCTAATGACTGCGCCTTTTGATACCTTAACGGTAACGTTCTCGCCATTAACAGAGACAATTTCAACATTCCCAGTATTTGAAGTAACATGTTGTAAATTTTTTAATCCTGGAATCCTAAATGTATATTCTCCATTAGAATTTAACGATTCAGATGTTGTCCCAGTATATGTTTTGATTGACGACACTGGTGGATTACTACCACCTTCTGCAACCATAGAACGCTTAGTAATCACTACTTTATTTTGTGTATCTAACGTTTGCTTGCCTCGTACATTTGGATATTCATACCTATAACGAATGACAACTTCTTCTCCAAACTGAACAAGGCCTGATTTTGAAAAGGTCACTGTGTAACCTTTGTTTTTTAATTTATTTGCTACCTGAATTACTTGATTAGAAACGCCACCTTCTTGCCTCACAAGATCTGCTACTTTTTCTGTTGTACTCAGATAAATACGCTGTTGAAAGGAATCTATTCCTAACATTAATAAGAAAGGAAACACTGCACCAACCCAAAGTGCCATAGCTAAAACTGCACCTTTTAGATTTGACATGTTAGTGATTCACCCCCATCCCTTTTTAAGTAAAAGGCACTCACCAAAATTGGCGAGTGCCTACTCCATTTCATTCAATGTTAAGTGTCGTTCGGCAGTTCCCTTCACTGTGCCATCTTTATCAATATATTGCGTTCGGTACTGAATGCCTCGAATATCTTTATCGATGGTTGTTGCATTCCTTGCAGCATCTACAAAAACGTAACTTACTTGAAGTTTATAGTTAAGGTTTTTTTGAGTTGTTGCTATTTCAGCAAGCAAATTTTCCAATAACTCATTTTTGTCTAAATACAAAGTATCCTGTTCTAGTTGACCCTGTTCATCAAGCTGTGTACGAATTGCACCTACATGAGCAGCTTCCAATGTAACTTCTGTTTCAGCCATTGTACGTGTAGATATATTTTGGATAGTTGCCCCATAGACAATAAAACCTATAAAAACTACGACTGCCAATGGCGGTATAAGCCACCTTAAAAAAATCGTCATGGGATAAAATTCTCCTTTCCTATGTCTTACCGGTCATATGGAACTTTCTGCATTAGATGTTCTTTTTTGAAAAATTGTTGCTCAACACATTTCTTGAAACACTTAGGATCATCCACTGAAAATTCTAATGGCGATAAGGCATCAGCAGGATATTCGAAAACTTTGTATTTCAAATCCATATTATTAAAAAAATCAATCAATTCTCTCGTTACTTCTTGGCCCTCAGTTGTATGTGGCATAGCCAAAATAAACGTTTTTTGTTGTAATTCCTTGGATAATAGTAACTTCATGATTGGTTCTTTAAAATCAACTTTTCCCTCTTCCTCTAAAACCAATGCACCACACTCTGGATGAGCACTTCGGAATGATAAGGCATCTAATCTAGAATCACATATAACTACATGCTGCATCGACTTCTTAATGTCAATGTAATTCCTGCTGTTTACTTCAAATTTCTTATCAAAAAACTGAAAATATCGATGGAACTTTTCTGTCTCTTTTACTAAAAAATCATTACCGTCTTTACAATTTTCAGGGTATATAAAAATTTGATAATCAACTTGTTCTTCTTCGAGACAACTACTTATTTCTTTTGCAGATTTATAGCCAGCAGCATCATCATCCATTGCAACAAGAAATCGTTTCTGACGTAATTTTTCCTTGTTGTCTTTGATGTAATTGCAAAGACTTTTGTATTTACGTGAACCAGTTAACGCCATAATCCCAACCTGTTCATCTACTTCACGAAATGATAGAGAGTCTAATATTGCCTCTCCAATCACAATAGTTTGTGATTCTTCAGGAATATCCACAAAAAAATCCCTCGCATCATTTGAGGGATTAACAATTAATTGGATTTCTTTAGGTTCAAGGTTCGGATTGATTGATGAACGTAATAATATTCTACCTACACGACCATCTTCCTCGAAAAGAGGTAATACAAGATTTCTTTGACACATCCAATCATTATCTGCATAATTTTTCGGTAATAGCCCATTCGCATAATCAAACATTAATTTTACGCCTTCTGGTTTCGAAAAATCAGCAATGAACGGTGTAGTTGTTGAGCGTGAAAGACCTCGATAGCCATTGTCCAATGTATCACTTTCTATATTGTGTAGAACATGATTAATTAACGATGTAAACTCATCCAATTGTTTAGCCTGTTTAACTGTAAGACCTTTACTTTTTTCTTTTTCAGTAGAATAAGAGATTTCAGTCTCTTTTTCCTCATATGTTAAAATAAAACGCTCACCGCAGGTATTTTCACGATTACATTGAATAAAATTCATATTGTTCTTATAAATAAACGCTTCCTGTTGCTGGCACTCTGGACAAGTACAAATAAAATATCGGCCTCGATCCTTTGCATTCAGTTCTGCCAACATCTCATTTATATCTTGATAAATTAATTTATTGTGGCTCATCCTCCTTCACCTCATCTCTTTGTAATTGCTGTTCAATATCTATCTTAAACTGTTGTAAAACTGGATTTAGAACAAGAGATTCAATCATTTCATCATTGGCTAATGCAAAGCCTTGTGTCAAAATAGCATCGTATTTTTCCTTTAAAGCAGAAGTAAACGTTAAATGTATCTCGTACGCTTCAGCAAAGCTGTTTTTTTCTACAAAAGTTGAAAACAGCGTCAGCTGTAAAGTTTGGTACAGTTTAAAATTAGGGCATAATGCATCGATGCGATGTTTTCCTACAGACTGAAAACTAGCTCCGGCATATTGAGTAAATGATTTAAAGATTGTCTCCTCTTGTAGCAGGGTATTTACTTTTTCCTCTAACAACTTTTGTTGTTGAAGAAAATCTTTTTCTGCACCGTCTAGATTTTTTCCAGCATCATATATTACCTTTTCCAACGCAGTTTTTATTGCTGCCATCATTTGCTCTAATTCCGAATAAAAACCTGTTTTAACAAGTGGCTGCATAGTTCCATATATTTGATTCAATTGTGAAGTATCTAAACAAATTGGAAATGGTGCAAAGGTAGAAATACCAAAGAGTTGATCATAGCGAGTCACAAATGTTACAAATTCTTTATTGATGAACAGCTGCTTTTCTTCCTCAACATAACCCTTTAAAGTATTGACATACTTATGGCGCATGTCCTCTTCCCAACTATCGAATGTTAGAATTGTATGTTCTAATTGCTTTTGGAGACTTTCTTTTTTGTCAAAATGGACTTGGCTAATGACTAAACATTGTCCATCAAGCCAAAATTCAAAAGACTTAGTGGAGGCTTCTCTTTTTTCTTTTATAAGTCTGTCTCGAATCCTATCAATAATTTCCTCAGCTTCGGTAAAAAAATAATTTCGCTCTTCGTCAATCTCTCTAAAGTAATCACCGTCATCCTTGAAACGAATCAAAACTTTTCGTAACACATCACATTCTCCTTCCTCACCAAAGCATTTAGATTAGAACCCTGATACTTTTCCTGTCATCCAAGCAACAAAAGACGCAGCTAGATAAACAATGGCAAATCCGATGAATACATTCATTAGCCAAGATTGTGCACTTTCCTTCTTTTGCGGATCTTTAGCAAACATCCAGACTAGTCCAATAAAAATTAAGACCAAGCCAGCTACTGCAGGAGCAAATTTCTGTACGTCAGTTGCAATATTATTAATAAGCGTAATGGCATTATCCATGTTGAATCCCTACCTTTCTTTATCTTTAGCCAATGAAGCGATGCTCCCTTTATTCTTTATATTGAAATCCAATACACATGCCTGATGTTGTTGATGTAACCATTCAAAATAAGACAATTCTTGTGCCGCAAATATTTCTTTTACTAACGATTCCATTTCAACAAAACCGTCTGGTTTAGCCTTTAGACGCTTTCTATCTGTTTGTGTCAATTCTTACTCTCCTCCCATAAAAAAAAGCAGAAGATTAATATCTTCTGCTCCCTAAATTCAACAAAGAATATTCTTTGTTAAATACCTAATCCGCTAAATACGTTGTCTACCATCTTCGTCCAGCCTGCTCCGATTTTTGCCATTAACGGATCTATAATGCCCGTTGAGAATGCTACCATACTACCGAATAGAACCAGTACGATGATAACTAACGTAATCTCTGCTTTGTAGTTATTCAAATTTTTCACCTCCTTTTAATGGCATAAAAAAAAAGAGTGCACAACGCCCTCTTCTGAGTTCATCCTATTTAGTTCCGGCCATGTCCTAAGCTGCCTGTCGAACTTTAAAAGAAAGTAATATGGTTATTTAAATGCCTAGCCCACTGAACACGTTGTCTACCATCTTTGTCCAGCCTGCTCCGATTTTTGCCATTAACGGATCTATAATGCCCGTTGAGAATGCTACCATACTACCGAATAGAACCAGTACGATGATAACTAACGTAATCTCTGCTTTGTAGTTATTCAAATTTTTCACCTCCTTTTAAGGCAATAAAAAAAGAGGTTAGCAGCCTCTTTTGAGTTCGCAATATTTATTTGTGTGTGGGCCAAAAGATAAGGACTCACCATTTCTGGCGAATCCTAATTTAACGCTCCAAGTCGCATAATTTAGTTACCTTTTTAGAAGGCTCTTTTTCTTTCTGCTGTTGTTCATATACAGATTGGTAGTTTAAAAACTTCTGATAATCTTCAGGGACGTTTTCCTTCAAAATATTTAGAAGGTTTTCATTTCCCCACTCAACAGTATTCGATGATAAACCGTAATTCTCCTGAATAACAAATGCTTCTTCATAAGGATCTAGTTCGTTGGGTGAAGCACCAAATTCAGATTTTAATACTTGAATAAATTCTGGATCTTTCAAAAAGGCACGTTGAATGTAACAGTCGATATATAATTGATCGCTTGGTACAATCATTTCATCATGTAACCTTTCACGTAGTTCATCATTCATTTATTCCACTAATATGGCTAAATCTAAATGTTTTCCATTCACTAGAACAGCTTGTGAACCCATGAATTACATATCCCCCTCCCATTTTTGATACGAAAAAAGGAATCCCCCATTTTTGGTGAATCCCTATCGTTCAAGTTCCAGAGCAGCCATAGCTTTATTACTTTTTCTATCAAGTTGTACAGGTTCATGTTCATATAATTTCTGATCAATCGCTGTAGAAAAATCCTTTAAGTGTTCATTCATATTGATAATGGCCTGTTTCACAGTGTTTTTAGCTGATTCTTTTACTTCTGTGATACCATCTCGAACATTATTCAGTAATCCGTTTGCATTGTCCTTCAGTTTTTGTTTGGTTACTGTAGTACGTTCAATGATACTGTCTTTAAAATGTTGACTATGGTCCTTCAGTTGCTTCTTCATCTCCACTAAATAGTGACCGAATGATTTTTTATTCTGCAACTCATTGGATTTAAGTAAACTTGCCATGCTTTCTTCGATGCGTGTAAAATGATCATTTAACATTTGTTCAAGCTCTTGTTTGGATAGGAACGCTTTCTCCTTTTCATCACCAACCACATATGTTTCAATCGTCTGCATCAACTCTGAACCATGCTTCGCCATTTCATCTTCTAGGTTGTCTGTTAATGTATCTCTTCCGTATATCCGTTTCTGATACTGTAACCACATGCTTTCATCTGTTAGTTCTTGATTAAGTCCTTCAAATGAAAAACCATGTTCCTTAGCAAGAGCCTTTGCATAATTTTCAGCGCGTCCATACTGCTTATATGCCTTTAATAGAAAAGGTTGATACTCTTCTCTACCATTATGTCCTTTATAGTGAACACCAGCATCCACATGCCACTTTCCAGCATCACCATACATGAAAATTTTAATGTTTGGCTTATTCCCATATGCTTCTTTTCTACTTTCTACATAGGATAATACGTCTGAAATTTGTACAGGCTCAGCACCATAACCATAAATCTGTTGTTTAGTAAGGTCCTTCATTTTCTATTCACCTCCTTTTCACTAAAAGTAGATCAGAAGAGAAAAGGACCTTCCCTATAGAGGAAAGATCCTGATTTATCATAGATGTAGTTGCTTATTTGTAATATCCTAATCTTCTGATACTAATACTTTAGCACAGTTTTTCGCAAAAAAAGTCCAAGAAAAGTCCAGAAAAAGTCCAAGAAAAGTCCAAGAAAAGTCCAGAAAAAGTCCAATAACCTAATGTGATCAAAGGATCACCGTAAAGGCAGAATTTTCTTTGGTCAAAAACAAACTTCAGTATTGGCCGGCTTGTGTGCTGCAGAGATACCAGCTTGATTGATGCGTTCAGAAGGAACAAGTTTATCAGCTAGGTACCTAGTGTTTTTGGTGGTCCATAAAAAGGCTTCAGCTTTTGACTAGATCGGATGCTGCAGAGGTACCTGGCTTTTACGATGAGCGCATAAGAAACAATCTTTTTCAGTTGCGTACTTGATGTTAAATGAGAGGTGTAAACTTTTTTAAAATTCCAGTTGTTATTTTACGTGGATTTTTACCTTTATTATTGAAAGCCGGTTTTCAAAAAAAAATAAAGGTGGAATTTTAAATGAGCGTAAAAAGAAAAAGTAGTCACTTTAAATATGGCTAAAATTCTTCAAAAGAAATTGGAAGCTAAAGGGGCTACTGTTTACATGTCTCGTGCCACAGATAGAGATTTTGAAGAGTTGGAATTTTCGTCATGAGGGGGTATTTGACGTATGGAAGGACTAATTCAAGCGATTTCAACCGTAGGATTTCCTATAGTGGCGTTTTTGTTGATTTTTTGGAAGTTTGATAAATCTCTTGGACTTTTAACCGAAGCTGTTAATAACAATACAACTGCTATTCAATTATTGCTTCAAAAAGAGAATAAAGACAAAAATAAATGACCCTTCATTAATGAACAGTTCGCCTTAAGGTGAACTGTTTTCTTCCAATTTCAATTGGTTTTTAATAAAAAAATAGTGTTCCTAGTAATATCTGTTTCTCGATAAATAATAATTAATGGATTTAAAGTGGAATTAAGTATAAATTTATTAGTAAAGGCGGTGTTTAAGTGAATTATGAAACTAAAATGAAGCAAAGACCTCATGTAGTAATTCTAGGAGCAGGCGCAAGTTGTGCTGCTATACCAAATGGGGATAAGTATGGTAAGAAAATATCTGCAATGAGTGGATTTATAGAAAGGTTAGGGCTTGGACATATCCTTAACAAAGTTTCTATTCATACACAATCAGATAACCTTGAAGATATTTATATGGAATTAGATGAACGTAGCGCAACTGAACCTATGTGTCTCGAGGTGAAATCTGAATTAGAAGTAATTATTAATAAATTTATGAGTGACTATAAGCTACCAAGCGAACCCACTATTTATGATTTTCTAATACTAAGTCTTACCCAAAAAGATCTAATCGCCACATTTAACTGGGACCCTCTTCTAGTTCAAGCTTTTCAACGTGCTCTTTCATATACTAAAAATCTTCCTAATCTTGTTTTTTTACATGGAAACGTTGCTGTGGGTTACTGTGAAGAAGATAATGCTATAGGTTATATTGGAAGTAAATGTAAGTGTAACAAACCACTTAAACCAATAAAATTATTATATCCAGTTAAGCAAAAGGATTATAACAGTGATATTGCTATCCAAAAATCATGGAAAAGTTTAAACAATGCTCTCGAGAAAGCATATATGGTTACTATTTTTGGATATAGTGCTCCAGCAAGCGATATTGCTGCAATTGAAATGATGAAACAAGCATGGGGTTCAATTGATACACGAAGCTTAGAGGAAATTGAAATAATTGATATTAGAGATGAAGATGATGTTTTGGATTCATGGAATAATTTCATTCATACTCATCATTACAAATATGCTACTAATTTTTTTGATACCACATTAGGGATGTTTCCAAGACGAACATGTGAAGCAACATTTGATAGGACAATGAATTGCGAGTGGCTTGATTCAACAAAAGGTTTTAGGGAGAATATGAGTTTTGAAGATATAGATATCGCCATTAAAGAACTACTTATTGACGAAATCTCAAAAAAAGGCACAATCGAGATACTTAATAATCCATACAAATAACGTTCCCACATGTAAGTTTGGAAATACTTTAAAAAGCCACGAATGTGAACTGCACCCCAATTGTTAGACAAAATCTAACAAATTGGAGGTGCAGTTTTTCTATGGACATTGTTTTTACCTCTTTTTATACCAGATGAATTGTTTTTACTTTTATCGTTTATTCTTCATTATAAAATGTGAATAAATGATTTGCTTTCAATATAGATTCACCATTAGCAATATGCCTTTTGTTCAACATTAGATTCGAAGCCTATTAAGAAAATATTCATTTTGCATAGACAGCAACCACCCTTCTGGTTTACTGTTTTTCTAAATAGCGATAAATCGTCGTGCGAGAAACACCCCATTTTTCCGCAACATCTTTAATCGGTGTCCCACTTTCAATTAAAGCTTTCATCATTTCAATATCTTTTGGTCCATACTTCTCTGGACGCCCACCAAGTCGCCCACGAGCTTTTGCAGCTGCTCGTCCAGCAGCCGATCGTTCTTCAATAAGATTACGCTCAAATTCCGCAAACGCTGCGAACAAGTGAAACATTAATTGTCCTGTTGCATTACTTTTGTCCATTGTTAAATTTTCTTGAAGACTATGAAAGCCTACACCTCGTTCATTTAAGTTGTTCACAATTTGAATCAAGTCTTGCATGTTGCGTCCTAATCGGTCCAAACGCCAAACAACAATTGTATCGCCTTCACGTACATATTGAAGTGCTTCCTCTAAACCTGGTCTTTGTTTTTTTGCCCCACTCATTTTATCGTGAAAAATTTTTGTACAGCCATGTTGCGTTAACGCATCTGTTTGTAAATCCAAATTTTGCAATCCTGTCGATACACGTGCATATCCAATTAACACCAGTTATCACTCTTTCTCATTTTTACTCTGATTTCATTGTAACATAAGATGGAAATGAGTAGGTTATTGAACATAGAATATTGAACAGGGTTTTATTACATTCAAGACATTATAAAACTCCCTTTTCTAATCAAAAGTTAGCGTGTTCAGAAAAGGACGAGTTTTGGAACAAATAATAATATGTGTGCTTTTTTAACTTTATTCAGCAATCGGGCCAGATTGTTGAATAACATCTCTTGGATAATAGGTATTTATGTTAAAATATGGTATACTTTATAAATTATAAAATACTATTTTCATTTAAAAGAGGCATATAAAAAATGGAAAATAAAATACTGCCGAAAGTTATACTAAGAGAATTAACTCTTGATGACGTGGAAGACCGATATCAATGGTGTTTAGATAAAGAAATAACAAAACACTTAAATATACCAGATAAATATCCACCATTTAGCAGAGAAGAAACTCAAAACTGGATTAAGATGTGTATTGATAAAACAAATGGGTATGAACAAAAAGCGATAGTAACTGAACAAGGAAAACATATAGGGTGGGTTGATTTGAAGAACATTGATAAATCAAATAAACACGCTGAATTAGGCATAGCAATAGGTAATAAATACTTTTTGGGTAAAGGATATGGATTATCTGCAATGAAAGAAATGCTTTTATGGGGCTTTAATGAATTAGAACTTAATAAAATTTGGCTAAGAGTAGAAGTTGATAATGTAAATGCGATTAAATCATACAAACGAATAGGTTATGTTGAAGAAGGAATTTTAAGACAAGATCGCTTAAGGAATGGTGAGTTTGTTGATCGTTTAAGAATGAGTATTCTTAAAGATGAGTTCTTTAAAAATTTGGACCTTAATTGAATTTGAATCTTCAACAATCGGACGCTTTTCCGGAGTAACGATACAAGCCCAATTTCTCAATTTTAATGCGAGAAATTGGGCTTATTTATGTTTACTTATAGTGCAAAATAACGCTTAAAATAAGCGCAAATTACCTCCTAAAGTGACAAATCTAAGAAAGCGATTGATTTAGGAAGAAGTATATGAAGCATTCTAAAGAATACACTTTCACTTAGAACAATAATAACAGGTTTTATTCCAAGCCAATGCTTTTAGGTTTGGAATTTTATTTTTTAAAAATAAAAATTAGATTTTCATGCTTTTCAATTCGTCTAATATGTAGAAAGGAGATGCTTATGAACCCACTAGAGGATGAAAGATTTCAATCTATTGTCAATGAAAATAATGATTATTTACTTAAGCTAAGCTATCTTTACGTGAAAGATTGGAATACTGCTGAGGATATTGTACAAGAGGTATTTATTAAATATTGGGTTAAGTCGGAGCAATTTCAAGCTCAAGCAAGTTTGAGAACGTACTTAACGCGAATGGCAATTAATCGATGTAAGGATTATTTGAAAAGCTGGCGATACAGGACACAAACATTAACCAATATTTTTACAGATATTATACGAAACAAAAATCAACTTATTCTACAAGATGAAAAATTGATTGTGGCAGAAGCGATCTTATCGTTGCCTATTAAATTTCGAGAAGTCATTATTCTGTATTACTATAATGAACTAACTATACAGAAAATCTCCAATATCTTAAATACGTCAGAAAGTACGATTAACTATCGATTAAAAAAAGCGAGGGAACGATTGAAGGATCTGCTATCTACTCAACAATGGGAGGTGCTTTTAAATGAATGAAATCAAACGACAATTAAAAATGAAAATCGGTGATACAACGCAGCAACAGAGAAATGTTGTTCATAAAATTCAACTACAAAATCCAACTTATTCAAAAAAGAGTAAACCATTGTTCCCTGCTATAGTAAGTATAGCTGTTTTCGCAGCCACACTTATTTTTGTTTTTTCTATGATTAGTGAAAAAAGTAAGCCTATTACTTCAGCAAACCTTCCTGACTCAATTCCAATGATTGATCCATCAAATGGTGAAGTTATAGAACTTGATTATCAAGAGTATAGTGTTTTCTTGAATTATATATTAGAAAATAAATATGGCAAACAGGAAGATGTATTATCGACTTTAAAATATAAACCCATAAAAAATGAATTTTCATCATCATATCTAGTAACATTTGATTGCGGAAAAGCTGTTTGTGCTAGTGCGTATCTTACTTTAGATAGTCAAACGAGTACAATGGCTCCTTTAGGAGAAGGTATTATTACAAGTGAACTCATCTATTCTCCAAATCAAGATAATGTCATGTTTTTACTTTCAAATAGTGAAAAAACAAAACAACGAATTGTCGTAATTAATTTTGATTCAAATGGTGAATCTAGAATTCCAACTCTATATCATGAGTATTTTAGTTACTATAATTGGCCCATAACTAATATTGAATGGATTACTAATAAAAAAATAAGTGTGACAGTTGCTGATATAGATGATAATACGAAAGAATTAATAGAACAATGGACTCAAGGAACGGAAAAATCTACAAAAGGAATTGAAATCACATTACCCTATTGAAAATTTCATTAGTTCGTTTATAGGAGCAATTATTTTATAATATCTTAGCTTTTTCACTAACGGGTACTTTGGTTCAATAACGATTTTCAACAATCGGGCGCTTTTCCGGAGCAACAATAAAAGCCCAATTTCTTAATTTTAATGCGAGAAATTGGGCTTTTTTATATTTACTTATAGTGCAAAATAACACTTGAAATAAGCGCAATTTACCTCCTAAAGTGACATTATCTTTTGTGGTGTTGCCGTTTTGTGCATTGCATTATTCGGCATTTACAATGATTTCTTTGCACCTCGTATCGGTCTTATCGGTACTGGCAATTACCATTGGACAACGTAGATTAATTATGAGTGGTAAGATAATTTTAGTTATTTATGAAGATAGATAAAGTACCAAACACCACTTTGGTGACTGAACGATAAAAGCGTCCTCAAACGACGCTTTGGGGAGGTTTTTTATTCGACTAACGAAGCAAAGTGTTGAAGAAGATTGATTATTTAATATAACAGCCTTATCAAGTAACTTGATAAGGCAAAGGTTCACTTTTTTTTAGATTTTTCATGTTCATTTCTTTGTTTTTGCTGTAACCAATAATCTGGTGGTTCATACTCAATTAAAGAATAATCAAGTTCAGCTCCATCCGTTGCTAATTGAACTAATAAATACTTCTCTATATTACTTGGGTTTATATCACCTGTTTTAATGCTAATAACATCAACTCCATTTCGTTTAGGTGTTCCAACAACAACAACTTGATTACCTTTTGTATAAACATCTGTGATATTTGTTTGAAATACAACTATATACAGGTCAAGGTCTGTTTCATTTATTTCAGTAGGAAAAGCTATACCCACATTCTGCTGGAAATTTAATTCAGCAGAAATTCCAATGGCGTAAAAAGGAAATATGCGGTGTTGAGCATAATGGATTCTAGAGGGAACGTAACTCCATCTCCCACCCCAATATGTGCTATGCCATTGTTCTTCGTATATTGGTCTAATATAGTCTGGCTCCCTTACTATTACATTGAATGGAATTTTTGTTCCTTCTTTTATTGCTACTGGAATGGGAAGGTCATCAGTAGGAAAATGCTGATCTGCCCCTTTTTCAAAGGGAAAGGGTGAATCAAGAATAGTGGTGGGTTTAGGTGGTTCGAGGCTATCTAAACGTTGTTCTAATTCCTGAATTTGTTTGTGTTTACTTTGATCACTATTCGTTTGCGAAAAGGGTAACTCAATCGAGTTTGCATTTATGGACTTACTGTAAACAAACAAGTTTAAAATAATTGAAAAACAAATAATATAACTAATCTTAGTCTTTAACATATTTTAGTCACCTCACCATATTATCTGTTTTTATGAGGATGTTATGCGTAAGATTAGTCGTTCAACGGGTGCATAGTGCATTAAGGATTTATATCGTATACATAAATAAACCTAATAACGTTCCCAAATTACAAATGATAATGTAAATATGCACACTTTTGCTTGAATAACTATGTACAGAATTGATTTTCTTTTTCATACTAATCTAGAGGTGATTAGTATGCACATGGCGCTAAATGTTGAAATGGATTTGGAAATCAAGAGTCTTTCAGACTTACCAAAAATTTAAACAACTAATGGAGCAGTTAAAAATGAAAATTAATAAGAGTCAATTAGCTAGGGAATTAGACGTAGATCGTAGAACGATTGATCACTATTTGGATGGTTTTATTCCTAAAAGGACGCGTAATAAGCCATCGAAAATAGATGAACACTATCAAATAATCGCAGCTCTTCTTTCTGAAGATTCCACGCAGAAGTTCTATTATCGTCGAGTGCTCTGGCAATATTTAAAAGACAATCATGAACTGGATTGTTCAGCATCTGCCTTTAGAGCATATATTGCGCGAACACCTGAATTTAAGGCGTATTTTGAGGAAGATAAACGAATTGTCTCCCCTAAAGGAGCAGCACGTTTCGAAACACCGCCTGGAAAACAAGCGCAATTAGATTGGAAAGAGAGCATTTCATACGAAACAAAAGATGGTGAACAAGTTGAAGTGAACGTAGCAGTACTAATCCTTGCACAATCAAGATTACGTACATTCCATTTGAGTATATCGAAGTCGCAAAGTGTTCTACTTTCCTTCTTAACAGAAACATTTGAAGCGCTTGGTGATGTGCCTGCGGAATTAGTGACTGACAATATGAAAACCGTCATGGATGAGGCCCGAACAGAACACTTTCCAGGCAAAGTGAATACGAAATTTGCACAATTCGCAAAAGACTTTGGCTTTATAGTCCGGCCATGTATCACTGGGCGTCCACGTACAAAAGGAAAAGTAGAAACCACAATGAAAATATTAGATGAAATCCATGCGTATCAAGGTCTATTGACCTTAGAAGAACTGCATCAATTTGTTCAAGATTTATGTAATCGTATCAACCGTGAAATTCATCAAGGCACTGGGAAAATTCCGATTTTTGAATTTAAAAAAGAAAGGAATCACTTACTCCAGTTACCAACTAAAAAGTAAGAGATTCCTATCGCATCAAACATACGCTTGTAAAAGTCAATGCATCCAACATGATTTCCTACAGATTGAACCAGTATTCAGTATCTGCAAAGTATGAAGGTAAGAAAGTAGGGTTACAAGTATATGATGATCAAGTATGGATTTATTATAACACGGAGCTCATCGCAGGCAAGTTAAATATCTCAACAATATCGTGGAGCAGGATTATCTCTTTATTAAAAAACGAATTCGCTCGATGCTTGGATTAAAGTCCATACGGACTGCCAAACGAATTATTGCTGGTAGAGGCTATGCACATGATCAAAAAAGGAATTCATCCATCAACTGTTTGGGTTAGTTGCTTAGACCAGGGGTCACTGGAAATCATTCACTTTTTTATATTTTCTTCAAGTGTTTGCAACAGAACCCTTTAAAGCCTATGTCATATGACTTTGTTGCAACCTCTAAGGTTCAATAGTTATATTATTTTTTATAGGTTTTTTAAACATTTGTTTGCCAAAAATTATATTAGAACCTAAAAAAACAGTTATAATAAGATATATTAATAATACTAGCGAAGAGAAATTTAAGGCTGTTTGGATTCCTTGTCTCTCCATTGTATTAGCAATAATAGGTACAAATATTATAGAAATTAGTGACATAAACATATCTTGAAATAAAGCCGTTCTGCCAAGAAATTTATTTCCTACTCGTATTTGTAGGGAGCTATCTAAACATATCATTAAACTTGTAGTTGATATACCTATAACAAACATCAACAATCCAGCAAGAATTATATTACCATAACCTAATATAAAAATCGAAACTGTAGACACTAACAAACAAACATTAACAACTATATAAGTATAACTATTTAAATTACTTAATTTGGAAAGAATTAGTGATGCAAGAATAGCCCCTACTGTAAATCCACCATCTAATATTAAATATCCAATTTCTTTTCCTTGAAAAAATTCATTTAATGGAACAATTAATAAACTAAATATAGAGGCAATTAATAATCCACTACTGGATATTAATATATGGAAATATATACTTGGAGCTACTTTAAATGCCAAAAATAACTCTTTCCATTCTAATAAGGTATTTTTTATACTGAATACCCTATTTAATAATACTTTATTCTTAAGCGGTAAATCTCCTAGAAGAATCATCATAAGTGCCCCCAATAAAAACCATATCGCAATAGAAGTAAAAGCTATTTCCTGATTAGTTAATGCCAAAACAAGGGTTGCTAGACCTAATCCTATTAACTGGCCAACTTGCATAACTCCTACACGAAATGCATTGAATTGGCTGAGAAACTTCTGATTTACCAGTAATGGTGAAATTGCAAAGACGCTTGCACGATACGCAGGTCCCACTAACGACATAAATAAAGAAAGAAATATTACACTTGTAACACTACCCATTATTATAACAATAAGACCTGCTATAATTATTAGCAATCCCCTAGAAAGATTAATAATAATAGAAACCTTATTTGGATTTATACGATCAAGAATTCCCCCAGCAAAGAATTGTCCAGCTAAATCTATAATAAACCCGGAAACCAGCGTAAAGGCAAATGCCATTAATGAACCTGTTATATCATATATTAGAATACCAGTCAGCAAAGTAAGACCGCTAAGTCCTATATTAGTGAATAGCACATTTAATAATAAGTATTTAGATTTTCTATCTATGTGTTGTAATATAAAGCGCGTTAACGCCATCGGGTATCCTCCTATTAATTACAATGGTGCCTCTAATTATTTATTACTTATAGATATCTTCACTTTATCTGCTAAGTCTTTTGCTAAATTTATAGCTTTTACAGGAGTTTCGGCAGTAGTACGAATTGAACCTAATCGAGAATATGAGCTCTTAAGACCTTCTAGATACATACCAATTTCATAAGACGGTATAAATTCAACAACTCCTACAGTTTTAGTTATTTGGTCAATATTTTCTATACCACATAATTTGCCTTCTAATTCTGTGTTAATAAACCATATTGCTGCGCCTTTTTGAGTTTTCTTTCCCTTTTCAATCTCCTGTTTTAATCTATCATAAATAGAGTAACCCGCCGCCTGTTCCACAATATATTTCATCATATCAACGCCTAACGAATCTTTAATTAACAAAGGAATATCATCTCCAGCTAATCTAACATGCGTTTCAATAACACGAGGTCCCTTATCCGTTAACATAATCTCAGTATGAGTTACCCCAAATTTAATTTCTAATGCATCTAATACCTTAATAATATGATTCTCAATTTCCTTATAAGTGTTTAAATCTAATTCAGCTGGTACCATATGACCTATTTCCACTTTATTAAGCTCATGTTTATATTTTTCGACAATTGCAAGTATTAAATGTTGCCCATTTTCAGAAATTGCCTCTACACTATATTCCTTACCTTTTAAATAAGGTTCTACTATCAATGAAGATTGCTCTAATCGAGGAATTTTACTTTTGATTGAATAATCCATTTTCTCAAAAATTTCTTCTGATTCTTGAATTATTGAAACTCCAACACTAGCACGTCCTTTACTAGGCTTAACAATTAATGGGTATCCATATTTATTTCCAAATTCATTTATTTCTTCAGCATAGATAACCAATTTATTAGGGATATCTTCTACCCCTGTCATCCGTAAACGATTTCGCATTTGAAACTTATTGTGAACCCATTCAACTGTGGAAACACTATGATAATTTAACCCTAATGATTCACTTATGGCTGCTGCTTTATCTTGATCGATTTCTGCAAAAGAAACAACTGAATCAAAAGGATCAACCTTGTGAAGGGACCTAGCATATTCTATCCATTCTTGTATACTTGCTTCTTCTTTGATTATTAAAACCGTATTATTTTTTTCAATTTCATAAACAAAATTTAGTATAGAAGGCCGGCAAAAAACGGAAGTTCTAATATTTTTATCTACATTACGTAGCATAGGAACAAGGTCAGAACCCCCTCCAATAATTAAAACATGCTTACAATCCCCAAATAATGGTTCACTTGATTTTTCATTACGATTCATTATGAATAGATCCCCCTTTAGAGTTAAATTTTGATTAATCAATCCTCATTTTTACATGGCGTAAAACAGGTTCGCCAAAAATATCAATAACTCGATTCCCTAAAAATTCAAAGCGGTTTAAAGAAACCATGTGATACTGTATTCCGTACCATAACGGCAAAATAGGTAATTGATTAATAATTATATTCTCGGCTTCTTGATATTTTAACATTCGTTGTTCAGTGTCGAGAATTGAACGTGCCTCTTTTAAAGTAGCATCAAATTTAACATCAGAGAAATTAGAAAAATTGTCCATACCAATAGAATTTGAATGAAATAGAGAAAATAATACATTATCCGGACTTGGACAATCAATTGCCCAGGTCATTCTAAACATACCATCTATCCCATTTTGAAGTTTATTTAAAAATCCTCCCCAAGGTAAAGGTTTTAAATCAAGTTCGATTTTTATTTGTGCGAGCTGCTGTTTTATCTCATTAATCCATGATTCATGTCCTAAACCAGAGTTATAATAAAAAGGAACTTTTAAAGGTAGCTTCATACCCGCCTGTTCAAGTAAATTAAGAGCTTTATCCACATCTGGCTCACAAAGTAAAATATTTTCATTATTATTAATATCTTCTTCGTGATTAGATTTTATATTTGGTGGAATTATACTAGTTGCTAAAGGACGAGTACCAGAAAACACCTTGTCAATTATATTTTTACGTTTCGTTCCCAATGCTATTGCTTGTCTAACTAATTTATTATTAAAAGGAGGGATATTATTAGGAAATCCAATATATTGCATTAATGCACATTGAGTACTACGGAAATTATCTCCATAAGACATTGCTTCATTCAAACATGTAGGCGGTACTTTGGTAATATCTAATTTTCCTTCCTTCCAATCTGAATATGCATCATTAATATCCTCGTAAATACGGAATTCTATTTCATCTAAATATCCCTTTCCCCCATCTATAAATGCTTCATTACCTTCATAATACTTATCAAAACGTTTTAAACGAACATATTTATTATGTGCCCAAGGTTCAGCCAACATATATGGGCCTGTAGAAATAACATTATCTTTAAATTTCTCAGGATTTGATTCGACTAACTCTTTAGGTACAGCAGCTATACAATGGTGTCCAAAAAGGGCCGGAACTTCCGCAAAAGGTTCACTCATAGACACTAATAACTCAAATGTTCCTATTGCTTTCAAACCACTCATTTGATTTGATATACCGGAACGAACTTCATCAAACCCTTTTATACTGCTTAAATGATACGAAAGTTCTGAATTTTGAGAAGGGCTTACTAATCGATTCCATGAATAAATATAATCTTCAGCAGTAACATTTCTACCATGATGAAAGAAAACATTTTCACGTAAAAATAAACGTATAGTATATCCATCATCCTCTACTTGCCATGATTTAGCCGCCGCTGGTTTAGCTTCTCCGGTATCGGGAGTGAAATCTATTAATGGATCGCTCAAAAATCGTAATACTAATGCACCATCATGTTCGGATCCATAACAAGGATCGATGGAAGTTGGCTCACCCATAAATACACTTATTGCATTCTTTTTATCCATTTCTTTCAACCTTTCTATAATAAATTATTTATTACTTAAAGCTAAATAAGCTAAGATTTATTAGTCTAGTACCTAGTGCTAAAATTTCTTCTTTATTATCTGAAACTGCTAATACTCTAAGTAAATTACTTCCCGTACCAATTTTCCAATCAGGTTTCATTCCAACTGAATACACTATCACAGCCTCTCTTACACTTTCCATAGCCAATAATTCATCCAGATTAGGCACTTTCTCTAATTCAATGTCTAATGCTGGAGGCTGAGGAGTGAAAAATCCACAATATGATTTAAAATCTGGCTTTTTCTTTGAAAGAGGCATACCAACAGCAACTTTAGCTAATTCATTTATAATATTATAGTCAGCAGAATAAGATAACATCTCTGTAATTCCACCGCCAACACGGCCATTGACCTCTATTATTCTAGGACCCTCTTTTGTCAATTTAATTTCAGTATGTACAGCCCCGACTTCTATACCAAGCGCACGGATAGCAAGCTCTGCTTCCTTATATAAATTTTCAACTTGAAAATCAGATAAAATAGTCGGCATAATGTCACCCGTTTCACGAAAAGGAAATGCTAATGGTAATTTATCAGTAACAGTTAGATGTACTATCTCTCCATTTGACACTATAGATTCAACGCTAACATGATCTCCATAACGGTCATCACCATGCCAATTAAACCCGGGTATCTTTTCTTCCAATAAAAAATTAGGTACGGCTTGTATACGAGCATCAGTTTTATATAAATCTATTGCTGTATAATAAATTTCTTCTAATTCTTCTATTGATTGAACTTCATAAGTAGATAAACTACCAATTCCGATTAATGGCTTTAATACTGCTGGAAATCCAACCTCTTTTGCTGCAGCTTTCAAGTCTGGATAATCTAATATTTTATATACTTTTGGAATAACCAATCCGCCATGAGATAAAGCAGTACGCTGGTGCTCCTTATTATATAAACATTTTTGAACCCAGGTGGGATTTGATGGCAAATTTAATTTTCTAGCTACTTCATTTACATCATGAACAATTCTTTCACTAAAAGCGAGCAACCCTTCTGCATTAAATAAATTAGAAATTTCTTCAAGTTCTTCTTTAAGATTTAAACGATTTTCAATTATATATACTTGCACTCTTTCTCCCAAAAAGTTTAATCTTTCTTCTAAAACAACTGAATTTTCAGATACAACCAAGGCTACCCCTACTTCAAACTCATCTGAAAGCATGGGCAAATATACAGATGGTGCAGGACCTCCAGGTGCATCGACTATTAAAAGGCGATTACGAGTATTTCTCATAAATAATACCTACCTATTTTTGTATTTTTGGGTTTAGAAACCATTTCGTGAAAGTGATTTAGTTGTTGTTTTTCACTAAAAGATAAAAGCTCTGAAATTTCCTCCAATATAGCATTATTCCTTATTTTAGTATTAAAAGATATATATGCACCTAACTCTACTAATTCACAACCTCGTCTTACTTTTGCTTCATAAGAAGATAATCCATAATAGATTTGATTAATTCCCTCATTTATCGCGTATTTTATGGGTTCATAAAAACACAAATTAGGATAGCAAAACGCATTAACTAACTTTTCGTAATCAAATCCTGATAAGTGAGCATACATTTTATTATCTTGTCTAAAAAATAGAACAAATCCTACAATTTCATCTTTAAGTATGGCATTAAATACTACAATACTATCGTCCAAATAGTCTTTCATAATCTGAAAGCTTTTGCTTAATTTTTCAGGATCGCCTCCATGACCATATTTAGAACGTAATGATAATTGCAATTTAATTAAATCTTCAGAAAGTGCTTGCGCTCCACATAAAACCTCAACTTTTAATCCAGAACTTTTAAACTCCTTTATTTCCCTTCTAATTTTATTCCTTCTCTTATCGTTAAAATTCATTAAGTATTCATCAAATGATAACCAAGGGATTGATAAAACTGAATCAGCTCCTACAGTCAATTTACAATATCCTTCTGGGAGGTGTTCATTAATATCACCATATATATGTTCAGGTATATAACACAATCCATGAATTTTACTGTCAATATGTTCGGCTAAAATGTTAAAGAAATACATTAAAGCCTTTAAAACACTTTTCCTTTCGTTAGTTGCGATATCAGGATTAATTAAAATACCACAATATGAATTAGGTATGGCAGCTATTAAAGAAGGATATAAATTTTCATTTTCTAACTTTATTTGATACTCCTTTAATGCTTGCAGCTGTTGTAAATTCAAAAAATCTAAATTTCCAAAGTTTCCTCCTTTAGTGAAACTACGTGGAAGATTATAAAACAATAATCCTTTAGAATCTGTGACAATCTGGCAAGGAATTATTCCCATCAAATTATTATTCTCATCTTCGATTACAAGGTATAATAAATGTGTATCTAATGTGTTTTCTATATAAGACAACCATTGAATAGAAGACCAAAATTGTTCTGGAAACATCTTTTTCAAATCAACAGAGGAGATTTCTCTGATTCTCTTATAGCTTCTACCTATAAATCCGTTTATTTCTATTTTTTTTGATATAAATGATTCTAATTTTATTAATAATTCATCATTTTTTCTATTCTCCATCTATTTTCCTTTCACGTTAGATTTTATAAAATTAATCCTTCTATTAGTACATCCACCTTAGAACCTATTAAATTTTGGTTATTCTCAACATCATTTTTCAGGTAGATACACCCTCTACTTGAAGAATCTATATGCCCTTGATCTACTCGTATGTTATTAGATAGACCAAAAGAAAAAAGTTGATTATATCCCAACAGGCCTAATGCTGCACCACCCGTGGCAGCATCTTCATTGCCTGCTAATGACGTAGTGAATACCCTTAATAAAACATTTGATTGGTCCTTTTTCACAAATAAAACAATTCCATTTATACCCATACGTTGGCATATATTCATAACTAAAGAAGGTTTCAAGTGAACAATATACAGATTTTCCTCCGAGTTTATCGGAATATAAAGTCTCTTTCGACCATTACCTCCAACCCCAAGCATTCCACCTAATATATTTTTAGATATACTTAACTCATTCAAAACGTCATAATTATAATAAGGTGAAATCTCGCCAGGAGTTTGTTCAATCCACCAAATGTCATCCCCTTGTGTGAATACAGAGATTAATCCTGTAGCTCCTTCAAATTCGAAACGTTCGAGATTTTTAGATTGTATTTTTTGTACTGCTCCCGTAGCTAGCAAAGTCTGCGTACAAAATTCCAACTCTTCATATGGAGAATATGTTCTATGTTTCATTGAATTTTCTTTCCAAATAAATGCTGTATCTGGCAACTGTAATCTAGTAGCCATTTTTTTACTGGCAATATCTCCTATATCCTTTTCTAACTGAACAACTCCTGTTAGATTTCCTGAAATACCTTCGTTATAAAATACACGTGCCATCCAGAAACTACTCATAAATTAGCCTCTTTTCCTTTACGAAATTGACTCAAGGTAAAGCATTTTCTTAACAGCTAAAATAAAACGATCGCAGATCATATCTACATCATCAGGAGTTAAAGTAAGTGGTGGGGTAATTTTAATAACATTATTAAAAGTGCCTCCTAATAAACAAATGACGAATTGTTCTTTTAGGCAATCGTTTAGAACTCTAGCAATTCTCTCAGAATCAGCAGATGTATCTGCTTCAATATGAAGCCCCAACATTAGCCCTTTACCTGTAACAACAAAGTGAATTTTGCTTTCCTTCAAAAGCAGAGTATTTATTTCTTCTAACCTTTCCCTAAATTGTTCTCCTCTTTCTAAAGCATTCTGTGAAAGATTATCATCTACTATTATTTCAAGAACTTTAGAACCAGCTGCACATGCTACTGGATGACCTGAAAATGTACTAGTTTGTTTATATGCCGGCATTTTATTCATTAGATCAGAAGGGGCTGCTACTACAGAAATAGGTAACCCTCCACCTAACGATTTTCCCATTATTACGATATCCGGAATAATATCATCATGTTGGAAACCGAACATTTTCCCTGTTCTACCAAAACCTGTATATATTTCATCCATTATTAATAACATATCTTCATCGCTTGTTAATTTTCTAAGTGCTTTAAGAAAATTAGGTGGAGCAGCAGTCATTCCAGAAGAGCCTTGTATCGGTTCCACTATAATGCCTGCAACTTGATCTAGTGGGAAATCTGGATGCAAAATAAAGCGCTTAATCCACTTTAGATATTCATCCACAGAAGGCACATTATAACCATGTCTGCGTAAAGCATCATCTTCCGGAAAAGGTAGGCGAATAATATCAGCAGCATAATTTGTAACTTTGTCACGTAGCTTCGGATTTGCAGTTACAGCTAGGGAACCACCTGTTTTACCATGAAATCCACCTTGAAAGCTCAATACGGCCGATTTTCCCTTGACAAGGCGCGACAATTTTAATGCAGCCTCTACCGCCTCAGATCCAGTAACAGTAAATATAAATTTTGGATTTTTAAAAGGAAGTATATTGCATAACTTTTCCAAAAGTGTCGCTCGAGAACGAGTAGGAAATTGCCACCCTGTATGAGAAAGAGATTGAAGTTGTTTGATAATTTCTTCATTAACCTTTGAATTATTATATCCCACATTATGTACCCCTGACCCAGCGGTCAAATCTATATATTCTGTCCCTTCTTCAGTCCATACGCAAAAATTTAAACCTTTCTCCCAATCTAATTTAGTATCATTAGAAATTATTTCAGATGTGGAAGGGGATTCTAAATTTGAAACAATATCTATAATTTTCTTTTTTGTCACTTAGCTGTCCCCCAATTTAATTCTTCTATTAATTCATTAACACGCTTTATTAAAGCTTCTGCTATTTTTGAGCCTTTATCTTCATTAGCTATAGTAGGATCTCCAAATACACCTGTACTTCCATTATTTTTACTTATTATTTGTGGGTTATATGCTCTATGATCAAGATGAATATCATCCGAGATTATACCACCAATAACAGAAGCACCTTTTTCAATATTTTCTTTTATTACCATTTCAGGAAACCAATGGAGGAAAATCGATGTCAGCCCTTCACCTGCATGCATTTCATACTTAGATTCGCAAATATTTCGAAGGATATCGAGAACAAACTCTGCCCATTCAAGGACTACTACTTCCATTCCATATTCCTTAACTAATCGTTGAGAGGCTGTTATTAGGGACGGTTGATTCTCATCATGCCCATTAATTATCAAAATTCGTTGACAAATTCTCCTAGCCTTTTCTCCAATTTCAATAATTAAATTAGTGTACGTTTCTGCTGAAATACTAATCGTACCCGGCCAATCTTCAAACATAAAATTTACACCTACTGATGTAAAAGGTAGCTGTACAGCAGAATAGCGCTTTGTAATTTCTTGAGCAATCCTATTGGCTACAAAAAAATCAGCGCCAAGAGGTAAATGTGGTCCGTGTTGTTCAATACTTCCCGTTGCAATAATCATAAAATCTGGTTGGTTTGAATTTAAATCTACCCACGGAATATTTAATAAACTTTTATTATTTATCAAACTACAATCATCTCCTATTTATTTAGATAGGGGTCCGTCCACCATCTATAGTTACAACTTTTCCGGTTATATAAGTATTTTTTTCACTCCCTAAGAACTTTATGACTTCCGATACTTCTTCTACTTTCGCAAGTCGTCCTAAAGGAACCGTACTTGTATATTTTTCTATCTCATATGAATCATCCCCCCAGTCAGAATTTTCTATTTTTCCTGGGGCTACAGAATTCACTAATATACCCTCAGATGCAAATTCTGTAGCTAATGATTTTGTCAATCCAACTAAAGCTGATTTCGCTGCACAATAATGTATTCCCGCCGTTAAAGAGCCAGCCAAGCCAGCCACAGAAGAAATAATAACTATGCGTCCACCTTTACTTGCCAACATTTTCGGTAGAAAAGCTGAAATGCCGTAATATACTGCATTTAGATTAATATCCATTACTAATCTCCACTCTTCACCTTGTATATCTAAAGTATTTGGCCGTTTTCCATTTAATTTTGGTGAATAGCCTATTGCACTAACTAAAACTGCTATAGATCCAAATTCCTCAAACAAATTATTTGCTTCTTGTTTTAATTGTTTTTCATTAAGAGCGTCTACCTTTTTCGGATAACATTCTATTCCAAGATCTCGTAAAAACGTTGTAGCAGAATTTAATGCTTCTTCGTCCTTGTCTAATAAACTTATAGAATATCCATCTTTCCCAAAACACTTTGCTATACTTCTTCCAATAAACCCTGCTCCCCCTAAAATTACAACTGTTTTTTTCATCACTCCACCATCTCCATATAAATACTAGGACCTAATGAACTTGAATCATCATCTGTTGAAGCTAATCCTATAAGATTGAAAGCCTCTAAAAAACCTGGAAAAGAAACACGAACAGTATCCCAATTATAAATTTCTGTTTTTTTATTACAAAAGCTTGCAATAATCATAGCGACCATTGATATTCTATGATCATTAGGTACTTCTAAGTTCCCTGGGCTAGTAAATTCTCCTGGTGTAACTACTAATCCCCCCTCAATAGGATAAGCTTCTATGCCAAAGTTATTTAGTAATTCAATAGTTGTTATAATACGATTAGTATCTTTATTAGCTAATTCAAATGCATCTGTAATTACAGTTTCACCTTTAGCTGTAGCTGCAACTGCAGCAAGTATAGGTATTTCATCTATCATGCTCTGTACAAACACATCACCTGAAACTTTTACACCCGAAAGCTCACTTCCCGAACGGATAATTACTTCTCCTATCGGCTCTCCGCATAATTCACCTTGATTTATTATAGTTAAATCTGCTCCCATCCTCTGAAGAATTTCTAAGAATCCTGTTCGTGTTGGATTAAGATTAACTTTTTTTACTGTTAACTCTAAACCCGATGATTTTTGCATAGCCACTAAACCAATGAGAAATGCCGCTGACGATATGTCACCTGGTACAAAGATATCATGTGGTAATATTTTTTCAGGAGGAGTTAACTCAAGATAATCTCCTGTATCTATCAAATCAAGGTCAAAATATTTAAAAATTCGTTCTGTATGATCTCTTGCTTTAGTCTTTTTATAAATACGAGTCTTCTTATCTGCCAATAACGCTGCGTAAAGTAATGCAGATACCGCTTGTGCACTAGACACCTTAATTCGATGATGCATCCCATCTAGTCTAGACCCAGTAATTCCCACAGGGAGACATCCATAATTATTCAACCACTCAATTTGCGCCCCCATATCCTTTAAAGGTTCTACAACCCATTCCATAGGGCGATTACGTAACATTTTATTGCCATCAACCTTAAATCTCCCCTTTTGAGCACTAAGTAGTGAAATCATAATACGAGATGACGTAGCAGAATTCCCTAAATAAACAGTATTATTTGATGCTCTATAACCAAATTTACCTACACCAGTCACCAAAACATCATTATTATCAATTTCTATACCTACCCCCAATTTCTTAAGGGCGATTAAATTATTTACTGTATCTTCTGACCACAATATATCTGATATTCGACTAGTTCCTTCTGCTAAACTAGCTAAAAAAGTAGCACGTTGACTAATAGACTTATCTCCTGGGGGATGCCAATAAATGCTTTTACTTGATTCTTTAATCGGGGAAACTGTAATTTTATTCAACTCCAAAAAAATCATTCCTTCTTCATAATAAAATCTGAGTATTAAGTAATACGGTTAGACATCTTCGCAATTACTTCATCGTCTTCCCTTTCACCATCATTATCATTAAACAATACAGAAGAATCTGGTACTCCATTAGGATATTTTCTTTTATAACTTGCACTACGGAATCTTTTTCTCTGTAAACCTAAACTTTCTTCTGGATCAAATTTTGTTGGTTCTGCTACCAAGATTCCCATTAATATTCCTAGTTCAAGTAATCTCTGTCCAATTTCTGTTCTAGTTGCAACCATTGAAAATCTACTTGGAAGAATACCATACTGACTAGACGCATATATATTAGGATCTCCATCTGAAACAGATATATCAGCAACTCCAGACCACCAGTCCCTACAAGATAAACACCTGAATGTTTTGAATTTTTTGAATTCTTCAACTAATTCAAAAAAAGGTAATGAATTCGACTCATTATTTTTAGTATATACGGTAAACTCTCCTGGGTAGTCTCCATCACGATATCTAACATCAGAAACCTCATCTAAAGGAATGTTCAAAATATCAGTTATAAGATGTTCTGTCCCAGATAATTTAGTATTAGATGAACACCCTATCTCAATTGAAAATACAATTTTTTTCCCTAAGGCCTCTGTTTCCGGATTCCTCTGCATTTTCCTGATAGCCTGGATTTCACAAGCTAAGCCCACTACACCTACACTTTCATATCTTGTATCATTTAATAGATGTAAATTTGGGGCTATACAATATGTGGATTGGGCACATTTAATTATAGTTTCTTCGTCATTAGTCAATATTGCTTGGGGAATCCAAGGTTTCTCTTTATCACGATCAATAACTAGTGCTGCATCAATTAACCCAGAACGTAGTGCGGTAATTAATAAACCAGTTACGGCTCCACCAGCAGTAGCATGATTACGTACATTGGGATCTACAACTGAAACTAAATTAGTTTCATTTATAATTCCTGTCCAACGTTCAGTAGATGTTCTTGTACGTCCAAACAGTGATAACTCAGATGCAGGTACATCTGTTTCTTTACCTGGACATATATCTCTACAAAGATTACATGATCCACAAACCTCCGATAAAGATTTAGAATCTAAGTAAACATTAGGTATACTATTTTTATTTAATTGGATTATATTAGCAGGGCAAACAGCTACACATGCCCCACAACTAGTACAAAGATCATTATCTATAATTTCTTCTTTAAGTTGTAAATAAGTCAAATATATCAACTCCCTTTGTTAGTACAACTTTTATTACTATTGATAATAGCTAGATTTTCTTCCACATACCGAAGTGTTCTAGTTAACTGTCCTATATGATTTTCATCATGACCTGCTAGCACGCCTAACAATACACGCAATTGTTCATTGCCTCTATAATCTAAAAACCCCATTCTTTCCCATTCTTTTTCTTGTAAGGTTTCTAGTAAAGCTATTAAATTTAAACGCTCTTGTTTAAACCGATTAAAACAGGTCCAAATATCATTTATAGTAAACCATCTTTGCCAATCATCTGAATCATACCCCACTAACACTGGCGTTTCTTCGGTCAAAATACATCGAACCCTAATTGAATTACAAACCTCATTATCAGCTAAATGCCCAACAATCTGATGTATGGACCATTTATTAGGAGCAGGTTTAATATCATATCCCTCATTAGGACATTGTTCTAATAATCTCTCTATCTTTGGAATGGTAGAAGCTAGAGAATTTTTAATATTGAAACCAGGGACAGAACCTATCTTATAAGCTCCTATTTGTCCTGAAGTTGCCTCTTTAAAGGCAACTACTTGTTCTGCCCACATTTTTTCATCCTTAGTAAGCTCTTCTCCTGAAAAGAGCATCTCTAAGATATGATTAAATTTATAGTCTTCCAACTTTAAAGCACCTCGCTTATATTAAATAACCTATACTTTTCAATTATGTAAATAACCTACATTTTTCAATTATGATGTTTTTATTATTTTTTAAAAGGGGTTTCCACTTAAATAAATATAAGGATTCCTATATTTTATTTTTTTTAAAAAACATATATGTATAATTATGGGTAAGAAATGTTAATTTACAGAATAATTGAGGTGATTACAAAATGAAAAAATTACTATTTGTAAGTTTATTAGCAGCTTTTCTTATTACAGGTGATTTTATAGCCCTTCCTCTAGATTTACCTTATGAAATATAATAAGATTGCTTGGGTCATAAATATGCGCTAAGTATTGCACCTCCAAAAGTTAGATTTCAACTCTAGCTTTTGGAGGTTTTTCTACGGAAAATATAGTCGGGAAATTTAAATTTTACAGTTACGCAAGTATAATGGGCATTAATTTTTAACGTATTTTGACGTAAGAGGTAATTATCAGTTCAGTTGAATTTAAATATTAGTAGCTGATTGAGATAGGAAACTTTTATTAGGAGGTATAGAAACATATTGCTAGTATTTCGAAAGCAATTTCATTTCACATTTATTGAATATGGATTCGATTACTATTTGGGTATAGTAACCGAAAAGGATTTGTATCAAAGGAATGTATCCAAAACAACTTCTTCAAGTCAATTCACAGTTTAAAAGGTTGGTCACCACGCGTACAAGGGCGCCTTCGTAATCCGTAAATTCCGCCATACGATGACGCTTTTTCTTTTTGCGCTGTGCCGATTGTGCAGGTGAAATCAGCATTATGTTGGAATCTTCTACAGACATATGTATTAACGATCTTTTACGTGCAGTTGGATATTTTCTTTTAAACGAATCACCAAATCTTGGCCCTTTATTCACATAACAATTCACTTTATTAATCAAAAATAAGCTCGGTCTGCCACGAGGATAACACGCTTGTCCTCAAGTTTTTCGACAATCTCACCTAAACGTTTCGAAAGCGTTGAATAATCCACTGATTTCAAGCCTTGTGCAGGTGTGACATCCGTTGCGTTACGCAAGCTTCTCCTTTCAAATCGTGCACCCACTAAATAGCTAAAAGCGTTGGCACTTCGCATTTACGAGCGTATCCTCAAAGCCAAATTCAGCGAGAATCCCTGCGATTTCTTCCTATGAAATAAAGTTGAAGCAATGTAAAAATCGTAGAATCTTTTTATAGTAAAACTTAGTTAATCAACAGACGTGATATTTTTATTTTTTAGTATTTCAACATACAGTTCACGATTTAATAATTCAAAAAAGAATAACGATTTTTTGTAAAAATATACTATCAACTCTCGATTTTTACTTGTTTTTTCATGTGTCTGTGCAAGATAATAATAAAAATTTCCAATTAAAGACATATTTTCATAATTAATCGATTTAGTTATACCTAACTCTGAAAGTCTTATCGCTTCTCCATATTCCCCCATATCATATAGAGTTTTTACTTGATTATACAAAAACCTCAATTCAAAGATTTGCCTACTAGGCAGTCGGGTCTCTTCTACAGAATCAAAATCAATCTTCCTATAATAAAATAATGCCTTCGAATAATTTTTATTAATGGCATGTAAAAATGCTATTGAATTATAAATACGATATAATAAATATTCTCGATTTAAAATATTTGATGGGACATTACGAATTAACTGTAATATATTCCCTATAACCAAATCCAAAGATTCTTTTTTTATATAATATCTACTTAAAAAATATAACCATTTTAAATAAGCCTCTAACCACCTGTCCTCTATTTTATTTTGTAACTCTATTTTCACTATATTATGTATATCTACAAATTTTTGTCTAAGTGCTAAATCTTCTAGTTTCAGTATTAATCTTTTTTTATCTTCATAATCAGCATTATTTATAAATTCTGTGAAATAATCTAATGTTACTTGAAGCTTCGCTGCAATATCTACTAAAATATCAATTCCAGGCATTATAATACCTTTTTCAATCATACTAATAGTTGGTTGAGTACATATTCCTTCACTTAATTGTTTTTGTGTAATTTTTTTTTCTATTCTAATTCTACGTATCTCTTCTCCTATGGACTTCAAAATTAACACCTCGTTCTTATAGTTATAATTTGGTTCTGGTGCAAACACTTGAAGAAAATATAAAAAAGTGAATGATTTCCAGTGACCCCTGGTCTAAGCAACTAACCCAAACAGTTGATGGATGAATTCCTTTTGATTTTGGACGGACTTCTCCCCTTGGAGAGTTTGTCCTTTTTTGATCATGTGCATAGCCTCTATCCCAGCAATAATTCGTTTGGCAGTCCGTATAGACTTTAATCCAAGCATCGAGCGAATTCGTTTTTTAATAAAGCGATGATCCTGCTCCACGATATTGTTGAGATATTTAACTTACCTTAGTTGGATGCCTTCGGGTATCTGCTTTTCTTCTTTTAATTCTTGGATAGCAATGGGATAAGCTGGGTTCTTGTCTACTGTTATCACTCGAGGCTTAGAAACGTAAGAAAAAGCCAAGGCCTTCTTAAAAAAGCGCTTGGCTGCTTGTTTATCTCTTGATTCACTTAAATAAAAATCTATGGTATTCCCTTCTGAATCAACCGAACGATATAGATACATCCATTGACCTTTTACTTTGATATAGGTTTCATCGACTCTCTAGGAATCATTTGTTGGCTTAAGATGACGTCGAACTCTTTTATCTAATTCCGGTCCATATTGATGAACCCATCGCATAATGGTTGTGTGGGCCATTGCTAAGCCACGTTCTTCCATTATCTCAACTAAATTACGAAAGCTCAAGTTGTACCGCAGGTACCATCTCACTGTTAACAAAATGATTTCAGGTTGAAAGTGTTTCCGCTTGAATAGTTGTTCCTTTTCCATACTAATCACGTCCCTATTTAGAGTAATAGTGTTAATATACCCTTACTTTAGAGGTGAATTGCAGTTGTTTATATTTTTTGCACCAGAACCGTATAGAGGTGTATGGTAAAGGGCTTGTCATTCGTTGGTAAAGTTTTTGTCAAGGGATGGTAAAAAAGATGTCATTAATGTACATTTCAGTGGCAGTAATCCAAAGGGGTTAGAATTATAAACTTAACTCGAATATTTAAGTTTAAGATTTAGCTGACCATTCATTCTCTAGGATGCCGATTTCTATTAAATTCAAATATTTATCCCCATTTTTTCTAGCATCTCTTAGTATACCTTCTTGTTTAAAGCCTACTTTTTCATAGCATCTAATTGCAGAAGTATTAAAGTCAAATACACCTAGAGTAACTTTATGTAACTTAAGTTCTTCAAAGGCAAATTTTAATGCTGCTAACATTAATTGCGTACCATACCCCTTCCCTCTGCACCATTTATTTTAGATTGGAAGTCAGATACTCAAAAACCAATATTAAAATAAATTTTCTACATATCCTTACAAAATGGCTTTCCAAAATGAAAGTTTTGGGGATACAGAAAAACAATTTTCAACAATCTGGCGCTTTTATCATTACTTATAGCGCAAATTGCCAATTAACTAACTTCATCTATAATTCTAACCATTTGGTTAATAAAGTGTGTCAAGTTATTGAATAGCAAAGTACCATCAACTTAATAGCTAGCAGTATACGATACTGGCTTTACTCCAAAAAGAGAAGCATTAGTTCGGTTTTGAGCAGAGTCAAATCCATAATAAAAATCTATCCAATATGAGCCATAATCTGAACCTAATCCAGTATCAGTAAATGAACTTTTACTAATATTAGCACCGTCTAATGTTATTGATTCCGTAAGATTTATGGCAGTACCGAAAGGAATTATAGGAACGGTAGTACCATACTTTTTTTTCACTGCAACAGTGCTATATTGCACATTGTAAAATCCATAAGTGGCTCCATGTCCAGTTGTTGAACCTACATAAGCAGTGGCACTTTGCATTAAATGCTCATGTTTAGCAGCATTAGCTTCTGATGTAAAGCTAAATACCATTCCAAATAATAAGGTTCCCAAAACAAATAAAACCTTCTTCATTTTAACCATCTCCTTTTAATTTGATGAAACAAGGTGTTCTCCAGTTGTTACATTAAAATAAACTGCTACTGTATTTTTTAATTCTTTATTCCAACCTATTACTAACATTAAAGGGATTCCAGACTCAGGATCTTTTTTAATCATGAAATTATATCCTTTCGCCCAATCCTCACCAGGATGAATTCCGCCCAATTCGAGGGCTTTTTTAAGCAACTCTGGTGAATCATGCTTAATATCTTTTATTTGCATAAGTTCATTTTTAGGATAAGGAGATGAACTTTCTACAGTAAAATCACTAGCATCGTCAATTTTCCCTTTATGAATTGTTACCAAAAAGTACTTGTTCGTATCTGGTACTGCGAATGCAATATTCCAATACTTCCTTTTCCCATTAATTCCAATCCCTTTATCGTCCTTCTCATCTAAGTCAATATTAACCGCTGATAACAATTGAGCTTTATCGTTCCATTCTAACGCAGATGAAAATGCAAGTTTAATCGCTTCTAGTATTGATAGTTCTGTGCTATTTTCAGCATAAGTTTCAATTTTGCTACTGGTTTGTTGATTGGCATAATTCACATAGATTGCTGCTCCTACTAGTATGATGGAAGTGAAAAATAGTAAATAGACTAGACGTTTATTTATAAGATCACCCCTTATTAATTAGTTTTAGTAGATGTTAATATATTTGAACCTTTATTTACCTCTAATATTAATATATTTAAAGTGGCTTAAATATATTACATAAATTTCAAAATTGATTCGTGTAGATTAAGCAAACAGGTTACTGTGCTAAACTTCAGCAATGATTGTTTATAAAAACTCTCTTAACTTTTCCTTTATAGCCTTATAAAAAAGATAAGCATTATTTATAACTTAAAGATTTTCATTCTTTCCTTGATAGAAAGAAAAACATAACCAACTTCAACATCATCATCATCGATGAGGAAAGTATAATAGAAAAAAGATAGAGAAAAAACAGCGCATAGTAATCAATATAGTACTCATATATTAATAGAGAGCAATTACAATGCTGAAAAATCCAGTGATAGCAAGGCTTTTACGACTTATTATTTTCAGGAAATGGTTTATCACCTTAAAAAGACGAAATGAAATGATTCATTCACACAACCACTTCAATTATCCACGAAATAAGAAATTTCGAAATAAGTCATCCACATACCTAAATGGATTTCATTTTCAAAAGCCGACTATTCCACAGCTCGAATTGGATTGAAAAGCCATCAAAAAAGGTAGCTCCTGGACATTCTCCTGATGCTACCGACAATTTTTGTATTCCTCTAAACTTTTAAAACCATATATGGTAAAGACTCATATATAACTGCATGACAAATAGCCCTTTCTGAATACTTTTTTCAGAAAAGGCTCTTATTTAAACTGCTCTGGTACATCCCACTGTGCATTTTTGTATGAGCTGGCGATGAGATAGCGTAACGGCTGCTCCTCCTGCAAAATACGTTTTGTCTGAAGCCGTAAGGTCTTGCGGAAATACGCCCCTAGTGCTTGAATATTACCAGTTTGTCGTTCAATCTCTCGCACAGTTGTACTTAAAATGTCGGCCATGACAGCTTTCACCGTAGACATCGCGTTTTCATTCGACTCCACAGCATAATACATTGGCGTAATGACCTCTTGCTTACAAGCAAACTGCATGTCTTGTAAATCATCGTTTGTATAATTTACACTACTTGATTTTAATAGATATGACAATGTATGGTGTGAAGATGCCTGGAATTGGTCAAACTTCGCATCATGCTTTCTTTCTCTATAGACTGTATCTATAAACTTCAATTCGTACAAACCTTCTAGTTCTTGTTTGACCTGAATCAAACTATTCTTACCATAGAACACACGTTTCAGCCATTTATTAAACACTTGCTTAGACTGCTTATATTTATTGTATAACGTGATTTTCTTACGTTTTAACCATTTCCCTTTACGTTTAAGCTCCCTATAAAGACCATTTATAAGGTCAAGTAACCCTAATACCCCCCGTACATCACGTGCTTTAATAAAACCCCTTAAAAAGCCACTATTAAAAATAGCTTTTGGCACAAGGAAATAACCAGGTATCTTAGGATTTTTTGCAGTTGGCACATAAGCAGCCACTGCTGGCAATTGAATATATGTACGACCATTTATACGGTCAATATTTAATAAACCAATATCAAAAAGTCGATGATAACCGTTATGTATCGAGCTATATGGAAGATTACGTTTTTCACATTCTTCCTTTAAATTAAAATCTTGCTCCAAAATAAGCCCTACTTCATCACAAAGCGAACGTAATAATAAGTAAGTAACTAAAGAGGAAGCAGTCAATTTTTTCTTCGGTTCATGTACATACTCAAATTCATACTTGTTTAAACACTCTAATTCTTTGTCAAAAAACTGAATACCATCTACTACTTTTTCATTCATTTCCTGCTCCTCCTTTCTTAGTCATTTAAGTTATAAAGAAACTATTATGATATTCGTACAAAAATGTTACCCAATTGATCTACACATATCTGCAATCAACTCGTTATAAGAAAATATGTCAAATCGTTCAGATTGCAATCTACTCAACAAAATCAGCCAGCCTTCTATAAAAATTGGATATAGATTTATTCTGTATACGATACATGTACGTAATCACTAAAACTCCTATTGTAAATTGAATTATCCAATGCATTAATAGAAATCGTATTGGACTTTCTACTAATATTAAAACGATTGTAGGAATAAGCAGCATAACAATCTGTACTGAATAAAATTTGTTTCTAATTTCATTCATTTCATTTTTAATATTTGAAATAGCAAAATTTATTTCTTTCTGTTGCTCCTGTTGTTCAATTTTTTTTAATTCCTTTACAATGTCATTCGTAATATCATTCATTGAAATTTCTCCTTTCTATTTAGTATCAAACTGTATGATAAATTTAGTACAATGATCTTCTAAATCATAGCTATTCATAAAGTCTTTAGCGACCTGCTGATACTGGTTATTGCATTCTTCAATGGCCTTTTCATATTCGTTATATAATTCTTTTATTTCGGGAATAAATGTAGAATTTTGATGTTGGTAATACCCTAAACCTTATACAGCAGCTTTGACAAATATAGCTGCCACTTTCTGATCTAATTCAGAATTTCTCTTATGTAATATTTCAAGGAACTCAAACATTTTGTCATACGCTCGATTACCAAGCCATCCATCCATTCCATTATTCAGGACTTGATAGTCCATATACTCTAACAATTCAATTTCTTTTTTAGTTAACATACCGTTACTCTCCTTCTTTTTCTTCTTTTAATAAAGTACTAACATTAGAATCCGTTATAACTAAACTTTTATAAGGTCTTGTAAAGAAGTATTCTTTTTCATTCCATCTAATAATTGCACTACTAGCATAGATGGAGACCCATATATTGCTTACTTTTTGAATATTCATATTTGCAACCAACTCGTTATAACAAAATATGTCAAATTTTTCGGATTGCATTGTATATTTCATTATTAACGATCTAGGTTTTTCTTCCAAAATCGCACCTTCTATTTCTTTAATACATATATTCCCATGTAAAGGCGCTGCCTCTATATCATTCTTAAGAGGGGTAATACCAACACAAAAAAAGAATAGTCCACCTAAAGCGAGCAGAAATAAATATCCCCACCCGTTTATTGGTCCGCCTTGATAATCTGAAAACATTTTTAACACGTCCCATCATATGAGCTTTTAAATTTTCTATATTAATTACATTTTCGTATGCCATTGTCAGTCACCTTCTTGAACATTTTCTTTCGATTAAACCTGCAAAATGGCAGTAGTTATTTTTCAAATTGTCGATACATCTCCAATAGAATTTTTTCAAATTGTTTTTCTGTCAGTATTTGCTCTGCTATTCGTTTAAAGGTAGCTAATTCAAGCCACTCTTGATTTAACTGGTTAAAATCAAATTGCAATTTACCATAATTGTCGATAGCATCATAAGCCACTTTAAACGCTTCTTTTTGTTCATCTGTCCAATCAGCCCACGATAACCCAGCTCGAATTATTTCTTTAGCTCGCTGTGTCTCCATTCATAACACCTTCCATTCCATAGACAGCACATTTTCTTTCTATAAACTTATTTGTTTATACGAACACTACCGCCTGCATCTACATAACCTTTTACATCACCGCAAGTAACACTACCACCTGCATCCACATTGCCATCTACATTTCCTGTAATAGATACTGAACCACCAGCATCTATATAGCCCTGTACATTGCCAACTACATTTGCTGCACCGCTCACTTTCAAATTAGCTAAAACACCTTTGAATTCAACAGTGATGTGTCCCACAAGACCTTCTTCAACCAATTTCCCATCAACATAAACTTTATCGTTTATAACGGATATGTTATTACCTGTAACTGAAATTGATTTCCCATTTATAACCACTGTGCTACTTGAAGCTGTAGAATTATTCTTTTTAAAAAAATTCAATTTACATGTACCTCCTCTTCATTTTTCAACGATCTAATTTTGAAATGATTGAAAGGTTGAATAGATCCATCTGTTTCCAATCCTTCTGTGGTAATTCTTTTACAGCTTCCACTCCAAACTCTTTTATGTTTGTGAACCAATGAATGGGGTACCTGCCCCTTGCTTGTTTATTCGTGGAATCATCGTAAAAATAGCAATCTTGCATATTTGTATAACAACCATAAGTGGATCTAATAAAATATTTACCTAACGGAGCATTATAGCCTTCCTTTTTCCAAACCAGCTCTGCTTCGTATACTTTTCCTGATTCCAATACTGGCAGCACATATGGATTTTTTGGCTCGGGTGGCCAAGCATCTTCTTCAATGATGTCAAAACGACTCTTTTGATAGGTACCAAAATGAGAACCTGGGCGTGGAAAGCGACTAACATGATAGCTTGAGCCTCCAGCCGGATATAAATAGTAAATTTCATTGGCTCTAAGGTTTGTAGAGCTACTTGGATCAATACATTTCCCTCGCATTTCACGCTCCTCCTTTTTCATGCATCAATATAGGTGTTTTTCTATCCAATAAGCGTTTCTAATGCTCCAATTAATGGTGTTAAACAACCCAATTTTCAAATTCCCCATAATTCTTTTTCTATTTTCCGTTGTTTGTTCCACAAACGTTCTCGTTGCGTATTCAATTTTTGTACTTCTATAAGTTTGTCGATATTTTGAGTCTTTTTATATTCTTCTAGTGATTTTGTAACCTTAGAAAATATGTTATCGATCTCTTTTGATAAGTCAGCATGACGTTTATTAAGTATGCAATATTCTATAGAGTCAGTTTTTCCAGTTGGCAGATAAAATTCTATTTTCTTTAAATAATAAATCAGTTCTTCTTTAGTAAATTTTTTTAATGCTTCTTCGGATAACCGAGTCACACTTAATCCTCCCTTGCAATTAATAACTCATGTTGTGCAGTATTTGCTTTACTGGTTAGCTCGTATAACTTTACCTGCCCATGCACCAACTATTAGTACTAAAACAATAAGGGCTATTGTTGTTAATATAGGATTCATAATCATTAGCTCAATGATATTTTCTAACCTCAAATGTATCCCTCCGCAATTTCAAATTCACCATATGTACAAGCTATACGTTTGCTTTTGGATGTGTGTCGTGATCGCAATTTTTACAATGATAAGTACCATCTTCCCTTATCCAACAATCTGGATAACCACAATTACAAGTATCCCACTTGCAATCACACTGTGGTGCTTTTTCATCTGCTCCACAACCAATACACTTATTGTTTAATCCTAGCCTTTTCATGCAATTTCACTTCCTCCACATAATATTTCAAAAGCGATACCGTTCACGCATTAATTTAATTTCATCATTAATTTTTAGTAATAAGGCTTGTTCGCTTTTTTTGTCATTTTCAGAAATACCTTCACGTTTCAGATATTCCTGAAGTGCATGCTTGAGTGTCTTTAAATTTTTATACGATAACTTAGGAAATGATCCTCCCAATTTATATTCCTCCATTTCATCTCTGTACAATATCAAAAAAGCTTAACTGTTTATTCCGCTCAGTCACAGCTGGATTCAACCATAAAACTTCCTGCTTTGACGTAGCAGCGTCAGTTGTGGACATCTTCGTTAACCTGCTCCAACCTTGTAACAGGTCATTATATAAATCGTTATCGTAACCACTTAGCAATACGAAACCCTTATGTTTATTTAATGTGAGGAGTAATTCTTCATGCTCTGAATCTTTCATTTCATGAGCATAGTGACGTTTAGTTCGAGTTTCTAATAAATACGGTGGATCAGCATAGATTAAACAGTCCTTGCGGTTGTAACGTTCGATTAACGTCACTGCATCTTGGTTTTCGATTTGTGCCTTTTTTAGCCTATTCGTTGCTTCAAGAATCGCATGAGGAAGCCCTATCCAATCGGGTAAAGCATTCACTGTAACCGTATCTATATTGTGTCGCCAGCCTGTTCTATCAGACGTTTTACCGCCCCTCGCCATCCAACAGCGCACCAGAAATACTCGAGCACGTTCAAGTTCAGATAAATCACTTTCTAACAATTCGAAAGCCTGGTAATATTCTTGGCGCGAATATGGTGTAAGCTCTACTGCTCTAGCTAATGCTTCAGGTTGCTCACGAATGACCTTGAACAGATTGACAATGTTGCCGTCTAAATCATTTACTGTTTCTATGCGTGCAGCTGGTTTATTGAAAAGGACAGCACCACTCCCGAAGAACGGTTCAAGATACACCTCATGTTCGGGCATTTGTTTAACTATCCAGCTAGCCATATTCCATTTTGAACCTGCATAGTTTAAGATTCTCTTCAAATACTCACCACCCTACATATAATCTTTTTTCTTTATTTCAATTAATAACTCAATGAGGAACACTAATGCAGCTTAATGTTCCCTGTTCAGTTTTTAATCCTCATATTGTGCAGTAGCTGATGATTTCAATATCACTTTCATTTATATAATCATCTGCATCATAATACGGTGTTGTAGCTGTTATTTTTCCACTTTCGTGAAACTCACCTTCGTAAGACTTCCCTTCATGAAAAACTAAAACTGCTCGTCCGTTGTTATCCCAATAAATATTTCGAATTGGTCGAAATTTTATTGTTCCCATTCCCTTCACCCTTTCTAAAAAAATAGAAACTTTTTACTGTTCTATACGTAACTATTATTATCCAGATTGGAGGTAATGCAATGAGCTTTGGTACTTGGCTAGCTATTGCTGTCGCTCTATTTGCAGGAATATTCGCCGCAAATAGTAGAAAAAAGAAGAAGTAGTAGTTAAACTTATTTGAGATTAATTAATGTATATTAATCTCTTCTTTTCGTTTCTCTCACTTTGAAATACATGTGCATCACTCCGTCGTCCTTACTGCACAATTTCATTCGAATAAGCGCTAGTTAACGATTTCAATTTCGTCTGCACTTACATAGTCGTCTACATCGAAATATGGTGAATAACCTGTTACTTTACCATCTGAATGAAGCACACCGTCATATACTCGACCAGCTATAAAAACTCGTCTCATATGCCCCCAATCTTCCCAGTAGATGTTTTTCTTTGCCTTGAAACGAATGGGTTTATCTTTGCGCTTTTCATCACCTAAAACTCTGTCGTTTGCATGTGAATCCGTTTGATTTTGTGGCATTTCATTTGCTCCCTTCGTATTGAACATTTTTCATCTTTTGTTTAAATCTCTGAATCTGATTCATCTAATATTTTTAATGTCATTACAATTTTTTATATTTCCAGGAAGCTCTTGCCCTAGTCCAACCTTTTTACCTTCTGTACAAGTAAGCGCTAGTTAACGATTTCAATTAATCACTACCGAAGATAGCTTTTCACCTGTGAAATAAAATTTGATTAATCTAACTTCTCTATTCTCAATCTTTTTATAAACAACTGTTGATTCCCAAATGCCCTTTTCATCTAACCTACTAGTTTCATACCCTTCCCCAATCTCTTTTTGAATTAATGTTTTATCCTCGCCTACTTCAAAACTTTTTATTTTGTCAATTGAAGTTGAACCAATTGACGGATAATCGCTATACATTCTAAGTGGGTCTGGTGTAAAGAATAAATACCATCCCCCTGCAATCAACATAACGACAAATAGTACAATTATAAAAACCTGTTCCTTCCACAACATCATTTTTTAACACCTCCTATCCACTGATTTATAGAAACTCAATGAGGAACACTAATGTAGCTTAATGTTCCCTATCAGTTTTATAAATCAGTCACAAGAGGATGAACTGCCGCCGGAATCACTTGAATAACTGTTATAGTCTGAACTGTGTGAATCGCAACGCCCACTCGAATCGCTTGAAGCAATATTAACTGCGTTGATTGTGTTTAATGTGTTATCAACGTGACTTGCATTGGTTGTTTCCTGTATTGAACGATGTACCACTCTTTTATTTACTCTTTTATTCTCTTCACGCTTTCTTCGATTCTCAAAATACTGTTTTAACATGTAACATCCTCCTCAAAATAAGTATTAAAATAGTTTCAATCATCCTTGCACCATAAATATCTTCTAATAAATCACTGAAGTAACTCGGTATCATAAATCGTATAATCGCATCGATAGATTAAAAGAAATTTTCCGTCTATCAACAAGGCCGTTGATTTATCAATGTCTGTAGCAAAATAACTGACATCATCACCAGCAAAGGTCGCAAGTGGTTGTCCTGATTGACTTCGAATCAGCACAATTTTACTTTTTCCTACAGTCGCATTTTGAAGATCATTAACTAAGCGATTTAAAAAAGGGACAGACCTGTCAAAATTTTTAATATCAACCTTTTGGCTATACTCTTCAAATAAATTTGAAAGTCCTGATTCAAATGCTAATAAGCTACTGCCAACATGTAGCATTTGTTTCCCTCCAACCGTAATATTGAGAACAGATGACTTTTCAACTGTGTTTCCTTCTGAATCTTTGATAGCGAATTTACGATCAGCATTTACGCTAATGCTTTCTCCTTGTATACGATCAATTAACTGGCTATCTTCATCATAGGATTGAATCAACATAGTACGTCCGGCTAATTCTTCCTTTAAGTTCCCAACTTCATACTCTAAAAAGTTACAAGCTGATAATATGAATACTAAAACAGCAACAATTAAGATTTTTAATAGGTGTCTCATTTTATTTTTGCCTCATTTTCTGATATTAGTTTTAAATTCACGTTTGAAATTTTCCTCCCCCTGGTCAAACTGAAGTTCTTGTAATCGCATAATGTGCAGCTCTCCAGCGAAGTTGACCCTGTATTGATTTTTAGGTAGAACCTCCACTATCTTTCCAGGATTTTCAAACACACGTGGATGATATGCCTTTAAACACGTATAAGCTTCATCATCACTTTCCTGTGTAATAATGACACGCACCCTATCACCTACTGCAAAATTTAATACATCAAAAATTGTTACTTGTCCTAATGCTTCCATTTCTTCAAAATGCGTCATATTCGTATCTTTCCTCCCATACTCTAGATAAAATATGTAAAGCTCCTTTTGCGCTTTAAATTGAGAATGGATAAGTCATTGTATTTCATTAAGCATGCTTCTGAGTTCATTTTCTTCTTGGGTAAGAGCATCTCGTTCAAATTTGTAAAATCCCTCTAGTATGTCGACAAAAATTTCACCCACTCTATCATTCACAATGTTTAGACCATTCGATATACCCTTTTTAGTTAGTCCTCGCTTAACTCCAGTTTTCAGGTAGTCCAATTGAATTTTTAATGTTGACAATTCCGAACCATGTTTTTCAAAAGCGCTCTTTAAAAAGTCTAATTTCCGATTATTTTCTAGTTCTGACACTCGTATAATCGTCTGAAAATAATTAACTACAGATTTACTATCAAAGGGATCGATTAAATCCTTGTATTCTTTAAATAATTCGCTCCGTTTATTCCTTAAAATATCTATCTTAAGTTCAATAAAATCTAAAATTTCAATAAATCGTTCACCAAGCATTAGTAGTATCAAAAGTAGTGTCAAAGGTAAAAACACTAAAATTGTAAGTAATACCGATAACATAGTAATCTATCACCTGCTTTTTTCATTCATAGAGGGAATTTAATAAAATATAACGTGCCCTAAATTCAGAATGGATAAGTCTAAGTCTTTTTTGATCTTCAAATATCCGTAGCATTTTTTCTTGAAAGGTTAATACCCTAGGAAACAAGTTGGTTTGATTCTTTGGGGCTGGTAAAAATAATTGTAATTCTCTGCAACCTGTACTTGTTTTGCCACTGACAAAAACATCGAGGAATGTTTTTGTCATATGAAAGGCAGCACCTCTCCCCACTTTTCCAATGACAACAGCATTGTATTTCCTATCCGTAATATCTAAAAAACGTAATGGGCTGTTTGGATACTCTGTGTTCATTCGTTGATAACCTCCTTTTTATTTTGAAAATATTTCATTTTCTTCTTCAAAATAGTCAGTTTCATACATTCGATGCCATTTATCATTGAACTGAATTTCTAACACAGTAACACTAAACAAACTAAGGGAATTATCATAACTTTCTTGTATAGGAAGATTATCTAAAACCGTATTTTCCTCTAAGTCCCAATGGTTATACTCATAGGAACTAATGGCCATTTTGTAATAAACTTCATTGGCATCATCTACAAGAATTGCAAATGTCCCATTGTCTTGTTTTGCTAACTGAAGAAAGGTTACTGAAATCTTTTCCTCCTCTTCTGCACAACCACTTAGAAAAAATAATGTTGATAAGCCCAAGATGACTAACATTATTTTTATCTTCATATAACATCACCCTCTTATTCACTTTGGATCACGCTTTGGATTATGGAATCATCCGCAAGCTGAAGACCTAACCAATAGAGTGCTGATTTTTTTTCAATATAATAGGCAGAACGACTTAAATTTAGTTCAGGATAAACAAATTCATCTCCTTGATACTTGCCCTCAGCACTTCTGGATAAATATTTAAGCTGTATCAGCTTACGGTGTAACTCTGGTAAACTATTTAAGTTTGAATGAAAGGCCTCCACCCATTCAGCTGCGGCTGCTCTTTTGATTGCTGTCGATTCTGTAGAACTATGAAAATCATTAGAATGACTCGGCGTTTCTTTCCAACGACTGGTCATGCTTGGTAACTGGCTGGAATTAGCCTGTAATTCCATTTCAAAATATTTGGGCAAACATTTGTCGAGTACCCATGTAGTTAATTCTTTCTTATTTTTTTGATTAGCCATTTCAATAGTGACGACCCTCCTTAAAAAATAGAAATAAGTTGAGAACTAAAGACTTTATTGGTTTAGTTCTCAACTCCATATGTAGTACCTAGCCATTACCAACCTTTAAAACAAGCATCAAATAAGGATTGTCCATATTTTGATAAACTACTATGCTTGGCAGCTGCTGTTTGCTGTACTACAGTTGTTAAATCTCCATACTTCCTACGTTTTGATACAACAAAGCCAACTTTATGGACTATTCCGTCTGGAAATTGCATTGTCAGTAACGAAACGAGTGTACCCTTTTGTGATTTTGGTATTGATTCTGGTATCATTTGCAACTCTCCAAATCTTTTTAAAGTAAATATAAATAAAAACAACAAAATAAAATTATTAGAAAACTTAATATATCTAACAGCATTGGCTACACACCTTCCCATTTTTAAGGGGCAGGAATAACATGTGGCTCACCAGAACTTCGTTCGATTAGTACCCATTCAATATTTGTTTTTTTACTTAGTAACCACTCATTCGGGTTTAATCCTAATGAGTGGAGATAATTGCGTTGATAAACTGTTAGCTTTTTTCCATTCTTCATAAGACCACCCCTTCTTAATTTGCAATATTCAAAATCCGATTTATCTCACGTTTAGAAGCAAATCGCTTAACGTGTCGTACTTGTAATGTCACAATCCTTTGATCGTTTACACGTAAAGCTGTAAAACTTGAATCCGATATAAACTCTTCGACCCAATGCAACTCATTGTCATAACTAAAAATGAAATCGCCATGTTTTACTGGTGGCTGTGCTTGATTTACTTTTACTTCTAATGAAGAGAGAAATTGAAACAATGAATCTAAATGTTGGATACTAGCATTCAACATATTCCACCTCCTCGTTCACGTTCCGACTCACCAATTTTGGCGAGACCCAACCACAAATAAAAGCTAATGCTTCATCCATTGCATTACGTGGAATATCTTTATAGGACAACACCTGAAATTGTTGCTTCAGATCTTTATATAGAGCAGCAAAGTATTTTTTTCGGGAGTGAATCGACAAATTTGGATAGAGCAGTAATATCCGGTTTCTCACAGCAAGACGAATCATCTTTTGTTCTTTGGATAACAATGTCACTTGAAGGTCTGCCAGCAATCGATGTGTACGGTCAAATTCCTCTATGTATAATTCTTTAAATTGCATAGCTTTTTCACCTGTATATCCCATTGCTAATACTGCAAATCCATTAAATGTTAGTACATACATAGGCATTTTTCGGCCTTGTCCATTTACATATTCAGCCTCACCAAAATTAGCGAGACGAAAGGCATCTGAACATTTTAAACTGCGTATATCACGTAAAACCTTGTCATGCCCTTTTTGAAATACCTCTGCAATAATCCGACTATCTGTAAAAGCTTGATTATCATTCACAAAAACAATTCCACGTGGTCCTTCCAGTAATTGTTTTAAACTCAAAATCAATGCTCCTTTCTACTGATACACTCGCTCTTTATGTCTGCCATCTACATTCCACATTTCGATTCCATCTATTGTGACTTTATAATGTTCAGCAATCCAATCCTTATTGCTTTCGTCTATATACCAGGGCACCTGTTGCTCCTTTGTTGTAATGGCATTAAAAGCCTCTTTAGTGAGTAATACATGTCCAATATTGTTATCTTTATCTCTAGAAATACTTATAATGCCTAGTTTTATAGCATGAGTGTATAAATCCTGTTGTAGTCTCACAAATCGTGGATTAAGATCGAAAAAAAATACATCTTGATGTGTTCTAAAATAATCCTCAAATTCTTGCTGTACCTTTAAAACTCTTTGAATAAAGGCTTGAATTTCCTCTAATCTTTGCATTCAATTGTCCACCCTTCATATAAGAAGCACAGTTTACTAATAGGGCTATCAAATGTAGCCCTATTCAGTTAACATTCAACTAAATCTTCTTTAGGCTTTTCATATCGTTCGTTCTTTTTTACTGCATTTTCTGCTACAGCTGCAACTCGAACTAATGTAAGAAAATACTGCTGATTTTCAGTTGTCATTTGTTTTACGATACTAGCAATTTCGGAAGTTATAACTTCATTACGCATATTTACACCACCTTTTTAACTAAATTTGTGATATTTATGTTTTCATAATATCACAAATTTAGTCATATTTAAACAAAAAAAATTCTTTTGTAATAATTGAGCATTTACTTTATTTGTGATAAATTATAATTACAGAAAAGAGGTGAATCTAATTTGTATAACCGAATAAAAGAAATCAGAAACTCTTTAAAAATGAACCAAACCGAATTTGCTCAACATTTAGGATTGAGTCAATCAACTCTTGCTATGATTGAAGTTGGAAAACGTAAATTTAGTGACAAACATATTAAAATAATCTGTTCCACTTTTAACATCAATGAAAATTGGTTAAGAACTGGCGAAGGTGAAATGTTTAATTCTTCTCTTTACGAAAAGGAATTAATAGATGTTTTTGATAATCTTAATCCTGAAACACAACAATATTTAATTGTTATGGCCAAAGAGCTACTTAACACACAAAAGAAATTATTAAATCAAAAACATGAAGAGGTCGATTAATAATACAAGCAGAATGGTGAACTTAACTGTTCACCTTTTTTCTTGACCATTTTCTGTATACAAAAACGGTAATAAACTCAACACAAATACTTGTGTTTCTTCATCCAATGACTAATGAATAATATGTAATTGTCCAAACTTATTTTCCCTATTTTTTGAGTCAACAACTCAACACACCCCCTCTTTAAGTGTTATAGACACATATTACCATCTATTTTTTGAGTATACAACACATTTTAGTATTAAAGTTGTGTTGACTTCGTGTTTTTTGTGTTGTAAATTAAATTCATCTTAATTTATAAGGGGGGATTAAACTTGCACCAAAGGATCAAAGCTGTAAGAGAAAAATTAGGCTTATCTCAAAGAGCTTTTGGAGAAAAATTAGGGGTAAGTAGAGATGTAATTAGTAATCTCGAATACAATCGTGTCCAGCCACAAAATAAAAATCTATTAATTCGACATATCTGTACACAGTATTCAGTTAATGAAGAATGGTTACTTACAGGTAAGGGAGAGATGTTTTCTGAAGAGAATCATCCTAACACGAGGTTAGAAGAAGCAATGTGTATCTTTAAAGACTTAGAACCAGACTTCCAAAATTATGCTTTGGAACAAATAAAAAAACTATCCGAACTACAAAATAAAAAACCCTAAGAATTAATAAATAGGGCTATGAAAAGTAGCCCTATTAAAAAATAAGTAAACACTATTATTCAATCCACTGGAGCATTTCCCACAGTAAAAATTCCTTTTCCCTCACCTTCTTATGAATATACAATAACTAAATAACAATACTTTGTTTAATGCGCATTATTTTCTAAATATTTTATCTATCAGGAAATTATGTCTTGTTTGTCCGAATTGTAGTGCCTTTAATAAGGTTAATGCATACTCTTTTGTTTCTTCATCTAATGATTGAAACGCAATTTTAAACTCTTCAATTTTATTTCTTTCATGTTGTGTCATAAACGCAGCATACTCCTTTATTTGTAATTTTTTACACCATAATTGGGTTTTGTATGGTTTATTATGTTTTTTTATACACTAATAAACCATTAATGACAATATTCGACATATCGAGAATTATTGTATAATCAAACTAAAAATTTTGAAATTTAATTCATACGACTAGCTTCGACATATCAAGAAATTTTTTCCTTTATAGGTATTTCCTCTTGAAATTTTTGAATAAATTTTGTCGAAATATGTATAAAAAACGAGAGTAAAATCACGTAAAATTTTTCTTTACCATAGTAATCTTTTGTATCAATACAAAGTAAAAATAAGTAATAATTACCTATAAAATTCAATTTGTCGTTATAAACTATCATATTTAACTTCTAATTCATTTCAAAAAAAATAAACCAAAAGTAATGAAATACTAAAAACAGTTGCAAATATGCCTGACTTGATCGATGCAGTTCATAAGAAACCAATCTTCCAGCTGGGTACCTGGTGTTTTCGGTGGTCCATAAGCGACTTTTGACATTGGCCGGATCGGATGCTGGCTTGATCCATATGATTTAAGAAACTGCTTTATTACAAATAAAAACAGCCAAATCTCCAATTAAGGAAATCTGGCTGTAATAAACCTATTTTACATACGACAATCAAAAAGGAGATCGGCCACTCAAAGAAGAGCGCCTGCAGCAACTAGAAGAAACTTTAGCAGCACAAGGTATTTATCCTGGAGGGAAAGTCCATAGAGTGCTAGAAAAATTGATTTATGACCTTACATACAACGGAGTTATCAAAGTAAGTCGAGAACATTTAAGCAAAAAATTAGAGGTTGGTTTAAATACAATTTCAACAGCTTTTAAGTATATGGAGCAATCCAAGCTATTTATCCTTTCCAGAAACAAATCCGGGAAAACGAATAGTGGTTGTCGGGTCATTCTGGATGTGCAACATGTGAATTTTGAGAGCATTTTAAGAGAGGTTTATCATCTCACTGCCTATGAAATTGCAATACGTAAAAACAAACCGATTAGCCTTATTAAGTGCTATTATTCACAACAAAATCAACGATTTAACGGTTTCAAATTCATCTGCAGTATCAGAACAAGATAAAACTAGAAAAGTAGAATTGGTACCTACATGGTTTGCGACTCGTCATGAGCAAGAAGAAGAAGTAACCGAAGAAAAGAAAGCCTATTTTGCGCAGGAGCGTGAAAGAATATTGGCCATGTTAGGGAGTATTTAATCAAAAGAGGAACAGTTAAAACCGAACCTCTAGTTTGCTATGGATTTTCCTCCTAGAGGCATGGCAAAGTTAACAATTTTTATTCTAGTTATATGAAAAAAATCAATTTATAGGCCATTTACGTTTGTTTTAAGACGGTTATTTTATTTTTGCTTTATTTTTCACTTAATGCTCTAATTTAAAAGGGCTTAAAAAGCTCGAGGAAAGCTTAGAGAAATATACAGGATTTTATGCAAAGTGAAGAATAAACCAGATAAGTAAAAATACTGCTACATCAGCGTTTATGTTGCCTGTATAAAAAGGTATATAAAAAATGTTCATAAGAAAAACCACGAAACGTTGATTTAACAACATTCGGGGCTTTTTGATGTGTTTCCAAACTTTGATTTGGGAACGTTATTTTGAATGGGATTGTATAGCTTGAAAAATCCTCTCTTTTTAATTTTGTTATTAATTCTATTTCTTCGTCGGTTTTTCCAATTCAGTTAGAACTATTCTCTAAATGACGATGTTATACCACCACTTTAAGCAGAAGAAGATAGTTAAATCTCTGATTCTATGCAAAGAAATGAGATCTAATTTGTTCTATTCTAGAAGTCATATCTCCCATATTTGTGCTTATACTTACCGGGATTTGTTGCTGATATAAAGATCTTGCCTTTGCTTTAACAGCGTTGTTATTTCCAGCTTGTACCTTATCCGTTACTTTATTTTGTTTCAACGTAGAATTTACTATGTCATCAATAAAAATTTTAGCTGAGGACGAGATAGAACCTTTACTTGTTAAACCAATGCTATTTATTAGTTGCTTCTGTACAGTGGATAAATTACTATCCTTATCCAATTTAGTTTCAAGTAGATCTAGAAAACCATTCTCACTGTACAAGTCTAATATATTTGATTCTTTAGGATTTTTTAATAACGACTGTCTTTGTATATCAGATATTTTTTTTATATTGGAACTATTAAGAAGAGTATCTGTTAATACATTTTTGAAAGCAGTTTTTTGATCTTCTGATAAATTTAATTTTTTGTTTTCAGACAATTCTTGAAGGAGTTTTTGTGTGAAAAGTATATTTTCTGTAGATGGAAAATTTATATTCAATGTTATCAAGCTTCCTTTCTCGAGATATTCATATCTTCTTCTATGAATATTATCGTCAATTATTAGAGATATTCACCTATAAAATAGTTAATAACCAAAACAATAACTAATTTACCATTTATTTGCTTGATGCGATGTAGTATTATATAATTAAGGTTTTGTACAATTCCTTAAAAAAAACAAAAAGGAACTAGGTTTATGAAGAAGAGGTTTTCTGAAAAACTAGTTTTTTTACCAAAAAACACATAAAATTTCAGGGTGTGGAATGTGAGGTGGATTTTATAAACATTAATAATCTCAGTACATTTAATATTTTTACAAATAGCAAAATGAATAATGTTGTAGCTACTGTTCCAATAAAAACCTCTTTATTTGCAACAGTGTTTAATGATTTTTTGAAAGAAAAATCATTAGCAATAACTAATCCTAACGATTTGAAGTCTTCATTGGAATTACATCTTTTGGAGGACAAAGTTAATCAAACAGTTGAGCTTGAAAACAATTATTGCTCGCTATGTGGTTCTATGATTGAAGATGATGGTAGTTGTCCGTTATGTATTGTGCCTATATTTATAACTGGTAACAGCAACCAAACATTCCAAAATCAAAATGTTTCACAAGTAAATAATTCCTATGTAGAGTTTGGAAGTAGAGTACATCACTTTATTAGAAAGTAAAGAAACATCAATAAAATCACATGATACCAATTTAAAATTTGAAAAAAGCACCTATTTAGTTGAATGGGTGCTTTTTTGTGTCATTACAAAACATTATACATTTTGGGTTTACATAACAACCGAAAAAGGCAGTAATGACAAAGAACTAACCCTTGTCATTACTGCCTTTTATTTTCTTTTCGTTTTTTACTTTCTCGTTTTAAAGTACTGATAGAAATACCTGTGATCTCAGCTATTTGTTTAAATGAATGAGTATCTCGTAAACTTATCGCATGATCTAACTGTTTTTTAGTGTATTTACTTGGCCTGCCTTCACGGAATCCTGGTTGCTGTTTAGCAATAGCTTTTCCTTCCTGGGTACGTTCAACAATAAGATTCCTCTCCATTTCAGTTACAGCCAGTAACGTCTGTAAAAAGAAACGCCCCATTGTCGTATCTTCAAGCAATCCAACATTAAGCACATGTACTTTTACGCCTTTTGCGAATAACTGTTCAATGATTTCGATGCCTTCTTTAGTGTTACGAGCCAATCTATCCAATTTGGTTACAACAAGCTTGTCACCTTCTCTTAATGTAGACAGCAGCTCATTTAATTGAGGTCGATTTGTTTTTATTCCTGTGAATTTTTCTTTGTAAATAACAGTTGCTCCTTCATTCTCCAATGCTTGGAGTTGAACTTCTAATTCTTGTGATACAGTTGATACCCTCGCATAGCCGTAAATCATGGGAAAAACCCTCATTTCTATACCCTTTTTATGAACCTTGGTTATGACACCACTTGATACCTTGATATTACTGTACTAATTAAGAAGTATCAATACTATTAAGTTGTGACACTTTTCAAGGATAGTTTTCAGTTGGAATAATCCGTCGTAAAAATACATAAAATTCTATATTTTAATAAAATTTGTAAATGGTGAAAAAATATGATACATTGTAAAATGTAGTAAAAATAGTACATATTAGGAGAGAGAAAAATGAAGAAGATAACAACCATCTTGACAGCATTATTTACCCTATTTATTGTATTTGGGATTATGGGGAACGCATCAGCATCTGAGTTAGATCAAGAACTAAAGGAAGATTTTTCTTCCACTTTGTTCACAGAAACTTCAATTGAAGAACACGAACACGAACACGATTCTTTTGTACTAACTGGAGATGATAGTATAACTGAAGATGATAGTATAACTGAAGATGATAGTATAACTGAAGATCATCAACAAATTCTTTTTGCTAAGCCGTGTAACCATGTTGGTACTCTAAAAGTAACAAAAAATGTTGGTATCCATAGCGTATGTGGGGGGTTTTTATCCAAGGTATATTGTAAGCCATGTGGTCAATTTACAGGTAAAACCATCTGTCTATGTGGTTAACAAACTCTCATTACCACAGGAATAAAAGCAAATGGTAATTTGAAATAACAAAAATACAGGAGGTAATGAATACCTCCTGTACATAACAATTTGTCCTTTTGTATGTTTGTTAGTAAAAAATACTGCTTTATTAGTGAGTCCTATTTCTTTTTATTTTCAGTAGATATTACTGTTGCCTCTAACTTCGCTTCATAATTCCCGCGAATACGTTCACTCTCTGCATGCATTTCTGCGACTTTATCATTGTATTTGTCGTTTTGAGCTTGTAACTTCGCTTGATACTCACGTTCTACTTCTACAAGTGCCTTCTCACGCTCTAAATCCTTACGCTCCTGCATTATTTCAAGTTCGCGAGTATAGTTCAACTGTGCATTTTCTAAAGTCGTTTCTAATTCACGTACACGTTCATAGGCTTGCTGCTTCGCTTGTTTTAATTGATGGATTTGTTCCGTATATGCTGTTTGTTGTTCGTTTAACTGTTGTACGAGAGACGCCTTTTCAACTTCAAATGCTTTTTTTAAGGCCTCATTTTCGTCAGCATAGCCCTGATATTTTGTTACAAGCCCGCTTAATGTATCGTTCTTTTCTTTATATTCGTTAATCAACGCTTGGTTATTATCAATCGTATTTTGCATAGATACTAAAGTATTCTCTAACGTTAGTGCATGTTTGCTAGCCTCCTTATGTTGTTCTTCTAAGTCGCTAATACTCAACTTTAATGACCTGTTTTTCTCTTGCAATTCGGCAATGATGCCCTCTTTACTATCTAGTTTATCGCTTACTTCTTTCACTGCATGGTCTTTTAAATAGGTAGAACGGGCAACCATATTGCTAATTAGTGAGTAAATCCTTGTCGTGTGTACTTCTAATTCAGCAAGATCGTTTGAATAATCACTGGAGATTCCGTCCTTCAAGCTGTTTAATTCATATAAGGATATTACTTTTTCTAACCAATCTTTCCCTGTTAAACCGCTCATTTCGACTGTTGCTTTGGCTTTATCATAAACTTCCTCAGTTACTTTGACTCCAAATGTTTTATCCGCCATTTCTTCTCCTCCTTTTAGTTAACTTAAAATATCACTATTATCAATTGGTTAACTAGGTTAACTATAGTTAACTTACTTATTTATAGTATGCCTTTTTTCTTTCTTGAAAACAATGAGTAACCCCTCGAATTGGAATATTTTTGCGTTGATTCCCTTTTAGAACTTAAAGAATGTAGGGATGGAAGTCTACCACACCGTATACATTTATAAAAGTTGTTGAACTAGGTTGTATTTCAATAAAAAAGTTTCAATTTGAGTAAAGAAGGAATGCGTCTTCTTATATTCAGTTAACTTCTAAATATTTTATTTTCAATGGTTAACCTAGTTAACTAAGTTAACTTTGAAATTGAGTTGAGTTATTTACAATTGGCTAAAGGTGCATACATGCTTTATTTGAATGTCAAAAATGCACTTTCTGAAATCAAGTTGTATCCTAGTGAGCATGAATCGAAAAAATCCTTTTTGACGGTAATGAAACAAGAAAATACATGTAATCACCGGACGGCGTACAAACTTTTAATATTACGTCCGCTGTAATGGATCAGAGAACGAAGTTTGCTCGCGAAATTATAGGAGAAATTATGAACGCTTACCGAGGGTTCGGACGTATACAATTAATTTTCGTAACTGGCGGTGGTGCTAACTTGCTTATTAAGAGTAGGGATCGTTTATTTTGTGGAGAATAGCCAGTATGCAAATGTGCGTGATTTCTACAAAACCCTTTGCTCGTACCGAGCCATTAATAAATCATAAAATTAAATAAAGTAACTTAATCAAAATAATAAAAGTTACCTTTTCACACTCTTGCAAAGTTTTCAAAACTCCTTTTGTTTTTTGTTTATAATCCTCCTCTTTTGTTTTTATTTTTTTAATTACATAAAACGCAAAAAAACCGAATGTGCGATAACGCTCAATCAGTTTGAATTGGACACTAAACGTCCACCATATATATTTTTTACATAACAAAATACCGATAGGCTTTTTGCTCAATCAGTCACATTTAATAACTTGCTCCATATTTTTAATAAACCGCCATACACAACTACGCTTTTGGTAGTATCAATGTATTTATGCAGTGCATCATATCGTTGATTTTCGGCTATTGCTTACTCTGTCAAGGATTCCAGATGCATTTAATGCGTTTTAACGCTTCTATAACCATGCCTTCTTGCGATATATCCAACTGAATAGTGATGGCAAGTACACACAGCACTCTGGCATTAATCGAGCAATCTCACGTTATACCAATAGGCAGTGAAGGTGAGCATGAACAGCGAGAGTATGTAAAAAAGTAAAGTTTATCTGCTAGTATTATAGCATTTTTCGTTGGTTAAACCTAGCAAAAAATGCTACCGCACCAGCTACACCGGCTTGCTGTACTCGATTCCAAAAGGAAAGAATCCCTATTCCTTTTGGAATCTGCGTTATACGCTAAGGTTTTTTTATTTTAGGTAACCTTTTCGGAATATATAAAGTTACCTAAAATAAAAAACCATTATTTCTTTTACCGAAGAAACAATGGTTTTTGCCCTTGACATACCTTTGGGGAAAGATAGTGAACGATTTACTGTTCATAATCATTATGCATCTGAATTTCGATAAAATCTAATAAAATAAATCAATCGCCTGTTTAATAACTTTTATATTATCGCTATCTAACGACTGCATCACATCGGATAATTTAATGTCATCCTTATTGCTGTTGAATAACTGCAAACCAAACCTTATCATCACTCGCTCACTATGCGAAAGCACTTCCATGTCCTTGAACAACCCATCCATATCCACTTTCTTATCTTCACCGATGTTTTTGATAAGACAATCAGCTTTATAAGTCGCTCCTACTACATACGCTAAACAGCCATAATACAAGTCACTTGAAATACTCAGTTGGTTGAATACATTTAATATCTTCAACGATTGTTCTTTATGCAGATCGCTTTTAAAATACAATTCTCCTGCTGGGGGTTCCTCATTGTCCAATGCTTTAACAATCGTTTGGCGTAAAAAAAGCGAACGATTCCCTTTTGCTTTCTCATCTAATGCTGTCCAATCATCTTCCGTCAGTGTGAGAGAGACCTTTTTAGTAATACCAATA
>NZ_PYWM01000020.1 GCF_003049665.1 Lysinibacillus mangiferihumi | reverse complement strand
GATGAGGTAGATAGGTTCGAGGTGGAAGTGTGGTGACACATGGAGCTGACGAATACTAATCGATCGAGGACTTAACCAAAAAGTTTGAAACATTCAATGAACCGTTTATCCAGTTTTGAAAGAACAATCTTTCATAAAAGGGTTTCAAGATACGAGTAGTTCGCGGAAGCGATTGAGAGAAGGAAGGAGCGTACGTCTGTACGTGACTGACTGAACGAATGAAGCTGACAAAGAAATACGATGTATATTGAAAGCCGTGAGAGCTTCAAGACACAAGTAGAACAAGGAAGCAAACGAGTGAATGAAGGAGCGTACCTTTGTACGTGACTGATTGAACGAGAGAAGCTGACGCAGTAATACGCCGTGTATTGGAGGTCGAATAGAGTCTAGTGATGATGGCAAAGAGGTCACACCCGTTCCCATACCGAACACGGAAGTTAAGCTCTTTAGCGCCGATGGTAGTTGGGGGCTTCCCCCTGTGAGAGTAGGACGTCGCTAGGCAACTTAAAAAGACCGAAGAGAAATCTTCAGTCTTTTTTTATTTGAAATCCTAACGTATCCAAAGCGCTAAAGAAACAATCACACATTGTAATATCATGATTAGCTGCTTAGCCCAAAAAGTATGAGACACTTATTCTAACTAACTTATAGTTGAGATACTCTAAACAGCATGTGTATCGTTAACCTGAGAAAACTATTGGAGAATGGGTGACATCATACATCTAGAGACGGCAAGAAATAGATAGTAGGTATTGTAAATGGTGAAAGTGATGCAAAAGAGATACTTAAAGAATTTGCTATATTGAGGGAGGCCATTCTTTTTTAGGAATAAGAGAGAAGTTTCTGCATATTGCTGTCCTAACTAAATTATTGGCACTTTTTGAATCGTTGTAGCAGTTGGAATGAAAACCAAATGCTGTTTTATGGTTATTCTCGCATCTTAAATCTTAAGCTATCCTATTTTGTAGGATAGCTTTTTTATCGTGCCATAATCCCGTATAATTAAAGAATACAATAAACGAAAAAGGGTGTCTTGTTTTGCAAAAGAAAAAGCCAATTGTAGAAGGTTTAGAGCGTTTTCGACAACAACAAAATATATCCTTTCATGTACCAGGACATAAACATGGAGAATTTTCACATTTACCACAGGCTTTTAAAGATGTTATGCGCTACGATGTAACAGAGTTAACAGGAATGGATGACTTGCACTATCCTGAGGGAATGATATTAGAGGCTGAAAATTTACTAGCTGAAACATATGGTGCGACGAAAAGCTTTTTTTTAGTAGGTGGCTCAACAGTTGGGAATTTAGCGATGATATATGCTACATGTAAAAGAGGCGATACGATCATTGTACAACGTAATGCTCACAAATCTATTTTTCATGCAATTGAGCTTGTTGGAGCAAAGGCTGTTTATGTTTCTCCACTTTGGGACGACCGAACATTAACTGCAACACATGTTTCCTATCACGATCTAAAACAGGCAGTTGATGAGTATCCAGGCGCAAAGGCAGTGGTTTTAACGTATCCAACATATTACGGTATGATATCTAAAGAACTATCACAGCAAATAGCATATTGTCATGAAAAAAATATACCCGTTTTAGTAGATGAGGCCCATGGAGCTCATTTTAATGCTTGTTCTTTATTCCAGCCATCTGCTTTAACCTTCGGCGCCGATGTTGTTGTGCAGTCAGCGCACAAAACATTGCCGGCTATGACCATGGCTTCTTTTATGCATGTGAACTCACAATTAGTGAATGTTGATAGTATCCATCACTATTTACGCATGTTACAATCCAGCAGTCCATCTTATGTATTGTTAGCTTCTTTGGATGATGCACGCTATTATATACAGACATATATGGAGAGCGATGGTGCATATATAATAGAGAAAAAAAATCAATGGGTCGATGCATTACGTTCAATTGGTTCGCTTGAAGTCATTGAGGTAGATGACCCTATAAAATTATTGCTTCGCGTTAAAGGTTATAGTGGCTATCAACTACAGGAAGCATTAGAAGCGAAGCATGTATATGCAGAGCTTGCCGATGCTCATCAGGTATTACTTGTATTGCCACTTTTAAAACAAGGGTATAGTTTTCCATTTGCAGAGATTCGCGTACGTATAAAAGAGGCTGTGACAGCATTATTAAACACTGAAAAAACAGAAATACAAGCCGTTTCGCACAATGCCTACAGTTTCACTGCTATTACGGAACCAGCTTATTCATTTGATGAAATTGCAAATATGAAGAAGGAATGGCTACCCTACATGCGGACAATGGGACGTACGGCTGCAAGTATGATTATTCCTTACCCTCCTGGCATCCCATTGCTCGTTCCAGGGGAAAAAATTACGGTGGCTAAACTAAGTCAGTTGGAGGAATTACTTGCAACAGGCGCAACATTTCAAGGAAATCACAGATTAGAGGAAAAAATGATCGAGGTCATAAAATAGTTGGAGGCAATAACAGCATGAATGGCAATTTATTTATTACATTTGAAGGTCCAGAAGGTGCCGGGAAAACAACCATCATTAAAAAAATAGCTGAACGATTAGCACAAGAAAATATAGATGTTTTAGCAACGAGAGAACCTGGAGGCATTGAAATCGCCGAAAAAATTCGAACCATCATTTTAAATCCGGCGCACACAGCAATGGATGAACGGACGGAAGCATTGTTGTACGCAGCAGCGAGAAGTCAGCATTACTTTGAAAAAGTACGACCTGCTTTAGATGCTGGGAAAATGGTTATTTGTGATCGATTTATTGATTCATCGTTAGCTTACCAAGGATATGCACGTGGCATCGGTGTAGATGATGTACTATCAATTAATGAATTTGCAATTGGGAAAAAATTACCCGATTTAACTATCCTATTTGATATTTCACCGGAGGTTGGTTTAGCGCGTATACACGCACATGGAGATCGTGAAGTAAACCGCCTTGATGTTGAAAGCTTGGCCTTTCATCAAAAGGTGCGTGAGGGATATTTACAATTAGTAAAACGTTATCCAGAACGTATAAGAGTTATTAATGCGGACCAAAGTATGGAGCATGTAGTTGAAGATGTATGGGCAATAGTGTATAAGGCAATGCAGTAAAAACATGAAGTTAACTAGCATATTGTGATATAATGGTAACATCTGATGACACATTCACTGCATCGGATAAAAGAAAACTTTACCTTATAAGTGCTAAGATGAATGCAATGTGCCTACTTTCATCTGATACGCGTACGAACAAAGATAAATTGTCGCAAAGATTTTTTAACATGAATGTTGTTAGCGTCCTTTTCTTTCTAAGTATGGATTGAAATTGTTAGTAGATGTTGCTGTTTTGAATAAATTCTATCAAGGCCAATTATATAAAGGGGTGAGTGCGAATGAAGTTAGTCGTAGCTGTTGTACAAGATCAGGATAGTAGCCGCTTATCGAATGCTTTAACGAAAAATCAGTTTCGCGCAACAAAATTAGCGAGTACAGGGGGTTTTTTACGCTCTGGTAATACGACGTTTCTAATTGGAACAGAAGACTCTCTCATACCCAAAGTTTTAGATATTATCCGTGATAATTGTCGAGCACGGGAACAATTGGTTGCACCCGTATCGCCATTAGGTGGTAATGCAGATTCCTATATCCCATATCCAGTGGAGGTAGAGGTAGGGGGCGCTACCGTCTTTGTTTTACCGATTGAACAATTTCACCACTTTTAACAGTATTTAATATTTAGTGAGCATTGCCAAACTGGCAGTAAAAATTCACAACTATAGATGACATTGATAATAAAGCAGTTGGGGGCGAATGAAGCTTGAAGATCAATCAAGATATACGTGTCGGGATCAATACTAATCGTAAGGAGCCTCTACAAAATAATAATCAAAATAACCGATTTGGTGATATGGTCGTCAAGCAAGGCTCCAAATTGCAAACCGAACAACTAACACGATTGTTGGGGGATATTTCAACTGCTGGTGACCGTGTGGCAAGATCCCGTAATTTGCGAGAGCTTGCTCGTTTTAAAATGCTTGTGAAGCGCTTCTTACAGGAAACTGTAGAGCACGGTATGGAATTAAAACAATCGCATACGTGGAATCGCTTTGGTGAAGGAAGAAGATTGAAAATTATTGAGACAATTGATACGCGTCTTGTGGAGCTTGCACAAGATATTTTAGATGAAGAAAAGGAAGCGATTGACCTTCTCGACAAAATTGGCGAGATTAAAGGTCTATTAATTAATTTATATATGTAAAACCCGTGTCTTGTTCACTTGTAGGCGCGGGCTTTTTTCAAATTTGATCTGTAGGACTCCTTACTATCACAATTGGTAAAGCGTTTCTTCTACCAAAAATAAATTTACATGTACAAGTCCAAAAGGCTTTATAGATATAGGAAGGAATATAATAAAAAATGGCGAAGAATGTTGAAGAGCTTTTCACACTACAGCCAGTCGTAATGAAGCAGCTTCAAACGATTTTTGACAAAAATAGATTAGCCCATGCATACATTTTTGATGGCGAAAAAGGAACAGGGAAAGTGGATATTATGCATTTTTTTGTAAAATTAATGCTATGTGAACATCCACATGAAAATGTTCCATGTGAAACATGTCGAAATTGCAGACGTGTTGATTCGGGAAATCATCCGAATATTCACGAAATCTATCCGGAAGGTCAATTTATTAAAATTGATCAAATACGTGATCTTATTTCTGAGATGAAAATGATGGGTGTTGAGCAAGGACGTAAAATTTACGTACTGCATCATGCAGATCGTTTAAATATAGCATCTGCTAATATGATTTTAAAATTTTTAGAGGAACCCGATGGAGAAGTTACGGCTATTTTGTTAACAGAGCAGATGCAATCAATATTACCTACTATTCGTTCGCGCTGTCAGCATATTAAGTTTCAAAAGATGCCGCGTCAATTGTTGTTAAAGCATTTGCAAGAAAATGACGTTCCCCACTCCATGGCTTCTACGGTTAGCATGATGACGAACGAGCTCGAAACCGCTATTTTTTTAGCAAAAGATGAGCAGTTTGCACAGGCTCGAAAAACAGTGTTAAAATTAGTAGAGGCAATTCGCCAAAATGTACATGAAGCGATGATAGTTGTACATGAGGAATGGTTGCCACTATTTAAGGAAAAAAGCGAAATGGAGCAAGCATTGGATTTACTACTATTTGCTTACCGTGATATAGTGTCAATAAAAGCTAATCCCGAAGCAGCTTGTACTTATCCAGACATGTTACAGACTTTTAAAGAAGCTGCGTTACATTCGACTTTTGAACGCCTATCTAGTCAAATGGAGTCCATTTTACAGGCGCGTGCATCTTTACAGCGTAACATGAATAGGACGTTATTGATGGAGCAGCTAATGCTAAATCTGCAGGAGGGATATACATTTGTATAATGTAGTAGGAATCCGCTTTAAAAAGGCGGGTAAAATATATTATTTCGATCCAGCATCATTTCTACTAGAGGACAGTCAATATGTCATTGTAGAGACAGCTCGTGGTGTAGAATACGGGAAAGTAGTTGTACCTCAAAAAGTAGTAGGGGAAAATGATGTAGTATTACCACTTAAACAAGTACTACGACCAGCAGATGAACGTGATCGTATTCAAGTTGAAGAAAATGCGATAGAGTCAAAACGTGCATTTGAGCTAGCAAATGCAAAAATTATAGAACATAAACTAGAGATGAAACTTGTTGATGTTGAATATACATTTGATCGCAATAAAATCATCTTTTACTTTACGGCAGAAGGTCGTGTTGACTTCAGGGATTTAGTAAAAGATTTAGCATCTGTTTTTAGAACGCGTATCGAGCTCCGCCAAATTGGTGTGCGAGACGAAGCAAAATTATTAGGTGGTATTGGTCCTTGTGGCCGAATGCTATGCTGTTCAACATTTTTAGGTGATTTTGATCCGGTGTCTATTAAAATGGCAAAAGATCAGAATTTATCTTTAAACCCATCTAAAATATCTGGGTTATGTGGTCGTTTAATGTGCTGCTTGAAGTATGAAAACGATGAATACGAAGAAGCAAAAGAGGGTATGCCGGATATTGGTGAAATGACAATGACACCAGATGGCCGTGGGAGAGTTGTTGGTTTAAATGTGCTAGAAAGACTTATTCAAGTATATTTACAGGAGCAAGAGCGCACGGTTGAGTATACGCTCGAAGAACTGCTAGCATGCGAAAAAAATCTTATATAAGATAGAGAATTTAACGAGGTGGCTTGGGTGAAGGACCGTAATTTCTTAGATACCGTTATGGAGTTCGAACAACAGCTCGAAGCAATGCAGGCGCAATTTGGTGCATTGAAGCAATTTGTAGCGTTAATGATGGAAGAACATAAGGCACTCGAAACAGAAAATCATCACCTTCGTACACGTCTAGAAGAACTACTTTCTAAAGAGAACACCGTACAGGCTACAGATGAGAAGAAAGAGAATCCATTAGATATTGGCGAGGGATATGATAACTTAGCACGTCTATACCAAGAGGGCTTCCACGTTTGTCATGTTCATTTTGGAAGTTCACGTAAAGGTGAAGATTGTCTGTTTTGTCTATCATTTTTAAATAAGCAAAATGTGTAATAGAAGACTGATTCCCGCTTCGGTGGTATCAGTCTTTTGTTTTGTATAGTAGGAGGAAGGCTCATGGAAAATTGGTTGAAGGATGATGAAAGGTTAGATTATTTGTTGGCAGAGAATTTACGTATTATTCAAAGCCCATCTGTCTTTTCTTTCTCATTGGATGCAGTGTTACTTTCGAAATTTGTCAATGTACCTTATCATAAAGGGGAAATAGTTGATTTATGCTCAGGCAATGGGGTTATTCCGTTATTTTTAAGTGCTAGAACGAAAGGGCATATTACGGGTGTAGAATTACAGCCTCGTTTATTTGATATGGCAGAGCGAAGTATTCGGTATAATAACTTAGCGCAACAAATCAATATGGTACTTGGTGATGTAAAGGAAATTCCATCTCAATTAGGAATAGAAAAATATGATGTAGTGACTTGTAATCCGCCATATTTTTTAGCGCATGAAGCAAGTGATAAAAATTTATCTGAACATTACGCGATAGCACGACATGAGTTACATTTAACACTCGATGAAGCGGTGCAATCGGCAAGTAGATTATTAAAACAAGGTGGAAAAGCAGCATTTGTACATCGCCCTGGTCGCTTATTGGATATTGTCACAGCTATGCGAGCAAATCGATTAGAACCAAAACGAATGCAACTGATTTATCCGAAAGTAGGGAAGGAAGCCAATACTTTATTAATAGAAGCAATAAAGGATGGTAAACCAGATTTGAAAATATTACCCCCACTGTATGTCTATGATTCAAATAATGAATATACAGCTGAAGTGAGAGCAATGCTTTATGGACAAAACGAATAGTCATTTCTTCTATGTGTTAGAATGTGCGGACAAGACTTATTACGCAGGTTATACAAATAATGTAGAAAAGCGTGTTGCCGCACATAATGCAGGGAAAGGTGCCAAATATACACGGGCTAGAGGACCAGTTGAATGTATTTATGTCGAAGCTTTCGACACAAAACAAGAAGCGATGCGGGCAGAATATGCTTTTAAGCAGTTAACACGGGCGCAAAAAACGAACTATATAGGGAGGGATAAATCGTGAAATCACAAAAAAGTACGATGCACGATCATCAAGGACATTTATATCTTGTAGCAACACCCATTGGCAATTTAGAGGATATGAGTGTACGTGCACTACGTATTTTAAAGGAAGCGGATGTGATAGCTGCTGAAGATACACGGAATACAAAGAAGCTTTGCAACTATTTTGACATTGAAACACCACTTGTAAGTTATCACGAACATAATATTGATGCCGGGGGAGAGAAGCTACTAAGCTTTTTACGTCAAGGAAAGACGGTGGCATTAGTAAGTGATGCTGGTTTACCTTGTATTTCGGACCCAGGGGCAGATATTGTTAGTAAGGCAATTGCCGAAGGAATAGCTGTAGTACCAATACCAGGTGCGAATGCCGCAATTTCTGCTTTAATTGCTTCTGGTTTAACACCACAACCCTTTTTCTTTTACGGGTTTTTAAATCGTGGAAAAAAAGAGAGACGACAACAATTAGAGCAATTAAAAAAAAGACAAGAAACCATCTTATTTTACGAGGCTCCCCATCGTTTAAAAGAAACACTAAAGGATATGGAATTAATTCTTGGTAATCGCCGTATTGTGCTGGCGCGTGAACTGACAAAAAAATTCGAGGAGTTTCTTCGTGGTACTGTAACAGAAGCGGTGGAATGGTCTCAAACCGAAGAAATTCGAGGAGAGTTTTGTATTGTTTTAGAAGGAAATCAACATGCAGAAGAAGATAAGCAAGAAGATGTATATTGGATTGCCATGAATGTTGTGGAACATGTCGATTATATTATTGCCGAATCAGGCGTTACTTCTAAGGAAGCAATAAAAGAAGTAGCGAAACTGCGCCAAGTAGCGAAGCGTGATATTTATAACGAATACCATAGTGAGTGAGTATTAAAAGGTTGTCTCCATGGAGGCAATCTTTTTTATTTGCAATAAACAATATTTACCAAATTATTACGATTGAGAATGATTATCCTTATTAAAATACAAATGTTTAAATTGATAATAATTGTAAAAGCGAGTAATCTTAATAAAAGAGGTCTGACATGGACATTATATGGGAAGTATATATAATACTTTACCATTATAAAAAGAAATTTTTATTAAATAATAAAAACACCTAAACCGCTGTTGTCGATTTAGGTGCAGGAAAGGGTTTATTTTTTTAAGCTAGATTGGATTTCTTTCATCAGCATTTCTGCGCCTTCAGGGCTTAAAATTAATTTGCCTCCAACTAGACGGAAGTTATCATCAGAAACTTCACCAGTAACAGCACAAGTCATGTTAGGCATATATTTTTTTAGGATGATTTTATCATCATCTACGTAGATTTCTAAAGCGTCCTTTTCAGCGATACCTAATGTACGACGAAGTTCGATTGGAATTACCACACGACCTAATTCATCGACTTTACGAACAATACCTGTTGATTTCATAATTATTTTTCCTCCTATAAGTGAAAGTTATATTTGTGTTTCGTCAAATTTCGACATAATTTCCTTGTCTGATAGTTATCATACCAAGTAATGCCATAAACGTCAATTAATTAATACAGTAATTATTTCTTATTTGTAAAAATTTTTGAGGAGAAAACTGTTATTTCTACGTTTTTAAAAGGTTTTTATTATAGATTTTATTTTATAGTAAAAAAGCTTCTTATAAAAGACATTAAATGGATTAATATAATATTCGACATTTTTCGCATTCGATAAACTTTCATTGAAACGAATTTCGTACTTCGATAGAATAGATATTATACTGTGAAACATTGGAGGCAGTTCTCGTGAGCGAACAAAACAAAACATTCTATATAACAACCCCGATTTACTATCCAAGTGGAAAATTTCATATTGGTACTGCGTATACGACAGTAGCGTCTGATACGATTGCACGTTACAAACGTTTACGTGGCTATGATGTACGTTTCTTAACTGGGATGGACGAGCACGGACAAAAGATTCAAGAAAAAGCTGCAGAAGCTGGCAAACATCCTCAAGAATATGTAAATGAGATTGCCGAGGCAGCGAAAAAACTTTGGGCATTAATGGATATTTCGTATGATGATTTCATTCAAACAACGGAAGAGCGTCATAAAAAAACTGTCGAAAAGATTTTCCAAAAGTTTTTAGACAACGGCGATATCTATAAAGGTGAGTATGAAGGGTGGTACTGTACTCCTTGTGAGTCATTCTTTACTGAAACGCAATTAGAAGATGGAAAGTGTCCAGACTGTGGTCGCGCAGTACACAAAGTAAAAGAAGAATCTTACTTCTTTAATATGAAGAAATACGCAGATCGCTTACTCGCTTATTATGAAGAAAATCTAGAATTCATCGAACCGGAATCTCGTAAAAACGAAATGATTAATAACTTTATTAAACCAGGGCTTGAAGATTTATCAGTTTCACGAACTTCATTTGATTGGGGCATTAAAGTACCGGGAGATCCAAAACACGTAATTTATGTTTGGGTAGATGCGTTAACAAATTATATTACCTCTTTAGGTTACTTATCAGAAGATGAAACGTTATTTAATAAATATTGGCCAGCCGATGTACATGTTGTAGGTAAAGATATCGTACGTTTCCATACAATCTATTGGCCGATATTCTTAATGGCTCTTGATTTACCATTACCTAAAAAAGTGTTCGCGCATGGATTTATTATGATGAAAGACGGAAAAATGTCGAAATCAAAAGGAAATGTTATCTATCCTGAAATGTTAATCGAACGTTATGGATTAGATGCAACACGTTACTTCCTATTAAGAGAGTTACCGTTTGGCTCTGATGGCGTATTTTCACCAGAATCATTTGTGGAGCGAACAAATTTCGATTTAGCCAATGATTTAGGTAATTTATTAAACCGTACAATTTCTATGATTAATAAGTATTTTGATGGCAATATTCCTACAGAAAATCTTCAATCGACAGAATTTGATGAGGCATTAAAAGTGCATGCAGAAACTGTACGTATTAAATATGAAGAAAGTATGGAAAAAATGCAATTTAGTGTCGTATTAGCTGACCTCTGGACACTAGTATCTCGTACAAATAAATACATTGATGAAACACAGCCTTGGGTACTTGCAAAAGAAGAAGCAGATAATCCAAAATTAGGGGCTGTTATGCGAAATTTGGCAGAGAGTTTACATCATATTGCCGTTATGTTACAACCATTTATGACATCTACACCGAAACGCATATTGCAACAATTAGGATTAGACGACAAATTTTTATCATGGGAAACAATTGAAACATTCGGTAATACTATTCCAGCAAACATTAAAGTGGTAGAAAAAGGTACACCAATTTTCCCACGTTTAGATAGTGAAATTGAAATTACTTACATTCGTGAAGAAATGCGCGGCTCTGTAAAAACTTCTCAAGAAGAAGAACCAAGCACAGAATCAAAAGTTGTAGAAATTCCAGAAATTCCTGAAATTTCTATTGATGATTTTATGAAAGTAGACTTACGTGTGGCAACGGTTACAGCATGTGAACCGATTCCGAAAGCGGATAAATTATTAAAGCTTCAAGTTGACCTTGGATATGAGCAACGCCAAGTAGTTTCGGGAATTGCTAAGTATTATACTGCGGAAGAGCTAGTCGGACAAAAAGTGATTGTTGTTGCAAATTTGAAACCTGTAAAATTACGTGGTGAATTATCACAAGGGATGATTTTAGCGGGTGAAAAAGATGGAATTTTAAAGCTAGCCTCTGTTGATCCAAATCTTGAAAATGGTGCAAAAGTAAAATAAAAAATGCAGTATGGCCTGTTGAGTAGAAAATATTCATCAGGCCATTCTAAATTTGGACTATTATTTGGCTGAAAGTTATTTTACTATAACTTATGCAACGCGTAAATTGGCGAATTTTAGGTACATGGTAATAGTTTTGCCGAATATATATAAGTGTATTGTCACAATACTAATTTGTTTGTAACAAAATTGTAATGCAGATGAAAAATATGAAATAATAATCTTTAATAAAATCAAGGTTAGGGGAATGACAATGTTTATCGATACACATGTACATTTGAATGCAGAGCAATATCAAGAAGACTTACAAGAAGTCATAGATCGAGCTCTTGAAGCAAAGGTTGAAACCATGGTAGTTGTAGGTTTTGATCGTAAAACGATTGAAAAAACAATGGAATTAGTAGAACAATACGATTTTATTTATGGTGTGATTGGTTGGCATCCAGTAGATGCTATTGATTGCACTGAAGAAGATTTAAAATGGATTGAGGAATTGGCGGCACATCCTAAAGTCGTTGGAATTGGTGAAACAGGTTTAGATTATTACTGGGATAAATCACCAAAGGATGTTCAGCAAGCTCTTTTTCGCAAGCAAATTCATTTAGCGCAAAAAGTAAATTTACCAATCATCATTCATAATCGAGATGCGACAGCAGATGTTGTGGATATTTTACGTGAAGAGAATGCTGCTTCTGTTGGAGGCGTTATGCATTGCTATAGCGGAAGTGTAGAAACAGCACGTCAATGCATCGCAATGAATTTTATGATTAGTCTTGGCGGACCGGTGACTTTTAAAAATGCTCGCATGCCGAAAGAAGTAGCAACAGAGATACCTTTAGAGCACTTGATGATCGAAACAGACGCGCCATATCTAGCTCCACATCCTTATCGTGGTAAACGTAATGAACCAGCATTGGTGCCATTAGTTGCAGAAGAAATTGCACGTTTAAAAGAAATACCAATTGAGGAAGTTGCCAATGTAACGACTGCCAATGCAAAAAAATTTTTTAGGATTGACGTTTAACTAGCTAAAGTGCCTCCAATACTGTGTTTGCGGTTGGCTAAAATAGCATGGTCAAATTTTTTTGAAATACATTCGGGTTGACAGTGCTAAATCTAGTCCGTATAATCCAACTTTGTATTAAGGAGGCGTTTTTTCATGTCAAATAATTCCATGAAAAACTTGTTCTTAGGATCATTGAGGAGTAAGCAAACAGTGATAAGAATTGTTTCACTTGTCCTGTTTGTGTCAGTAATTTCATTCGTACTTTATCAAGGTACTAAAAAATCCGTAACGCTTAACGCTAACGGAGAAGCAATTGAAGTATCAACACATGCTAAAACTGTAGAAGAACTATTACAAAATCAAAATATAGACGTAGCAGCGCATGACAAAATATCACCCTCTCTGAATGCCAAAATTGTTAATGGTTTAGCAATTACTTGGGAACAGGCAAAAGAAGTAACAATTTCAGTTGATGGAAATCAGTCAAAAGTTTGGACAACTGAAAAACTAGTGAAAGACATTTTGAAGGAAGCAAATATCGAAGTATCAGAACATGATTCATTAGCGCAAGGTTTGGATACAGAAGTAGGAGCAGATAACAAAATCGATATTCAAAAAGCGTTTCAGGTAACGCTTGTCGATGGTTTAGAAAACAGACAAGTTTGGTCCACTTCGACTACGGTCGCTAACTTTTTAAAACAACAAGGAATTCAACTTAATGAATTCGATCGTGTCGAGAATAACCTGGAGGACGTTATCACTCCAGAGAGTAAAATCGCAGTAGTTCGCGTAGAAAAGGTTATCGATGTAGTGGAAGACTCTATTGATTTCGCAATTGAAAAGAAGCAAGATGCTACTTTGCTTAAAGGAAAAGAAAAAGTTGTCACGACGGGCGAGAAGGGTACAGTTTCTCGAACGTATGAAGTCGTGAAAGAAAACGGCAAAATTGTGGCAAAAAATTTACAATCTGAAAACGTCATAAAAGAGCCAAAGAAACAAGTGGTTGCTGTTGGTGCAAAAAAATTAGTAGCTAGCGCAACAACTGTGTCTCGTGGTTCAGCGGAGCCTGCTAGTGGGAAAGAATTTTATGTAACGGCAACAGCTTATACACCGTATTGTAAAGGCTGTTCAGGTACATCAGCTACTGGCATTAACTTGCGTTCAGGTTCTGGCTTAAAGGTAATCGCAGTAGATCCATCCGTTATTAAACTTGGCTCAAAGGTATGGGTTGAAGGTTATGGAACAGCTGTTGCTGGGGATACTGGTGGTTCAATTAAGGGTAATAAGATCGATATACTTGTACAAACAGATGCTCAAGCCCGCAACTGGGGACGTAAGAAAGTGCGTATTAAAGTATTAAATTAAAAAAATTGTAAAATATAACAAAATGTTTTTCACTAAGCATTGGCTTTCCTGTATTGACTGGCGGGAAAGCTTTTTTCACGTATAGAACCGACTAGCTTTGTATTTCTGTACAATCACACAGGGCAGTTGTAAAATGGTCTGAAGATAAGGTAGAAAAGAGGAGCCTTTTTGCAAATTCAAGAAGTCATTGTCGTTGAAGGAAAAGATGATACAACAGCCATTAAGCGAGCTGTTCAAGCAGATACTATTGAAACAAATGGATCTGCAATTTCAGAGGAGACGCTTAAACGAATTCAGCACGCACAGGATAAACGAGGAGTTATTGTGTTTACAGATCCTGATTATCCAGGACGGCGAATTCGAGCTATTATTGAGCAACATGTCTCAGGGGTAAAACATGCCTTTTTACCAAAATCGAAAACAATTGCAAAAAACGGTAAAGGTTTAGGCATTGAGCATGCGGCAGATGAGGATATTCGCGAAGCGTTAAGTCTTGTCTATACGCCAAATAGCAATGAGCCCATTACCGATGATATTACGCTAGAAGATTTAATGACCGCTCGTTTAATCGGTCATCCATTGGCGAAAAGACGCCGTGATCGTCTAGGCGAAATATTGAATATTGGTGCAACAAATGGTAAACAACTTCATAAAAGATTGAAAATGTTTCAAATAACAGAACAGCAATTTGGTGCTGCTGTCGCACAGGTAGATCAGGAGGATAATAATGCATAAGGATATTGCAACACCCATTCGAACACAAGAAATTTTAAAAAAATATGGATTTTCATTTAAAAAGAGCTTAGGTCAAAATTTTTTAATTGATCCGAACATTTTAAGAAACATTGTTAGTCATGCGAATTTGACAGAAAACAGTGGTGCAATTGAAGTAGGTCCGGGTATTGGCGCATTAACGGAGCATTTGGCACGCAGCGCAAAAAAGGTCGTATCGTTTGAAATCGATCAGCGTTTATTACCAGTACTAGCCGATACATTAAGTCCATATAATAATGTGTCTATTGTGCATTCCGATATTTTAAAAGCAGACGTTGCTAAAGTAATTGAGGAAGAAATGCCAGGTATTGAGGATATTATGGTTGTTGCTAATTTACCCTATTATGTTACGACGCCTATTTTAATGAAGTTGTTAAATGATCGTCTACCAATCCGTGGTTTTGTGGTGATGATGCAGAAAGAAGTAGCGGATCGTATTACAGCGAAACCAGGAACAAAAGAATATGGTTCATTATCGATTGCCATTCAGTATTACGTGAAAGCTGAAATTGCGATGACCGTACCGAAAACTGTTTTTATGCCACAACCAAATGTAGATTCAGCAGTTATTCGTCTTATTAAGCATGATGCGCCACCGGTTAATGTGATTGATGAGGATTTTCTTTTTGTTGTCACAAGAGCGTCATTTGTACAGCGTCGTAAAACCATCTTAAATAATTTACAATCTGGTTTACCAAATGGTAAGGCCAATAAAGATAAAATCATCGAGGCTTTAGAATCTGTAAATATTGAGCCAACTCGTCGAGGTGAAACACTTTCCATTCAAGAGTTTGGGAAGCTTGCAGATGCTCTTTATCCAACCTTTGCAAAGTAAAAAATTTTGTTACATTTTCATGTGATATGAAAAAAAAACGTATTTTTTCAAAAAAAATAAGTTGACAACATTTATGAAGGGCTGATAAAATATTATATTTTGTTGACATTTTTGGGCGTATCACTTATACTAGGTATTAGTGAGGTGTAAGCGAAAATGCCAAAAACTTTAGCGGACATTAAAAAGTCGTTGGATTGTCATTTGGGTAAACGTTTGCAGTTAAAAGCAAACGGTGGTCGCAAGAAAACGATCGAGTGTGCAGGAATATTGCGTGAAACATATCGTGCAATTTTTGTAGTTGAGCTTGATCAAGAAGACAATACGTGCAAGCGCGTATCGTATAGCTACACAGATATTTTAACTGAGGCAGTAGAGATTACATTTTTGGACGAAGCAAAGGCTGCTGTCGCGAAATAGTTTCTAGTACTTATTTCTATATTTTGGAGCACTCATGTATGTCAAAAACTACATGAGTGCTTTTCGTTTTATCGGACATACTAATGTCGTCAGTTGTTACAAGGAGGAGTTTATATGCCTAGAAAAGGTATCATGTCACCTCGTTTAAAAGAAGAGATCGCCAAAGAACTTGGATTTTATGATGTTGTGCAAAAAGAAGGTTGGGGCGGCATTAAAGCTCGAGATGCTGGTAATATGGTGAAACGTGCCATTGAGATGGCAGAAAGAGCAAGCAGTGAACAAGAGCGTAAGTAGTCTACTTTGCCTAAAATAGGTTACTTACATTTATTTACTTCATTTAGCTAGGTTTTCCTATGCTGAACACAACAAAACAACTGACGAGAGAGAACCGTTATAAAACGGTTCTTTTTTCAGTTTGCTTTCTCATTATGGTAAAATAAAATGAATTATCTTGCGCGAAAAATGAATGGCTGTTTCTGCGTGTAGTTATGAGGGAGGAAGTAAGATGCTTTATGTAAAGGCGCCTGCAAAAATTAATTTAACATTAGATGTTCTTTATAAACGACCAGATAATTATCACGAAGTGGAGATGGTCATGACGACTGTCGATTTGGCAGATCGTATTAGCTTAGAATCTCGAGAAGATGGAGTTATCGAAATTATTTCAACGGATAATTTCGTACCAAATGATCACCGCAACTTTGCTTATCAAGCAGCGCGTCTTATAAAAGATACATACGGCATTAGACAAGGTGTATCCATTACAATTGAAAAAGAAATACCGATTGCTGCAGGTCTTGCAGGAGGCAGTAGTGATGCAGCGGCGACACTAAAAGGCTTAAATGAACTTTGGAATTTAAACTTGTCCATAGATGAGCTAGCAGAGCTTGGTGCTAAAATCGGCTCTGATGTATCTTTTTGTGTATACGGAGGTACAGCGCTAGCAACTGGACGTGGAGAAAAAATTCAAGAATTACCTGCTCCGCCAAGCTGTTGGGTTGTATTAGCCAAGCCTAAAATAGGTGTATCAACAGCGGAAGTATATGGCGGATTGAATGTTGAAGGACTTGAGCATCCAAAGACAAAGCAAATGATTCAAGCGATTGAGACGGATAATTATGAACTATTATGTGCATCTTTAGGAAATGTTTTGGAAACTGTAACATTTAAGTTGCATCCAGAAGTTATTATGTTAAAAGAGCAGATGAGACGTTTTGGAGCAGATGCGACATTAATGAGCGGAAGCGGTCCCACGGTCTTTGGCCTTGTGGATAGTGAGGCTCGTGTAAGTCGAATTTACAATGGCTTACGAGGCTTTTGTGAAGAAGTATATGCTGTGCGCATTTTAGGGGAGCGAAATACGCTTGCTTAAAAACGCATATTTGTGTTAATTTTACCTATAAATATTCGTGTTTAGGAGAGGGTCGCATGAAATGGAAGCGTAGTGAACGACTAGTTGATATGACGTACTATTTACTAGAACATCCACATCAGCTGATCCCGCTAACTTATTTTTCAGAATTATATCAATCAGCAAAGTCTTCAATTAGCGAAGATTTAACGATTGTAAAAGAAACTTTCGAAGAAAAAGGAATCGGGTTATTGACAACAGTGCCAGGGGCTGCAGGTGGTGTGAAGTATATTCCTAAAATGTCCGAAGAGGAAGTTCGTTTAGTTATTCAGGATTTAAAAGCAGAACTTGAACATTCTGATCGTTTGTTACCTGGTGGCTATTTATTTATGACGGATTTACTGGGCAATCCAGATTTAATTAATCGAGTTGGTAAGGTCTTTGCATCTGCTTTTGCTGACCAACAAATTGATGTCATTATGACAGTGGCAACAAAGGGGATATCTATTGCCCATGCCATAGCAAGGCATTTAAATGTACCGGTAGTAGTTGTACGTAGAGACAGCAAAGTAACAGAAGGTTCTACAGTCAGCATAAACTACGTATCTGGTTCTTCTCGTAGAATTCAGACAATGGTATTATCAAAAAGAAGCATGAAGAGTGGACAGCGCGTACTGATTACCGATGATTTTATGAAGGTCGGAGGTACGATGAACGGTATGAAAAATCTACTAGAAGAGTTTGACTGTCAACTAGCAGGTATCGCGGTTCTTGTTGAAGCAGAGCATGCCGATGAAACTTTAGTAGATGATTACTATTCACTTGTAAAGCTTCATGAGGTAAATGAAAAAGATCGTACGATTGCATTAAGTGAAGGAAATTATTTTACAAAAAGGGAGAAATGACAAATGAATGTAGTATCTACAACAAATGCACCAGCAGCAATTGGACCATATGCACAAGGCATAATTGTGAATGGGATGTTTTATAGTTCAGGTCAAATTCCGCTTACTGCAACAGGGGAATTAGTAGAGGGTGATATCGCCGCTCAAACACACCAAGTATTTGCTAATCTAAAGGCAGTGTTAGAGGCTGCTGGTTCATCATTAGACAATGTAGTAAAAACTACTGTCTTTATGAAGGATATGAATGACTTTGTGGCAATGAACGAAGTCTACGCTAGTCACTTTGGCGAACATAAGCCAGCTCGTTCGGCAGTGGAAGTAGCTCGTTTACCAAAAGATGTGAAAGTCGAAATAGAAGTAATAGCTGTTGTAAAATAACATAAGCACCCTTTAGAAGAACAATAACTCTTTTAAAGGGTTTTTTACTAATACTCACAATTTCTTACGAGTGCCATTTTAAGTACTTATCTTAGAAATCTAAAAATTGTTTACTTAGAAAATATAACTGGATTACAGAAAAACATAAAAGATTCGTTAGTTTTCCAAAAATTTGACAAACTATTGTCAAATTTACGATGAACTAGAGAAAATATTATAGTGAATTAAAAATGAAGTATTCAAATTTTTTAGAAAATTTGTTAGACTATGAAAAGGAAAATATTCGGTAATAGGAATATAAATATTTTCATTTAGGCATCTAAGAAGAGAGGTGGTGAGAAAATGGAAGTCACTGATGTGAGATTACGTCATGTTCAAACGGATGGTCGCATGCGTGCGATTGCTTCCATTACACTCGACAATGAGTTTGTGGTACATGATATCCGTGTAATTGATGGCAATACAGGCTTATTCGTTGCTATGCCAAGTAAACGTACACCGGATGGAGAATTTAGAGATATTGCGCATCCGATTAATTCAACGACACGTAACAAAATTCAAGAGATTATTTTAAACGCTTATCATAACTCAAGCGACACGCCTGAGTCAGAACAAGCAGCCGAATTAGAAGGAATTGGCGTATAGTTTTATGAAAATAAATGTTCGCTCAAAGGTTATTTACAAAATAAGGACTTTTTGGCGATGAAAAATAGAAAGAACTCCTCAATGAATGAAGGGTTCTTTTTATTTTTCAAAAAAGAGAAAACGGGCAGATTTTAGTGCATAGCTGATAACAATCGAGCATAAGCCGTGTTTGATTTAGGAATTCACTTTTTAGTCAATTCTACATGCCTTGAAAATAGATGAATTTTGCTATATAGTCATAAGAGAAAATGAGCGTATTGGAGGACTTACTGATGAGCAATATTTTTGCTGTCATTTTGGCTGCAGGTCAAGGTACACGTATGAAGTCCAAATTATATAAAGTGCTCCATCCAGTATGTGGGAAGCCCATGGTACAACATGTAGTGGATCACATTCAAACGTTAGATGTCGAGCGCATCGTAACGGTTGTAGGACATGGTGCAGAAAAAGTAAAACAACAACTTGGCGATAAAAGTGAGTATGTTTTACAAGCTGAACAACTAGGTACAGCACATGCAGTACAACAAGCAGAGTCAATTTTAGGTAGCGAGCAAGGAACAACATTAGTTGTTTGCGGTGATACGCCACTTATTCGTCCTGAAACGATGAAAGCGTTATTTGAGCATCATCTAGCAAATAATGCAAAAGCGACAATTTTAACAGCTGTTGCTGAAAATCCAACTGGCTATGGTCGTATTTTACGTGGCGATAATGGACAGGTGGAACAAATTGTTGAACAAAAAGATGCAAGTGTAGAGCAGCAACGAGTAAAAGAAATTAATACGGGGACATACTGCTTCGATAACAAGGCGTTGTTTGAGACGTTAAAGCTTGTGAAAAATGACAATGCACAGGGCGAGTATTATTTACCTGATGTAATTGAAATTTTACAAAAGCAAGGCGATATCGTTGGAGCATATGTAACCGATGATTTTGAAGAAACACTCGGTGTCAATGACCGTGTGGCATTGTCACAGGCGGAAACGTTAATGCGTGCACGTATTAATGAACGTCATATGCGTAATGGTGTAACAATCATTAACCCAACTGCTACTTACATTAGTTCAGACGCAGTCATTGGACGTGATACTGTTCTACATCCTGGCTCTATGATTGAAGGAGCAACGGTAATAGGAGAAGATTGTATTATTGGCCCAAATTCACAAATTATTGATAGTCGTATCGGTGACCGTACTTCAGTACATTCCTCTGTTGTAAGAGAAAGCACTGTAGCGGAAGATACAACGATTGGACCATTTGCACATATTCGTCCACTATCTGATATCGGTAGCCATGTTAAAATCGGTAACTTTGTAGAAGTGAAGAAAAGTACACTAGGTCATGACACAAAAGTATCCCATTTAAGCTATATTGGAGATGCTGAAATAGGAAATAACGTCAATGTTGGCTGTGGTTCTATTACAGTGAACTATGATGGGAAAAACAAATTCCAAACAATTATTGAAGATGATGTATTTGTAGGATGTAATACTAACTTAGTAGCGCCAGTGAAAGTTGGAAAAGGTTCATTTATTGCAGCAGGATCTACAATTACAAAAGAAGTTCCTGAAGATGCGCTAGCAATTGCTCGTGCAAGACAAGAAAACAAACCGAATTATGTAAGCAAATTAAATTCAAAATAATTATCAACTAAACAGGAGGCCATCATGCCGTATCAATATGCAAACTCACAATTAAAAATATTTTCACTCAATTCTAATAATCCACTTGCCCAAGAAATTGCGCAAGAAATGGGAGTTGAATTAGGGAAATCTTCTGTTAAGCACTTTAGCGATGGAGAGATTCAAATTAGCATTGAAGAAAGTATTCGTGGTTGTGACGTGTTTATCGTGCAGTCAACTTCTGCACCTGTAAACGAACATTTAATGGAGCTTTTAATTATGGTAGATGCTGTAAAACGCGCATCTGCACGTACAGTTAACGTTGTAATGCCTTACTATGGTTATGCTCGTCAAGACCGTAAAGCAAAAGCGCGTGAGCCAATTACAGCTAAATTAGTGGCAAACTTACTTGAAACGGCTGGTGCAACACGTGTTATCGTTTTAGATTTACATGCACCACAAATCCAAGGTTTCTTTGATATTTTAATCGATCACTTAATGGCGGTACCTTTACTATCTGATTATTTCAAATCAAAAGGTATTCCTGCTGAGGAAATCGTAATTGTTTCACCTGACCATGGTGGAGTAACACGTGCACGTAAAATGGCAGAACGTTTAAAAGCACCAATTGCAATTATTGACAAACGCCGTCCAAAACCAAATGTTGCAGAAGTGATGAACATCGTTGGTAATGTTGATGGTAAAGTGGCAATCTTGATTGATGATATTATCGATACTGCAGGTACAATTACGATTGGCGCTGATGCATTACGTGCTGCGGGTGCAAAAGAAGTGTATGCATGTTGCTCACATCCAGTACTTTCTGGTCCAGCTATCGAGCGTATTGAAAACTCTGCAATTAAAGAATTAGTAGTAACAAATACAATTCAACTTTCTGAAGAGAAAAAATCACCAAAAATTACAGAGCTTTCAGTAGCTAAATTAATGGCAGATGCAATTTCTCGCGTTTACGAAAACAAATCAGTAAGTACTTTATTCGATTAATTAAGTTCAGTTCATAATGTTTTTCGGGACAGATGCATTTTCATAAAGCAAAAGGCGGCGAACTCCATCGAAGGAAAGTGAGCGCCTTAGCTTAGCAAAAAATATATATTGTATTTATTTTAAAGCTTTTAAAATGGTTATCTGTAAAGCTGGAAATACAAATTATGGGATTTAATTTAGTTTTATGTAAAAGAATTAGCATAATATGTGACAAAAAAAGGACAAATCTACATTTATGAGTAGATTTGTCCTTTTTGCGTAGCAGTTACGTGTGAAGATTCTCATTAAGGGGTATAATAGTAATTGTTACTGCTTAATATTTGCATTCATATATAAAAAGAATGTAAATATTATAAAAAAATTCAGCGTTGTCAAAGACTCTTAACAGAACAAATAAATATTTATATTAAAATTCTGTAAATAGGTTGCGACTACGGTGAAATAAATTATTAATTTTTCTTGGAAGGGGAAGGTATAGATATGAGTACCGTGTTAAGTGTAAATAAGCGCGAAACTGGGCATCGTTCGACATTAACCCAACTTAGAAAAGGGGGAGCCATTCCTGCTGTTATTTATGGCTACAAACTAGATTCAACCCCAATTTCTATTTCAGCGAAAGAATTTAGACAATTCGTTCAAAAAAATGGGCGTAATGGTGTTATTCCGGTGGAGTTAGATGGTGAACGGGTAAATGTCGTTGTATCAGAAGTACAAAAATGTACACTGAAAGATGAAGTGAATCATGTTGATTTTTTAGCAATTAATATGACTGAAGAATTAGAAGTAGATGTAGCAGTAACACTTACTGGAGAATCCGTTGGTGTAAGTGAAGGTGGCATTTTAATGCAGCCAAACTTAGAAGTAAAAATTAAAGTAAAACCTACTGATATTCCGGAAACATTAGAAATTGATATTACGAAACTAGCAATTGGAGAATCTATCATGGTAGCGGATATTCGCAATCAAGTAGATTTTGACATTGTGAACGAAGATGATCATATCTTAGCAACAATTATGGCGCCAACCGTATCGGCAGAAGATGAAGAGGTCGAAGAAAGCGTTGAGGCATAAGGTTAAATAGACGTTAGTAGGGAAGGCTATCGAGGAAGTCGTAAAAGACGGACTTGATAGTCTTTTTTTATTGAAAAAGCGACAGTGAGATTAAAGGCTAATGGATTTTTAGCATACGGATAATTGTTCAGAACTGATATGAACGAAATGCTTTCTTAGAGCGCAGTATGGTAAAATAATGACTATTAGATTGAAAGAAGTGAGGTACTTATGAAAATTATCGTTGGTTTAGGAAATCCAGGTAAACCTTATGAGCATACAAGACATAATATTGGCTTTGATGTCATAGATGCATTAGCGAAAAAGTGGGATGCACCATTAACGAATTCGAAATTTAATGGCATGTATGCTACTGTACATCGTCCTGAAGGAAAGGTTCTACTTGTTAAGCCTTTAACATATATGAATTTATCAGGTGAATGTGTTAGACCTCTTATGGACTATTTTGATATTGATGTGAAGGATCTAATCGTTATTTATGATGATTTAGATTTAGAAACAGGCAAATTGCGTTTGCGTCAAAAAGGCAGTGCGGGCGGGCATAATGGTATTAAATCGTTAATTCAGCATTTAGGAACACAGGAATTTAACCGAATTCGTATTGGTGTGAGTCGCCCACCAGCAGGCATGAAGGTAGCGGATTATGTGCTATCTAAGTTTTCTAAAGAAGAGAATATTATTATGGCTGATGCTATTGATAATAGTGTTCATGCAATAGAAGCGTCTCTTTCAAAACCATTTCTTGATGTGATGAACCAATTTAACGGTGCATAATCTTTTTCCTAAATGTCTATACTTTAAGTAGTAAGTTGCTTAAAGGAGGATGATTTGGAGATGGCAATTCGCTACCGGTGTAGGCATTGTGAAGTAGAAATAGGAACACTACCATTTGATGCAGATGATACAATTCGAAAGTTGCATATTTTTGAGTTAGGTGAGGCAGACGATTATGTTGAAAAGAATCAACATGGTGAAACAACCGTCCACTGCATTTGTGAGCAATGTGAGGATTCGCTTAGACAATATCCAGATTATCACGCACTCAATAAATGGATTCAATAATTGGAAGGATGCTTTGGCGCACAATGTGTGCGTCCAAAGCTTTTTCCGTTTTTATTTTTTGAAGCACATGGTTACACTGCTTTTAATAATATGAAAAAAATCGATACAGATGAATGATTAGAGAGTCATCTTTTTAAACTAAAAGTGAACTGACTAGGACAATTACACAAAGGTGAACATGATAATTAGACAATGGGAATGTGTAATATTGTACTAGATTAATAGTATAAAACACATTGAATAATTAGAATTTTCGCGCTGAAAGGAGCTTTTGACTGTGGAAGTTTTACGACAGCTTGTGTCGCAGGACAAACATATCACATCATTTTTACAGGAGATTCAGAGCGGCAATACAGCATCACAGCTTATTACAGGTTTAACAGGAAGCGCACGACCAGTTATGGTTGATGCGTTATTTGAACATGTGCAAAAACCCATCTATATTGTGTCACCCAATTTATTGCAGGCGCAAAAGATGGCGGATGAGCTTGTTGGGTTATTAGGAGAGGAACATGTTCACTATTACCCAGCGGATGAATTTATTGCTGCTGACTTAGCAGTTGCCTCGCCAGAGCTTCGAGCAGAGCGTATCGCGACGCTTGATTGCCTAGCGAGAGGTGAAAAAGCTGTTTATATTATCCCGATTGCTGGTTTAAGAAAAATGATGCCGCCAAAAGAGCAGTGGATTCATTATTTTTTACAGACAGCAGTCGGACAAGAAGTACAAATTGAGGAATGGTTACAGACGCTCGTAGCTATGGGCTATGTTCGTAATTCAATGGTAACGACACCTGGGGAGTTTGCGTTGCGTGGAGGGATTTTGGATATTTATCCTCCCTATTTAGAGGCGCCGATTCGAATTGAGTTATTTGATACAGAAGTGGACTCCATTCGTACATTTTCTGCGGATGACCAGCGTTCGATTGATAAATTGCGAGAAGTGCGTATTTTACCTGCATCAGAAGTAATTTTGACAATGGAAGAGCGAATTGCTTTAGCAGGTCGATTAGAAAGTGCGCTAGCGACAAGCTTGAAAAAAGTTAAGAAGCAGGAGACAAAAGAGCTGCTGTATCAACATATTCAGTATGATATTGAATTGTTGCAACAAGGGAACTTACCTGACTTTGTAAATAAATATGGCTCGTTGCTATATGATAAAACAGCTTATTTAGGCGACTATTTTGCACAAAATGGCATTGTATTATTTGATGAGCTAGGTCGTATTCAAGAAGTAATGGATGCATGGGAACGTGAAGAGGAAGAATGGTTTTTATCGTTAATTGAAGAGGGGAAAATGGTACATGATGTGAAACCAGCCTTTTCTTTAAAGGAAATACTGGCGATGCTGTCGCAGCAGAAGCTTTATTTCTCGCTATTTTCTCGTACGTTTGCGGGTATTACCTTTTCTAAAACGACTAATTTTTCATGTAAACCGATGCAACAATTCCATGGACAAATGGCATTATTACAAAGTGAAGTTGAACGATGGCAGCTTGGTAAATTTACCGTTCTAATCGTTGCCAGAGATAAAAACCGTGTGAAACGTGTACAGGAAATGCTTGAGGAATATGATATTCATGCAACAATTGGAGAGCCTAATGAACCAGGTCTGTACATTGTAGAAGGCGGATTATCGAGTGGTTTTGAACTACCATTGCAACGTTTGGCAATTGTGACAGAGGATGAATTATTTAAACAACAAGCAAAGAAAAAATCACGCCCTCAAAAGATGACAAATGCAGAGCGTATTAAAAGCTATACAGAAATTAAAGCTGGCGACTTTGTCGTGCATGTGCATCATGGGATTGGGAAATACATTGGTGTAGAAACGCTAGTAGTTAATGGCACACATAAGGATTACTTGCATATACGCTATCGTGCAGACGATAAATTATATGTACCTGTGGAGCAAATCGATTTAATTCAAAAATATGTGGCATCTGAAGACCGCGAACCGAAGCTACATAAATTAGGTGGAGCAGAGTGGAAAAAAGCGAAAGCAAAGGTTTCCTCTGCCGTACAAGATATTGCAGATGATTTAATAAAGCTATACGCCAAGCGGGAAGCCGAAAAAGGGCATGCTTTCGCACCGGATAATGACGATCAACGTAATTTTGAGGCATCGTTCCCTTATGAAGAAACTGAGGATCAGCTTCGTTCCATAGTGGAAGTGAAACGTGATATGGAACGTGAACGCCCGATGGACCGCCTTGTATGTGGTGACGTAGGTTATGGTAAAACCGAAGTAGCCATTCGTGCAGCTTTTAAAGCCATTCAGGACGGTAAACAAGTTGCCTTTTTAGTACCTACGACGATTTTAGCGCAACAACACTACGAGACAATCCGTGATAGATTTCAGGATTTTGCTATCAATGTCGGCTTATTATCTCGTTTCCGTACGAAAAAAGAGCAAGTAGCGACTTTAAAAGGATTGAAAGAAGGGCAAGTAGATATTGTAATAGGGACTCATAGAATCTTATCTAAAGATTTAACGTTCCAAGATCTTGGCCTATTAATTGTAGATGAAGAACAGCGTTTTGGTGTTACTCATAAGGAAAAAATAAAACAATTAAAAACGAATGTGGACGTTTTAACATTAACCGCAACGCCTATTCCGAGAACGTTGCATATGTCTATGGTAGGTGTTCGTGATTTATCGGTTATTGAGACACCTCCTGCCAATCGATTCCCAGTACAAACCTATGTTATGGAGCATAGTGGGGCACTTGTGCGCGAAGCCATTGAGCGAGAAATGGCGCGTGGTGGTCAAGTATTTTACTTATACAATCGAGTAGAGGATATGGCACGTAAAGTTGAGGAGATTCAAATGCTTGTCCCAGAAGCGCGTATCGGCTATGCTCATGGCAAAATGACGGAATCGCAATTGGAATCTGTGATTTTAGCCTTTATTGAAGGGGATTATGATGTTTTAGTAACGACTACAATTATCGAAACAGGTGTTGATATTCCAAATGTAAACACACTGATTGTCCATGATGCAGATCGCATGGGATTAGCACAGCTCTACCAATTACGTGGCCGTGTAGGTCGCTCAAATCGAGTGGCATACGCTTACTTTATGTATCAACGTGACAAAGTACTTACAGATGTAGCTGAGCAACGATTACAAGCGATAAAAGAGTTCACAGAGCTCGGATCTGGATTTAAAATTGCTATGCGTGATTTATCCATTCGAGGGGCTGGCAATTTATTGGGGGCGCAACAACATGGCTTTATTGATTCAGTTGGTTTTGACTTGTACTCCCAAATGCTAGAAGAGGCCATTGCAGAGCGACAAACTGGCGTGAAAAAAGAAGAGAAACCAGAGATAGAGATCTTACTCAACGTTGATGCTTACATTCCTGATGCGTATATACCAGACGGCTATCAAAAAATTCAGATGTATAAGCGCATTAAAGCGATGGACCAAGTGGATGAATACGAAGAAATTATGGAAGAATTACAAGACCGTTTTGGTGATTTACCAATTGAAACAGAACGATTGCTGCGTATTGCACGCATGAAGATTTGGGGATTAGAAATGGGCGTTTCTTCTATTAAGGAAAAGCAAAAGGTCATCTCCATTTTGCTATCTGAGGAAGGTTCAGCCAAGGTGGATGGAAGTAAAATTGTAAGCGAGACGATGAAATTTGAGCGAGCTGTTGGCTTCGGTATGGATAGTATGCAATTGATATTGACAATTGATGAGCGTAAATGCATAAAATACCATCATTTTGATATATTAGAAGAAATAATGCAGATTATTGCAAATTCCAAAAAAAATATGTGAAAAAAGGCTGAACTTGTTGACAAATTGGCAAGTTCAGCCTTATTGTATGAAAAGACAAATTTTTATTAAAAAAAATAATGTTGGATTCATAATCCTTTTCGTTCATTTTTTGCATAGATTGTCTCAAGAAAAACCATACTATTGTTGAAGAAAAATTTTAATGAATACGAAAGCGAGGCAGTTTAGCATGAAAGCAACAGGAATTGTTCGTCGTATAGATGATTTAGGACGTGTGGTAATACCAAAGGAAATTCGTAGAACGCTACGTATTCGTGAAGGTGACCCGTTAGAAATTTATACGGACCGTGAAGGTGAAATCATTTTGAAAAAATATTCTCCAATTAATGATTTAGGAGAATTCGCCCGTGAATATGTGGAAACATTATATGAAACACTAGGCACGCCGGCATTTGTAACAGACCGAGACGAAGTAATCGCTGTTGCAGGGATTGGTAAGAAGGAATACATTAATCGTCGTATTACATCCTTCGCAGAAGGTTTTATGGACGAGCGTTCAACAAAAATTGAGAAGATGGAAACAACAATTGAAATTGTTCCTGGACAATATGAGCAAGTTAAATCCTATTGTGCAACACCAATTATGGTGAACGGGGATCCTATTGGTTGTATCATTGTTTTATCTAAAGTACATTTTGTTGGCGAAGTAGAAGTAAAAGTTGTGGAAACAGCTGCTAACTTCTTAGCAAAACAAATGAATAATTAATGAACATCGAAAGTTATTGTCATAACTCTTTTTAGGGTGAACAATAACTTTTTTTGTATACATAAAGCTTTGCGATAGCAAAGCTTGTTCAGGTGAGCGTCAAACTTTTGAGGTATGCTATACTATTGGCATTGTTAAACGAAGGAAAGAGGACAATGTATGTCGGAACGATTTGGTATGAAAAGTTACATGAAGGGTGCAGCATTATTAACAATTGCGGCACTCATTGTGAAGATTTTAAGCGCAATTTATCGTGTGCCTTTTCAAAACCTTGTAGGTGACGAAGGATTTTATATTTACCAACAAGTGTATCCTGTAATATCCATATTTGTAGTATGGACATCGAGTGGTTTTGCTGTAGCAATTTCCAAAATGCTGGCCGATAATGATTGTGTGGTCGATGTGGAAGAACGTACACAGAGAAGACGAAGCATTATGCGGATTATATTTCGTTATTTAACGATACTCTCCTTGGTATTTTTTGTTGCATTATTTGCTGGTGCGGACGTCATTGCGAAAATGATGGGAGATGCAAATCTTGCTCCTTTATTACGGACGGGGTCGTTTATTGTATTGGTTATGCCGGCACTTGCTATTTTTAAGGGAGGCTTTCAATCCAGAGGGATTATGGAGCCAATTGCTTATGCACAAGTTTTGGAGCAAACGGTAAGGGTTTCTGTTATTTTGACCGGTACATTTATCATAATGGCGACGTCAAAATCTCTCTACGGTGCTGGCCAAATGGCGATTATCGGGACTGTTATTGGAGAAGGCGTAGGCTTATTATTAATTGCGTATCTCTTTAGAAAACGCTTTGGTTCATTTATAGGAAAACAGCAACAACGCTTAGCCAGTTTTCCGGTGTTAAAAGAAGTGACACTACTAAGTTTAAGTGTAAGTATGAGTAGTTTATTACTGCTTGGTTATCAACTAGTCGATTCTTTTACTATCTATTCGCTATTAATAGATAGCGGGATGGACCACACGATAGCGAAGGAAACGAAAGGGATTTACGATCGTGGACAACCATTAGTGCAACTTGGTGTTGTCATTGCTGCCTCATTATCTCTAGCAATCGTTCCGCTCGTTGCCCATATGTCAAATAAGCAGAATGGACGTAGTGCGTTGCCATTTATACAGTTGACATATAGAGCTTCTATATTATTTGGCTGGGCTGCTTCACTAGGGTTAATATTAGTAATGCCTTATATAAATACAATGCTGTTTAAAACAGATGCATTATCGGAAGTACTGATGCTATATGTACTCCAAATTGTACCGTTGTCTATTATTTTGACATTTACAGCGATTTTGCAAGGTTTTGGGAAATTAAAAAAGCCAGCCCTGTTTTTATTGACAGGTTTTTCGTTGAAAGTGCTGCTAAATGTGTTCACAATTAGGACATTAGGTGTTTTAGGTGCTGCTATTGCAAATAATGTGGGCCTTTTGTTCACAGCGTTAGCGCTTGTTTTTTACTTAAAAAAATTAACGGGTATGCAATTAGCACCTGCTAGTTTTTACAAAAAGATTAGCATTGCATCATTATGTATGGCAATAGCAGTCATACTTTGGCTTCAAATTACCCCATCTTTATTAGATGGTTTATTATCTCAACGTTTAGTGGCAGTGGTTGCTGGTTTTAGTGCGGTTTGTATTGGTGCATTTGTTATGGTTACGTGCATTGCCAAGCTACGAGTACTGGCTGAAAAAGAATGGTATCTACTGCCTTTCGGTCGAAGAATGGCAGTGTATCAACTATGGTTAAATCGAAAGAAGTAGGTGGAATGAATGAATAATACTTTAACAATAATTGGTCTTGGCGCTGGTGATTTCAATCAGTTGCAAATGGGCGTTTATAAAAAATTAATGGCAGCCGAAAAGTTATTTGTTCGGACGGTGGATCATCCAGTATTAGATGAGTTAGCTAACGAAGGCTTACAATTTGAAAGCTTTGATGCAATATATGAAAAGCATCATACGTTCCAGCCAGTGTATGAAGAAATTGCACAACGATTAATTGAAGCGACTAAAATTGGAGATGTTATGTATGCTGTGCCAGGCCATCCGCTAGTGGCAGAGCAAACAGTGCAATTACTGATTCAAGCTGCGGATGAAGGTAAAGTGAAGGTAGTGATTGAAGGCGGACAAAGCTTCTTAGATCCTATTTTTGGTGCGTTAAAAATCGATCCGATTGAGGGCTTTCAATTACTTGATGGCACTAGCTTTTCCATGCATGACATTAATATGCGTCAGCACATTTTAATTGCGCAGGTATATGATACATTTAGTGCATCTGAAGTAAAGCTTACTTTAATGGAAAAATATGATGATGAATATCCGGTAACCGTTGTTACAGCAGCGGGTTCCTCACAAGAAAAGCTTGTAACAGTGCCACTGTATGAGCTAGATCAAAGCGTTGAAGTAAATAATTTAACAACGGTTTATGTACCTCCAGTCACATCACAGGAAGAGGCTTTACGTGATTGGACAACATTCCGCCAAATAATTGCTACTTTACGTGGGCCAAATGGCTGCCCATGGGATCGAAAACAAACACATGAATCACTTAAAAAATATTTATTGGAAGAAGCACATGAATATTTGGCCGCTGTAGATGCAGAAGATGATTTTGCGATGATTGAAGAACTTGGAGATGTGTTACTACAAGTATTTTTACATGCACAAATTGGAGAAGATCAAGGCTACTTCACACTTGAGGACGTGTTGGCTTCCGTTAGTGAAAAAATGATTCGTCGACATCCTCATGTATTTGGAGATGTATCAGTAGAGGATGCAGAAGGTGTTGTCGCTAATTGGGAAGCGATTAAGGCAGAAGAAAAGGGTATTAGTGACAAGCCACTGCTGGAAGAAGAATACCGCCCGTCATCCGCGTTGCAAACGGCATACAATTATCAAAAAAAGGCTGCAAAAGTTGGCTTTGATTGGCCAGATGTAGAAGGTGCTTGGGATAAGTTTGCGGAAGAGTGGCAGGAATTTCGTCAGGAAGTGGCGAAAGGGTCTAATGGAACACGACTCGATGAATTTGGCGATGTTTTGTTTACACTTGTAAACTTAGCGCGCTTTTATAAGCTATCACCTGAAGAAGCAATGTTGCATGCAAATGAGAAATTTGCACGACGTTTTGGCTATGTTGAAGCGAAGGTAAAGGCGAGCGGTCAGCCATTTTCAAATTATACACTAGAACAATTAGATGCTTTTTGGGATGAAGCCAAGCAGCTTGAGAAGGAGTAAAAACATGCGATTAGATAAATTTTTAAAAGTTTCACGATTAATCAAACGACGTACGTTAGCAAAAGAAGTCGCTGACCAAGGTCGTATTACTATTAATGGTAAAGTAGCGAAGGCTAGTAGCAGTGTGAAGGTTGGCGATGAATTAGCGATTCGCTTCGGTCAAAAAATTGTCACAGCACGTGTGGAAGAATTGCGTGATACAGTGAAAAAAGAAGATGCAGCAAAGATGTTTACAATTTTAAAAGAAGAGCGTCTTGAAAAGGTTGAGCCTGAATTTATTGATGATGAGGACTAATAAAAATTACTTTAGTAGAAACCTGCCGCTAATGTAGGCGGGCAAAACGCTAGCTAAAAAGACGAGAAGGTGCTAGTGATAATATATAGATGTGCAGGATTGCCAACAATCTGAATGGCAGTTTTGCCAAAGTGTCATGGATAGCAGAGTAGGTAACGTTGTAAATTTTTCTTCTTAAAAGTAAGGCAACTTCCATAAAGTTTGTCATGCTTTGAAGGTTGTCCGCATAAAGTGAACAGAAGCTAGGACGACTAAAGGAGGAAAAAAATGACGCTACATCAAGAAAGTAATCGTTACACAATTCCATCTGGAGAGCATATTTTAACGATTCGTAATCGTAAAAGAATGGACATGACTTCTGTAAAATCAATTGAACGCTTTGATCAGGAAGAGTTTTTTATCAAGACGTCCCAAGGGCATTTATTGATTCGTGGAGAGGAACTGCATATCGTTCACTTAGATGTTGACAAAGGGTTATTGACACTTGAAGGAACTGTAAAAACCTTGCAGTATGACGAGGAGGAAAGTGGCTTCTCGAAAGGTTTCCTTCATAAATTGTTTGGATGATTGTTAGTCAGCAATTCGTTCAGCTATTAGTCATGGTTGTGAGCGGTATAGCAGTTGGATTTATTATTGATAGTGTAAGGCTCATAGTTTTTTCAACTCCAAAAAAGTCAAGCCTTCGAAAGTGGATGATGGTGTTAGAGCTACTGACATGGATTCTGCTTGGAGGGTTAACGTATTATTTATTATTTTGGCTAAAAGATGGCGCGTGGCGGGCTTACGACCCGCTAGCGCAGATTGCTGGTATATTTTTATATCAGACTTTTTTTCAAACCTTTTTACGTTTCATGGCACGCATTGTAGTGAATATAACGTGGAGACCTTTTTGGTTTATTGTCCGATTAATAATCGCTATTATTCGACAAATATTACAGATATTCATTAAAATTGCTGCGTTCGTCTTAAGGCCTTTTGTCAAAATTTATTCGTATTTGTCCTACACTTTATTAAAAAAAATTCGATATATCAAGTATAATAAAAGACAACAATAACTTCGGAGGTGCGGGCATGACTAGACGTCATTCATCAAAAGATGAACAGAAAAACTACACCAAGCTTGATAATGACTATGTCCGTAACACGGATAAAGCTATAAATCGTAAAGTGCAATCGCGTAAACGAAAAATGCGTCGTATTGTCTTTTTTGCGATTGCGCCAGTCGTTATCATCGCCTTTCTCTTAAATATACTTGCCCATCAGTCTGAAACGCTAGCTACAAAGGAAAAGAAAAAAGAAGAAGCCAATCAGCATTTGATGAAGGTAAAAGAGGAACAGGATTCACTCAATCTTAAAATTAAACAATTAGAAGATGATGAGTATATTGCAAAGTTATTGCGTAAAGAGTACTTCTTATCTGAGGAAGGCGAAATTATTTTCATTATGCCAGATAAGGAAGATAAAAAAGACGACTGAAAAGCTATGTATTGTTGACACTCTTTTTTAGTTATATATAATGAAAAGAGAAACTTATTGAAGTAAAAAGTTTGATTAAATTGATTACATGGCTCAAAAGAGTCGCTTAATTTTTAAGGAGGAGCATTTTTTTTATGTCAATTGAAGTAGGCAGCAAGGTACAAGGTAAAGTAACAGGAATCACAAATTTTGGAGCATTCGTTGAGCTGCCAGACGGCAAAACAGGCTTAGTACACATCAGTGAAGTTGCTGACAATTATGTAAAAGATATCAATGAGCATCTAAAAGTTGGAGATGAAGTTGAAGTAAAAGTGATGAATGTTGAAGCGGATGGAAAGATCGGTCTTTCAATCCGTAAAGCAAAGCCTCAAGCTGAGAGACCAGAGCGTCCTCAACGTCCGCGTCGTGACAATCGTTCTAACGATCGTAACGAACGCCATCAGCCGAAGGAAAACTTTGAGCAAAAAATGGCACGTTTCTTAAAAGATAGTGATGAGCGTTTAGCAACATTAAAACGTGCTACAGAGTCAAAACGTGGTGGTCGCGGGGCTAGAAGAGGGTAGTTTGCTGACTGTTTTAATCGTAGAAAAAGTGTATTAAATAGAACGGAGATTAGCTTTTGTTTATGACAAAGGCTAATCTTTTTTGGTTTAAAGTCAATAGAATATGTACATTTGGAATGATAAGGGTCAAAAAAACGTAATTCCAAAAGATTGAAACTACGCAAATAAAGAAAACACCTTATAATGTTGAGGTTGGTCTTTTCTTCTTCTTAGGAGCAGGTGCAGGTTGCTCCTGTGTTGTTTTAACTGTCTTTTCCGCTGGCTGGGACACCATTTTTACGAGTAAGTACACGCCGTATACGCTTACGACTAGCCCAGTAAGGAGTAAAAATATTTGTATGGCAAACGGTAAGTTAATGAGTATGGATACGAGAATAATCATGGAGCCACTCCCGCAAATTAAAGCTGCTTTCGTTAATAAACTCAAAGAAAGGTAACCTCCTAATAACATGTGCATTTTATCATAAGTATGCCACAGTTTTAGAAAAGAGGCATACTAAAAGTGCTGATGTCAATTGGTACGGTATTGTAACCGATTAATATGGATGTTGATTTTCGCTGAGGGTGGGCTTGCCATGTGATGCTCAGCAAGTATGTCAGTCCTTGTTTACAAAAGATTTCAATTCAGTATTTCTAAAAACATAAAAAATGACAAAAGGCATCAAGGAGTTTAAATTCACTCTTGATGCCTTTTGTCGACAATTTAAACGTCTTAGAAGCTACTTCTAAGACGTTTTGCAGTATGACCCCTACGGGATTCGAACCCGTGTTACCGCCGTGAAAGGGCGGTGTCTTAACCGCTTGACCAAGGGGCCAATTATGGTGGCGGCCGAGGGGATCGAACCCCCGACCTTACGGGTATGAACCGTACGCTCTAGCCAGCTGAGCTAGGCCGCCGAAATGTTATTGGAGCGGAAGACGAGGTTCGAACTCGCGACCCCCACCTTGGCAAGGTGGTGTTCTACCACTGAACTACTTCCGCATTTCTTTTTTAAGGACAAGTTAAATAATACAATCCATTAAACTAAGTGTCAATATTCTTTATGAAAAAAGTTTAATAAAAATCTTAAAAAAATGAAAAAGCATCTATTTGCATGAAAACAAACACCGTGAGCGCATGAATATCAGCGCAAAAAATGACGTTAGCACCATAAAAACACGTAATAATAGAATATTCCGAAAAATATTTACTGTAATTTTGCACAGTATCCTATTTTTTTAGTACTTGCTGACAATTAACGTATTTATGCATATGTATTCGTCGAAATGTTTATATTTTTTTTTGCCATCGTCAGACAATCTTTCCACACATAATTTCTTATAATAACGAAAAAGTGTAGAAAGGGGATTATGTAATGACTAGTGTTGAATGGTATGAAACAGCGAATGTAGACGACCAAAAATCGGGGGCAAGAAAAAGGCAATTGCTGATAGGTTCCCTATTTTTCTTAACATCCTTTTTTTTAGCTCAATCTGTGGTGTTTGAAGCAGCTGTACCTTTCTCTGTCCCGTTTTGGGCGATTATTCGCAGTAAATATAAAGAGTATGCGAAGTTCGTCTTAATAGGCGGTTTAATAGGCTGTTATTTCCTTGGTTTTGGACAAGTCCTCATTCTAGCATTACAAATAGGCATGTATGAATGTATACAACGTTTCCGATATTGGCAGTTACCTCAAAGTATTGCCGTTTCACTTGCAGTACTTATCGTACAAGTATTATGGCAAGGAGTAATGCACCAAGGGCTTCCGCCAGTGCTTGTACAATTTTATGTAGGATGTGAAGTAGCTTTAGCGCTCATTATGACGTTATTTATGCAAGTGCTTTTTGTTAACTCCTATGAGTGGTTTACAAGCCATTGGACATATGAACGGTTAGGCTCAGCGTTAGTTGTATTTGCGGCTATGCTTACGGGGATGCAAGCCGTCGTCATTAGCTATTTTTCTCTACCCATTTTTTTATTACAACTACTTATTTGTTTTGGTGCATCCGTGGGAAGTGTGCCGCTAGCTACTGTAATAGGAGCGGTATTAGGAGCACTTATAGGTGTGGCAAAGTTATCTTTTACAGGGATGTTGTCGGTTGCAACCTTAACGGGGCTTTGTGCAGGTATGGGGGCTCGTGCAGGGAGATTTGGTGTAGCAATTGGTAGCATTTTGCCGAGTGTGTTTTTTTTATTTTATGACGCAACGTTGCCATTAGATAGCGTGTACTTCACGTCAATTGCTATAGGCAGTTTGGTTTTTTTAGTTCTTCCTAAAAGCTATTCAGATAAAGTGCGTAACAAGCTTTTTCCACAACGTGAAGAAGTGTTATTAGCTAGGCAACATTGGTTGACAGAACATGTTACATTTAAGCTAGAGCACTTTCAACATTTCGTTCATTTCATGAAAGAACTTGTATTTGAACGCTTTATGACAGCCCCTGTAGCAGTGAAAGAAGAAGTGGCTCCTATGAATACATGTTTAAGTTGTTTTCGCCATGATCGGTGCTGGGGAGCGCAAAATAATGGCATGGACAAGCTTATGACAGATTGGTTTCATATGAAAGGTGTAGGGAAAGAATCGTCTATCCACCGTGTGGAAGAACAAATTCGATATAAATGTGTTAAATCAACAAAAATTTTCGAGGAATTGGAGACGGAACTGTATAGGGAGCGTATTAATGGACAGTATTTTCATGGTAAAAAAATGATTGCCCTTCAGTTACGCGATATGAGTAATCATCTTAATCAGTTAATTGCAGAGATGAAAGAAGAAACAATCTCTTTCGTCAGCGTAGAGAAGGATATTATTCAACGCTTGAAGGATGCTCATATCGAGTGTTTTCAGCTTGATGTGCTGAGCAATAAGGCGGGAGCGCGAAAAATCGTATGTGCACTAGCTCCTGCACGTGTTAATTGGGAAGAGGATACAACAGTAGCAGAGCGTATGATTTTGCCAATTTTATACGATATTTTTGAAGAACCGTTTGAAATCGATAAAGTTGTTGCGTGTGATGTACCATTTCGTCACATTCAAGTAAGCTTTAGATCAGCTATTAGCTTTGAAGTAGAGTATGATATATATAGCATGTCAAAAGATGCAACGCTATATTCAGGTGATTCACACGCGCTATTCCAACTGCATCCAGGGTTATTTGCCATATTGTTGTCTGATGGTATGGGACAGAGTAAAGAAGCACAGCATGAGAGTAGAAAATTGATTCATTTAATGCGGGAATGTTTGAATTTCAATATGAATCCGGAGACGGCGATGCATACCTTACATTATGTGATGTCTCTTAAGCAACAGGATGATATGTACGCTACGCTCGACTTTGCTCTAGTCGATTTACAACATGGTGATTTATGGTCGTGGAAGGCGGGGGGCATGTCCACCTATATTTTACGAGGCAAAGAGGTATTGAAAGTTGAGAGTAATGCAGCACCTGTTGGGTTTTTGTCGATTTCGGCGGTTGAAGCTGAAAAAAGAAAGCTCAAGGCGGGGGATGTCATACTGATGCATTCAGATGGTCTGTTTTCAAGCATTGCCGATTGGGATGAGCAAGAAGAAGCATTTTTAGCATTCGCACAACAGGTAGCAAGCACAAATAAAACAATACAAGATAAATTAACAACAATAATGCAGTCCTTCCAATCGTACTATGCAATAGAGGATGACTGTACAGTATTGATGTTAGAAGTTACCCATGTTGTGCCAACATGGGCAGTATTTAAACCGGCTCAATATTCCATGAGTAAATCTTCGTAAAAAGAAACGAAAAGGGGAGGAGAAGCGTTTGTCATTTGAATTAAAGGTCAAACAATTTATTGATGAAGAGCAATTATTACAGCAAGACGACCATCTTCTCGTCGCCGTTTCGGGTGGTGTAGATTCAATGGCACTACTCCATTACTTTGTGAAAACTAAAGAGCAATGGGGCATTGAGGTCGAGGCAGTGCATGTCGATCATATGTTAAGAGGCGAGGCATCCGCTGAGGATAGAGCTTTTGTCCAACGTTATTGCGATAAATATGGCGTTATGTTGCATGCAACAGCCATTCCTATTCCAGAAATTTTAGCGCTGGAAAATGGCAACTCACAGTTAGTTTGTCGTAGAGAACGCTATCGTTATTTTGCAGAAGTCATACATAAAACGATGGCAACCAAGCTTGTAACTGCACATCATGCGGACGATCAACTGGAGTCAGTATTAATGGCCCTGACGAAAAATGCTACGATGAATAGTATGCAAGGTATTCGTCCAAAGCGTATTTTTGCAGGAAAATCATTAATTCGTCCGTTTTTAACGGTTACAAAGTCCGAAATAAGGGAATATTTACGGAAGCAGGGTTTGAATTATCGTGAAGATGCGAGCAATCTGAAAGACTCCTACGTAAGAAATCGTTATAGACACCACGTAGTACCCCTATTGAAGGCGGAAAACCCACGTGTCGCTGAGCAGGCGAGTCGATTTACAAAGCATTTGCAAGAGGATGATGCGTACTTAATGACACTTGCACAAGACATATTTTCTAAAACAGTAAAAATATACAATGAAAATATGTATAGTATGGAGATAGAAGCATTTGAAATGGTAGCACTTGCTTTACAAAGGAGGCTCATTTTAATACTATTAAACTATCTTTACAAAGATTCAAATACGATACAAAGTTATGCTATCTTAACTTCGCTTTTAAAGCTTTGTGAAACAACATCTGGGTATGCAGAAATTCACTTACCAGAAGGTTTTATGGCAGTTCGCCGTTACGGCAAATTGACGATTCAGAAAAGCGCATCATTAGAAAGTGAAATTTACCCTGAAAAAGGAATTGTTTTAACTGCTAATGATAGGACAACATTAAAAAATGGTGTCCGTCTATCTGTCGTTAAGCTGTCTGAATTAGCATCCGAATTGCTTACGGATAGTGCACAACTTTTTTACTTTAACGCTAATAAACTTACACTTCCACTCTATATTAGGGCACGTAAGGAAGGAGACCGAATGCTGTTAAAAGGAATGGATAAGCCAAAACGTTTATCTCGCCTTTTTATAGATGAAAAGATTCCTTTAAATGAGCGAAATAGCTGGCCGTTACTGATTTCTCAATCTAACGAGGTCGTAGCGGTAATTGGTGTGCGTATGGGTGTTTATTTTTCAACTACGCCGCAACCAAGCGATGATACAGTGCTCATCGTAGACTAATGGTCTTTGTAAAATATTTCACCTACATACAGGTTGAAAATTTTTGATACACACGAGGAGGAATCAATATGTTACAAAATGACATCGAAAAAATTATGATTACAGAAGAACAACTGCAAGAAAGAATCGCTGAGCTAGGTGCCCAATTAACAGAGGAATATCAAGATTCGTTCCCGTTAGCTGTCGGCGTACTTAAAGGTGCGATGCCCTTCATGACAGACTTAATGAAACGTTTTGATTCTTTTATTGAGCTAGATTTTATGGATGTATCTAGCTATGGTAATGCCACTGTTTCATCTGGTGAAGTGAAAATTTTAAAGGATTTAAACACAAGTGTTGAAGGTCGTGATGTATTAATTATCGAGGACATCATCGATAGCGGGTTAACACTAAGCTATTTGGTGGATTTATTTAAATACCGTAAAGCAAAATCCATTAAAATTGTAACGCTTTTAGACAAACCATCTGGGCGAAAAGTAAACCTTGCTGCTGATTATGTTGGCTTCAAAGTTCCCGATGGCTTTGTTGTTGGCTATGGTTTAGACTACGCTGAGAAATACCGTAATTTACCGTATATCGGTATTTTAAAGCCTGAAGTTTATTCATTTTAATGCCTTAGCCCACTTGGATTAAAGAGTGGGTACAAGTTAAAGCCTCCAGCGGATGACATAGGTAGGGTATAAAACAATTCAATTTCGGATGCATCGAAAGCTGCGCCAAAAGAGAATTACCGGTTGCAAATTCGCTGGGATTGTAATTAGTGGGAGTAAATATGTTTAGATTTCGACAAAATTCGAACGAAACTTTTTTTAAGTAAGGCTTTTCGTTGTATGATGAAATCATGATATGTTAAGATTTTACTTATAATTTTTCTGTTTGTAATGAGGAGGCTGGAGATGAATCGAATATTTCGATATACCATATTCTATTTACTGATTTTCCTAGTGATCATTGGTATATTTGGTACTTTCAATGGCGGTAAATCGCCGACGAACGAAATTACTTATCCAGAGTTTTTAGAAGCTCTTGATAAGAATGAAATTACAGAAGCAAAAATTCAACCTGATAAATCAGTATATATTGTTGAAGGTTCCATGAAAGGTTATGAAAAAGGCGAAAGTTTCACAGTGAACCTTCCCCGCGATAACCAATCATTGATGGATCGAATCGATGAAGCTGCTAAGGATAAGAATAGCAATATAGATTTCTTGAAAGCACCAGAAACGAGTGGATGGGTACAGTTCTTTACAGGTATTATTCCATTCATCATTATCATCTTCTTATTCTTCTTCCTAATGAGTCAATCTCAAGGTGGCGGCAATAAAGTAATGAGTTTTGGTAAAAGTAAAGCTAAGCTTTATGATGACCAAAAGAAAAAAGTTCGTTTTACTGATGTAGCAGGTGCAGATGAAGAGAAAGCGGAACTTGTAGAGGTCGTTGATTTCTTAAAAGATCACCGCAAATTCACTGAAATAGGTGCTCGTATTCCAAAAGGTATCTTACTTGTAGGTCCTCCAGGTACAGGTAAAACATTACTTGCTCGTGCAGTAGCAGGTGAAGCTGGCGTACCATTCTTCTCGATTTCAGGTTCTGACTTCGTGGAAATGTTTGTCGGTGTAGGTGCTTCGCGTGTGCGTGATTTATTCGAAAATGCGAAGAAAAATGCTCCATGTATCATTTTCATTGATGAAATTGATGCTGTAGGTCGTCAGCGTGGTGCTGGTCTTGGCGGTGGTCACGATGAACGTGAGCAAACATTGAACCAATTATTAGTTGAAATGGATGGCTTCGGTGCAAACGAAGGGATTATTATTATCGCGGCAACAAACCGTCCAGATATTTTAGATAAAGCGTTATTACGTCCTGGTCGTTTTGACCGTCAAATTACAGTAGGACATCCTGATGTAAAAGGTCGTGAAGCCATTCTAAAAGTGCATGCTCGCAATAAGCCTCTTTCGGATTCAGTCGATTTAGCAGCTGTAGCACAACGTACACCAGGCTTCTCGGGTGCGGATTTAGAAAACTTATTAAACGAAGCTGCACTTGTAGCAGCACGTAAAAGTAAACGTACGATTAATATGGCAGATATCGATGAGGCATCTGACCGTGTGATTGCAGGTCCAGCGAAAGCGAGCCGCGTTTACTCTGCAAAAGAGAAAAAGCTTGTATCCTTCCATGAAGCGGGTCACGTTGTTGTTGGTCTAGAGCTTGATGAAGCGGATACAGTTCATAAAGTAACAATCGTACCACGTGGTCAAGCGGGTGGTTATGCGATTATGTTACCGAAGGAAGAGCGTTTCTTCACAACAAAACAAGAGCTGTTAGACCGTATTGCGGGACTTCTTGGTGGTCGTGTAGCTGAAGAAATCGTGCTAGGTGAAGTTTCTACTGGGGCTCATAATGACTTCCAAAAGGTAACAAGCATTGCACGTGCGATGGTTACAGAATATGGTATGAGTGAAACTCTTGGTGCGATGCAATTTGGGTCAAGTCAAGGCGGAAATGTATTCCTTGGTCGTGACTTCAACTCAGATCAAAACTACTCTGATTCAATTGCATATGAAATCGATAAAGAAATGCAAAAAATTATTGATACGCAATATGAACGTACTAAACGTATCTTGACAGAAAATCGTCATTTACTTGATTTAATTGCGAATACATTAATGGAAAAAGAAACATTAAATGCGCAAGAGATCGAGCATTTACGTGACCATGGTGTGTTACCAGAACCTGAAGCGGTGGAAAACGTGTTAGAAGAAGCGCCTAAAGTTGAAGCACAACCAACTTTAGAAAAAGTCGGTAAACCTGTTCTTGAAAAAGAATTGCTAAGCGATGCGCCAAATCCAACAACAGCGGATTTACCAAAAGAAGGTTTCGACCAAAAGGATGCTCCTAAAGGGATCGACGAAAAACGTGATTAACCACATAAAAGACTGCTTATGAAATTTTCATAAGCAGTCTTTTTCTTTGCTTTTTTTTTGCATGAAGCATTACGATGTAAATAGTATGTTATGTGTCTGCATAATGGATAGGAGTGTTGAACATGGAAAACGTAACATTGAATAATGGGCTAGAAATGCCTTTAGTAGGCTATGGTGTATTCCGTGTACCAGATGGAGATGATTTGGCTGAAGCTGTTAAAACGGCTATCGCAAAAGGTTATCGTAGCATCGATACTGCACAAGTGTACCGTAATGAGGAAAGCGTTGGGCGAGGAATTCGCGCAGCAATCGATGAAGGTCTAGTTGCACGTGAGGAGCTTTTTGTAACTTCAAAAGTTTGGAATGACGGACTTTCTTATGAAGAGACACTTGCCGCATACGCTAGCAGTTTAGAAAAATTAGGTTTAGACTATTTAGATTTATATTTAATTCATTGGCCAGGTTTAGATACGAACTATATTAAGGCATATAAAGCGCTTGAAAAAATTTATCAGGACGGGCGTGTTCGTTCCATCGGTGTCAGCAATTTCCATGTACATCATTTAGAACATTTATTAAAAGAAACAACGGTTATTCCTGTTATCAATCAAATAGAATTTCACCCCCATCTGACACAGGAAGAAGTACGTAATTATTGTAAAGAACATCGTATTCAAGTTGAAGCATGGTCACCATTAATGAATGGTTCTTTGTTGGAGGAAGCGTTAATTCAACAGTTAGCAAGTAAATACAACAAAACACCAGCACAAATTGTTTTGCGATATGATGTTCAACATGGTGTTGTAACAATCCCAAAAACAATGACGCCATCACGTATGACAGAAAACTTAGATGTTTTTGATTTTGCGTTAGCTGATGAAGAAATGGCGCAGTTAGATGCTATGAATGACGGCTTGCGTTGCGGACCAGACCCTGAAAAATTTAATTTTAAATAATGGTTACGGAGCTACCTTCTAAAATGTAGGGTAGCCCCTTTTATCGTGAGTAGGAATGCTATTTCATTGGCTTAAAAGTGTGGTATCATTTTCTAAAGTGTTCAAACTTTATTTGGTGTTCAGCGAAGCGCCTTCTTAAACTGAAAATAAGCGCCTCTAGTTCGATGGAGTGAAGTTGCACAAACAAATGTTTGTTAAAAGTAATGAAACTCAGTCGGTTTCATTGGGGCGAATTTGATATGGAGGCATCGGCCATGATTTTAGTATTGGATGCAGGAAATTCAAATATTGTTTTGGGAGTCTATGATACAAATGATCAGCTCGCTTTTCATTGGCGAATGGTTACGGATCTTCATAAAACGGAAGACGAATATGCGATGCAAGTACTCGCTTTTTTTAACCATGCAGGCATTTCATTTGAACAAATTACTGGCATTATTATATCCTCGGTTGTACCGCCGATTATGTTTTCGTTAGAAGCAATGTGCAAAAAATATTTTCGGAAAAAACCATTGGTCGTTGGACCCGGTGTAAAAACAGGTTTAAACATTAAATATGAAAACCCACGAGAGGTTGGTTCAGATCGAATCGTAAACGCTATAGCAGCGCTCGATGCTTATAAAGCACCGTTAATTATTGTGGATTTTGGTACGGCAACAACATATTGTTATTTGAATGAAAAAGGCGATTATATGGGCGGTGCTATTGCTCCAGGCATTTCGATTTCAACAGAGGCACTTTATACGCAGGCAGCTCGATTACCACGTATTGAAATTCTTCGATCTACACATATTGTTGGAAAAACAACCGTTTCTGCGATGCAGGCCGGCATTTTTTATGGTTTTGTTGGACAAGTGGAGGGCATTGTTAATCGCATGAAGGCACAAAGTAAAGAAGAGCCGCTTGTTATTGCAACTGGAGGATTAGCTAATTTAATTGCTGGGGAGACGCAAGTGATAGATGTCGTCGATCCATTTTTAACATTAAAAGGTTTATATAAGTTATATAAACGTAACCAATAAGAAAAGAGGGACTTTTCATTTATGAAAGATTATTTAGTTCGAGGTTTAGGATTTAATGGGCAGGTGCGTGTTTTCGCTGCTTGTACAACAGCAACTGTAGGAGAAGCACAACGCCGTCATAATACATGGCCAGTTGTGTCTGCAGCTCTTGGTCGTTCCATGACTGCTGGTGTCATGATGGGAGCTATGTTAAAAGGTCAAGAAAAGATTACCATTAAAATCGAAGGTAATGGTCCAATCGGTCCTATGGTAATTGATAGTAACGCTCAAGGTGAAGTGCGTGGTTTTGTAACAAATCCACACGTGCATTTTGATTTAAACGAACAGGGCAAGTTGGATGTACGAGCTGGTGTCGGGACGGAAGGCGCGTTAACGATTGTCAAGGATCTGGGCTTACGTGATATGTTCTCTGGCCAAACACCAATTATATCTGGAGAAATTGCAGAAGATTTTACTTACTATTTTGCAACATCTGAACAGGTGCCTTCATCTGTAGGGCTTGGTGTGCTAGTTAATCCGGATAATTCTATTCTAGCAGCGGGCGGCTTTATTCTTCAACTTATGCCGGGCTGTGAAGAAGAAACAATCGACGCAATCGAGCAACATTTAGCGACGCTAGAGCCTGTATCGAAAATGATTGAAAAGGGCTATACGCCAGAGCAAATTTTAGAGGCTGTATTAGGAGAAGGAAAAGTCCAAATTTTAGATTCAATGCCGGTTGAATTTAAATGTCAATGTTCAAAAGAGCGATTTGGTGCAGCAATTTTAGGTTTGGGTTCGCAGGAAATTCAAGAAATGATTGATGAAGATGGTGCGGCTGAAGCACAATGTCACTTCTGTTTAGAAACATATCATTTCTCAAAAGAAGTACTAGAAGGTTTTATCGATGAGCTCAACGCGTAATCGGAGACCACAGACATCTTCAACACCCAACCAAACGCCCTTATTGCAACGCCGTTTAAAAACAAAGCCGGCTTTAATAGTTATTGCTATCTTATTACTAGGGAATTTTTTATGGTTTATTGCTTGGTTAATTCCAAATAAAGGTCAGGAAATTGGTAGCGACGAACAAGTCGCTGCCGTTGATGGCGATGTAATAACACGCCAAGAGTGGATGATTGCTATGGAAGAACGCTATGGTAAAGAAACTCTCCAAAACTTAGTGAATGAATCTGTTATGGAAAAGGCTGCTGATAAATATAAAATAAAGGTGTCTAATCAAGAGATTGATTTAGAACTTGCGTTAATGCGTTCAGCTCAAGATAAATTCGATACAGCATTGCAAAATCTTTCGGCCGACCAGTTAAAGCAGAAAATTCGCTCAGGGCTTATTTTAGATAAAGTACTAACAAAAGATGTTGTAATTAAAGAAGACAGTATTAAAAAATACTATGAAGAAAATAAAGCGTTATATAATACTGACACAAGTTATCGTACTAATTTTATTGAGGTAGACTCAAAAAAAGCTGCTGAAGAAGCGTTAAGTGAACTAAAAAATGGGTCTGATTTTTCTGTGCTGGCACGTGAAATTTCAATTGACAGTGCATCGGCTAGCTTAGGTGGAGACATAGGGTTCTTAACAGAGAAGCAGGGCAATATTGATCCAGCTCTGTTAAAAGCGGTTAAAACGTTATCGGCAAATGAAATTAGTAAGGTATTTAAGTTAGATAATGGCCATTACGGAATCGTCCAAGTTCAAGAAGTAATAGAAGGTCAATCCTTTACATATGACGATGTGAAAGAACATATCGAACGGGAGCTTGCGTTGGAGCAATTGCAACAATCTATAACACCTGAAGCATTTTGGTCTGAATTTAAGGCGACTTGGTATTATGGTGAAGAAAAGAAATGATAAAAGGAAGCGGCTGGGACATAACTAAAAAAATTTAAGGAACAGAGGACAGGTATTCGTAAATTTTTGCTATATGGAGAACTTATCTTTTCTTGCTTTTGCAATAAATAAAAAATTAGAAGTGTTCACTAGTTGTTGGTAGCGAAGGCGGTGACTCCAGCGGGAACAGCACATAATGTTAGACGCAACAGACCGCGCGTTAGCGAGGGTTGCGGCTTACGGTGTGCCCGCGGAAAGCACCGCCGTAGCGGACAACAACGGAATAGCAAAAAAGTGTTAGATCGATGGCAGTCAATCTAACACTTCTTCTCTTTTGTCCCAACCTATTCAAATAAATATTCTGAAAATATAAGCTTTATTGATTGACAATGCAACTGGAAAATTGATAAAATACAAAATAAGTAAAACCTATAAAATTAGTAGGGATTAGGAGTGGAATAATAAATGAGTAGATTAGCGAACTCAGTAGCTGAATTAGTTGGTAAAACACCAATTGTAAAATTAAATCATGCAACAGGTGAAAATGAAGGTACTGTATATGTTAAATTAGAGTATTTTAACCCAGGGAGCTCAGTAAAAGACCGTTTAGCGTTGGCGATGATTGAGGCTGCTGAAAAAGATGGAACGTTAAAACCAGGTGGTACGATTATTGAACCTACTTCTGGTAATACAGGAATTGGGTTAGCAATGATTGCTGCAGCTAAGGGCTATAAAGCAATCTTAGTAATGCCAGAAACAATGAGTTTAGAGCGACGTAATTTACTGCGTGCTTATGGTGCTGATTTAGTGTTAACACCTGGACCAGCTGGCATGAAAGGTGCCATTTCAAAGGCGGAAGAGTTATCTGCAGAGCACGGATACTTTTTACCGCAGCAATTCACTAACCCAGCAAACGCAGTTGTTCACCGTTTAACAACAGGCCCAGAAATCGTGGAAGCTTTTGATGGCTTGAAATTAGATGCATTTGTTGCTGGTGTTGGTACAGGCGGTACAATTACGGGTGCTGGTAGCGTGTTAAAAGAGAAGTACCCAGAAATTGAAATTATTGCTGTTGAGCCAAAAGATTCTCCAGTACTTTCAGGAGGTCAACCAGGTCCGCATAAAATCCAAGGTATTGGTGCTGGATTCGTCCCTTCTGTTTTAGATACAGATGTTTATTCTTCAGTATTCCCTGTAGAAAATGAAATTGCGTTTGAAGTAGCGCGTAAAGTAGCGCGTGAAGAGGGTATTCTATGCGGTATTTCTTCAGGTGCAGCGATCTATGCAGCGATTGAGACAGCAAAACGCTTAGGTAAGGACTCAAATGTCCTTGCAATCGTACCTTCAAATGGTGAGCGTTACCTATCTACACCTTTATACCAATTTGAAGACTAATTTTCAGACAAAATGATATCCTCCTAAAAGGGAGTCTTATAGACTGTAGGCAATCTCAAAAAATTGAGAGTGTGCCTACAGTTTTTTCTTTATGGAAGAGCCGCTATTTGACGAGAGGGAGCACCTTTTAGTCTGCAACTTAATTTTAAAAAAGACTATATACAAAACGCCTGCATGGAACAAAAATGGCCGATACTTCCTCGCTATTTTGAGCAAGAAATAGTGCCATTAGAAATGAACAGTATTGGCAATCGGTTGTAGCAAGAAGTGGCATTTATAGTTATTTATTTTAGTAGCAAAAAAAATTCGCATCTCTGCATTTTTCACGTTAAGATGGAATCACATCATATGATCCAAAGGGGAAGAGCAACGTGAATACATTATCTACGAAATCAGTGAAAATGGACGCAGACGCGTTTTTTTATAGCTATAAAAAGCAAACGACAGATGAAAAAGCCCATGTATTTTTAGAGAGTGGACGTGGGGGGCACTATTCGATCGCCGCATGGCAACCATTAGCAACTGCTCAATCAATTGAGGGTGGTTTGCTTATAGAGTGGAGAGATGGCACTCGCGAAATGTTATACGGGGAGCCACTTGATTTATTAGAACAGTTAGTAGCGAACTATCAATTAACTTATGATGCTAAACTGCCTGTTTTCCAAGGAGGCGCAATCGGTTTTGTGTCATACGATTACGCACGGAAAATTGAGGAGCTGCCAGAACTAGCAACAGATGATTTAAAGGTGCCAGATATTTATTTTTATTTATTTGATTGTTGGGCAGTACATGATGTTAAGACAAATGAAGTAACGTTTATGAAGTTAGCAAACTGTGATGTGAACCTTGAAGAGCAAGCACATGCTTGGCAAGTAGCGGCACAGGAAGGTTTGCAGTTAAGGAAATTTGAAAAGACAAATGCTGTTGAAGTGGTAAATGATGAAAGTGAACTGCTTGTGTCATTTGCAGGCACTGCCTTTGAAGCTGCTGTGAGGAAAATTCAAAGCTATATAGCACAAGGTGACGTGTTTCAAGTGAATTTATCAGTTCGTCAATCGAAAAAATTAAATGCTACAGCAATGGATGTTTATGAAGCGTTACGTGCATTTAATCCTTCGCCATATATGGCGTATATTGAAGCCCCTGATTTTGCGGTTGTGTCTGGTTCGCCAGAGCTATTGGTGAAACGCCAAGGTAAGGAGTTATCAACACGACCAATAGCAGGAACGCGTCCGAGAGGAAAGTCTGACGAACAAGACATTGCGTTGGCACAGGAGTTAATTGATAACGAGAAGGAGCGAGCAGAACATGTGATGCTCGTTGATTTAGAACGTAATGACTTAGGGAGAGTATCCACATACGGTACAGTTGAGGTCGATGAGTTTATGGTCATTGAACGCTATTCACATGTAATGCATATTGTGTCAAATGTGCGTGGTGAGATAGCTGAAGGCAAGACCAATGCGGATGTCGTTCGAGCGATGTTCCCAGGTGGGACGATTACAGGAGCACCTAAAATTCGTACGATGGAAATTATTGAAGAATTAGAACCAGTACGTCGAGGACTATATACGGGGTCCATTGGCTGGTTAGGCTATACAGGGGATATGGAATTGAATATTGTGATACGAACAGCGTTTGTTAAAGATGGAATGGCCCATATCCAAGCTGGTGCAGGAATTGTCATTGATTCTGTTCCAGAAAGAGAATACCAAGAGTCTTTAAATAAAGCAAAAGCTATGTGGCAGGCTAAGGCAATGGCAGAGGAGCGAGCAAAATGATTTTAATGATTGATAACTATGATTCTTTTACATATAATCTTGTGCAGTATTTTGGAGAATTTGGACATGAGTTAATTGTGAAAAGAAATGATTCGTTAACAATTGCGGATATTGAAAAACTTGCGCCAGATATGATTGTGATTTCGCCAGGACCTTGTAGTCCGAACGAAGCTGGTGAAAGTCTAAACATCATTCGATATTTCGCGGGAAATATTCCTATTTTAGGGGTGTGTCTTGGACATCAAGCAATAGCTCAAGTTTTTGGAGGACATGTTATTCGTGCAGAACGTTTAATGCATGGTAAAACGTCTCCGGTGTTGCATGCGGAAAATGGTCTACATGCAGGTATGCCCAATCCATTTCAAGCAACACGGTATCATTCGCTCATTGTGGAAAAAGAAAGCTTACCAGCCTGTTTTGATGTGACAGCTTGGACTGCGGAAGGAGAAATTATGGGGATTCGGCATAAAGAGTATCCAATCGAAGGAGTTCAATATCATCCAGAATCTATTATGACGGAACAGGGGAAAAAGCTTCTACGTCATTTTATCGAATTGTATGTAGAAGGAGCGAAATAATATGCAGTGCTGGTTGAACGGGAACTATGTAGCAGCGGAGGAATTGCGAATCTCACCATTTGACCATGGTTTTTTATATGGCTTAGGTTTTTTCGAGACGTTGCGTACTTACAATGGGAAGGTATTATTTTGGGAAGCGCATATGGAAAGATTACAAGCGGCACTTACGCAGTTCCATATCCACCTGCCTTATACAAAACAGGATTTACTTGCGGTTATTGAACAACTAAATCTAGCTGCAGGTGGGAAAGATGGTTATTTTCGTTTAAATGTATCTGCTGGGGAGCACAGTATAGGTTTGCAACCGAGCGAGTATACACAACCCAATGTGATCATCTTTCGGAAAGAGTTGCCTGATACTCCTCGTGGTAAGGAAAAAACAGCGCAATGGTTAGAGGTAAGACGGAATACTCCTGAAGGCGCTTTACGTGTTAAGTCGCATCATTATGGCAATAACGTTTTAGGAAGGTTTGAAATGTCCTCTTTAGCAATGCAGGAAGGTTTCTTTTTAACAGAGGAGGGCTATGTGGCTGAAGGTGTCACTTCAAATATATTTTGGGTGAAAGATGATATACTATATACGCCTTCTTTAGAAGCGGGTATTTTACCTGGTATTACGAGAGCGTGGATACTAGAACATGCGCAGTCAGTAGGTATTGAAATACGAGAAGGTTTATTTACTAAAAACGATGTGGAGCAAGGGTGCGAATGTTTTATTACGAACTCTGTGCAAGAGCTTGTTCCCATTTGCAAGTTAGAAGATATTCAGTTGTTAGGCAATAAAGGACCGATTTATTTACGTTTACATGAGGCGTTTATCAATGAGGTGGAACAACAATAGAAGGAGCATTAAAATGCTAGAAAACTATACAACACCGTTAACAATTAATGGGATTACTTTAGATTATAACAGTGAAACATTTATTATGGGTATTTTAAATGTCACGCCAGACTCTTTTTCAGATGGTGGGAAATATAATAACGTTGATGCCGCTGTAGAGCAGGCTAAAAAGATGGTAGCTGAAGGTGCGAAAATTATTGATGTTGGCGGTGAATCGACACGCCCTGGTTATGAGCGTATTTCTGATGAAGATGAAATTGCGCGTATTGTACCGGTTATTCAGGCACTAGTAGCGGAAGTACCAGCTATTATTTCGGTTGATACGTATAAAGCGAGAGTAGCACGGGCGGCGATTGAAGCGGGTGCTCATATTATTAATGATATTTGGGGTGCCAAATCAGAACCTGCGATTGCAGAAGTTGCTGCGGAACTAAATGTACCGATTATTTTAATGCATAATCGCGAAAACAAAGATTATGGAAGTAATTTTTGGGCAACAGCCAAAGCGGATTTAGAACAGAGTATTGCTATTGCGAAGAAGGCTGGTGTGCCTGATTCTCATATTATATTGGATCCAGGCATCGGTTTTGCTAAAACAACGGCTCAAAATATTGCAATGATGCAGCATCTAGCGGATTTAGTGAATATGGGGTACCCTGTGTTATTAGCAACCTCGCGTAAGTCAATGATTGGCAATGTATTGCAGCTTCCTGTAGAAGAACGGATTGAAGGGACATGCGCAACTGTTGTTTATGGCATTGAAAAAGGCTGTCATCTAATCCGTGTGCACGATGTGAAAGAAATGGCTCGTGCTTCCTATATGGCAGATGTGTTAGTTGGTAAACGTATTTACAAGGAGGAAGCGTAATGGACTATATTCATTTAAAGGACATGCAGTTTTATGGCTATCATGGTGTTTTAGCAGCAGAAACAACACTAGGTCAACGCTTCCGTGCCAATGTTTCACTAGCGGTTGATATGACTAAAGCGGGTGACACAGATGATTTAACGTATACAGTGAATTATGCTGAAGTGTATGCGCTTTGTCGTGATATCGTTGAGGGCGAGCCTTTTAAACTAATTGAAGCTCTTGTTGCGAAAATCGCTAATAGTATACTCTCTGCATATCCTGACAAGGTCAAAGGTGTACGAGTTGAGCTGATTAAACCAGATCCACCGATACATGGTTATTACAAAGAAGTTTCAGTTGAGATAACTAGAGGTGACTTCTAATGAATGACGTATATATATCGATTGGTACAAATATTGGTGAACGTTATGCAAACCTTCAGCGTGCAATCGAACTTTTGATGGAAAAAGACCAGATAGAGGTTGCGCGTATATCTTCTATCTATGAAACGGCAGCTGTAGGCTTTACTGACCAAGCAGATTTTTTAAATATTGCGGTTCATGTTAGAACAAGTAGTTCATCTTGTGAAATGCTAAAGATTTGTCAGTCAGTAGAGAACGAGTTAGGTCGTGTTCGGGAGTTTCGATGGGGGCCTCGAATCATCGACCTTGACATTCTACTCTACAATCACGAAAATATTGAAACAGACAGCTTACTTGTGCCACATCCAAGAATGTATGAACGAGCTTTCGTGTTAGTACCATTAATAGAAATTACGCCTACCCCATCTGGAGAGCAATTACAAAGAGCACACGAAACGCTGCAACAGATGAATTGGCAAGAGGAAGGCGTAACGCTATGGATGCAATCAGCGGATACGAGATTGATGCCGTCTATGAAATAATGTGCATAAGTTTGATTTGTGGAGAGCTTAATAATAAATGCCAAAAGCATTAACAATACATCTTTAGCAATGACGGGTGAAAGCCCATAGAAGGAGGAAATCGACGTTGAGTCAGACAACTGAAAAGCCGTTTCAAATTGGCGATATTGTCATGGACAACCGTGTCGTATTAGCACCAATGGCTGGTATCTGTAACTCTGCTTTTCGATTAACGGTGAAAGAATTCGGAGCAGGGCTAGTATATGCAGAAATGATTAGTGATAAAGGGATTGTTAGTAAAAATGAAAAGACGTTAGGTATGCTATATATTGACGAACGTGAAAATCCCCTTTCCCTACAAATTTTTGGTGGAGATAAAACGACACTTGTAGAAGCGGCGAAGTATGTAGACGAAAATACAACTGCCGATATTATTGATATTAATATGGGCTGTCCAGTCAATAAAATAATCAAGTGTGAAGCAGGTGCACGTTTACTGCTAGATCCAAACAAAGTTTACGAAATGGTAGCTGCGGTTGTTGATGCGGTGAAAAAGCCAGTCAGTGTAAAAATGCGTATTGGGTGGGACGATGAACATGTCTTTGCTGTGGAAAATGCGCAGGCTGTTGAACGTGCCGGCGCTTCAGCGGTAGCAGTTCATGGCCGTACACGTGTGCAAATGTACGAAGGAAAAGCAAATTGGGATATTATTCGTCAAGTAAAGGAAAATGTCAATATCCCTGTGCTTGGCAATGGTGATGTTGAATCGCCCCAAGATGCAAAACGTATGCTAGATACAACAGGGGTGGATGCTGTAATGATCGGACGAGCAGCATTAGGTAATCCGTGGATGATTTATCGTACAGTTCAGTATTTGGAAACAGGAGAGTTAAAAGACGAGCCTGGCGTTCGCGAAAAAATGGATGTATGTTTATTGCACTTTGAACGCCTAATGCAATTAAAAGGAGAGAGTGTGGCTGTGCGCGAAATGCGTAAGCACGCATCGTGGTATTTAAAAGGTATTCGTGGTAACGGTAAAGCCCGCAGTGCTATTAATCAAACTGAAACAGCAACAGAGCTACGTGCTATATTAAATGGAATTGTGCAAGACTATGAGCAACGTGAGTCTGAAATTTATGTACCAGAGCAAAACGAAATTATCATATAATGTGATAAGAGACGTCTCAATTTAAATTTGAGATGTCTCTTTTGTTATGATTAATGTAAAAGTAGATATAAAACAACCTGATCTGCCCACTTTAATTTTTAGAATTATTAATTATTTTAACTCTTATGGAATTTAAACCGAAACAGATGAATACAGCTTTAAAATTGTGTACAATAGAAATATTATGGACGTAAACGCGGACATAAAGCCCGAAATCCTTTATTTATCAAGTGGTTTCGGGCTTTGTATTTATAAAACGATGCCCAAATGATGCCGAAACCCTAAAAAATCATGTTTTTTGAAGTTCTCTCATCAATTTACCGAATTTTTCTGACGCTTCTTTTTTTCTGTCTTGAGTAACATGAAGATATATTTTTTTAGTTGTATCTTCATCTTCGTGACCTAATCGATCCATGATTAATTCTAACGGTACATCAATCTCTGCTAAAAGAGAAGTGTGAGTGTGTCGGAATGAATGTGGTGTTAGTTGCTTATTGAAATTTGGCATTTTATTCAAAATTAATTTCATGTGTCTATTCACAATTCGTAAATACCATGGATAACCCATATATTCGCCATATAAGCGCGAGAAAACAAAATCAAAATCTTTATAATTCTTCTCATAAATAGTTTTTATCTTTTTTTGATTTAGTTGATGCCCTATTAATAAAGCTATGAGTTCCTCTTCAATATCTATTTTCCGAATTGAACCCTCTGTTTTAGGAGGAGTAAGTTCAAATTGATCAAATTTATTCTTTGGATTATAAAGAGTCTTTGTTATATTGATCGTTCCTTCTTCAAAATCTATATCAGACCACTTTAACGCTAATGCCTCTCCTGGACGCATTCCCGTCCATGCTAACGTGTTGAAATAAACATAGTCACCTATTTTACCACTCTGATAACAAACATCTAAAAACGCCTTTAATTCATGTTTTTCGAAGTATGTATCGGTGATAGCCTCGTTTTCAATCTCTTCGACCGTTTTAATTCGCTTAGGAACAATCGTGAATTCAGTTGGATCATCTAATAGTATTTTCTTTTCACGAGCATATTTAAATACCTGTTTAGCTGTACCGTGAACATTTGTCAAAGTGTTATAAGATAATTGCTCGTGGAGATTAAACAGAAACTTTTGATAAACATCTTGTGTGATATTTTGAACCTTAACATGCCCAAAACCTTCATATAACTTTTCTAAATGATAATCTTTTGAGCGTATGGTGCTATTTTTTACACCACTTTTTGTATAGCGTTCAAACCACTCCTCTCCTAAGTCATGAAAGGTTGCTTTGTTTTTAAAATCTAAATTCCATTTATCTATTTCATATTCCATAGCACGAGCAGCCTTAACAGCATCCTTTTCTTTTAAAAAACCTCTTTTAACAATTCGTTCTCTTTTACCAGTAGTGGGATTAGTACCGTTTTCAATTACATACATCCACCGTTCCTTACCGTCTTTTAATTCATATTTTTGGATAGAAGCCATGTAATTCCCCTCCATTATAAAAGTTAAATCGACTTAAATATACAATTGAATATCTATACTCACTGATGTTAAATGGTTGTTAAAATATTGTTCTAATCGCTTTTCAGCAAACCAATATTCGACATTAAAAGTTTTCTGTATTAAGAAAATAGCTTTTTCCTTATTTGAAGGTAGAATCATTTTATTTAGCATAAATGTCGGAATACATGCGTGGTACATGAAATTGTTAGCTTTCCACTCTTGATACTCTCTAAATAAAGGAGGGGATTTCGCTTGATTACCAGAATGCAGAGTCCCGTGACCTAGTTCATGACCAAATTCTTGCCACTGTTCCTCTTTGGATAATCTAGAATCTATAAAAATTACATTACCAATGTTAGTTGAATCATATGGTGATAAGAATAAAGTAAACCCAAGTCGCGACGCAATTACTTTCATGTCTAAATGTTCTGGGTTAGTTACACCGATACTGGTATAAAGGTCTCTAATGTAATCTTCTGAATGAGTATAAACGAAAGTCATAACATCCCTCTTTTGCAAACATATGTTCTTTTGATATTAACAAAAAAATTCACCATAGAAAAGGCGAATTTTTAAATGTCTGGAAAAGCTACATAAGAATGTAAAATCATTTCTTATTTTCTTGTTGTTTTTTCAATACTTCATAGAAAACTTCAAATTGTTCTAATGCGTCTAATATGTTTTTGGGTTGATTTTTAAAGAATAAATTTTCTCTAGTTAGAAAAAAATCAATAACTTCTTTTTGATATGCATTAAGGTTGTTGTAATCATCATCCGAGATACCAGCTTGTTTGTGTAAAGCTTCTTTATTATCCGTTCTCCCTAATAGGTAATCTATAGAGACATTATATAAGTCTGCTAAATTAGATAACATCAATGGGTCAGGTGATCTTGTTCCATTTTCATATCCGGACAAAGTATTACTTTTAATACCTAATTTATCAGCAACAAATTTCTGAAGGTAACCATGCTCTTCTCGCAGTGCTCTTAAGCGTCTAGCTAAAATATCTTCGCCCATGAAAAACAACCTTTCTAAGTAATCGTTATTATAAATAATATCGCAATTCTCGATTTTTTATATAAATATTCGCAAAACGTGATAAAAAAGTTTGACAATCTCATTTTGCGATGTTAAAGTGTAATTAATCAAATCGCAAATCGCGAAATGAAAGGGGGTGTAATTATGGAGGAAAAACTAGTTGTCCATAATAACCTTAAAAGATTGCGTAAAACAAGAGGTATCCAACAAAAGTTCGTGGCTGAATCAATTGGTATTTCACCTAATTATTACTGTCAAATTGAAAATGGACATCGCATTTTGCCAACTAAATACTTACCAAAAATAAGGGAAATTTTTGGTGTCACATTAGACGAAATTTTTTTTGATAAAGACATCGCAAATTGCGATTCTAATAAAATTGCATAGGTAATACTTCTTCTTATACCAGATAAATCTGTATATAACTCGAAAGGTGGTGTAGATGTGGATGCGAATAAATTAAATTTACACGCGATTATAGAAGCAATCGCCAACGACGATTTCGTTGTAACTGGTTTGTTACCAACTGGCGAAGTGACGATTGCCATACTAACTGATATAGAGCAAAAAGCTTTGAACAGCACGACTACAGAGAATGTAGATCAAATGATTCAAAAATTGAGAGACGCAGGGCAGTTTACGCATTTGGAGTTTAAATCTGCCTTTCAAAATAAACTAAAACACTTTTGAGTTACTCAATACCTATACTTTTTGCTATAAATTTCGTTGCTACATCCTTAATGACATCTAGAGTAACAACTCCAAATGGTTGAACTACAGTTTTTGTTTTGTTCCAAATGGATTGTTCTCTTATAGAAGCGATATATTGATGACCATCCCAAGTAAGATCTAACACATAATGACTATTTTTATTAGCGACTTTTATTAAACCTGCTTGCGCAAGTTGCATGTTGTGATATTCAACTTCTTCAAAGTCATACTGCGGAAGATGTTCTTGAGCAATAGTCTCAATATAAAAATTTGCATGACCATTAGAAATTTCTTCAATTGCAAGAAGTAAGTCACGTATTAAATCATGATTAAGTTTCATTAAATACACCTCCAATCTACCAATAGTTTAGCAGATTGGAAAATTTTAAACATAGGAGGATTTATCATGAATCTAGTAATCATTCAAAACAGACAAGCTGTAACTACATCATTACAGGTAGCAGAATCGTTCGAAAAGCGTCACGACCATGTATTGCGTGATATTGAAACGATTTTAGGGGGTCTCCCCAATTTTGGGGAAGCCCCAATGTTCTACGAATCTACTTATGAACACCCACAAAACAAACAGCAATATCGTATGTTTTACATGAATCGAGACGGCTTCACTTTACTCGCTATGGGCTTCACAGGTCAAAAAGCAATGCAATTCAAATTGAAATACATTCAAGCATTTAATGAAATGGAACGTCAACTAACTCAACCGACAACTGCTGAATTAATCGCCATGATGGCACAACAAGGCGTTGAACAAGAACGCCGTTTAAATGCAGTAGAAGAAAAGCAACTGCAATTGGAAACAAAACAGGACAATATTGCTGAAATCATTGCACTTAACCCTACTGAATGGCGCAAGAAGGTTACAAATCTTATTAATAAGATAGCTCTTTCGCGCGGCGGATTCGAAGCATATCGAAATGTTCGCAACGAAAGTTATCAAATTCTAGAAGAACGTGGTCGCTGTAAACTTGATATCCGTTTAAGTAACCGAAGAAAAGAAATGGCTTTGAATGGCATTTCTAAATCTAAGCTGGATAAAGTAACAAAGCTCGATGTTATTGCAGAAGATGCAAGATTAACCGAAATCTACTTAGCGATTGTTAAAGAAATGGCTATTAAGTATCAAATCAAAGTAGAAGGGTTGGGAGCCTAATGTTAGAACTAATCAGAAAAAATGCTTTACTCACAGATCAATTTGCAATTGAAACAGATACAAATGTTGATAGTGCCTTATCAGTAGTTTCTATAAATATAGTAGACGGAAATGTATCTAATGGCTTCACAGAAAACACAGGTATTACTTTAAGTCTTGATTATGACGAATTAGATGAAATTATCATCATTTTACAACAAGCGAGTGAATCCCTTAAACGAGCAGAAAACAGAGATTAAATCATATTAAAAGGAGGGCTATTATGTTTGATCCGAATTTTATCACTAATATATTCGAAAAAATCCGACTAATAATTCGTGAAGAAATGGAACAAGTTTTGAAAAACATCTCAATCAACAAGTACCCTCACATGTTGAAGCAAGAACATCTATGCGAAATATTCCAATGCGAACGGAATGCCATTTATAAATTAACAAAAATGGATACCTTCCCTAAGTTTGAACATATTCACGGAAGGTATCCAAGGGATTTAGTTTTTGAATGGATTGAACAAAATACAAATCAAGTTCAAACCATCAAAAAGTTAAAAGCAAGTTAGGAGAGGCCAGGGCAAATGGCCTCTGTCAAACTACCAATCTAGTAAGAGGTAGGGGCAAATCTACCTCTTAACCATTATTATACACAAATTACTGAAACTTGATGGTTGCAACCAAGTTAACTTTAGACTGAAATGTGACCTTAATTGAATAGAAAGGGTGTTAAATGTGAATGTCACTGAAAATACAGTAGGGGGATTAATCAAGGAACTGCGGGGCGCCGAAACACAATTAAGCCTTGGATTAGATATTGGAGTTGGAAGGGAACGGCTATCTAGATATGAGAATGGTCGGGCGAAAGTGCCATCAGATATTAGTAGAACGCTGGTTAGTCGATTCGATAATCCGAAACTTGCTTTAACAGTACAACATGAATACACAAGTACAGGTCCTATCTACTTGAATGGCCCAAATGTAGACCTTCATAGGTGTAGCGTACGTGAGAAAACAATAGAAGAACTGCAGGAAGCGATTGACGCAATTAAAAAAACAAGTTTATCAAAACCGAAAGATGCAATTAATCCATTTGAGAAGCAACTAATGATGGACACACTTGAAGAAGCTGTAGAAGCTCAAACAGCATTAGCTAACTTTATAGCTGTAATGACAGATCACATGAGCATTAGTTACACAGGTGTTTGGGATAGCCATTACCAGTACCTGCAAAAGGAAGGATATATCAAATGAATATAGATGAACAAATAGAACGTGAATTATCTTGCATTGATGATTTAACGGCTGAAATCAGAATACTAGCACACAAACTTGAAACTGACATAGCCAAACAACGCAAACAGGACCTACATAATTCATTGGAACAGCTAGAAAAACTTCGTAGACGAAAGGAATTGCGGTCGATTGCGGTTGAACTAAACTTGCAAGGAAAAAAAGCGAAAGTGGTGAAGAAACTTGCGCATCAAGCCTAGAGCGTGGAGGCATATGACATTAAAACAAAGGTTAATATATGTACATTTCTTTTGTGACAAGAATGTGCTAGCAAAGTTAAATGGCAATAAAAAAGCTGCTTAATCGGATGCAACGATTAAACAGCGACAACATATACAAGTTCATTATAACACAAAACCAGACGTTTGAAATATAAAGTGCTATGGCACAGAGGGAGCTTAATTATGAAAAGAAAATTTGAGGTTGAAGTTGTAAGAACAGATAAATATGTAATCGAGTTAGATGAATCAGTGATGGATGACAGTTGGATGGAGAATTTCTATCAACACATGCATGAGTTTGAGAGTTTAGCTAAACATGCTGAACACATTGCTCAATACCGTGCTCGTTTCAACAACGGTAGTTACTATGGTGGCTTTATAGAAGGATATGGGGAAATTGCTTTAGAAGGGAAAGTTAGACAGGATGAAAACTGGCATTTCCCAGCTGTAAATATCTTGAAAGCAGATGAAGATAACGACATTGAAGTTGAAGTAAAAGAAATTTAGTATCTGACGTTTGCGAGTCGAAACTCGCTCTCGTCAAGCAGTTTGTAAATGGTTGGTTAGCCGTTTCCTCTTTGGAATTTACAAGCTGCTTGATGGGAAAAGCCCATACATAACAAGGGAGGTTTTAACAATGGAATTATTTGAACTTTATAAGCAAGAAACAGGTGCAGTTGAGGTGGAAATGTTTAGTTTCCAAGAGTGGTTACTTGAGCACGAATTGTCTCAATTATCACTGTAACGGCTATCCATCGGGCTTGTAGCCTGATGGGATCAGCAATCTATTTATAAAACCTAGCACAGTACGCCATGACCTGCTTTTAAGAGCGAGCGACAGTCAATAGACCCCAGTTGCGATGACAGTTTTGTAAGTAGATTGATGGTTAAGCCATCAAAAAAACCACTGCGCGAACAGTGGTCTTAACAAATAAATATTTACATCATCATACCACAGGAGGGCAAAAAAGATGAAGAAAATTGAGTTGGTAGTTTTAAAATTACGTGATTTCAAGGGCATTAAATCATTAGATATTCAATTAGACGGTGGCAATGCACAGATTTTTGGTGACAACGAGGCAGGTAAAACTACAACGTTTGATGCGTTCTTATGGCTATTATTCGATAAAGATAGCAATAACAAAAAGGATTTTGCCATCAAGACATTAAACGGTGACGGATCCGAACGACACAATCTAGAGCATACGGTAGAAGGTTCATTTTTAATCGATGGTGTACAAGTTACTTTAAAGAAAATTTACAAAGAGAAATGGACGAAAAAACGTGGTCAAGCTGTAGCAGAGTTTACAGGGCATATAGTTGAACATTTTGTAGATGATGTACCAATGTCTAAAAAAGACTATACGGCCAAAGTTGCTGAAATCGTGGATGAAGAAGTATTTAAGCTTTTAACTTCGCCAACGTATTTCAATGAACAAATGAAATGGCAAGATCGTCGTGCCTTACTTATTGAAATTTGTGGTGACATTTCGGATGAAGATGTCATTGCGTCAAATCCGTCGCTGGCTAAATTGAATGACCTTCTTAACGGAAAGACAATGGAGGACATGAAGAAAATCATTACTAGCCAAAAGAAACACATTAATGACGAACTCGAAAAGATTCCAGTCCGCATTGACGAAATCAATAAGATGATGCCGGAAACGACTGTGGACATTGAAAAAATGCGTGAACAAGTTGAACAAATCGAAGCTGATATGGATGAACTACAGCAACAGAAAATCCGTGTGAAAAATGGTGCATCAGTACTTGATAAACAGCGCCAGTTGCAAAAGTTAGAAATGCAACGTACTGATCTTAAACGAACGTTTGAAACTGATAGCATGCAAGAAATTAATAAGCTTCAAGTGCGTGTTCAAGAAGCGCAAGGTAACGTACAAATTATTCAATCTGAAATTAAACATAAAGAGAACTATAAAAACTCGAAAGAAAATGAGTTACAACAGCTATCCAATGACATTCAGCGTACAGAAGATCAGCTAGTTGAGTTGCGTAAAGAGTGGACTCACCACAACGATACTCAGTTTGAATATGAGGATAAGTGCGAGTGTCCTACTTGTAAACAAGAATTACCTCAAGAACAGGTCGAGGCTGCTCGAAATGAAGCACAAGCGCAGTTTAATGAGGAAAAGGCTCGCAGATTGTCAGCCGTAAACGATAAGGGAAGATCGTTGGCACAGGAAAAGGAACGAAAAGCACGTCGTCACAACGAAGTAAATGAAGATTTATTTACCGCAAATATGGAATTAGATGCTGCAAAGAACAAGCTTGAATCAGCACAGAATGAATTAACTAAATATCAAGATAAGTTGCAACAAGCTCAAACATCAGTACCAGATGTGACAGTGACTGATGAATACAAATCTATCACTCTACAAATTGAAGCGTTACAGGCTGAAATTAAGCAGTTAAATGAACATGCTTATGAAGCTGTCGCTGACATCGATGAAGAAATAGAAAAATTAAAGTTCATTCGTAATGGATGCAACAATGCTTTATCTCAACATGCAAACATCGAAGCGAGTAAAGAGCGAATCATTGAGCTTGAAGATCAACAGGTGAAACTTGCTCAAGAGTACGAAAAGCTTGAACAAACAACATTCCTTATCGATGAATTTATCCGAACAAAAGTAAACATGCTTACCGAACGTATTAACAGTAAGTTTAAATACGCACGATTCAAGCTATTTGATACACAAGTAAATGGCGGATTAAACGAAGTATGTGAAACGACATTTAAAGGCGTACCATACGGCACTGGCCTTAATAATGCAGCGAAAATTAATGTTGGCTTAGACATCATCAATACGTTATCAGCTCATTATGGCATCCTAGCACCCATTTTCGTGGATAATGCCGAGGCTGTAACCAAGTTTATAGATGTGGAAACTCAACTTATTAGCTTAGTGGTTTCTGAAAAGGACAAGCAGTTACGTGTCGAGCTAGACCCAATTGAGTTAAAGGAGGCTATCTAAGTGAGTAAATTTAAAACTGGCGATAAAGTAATTGTTTCAAGCTTAACAGAAGATATTCGCTTAAACGGCAAAGTGTACAACTATAACGATTTTAGAGAGCCTGGTATGGAGTATGGTGTAGTTTTAGATGCACCATATGACGCAGTTGTATTTGTGGGTGAATCTCAATTAGAAAAAAACGAGGAGGCTATCTAGTATGACTATTAAAACAGTGCAAATTGACGCTGCGACATTTATCCCGACTGACGATTGCATCGTATTACGTTCATTAAATGGGTATCCAATAATCGAAATGGCTTTCCCTTTCCATGAAGATACACCAAATTTCCGTCTAACAATTTCACAAGCGTTGCATTTACGAGATGCTCTTAATGAATTAACAAAAGTTCGATTTTTAGAAGTGACAAAGGAGGATGTTAAGTAATGACAAATCAAGTAGCACAACAACAGCAACAGGTGGCAACAAAAGAAAAACAAAACGCTTTCGTTACGCAAGTAGCCAAAAAGATTGAGGAAATGAAACAACAAGGTCAAATTAACTTACCTGATAACTATTCAGCAGTTAATGCCTTACAAGCAGCTTATTTCACACTGACAGCCGTAGATTTCGGTAGTAGCAAAGCTTTGATTGATAAAGTAACTCCTGAATCAGTTGCCTTTGCATTACAAGACATGGCAATACAAGGGTTATCTGTAGCTAAAAAACAAGGTTATTTCGTGCCATACGGTGACAAATTGCAATTCCTACGTTCTTATCATGGTACTCAAGCAGTCCTTAAAAGATTGAATGGTGTAAAGGATATATGGGCAAATGTTATCTGGAAAGGCGAAGAGTTCGAGGTCGAATACAACGAACGTGGTCAATTAGCTTTTAAAGCTCACAAAGTAAATTGGAAAGCTGCTACAGGTAAAAAAGAGGACATCGAAGGTGCTTATTGTATTATTGAGCGCGAGGACGGCTATCAATTCTTAACGGTTATGACAATGGATGAAATTGCAACAGCATGGTCAACAGCTAAAACGCAAAATGTTCAAAATAAATATCCCCAAGAAATGGCGAAACGTACAGTTATCAACCGAGCTTCAAAAGCCTTTATTAATACATCTGATGATAGTGATCTATTAATAGAATCTGTTAATCGAACAACAGAAAACGAGTTTGAGCCAACGGTTAAAGATATGGGTGACATTGAAGAAGTGAAGCGAGAAATTGAGCAAAACGCTAATTCAGAAGTAATTGATATTTCTAACGAACCTGCTGAAAAAGTTGAGGCAACGGTAGTAGTTGCAACTAAAAAGCCAGTAGAACAACAGCAAGCATCGTTCACTGATGGACCTGGTTTCTAATGATTGAAATCAAAACTCTAGCTACAGGAAGTAAGGGGAATTGCTATCACATTACAGACGGTAGCACCCCTCTACTCCTAGAGTGTGGTATCAGCTTCAAACAGATACAGCAGGGCGTTAATTTCGAGACTTCAAGCCTTGGTGGTGTACTTGTTACCCATGAGCACAAAGACCACTGTAAAGGCGTGGAATCGGTGTTAAATCGAGGGCTAGATGTTTACATGTCAAAAGGTACTCAAGAGGCTTTGCAGCTACAGCACCACCGAATTAAAACGGTTGAAAGCAAGAAACAATTCAGAGTTGGTACATGGACGATATTGCCGTTTGATGTACAACACGATGTAAATGAACCACTAGGGTTTTTACTACAGTCAGACAACGGTGGCAAGCTGTTATTTGCAACAGATACTTACTATGTGAAATACCGTTTTACAGGCCTAACTCACATCATGATTGAGTGTAATTACGACCAACAAACTTTGGATGACAACGTAGAGAGTGGCCGTATTCATCCAGCAATGCGAAAACGTGTTATGAGATCGCATTTCAGCTTAGAAAACCTATTAGAGTTCTTTAAAGCAAACGACTTATCAAAGGTCGAAGAAATACACTTACTGCATTTATCGGATGGCAATAGCAACATGGAGCGTATTTTTAAAGCAGTAGCAAGGGCAACAGGCAAGATGATTTTTATTCCGTAGGAGGAAATAGAATGAGTGAAAAAACTTATAATTCATCACCAACTAGTACGAATATTGGTGTACATGGTGGAAAAATCGATTTATTAAATCAAATCTTTGAAATGTTAAAAGAGCGTGGTTTCTTGATTCAAACAGATCAACACATTTTAAGAGATTACCCAATTTTAGCAGATACTCATTGGGAAGGGAGGAAAGGCGATTTATTATTCAAATCAAAAATCTATCCTGTAGGATTTAGTTTTGAATTTTACCAAGAAATTAATACGAAAAATTCAAGTGGTGGTTACTACGATTTCGATAAATTTGAAAGAATGCCGTACTTAATACGTTGCCAGTATATTCTTGAAAGAAAATACATTTGCGAAATATTAGACGCAGCCGGATACACAAATGTAGCAAAGCCAGTGCTAAAATACGCTTTTGATAAAGTGATGTATGCAATAAAAGATAGTTGCCATTACAAAGAAGGCAAGGAACTACCTGAATATGAAATTGAATCTTACAATGCTAAAGATAAAGATGGTAAACAATTACGAAATGGACAGGTCAAATATTTCCGTGATTGCAAAGGACGACTTCGAAGAGGAACAATCTATCACAACATCAATAACATGTGGTGGGTGATAATTAATAAATTTCACTATACAAACATTGCTTCCTTTAATTTTTTTGATCTTGACTGTGAAGAAAATCGTGTTAGGAAATTAGTGGAGAAATCCGGATACCACAAGCCATTAGCCCGTTTGAATTTTGATCCACAGAAAACGAAAGAACTATTAAAAAACGCCAAGAGTATAGGTAAAACAGGTCGTCTTGAAAAAGCTAACGATATGCTCAAGTATCTTTATGAAATCGGTTGGACATCGAGATGGTTTGCTTTTGAATTAAAGTCAAATGGTCGTTTAGGTCTGTTAGAAATCGAAAGTAGAGCTTTTGGAGGACATCATGTTTATGAGACCCCTAAAAAGTTGACTTTATATGGACGCTCTTTACCAATGTCTAGTTCAGAAAGTTATTGGGTGAAAGCATTACGAGAATACACAGTACATTCAAAAACAACAATTAATGAGTGGTTCTGTAAGGACCGTAACGGTCAAGGATCAGGTGCTCATTATTGGCCAGAAGTTAGAAAATTGGCATGGGAAATAGGAGTCTTAGCTTCATAAAAAGGTATTTTTAATTAAAGAAATCTGTGGACTTTGTGAATAATTCTATACTTAAAAATTTGAATATTTCGACATAAGGAGGGCTGAACATGAAAGTATTTCAACAAAACATCTTCGGCGGCGAGGACGTAGTGCTTACTTCCGTTCCAGTAATTGTACTAAAACATCGCGGAAAAGAAGGCCGGTATCTAGCAAATGACATTGAGTGTATCGATTGGAGCGACCCAGATGGTGACGTGACAATGGATGACATCGAAAGTGCATTTATCATCGTACGGAATGATCATACAAGACCAGATTTAACAGATGTTGAAAATGTGCGCGCGGAATCAGCGGCTCATAAAAAATATATGATTGAACGTTTCGGCGAGGATGCAAGTATCAGCTTTGATGTTGACAAATGGTTGGAGACTTATGAGCCAATAAACATCGATATACCAGCGGATAAATTCAATAAAGCATGTATTTTGAACGGTTGGGAGCCAGTAGCAATTATTTAATTAGGGGGCAGGATAAGTGGCAGGAATATACAGAGAACGAAAGCGTGCAATATTCTCAGCATTATGTAGAGAGTTTGGGGAATCGGAAGCTCATGACCAGTATTCTTGGCGGGGCTATAAAGATAAAACGTGTACAGTGTGTGGTTCTGAGGTTGTTGATTATTCAGAGTGGCACGAAACGGGTTACGAAACTAAGCATTGTACAAACGGTTGTTGGTCAATCGAAACGTACGGATTGTCTACTGAGTTCAAAACAAGAGGTTTCTTCCAAAAGGTTACTAATAATCGTTCTTTGAATTATAAGGCTATCAAAAGCATGTTGAATCATGCGGAGAATCACTTCAATCAAGCTCTACAAAAAGAACGTAGACGAGTAAAACGAATGAAGCGATTAACGCATCGTAAAAGCAAGTAGGAGGGGTCAGGGCAAATGGCTAAATTTAGATATGTTTATACATCATTATGGACAGACGGCAAAGTAATTGAAGAATTTACACCAGAGGACAAATTATTTTTCCTTTATCTATTAACGAATGAACACACGAAGCAAATCGGTGTTTATCAAATCACAAAAAAACACATGGCGTTCGAACTGGGTTATTCGCCAGAAGTAATTAATGCGTTAATGCAGCGATTCTTGGATCACCATAAATTGATTCGTTACAACGAAGAAACAAGGGAAATTGCAATACGGAACTGGGGCCGTTACAACCTAATAAAAGCAGGTAAACCAATAATGGACTGTGTGAGACGTGAACTAGAGGATGTTAAAGATACTTCTTTATTAGAGTTTGTTGTTAGTTCAGTATCCCATGAAAGTTTGAAGCAACTGTACATCAATGTGTTGAATGGTGCTAGTAACTATGCTGAGCCATCTAAACAATCTAAACCAAAGGATTTGGACAACATCACCAAGCGTGATTACATTATTTTGCGTGACGGCCAGCGATGCTTTTACACAGGGTTAAAGCTTCAATTGAAAGATATTGAACTAGATCATATCAATCCGCAAGTTAATGGTGGGGGTTCAGAAATTTCAAATCTAGTAGTCTCTTATAACAAATTTAATAATTTGAAATCTGGAACAACAGATTTGAAGGAAGTAGTTGATTTTTGGAATTTAAAGCATCCTGAGATTCCGGTCAATTATGAAACAGTCATTGCAAAAATCAATACTTTGAAAGAGTTTGAGTACGAACGAGCAGAGGCAAATGTTTCAATTACTGTAGCTGTTAAAAATGAAATTTACGATACGTATACGTTACGTAATTATTTAAATACGATACGTGGACAAAAAGAAAAACAAACAGAAAAAGAAAAAGAAAATAAAAAAGAAAATAAAAAAGAAAAACAAACAACAGACAGTGAAGTCGGTCAGTCGTCTGTCACTGAGGAACAATTAATTTTCTTAACAAGATTCTTTGATGAAAACATTCAAAGAGCATCTGGTTACATTTGTGAATGTATAGAACACATGGCTAAAGAAAATGAACCGGCACTTGTTTATGAAGCTATGAAAATAACAGCACTTCAACAACCACAGCCTAAAAAGCCAATTCAATATACAGAGGGCATATTAGCCAAGTGGCGACAAGAACATGTGTTGAACGTTGAACAATTAAAGGCCAAAGAATCGAGGGAGAAAGCTAGTAGGCAACAATCTAATCGATCCTCTTATAAAAATCATACAGGCCGCACTGAGGTAGTACCTGAGTGGTTCGCTAATCGTAACGAGGAGGAACCAACGTCAGCTACTGAACCATCAAATAACACAATAGATTTTGAGGCTGAAAGACAAAAGGTCTTAGAAATGCTTGGTAAAAAGGAGAGTGTAAGCAATGGTTGAAAAAGTGAAGGTTAGCCGAGAAGTTAAAGACGCAAGAGAATCATTGTTAAAAACATGGACTTTAACAGAGGTGTTTAAGTCTAGCACAGCTGATCATGAGGTATGCCATGAACATATAAAAACGCTAAGTAAATGGAATTTAGAAAATGGCGATGAAGGCGAAGGATTGATGAATTTATTGTTAGGAAATTACATTTTAGTAGAAACGCCAGAAGAAAAATTTAACTACTTCTACGATAAATATTCAAAATCACATATTCAATTCGAAAAAGATTTCTTAAACGGAATGCCGGCCGTAGCTGAATGGTTTGATCTACCAGTGAAAGGACGTGAATAAGTGTTGCACATTTTTGAAACAAAAATAAAAGAAACTATCAGAGTGATTCATAACAATTTAGATGCAATGCATGAAAATATCGAAACATTGAAACGAAATGGTTATTCAGGGAACACACGTTATAGCATGGTCGGTATTCCGTTAGTGACAGAAGAAATGGGCGATGTATTGAACGTTGGAGAGTTTATAGCAAGACATCCAGAAGTAGAAGTGCAGTATCCGAAAGAAAATGATTACTTTCATACACGTCCATACATTTACGTCACAGAACACGAACGCGAGGTGAATGAGTGATGAATCAAGAACAGTTGAATGCTATTAAAGAACGTGTGGCAAAGGCAACACCAGGGCCGTGGGAAAGTGAAGAAACAACAGAAGGGCATATCGATATATTCAATCCTAATCAAGATTATGCCATTTGCCAAACAGGTAATGAAACATACGATTGCCTAAATGATGGTGATACAGAATTTATTAAACATGCGATTACAGATGTGCCAGCGCTTGTTGCTGAGGTTGAGAGGTTGATGAAAGGGATGTATCAGTTGAGAGAATACATTTCATTAACAAAACATTCTGATGACCTTGAAAACATTAACGGTATACTTTGGAGCATTATGCAAGGTGGTGAAGCTCTTGATTAACCGAGTGGTGCTAGTTGGCAGGCTTACAGCCGATCCGGAGCTTCGTTATACTCCGTCAGGCATTGCCTCTTGTAAGTTCCGAGTAGCCGTCAACAGAACATTCAAAGGACAGAACGGTGAACAGGAAGCTGACTTCATTAGCTGTGTAGCTTGGCGAAAGCAGGCCGAGAATCTAGCTAACTTCATGAAAAAAGGAAATTTAATAGGTTTGGAAGGGCGAATCCAAACAGGCAGCTATGAGGGGCAGGATGGCAAGCGTGTATACACTACTGACGTTGTAGCCGACAGCATCCAATTCTTAGAGCCAAGAAACAGCGCAGGAAGCTCACAGAGCACGCCAAACTATCAATCTAGTACAAATACAGGTGGAACGTATCAAAACCCACCACAGGGCAATTACGGCGGTAATAATAACCAGCCAAGTTATACGAGAGTGGATGAAGATCCATTTGCTCATAGTAAGGGGCCGATTGAGGTCTCAGAAGATGATCTTCCCTTCTAAATTAAATAAATCGAGGTGATATACATGGTACCACTAAGAAAAATCACCAAGGCTAGGACATCACAAGAATTAAAACGAATGATTGAGGATGACAAGGAAAGAGGTTGGAAAGTAGGAAGTACGGTTAATCATTTTCCGCATCATTCACGACCGTATCAAATACTAATGAAATTCGAAACAGATAAGGAGTGTGTGAAATTATGAACTTAACTAAATTATTTGAAACACAGGCAATATTGGACGAGCACATCATGCAGGAGCATCCAGAATTAAGAGGGCAGAACAATCTTGACTGGAAGTTATTAGCGTTACAAGTGGAGCTAGGTGAATGTGCTAATGAATGGCGTGGATTTAAGAAATGGAGTAAGGACAGGAAGCCGCGGGGTGAGATGGAATGCGGTCATTGTACAGATGGATATAGGAACGAATATTTGGGTGATGGCGATGTTTGGATAGAAAAGTGCAAGACATGTGACGGTCGCGGCACTCATAATCCGATGCTCGAAGAATACGTTGACTGCTTGCATTTCATTTTGAGTATTGGGTTGGAAATCAAGTGTACACCAGCTACTTGTGATACAGCTTTGACAGTACCGAATCAAGATATTACGAATCAATTTATTTGCCTTATGGATGAAGCATTTAAAATCCAACACAATTTACGATACAAGGATATTCAAAAAGGAGCTTTGGACGCAGCATTTTCTAATTATCTTAGAGTGATAGGTATCTTTAAAGGACTAGGTGAAATGCTTGGCTTCACATGGGAACAGGTAGAAGAAGCTTACTACGCAAAGAACAAGGTCAACCATGAGCGTCAGGAGAGTGGTTATTGATGGATAAAAATCTTATAAATGCTCAGATATCTATTTTATTTGAAATTAATGGACAAGTTCACTTAGTAGGTTTTGAAAAAGAACGCTTAGAAGGACTTACTGAACTAATTAAAATGGCTGTTGAAGTCGCAGTGCCAACAGGTAAGTCACAGGCGCAATTAAGAGAATTTTTGAATTGTAAATAAAATACACACTGCTGGTAGAACGGAATTAGGTTGTCCTATCAGCAGACTAATGAGAGTGCTAATAAGGATGTGGAACGATGAAAGACATAAATGTAATTTCAATCAGCGGTGGCAAAGACAGCACAGCTCTTTGGTTGCACGCAATAGAAAGAGATACACCAAATTTAAAAGTAGTCTTTGCTGATGTTGGCAATGAGCATCCAGAGACTTATAAATATGTTGATTATTTAGAAAAAGAATTAGGGCCGATCACAAGAGTTAGGGCAGATTTTTCTAAGCAAATCGAACGTAAACGTGAGTATGTGAATACTAGGTGGCGTGAAGAAGGAATTTCAGAAACGATTATTCAAAATGCTTTAGAAATCCTTAAACCAACAGGGATACCGTACTTAGATTTATGTATGTGGAAAGGGCGTTTTCCAGCATCACAATCACAGTTTTGCACGAAAGAATTAAAAGTAATACCAATCTTTGACCAAATCTATATGTCGATTTTCGATGCTGGTGACAAAGTCATTAGTTGGCAAGGTATACGAGCACAGGAAAGCCGTAGACGTGCGAAAATGTCGGAAATAGAAGAAACACCAGAAGGCTACACAATCTATAGGCCATTGCTAAATTGGGATGTGTACGATGTATTTAAGCAGCATGACAAGTTCGGAATTGAACCTAATCCACTTTATAAATTAGGGATGGGCCGTGTAGGTTGTATGCCTTGCATTAATTCACGAAAAGAAGAGTTATTTGAGATTCAAAGACGATTTCCAGAGGAAGTAGAAAGAATTATAGAATGGGAGCGAATTGTTTCGATGGCTTCAAAGCGTGGATCAGCTACCTTCTTTACAAGTGACGACAGAGGGCATGGCATGGAAGAAATAGTTGAATGGTCAAAAACGGCATTAGGTGGTAAACAGTACGATTTATTAAAGCTAACAGAAGAACTACCAGCATGTTCAAGCATGTATGGGTTATGTGAATAAGGAGGGCAAACATGAACGTACTCAAAATTGAAATACCAGGTGATGTGCAGGCACAACAACGACCGAAGTTTAGTCGCTATGGAAATAACGTGTCTGTACGTGATCCAAAAGAATCCAAAGACTATAAATCATTCGTGAGATTGGTAGCCTCACAAGTAGCGCCAGATACGCTTATTACCGAGGAAGTAAGATTAAGAATTGATGTGTTTCGAAAGATTCCTAAATCATTTAGCAAAAAGAAGCATCAGCAAGCCGTAGATGGCGAGTTAAGACCTACAACTAAACCAGATGTCGATAACTTAGCAAAGGGCATAAAAGACGGTCTTAGCAAGGTTATATGGCATGACGATAGCCAAGTGACGGAGTTGTTTGTTCGCAAGTGGTATTCGGATAATCCAAGGGCAGAGGTGACGATTGAATGGGGAGAAAAGTAGAGAATCGATACAAGGGATTGAAATAACTGCTAGGGATCAAAACGGGTTTTCAAAATCGAGTGTACAATTGGAAGTTTCCTTAGCAGTTATACAACCACTATTTACAAGCCAAGATGCTTTTATACATGTATTTGAAAGATATTGCGTAGGAGGCTGAAACCATTATGAAAAATTCATTTAGACATTATCAAGTTATCGAAACGGAAGGGATGAGCGCTGAACAGTTACAAGAAGTTTTAAATAAGGCAACAAATGATTTTCCAGAAAAGCAGATTGACTATGTGATTGGCACGAAAATCATTTTAGGTTATGAGTCTTTTTTAAATGCTAAAGGTAGAGTAGAGGCAAGGTTACAAACAACCTCAAAGAAAAACTTGAATGCAATGAGTAACGACAGCGTTTATTAATTAGTTGAAAGAAAATGTGCAGGGGTGGTGTAAATATTATGTGTGAAAAAGTTTGCTGGACTTGCGGCCATTTTGCTTTTGGTTGCTTTGTAACAGGTGAATACAACAATACAGTTAAAGTAGATGACACATGCGATAAATGGTGTCCAGAAGGCACAGAAGGAACTGTAACGGACTATGGTTACGATGATGGAAAAAATGAAGAGTGGTTAAAAGATGATATGTCTAATCTTTAATTGATAAATATTGTTCATCAAGGGAGTTGGTAAATTTGGATTTCAAAATTATAAATGAACGTCAGATAATCTTGCAATTAGCTATGCAAGAGGCGTATAAAAAGCGTGATGAATGTCAACGAGATTTCGATGATTTAGACAATAAAATAAGTATTATGACCGCTGATGGTTGTTCATTACCTGATAAAGATAAAGTTGTTGAATCTATGCTTTATTTGAAAGAATGTCGAGATGGATGGCAAGAAACAATTGACCATATAAGACAATGGCAAGATGAATTGAAAAGTTAATCAACATTCTGTCGAAGTTACTGAACAATATGAAAGATTGTATAGGAGGGAGATTGTTAAATGAGTGAAAATAATAGAGAAATCCTAGAAGGCCTTGACCCATTATTTAAAAAGGCTGAAAAAGAAAGATTATGGTTTTATTCCACTTACCAGCATTTGTGGTTTTCTCCACAGGAATTGAAGAATGAACATTTAAACGGAAGATTTATATGGGATGCAGTAAATTGGACTTTAAGAAGTCCACATGAAAAATTAAAGCAACTTGAAGATCAGGCAGTTGAACTAAGTAAAGAGATAGAGGGTTTTAAAATAAGAATGAGAAACTGCTGAACAATTTGAGGAAAAGAAAAAGCCGCAGCGTCATCACACGCTACAGCTCGAATTGGTTCATGCCCTTTTAAGACAATCTAGTAAAAGAAGTATAACACAACTTAGGAGGGCAAACCTAATGGGCAAACAAGGGCAAAAAATTTATAACGCAACAGAGGTATTGGAGATTATTGATCGGTACAGTCATATGAAAAAAGCTTTGGGATTTGATATTGAAAGTCCGTACGCAAATGATATCATGGTCGCTGATTACGATAACATCGGAATGCCAAGAGGTAAGTATAAAATCAGCGATCCGACACCAAAGCAAGCATTTAAGAACAAAAGCATCCTACCAGAACGACTAGTGAAAGAGTACAATAGTAAAATCGATTTCATTGACGAATTTTCTACTCATCTAAAGAGAGAAAGAGATATTACCATTTTGCATTGGAGACTATCAGGTATGAAAACGAAACATATTGCTGAACTAGAAGGGATTACAGAACGTCATGTACGAAGAATTATCAGTGACATAGCAAAAAGAATGTCCGAAATGTCCGTTATGTCCGAAATGTCTGATGTTTCGTGAGAATGATTGGAAAATTGTATACTGTGAGGGAGGTCGGTGCGGTAAAGGTTTCCTCCCTTGGTATTTATATAATCCTAAATATTAGGGAAAGACAGACCGACGACCGACCCGCGCCGAGCAAATTTGTTCGGAGCAAGACATACATGGCCGGCCCATATTTTTTAAGAGATTAGGTATCTTAATTAATATAAAAGGCTAAAAATCGGAATAAGGAGTGGTTTTTATGTGAACTTCGTCCACTTTCCATAATTCAGTCAAACTTACTAAACGTGCACGGAAATGCACGAAAACAATTCGATTACAATAATAACGTGGTGTAGCTCTACCACGGTTGCTAGAAGTGAGCTAACTCGACATTTTTACTACAATAGAATAATAGACGAATGCAAGACCCCTTGAGCGGATTCGAGGGGTTTTATTTTGCTTTGAAAACTGCATCAAACAGCCAATTGGAGAATGCGCGAAATGCAAATAGAGGGCGGAGTTTGGTGTGGTTTTGAGAGCAGAAAGTTATTACATATATTTCTTCCCCTGGTTTATGATTAAAGTAAAAGGAGATGATAATATGAGTTTTATTTCAGCGGTTGCTATGGAGAATTTTGTTACAGTGGTGGCTGACGGAAGGCAAAGTAAGCCAGAAACAAAAGAAATAATAAGTGAAAATTTCATTAAAGTAAGGGGAATAAATGATAAACAATTTATCGCTCTTACTGGTGACGTAGGGGTTGCGGAAGCTGTTTTTAGTAAGTTTTCAGGCGGATTATTTTATGATTTGAAAAATAGTGCTGAGTTAATTCGTGATGAACTTGTTAAAAAAATAGATTTAAAACTTGCAAAATGCAACGGAGTGTTGGGTGGCAGAAACCAACTGAATGAAATTGTTCTTTATACTTTTTCTAATGATCCGAATCTTAGTATTGATGAATACAAACCTAAAGCAAGCGTTTTATCAAACGTAATGTTATCTAGTGATGAATTGACAAAGAAAGGTTTTAATGCGAATGCAGCATTCGAAAAAATCTATCAAGCTAAAAAACCGCGGACTTTAGATGATGTAATAAGTGTCCAAGCGGAGCTGAATGATATTGTATCGGACTTGGATATATCAGTAAATAAAGAGAAAACTATATTAATAATAACGTAAACCACATTTTATGTATGTGGTTTTTTCTTTTGAATAAAAAAAGCAACTAGCATAATGGGGTGATGCCATTGGATATCGTAGTTACGATTCCTAAGAGTGAATATAGAAATGATGATAGAGAAACCGTTGTTTATCAACAAGGTGATTACGAACAGTTTTGGCAACTGACAAGACGACCTAAAAACTTAAACATAGGCGATAGAGTGTATTTTGTGAAACACGGATACATTGAATCATCAATGAAAGTAAAACGAATTGAAGTAAAGGCAACTGCTACATGTGAAGTTACTAGTCGCACATGGAATGGTTGTCTTATTTTTATGGACGATTTAAGACATGAACAGTTAGAACAAGTAAGAGGCTTTCAGGGCTTCAGGTATAGGTGGTGGTGATCATGAAATATGGCTAATTGGGATGAAATACAGAAAGAGTGGGAAACCACAAAAATTACACTCGCTGATCTTGCTGAAAAGCATGAGATAAAGCTTGGTACATTAAAGAGTCGTAAGAGCCGTGAGAAATGGTCGAGGGATGCAACTGAAAAGGATGCAACCAAAACAACTAAGGTTGCAACCGTAAAAGAGGATGCATCCAAAGATGAAATTGTCTATTTTACCGATGATGACGATAATGGCTTAAATGATAAGCAACAGCTATTTGTCGCTTATTACGTGAAGTGTTGGAATGCTACTAAGGCATATCAAAAAGTTTATGGGTGTGCTTATACAACTGCAATGGTTGAGGGAAGTAAACACCTAAGAAACCCTAAGATTCGGGAAGAAATCATAAAGGTGCGAGATGGATTGACTGAGGATGCATTACTCGACAAACGTACATTAATTCAAAAGTGGATTGACATCGCCTTTGCTGACATCAAAGACTATATGAAATTTGGCAGACAGGAAGAAGTAGTGTACAACGAGGATGGTCAACCAGAGCTTGATATGAACGGCAATGTTAAAACTTACTCATTCAATTACGTGCATCTGAATGAGTCTGCTGAAATAGATGGCTCACTTGTTACAGAAGTTAAGCAAGGTAAGGATGGCATAACTGTCAAACTTGCTGACAAAATGAAAGCACTTGAGTTCTTGTCGAAACATATGGACTTACTTAACGAAAATGAGTTAAAGCAATTGAAAGAAGAAAAAGTTAAAGCTGATATTGCAAAGACTCGTTCTGAAACAAAAGGTAATGGCATTGCAACCGTGAGTTTAGTTGATTTGAGTAGTTTAACCACAGAGGAGTTGAGAGCACTTGCTGCAAGAAATAAGCGATGAGCAATTAGACGCGTTGGCCTATGAAGCAAGCAAAGAACTCGCTCGTCAGTTTTATCGGGATTATGTAGAATTTGTACACCGTGGGCATTATGAACACTACAGGCATACAGAGTTAATTTGCGAAGTGCTACAGCGTATTGCAGATGGTGAGCAACTTTCGGTGTTAATCGAAATGCCACCGCGTCATGGTAAGTCGATGACAGTGACTGAATCATTCCCAAGCTACTACTTGATGAAAAATCCAGATAAGCGAGTCATCGCGGCTGCTTATTCGGACGGATTAGCGAAAAAGTTCGGTAGGTTAAATCGTAATAAATTTAATGAGTATGCTCATGAATTGTTTAACATTCAATTATCCGAAGCGAACGCAGCCGTAAAAGACTGGGGTGTTGAAGGTAAACAAGGTGGCATGATAGCAACTGGTATTGGTGGTTCTATCACTGGTCAAGGTGCTGATCTGATGATTATTGATGATCCTATCAAAAACATGAAGGAAGCAAGCTCTCAAACTATCCGAGATAACATATGGGATGAATGGGAAGCGACACTTGTGACTCGTTTACACGATGGTGCATCTTTAATTGTCATTATGACGCGCTGGCATGAGGATGATTTAATCGGTCGATTACTTGCACGTAGTCCACGTAAATGGATTAGGTTACGCTTACCAGCAATTTCAGAGGATGAAGATGATTTGTTAGGTCGTGCTCCTGGCGAACCGTTATGCCGAGAACTAGGGTTTGATGAACGATGGGCAACAGATAAAAAAGTAGAGGTTGGTAGCCGTACATGGAACGCATTATACCAGCAAAGACCTTCACCAGCAGGCGGTTCCATCTTTAAACGTGAATGGATACGTTATTATGTCCGCACAGAAGAACAAAAGCGAGAATGGGGTTTAAGTGATGATGTGGCAGCATTACCAATTCACTTTGATAAGATGGCGCAATCTTGGGATTGTACATTTAAAGCCACAGATACAAGCGACTATGTAGCCGGTGGAGTATGGGCCAGAAAAAAAGCACAATACTTCTTACTGGATATTGACCACAGACGTATGGGCTTTGCTGATACGATGAAAGCTATTCGCGCAATGTCTGATAAGTGGCCAAATGCACGAAGTAAATATATTGAGGACAAAGCAAACGGTTCGGCTATCATCGAAATGTTAAAAGATGAGATTAGTGGAATCGTTCCGGTTGATCCCGAAGGTGGCAAGGAGGCACGCGCAAATGCAGTGTCTCCTTTATTTGAGGCTGGAAATGTTTATCTACCGCATCCAAATATGTGTTCATGGGTTGAGGACTTAATAGAAGAGCTTGTATCCTTCCCTAATGCAGCACATGACGATTTAGTGGATATGACAACGCAAGCATTGAATCAGTTATATACAAGCAATTCTAATCCTTTAGATCGTTATAAAAACTTATTAGGAAAGTAGGTGAGAATGATGAAAACAATTGACCAAGCAAAGGAATTACGCAATGACTTCATGCAAGGTAATGGCAAAGCAAATCATAAAGATAAGTTGACCAGACAGATTGCTGGTGTTGGCCGTAAACTATCTCATGATGAAATCACTAATTTATATGGTGATAGCCGCATTGTGCAAAACATCATTGATATACCAGCAGAGGATATGACACGCAATTGGTTCACTTTAAAAATGGAAGATGAACAATTAGCGCGTGACATTATGAGCAAGTTAGCAGATTTAAAAGCTAAGAAAGCATTTAAAGAAATGTTTATCTATGACCGTCTCCGTGGAGATGGTTTTATTAGTTTAGGCGTCACACAAGCTACTAGATTTGAATTAAGTGATGAACTTCCATTAGATAAATTGTTTACAGTGGACTATTTACATGCATTTAGCTCACAGAAAGTGAATGAGTTCCTAATCAATGAGGACGTATTCGATATTAATTACGGACAATTGGAGCAATTACGTATTAATCGAGCATCTAGTCATGGAACGCAAACACAAACAACTGAATCATCTGTACATGTCTCTCGTTTGCTCCACAGCCAATCAAGGAGAATGGAAGGGGAAGCGCAAGGAAGGTCACTATTAGAGCCGTTATACGACATTCTGACGGTTTTCGATACGTCTGTATGGTCTGTTGGTCAAATCCTTCACGATTTTACGTTCAAAGTCTACAAATCGAAAGATATTGAAAATCTAAGCTCGCAAGACAAAAAAGAATTGTCTATGATTATGGATTTTATGTTCCGTACAGAAGCACTTGCGATGATTGCTGACGATGAGGAACTAACAAAACAAGGTACATCAGTATCTGGTATCAAGGATTTACTTGATTTTGTATGGGACCTATTAGCTGGTGCTGCACGTATGCCAAAAACGGTTATTAAAGGACAGGAGTCAGGCACTATAACTGGAGCCCAATACGATGTGATGAACTATTACTCTCGTATCGTAGCTGACCAAGAGAACGAAATGAAGCCACATTTAGAAAAGCTTATTCGTATGTTGTTGATGGCTGAAAAAGAGTTAGGCGGCCGTATTGACCCAGAATCTTTAGAGTGGGAGATTCAATTCAACCCTTTATGGAATGTGGATGCTAAGACAGATGCTGAAATACGCAAGATTGTTGCTGAAACCGATCAGATTTATTTACTCAATAATATTGTTACAGCGGATGAACTACGTGAGGCGCGCTTTGGTCAGTTTGGTTTATCAGATACTCTTAAATTTAGTGGTGATGAAGCAGACCTAAAAGCGTTAGCAGACAGTGTGTACAGAGGTAGGCTTGGTGCCAATGGCTAAGAAAGTGCCCATTACACGTTTCCCAGACGCTGCAACAGTTAGTTATAGTCTAGCTATTGAAAAGATGGTTAATGAGCTTGGCTTAGAAACGATAAAGCTATTCGATAAGCATGTTGCGCCTCAATTAACAATTAGGCAAGATGCTGATTATACAGAGGATGGTCTATTTGATGGCATTAAGAAGATGTTTCTTTCGTTGAAAAACAAGGTAAGTAAGATTTTTTCGACTGCAAGTAGCGAACGTGCAGCATCTACATTTGTAAAGAACATTAATCGTTTCAACCGACACAACATTGAACAACAAATGAAGGTCAAAGGAATAGACCTTGTTGCTAATGAACCGTGGTTAAAGGATTTCCTGCACACGAAAATTACTGACAATGTAGGTTACATCAAAACAATTCATGAGGACTATTTTGAAAGTATCGAGAATGTTGTTAATGAAGGTCTGAAAAGTGGTTCTTCTATCAAAACAATACGTGAGCAACTCATGGGAGAAGTCGAAATTTCTAAAAATAAGGCACAGTTTATCGCTGTTGACCAAGCAGGTTCTATATTAGGTCAGATGACAGCGCAGCGTCATCAAAACATAGGTATTGTAAAATTTGAGTGGTATGATTCGGCTGATGAACGTGTAAGGAAATCTCATAAAAAACTAAGTGGAGAAACGTTTTCATATAGCGACCCACCAGATGTGAACGGAAGGAAAGTGTTACCTGGTGAGGATTATCGATGTAGATGCGTAGCAATTCCTGTTTTTGATGATGAGGAGGAAGAATTAGAAACGCAAGCTTCTTTCTTGAAAAATCGAAAAGAAATAAATGAAAATATACAACAAAATAATCCAGATATATCAACAGAGTTTAGGGATTACGTATCGACAGCAACAGAGTATGCTTTAGATAGAGTGCGAACGGATTTCCCGAAAGTAGATTTTGAGAATGTAATTGTAGATAACGGGCTATTTGTTGAATATGATGAGGAATTCACGGGCATAGCTGCTTACTTTAGAAGGACTCTCTATATAAACACGTCTTTCGGCTCTATTCAAAAGACACAGGAATTTATCGCGCAATCTGCTGAGGAAGGTATGTTTGTCAAGACTAAGCAGGGAGGAATGCAACAAGTAATTGCTCATGAACTAGGACATGCAATAGAAGAGCAATTAATTGGTATTCGTAATGTTGATTTCCAAAGCGAATTACACGAATTAGTGAAAAACTATAAGATCCGTGAGCAATTATCAGAATATGCAGAAGAAGAATATTTTTATGGAAATCATATGGAATTACTTTCAGAGGCAATAGCGCTACATTATTTAGGTGAAAGTACCGTTCTTTCAGAAAAAATAGTAAAATTGATGAAAGATTATGCAAAAAGGTAGGGTGAGTTTTCATGGTTATGGTTGTGAAACCTAAAGAATTAAGAGACATGCGTAAAAAATTGGAGCCGTATCTAGTTGGAGGTGGCTATAATCAACAGCCAGTACTCATTGATGAAGCGCCACAAGAAATACAAGAGCTGTATAGTGAATATCTTAAAAAAAATAAAAAGTTCCGAGAGAAAACTCGCGCATTTCGAGAAGTTTTGTATCAAGAAAATAAGTAAAAACGCCTAATTTATGCTAGGTGTTTTTATTTTGGTCAAATTTCTAAGCGTTTGGGATTTTAGAATGAGAGGATGATTTTAATGAATATACGAGAATTAGAAATACCAGTGAGCATTACGCAGCCTTTACCAGATGGACAAGTACGTTACACTAAAACAACTTACGTAGGAGATGTTTCAAACGATATTACTGTTGAAGGTAGCGTAGATGATGTGTTGAGAATTATAAAAGATGATCCAGAAAAAAACAACTCCAAACATTACTCTAAATGTCGCTCCATGTGTGAAAACAGAAGAAGTTGTTAATGTCATAAAGACTGGAATGAAGAAGGCATTTGAGTAACTGTATGTATTTTAGGAAGGAGGTGAAACATTGAAACTACAACGCTACGACACATCTTATATTAAAGACTACATGGAAACACCAGAAGGGTATTTAACGGTCAACGTGCCGATTACTCGCCCTGGTGTTTTTCCGTATCAACGACAAGATGGAACGGTACAAATGGAGGCGAAACTACCTGAGGATATATTCAGTGATCGCACTATTTATTCAGCACGTTCAAAGCCGGTTACAGATGGCCATCCAAATGAGCCAGTAACTATTGATAATTACCAAACCTATGCAAAGGGTATGAGCCATACAGATTCACGTGTAGAAGACTTCAAACTCTATATTTCGTTGACAGTGACAGATAAGACTCTCATCGAAAAGATACATGATGGATATAACGAAATCAGTATAGGCTTCTTATCAGATGTTGTTGCAGAAAGTGGCATATATAACGGCGATCAGTATGAATATGTTCAAAGAAATGTTGAAATTAATCACATTGCAATTGTGGAAAAAGGTCGTGCAGGTCCAGAAGTTGCGATTCGTGCAGATTCGGACGCATGGCAAATTGATGAAAAGGGAGGAAACACCAATATGGTAAAAATCAAAATTGAAGGTACAGAATACGAGGTAGACCCAGCAGTAAAGGCACATATTGATGCATTAAAAGCAAAAGAAGAAACAGCGAAGGTTAAAGGTGATAGCGCCGATGCATTGCAAGGTCGTCTAGATGCTTTAGATTTAACGATTAAAGCAAAGGATCAAGAGATTGCTACTTTGAAAGAACAAGTGCTATCCGCTGATGAATTGGATAAGCAGGTTGAAGTGCGTGTAAAGTTAATCGATGCAGCTAAACCACTTTTAGGTGATTCATTCGACTTCACAGGCAAAACAGATCGTGAAATTAAAGAGGCGGTTATCTCAACAACTAAACAGGATTTTAAAGGCGATGGTAAATCTGACGATTATATCAACGCCTTTTTTGATGCAGCAGTGGAGCAAGTACAGTTAAACGGTTTCTCAAGTACTGGTGCCAATAGTGCTTACACTGGTGATGCTGGTGGAGATAAAGATTTACAAGCATTAAAAAATGAACGCTTAAATATGCGTAAATAAGGAGGACATTCAAATGCCTATTACAAATTATCCTGACTACATGCAACCAGCAGGTAAAGCCGGTCAATTATCAAGCTACCAAGACTATACAGCGGACACGTACGCAGTAGAAGTAAAGGTGCCTTTTGGTGCAGCAGTACAATTAAATGCAACAGGAACAGCGATTAAACCAATTTCAACAGGTGGCACAGTGATTGGTGTTGCATTGGCGCAAAATATTCACGATTACGTAGAGAAAAGAGACGACCAGAACTATCCCGTTGGTGAACCTGCGGCAATCGTTAAACGAGGGCGTATTTTTGTGGTTGCTGGTGGCGATGTGATTAATGGCCAAGCTGTTAAAGTAGACCCTACAACACAAAAGTTCGTTGCATCTGGTGCCTCTGTAGTCGATGTATCAAGTGCTGTTTTCAAAAGTAATGCTTCATTAGATCAATTAGTAGAAATCGAAATTAACTTACCTTAAGGAGGAACTTATACATGGCTTTAATCCGTCCACAAGACTTAAACGCAATTGACAAACGTATTTACGAACCGCACGCTTCGGAGTTAAAAGCGCGTTCTATTTTTGCATTAAAAACAGATATTCCAGCAGGAGCGAAAACATATAGTTATGATGTTTTAACACGTTCTGGCGCAGCTAAAATCTTAGCTCCTGGCGCAACTGATGTGCCTTTAGTAGATGCGGATTTAACAGAAGAAACAGTGAAAATTTATTCAATTGCTGCAGCATTCAATATTTCTGTGCAGGAAGTACGCGAGGCACAAATGGCGAATCGCCCAATCGAAGTAACAAAGGCTGATACAGTGCGTAAAGCTATTGCCGAGAAAGAAAACCAAGTTGCCTTTTCTGGCGATAAAAAACACGGTATTAAAGGTTTAACCGATTCAGTAGGTATCCAAGTGTATGCCACTCCGCAAAATGCAGCCAACACTTCAACAAAGTGGGCTGACAAAACGGGTGAAGAAATCGTTGACGACATTATCGAAGCGAAATCTAAAGTAGATATGTTAAACGGTCATGAAGCTGATACATTGCTCTTAACACCTGATGCAAAGAAGCAACTACAAAAGAAAGTTTTCAATGAATTTACAAAGCAAACTGCACTACAGTACATTCAATCCGAAAACTTCTTTAAACGTATTGAAACAATCAATGATCTTAAAGGGAAAGGTTTAGCAAGCACAGATTGCTTCGTTGTTTTAGATTCTTCACCTGATGTTGTAGAGCTTGGTATCCCGATGGATATTACACGCCATCCACAAGAGTACGCCTTCCCGAACACAAAAGTGCCATTTGAGGAGCGTACAACAGGTTTAATTATCCGTTATCCAATGGCTATTTGCCGTGCGGATGGAATTTAAGGAGGGCCATCGATGTTAGTACAAAACAAAGGTAATCATTCATATACGGCTAATGGGTTAACACTCACGCCAGGCACAAATAAAGTCGATGAGAAGGAATTCGAACGTTTCCTTACTCATCCTTTGATGAAACATCTTAATGACAAAGGTGAATTTGTCTATGAAGGTGATAAAACAAGGCCGTCTGCAAAGGATGCGATTGCAATGATTGAAGATGCATTTGATATTGATATGTTAAAAGCCTTAAAAGCAGAAGATGACCGTAAAACGGTACTAGATGCCATCGACAAACGAATTGAAGAGTTAACTAATCCCGAAAAATAGGAGGGATAGACATGTTATTAACGTCATTAGAGCGTATTCGTATGCTAAGTGATGAATTTACTTCAATCGCTGATGAAAGGCTTACTATGTACATTGAGGATGCTTCGCTAGAAGTGTCCTCTTTAAATGTGCCAGAGCAATATCAAGAACGATTAACACGTTATTTAACTGCTCACTTAGCTATTTTAAGCATTACTAAAGACCAGACGGTAATTCGAGAAAAAGTTGACGTTATTGAACGTCAATATAGTGATCCAAGTAAAAACATTGGGCTTTTAGCTTCAAAGTACGGCCAAGAATACCAACGTATTTTAGGGGAGCTAGAAGAACAAATAAAACCGAAGAAGTCTATTAATTTGGTGGTGTTGTAAATGGCAAGAGTAAACGTAAGGATTACAGATACGAATAATATTAATCGTTTAAAAAACGTATTGAGAGAACTTAAAAATCACTCGGTTGAAGTTGGCATTTTTGGAAGCGATGAATACGTGATGATAGCAAGTGTACATGAGTTTGGGGCAACAATCCGACGAGGTGAAGGGACTATTACCATCCCAGAACGTTCATTTTTACGAACTACTTTCGACGAAAAAAATGAGGAATGGGTTAATTTTTTTAAAAGTCAGCTTAAACAAGTTCTTAGATTCCAAATGGATGTGCAAACACTCTTTAATCGGTTAGGCGCTCGTATGGTAGTGGATATTCAAAAGAAAATCACTAATTTAGATGCTCCACCCAATGCCCCTTCTACCATTAATAAAAAAAAATCTAGCAATCCACTTATTGATACGGGAGGCTTGCGTATGCGAGTCACTTATAAGGTGGTGCGAAAATAATGCCTAAATTAATGATTTTTAAAGAAGTTATTAAGCAAAATAGTGTTCCTTTTACGGCTTTATTAGATCAAGAAGGACATTATATTAATGGGAAATGGGTTTCTGGTAAACCTACAGAAGTTCCAATGTCAGGCATTATATTGCCACTAAACAATGATGATTTAAAGTACATCGAAAGTGGAGTGTACACAGTAAAAGAAAAGAAATTATATGTAGTGGAGCCCATTAAAGTAGATACCAAAGTGAAGTATAAGGGTGATACGTATACAATTCAGTCGTTTAAGGATTTAACGGAGTTTACCGATGTGCACATTTATCTCATGCGCTATAGAGAAAATACCGAAGGAGGGGGCAAAGTCTAATGTTTAGGTATGATGATATATGGCTACCTATGCAAAGTGGCCTCTCACGATATACAGGAATAGAAGTAATTCAAGCAGAGGGTATGGGGAAACAACCACCATATCCTTTTTTCTCTATAAAAAACATATCACCAGCAATAGGTGTAGGTCTGGTTACAGAATATGTAGAGAATAACACAATGACTATTGAACAAGATATAGAGATTATTTTATCTATCACATGTAATGGAGAAAAGATAGAGGATGCAGAGAATTACTCGAATAAGGCGCGTGGATATTTTTTAGGTAAAGGTACAATTGAACTATCAGATGCAAACATCGCAGTTGTAGAGGTGCTTGGCGCTAACAACCGTGATGTTTTTTTAACGGTTGATTATGAACGTCGTGTAGGCTTTGATGTTCGTTTACGAGTACGTGGTCGAGAGTCGTTTGAGATTGACGTGATAGAAAGCATCGATGCAATAGGGACCATAGAAAAAATCGAAATTAAGGAGGGGAATTAATGCCATTACAAGACGTTACAGTCACGATTGACATTAAGAAGCCATCAGCACTTATCGGGCTAGGTACACCGTTGATTCTAGCTAATAAAGCTGGAGAAAGTACTTACAAAGAATACCTTGATTTAGATGGTATCAAGGAGGCATTAGGTGATACATCTGATGGGTATAAGATTGCTAAACAAATCTTTGCGCAAGGAGATAATAGACCTGATAAAGTAGCTATCGCAACATACAGTACAGTGGCAGAAAATCCAATTACAGCAGTATCAGTATTAGAAAACTATTTTTATAATGATTGGTACTTTGTGATGTTGGATACTGGCGCAGCAACCGACTACAAAGAAATTAGCGATGCAGTTGAAGCCAAGGCTTTAAAAGTGGCGGCTCATATAGTTGATAACGAGCAAGATTTATTGATTTTAAAAGCAGGCAAGTATGATCGTACTTTTGTTATCCAACACAATGCGATTGCTGAATTACCACACGCGGCATTAATAGGACAAGTTGGTTCACGTCCTGTCGGTTCAGTTTCATGGAAGTTTAAAACGCTCAAGTTTGTAAAACCTCAAGACCTGACACCGACGCAATTAAACAATATCCATACTAACGGAGCTTTCGCTTATGTAACAAAGGCAGGTATTGACCAAACAAGTGAAGGTAAGATGATTAGTGGCGAATTCATTGACGTTATTCACGGTAAAGATTGGATTAAATTGAATATTGAGCAACAAGTTCAGTATTTGTTATCAACTAATCCTAAAATTCCTTACACAGACAGTGGTATTGCTCAAATCGAAAATGTGGTTCGCACCGTATTAGAAATAGCAGGGCAAAACGGTATTATCGCATCCGATGATGCTGGTCAATACCTATATACAATCAAAACAAAAGGAAGAAATGAAGTGTTAGCATCTGATCGTGCAGCACGTAAATACAATGGATTATCGTTTAGTTTTGAGCTAGCAGGAGCTATCCACGAAGCTACAATTCACGGTGATATTTTAGTGTAGGGGAGGAATTAAAATGACAGGACATATTGGCACATACGATGCACGAAAGGTTACAACGACAGCAAATGGAATTATTTTAACTGGTTATGCTGATGGAACTATGGTTAAGTGCTCAAAGGATAACGATAACTTCGAAGCAAGTTCTTCAGCTCAAGGTGATGCTGTTGTATCAATCAATGGTGATTCGCTCGGTACAGTAGAAATCACGTTGAATCAAACATCACCATCTATTGTGACACTCAACAAACTTGCAAACGAACGCACAATGTTCCCTATTTGGGTGAACAGTAACAACGAAATCAAAGAGGTTGTAGGTGGCACAAAGGCAATGATTACAAAGGTTCCAGACATCGAGCATGGTAAGTCTGTAGCCAACCGTGTTTATACAATCAAAGTATTTGACTACCAAGTTAAATAAAAAGAAAGGAGAGTGGGCCATGTGCTCACTCTTTTAATTTGCAATGAAAAAAAATCACATTACAAATCATTTAAAACGAAAAGAATGGGAGAGAAAACGTATGGCTATGAACGGTAAAAAAGAAACAAAAGAAATCGCAGGGAAAAAATTTATTTTTCAGCATCCTGGGTTAGAGGCAACATTAGATATTCGTGAACGAGCGAAAGACCAAAACGGTAATACATCTGAAAAAGAATTGTATAAAGAGTTCTTAGAACATGTAGTATTCGTTGAGGAAGAAGGCGTACCACAACGCATTAACATTGAGTATTTTGAACAATTCGACAGCATGAAAGTTTTCACAGAGGTAATGCGAACAGCTTCGAAATTTATCTTTCGTTAAGTTTGACGACTCATATTATCGGACAAAAGCTGAAACTCGTTGGCTGATGTGGAGACCAATTTTAGAAAAAATGCTTTCGTATCGAGAAGCAAGTATCATGACACATCATGAATTATTTGAAGCTAATGCCGCGTTAGATATTCACATCGAAAAAATCCAGCAAGCGAGGGAGGCGAGTAAATGAGTAATGTGCGCGATTTATTCGTTGAAATCGGATTGGAAATTGACGACGAGCCCTTAGATGAACTAGACGAGCTTATTAACGATATAAGGAGATCTTTAGGTAATTTTGATTCTAGCGGATTAGATGAAATTGAAAGAAATGCCAGGTCTGCAGCAGATGAATTCGACGACTTATCAAGGGACATTCGACAAGCTGATAGAAATGTGAATGATTTAGATAACAACAATCTAAATGGATTGAATGGTGAACTAGCTGGTGCTTCAGCTATGGCAAATGTTCTTGAAAATTCTATCGAGGATATCGTTGAAGATGAGTTGATAGCGACTGTCACAACGTCAATGATGGGCAACTCATTTTCATTGGCTGGAATGAAAGGTATTGCGATGGGTGTAGGTGTTACTGGTGCCTTAAGTGGTATTCTCGCTATTCTGGCACCGTTAATTGTTTTAGTTGGTGGTTTGGCAGCATCATTTTTAGCTGCAGGACTAGGGGTAGCTGCTTTAGGGGCAGTCGCTGTTCCAGTGATGACTAATTTATTTGAAAGTGCGGATCAAGTCGCCCAGATTGAGGAGAAAATAGCAAACGCGGACACCGCAAAAGAACGGATAGCAGCACAAAAAGAATTAGCCGCTGTATATGATGACATGAGTGAATCCCAACGTGGAGCATTGAAAGAACTACAAGAATTCAAAGACTTTTTTGGGGATTTCACCAAACAATTCGAAAATCCGATATTCGATGCATTTGCAAATGGTTTAAATCTAGTAAAGAGCATATTGACTGGATTAGAACCAACCATTAGTGGCGTGGCCACGGTAATTAATGAGTTATTAGATGAAATGAATAATTCTGTAGTGGGTGGAGGCTTAAAGGGCTTTTTTGAATGGTTAGAAACCCATGCAGCAGAATCGATATATAGTTTCGCTCACATTTTTGGAAATGTATTCAGCGGTGTTTTTAAAATGTTGGCATCATTTTCTCCAGTAGGCGCACAAATAGAAGAAGGATTACTATCGATGACTGCTAGTTTCAACGAATGGGCTGGAAGTCTAGCATCTTCTAACGGATTCCAAACATTTATAGAATACGCAAAAACAAATGGACCAGCATTATTGGGCATATTAGGTGATGTGTTCGGTGTTCTCGGTGACGTTATCGTTGCATTAGCACCACTAGGAACGGTGGTTTTAGCCGGATTGCAACTATTAACAGGGTTTATTGCATCCAATGTAGCACCGTTATTTGGCGAATTAGGTGGATGGACCAAACAGTTAGCTGACGCATTTATGAATAATTTAATGCCGTCCATTCAGCCACTAATACAAGATTTATTACCGACTCTGGGGAATTTTTTAGACAATCTAAAACTTTTAGGTCAAACATTAGTAGATACATTCGTTTCGATTTTTCCGACTTTGCAAGATATTTTTAGCACCGTTTTTCCAATTATCGTTGATTTGGTGACAAATGTATACGATATTATTAGCTCTCTAATAAACAATGTCGTAATACCATTGTTGCCGATACTAGGTAAAGCATTTTCCGAAGTATGGTCGGTTGTTAAACCTATTTTAGAACCATTGAAAAATTTACTCTCCACAATCGGTGACAATATTATGTTTTTGATTAACGACATTGTAGCGCCTTTAATACCGATAATAGGGAGCATTTTCTCAGGTATGTGGGTTATTTTAAAGCCAATTCTTGATGCGATAGTTAGGGCATTTGGAAAAATAATCGATGTAGTGACAAGTGTAATCAGTGCTGTGAGAGAATTAGTTAGTGCGTTCGCTAATGTCAAGGTTCCAGATTGGATGTCTAATATAGGCGGGAAAATTAAGAGTGCTGCTAGTACGGTTGGAGGCTTTTTTAATGGATCACACGCAACTGGATTGGGTAGAGTTCCTTTCGATGGGTATGCTGCCGAATTACACAAAGATGAAGCTGTTTTAACCGCAGACCAATCAAATGCATTGCGAGATATTGGTGTATTAAAAGGTGATGGCAGTAGTCCGCAACTAGATTTAAGAGAAAACAACAGTGGAAGCTATCAAACGACATATTCAACGAGTAGTAATAACTCCAAGATTTCTGCACCAATTAATATTTATGTGCAAGGTGGAGATAATCCACAAGGAACAGCCCGCAGTATTAAAGAGGAACTTGAAGATTACATTGCAGACTTGATGAGTGTTATGTCAACACCTAGGGAGGGATAGTCAATGGCAGAAGAATTAGTCGGTAAAGCGCGCTTAAATGGTTTGTTAATACATGTCGTTAGTGAAGATGCTGATTTTAACGTTGACATCCCTACCCATAAAGTTGAAAAAGGTATTAATCTATCAGATCACATCGAGCGAAAGCCAGAAGTTGTTAAGTTATCGGGCCTTTTAATACGTCCGACGAACGAGCGAGTTGAATCACTCATAAGTAAGTTGAAAAGTATTGAGGTTAAAGGTCAACTAGTGACTTATGAAGGACGTCGAATCTATAAGAACTTGCTCATGAGTGGTTTATCTATTAAAGCCAGTTCCAAAGTGATGAATGGATATAATTTCAGTTGCACCTTAACAGAGGTTCGTATCGCTCAATCGTCTTATGTAGACCCTAAAGTTAAAGCAGCTACAGCACCAGTTGCCGAAGCTGGACGGAAACAAACGGAAAATAAAAAACAATCACCTGTATATCATGTCGTTAAAAAAGGCGACACATATTCTTCGCTCGGCAAAAAATATGGTACCAAGTGGCAAGACATACAAAAGTGGAACAGTTATGATCCGAAGAAAATTCCTGTAGGCGTAAAACTAAGGGTGGTGTAACAATGCTTGACTTTGAATATATAGAAATAGAAAAAGCGCTCATTCCCTATCGATTCGAGGTAGAATTGGGCGCTGAATTATTTATAATCGAAATTCGATACAATAATTTACACGATTACTTCACGCTAGACCTACAAAAGGATGGAGAGATATTAGTACAAGGCGAAAAGCTTGTTTATGCTATGCCTTTATTTAATGAGGTATTCGATAATCGCTTTCCAGCACCGACTATTATTCCTATTGATCCATCAAGTAAAGAAACTCGTGTGACATTTGCAAATTTGAATAAAACAGTATTTTTAAAGTTGGTGAACAACAATGAGTAAATTATTTAAACGATATGTAGAGGTCGTGACAGGCAATTTAAAGTTTAATAATACAGATTTAGACATTGAGTTTGAAGTACCTTTTGATGATGATTTGGAGCCAAACATCAGTGAAATTACTATCTACAATTTATCAGAATCAACTAGGAATAAATTAAAACGCGGTGAGGTCATTTCAATAACTGCTGGCTATGTTGAGGACAAAGGGTTAATACTTAGCGGTCGCATTAATAGTATTACTACAACGCCATTAGGAGCCGATAGAGCAACAGTTATAAAAGTTATAGACACTTATTCTTTCAATGTAAAAAAGACTTTGCAACGGTCTTATAAAGGCAAAATAAAAGCTGATGCTATTATTAAGGATTTGGTAAAAGCACTAGGGTTGAAAGTGGCCGTACTTAAATTACCGAAAAACAAATTGTATGATAAAGGATTTTCTATTAACGGAGAGATATTCAAAAAAATACAAGATGTTGCGAACGATTGCGGAGCATCTGCTTACATTTCTAGACAACAAACATATATTAGGCCAATTACAGAAGGTGATAACCACCGATTTGTACTAAGTCCTGATACAGGTCTTGTTGGATCACCAGAATATTTTGAAACTGAACGTAAAGGTATAGTAATGAAAGGTTATAAAGCAAAGTCATTGTTACAACACCGAATGAATACAGCATCAATTATCGAACTTCAATCAATTGTTACAAAGAGCAAAGTGCGTGTAAAAAAAGGTAAGCATATTTGCAAAGGTAACTCATTCTACACAGAAGTGGAGGCGATACTATGACGAATATGACCGAGTTTTTTAAAACGCTTCAACATGAAGTATATATGAACTTAAATACAGCTATGCCTTGTAAAGTCCTTGCTTATGATGAGACTAAACGAAGAGCTAAAATACAACCCTTATTCAAAGTGAAAGAATATGGACAAGATGAAAGTTCTTTGGCTCCTATCGAAAATGTACCAGTGCTTTTCCAACGTTATAAAGTGCATAATAATCAACCAATTCCTATAACAACAGATACTGCACCTCATCCGCAATATACAGGTACAGGTGAGCACGTGCATAATGAAATAACTTTTACAGAATCAGTTGAAATGATTCCAGACTTAAAAAATGGCGACATAGTTCAAGTGATATTTAACCAGCGAGCTATTGATGAAGCACAAAACGGACAGAATGTTTATCCAGGCACTGCAAGAATGTTTGATATTCACGACGCAGTAATAGTGGGGGTGTTTTAGTGAAAACACTAGCTCTATTAAACGGAGACTTACTTTTTGAAAATAGTGATTTCAAGTTAGATGAAGATGAAAAAGAGGTCGCGCAGTGTATTGCTATTTCATTAGGTACTAACTTGAAAGAGTGGTTCTTAAATGAAGCAGCTGGACTTGATTTTAAACGTGTATTAGAAAAATCAACGAAAGATGAAGCGAGAGCAGAGGTTATGCGTGTGCTTTCTCAAGAAGAACGGGTCAGTGGAATAAACAGTGTAGAAATAAGCGATGCTAACAGAATTCGTGTGATTGTTTATAGTGTAACACTAATAGATGGCACCGTTTTGAATGAAGAGGTGGTTATAAATGACGCTGGATAAGACAGGGTTTAAAAGAAAAACATACAGCGAATTAGTTGATAGTATGTCAGCTAAAGCAAAAGAAAAGTTTGGTGCGGATGCTAATACTACAGAACGGTCAGTATTGGGTATTATCATTCGCATTATGGCATGGTTTTTCTCACTGCTTTGGCAAGATACAGAAGATGTTTATCATAGTGCGTATCGAAAGACTGCTGAAGGTAATCAATTAGACATGTTGCTTCCGTACGCAGGTATAACACGAAACTTAGCTGATTTTTCTTACGGACAAATTGAAGTTATTGGCACACCTAACCACTTTATCGAAAGTGGTTTTTTAGTGTCTACAGAAAACGATATTTATTTTGAAACAATGTATGATTTAACGCTTAATGAAGAAGGTAAAGGTTTTGTTGATATAGTGGCCTATGAAATTGGCGCACGGGGCAATGTAGGAGCAAATACGATTACTCAAATAGTAAATCCAGATGCAGACATTATACGTGTAAATAACCTTTTAAAAACCAACGGTGGACGAGAAAAAGAAACCGATGCAGAAGCAAGGGAACGAGCAGATATAACGGTTGAAGGTATAGGCTCAGCTACCACAGCAGCGATTCGTACCAATCTATTAAAAATTTCAAGCATCCGCGCAGCAAAAGTTATTGAAAATTATAAAGATGAGGTAGACCAATACGGTACACCACCTAGGTCAATTCAAGCTTTTGTGCTAGGTGGCAGTGATGAAGAAATCGCAAAGGCAATACATGAAAAGAAAGCTGGAGGGATACAACCTTATGGCACAACTTATTTTGATGTACTTGATTTGAGTGGAGAAGTAAAACAAATTGGATTTACAAGAGCTAATGAAGTAAATGTATATATCAAAGTAAATGTAACAACGAATACATCATTTACATCTAACGGAGTTAATCAAATCAAAACAGCGCTTATCAAATACGTTGGAGGCACGGATGTTAATAACAATACTTACGCTGGTTTAAACATGGGTGATGATGTAGTAGTGTCTCGTTTAATCGCAAAAACATACAGCGTTGACGGCATAGAGGATGTAATAGTTGAAGTATCAAAGGACGGCATTAATTATAACGACTCAAACGTGGTAATCGGATTGCAAGAAGTTGCTCAAACACACTTCAATGACATTGAGGTGACAGTTAATGTTTAGCACAAAATCAATCGTTAAAAAATTCGCGGATTACTTTGATAAAACGCCTGATTCTAATATTTCTAAACTAATGAGTATCTTTGCGGCAGAGGCACAAGAGGTCAAAGATACTAACGATCGTATAAGACAATGGCGCAACATAGACGACGCTGAGGGTGTAGGGCTTGATTTGATTGGACAAAACGTAAATCAACCGCGTGGTGTTGCGAATGACGAAGTGTATCGAATATTACTGAAGTCGAAAATAGCTAGAAATCTAAGCGACGGAACGATTGATACCATTATACAGGTCTTAGCTATTGCATTATCAGTAGAGCCCAAAATGATAAAAATTAAAGAGAAGTGGAACGATCCTTTAGAACCAGAACCAGCAGCGATTAAAGTTATCGAGCTACCACTTACAAAATTGAATGAGGCAGGCTTAGACCCGACTAATTTTGTGAGAATTGTGCAACGTACAGTAGCAGCAGGAGTGAAGGTTGGAGTAATCGAACTTACGGGTACTTTCGAATTTGGTGATATAACTAACTCAATCGACAACAACAAAGGTCTAGGTGACATAAATAATGAGGTTATAGGTGGTTATTACGGTGCTGTCTATACACCTTCCCAAGATAATGAATTACCTATTTAAGGAGTGTGAGACACTATGTTAAGTGAATTACCAATATGGCTAAATCAAGGCGTAGAACCGCCCGAAAGTTTAAAAACAACAGGGTGGCAACCAGGTATGAAGCCATCAGCACAACATATGAATTGGTTGTTTAATCGTTCTTATCTTGTAATGAAAGAACTGCAAGAAAATAGTGGTACGGCTGAATTACAAAATGAGTTAAATGCTTTAAAAACGAAAGTTAATACACACTTGGAAGATAAGGCGCAACATAATCAATTTATTCATGAAGGTAAACTGCACCAAATTGGTTTTGGTTACAATCCGACACTAGGTTGTATGACATATAGTATTCGAGAGGTGATATAGATGAATGTTGATGGTAATTTTCCGACATACGAGCAGCAGCAGCAGATTCTCACTATTGCGCAGGAATTGGGTGTAGATGTTGATACACTGATTGCTCTATTAGGTACACCAACAAGTGCAGCAAGTAATTCTACAGGTGGTAACGCCCATGCTAAGTTAAATTGGTTATTGAGTACTTTAGGGACAGTTAATACGAATACTGCTACTGCAAATTTAGGTGCACCAACAACAGCAGCATCAAATAGTACAAGTGCAGTAGCCCATGCAAAATTGAATTGGTTGATGACTGACGTAGCAAAGGGTGTTGTTAAGTCTGTGCAAAGAGGTGTTTTTACACACAACGGAGGTACTGATACTGTAATTTCTCTCAGTACTATTAACCCTTCAAAAGCGTTTGTTATAGTTAATTCGAATACTGCTAATACCGGTTTATCTATAGTGGCGATAACCGCAACCTCAGTTACCTTTAATGCTATACAAAATGCCACTGCGTGTAGTTGGCAAGTAATCGAATTTTATTAAGGTGGTGAGAAAGTGTTTAGATATGCACAATTAAACGAAAATAACGTTGTAATAGCAATCAGTGACTTGACCGGCGAAGTAACAGCGGACAATATGATTTTGATTAACGACTCAGACGTGAAGTTAGGTAGTACTTATGATACTGATACAGAAGTATTCATACCACCAACAACACCATCAATCGAACCACAGCCGACAGTTGAAGAAATGCAGGCTCAAACATTATTAAACACAGAATACTTAGTATCACGCAGTGAGCTAGGATTGGGAGGTAACTAAAATGACAGTATTTGAATTATGTAAGTTTTTAATTGAGCGTAAACGTTATGAGCAGGCTGCTATGCAGAATAAAGTAAATGTTTTTTATGCTAATAACCAATTGAAAGATGAAGAATATACACAGTTATTAACCGAAATAGACGCACAACAAACGCAAGCATAGGCTTAGCGTTATTTTTTATGGTTTTTTTGGCGCTATGAGAGCAATCGAGATGGGCAACAGTACATGTTACTGACTCTCGATGCTTCTTATGGCTTTTTATTTTAATTGAATAAGGCAAAGGATTGGTGATGGTATGGATGTAGCTGCAGCAAATGAAATTGCTACAAGTCAAGCTGTTTGGGCGATAGCTTGTTTAATTATTGCATTTGGGGCATTTCGCTATTTAATGAGCAAAAATGATAATCTAATGAATCGAGCAGAAGAACGCGAAAATAAATTAATGGACCACTTAGAACGGTCAAATGAATCACAAGAAAGGACAGCAATCGCACTCGAAGGAATGAACCGATCGCTGAATGTGTTAGAAGGTCGTGTGGACCGTATTGAAAAACACTCTCTCAAAAATAAAGATACAGAAAAGGATGATGAATAATGGATTTAACAAACATATTTATGATTGCAATGGTGATGGTGGCTATCGTTTTAGCGGTATCAGAGGTATTGAAAAAGACATTTAAAATTAAAACACAGTACATGCCAATCACATCGGTAGTGATTGGTATTTTTGTTGGCTTAGTTTGTTGGCCGTTATCAGAGTATCCAGCGTATATGATGTTGATGGCCGGATTTATTGCAGGGCTTACAGCTTCTGGTACGTTTGATTTACTAAAGGCTGCTAAAAAAGAAGGTGAACAATAATGGCTTATGTTTTCAAACAAAACCTATTGCCTGCTAGTAAGTATCCAATAAAAGCGCCTTATTCTATGACACCACAGTATATTACGGTACACAATACCGCAAATGATGCTTCTGCAGGCAACGAAATTAAATACATGATTACTAACAACAATCAGGTATCCTATCATGTTGCAATTGACGATAAAGAAGTGATTCAAGCCATTCGATTTAACCGTAATGCTTGGCATTGTGGTGATGGTCAAGGAAATGGTAATCGTAAATCAATCGGTATTGAAATTTGTTACAGCAAAAGTGGTGGTGTCCGTTATGCTGCCGCAGAGGAAAACGCTGTACAGTATATAGCGAAACTACTTAAAGAGTATGGTTGGGGCATTGAGCGAGTTAAAAAACACCAAGATTGGAACGGAAAATACTGTCCACATCGAATTTTAAGTGAAAACCGCTGGAATAGCTTCTTGAAACGAATTGAAGAAGCAATGAATCCAACAAATACTATTCAACTAAAGGAGGAAACAAAAGTGCCAAACACACTAACATCAACAGCTAAAGAGGATTTAAAAGGATTGTTAAAAGCGACTTACCAAAAAGGAATCTTGAAGGTGGACCATAGCGAAAGAGTTGGTTCAATGACAGACGGCGAAGCTTTAGGATTACTCATTTCGGTTGTAAAACGGACATTATAAGACGAAAAAATACCAGGTAACCACAAAAAATGTGAGCCTGGTATTTTTTTATTGCTAAATAAGAACATTAGTTCTATAATATATACAAACAAACGTTCTTATTTAAAGGAGGAGAATACATGTCATTTACAGCAGTTCCAAAGCCAACGAAATGGTCGAAGCCGAAGAAGTTAGATAAACCACAGAGAACTACACCAACACCGCCAAAGGAAAAGAAACATTTAGATCGTGATGAATTTGATTTAGAAGAATTAGCGGTTGTGTTAGGTGAAGCTAAGGAAGAAAATAAGTTAAAAGTATTTACTGTATATAAGATGGATGAACCATTACAAGGTACAGTTGTTAAGATGGATGCTAACACTAAGTTAATACATATCCAGGATAAGATAAGAGATATTCATAAAGTACACTTTTTGGATATATTGAAAGTATCTGATGTTGATTATTAAAACATAAAGCCACTCATTTAAAAAATAATGAGTGGCTTCCTTCTATAATAAATAGAATTATTTTGTTTTAATATATACATCTTGTAGCGTTAAATATTGACCATCAGTTACTGTGATATATCCATCAGCTTGAGGAGTTTCATTCGTAACAATTGTACCTATGTCATGACTGCTATTCTTCGAAACTTCAATGTACCCTATACCTGATTCGCTATCTAGAAAATATTTGTATTCTCCAGCAGGGATATCTGTACCAACTTTAAATTGACCATCTTTATAAATACCGTCTTGTGGAATAACAGATGGTGCATCTGCTACAGAATAAAATTTACTTCCATCAACTTTAAAATACTGTCCGTCTTGTACAGTTACATAAATATGAGACCCTTGTGTAGGTGTTGCATTAAAAATGATACTTCCGAGTGCACCAGTGCTGTCTTTAGCAACTTCGATATATCCAATCGGACTATCTGTTTTTACTAAGTATTCACCTGCTTTTAAATCGGTACCAACTTTATATGTACCACTTTTAAGAGCTTTATCATCTTCTTTTTTCTCTTCTTTAGCTGTACCTTTTTCACCAGTAGATGCAGTTGTTTGAGTTTCCTCTTTCGGTTTTTCTTCCTTAGATGAATCCGCACCACATCCAGCTAGTCCTAGAGATAGTACAAGTGCTGCGCTAAAAATTAATGTTTTCTTCATTGTAAAGTAGTCTCCTTTGCATGTATATGTTCTATTAAATTGTATCAATATTGGTAAGTGTTGTCAGTAATGAATAAATTATGATGCCGAAACGATGCCATAAACAAATTACAATCAATTTCAGCAAAAAACAAAACTCTGTTGTATACTTATTAAGTATTGTTATATTTGAAACAGATTACAATCAAATACATTAACAAACCGCGGTGTTAGATGGACGTAAACGCGGACAATTTAATAAGGAGTGAAACAAGTGTCAAACATAGAAGAGTTAAATGATCAGCTATTGGTGAGACGTCAAAAAATGACTGCTATTCAAGAGAACGGTCAAGATCCATTTGGTAGTCGATTTGAGCGTACACATCTTTCTACAGAAGTGCGCGAACAATTTGCAGATCAAACAAAAGAACAGCTAGAAGAAAACCTACAAGAAGTGATTATCGCAGGTCGTATTATGACAAAGCGCGGTAAAGGGAAAGCTGGCTTTGCACATATTCAAGATTTAGGTGGACAAATTCAAATTTACGTTCGTCAGGATCATGTTGGTGAAGAAGCTTATGACTTATTTAAACAAGCTGACCTTGGTGATATCGTAGGTGTACGTGGTAACGTATTCCGTACGCAAGTGGGAGAACTTTCAGTGAAGGCTGAAGGATTTACGTTCCTAACAAAAGCGCTACGTCCTATGCCTGAAAAATTCCATGGCTTACAAGATGTAGAACAACGATACCGTCAACGTTATTTAGATTTAATGACAAACGAAGATAGCAAAAAAACATTTATTACGCGTTCTAAAATTATCCGCGCAATTCGTAACTATTTAGATAATGCAGGCTACTTAGAAGTAGAAACACCAATGCTTCATACAATTGCTGGTGGTGCAGCGGCTCGTCCGTTTATTACTCACCATAATGCACTTGATATGGAATTATACATGCGTATTGCTATTGAGTTGCACTTAAAACGTTTAATCGTGGGTGGACTTGAAAAAGTTTATGAGATTGGCCGTGTATTCCGTAACGAAGGTATCTCAACTCGTCACAATCCGGAGTTCACAATGATTGAACTGTACGAAGCATATGCAGACTACAAAGATATCATGTCATTAACAGAAAACTTAATTGCCCACGTAGCACAAGAAGTTCTTGGCACAACATCCGTGCAATACGGTGAAGATGAAATCAACCTTGCTGTAGGTTGGAGACGTGTTCATATGGTAGATGCGGTTAAAGAAGCTACAGGCGTTGATTTCTGGCAGCCAATGACGAAGGAACAAGCGCAAGCACTTGCAAAAGAACACGGGGTAGAAGTCAAAGCTGCCCATGAAGTCGGTCATATTATTAATGAATTCTTCGAGCAAAAAGTAGAAGAAACACTAGTGCAGCCAACTTTTGTATTCGGTCATCCTGTAGAAATCTCTCCTTTAGCGAAGAAAAATCCAGAGGACGAGCGTTTCACAGATCGTTTTGAGCTGTTTATCGTACGTCGTGAGCATGCGAATGCATTCACAGAGCTTAATGATCCAATCGATCAACGTGAACGCTTTGAAGCGCAACTAGCTGAGAAAGAAGCGGGCAATGACGAAGCACACGAAATGGATAATGACTTTATTGAAGCTTTAGAATTCGGTATGCCGCCAACAGGTGGATTAGGTATTGGTATTGACCGTCTAATCATGCTTCTTACAAACTCACCATCAATTCGTGATGTACTATTATTCCCAACAATGCGCCACATAACGAAATAATAATTAAAAAGGAGATCCTTGTTGAAAAGGGTCTCTTTTTTTTATTGAGAAATGACAAAAACAGAGGTATTGTAATAACAATGTTTTCAAAGCAAGAGTAATTATAAAAACATCGTAGCTAGAAACTACTATATAATAGCTTACTAATGACGTTTTTTTAAAGAAATAATATTTTTGCAGAAAAATACTTGCAGAGATCTTAGAATCGTGATAAATTATTACTTGTCGTTAAGACGACGCAACATTAAGTATTATAAACTTCTTAAATAACGACCGCAAAAAAATGTTGACAATAACATTCGAAAGTGGTAAGATTTAAAAGTTGTCACTTCTTAAAAAATAAAATATTTTAAAAAGTTGTTGACAGCTGAGTTTGAAAATGGTATTATATAAAAGTTGCTGAAACAAACGGCAACAAAATGAACCTTGAAAACTGAACAAGCAAAACGTAATCAATATAGTTTTTACTAGCTAACTTCGTTAGTGAACGAAACAAAATTTTGGACATCAAAATTGATGCCAGCAAAACAATTTGAGCTAATCA
>NZ_PYWM01000001.1 GCF_003049665.1 Lysinibacillus mangiferihumi | reverse complement strand
TGCTTGGCTTGACTATACACTTCTTTCGTCTTTTGCTTCGCTTGACTATATACTTCTTTCGTCTTTTGCTTCGCTTGGTTATACACTTCTTTTGTTTTTTGCTTCGCTTTTTGGTAGGTATTTTTGAACGCTAGCACCGCTGCTTTTGCGCCATTCTTGACTTTCTTCGCCACATTACTTTTGGTTATCTTATTATAGGTTTTGCGTGCCTTGGTAAAGAATTTACCCAACTTACTCTTTTTCTTCTTTTTTTCTTTTTCTTTTTCTTCGACTTCGGTTGGTTCTTCTTTGAAGACCCTTTCTTGTTGGAGGATTTTTAGAGTTTTTCCCCTTCTTCGACCCTCCGCCCTTTCCTTTTTTCTTGCCACCTGCGGAGCCTACTTTTGGAATCATTCCCAGAATACTTCCTGCTATTCCTAAAAGACCCATTAGACGTCACCCCAGATTTCTTTTTATACCTCATCCATGCTGATATGTAAACTTACTTGAACCTATTCAATATATAATTCCTCTAAATAACATTAATTCTTTATTGTAGAATCAAACATAATCCATATTTAAACATGCAAAAAAAAGCACTTGTGGCCTGTTATGGTACTGACCCCGATATATAAGACAGTAATCAAAAAAGCATACCCAACCAGTTGTCGGTATTGAACCGGCGACTGGTTGTTTAGTTTCGTTTGAATTCGGTTATTGTTATAATAGTTTATATAGTCTTTGACAGTTTGTTCTACGATGGCCGTCGTAGTACTGTTCAAATTGTCAAGTAGAATGTTTCAGACTTTAACACAGAATGAAACGATTCGATTGGGGCATTATCAGCGGGCGTACCTTTACGGGACATGCTCATGGTAATGCCTTTTGCTTTTACGGCCTGTTGATAATTATACGATGTGTATACCGCCCCTTGGTCACTGTGCAACGTACACCCTTCGGGCAAATGATGAAGTTGAGCTAATGTATCCAGCACAAAATCAGTATTTTGGCAGTCTCCAATCGAATAGGCAATCATTTCACCATTATATAAATCTTGAATACTTGAAAGATACAACTGTTTTTGACCAAATGGCAAGTAAGTAATATCAGTTACGAGCTTCTGTAACGGTGCGGTGGCTTCAAAATCGCGATTTAATAAATTTGCTGCGATTGCATAAGGTTGTCCTGTTCGTTTCCGTTTTTTCACTTTCACGCGACATTGCCAACCATATTTTTGCATAATACGTTGAACCACTTTATGATTGACGCACATTTCTTGAAGTAAGAGTGCTGTAATTTTTCTGTAGCCATAGCGAAATTTATTTGCACGACAGAGTTCACCAATACGTCTCTCTATTGCTTGACGAGACCTTGCATCGGTTGATGCCTGTTTCCAACGATAGTAGGTAGATCGTGCAATCCCAAAATGTTTACAAATGTCCTTTACAGACATCATGCTTCTTAGTGACGCAACTAACTGTACTGCTACTTCTCCAACCACTTCCTCTCCAATTCTGCGTACTTTTTTAGCACCTCAATTTGTTGCTTTAAATAACGGTTTTCCAATGCTAATTTCATTTGTTCATTGTCCGGTTCAGGACCCTTATTAAAGATATATTGTTTGCCTACAGGCTGTTTCAAACGATTGACTTCACCATTTCTATACCAACGCACCCATGTTTCGACCTGTGTTTTATGGCGTATATTTAATTCCAATAGAATCTGTTTGACAGGTACACCCGCTAATCGCATCTTAATCGCTTTCATTTTTACTTCATAGGGATAACTCACTCTTGTTCCCATAGAAAAAACACCTCCAAATTGAAATTTAAGTATCTATACCCGTATTTCAATCGAAGATGCTTTTTTTATTTGTCTATACCTATTGGGGTCAGTTCCTATAGCCAATCAAGGTTTTCTTTTATCCTTAGATTTATTCTTTCATGTAGGCAGTGACAGATTGAACAAATCCATATTCTGCTTTTATCAAAGCATTAACTGTCCCTGTAATTTTAACTACAATGAGCTCAGATTCATCTTTAAAAATTTCTATATCACCTTTATAGTCAAATGAGCTAGCAGCTAAGGAAATCTCTTTTACTGCTGACAAATCGACCCTAACACAAACTGTATTGTCTCCAAGGTCTTGCCACTTTTTAGGTGGCCTTTCAGCATAAACCGGCATATCAAATGAAATTGCAACTATTTGACCTTCGTCTTGCATATTAATTTCCGAAATACGTACATTCTTTAGTTCAGGCATATCACGATATAAACTAATTAAAAAATTGTTTCTTCCCAAAAATTCACACCACATTCTACCACTCCCTTTACTTATTAAATGGATAATGCTCTTTGGTACCAGGAACTTTCCCAGTGCGAGTATTACCGCCAGGTCTAACATTAAAATGCGGACCTTGGCCACCTTTTTCATGCCCTGCACTGTGGTCTTGAATAACGATTTTCCTACCATCTTTGTTGGTATAGACATATTCCCTAGTACTGATTACATTGCCATTTGAATCTTTTATAACGTGCCCACCTTCATGCGCAGCAGTACGCATATCGACTCTATTCACTGCTTCGGGTTGTTGTCCTCTCGGAATACCAGCATCTCTTTTTGCTTCATTAAATGCACCATTTCTACTTGGAAGATTATCCGCACCCTTATTTCCCTCAGCAGGTTTACTATCTTTTGCTGGTGGTTTGGAACTATTCGATGGTTTTGGATTCGGCGTTGGCTTATTTTTCCCTACTGTTCCCGTATCCGTTATTCGGCCAACGTTCACACAGGCCAACTCTAACTGCGGTGTTCCCAACTGACGCAGTTGGTCCTTTACTTCGTCTACTTTAGTTTGGAACTTATCTTTTACGGTGTCTAGCTTTTTAGTGGCTTTTTCTTTTAGTTGGCCTATTGGACCTTTATTCGTGACGGTTTTAATACCATCAACGATACCATTAAATGCTTTAGCACCCTTATTTATAAATTTCGTACCTGTCGCTGCCATCCCTCCAATTGGAATCATTGCTCCTAAGGAGAGTGCTGCATTTAACTTGTCTCCTCTTGCATAATAAATCAACGCATTCAAGCCATCTGCTGCTTCTCCATACACCGGTACCAGCCCTACGACATCTAATCCTACTTGGAGCGTATCTAACATATTTTTAGGTGTTACAGTACTTACTAAGGCTTTGCCTGCTGCTTTCGCACCTTTTTTCATTGTTGGCAGTACTTTTTCTTTCATTACCTGTTTGGTCTGTTTGACAGTAGTCTTTATCTGTTGCTTGGTTTGATTATATACTTCTTTTGTTTTTTGCTTAGCTTGATTATACACTTCTTTCGTCTTTTGCTTCGCTTGGTTATACACTTCTTTTGTTTTTTGCTTCACTTTTTGGCAAGTATTTTTGACCGCTAGTAACGCTGCTTTTGCGTAATTCTTAACATTCTTCACTAATTTAGTTTTCTTTACCTTATTATAGACTTTGCGTGCATTGGTAAATTTTTACATGGACAAAATCAACAGGCCTAAATCAGAATTGTTCTCCGATTTCAGACCTTAGCTTCTTCGTTCATTCCTTTTTGTTTAACTTGACTGCTAATCCAGTTTATCTGACTTCTTTCATAATCACTTCATACATCGCTTCAATACTCGCATCCGCTGGTACCCATGCATAATAATTCTGATCATTATTTAATATAAATTGAACTAACTTTGTTTTTGTGTTCCATTCATTTTTCATACTCGAAAGGTAATCTTCTAAATCTTCTTTATAATCCAATTGCAGTATATATTCTTTTTCAGTCATGGCAAAGACAATTAAAGTACCTAAGAGATTTTTTTGTGCATTTTCTTTTTGGTACTCTTGTAATAAAAACCAGATTTGATCTAATCCTATCAGCTTTTTATATTTTTCATAAAACGCACAATCATCCAATTCTTTATAATCCTGTATCAACAAATTTACAAATGAGTGCCATCTGATTGGGATAAGCTTTTCCAATAAAGGATTATGTTCAATTCCTTCTTTTATTTCATTTGTCTCTTCACTCTCATGCTCATTGTCGAATTCACTTATGGAAATCGGTTTAAATTTCATTGCATTCTTATAATGCGCTAAATCATATGGATAGTGATTATTATTTATTAGGCTTGTATCATCAAGTTCTAGTATCTTCGCTAGTGCTGCGGTTTCAAAGCTCCAAAACCCTACATATCCCGGCTCTTTATAGGCATTTTTCCACTCATAATCATAATGACCTTTAAACCATTCTTTTTCCATATACGTTTGTAATCTTTTAGATGCTTTTTTCTTATCGGTTTGCGCAAGTTCTATAATTTCTCTTGTTTTTGAATATGGATTTTCTTTAAAATAACTATTTGTGATTTTTGTATATCCGATATCACTAGCATATAATAAATAGTCAATTAGTGAATCATTAATATTTTTCCTCTCAATTATTTCACCTAATTTTTCCATATTTTCCTTATCTGTTTCTAACAAAGTTCCTAATGAAACCATCCAAAGTAAATATATATATCCTACTTTTCTTGTACCAGTATGCTCTAAATCATAAATTGCATGATAGAAATCTTCTTCTAGTGCACTTATATCTTCTCCTAATGAGTACTTTGCAATAATATTCTCTGACTCATATATAAAGTTCCTTAAATATCTTGCTTCAATAATACTTTTATTGTCATTAGGGTTTCTTTGAATACCATCCTTTTCATCCTCTTCTAAATTTTTTATATCCTCTCTATTATCTTCAATAAACTCTTTATTATATTCTATTCCTTCTCTTAATTTATCTTCTATACTTAAATGATCTCTCATTCCATTTGTTCCCTCCTGTCTACTAAATTATGGCCATTCCCCCATAATGTTACCATCTGCGTCTATCCTATATGTTTTAACATTTCCATTACTATCTACTTTTGATAATACTCTTTCAACTTTACCATCCTCCAAAGCATTAGTAATCTTAGTAGCTAAACTCTTATTTCCCTCAACAGCTTTTAAAATCCTACTTTTCCCCGTTTCCGAACCTGTCAACCAATCGTTTGACATTTGTGGTCCATCTTTCGTTTTGCCTAATTGAGAACTACCAAACTTTGCTTCATCAATTACATATTTAATTTTTGATTCTGTATTTGCATTTTCATATAATCCATCTATCCCTTTTACTATTTTATCATTGATGCTTGATGGTGCTCCTCTACCAATTGGCTTTAAATCATATCCAGCGTCTTTTATACTTTGGTTGTTTAATAAATTATCACTTGAAATTATTTCACCAAAATTACCTTTTTGTTTGTTTGTAGCTGTATCTGCATTAAAGTCGTCCATATTTGGTTTTTTAGGTTCACCATTGGAACTATTCGATGGCTTATTTTTCCCAACTGTTCCCGTATCCGTTATTCGGCCAACGTTCACACCGGCCAACTCTAACTGCGGTGTTCCCAACTGACGCAGTTGGTCCTTTACTTCGGCTACTTTAGTTTGGAACTTATCTTTTACGGTGTCTAGCTTTTTAGTGGCTTTTTCTTTTAGTTGGCCTATTGGACCTTTATTCGTAACGGTTTTAATACCATCAACTACACCATTAAATGCTTTCGCACCTGCTTTCGCACCTTTAGTTACTAATTTACCACCTGTCACTGCCATTCCTGCAAATGGTATCATCGCTCCTACGGAGAGGGCTGCATTTAACTTGTCTCCTCTTGCATAATAAATCACTGCATTCAAGCCATCTGCTATTTCTCCAACCCCCGGTACCAGCCCTACGACATCTAATCCTACTTGGAGCGTGTCTAACATATTTTTAGGTGTTACAGTACTTACTAAGGCTTTGCCTGCTGCTTTCGCACCTTTTTTCATTGTTGGCAGTACTTTTTCTTTCATTACCTGCTTGGTCTGTTTGACAGTAGTCTTTATCTGTTGCTTGGTTTGATTATACACTTCTTTTGTCTTTTGCTTAGCTTGATTATACACTTCTTTCGTCTTTTGCTTCGCTTGGTTATACACTTCTTTTGTTTTTTGCTTCACTTTTTGGCAAGTATTTTTGACCGCTAGTAACGCTGCTTTTGCGCCTTTCTTGGCTTTCTTCGCAATGTCACTTTTCTTTACCTTATTATAGACTTTGCGTGCCTTGGTAAAGATTTTACCCCATATACTCTTTTTCTTCTTTTTCTTCTTTTTTTTCTTTTTCTTTTTCTTCTTCGACTTCGGTTGGTTCTTCTTTGAGGACCCTTTCTTGTTGGAGGATTTTTTAGAGTTCTTCCCCTTCTTCGACCCTCCGCCCTTTCCTTTTTTCTTGCCACCTGCGGAGCCTACTTTTGGAATCATTCCCAGCATACTTCCCGCTATTCCTAAAAGACCCATTAGACGTCACCCCCACCTACAGGAATCATCCCCATCACGTTTAAGGCTGATTCGAGGTCTACTTCTTCCTGTGAAGCGACTGATACAGGGGCTTTGATGGACCCTTCCATCGTAACAACCTGGCCTTGGATATCCGTATTGCCATCAAAAACAATACTACTGGAGCCACATGTCAAATGCATCGATTCAGCTCCACTCATGGATATCCGTTTTCCTGCAAAGGTAATGGTGTCGTTTGCTTTGACCAGCAAAGGCGGCTTACTATGCACAGTGATGCCACTATCCTGATGGAGCTGAAGAAAAACAGCTCCCTCCTTGGCGGTAAATGTCACCGACTGTGGGTCTAGCTTCATATCCTTTCCTTTTGGCGTACCCCAGTAAGACGTTTTCGGATCAGCTGTTTTAGGGTTGGACTCGCCAGTCTTTCGTACACTATGCCGAACAACCGCTGCTTCTTCTCGATGTGTCGGGAAAGCGAGGTGAACGCTATCCCCTTCCTCTGGCGGACTATAGAAACCACTATGCCCCTCCGCGGTATACGATGTCGCTAAGGGAAACCACGTTGCCTCTTCCTTTTTTTGTGTTTCATCGATACTGAGATGGACACGTACTTGGTCCTTTTTGACCTCTAATACCTTACCTTCAATCGCTGTGCCCGGTAAAAAAGGAATACTTTGTCTGTTTTGACGTATGCCTTTTTCAAACAATAGATGATACTCGTAGGTCAGGATGCCTTGCTTCATACGGGCGATGGACTTCGCTACTACAAGCTCCTTACCTTGGAGCTGGACGCGATCGCCAAGCTTCAATGTTTTCCTAGACTCTATCACATAGGCGACTGCTTCTCGTTCTTCAATTGGTCGCTCAGTATCATTGTGTTTTAAATGTAAATACTTAGAGCGATCCTTTAAAATCGTATAATTGGCCACAGACAGCTTTTCTATCCGCCCTACAGGCAAACCGAACCAGAACTTTGGCTTATCCGCATCCACTGCTGCGACTAACACGGTACGAAAATGGGAGGCCATACGCTGTAAAAATTGCCAATCCGTCTCCTTATATTGTAATATAAATTGCTTGAGAGGAGTAGCTTTCGCTACAGTATCAATCACATCGGCACCCGAATAATCTTCGAGTACCTTTTTAAACAAAGTTTGATACGTCATCTTATTGTCTTGAAAGGAGCGGTATTTTTGTTTACAATCCAATGTGAATGTTGATGTAATAGCTTCTAGTTCAATTTGATAGACTCCTCTTACCGTTCGTACAGCCATTTCTGTTACCTGGCCTTTAAAAAGGGCTTGCAGTCGTTGCCCATTACGTTTTTGATAAAGCTCAATTTGATCTGTTGTGCTTGCAATCTGCATACAACTATCTTTTTGCTCTGCAGGGATAAATCCCGTTATTGATAACCTTGCATGGTCATTCACCGTTTGGGTCAAAGTGATAGTATGCAACGTTTGGATATCATAAGGAGATACGAGTTCAAGTTCACCGTATCCAATTACTTCCTCGTATGTGTTCACATGCTTCCCTTCTTTCCTCAGGGGATAATGGCTTATTCTTGCCCATCATCTTCTACTTTTATCGTTCCACAATACATACACATATTAATAGATTGATTAACTAAAGCTGGATGATTTTCGATTAATTGATCATCCTTCCCATTGATCCAAGGCATTGTAATTACAGGTGTACAAGGCATTGGCTTTAAAACACCGTTATTGGCAGCTGTAGCGGCTGCAACGATAGGATTAGCTAATGTTTGACATAAGCCGAATGGCTGAATATTGATATTGGGCTTATAATCCATCGTATTCATTTGAGCTTTATTTTTTGTATAAACGCCGTGACTAACTGGCATTTTCAAAATGCTTATTTGATCTCCTTGCGAGCAGGATAATTTGGCACCCGCAACAACATAGCTCCGTTGGTCGCCACCCCTTGTCTGCATTTCTTCTGACATCGGATAATCCTCCTTTCTATACGTAAGGTGTTGCAATTTTCTAAACAAGAAGGTTCCACTACAACGTTGTTAGATATGTAATCTCTTCTTGCTCTTCTTCACATGGCCCTGCTTGTCCATTTTATAAAGCTTTTTCTACAGAAAGAATGTCGTTCCATCTTCCTTCAGTTTGTATTTTTTGTAATCGAATTCCTCTTAAATCTCTGCGCAGAATACTCTCTGCTAATTCAATATTGACTACGATATAATTTTCTTTAATACCCTCTATTTGAAAGAAGGAATAAGGCGCAGCTTTGGCCTCATCGAGAACAAGCTTCTTCAACGTTCCATCTAGACGGAATTCAGTTTGGGTTGAAAGACAAGGTACTTTTGGTGGTATTACTAGCCAATATAATGTTTGCATTAATTTAGGCATGTCCATTAGCACAACAGCTTTAAAGGGCATACTTGGGTTATATTTTTCCACTAACTGTTTAACCGCATCTGACAAGAGCGCGATTGGCTTTTCGATAAAATCGATATACAGCATGTCATTCTTTTCTAACACTGGAAATTGGCGTTCTAGTTCCTCTAATTCATCTATTCTATCTAATGTTAATAACTCTTTTTTAATTACTTGAGCTATACCAACCGGTTCAACAGCATTGGAAATTCGCTCATCCTGAGATAAAATAAAATAGTTCATCTTTGAATCTCCTTTTCACCACATCTACTTCCAAATAACACTTGCTGTCTGAAATGCGTCTAGCTCTAAATATTCCCTTGCTTCCTTAGAAAATATAGCCTTTTCTAAATTAGCTCCTGCAAATTGCGTATCCTTTACATTCGCCCCTAAAAAGCAGGCTCCTCGTAAATTTGCTAGCTCAAAATTAGCGCCCTCTAAATTAGCATCTGTAAAGCGGACAGGTAAATAGCCTGGCATTTCCCACTTTTGACGATCTAAAAGACCACTTGCCCCTTGAACCTGTTGAAAATTTGCACCTTGTAATTGACTATTGCTAAAATCTACCTCATGAATCATGCTAAAGCTCAGATCAGTACCTACTAGCTGGCTATCCCGAAAATTAGCGCCAATTAGAAGAGAATCGCGCATATGGCAGTGTGTTAAATTTGCCTTCTGGAAAAATGCATAACGAATATCTATGCCATTATAGTGTCCATTCGCTAAGTTCAAACGGCTAAATACTTCAAATGGGTATTCATTCTCTAAGTTTTCTTCTAGCCATGCTTTTATTTCTTCATTATCCTTCATTGCGAAATCTTCGCTATACACTACTTCATTAATATCCATAAACTCACCTATACGTATTTCGACAGCTACATCCCGCTCCAGTGCCATATATTCTGGACATCTTACAATGTCAGGTAGCGCATATCTAGCAAGGCTCAAAATATATTGATGAAAATGATGGGCTTCCTGAAGTTTTATACGTTCAATATCTGCTTGGGTAATGGCACCCATGAAGGTTTTACTATATAAGCTTAATTCTTGGATGTATTGCTCTAAAAAACGATGAGCCCAGCTAGCATCATACGTAGTTAAGAGTGGATGAAGATCAAAAAACCACTCTTCGTCAGTACCTTCTACTAGATAATCATGACGCCCTGCTAGCATCTCTGTACGTAGCATAGAAAACGTGATATGAGCAATGGGTCCTTTTTGATGAAGTGATTGCTGCTGTGCTAGCTCGACACATACTTTTTGAAAAGATTTTCTAAATTCCTCGGCAAGCTGTTCTTTGGAGGCTTGGAAATAATCCTCAAGCAGTAAGAGATATTTCAATCTTCTTTTTGCTACTTCTGTGTCATAAAAATGTTGTAAAACTCCCTGTGTCTGCATATAAAACTCCCTCCTTTTTCGAAAGAAACATTCTAATTTGCCTTTACTTCTTTCCCAAAAATTTGCACACTACCATTCATCGTTATTTTACTTTCTTTGCATTGTAAAGAAATTTCTTCCTCCGCAGACAAAAGAATCTTCTTACTAGTATTAACTGAAATATCTGCCTCAGAAATAAGTTTTATTTCTTTTTTACTAAATATTTCAATACCATTGCTTTCATTTAACCGAATAAAAATATCGCCATCCTGCGCTGTAATAACGATTTCCGTTGGACTCATCTTAATTTCTTTACCAAAGGCTGTGCGATAATATTTTGTTGAAGGATCGTCAAGTTTGTTCGTAGCCGATGTATCTAAGTTTTTTCGTATAGAGCCACTAGAAATCCCTTCCTCCTCACGATGTGACGGGAAATAAACGTGAACAAAGTCATTGATTTCAGGCATACAATACCATCCACTATGTCCTTCAGCCGAATAACCTGTAGAATACAAAAACCAATGTGCCTTTGCCTTATCCTGCTTATCATCTATCGCTAAATGCACTTTAATATGATCTTTTGCCACTTCTAACACTTTTCCTTCAAGCGACAATCCCGAGATGGCATTGTTAAAGATTTCACTTTTATTCATGCCATTTTTCGTCGAAAGCGTATAGCAATGTTTTAACAATCCATCCTTCATGGTTGTCAATGCATCAGAAACATAAAGGGTTTGCTTGTTAAAGGTTACATAATCTCCTAACTCCAGAACTTTATCGGTTTCCACCTCATAGTAGAGGAAATCATGCTCTCCCATGCCTTCATTGCCATTCTCTGTATATACTAGGTAGTCTGCTAGTTTTTTTCGGGTAGTATAATGATAATCTTCTAATTTGCCTTTTGCCCTGCCAGCAGGCACTCCAAAATGGAACTTCGGCTTATCAAAGGTTACAGCAGGAACTAGACCAGTCTGAAAGCGGGAAGCAAGCCTCTTTAAAAATTGCCAATCTGTTTCAAAGTATTGAAGGGTAAACTTCCCTAACTTTTCTCCCTTCGTCGCTTCATCTATAATATCTAGACCTGGATACGCGGGCTGTAGAAGTTTAAAGAGAGATGAATAGGTCATTTCCTTATCCTGATAAGAGCGATTTTTCTTTTTTATGTCTAGCTGATACGAATTAGATGCCGCCTCCACCTCAATATAATAAATGCCTCGAACGGAACTTACCTTGACATCTAAAATAACACCTTTAAAAAGTGGTGTAGGAACACCAAGATGATTAAGCTGATTAACCTCAATGGCAGATAACACCTCAGTCATTTCAACATAAGTATCTCTAACCTCTTCAGGCACAATACCAGTAAAACGTAGTGTTGCATGCTCATTCATTTTTTTGACAAGGGTAAGATCTTGAATACTAATAAGTTCAAAAGGTTGAATTTGTATATTATGATAAGCTGTCACTACCCCACTCATAATACTGTCCCTCCATTCCTACTAATTGAAGCAAATTGCAAGGATTCCATCATAGCTCTCGCAACTGGACGCCAAGTTTCTAGGTCATCCTCCATACAATTAAAGGTTCCGATAAGTGCTAATCCTTCGATAGAGGCAAAAAACATTAAATTAAAAATATCGCCATCAATAGCTGGTGTAATGATTTCTAAAAAGCCAACTGTCTTTTCATCAATCTTTATGACTTCTGTATCCAACCAATCTGCTGAAGGTTGCGCCTGTTCAAGAATATCAATCATATTTTCTTGGAAAGCAGCAACACCATCTTCCTTTAATCGATGTGGAGTCAGATTGAAGGCAAGATTAATCGTGGAGGAATCATCTGTATAAATAAGGGTTGGTCTTCGCTCTGATGGGTACTTTAATGCTGCTATTTCCTTAGACATCAAGAAAAAAAGATTCGGCATACGGATCGACATTTTGCCATCTAATAATGGCTGCTCCACCACCGATACCTTCTCATCATCAATCATTATGTAATCTTGATAGATGTTTACTTTAGGGAAGTCCTGTTCTTCCTGTTCAGCGTTTTGCTCCTCAGGCTCCTGTTCTTTTTTTAATGCTGCTTCTTTCTGAGCTAGCTCAAATTGCTCTTGCTCTCTCATTTCATTTCTAAGTGCAATAATCTTTTCATCTAAAAATTTCATCCCACTCACCTTCCGTTTCTTAAGCATTTTTCAATAACTAAAATACAGTTAGTCAACTATCATACGATTTGGTCGCCCTGAACTATGCCCTACTAAGCGACCACCGTTCTTTGATTCAGATAATATACGGTACAAATATTTATGAATTTGGTTATTTGAAAACGCTTGAAATTCTAACTCTAATCGATTGCAAATATACATTTCAATGACATCTCGCTGAACTCGTTCTTGATTCAAACACTCGAAAGCAAATGCAATATCATACACATTGGTTGGGCGATTTTTTAATAGTTCCTTTGCATAACGCTGTAAAACTTTTGGGTGATATGTGCTAGCTTGTATTCCCGCATACTGACAGTGGAGATAATTCACTGTATTGTATTCCGTAGCAAAATCCAAAAAATCATTTGGCTCGGATCGTAGGTTTGCTCCAACTTTTAATTTAAAGCGGGCTATTTCTAATTCATTGCTAGCAACATCCAGAGACTCATCAAGAAAAATAGTAGCTGTAAAATCCGTAAAATCTAATCTACTCACTTCTTCAACAAATTTTATTTTTATAATGGTTTCTTTGCCTGTTGCCTTATATGGTAGTTCATAGCTACTATGCATCAAATAAAGCCTATTGTTATGTTTAACTATCCCTTTTGTAATATGGATAATTGTATCCGTTACAGTAATATGGGCACCTGCTATAATGCCATCTGAATAATCTTGAAAATATAAATCTAAAAATTCTCTTGGATAATCTCGCAAGTTCTCCAACATTTCCCTTTTTAAAATTCTACCTTTTTGAAAATGCGGAAATTGATTAGCAAACATCTGTCACTCACCTCGTTTATTTTTTGGCAGATGCCTACTTACTTTAATCCATCAAAGAAATCTAACTCAGATAAATCTGTTTCAAAGGCAAAGAATTCCTTGTTACCGATAAGTAGCTGCTCCTCTTTCCTAGCAACAGGTACTACATGGAAACCCCAATGATCCTCACTTGCAAAGACAAAGAATTTAATTTCCCCATTGACGATTGAATCTGTTTCATCCTGTGGAATTTTATCAAAATAATATGACGCGATACTCTCATAAAGCACAGGGACAAAATCCTCTTGTCGATTAATATAAGTATATTTATGTGCGGTATGATGATCACTTCCCGTTAGGAAGAATTCAACCTCAGTCACTCCCCATGGACGGGAGATAGTTCCGTGAATTTGATTCAGCCTCTCTAGACTACTAATAAGTAGTTTCTCTTGACGATTATGCGTATATGCACTAACCGTATATGGTACAATAGGTGCATCATTTGTTACTTTTGTTTCAATCATGCCAATCTTTTTCGCATTTAAGTAGCGTAAGGCTCCTCTTAAACAGGCGAGTTTTAATTCTGCTACTTTTCCAACGTTTTCAGCTTTTTGCCTAAACTCAATGCTACGTCCTGGTACAAACTCCTTTAAAGCCTCTCGAAAAGCATCGATTTTACAGGATTGTCCTGTTAGTTTAATAATTGAATATTCACTAAGCATGCCACTTTCATAAAAGCTTTCTAAAAACTCACGCACAATATCATAAATATCAGCTTTAATAAGGTGGTTTATTTCTTTAATATTGAAATAAACATTTGGATAGTCATAAACATCTTTAAATTGTTGGTTTTCTAATAAAGATAAACACCAACGATCTACCGTTGTGATATTTAAATCACTCTCTTGCTGTATTTCGCTGTCTGAGTAAAAACGGCTTCTTAGAATACCTGTTTTTCGGAAAAATTCTTTCTTCATTTCTTCTGCCATTTCCCATAGGAAATAATGATTATTACGCACTCTTAAATATTCATCACGTGTACGATTTTCATATTCTTTAAAACGTGTAGGGATAATAGACTCAGCATCCTTAAACGCCTTTTCAAATTGCTGGTAAACCGCTTCGACGCCATAATCATCCACATACCGATAAATGTCTTTCCCTGGGATATCAATTAACGTATCAATGTCATAAGCATTTTTCCCACGACTATAATAATTCGCAAAGACAATTTTCATAAATTGAAAAATTCGATATGTAATATTATTACCGCCAAAATTGGTATCCCCATTTTCATAGGTTGTATGAATATCAATTTTGTAGGAAATATGTCCATCCTCTATTCGAAACTTACAAGATGAAAGGTCTGTTGTTCCCCCACCACAATCGATTACCAAAGCCTTATATTCCTTACCATCCATAAAGCTCTGATTCTCAATTTGGTTGGCTATCGTATTATAAAGTACTGCCATTCCTTCATCGAGAGAGTGCTCAATTTCAATTTGATATTCAGGTAAAATTGCTTGAAACATTTCTAAAAATTGCGTTTTCAGCTTCACTGGACTTGAAATATGTAAATGTTTGAATCGACATTTAAATTGATGCTCAGCCATGTGAATGATATAGAGTAAAAATTCTCTTAGGATTTGACTACGTGGGATAACGGCAGTATTCCCATTTGCATCCATTATTTCCTCTAATTTTGAATAATTACTAACCCAACGTTTGATGCCCTGAAATTTCGTGGCTAATGATGTATAGCTATTTTTTTTCATCACCTTCAAAGCTTCATAGCCAAAATGATAACTTACATGATCAACGCTCGAGCAATCTGCCACTGCAACCACTGTCGGAACGACTTCAATCCATTCATTTTGGTGAAGAGTGTCTGGGAATTGAACAAAATTGATGTTATTGAGTTCAATTCGCTTGTTTAACAGGTCATGACTACAAGGAGATGAGACATAATCACTATCCAAAAATACGCCAGCTGTTGTATTGGTTGTCCCAAAATCAATGGCAAGAATGGCATTGGTTGTCTCTAACTGTTTCATCTCTAAATCCTGTATTGGCACTTTGTAGTAATTTAGGTTTGTTGGTGGCAGCGGCGTTTCCTGATAATATGTTTTATAGATATACTCAGAATCTTGCTTTCGCAAAAAAATAAAGCTATAGTTCTTGTTCTTCGTCTCGCGTATTCCTAACGCTTGATCTGCCACTAGGTAATAGCAATTTGCTTTTTCATCGTCTTTTACAATATTTAAAATACCACATAATTCCATATGTTCATTTACTAACATCACATTGGATTCTACAAGATAGCCTCCTGATTCAATAAGGTATTGATCTGGTTTATCGATTTTCATCCCTTTATAGAGATTCATTTTGGCAGGTATTTTAATATCACCATTCTCAGAAAGTGGTGTTTTTAAATATTTTTGTAACGCCTCTTCGACTCTTTCAAAGCCTCCATCTTGTTTTTCTTTAATTAAAAGATGCTCTTCTGCTCCACGATATCTTAAAATCTTCTCGATTAGTTCGTCCCTTGTCAGCGTATTAATTAAGCCTGTTATGAGCTTTTCTTTATAACAAATATTTCTAAGTTGAAAAGTGGTCATCTCCATTAACTCTACACGTGTATAGGTCATATATTTCTTTTCTGTATAACGCTTATTCGCATAAAGCTTATATGAATATTTAGTCGTCAACTTATACCCCTCCTCACTTTTTAATAAAGAGCTATTCGATCTAGCTTCATGGTTTCCTCTACGTCAATAATGCCAAAATGGTACTGCCAGTAGACTTCCATATGGAAGCCAATAGGTAAAAATATTTCTTGGATTAGCTGGACTTTATTAATATTTTCTGTTGTCTTTTTTTGATGGATGTAAAGAAGTAACTCATCTTTTTCCTCGGATTTCACATAGATAAAACAATTTCTAAATATATTTTTCAGCGTGTCCTTTATTAAATATAATTCTTCTCCAGTTTGATAGAGTCTGAGCATATTGAGTGCAACAATCTCTTGTTCTTTTTTTGAAAAAGACTTGATTTTATCGCGAACCAGTTCTCCAAATACATTTTCCTCAATGTCTCTGAGCATAAAGCGAATATAATATTCCTTTTTATTTAAACCTTGCATACGATCAATCTCAGCTAAAAAATGCAGTGTAATATCTAATAAAGAGTCCCTAAAAGCCTCATCCGTTGTATGATCAGGTTGAAAGAGTTCTTTAAAAATTTGAAAATAACGATAATAGGGGTTTACTTCCACATGTTGCTCTACTACCTGCGAATTTAGTAGTTGTGGACTAAGCTCCATATAAGGTGAATAGATTTTGGCAAGATGAAAGTAAATATCCTTTGTTAAAAAGCCCTCTTCTTCGGCTTGTATAAGTAAGTCCCAAATATAATTCATAACCATTTCCCTACACATTTATATTCAGTGAAATATCTTTGAACTTCAGCAAGAAGAAAACCCAAGACATCATTCGTAATAAAATCTTTATCTTGTTTTGATAGGAATTGTAATAGCATCGTCTTCTTGTGACTAGCGTTTTGTGTTGTGTCCTTTAAAAATGGATACACAAAGTTTCGATTTTCTACTTGCCCTTCCAAAATATCTATTCTCAAAAGTTCAAGATTGTCTGCTACCTCAAAGGAGTTAATCAATCGAATGATTTCTCCCTTTGTTGAAATATTTACATTATATTTACTAGAAAGCTTGTGCATAAAATGCTCATTTCGTCGATTAGAGACGAGTTCGTAAGTTAAATTACCTACTTGGTCTTTTTCAACTTTTGCAATTTTAAGAAGTTGCCATACGCCTGACTGATCCTGAGGTGAAACAATCGTTAATTCACTATCTGAACGCTTTATATATCGAATATTGTCTTCTTCCGTATCAATTAGATAACCATGTTGTGTACCCGTTTTTCGTAACGATAAGACATGTTCATAATTTATTCGATCGATGGCTGGAAATGGAAAACCGCTATTCTTAACCTCGTGACGTTGAAGATTCCAAAGCGGTACCATATTTAATCGTTTTTGTTGCTCATATTCCTCTAAATCAATCGTCACATCGAATATTTCTACATCCTCATTTAATGTAGGACAACCAATAAGTTTTACATCAACAAACTTATTCACAAATGGATGGTTGATTGTTTTCCAAGGTAGACCATTGATTTGAAAGATTGAATATAGGTCTTTAATTTTTTGCACATAACGATTATTTTGAGTAAGACGCAGCTTTATTTCAACCAATCCATGCGATGTCACAAGATGACCATTGAAAATTCTTCGCTGCGCAAGTAAATGTTGGATTTCAATCGAATCACACTCTAAAAATAATGTCATAAGCGTAGCCAGTTCATTATTTTTAATGGATTCAAGTAGATGCTCAATGTTTAAATTAGTATCTTCTAAATCTGCCGGACATATTGGAAACAAACAATCATGAATGGGATCAACATCTTCTCGTGCACTAAGGGTTGTGTAAATGTCGTATCTATTTTCATGATCATCGATTTCATTAAAAATACGTTCTTCAAGCTTTTTGTTCATCTCTTCTTGATAATCAATTAGATTTACAAAAACGCCACTTACAATATCTTTTAGTAATTGACGTTGCTCTAAATTTTCAATTTTTTTTAAACGTTCAAACATGAGTTCTTTTAACATTTTACTTTCCTTCTTTCCTTACTCAGGATTTGAATGCTAACTGGCACTGGCATCAGTTGCCTCATCAATCGGCGGCTCAGCTTCATCAGGTAATGCATTGTCTGCTGCTTGACCCTGTGGTACGGGATTTAGCTTATCATTTGTATTCATAATTTTTCTCTCTAGCCCAAGAACTTTTGCCAGTAACTCCGTTTCTTGATAAATCTCCTGCGCAAGGGTATAGGATTCTATCGCTTTAGCGTATTCCTGACGGGCATAGCTCTGATCTCCGGCCTTTTCCAACCCTTCTGCTTGCAATTCTTTTTGGGCCTTTTTCAATTCATTGATTTTTTCTTCTGTTTCTTCAATTTTTGTTTTGATTTGTGCCTCTCCAGTAAAAGAAATGGCAAGTGCTTTTTTTCTAGCTTTTTCGTAAATTGCTAAAGCCCCGTTGTAATCCTCTGCCTCAAAACGAAAATCTCCGTCTTTTATAGCATCAACAATCTCCACAACGGAGTCCATATTTGTAATTCTTTGCTCTACTTCTTCCTTACCAAACCCTTTAATGAGTTTGCCCTCTTTTTTAGCTTTTTCATACTGTTCCAATGCCTCTGTAAATTGCCCTGCCTCTGCAGATTTATCGCCATTGATGATTAGTTGAGTCACCCTTAACTTTTTAGCTAGTATATTTCTATGTATTGGATCTTTTATTTTTTTTGCCGCATTTCTTCCCTCGCTATATTCAAGTAATGCTTCATCGTAATTTCCATCTTGAAAGTAAAGATTTCCACTCTTTTCATGGTCCTTCATCTCAACAGTTAACTCTGCTATTTTTTTCGCTTGTTTTACTTGATAAAAAATTGTGCCGCCACTTACAATCAATGCTAAAACTAATGCAACAGCAATCATTTTTATATACTTCATTTTATTTTTGTTCGTTTCTTGATACACTTTGTTCACAAATATGGCAGCAACCGTATAATTTGCTACAACTTTTCTTTGTCTACTCAACAATATTTCTTCCAATAAATCTGTATATTGTTCGGAATCTTTGACACCTTCCAGCGCGTCAGCCATCTCAATCTCACTAACGTCTTCCCAAAAGCCAGCTGTACAAAGTAGTAGGACATCTCCATCTATAAGCTTCATTTTTTTAGATACAAAGGGCTGAAATTTGTTTGGCTTGCCTAGATAGTTCAACAAATTTCCTCTTTCTTCATGCTGGCTAATATCTAATGAACGGTGCTGAATGTCTACTATTTCCTGTGCTAAACTTTGGTCAGTACTTTTATAGGTTAATGTGCCGTTCCGAAAGTGATACAGTCGCGAATTACCTGCTATTCCAACAATCATTTTTGAGTAATCGGAAACGACTATGACAATACTTGCCTTCAATCTTACTCGTAAGCTTTGCGCTTGTAGTATATTTTGAGCATGTTTAAGATATTTATTGATTGCTCTTCTAGACATAGCTGGCTTTTCCATAAATTTTTCTAAAATAGATTTTACGGCTAACTCTGCACTACTAATTTCCTGATCTGCATCCAAGCCCTTTACAGCTACCCAACAAGCTACATCGTCAAGTTCTGTGTAGGCAAAATAATCTTTATTTTGCAGAAAGGACCCTGCTTCAGATAAAAAGCTAGTTTTAAAGTCGCAATTTTCCTTTCTCATAAGTCTCCTCCTTCTCTATTCCCTATCCCTCTTCACCACGATTTTTCTAAAATCACGATTGTCGCATTATCTTGATTTTTTAAGCGTTTTTGTTCAACAGCTTTTATTATGCTTTGTGCTAAATCATAGGGTGGAGCATGCTGAGAAAGAATTTTTTCCATTTCAACTTCCGTTAAAGCATCATAGATTCCATCACTAAAAAGGCATACCTTATCTCCTCTATTTAGCTGAATGGGTTTATTTCCAGTGTCTAGATTTTTAAATCCTTCATATCCTAAATAATTTACTAATCTCTTTTTTAGTGGATTTTCTTGAACTTCAAGTTGTGAAATTTCACCGGCTATATATCGTTCCGTTAAAACGGATTCAAAAATATGTTTTTGGTTAATCGCTAAAAACTCACCGTTTCTAAAGATTGTAAGAACACTATCTCCTACTGCTCCCCAATGAAGATAGCCTTCGCTATCAATAATGGCTGTCACTAATGTTGTGCCTCCATTTGAACCATTTAAGTTTTCTACAATCATATGATTACTTGCTCTAGCAGCTTCCTTAAAAAAGTTTTGTAGATTACTTAGGCTACTAAGCTTTTTAAATTCTTCTATGAAAGTTGTCACTGCGATAGTGCTTGCCATACGACCATTAGCTAAACCACTAATGCCATCTGCAAGCACCGCAATTGTGCCATTTGTCGTTTCAGCAGTTGAGAAATAATCATCCTGTTCATCACGTCTTCCAATCGTTTGACCATTCCCAATATAAATTTTTCCTTTATCCATTTTTCGGGAAAGTATTCCCCTTATTAGGAGTAACACGATGAGTACAATAATAAAAATTAATGTAATTATGTACGTTAATAACTTTTGGTCCATATGTCATCATTCCTCACTTTGATTGTTTTCCCATTCAAAGTGAACACCACAAAGTGGAATAAATAAAAAGATACTTCTCCCTAGCTGTATCACATCATAGGCTGCTAATTCAGTTGGTGTATATACTGCCTCATTATTCAGATAAGCTAATCCCGATGCATCTCCTGGCAGTAGATAAAAATTACGTTTTTTAGGATCATATACTATAACTGCATGATTACGTTTAGAGATTGAATTATCCCCAGCAATACGGATATGCATATCTTCCGCTCTACCTATAAAATTCTTTTCAGATAGAATACGGTAATCTCTACCCATTTGTGGTCCTTCAATACAAACCAGCCATCCTGTTACAGGATCTATTCCATCCATTTCTCCTAAGTAGGGCAATGTTTTATCATCAGCTTCAACTACAGGTGAGGATGGGCTATTGTGTCTTTGCTCCTGTTCTACCATCACATTACAGTAAGGACAAATATTACGATGTCTCCTCGAACTAAACATGTGACCATTTGTACATCTAATCAAACTCATTTCGATATCCCCCATCTATGTTACGAATCTTTTTCTCTCTATTTAACCAAAATTCGTGTATTCGCTATGTATATTGTGTCTCCATTACCTAATGAGTAAGGAATCTCGTGTTTTAATCTTTTTTTCACACGTTTATTAGCTTTTTTTAAGCCAACACCATTAACTGAATCTATATCCTCTAAATACCAAATGCCAGCTACACAATTAAGGACAGCATGCTCATAATTCACAAGAGATTCATACTCTGTTCCACTTAAATCAATATCTGCCTTGCATTCAGCTGAACTTTTTCCAATAAGTAATGAAACTTGATTACCAAGTTCCCATTCATCTATTTCCGCTCCACGTTCATTAAGTAAAACAAGCTTTGAGATATCCTTGTTAGCCATCACTTGGGTAATTGCATTTGCTTCGTATTTAAGGGAGGCGTAGATAATGACAAGTATGACCAATACCGTCCCAATAACGAATTTTAAAAGGACATCCTGATTCATTACAAAAACATATAAAATGAAAAAGAAGGCGATTGTGATAATGATGATATCAATAATTTTTACAAACATTTTTTCCCGTGTATTTCCACCATAAGTTTCAGTTGAAAATGGTTCTTTCATTTAATCACGCTCCTTTCTTTTTACCATGACTTATTTTTTAAAAAAACTTTCGAATAAATCCGTTGTATCTAATGGATTTTTCTTAGATTTTTTATTCAGAGTTGAGGACATCTCCTTCGTTTTTGGATTGAAGCCAAAGAAATGTTCAAAGTTTCTTTCAAGGTTATTCATATTAAAATCTGGCTTTTTCTCTGTAGACTGATGTCCATTTGAATGCTTTTCGTTTTTCCGTTCATTTTGCCAACTATTCCCTGCGCTATACAAACGGCTATCGTAAGCCTCTTTTAACGCTGGATCTTTCAGCACCTTATATGCATCTTGAACCTCTAAAAAAATTTTCTCTGATTCTGGATTTCCGCCACTCACATCAGGGTGATGTTTTTTAGAGAGCTTTCGATAAGCTAATTTTATTTGTTCTTGTGTGGCATTTCGGTTTATTCCTAATGTTTCATAATGCGTTTTCATGTTTTCAACCCCAATTTAGGATTATTAAAAATAATCTAAGGAACTATAAAAGTTCCTTAGATAATTAGTAGTGTTATATCATGCTGCAATCTTAGACAGCGTAGCCACCCTCGATTTTTGCCAAATCTGTTTTGTCTTTCTTTTGTTTAATAAATAAGAAGAACTCACCAATACCCTCTGTGTCTCCATATCTTTCTGAGTAATCCACTACGAAAGCATTTGGGAAATGAATTTTTCTTACTACTTGATCAGCTGAGATAACCTCTAGTGTTACTTTACGGTAACAATCAGCTTTTTCAGCTGGTACTAATGACCATAATCCTAATTTCATTGTATCGTCAGAATTATCACCATCAGTGGCAGTTAAAATTTTGCCCTTTACTTTTAAAGTTGCCCCAACATCTGTAGAGCGTGCGTTAGAATCATTCGGAGTATCTGTCTCATATTCGACAGTCATGATGCTTTCTAAGCCTAATTCAATTGCTTCTGATCCTTCTACTTTTAATACAAAACCCATTTTTTAGTACCTCCTAAATTTTATTGAATCGTTACTTCCAATTGTTCTAATGAAATAAATTTTGATATCGCTATGCATTTCACAGTGCCATGTTTCATATCGAACTGTGAAATATGTAATATTTTTCATCATTAGCAATTAGTCGTTCGATTCGTATATATGTTAAAAGATTTACAAAAAATAAATCTTAAACATCCGACTGAAATAATTAAAAATCGAGAAAATGAAATTGTTAGGCTTTAACAGCACTTGTCCCTTTAGTAATCGTGACTTCAAGATTTTTAACATTACCGTTAAATACAAGGTCGATTTGACATAAGCTTGTTTTCTCATCAATGATGTAGCCAATATCATCTCCATCATGAATGATCGAGTTTACATACCCTTTATCATTTAGCCACTTACTTTTTTGACTACTTGGATTATTACTAAAGAAGCGAACGATATTCTCGTGCTTAAAGTCACCCGATTGGAATCTTAAAATTCTTTCAATATACGTACTTACTTGTGTTTTGTAGATAGAGTCGAATCCATCTTCTTCCATCGCTAAGCTTCTAGCTTTGTATACTGTAATACGTTTAATATCTTTATCCTGTAGTTGTGCATTTTCAGATGAGAATACAAATCCGAAGCTTCTGCTATTAATCGCATCTTTAATATTATTTGTAAATCCAGAAATTTCTTTCGCCATCGTAGTCACTGCACGTAATGAGTTGTCACCTGCTTCAATGTCAAAACGAACCCCCGGATAATTTCTCTTCACATTTCTAAATGATTCTTTTAAATACTCTGGACATTGATAAGCGGACACAATTCCTGCTGCTACATAGCTTGCTCCTACATATACACCCTCGATCCATAGCTTTAAAACATCTTCCTTTTCCTTCGATAAACGAGCGCCATTTTCGGTAGTATGCATTCTCGTATCAATCACAACACCTGATTTATCTTTTGGAATAATCGTAAAGTTTGGTAAGCATGGTATCGCGAATTCACTATAATCTTTTCTGACAAGAACGGAGCATTTATCGATTAAGCGATCAATTCCAGCAGTGGCGATACCATTGAAGGTAGTTTCTTCTTCGGCCATAAAGTTAAAGAAAATTTGAATCTTATAATCTTTTACTGTATCTAAAAGAATTGATAAGGATTCCATTGTGTTGCCCTCTTGCTTTGTAACCTTTTCATTCCCTTTGAACCTTGATCGGCTAACTTTCATTTTTCCAGCAGATTCTAATTCTAAAGCAGGTACAATACCGTACCATACCGTATCTGTAAAATCATTTTTAGCGTTAACGGTATTTAAATACGTGCGTAATCTTGGTAGGTTATTACTTTTCACAAGCATATCGAGCTTAGTGTTGGTAACTAGTAATGACGGCTGCATACCTTTATTTTTCGTCGCATACTGATCGAAGTACATTTTGACACCTAATAGCTTTTCAACTAAAGGCTTCACCGTTTTTACAAATTCATCCTTTGCATCCTTATAGAACTCAAGGTAAGTATTGTAATTTTGAACTTCTGTTTCAACATCGAATTCGGCTTTTACAGCTGGTAGAGGTGAGAACGTTCTCACAACTAAATCTTTCACATAGGAAGATGGCGATTCTGTAATGGCTTCATAGTCTTCTTCAAAAACTGTACTCAAACCGTAATTACTATTTTCTTCAATAACCATTAGATCAGAACTATTTGTTTGAGGTGCCTCAATAATTTTTAATTCACCATTATCACCAATAGAAAGTGTACCTATTTGTAATTTTTCTGACTCATCTTCATCTTGACTAGCACCTAATAATAATCTTGTTTTAATATCTTCAATCGCTAAAGGTAACATCGCCATTACATTGTTGTAGTTTCTACTAGCTACTTCAAACATAAGGTTTAGCTTGTCACCAGTATCTAATTTTTTTGGATCTCCCTCATCTAGCTTGTCATACTCTCCGTATAGGTAATGAATTTCCTTACGAACTTGGCGAATATCATCCATGACTTTTTTAGGTGAAATCATGTCTAGTAAATTTTCAAATTTAAAATCTACATTCGTGATGCCCTGACTTCTTTTAGTATCAATAAGCGTAAATAGCATCTTTAAAAAATCATTATTTTGGTCGATAGCTATTTCAGAAATACAATCATCTTGAATTCCTTCAGGTTTTTTTAAGGTATACATTACCTTTTGATTGGCCGCATTATAAAATGAATAAACAGTAGGAGAAAATTTATCTAAAAATTCGTCGAAACTTTTTACAAGAAGATGTTGATTAATTTCCTTAATCTTTTCATCACTTAGACTGTCGATTCCTTTTACATCTCCAACAAGCGTAATTAAATCTAATTTCTCTGGGTTTATTTCTTCAAAGAGCATGGTTCTGTTTGTTTGACTAATAATCTCCATTCATTTGGCTGTACATTAATACAGCCATCCCTCCTTTAGATAACGAATTTCGAGTAAGCATAAACATTAGTGAGTAAAAAAATACAAGATAAGAATAGTAAAACTAATTGAATTGAGCAGCATCTTAAAATTTCTATAAATTAACTAAAAAATAAAAAAGATAATAAAATTATTTAAGGTAAAATATTACAATACAAAAGATGTACTGTGCTATGTACAAGAAAAAATCCATTATTATGTATTTTTGTATATTCACACTAAAATTTATGTATTACAAAAATAACTATACAACACATAAGATTAATGTCAATATTTTCAATGTAATTTATTGTAATAATAAGTATTTAAAAGTATTTTTAGTAAAAATATCACTTATAATATTTATGCTATTTTCTTTATAAACAATGGATTATTCCCATTTTTTTATAAAAAAAACAGCTATTGTCCAATTACTCTTAGGACCTAAGCTGTTTTTAAAAAACTGTTCTATATAGCCAAAATGAATAAAAAGTAATAATTAAATAGTTAATTTGGTCTTTTAGAATTATTTTTCAATAGATAGTTCTTTATACATTTGAACTTTTTTTCCAGTATCATGATGTACTTAATAAAAGAAAGGGAAGAACATCTTTTTTTACTCTGTACTTGTAAGCCCCATACTATTGTCAACGCCATAGGAATGCTGACTTTTTTATTGAATTTTCTCACATTTATAAGTTTATCTTCAATTAGCCTCTGTGACACATCTATTGGTATTACATTAGTTAATGAGTAGTATAAAGTTGCCATTAAACTATAAATATCTGTATAAATACCTTGCTCTCCTTTTATAGAATACTGCTCTATAGGAGAGTATCCAGTCGTAGTAAATATTGGATATTTACTATCTTTTTTATAATAAATTGCTGAACCAAAATCTAATAAGCGAGGTTTGCCTTGCGCATCAATTATAATATTATTCGGCTTTATATCACGATGTATAATGCCCTTACTATGTAAATATGTGATGGCATCAATCAAGGGAAGGAATATTTCTTCATATAGAAAATGCCTCTCATCAATAGCATATTTTTGTATATATTGATTTAATAATATCCCTTCATAATAATCTGTTACCATATATATCGTTTCATTTTCAGTAAAATGATCCCGATACTGAACAATATTTTGATGATTCAAACACTGAATCATTAATGCTTCCCTTTGAAACCTGTCCTTTAAATCATTAAATTTATCTTTTGTAGACGGTAAGCGATTGATTACAGACATGTTATCCAAGTCTCGTAAAGCTATTTCTATAGGGAAAAATTCTTTAATGATTAATTGCTCTCCAGAATGGATATGTTCAGCCATATACACAAAGGATAACTTACTAGTAGCAAGAGCTCGCATAATTTTATATGTATTATTTAATAGACTATTTATTGGTAAGCTCAATTCAAACATAGTTTCCTGCATTTTAATCTCCCTTCACAATCATACGTGCATTAAATTACAAATTAATGTAATTATATCAATTTTTATATTTTTATCTATAGTTTGGATTGCTTAAGTGTGAACAAAAAAACCGTTCAACTTGACGTGAACGGTTTTTTATACATTATGCTTTTTGATAACGAAGCACTGGTGTACGGGCAGCGCGTGTTTCGTCTAGGCGAGATACGACTGTTGTATGTGGTGCTTCTTGTACGATCGATGGGTTTTCTTCTGCTTCTTTGGCGATTTGAATCATAATGTCGCAGAAAGCATCTAATGTTTCTTTTGATTCTGTTTCTGTAGGCTCGATCATTAGCGCCTCTTCCACATTGAGTGGGAAGTACGTTGTTGGTGGATGGTAGCCAAAGTCTAACAGACGTTTTGCGATATCTAATGTACGAACGCCCAGTTTCTTTTGACGACGACCAGATAATACAAATTCATGCTTGCAATGACGGTTATAAGGTAGTTCGTAGAATGGCTCTAGACGACGCATCATGTAGTTTGCGTTGAGTACAGCATATTCTGTAACAGCTTTTAAGCCATCTGGACCCATTGTACGGATATACGTATAAGCACGTACGTTAATGCCAAAGTTTCCATAGTAAGGTTTAACGCGGCCGATTGATTGTGGACGCTCGTAATCGAAGTGGTATGTGCCATCTTCTGTTCGGACAAGAACTGGTTTTGGTAGGAATGGAATTAAATCAGCCTTTACGCCTACTGGACCTGAACCTGGACCACCGCCACCGTGTGGACCTGTAAATGTTTTGTGTAAGTTTAAGTGTACACAGTCAAAGCCCATATCGCCAGGACGTGCTTTACTCATTACGGCATTTAAGTTAGCGCCATCGTAGTATACTTTCCCGCCAACTTCATGAATAAGCTCTGCCATTTCGATAATATTTTCTTCAAATAAACCTAGTGTATTTGGGTTTGTTAACATTAATGCCGCTGTGTCTGGCCCTACAACTTTACGTAAATCCTCGATATCGACTAAGCCGTTTTCATCAGATTTAACTGTAATTGTTTCAAAGCCTGCAACTGTTGCTGATGCTGGATTTGTACCGTGTGCAGAGTCAGGAACGATGACTTTATTACGATGTCCTTCGCCATTCGCTTCATGGAAAGCACGAATCATCATTAATGCTGTCCATTCACCATGCGCACCTGCCGCTGGTTGTAATGTGACTTCATCCATCCCTGTAATTTCGACTAAAGACGTTTGCAGTTCATAAAGAAGTTCCATTGCACCTTGAACAGTAGATTCATCTTGTAATGGGTGTACATTGGCAAAGCCAGATAGACGTGCCACTGACTCATTGATTTTTGGATTGTACTTCATCGTACATGAACCAAGTGGATAGAAACCAGAGTCTACACCGTGGTTACGACGAGATAGCGCAGTATAATGACGCATAATATCAAGCTCAGAAACTTCTGGTAACTCCGCCGCTTCTTCACGAATACAGTTTGCAGGAAGTAAATCCGCAAGATCGATTTCTGGTACATCTAACGCTTCTAAACTATACCCTACGCGACCTTCTTTTGTAATTTCAAAAATGAGTGATTGATTTTCGTTATGCATTGAGAGCCCCCATTTCTGCAACAAGTGCATCAATTTCTTCCTTCGTGCGTAATTCTGTGACAGCGATTAGTACATGTTGCTTCAGTGCATCGTATGTTTGACCTAATGGATAACCGCCGATAATGCCTTTTTCAAGTAAGCCTTTGTTGATTTCTTTCACGCATTTATTTGTTTTTACAACGATTTCGTTAAAGTGTGCACCTTGGAATGCCACTGTAAAGCCTGCCGCTTCAAAAGCATTTTTTGCGTAGCGTGTTTTCGCAATATTTTGCATGGCCATTTCGCGTACGCCTTGCTTGCCTAAAGCAGTCATTGCAACAGATGCTGCTAGAGCTAACAGCGCTTGGTTTGAACAAATATTCGATGTTGCTTTATCGCGACGAATATGCTGTTCACGCGCTTGTAGTGTTAACACATAACCACGACGACCTTCACCATCTACTGTTTCCCCAACAAGACGACCAGGCACTTTACGCATTAATTTTGTTGTGACAGCGAAGAATCCACAGTGTGGACCGCCGAAGCTTTCCGCAATACCAAATACTTGTGCATCGCCAACGCAAATATCGGCACCAAGCTTACCTGGTGGTGTTAAAATTCCTAGTGCAAGTGGGTTAGATGATACAACAAATAAACTTTTCGCATCATGTGCAATATCTCCGATAACTTGTAAATCTTCTACTTGACCGAAGAAGTTTGGATATTGTGCAATAACAGCCGCTGTATTTTCATCAATTAGCTCTTTTAAAGCTTCTACATCTGTGACACCATCTTTATGAGGAATTGTAACGATGTCGATTGATTGACCGTATGCATATGTAGCAACGACATCACGATATTCAGGGTGAACCGTTTCAGATACTAAAATTTTCTTACGACGTGTATGACCTGCAGCTAGCATCCCTGCTTCTGCCAGTGCTGTTCCACCGTCATACATAGAGGAGTTGGCAAGATCCATGCCTGTAAGCTCCGCAATCATTGTTTGGAATTCAAAAATCGCTTGTAATTCCCCTTGTGAAATTTCAGGTTGGTACGGAGTATAGGCTGTATAAAATTCAGAACGAGAAATGACATGGTCTACGATAATCGGTTTATAGTGATTGTAGACACCTGCACCTAAAAATGATACGTTCGCATTTGTATCTTTATTTTTTGCAGCGAGTGCTGATAACTCTTTTAAAAGTGCTGATTCTGATTTTGCTTCTTTAATATCATAAAGGCCTTTGAAACGAACTTTTTCAGGAATATCCTCGAATAACTCATCGACTGACGATACACCAACTACGTCTAACATGTCTTGTTTGTCTTGCTCCGTCATTGGTAAATAACGATGTTTCATAAATGTAGGTCCCTCTTTTCAAATTTTATTTTGAACGCTTGTAAAACGGTGTTTCAACTGTTACTACCTTTAAGTGCTTACCACGAATTTCGATTTCCAATTCTGTTCCGATAGTTGCGAATTGGCTGTCAATTAAGGCGTTACCAACATTACGTTTTGAAGAAGGCAACTGCGTACCTGTTGTCACTTCACCGATTTCTTGACCATCCTTGAACACTTTGTAACCATGACGTGGAATCCCTTTATCAATCATTTCAATACCGACAATTTTACGCGCTAAACCATTCTCTTTTTGTGCTACTAACGCATCATGCCCAATGAAGTCATCTTTATTCAATTTCACAGCAAAGCCAATGCCCGCTTCAAGTGGTGAAATTGTAGCAGAAAGTTCCTGCCCATAAAGTGGCAGACCCGCTTCAAAGCGCAATGTATCACGGCAACCTAAGCCTGCTGGCACAACGCCTTTGTCTTTTCCTGCCTCTAAAATAATAGCCCAAAGAGCTTTAATATCCGCTGGAGCACCGTACAATTCAAAGCCATCTTCACCCGTGTAACCACTGCGAGATACTAACGCTTTATGTCCTGCAATGTCAACATCCTCTTGGAAGCGGAAATATTTAATCGCACTTACATCCGTAGCCGTTAATGATTGAAGAAGCTCTTCTGCAAGTGGTCCTTGTAAAGCGATTTGTGCAAAAGCTTCGGATTGATTGTCAATTGTGACATCATACTGATGTTGATTTTCCATCATCCAATCAAAGTCTTTTTCAATATTGGCTGCGTTGACACATAGTAAATAATGATCATCTGCAAGTTTGTAAGTTAATAAATCATCGACAACGCCACCATCTTCATAGCACATTGCATTGTATTGCGCTTGACCAGTAGCAATTTTAGCGATGTCATTGGACAAAAGATTTTGTAAAAACGCTAGTGCATCTGGACCCGTTACTAAAATTTCGCCCATATGAGACACATCAAATAAGCCTGCACGATTACGCACTGCATCATGTTCTTCTTTAATAGAAGTAAATTGTACTGGCAATTCCCATCCACCGAAGTCAATTGTTTTACCACCATACTTTGCGTATTCGTCAAATAGAGGTGTACGTTTTAATTCATTCGTCATTACTATTGCCTCCTTATTGTTCGTATCATTTTACTGGTAGTAGTTCGTCTGCTTTTTTGACATTTCAAGCGCATACGCCTTAAGTACGCTAAGGCAGTTATCCTTTGTGCCAAACGAAAAACTATGTGCCTCGATTGTACTTTGACAAATGTCTAGACATAAAAAAAGACAGACGAACCCCTTTTCGGGATTCTCTGTCCTTGCACCTGAAAGTTACACCAAACTAACTCGCATTGCGAAAATGCCAATTTAGTAGGCTTTCCCCTTTGGTGGCTGTTGTATTACAGCTCTCTCCAGAGTTGCGTCTTGTACGAGTCCTTTTACCTGAGAGATTCATAGCCCTTTGCTACTTGCTCCTTCGGTGGCGTCTACACGCGCTCTCCCCGTACAATCATCCGCCCAAGAATGCTCTTGGTACTATTTAGTATTCAATGTACAAAAAGTTATCTTATTAGTCTATATCCTAACATTGATTGCATTGAAAAGGCAAACATTTTTTAAATTAACTTAAAAGACGAATATTGCAGTCGTATAAATCAATCATCGTTCGCTTTTTAATCTTTTTACTTGAAATACTAAATACTCTAGAATATGCCGAATCGTTCTACCTTCTGTCAGCACTTGAATATGTCCTGCATCGCGATAAAACTTTCTTCTGTAATGATACAGCTCCTCTAACTCTTCCTTCGTCGATCTTTGTACTATTGGTCGATTGGGATCATGCTGTATTCGTTTATAAATATCTTCGAATGTCGCATCTAAAAAGAATACAAGTCCACTGCGTCTCATAATTTTTCGGTTTTCCCCATTTATAGCCACACCGCCACCTGTAGAGATAATACATGCTTCGTCGCGGAAATTTTTCAAAAATTCCGTTTCTATTTCACGGAAACGAGCCTCCCCATATTTCTCAAAAATTTGTGGAATCGTCATTCCCTGCTGTCTGACAATTTCATGATCCATATCATAGTAGGGTAATTTTAATAAATAACTTAACCGTCTACCTAACGCACTCTTCCCGCAGCCCATAAAGCCAACTAAATATATTTTTCGCATTCGAATCACCTTCTTACTACGATTCTACACTGTCTGACAAAATTTGTCCTAATAAATTTATCGTAGCTCGAACATTCATCTTTTCTAACCCATCATATGTTCGAAACTGAATCTCATAAGACATGCAATACGTAAGAACAAAAGTAGTTACAAAAAATAATAATGCAATTGCGATTAAAAAAACAGCCCCTCTGTCATTTTTCAATAATTGGTACAAAATAGGTCCGCTCCTTCTTTAAACCGCTTGGAAATTCGACAGCGATTGTCAGTTCATTGCCACTCAATTGAAACTGGCAATTGTTTATACCCACAATCATCGGGACATGACCACCATTCACTCTTTGTCGAATCATATTGTGATAGCAGTCAAAATACTGCCATGTATTGGCTGTTTGAAGCATGATCGTTCTTTGATTTTGCCTTACCGATAAGGAAGTAGCATTTACTAAATTCGTACTCATTTCGAAAACAAATAACTCCCATTTTGAATGTTCATCCGTCATGATAGAAGTTTTCATTGTAGTTGCCCACAGAATAATCAGGACGAAAACATGACAAACGAGCACAAAGACGACTATTTGAAACAGCGCTTCCAATAAAGTATATCCTTTGTCGTTCATCGAATTTCACCTGCTAATTCGATACACTTTTGACGCAGTTCTCTTGTATTTTGAAATGTGACACATATTTTCTGTCCATCAAATAGCCAATGATAATCTACATCGTCAATCGTTTTTACTCCTGCAACTTGCTGGAAATAACGATAGTGCTTTAACCCTTCATAAGCCGTTTCGGCAGCGGCAACTTCAAGCTTTTGATGATAGAGTGTTGTTTTCATTGTGTAGCTAATCGGAATTAACGTCGAGCAGAGCACCATTACAATAACAACAGAAACAATTGTTTCAACAAATGAGTAGCCTGTTTCATTCATTCGACTCTCATTCTCCCTCGCCCTAACGTTATGACTACTTTTTTAAGCCCATGAGGTGTATGAAAATAAAGTGTCCCTGGGGTCATCATATTACCGATAAAGTTAAAGCGCACTGTATAAACGTTTGTCCCCTCTGTCAATAGTTCCACCCCTTTTGGAAAGGGGCGAGTATATACTGTTGTAAAAAAATCTTTTTTAATACTGTAACGTTGTAAGTGTGGTTCAAATTTTATAAATATATAATCCTTGTGGTGCATACTATACGTTTGCAAATAGTGAAGGTCTAATTGCAGTTGCATAAAAAAGCGTTCCACTTCTTTTGCTTCAGCTACTTTCACTGATAATTTTGTCACAATAGCAGTTAATGACATTACTACAAACAACACCATGACCATTTCAAGCAGCGTATAGCCTCGCTCATTTTTAATGCGATTCATTGCCCATCAACCTCTGCTGTAGAGGATTGTTTTGCTAATTGCACTTCTCCTTTAGTGGTAATCACGATCTTTTCCTTATTTGGACAAGTCGTTCCCTGCTCTTTTAAATATCCCTTTTTGACCAAATCGTCTAATGTAGGATACTCCATAAAATCTACCCGATAAGCCTCGACTTGTCCTTGCACCATCGAGATATATGCAGCACATCCTTTTTCATCAATCGTCGCAAAATGTTTTGTAACATTTGGAATTGTAATAAGTATTAAAATAGAAATAATCAACAGAACAATTAACATTTCAATTAAAGTAAATCCACCTTCTTGTTGTATATGTTTCATGATAGGTCCTCCTATATAAGTTCAATCATGTGATAAATCGGTAACAATAGACTGACATAGGCCGCAACAATACATAAAGCAATAAAAACAAAAAACGTTGGTTGTACAAATGCAAGCAATCTTTGCAACAGGAGTTCTTGCTTTTCTAACAATAATTCACTATATAATACTAATTCCTTCCCTAAGTAACCGCTTTGCTCCCCATGCTCTACAAACGTTGCAAAATCGTTTTGCCACACTGGAAGTAAAGAAACTGCCTGTGTTAACGTATCTCCAAAAGTAACCCTTTCCTTTATGCGACTAGCTAAAAAGCGTACATTCGGTTGGTACCGTTGTCGCTCTAAAATCTGCAAGCTTGCTTGTAAGGAAAAACCACTGTGCAGCAAGCTACCCAAATAAGCAGAAAATTGTTTTGTAATGGTTAAGCGAAAATAGCTATTCACAAAAGGTGTTTTTAACATTATTTGGAGCTGTCGAGCAACCGATAACCTTTTTAGCATACGCTGAAAAATGATGCTAGCTAAAGTCAAAACAAAAAACACTACGATAAATACGTCTGGAACATGTAGTAATAATTTAGATACGGCAATAGACGACTGTTCCTCTGTTGCATAATCGTTGCGACTTGTCACCATTGCTTCAATATTAGGAAAGAAAAAAGTACGAAATAACAGAAACAACAATAATAAAAATACAATCAATACTACTGGATACAAAAGTAACTTTATTAATTTTTTCTTAGTCTCTTGGCTCAACGCCATTTGCTTGGCCACACCACCTAATGCTTCAACCAAATGGCCATTATGTTCAGCAATTGAAATGGCTACTAAATAATGCTTGGCTAATTGTAAAGTGTCAAATACGCCAATAACACCTTTGCCTTGTTTAAGTGCTTCATCTACAAATTGTTGTACCTCCTCATGGTTTTTTACATGGTGTGGCAGCAGCATGGACACCGCTTGAGCAAACAAATAGCCTTCCTGTATTAAGACACTTAAACGCCTAATAAATTGTGCTTGTTCTTTTAGTCGCCACTTTGTTGTTCTTTTATAATCCAGTTGTAGTTTGTCAATAAACGCTCTGAGCTGCAGCATATTGTTGCCTCATAATTTCTTCTTTTTGACCAGCCAACGTAAGACGATAAGGCATTGCATAATGCGATTTTTGTATCAAAGCTTGAATGGCATGATCAAGGTGGCGATCACATAATATTTCAAATAATGCTCGTCTTTCCTCTTGCTGTTGCGGAATGTGAAGTAACATTTGTGCCACAATAGCAATTACTGTTTGACGCAGCTCTTCTGGTGACACCCCTAAATCTAAAAGCCGATAGAGACAACTTACTGAATCCTTAGCGTGAATAGTTGACAGCACTAAATGACCTGTAAGAGCTGCTTCAATAGCAATTTTAGCTGTTTCTTGATCGCGTATTTCACCGATCATAATCACGTCTGGCGAATGCCGCAAAATCGCTTTTAAGCCCGCCGCATAAGTAATGCCAGCTCGTTCATTTACTTGAATTTGAAGAAGATTGACTTGTTTATTTTCTACAGGATCTTCTAATGAAATAACATGGCGTTGAAGCTCGCTAGAACAATGGTGTATTAAAGAGTACAAAGACGTTGTTTTACCAGTGCCCGTTGCGCCGCAAAACAATAAAATGCCTTGTTGATTGTCCACTAGATTTGTTAACTTATCAGCTGCACATTTGGAATAGCTTAAGGATGTAAGTGGAAATGCGTGGTTTTGAAGTAGAAGCCGTATAATCAGGCTTTCTTTTAAATAAGCAGAAGGAAGTGTGGAAACGCGTAAAGCAAAACGATTTTGCTCCACTATTTTCTGAAAAGAGCCGCTTTGTGGTTTACGTCGCTCACTAATATCTAATGCTGCTAAAAATTTATAATAGGATACGATACGCTCGGCGAGTTCAGTGGGGAGCTCTCCTGCTGTCAGCAACTTATCATATTTTCGAAAATAGATTATATACCGATTTTCTTGCGGTATAAGTAATAAATCCGAAGCACCAAAATGATAGGCTTTCACTAAAAGATGCTCACTCTTTTGTTCTACAACAGATTCAAAAGTTTGCATAGTTACCCCTTCTTTCTAGTTCATTCGAATATGACCGCTCTATTCGTTATTTCCTAGTATAAAGAGGAACACGTTACGAGAAAAGCCCTTTTTCTAAAAAAAAAATTTGATGGATATTTCACTAGCAAATGCAGATTTTTCTAAAAATGTTGTGGATAACATACAAATTTTCACAAAATATGAACAAAACATATGAAAAAGATAATATTTAAGCCTAAAGAATCTGTATCTTTTCCAATAATGCAATATAATAGAATCAGCATGATTTTTTTCCTAACTTTTCATTAACAGCAATTTTTCAAATAATACAATGAGGTGATGTAAATGATCCATCCATTAAAAATTACTAGTACTTTAGCCGACGAAACGAGATACTCCATTTATGAGTATATTTTAAAAGAGAAAAAAACGGTAACTGTACAAAATATTGCTGATAAATTCAGCATTCATCCAAATGTTGCACGCCTTCACTTAACCAAGCTCTCAGAAATTAATATTATTACAGCAGACTTCGCAAAAACTGGTAAAGGCGGACGACCTGGTCGTGTTTATAAGGCATCTGAAAAAGGTGTTTCACTAACATTCCCTAGACGTGATGAGGAGCGCTTATTAAAATGGACGATCCAGTTAGTACAAGAGTTAGGACCATCTGCTTTAACTAAATGTCAGGAAATTAGTTATCAAGATGGCTATCAACAAATGAAAAATTATGTAAATGCTGAATTAAAACTAAATAACATGCTATCCTTCGAACACAAGCTTCAGCTATTAACAGACAATGCTGCATTAATTGGCTATACTCCACAAATACAGCAAACGGAAAAAGGGAAAAAAGTGATTTTCTCCATTTTTAATTGCCCATTTCAAGAGCAGCTTAATACCCACTCGGACATCGTTTGTACTTTACACGAATCTTACTTAAAAGGACAATTAAATGCATTATTCTCTAATAATGAATTTTTCCAAATCGAAAGCATGGTACATAACTGCGATTTATGCAAATATGAAATTAACGTGACAGAAATTGATAGCTAATTTGTAAAATCCATTTGTTTGTCACAAAGAAGCAGAAGTTCCAGTTTACAGACACCTTTCATATCATTTATAATGAGTAAGAGATTATTGTGTCGTGGGCAAAAGGAGGGGAAATCTTCATGGATAATATGTATAAAGTTATGGCATTCTGGACAGGTATTTTTGCAGTTATGTTCTACCTTGGTGGTATGAACGAGGTATCGCTATTATTCGTAGGTAATACAGGTTTATTCTTATTATTAGGCTTCTTGAACCTTTCAGAACGTATGTACATGTACATTTTCGGAGCATATTTAACTGTATTCTTCGCTGGCTTCACGTACTATACAACATTCATTCACGTACCTGGTGGCGGTCATTAATACAAAAAATCGCGTGTCTCAACAATCTTGAGACACGCTTTTTTTATTACCTATCACTTTTTACTATCACATGCCATTAAAAGCCATTTAAGAAAGGATTCGTTTCCATTTCTGTACCAATTGTTGTGTAATTACCATGACCAGGGTAAACAATGGTATCTTCAGGCAATGATAGGAGTTTGTCATGAATGGATGCAAGTAATAGTTTTGTTGATCCTCCAAGTAAATCTGTACGCCCTATACTTTGTTCGAATAATGTATCTCCAACGATGGCAAAACCATCTTGTTCAAAAATATATGAAATACTACCAGGTGAATGGCCAGGAGTAAATACGGCATTAAATACAAAATTACTTATTTCAAAAAGTTGTTCTTTCTTAATAATATGTTCTTTAGCAGGAGCAGCAACCTTATAATCCGGTAAAGAAGCATATTTACCTGAACCATTTTTCATCGGGTCATCTAGCCAGCTAACCTCTTTTTCATGAATCCACACCGGAATATGAAAAGCTTCTCTGACTTCATCCACTGCACCAATATGGTCAAAATGGGCGTGTGTTAAAAAAATGGCCAATGGCTTCAATCCATTGCTGCGAATTACCTTTATAATTTTTGTCGCTTCTTCGCCTGGATCAAATATTAAGCATTCTTTCTCTTTATTCGATACGATATAACAATTCGTTTGGATTGGTCCAAGGGAATAGCTTCGTACGTTCATCATCTTTATCACCTCAACTTCATATTATACATTCTTTGCCACAATTTGACGATAAAAGTTCATACTTTACGCTATATTAGTCCTCGACAAAAACAGGTAGAACGTTTACAATTAAGGAGGAATATTGTTTACGACATTCATTTTCTGATGTCGAAAGGAGTGTCTTTTTTAATGAACTTATTAATGGTTATTTTTGGTCTAGTAGCGATTTTAGCTGTCGTTGGTACATTCCAAGCAATTAAAGAAAAAAACTTACTAAGCATTGTTTTCAACTTAGCAAGTGCTGGGGTATTCGGTTGGTTCGTCATCATGACAATCATTCATAGTGGATATCCTCCAGTGTTACACTAAAATCCAGACAGAAAAGAGCAGTCTCTATTATGAGGCTGCTCTTTTTCTTTTTTTGTAGAATGCTTTCATCCACGAATCATGCTAACCCTTATAAAAAATAGGAGGTTTCTTCTCATAAATTACGTTATCATATAAGTAGGGTTTTTTAAAAATGGAATAATTTATCTAATTTACCTATATCTATATGCACTAAAAGGAGATTTATGATGAAACGTAAAACGATTTTAATGCTCATTTCGTTAGTAGTTGTACTGGCACTCATTGGTATTGCTGTGAAAAATGAAATATACAAAGAGAGCCAACCTAATTTGATTGTAGATAAACAAACAGGGGCAAAGATGCTTAACTTTGAAAGCCCATTAACACGCTTAGATGAATCCTCAACGACGTTAGAAGAATATAAAGGGAACATTCTAATTATTAATTTTTGGGCTTCTTGGTGCGGTCCCTGTCATGAGGAAGCGCCAGATTTAAATACTTTTTATGAGCAAAAACCAAATAATGTTGAGTTGCTAGCAATCAATGCGACTTCAAATGATAGTCGTGAAAATGCAATCAAATTTCAACAATTATACAATTTAAGTTTTCCTATTTTCTTAGATCATGATCGAGCACTTGGGAAGGCTTTCGAAGTCATGGCTTACCCTACTACCTTTATTATTGATGCTGAGGGGACTTTGAGATATACAGTGGAGGGGCAAGTTACACAAAAGGACTTACAGCAGTTCCTATCGAATCTGTAAATGATAACTAGCATGCGATTGCATTGCTAAATTTTCAAAATTACCTGAATTGTTTGCGTGACTGGCACCCAAAAAATTAAAGGCATACTAGAATTTCTAGTATGCCTTTTTTGATTTATTTCACTGCATTTTGTTTTAAATTGCCTGTTTTTTCATCATAGAATCGGAGTAAGTCGCCGTTTATGATGGCATCCGAATTTTCTAATTCCGTTGTTGCTCGGTCTGCATAAGGTTGACAAGGCGCTACATCAATTTGTTCCCCTGTTGCTTTGTCGTAGCAAGCCTCACCAGCATAAACGTATTTATCTGTAATGAATCGGCCGTCACGGAAGATAACGAAATCCTCGTGCTCTGGTGAGAATAAATCTGCACCAAGTTGCATATCTTTTGACGTTTCAACGCCAAGTAAATGTAAAATAGTTGGTCGTAAATCTATTTGTCCGGATACCTCTGTCATCTCTTTTCCTTGACCATCGCCAGGGATATGGATGAATAAAGGTACTTCTTGCAATAATGCATTATCATACGGTGTAATGCCGTCTTTTTCTAAATATTGTGCCATTGCTTTATTATGGTTTTCGGAAATACCATAATGGTCTCCATACATAACGATAATCGAATTATCATAAACACCTTGGTCTTTTAGATCTTGGAAGAAATCTTTTAGCGCCTCATCCATGTAACGAACTGTTTGGAAGTAGCGATTTAACGTTCCTGAGTTTGACGTGTATTCAGGAATCATCACGTCTTCTGGATCTAAAGTGAATGGATAGTGGTTTGTTAACGTAATTAAACGAGAGTAGAATGGCTGTGGCATGTCTTTCATCAATGCAGCGGACTGCTCCATAAACGGAATATCTTTCATACCCCAGTTGACAGCTTGGCCTTCTTCTATTTTATATGAGTCTACATCATAGAATTTATCAATTTTTAAAGATTGGTACATTATATCACGATTCCAGAACGATTTATTGTTCGGGTGCATAACATTTGTAAAGTAACCATTTTCCCCAAGACGCTCTGCCATTGAGTTATACGTATTACCACCATGTGTGAAGAAGACCGCACCACGGCCAAGACCAAATAATGAGTTTTCTACAATAAACTCAGAGTCTGATGTTTTCCCTAACCCTGTTTGGTGATAGAAATTACTGAAATAATACGTATCTGGATCTTTTGTTAAAGAGTTAAAGAATGGCGTAATTTCGTGTCCATTCATATCATTATTAATCACAAAGTTTTGTAATGACTCGAGAGACACGACAATTAAGTTGCGATCTTTGTATTTTCCAAACATATCTTCGTTAATCGCTGCTTGGTTAGAACGAATGTAGTTGTTTACTTCTACTAATTCACTGCCATCCGCTAATGCGCGTTGTGCAGATGACTTTGACTGAATATAAATATCATATAGATGATAGTTGTACGTACCTATATTTTTAACAAGTAGTTCGCGGTCGAAGCTACGTGTTAATAATTGTGGACGCTCTGTTTCCGCTAAACCTAAGTTTAAAAATGTCATGGCAATAGCTAACACGAAAAATGCACGGCGGAATTCAACGTTTACTTTTACCGCTGCTTTCATTTTAGGTAAATACTTATTAGCGATAATAATAATAAAGACATCAGCAAAATATAAAAGATCCCACGGATTAATAATAGCTGCAGCGGAAGTTCCTAAATCACTAAAGTTACTTGTCTGAAATAATACCGGCAATGTAATAAAGTCATTGTAGAATCGATAGAACGCAACGTTTCCATATAAAACAATCGATAATACGATACTCATAGTGATTATATAGCGATTTCTTATTTTAGGTGTTTTAAAGAATAACGATAATCCATAAACAAACAGTAAAAAACTTAATGGATTAATAAACAAAATAAATTGTTGCATTGCATTTTCAATTTTCAACTCAAAGCTTGTGTGGTACACAATGACCGTTTTTATCCAAGTTGCTACGATTGCTAGTATCATAAATGAATGTTTAGGCCACTTAGTTAATTTCATTCCTAACATCCTCCCTATTCCTTACAAAAAAATAATAAAATTTACAATTTGATTTCTGAAACAAAATATATCTTAATCCATTTTTTACAGATAATCAACAGATATATTTTTAGGCAGCCTTTCTCCTCGGCTTCATTATAGCTTAACATTAATATATACGTTTTTAAATGTAAAAAGTTTCGTAAAAACATAAAAACAGTGGTAAACCACTGTTTTTACGAATTTTACATACATATTACGATATTTTTACGGTACCCAAATTATTCGCTATTGAAACATTACTGCTTATTTTGCTCAACCCGCAGTCTTGTCGTTTCTTGTCGTATTAACAACAATGCCATTTGGTAATCTTTAATGTCGAGTACATTCGCCTTGTACAACTCACGAATTTCATCCTCCATTAACATTAAATCGCCAATGGGATCACGTGTATAAATATAAGTGCCATATGTTTTTAATAAATCATAAATATCTAGCATTTTATCCATTTTATTTCGCTCCTCGTTGCGCTTCACAATCAATGCGTTTTGTCGGTGTGATGATAAGATCTACTGGGTAGTCGTGCGTCTCTACAGGCACCTGTTCATATAGTTGCTCATCAAAAAGCACAGACATTAGTTTACCTTTTTTATAGTGTAATACATAGCGATCGTAATAACCACCACCGTAGCCTATTCGATAGCCTTGTGTGTCAAAAACTACGCCAGGAACAAGTATGATATCCATTTCATTTGCGTCAACAAACTCACTTATTTCCGGAATTGGTTCACGCAAATGCATATAAACAGTTTCTAACTGGGCAAACGATTCTATCGCATAAAATGACATTTCTCTTGTTTTTGCGTTACATTTTGGAACTGCCACTGTTTTACCAAGCTTCCAAAGTGCTTCGATTAGATGAATTGTGTCAACTTCTGGCTTATTAGAAATGGTAATGCCAATCGTATTTGCTTCTATTATATATGGTTCCTGTAGCACTTTTCTTGCGATAGCAAATGATTGTTCGCGATATGTAGCTGCACTCATATTTGAGAGTGCTTCACGCACCTTGTTTCGCAACGATGTTTTATCCACGACATCGCACCTCCCTTTAAAATGTAGAAAGCCAAAACCACGTGTGGTTTTGGCTTAATGAGCGATTACTTTGTTTCACGGTGAAGAGTGTATTTCTTCTCGCGAGAGCAATATTTTTTAAGTTCAAGACGCTCTGGATTGTTACGCTTGTTCTTTTTAGAAATGTAGTTACGTTCGCCGCAATCTGTGCAAGCTAAAGTAATATTTACGCGCATTATTAACCCTCCCACTCTATATCAAGAATTTAAATTTGAGCATGATTTATACGACTAACCTATTATAACATAAACTGAAAAAAAATCTACCTTCATTTCATATTAAGTTTGCATGTGGTAAAATACCTTATAATTACATAATTTAATGGGGTGAAACTAGTGGATTTATCCATCATACTTATGATTGTCGGTATCGTTCTTATCTTTTTATCGTTCTTTTTCAAAGATAGTGCGAAAAAAGTCGAACAAGATGTCGAAGAATTATCCATTTCTATTTTTCAAGAAACGAATAATTTAAAGCGACGTCTCAAAATTGTGGAAGAAGAGCTATTACTAGAACCTGAATTTCAGGTTAAATCATCCATAGCTAAAAATCCTCCGACGCAAAATCCAAAGGTTCAACAGGTTATGCAGGCTGTTCAACAAGCTGCACAAGTAAAAAAGGCTGAACCGATGCCAAACAACTTAAAGCCGATTCATGAAATCATTATCAGTCAGGTACTCGAACTCAACAAGCAAGGACTTTCCATTGCTGATATTAGTATTCGCTCCAATTTAACGGAAGAGCAAGTGCGACAAGTGATTGCAAACGGAGGTAGATAATAATGAACAAATCCGCCATCCGTGCATTTGGTATCGCCCTTTTCCTAGTCGGCGCATTGCTTTCTTTAGCCGATCGCTTGGATCTGAATATTGGTCTACCGACAGTTGCCTCCTCAAACGATAAGGACGTAGAGGAACTACAAAAAAAACTTGAGCAAGCAACGAAAGAAATCGCAACATTAAAGGCGAACTCGACGAAAGAAACTGGGAATGAAAATAAGCAACAAGAAAATACAACTGACACGTCTACAGAAGATAAGCGTATTGATAGTACCCCGAACGCTGATAATGAAGTCACAATGACACTTCAAATATATAGCGGCATAACGCCCTATATTGTGGCGCAAAAGCTCGAAGACGGTGGCATTATTACAAATAGTGTAGAAATGGAGCTATTACTTGCGAACGCAAAATATGCTCGAAGTTTACAAATCGGCTCGTATGAGGTCAATTCTTCCATGTCATTAGAGGAAATTGCCAAATTAATAACTGGTAAAAAGCAATAAATAAAAAAATCCACTTCACCCCGATGCAACATTTCATACGCTGCAGGAGGCAAGTGGATTTTTTCTATTGAAAATCAAATTGTTTGGAAATTGTTTGAGTGCCTGGCACGCACCTAAACGAGTGCTAAAAAGGCTTGCACGATGTCACTACCTGTCTTAGTGCCTATTGATTCTGGATGGAATTGCAATCCAACAAGTGGATAGTGCTTATGTTGAATAGCCATAATTTCTCCATCATCACGCGAAGTGGCAGTTATAATAAAATCTTCATGCAACGTCGATGGCTCTATGATTAACGAGTGATAGCGCATTACTTCGATTTCACCTTCGAATTGTGCAAAAACGCCTGCTTGCTCATACTGTAAAGTAGACAGCTTGCCATGCATAATATTTTTAGCTTGCTCAATTGTTCCTCCGAATGCCTGCCCTATCGACTGATGACCTAAACAAATTCCTAAAATCGGATATTTTGTATATAGTTCTTGTACAACTTGTACTGTGATTCCTGCCTCATTTGGTGTACCTGGACCTGGAGATAAAATAATTGCTTCTGGTTGCATGTCGATTATTTCTTCAATTGTTATTTCATCATTCCTTACTACTTGAACTTCCTTACCTAGCATACTGACTTGCTGAAATAAATTATATGTGAATGAATCATAATTATCGATGAGTAAAATCATTTTTTAACCTCCAGTAGCGCACGAGCTTTATTTAATGTTTCTTCATATTCAGACAAAGGTACTGAATCATACACAACGCCTGCACCTGCTTGCACATGTGCAAACCCATCTTTGATAACCATCGTACGAATAGCCAACGCTAAATCCATATCACCTGAAGCTGAAATATACCCTACTGCACCAGCATAAACGCCGCGCTTCACTGGCTCTAGCTCATTAATTAACTGCATTGCTCGAATCTTTGGGGCCCCTGACACTGTGCCAGCTGGTAAACATGCGCTAAGGACGTCTAACACATGGACTTCATCACGAAGTTCACCAATAACTTCCGATACAATATGCATAACATGTTTGTAGCGTTCAATGTTCATGTATTTAACAAGCTTTACGGTGCCAATCTTGGAAATTCTTCCAAGATCATTACGCCCTAAATCCACTAACATTCGATGCTCAGCGATTTCTTTTTCATCCGTCAATAAGCTTTCAGCAATCGCTTCATCTTGCTGTTGTGTTGTACCACGTGGTTTCGTTCCAGCAATTGGATTTGTTGTAACTTTGCGATTCTTGACCTTTACAAGACTCTCTGGAGAAGTTCCTAAAATTGTGTATGCCTCAAAATCCATATAAAACATATAAGGTGATGGATTCGACGTTCTTAACTGCCGATATAAGGCAAATGGATTGCCCGTAAACGATGAAGAAAAACGTTGGGATAACACGATTTGAAAAATATCTCCTTTCACAATATGCTGTTTTGCGCGCTCAACAATCGCAATAAACTCTTCCTTTGGTATCATTGGTTGAAAATCAATTGTACCTAGCTCCATTGCACCAAATGTCGTTCCTGCATGTAGCTGTTGCTCAATTTCAGCAATCGCGGCTTCCATCCTATCAAGTGTGCGCCCTTCATTAAATAAATCGATTGCTGCTAGTGTCACCTCTTGCTTCAAATGATCAAACACGATAAACGTATCATAGAAAAAAACATGGACATCAGGCATTTCTAAATTATCATGTAAATATTCACCAATTTTTTCAGCATAAAAGGCGGTTTCATAACCAAAAAAGCCGATTGCGCCACCAAAAAAAGCAAAAGGATAATCCGCTTCATGGAATGGCATTACTTCTTTTAGTTTTTGTAAGACATTATCGTTAGACGTATCAATTTTCATCCCTTTTTTATATTGATAACCGTTTTTATCCCCAATCAGTTCTGCTATTGGGTTAACGGCGATAAAGGAATAACGCCCACTTTCCTCATGCTTGGCTGAAGATTCAAATAGCATCTTATGCTTTCCTGTCAGAGATTGATACACCGAAATAGGCGTCATCATATCCCCCTGTAATACTTTGATGGCAAATCTACTAAGCTCAACTGTCATTCTTAATCTCTCCTTCACTATGCTCTGCTCTACTACACCAAAAAACCATATAAAAAGGCCTTTCCATCGCAAAGGACGGAAAAGCCGTGGTGCCACCTTCATTGGTCTTAAAAGACCCTCTCTACGCCTTGTAACGTAGGCAAACGCTAATCCATACTTAACTTCTGGATTAGGGCTCCGAAGTCCATTCGCTATTTATTTGTACTAGCTTCCACCAACCGCTAGCTCTCTTGAACAAATAATAATAGTTACTACTCTTCATCTAAGCCAATTATTAGTATATATTGTAATGTAAAATATCGAACAATTCAAATTATTTTTTCTCAAGTTTACACTCGTCCGGATGTTCTGCAAGTACTATCTCATAATCTTGAACAACTTGGCGGATTACAAATAAAATATCCTGCCGTACATTTAACATAACAGCCGTATCGTTAGTTGCAACATAAAAACGAACAAGAACCCGATATGATGCATGATATAACTCATCTATATATACATGAATCAGCTCTTTTTCAGTATTTGCATGCAAATGAATTTGCTGATGAATGGTGCTTAAAGCACTACGTAATGTTTCTTCTTCGTTTTCCGCAGCTACATATAAAAACAACTCACATTTTCGTTTCTCTCGTTTTGATAAATTATATATTGGACGATTCACTAAATAAGAGTTCGGCACATATACAAGCCCTTTGTCGCCTGTTTGAATAAGTGTACTGCGAAGGTTGATATCCTCAATGGTACCTTCTATTTTTTGATCCTCTGTCGCAATCCAATCGCCTATTTGAAATGGATTGTCGAGTGCAACGGACATCCCACCAAAAACATGTGCCAGAGTGTCACGAATACCAAAAGCAATCGCTACCCCTGTTAAACCAATTCCTGTCAAAAAGCCATTTAGATTAAAGTTCCAAAAGGACGCAATGGTAAACATAGCTAAAATCATAATAAGCACTTTACCAATACGCAGGAAAAACGGTAAAAGAACATTTTGCTCCTCGTCACTATTTAACTCTAATGGTTTCTTTGTATAGTAGTGAAGCACATCATATACGCCTTTAAAGGCAAAAAACACCATGATAGACAACACAAAATTCTTTGTTGCAAAATGAGTAAATAAAAATACTTTAAGTAAATTTGATAAACTTAGGACAACTACTGCTGACATAAACGCATATCGGATTGCCTTATTAAATTGTCCAAGAACAGTCGCTTGAAAATGACGCTGTCTATTCTTTAAAAATGTAACACTGCTCGTAATGATTTTCTTCAGCACAAAATGCTGAAACAACCATCCCACAACACAAAATGCCACCGCAATAGTAATGTCTATCCATGTTGGCACAGTCAAGTTCGGTAATAACCATTTCAATGAATCCATGTAATACTCCTTTTATATACCTATGTACATTTTCAATTATACTTGTGCAAAAAAATTGATGTTACTATTTACAGTAAAAATAAGCCGACCAATAGCAATCTGGTCAGCTTCGCATTTTATTGAATCGCATCATCTGCAAAAATGGCTCTATTTGCAAACCAGAAGTGATGCTCATTAAAACAATGCTCATTCATCGCAATAACGGAAAATTCAGCATGGTAGCGCTGCTTCATTTCATCTAACATTGTCTTTGCACGCTTTCCTAATAAATGTGGTCCATCAACAGGATTCCCTTCAGTAAAAATAAGAACTTCTGTTTCTGCACATTGCTGATTTTCTTGTAGCAAACCTTTTACAAACTGTAGCACAGGTAAAATAGCTGCTTCACCTTGTGCCTTATATTCAATAAAATCTTTAAAATCAGATAGATTTAATTGACCATTTTCAAAGCGGAAGTGCACATGAATTTGACAATCGTATGGCACGATATATAAATCTCTTTGCTCTTTATATGCATTCATAAATAACGGCAAAATCATACTTTTACAAAGCGCTGAATACCTCTCCATGCCAAAAGTTTGTTCAAGACAAATAATAATAGGCCCTTGCTCTTCCTTGTAATCAACAAATGGCACATATAGTACATTTCCACTTTTAGTTGTATGCTGCTTTAACTTTTGACGTCTCGCTTCTTGCCATTTTTGCGCATAGTACATACGTTGCTCTTTACCGTTGGCTAAGCGCTCGGCCTGTTCAATGGCTGGAACGTTTTCTCGGATTTCATGCATAACATCCGCTAGTTCAAGTGCAAATGCTGCCATATTACGCAGTGTCTCACTTTTGTAAAAATAATCAATAAAAAAATGTTGTTCCTTCTCACTTAGCTCTTCTAAATGTAAATTTTCATACAGATAATCTAAGTAGTTGCGTTGTTCTGACGAAATCTCTAGACCAAATTTCTTTATAAGTGATTCTACACCGTCTTTCACGAAGCAGCACCTCCTAAGAACTTTTTTTTGGATAATGTCTATAGTATAACCAAAAATTTTTTTTGACAATACAAATAAACACACTAACATATTTGACGTATGTGTAGAGTGTAATGTTGCCGCGATTTCTTATATATAATAGTGTATTAAAGGGCAAAAAGAGAACGGCCACTTAGTCGCAGCCCTTCTCTTTTAATTATTCAATTCATAATGTTTACCTTTAATTAAGTAAAATAAATGTTCCGCAATATTCGTTGCATGATCCGCTGAACGTTCTAAATGACGACAGACAAATGTTAAATGTGTAAATTGCGAAATATGAGATGGACTTTCTGCACCAGCACGAAGTAATAATGTCACTGTTGCTCCATATAAATCATCTACGTAATCGTCAAGTTCAGCAATTTCTTTTGCTCGGACAGTATCTTCTTCCCTAAAAGCAGTAATAATACTTTCAAGCATTTCGACTGTCTTATTACACATCGATTGTAAATTGGTCGTTGGGAAAATTAGAGGTTCCTTACCTAAACGAATCGTCTCTTTTGCGATATTAACCGCATAATCTCCCACTCTCTCCATATCAGATGCAGCCTTTACAAGAACCATAAGACGGCGCAAATCGGTTGCTACCGGCTGTTGCTTGGCAATCATCAAAATTACTCGATCATTAATTTCTTCCTCAAGGCGATTAATATATAAATCATCTTCAATAATTTTTAATGATTTCTCCAAATCTTGCTCTAACAATGCCTCAAAAGACATTTTTAATGCATTAATACTATTTGTTGCAATTTCTACAAACTGTTCTTGAACTTCCTTTAGCTCTTGCTCAAAGCGTTCGCGTACTACCATCTATAGTTCCCCCTATGCTTAGCCGAAGCGTCCTGAAATGTAATCTTCTGTACGTTGATCTGCAGGTGTTTGGAAAATCACATCTGTTTTGTCATATTCCACAACTTCGCCGCTTAGGAAAAATGCTGTACGGTCTGAAATACGTGCCGCTTGTTGCATATTATGTGTAACAATAACGATCGAATAATCTTTTTTAAGCTCTTGTACAAGCTCCTCTACTTTTAACGTAGAAATTGGGTCAAGTGCAGAAGTCGGCTCATCCATTAAAATAACATCTGGCTCGATTGCTAAACAACGCGCAATACAAATACGCTGTTGCTGACCACCTGATAAACCATATGCATTTTGATTTAGACGATCTTTTACTTCATCCCAAATGGCCGCACCACGCAATGATTTTTCAACAATTTCATCTAGAATTTTTTTGTTTTTAATGCCGTGGATACGCGGACCGTAAGCAATATTATCATAGATTGATTTTGGGAATGGGTTAGGTTTTTGGAATACCATCCCTACGCGAGTACGCAATTCCTCTACTGTATAGTTTTTATCTAAGATATTTCGTTCACGATATAATATTTCGCCCGATGTACGAACAATCGGTACTAGCTCTACCATTCTGTTTAACGTTTTTAAATAAGTAGATTTCCCACAACCTGAAGGGCCTATAATTGCTGTTACTTCATTTTCATAAATACTTAAATTAACATCTTTTAAACCGTGATGATCACCGTACCATAAATTTAAGTTACGTGTATCATAGACTACTTTTTTCGCAACTTCAGCAGATGGCTTTACATTTATATTAATCGATTTGACAACTGATTTTTCCTCTTTAAAATCTAGTACCATAAGGTCACCTCATTAATAACGTTTTTGGAATTTATTTCGAATAAAAATAGCGATGGAATTCATCATTAGCAGCACAATCATCAGCACTAAAATCCCCGCTGCCGCTACATATTGGAATGCCTCTTGCGGACGTTTAGCCCAATCATAAATTTGCATCGGCAATGCAGTAAACTGGCTTAATAAATCATTAGGTAAAAATTGCAAAATAACAGGAATCCCAATTACTACGAGTGGCGCTGTTTCACCTATTGCACGAGATAAAGCTAAAATACTACCTGTTAAAATTCCTGGTATGGCAGCTGGTAATACGACACGTAAAATGGTTTGCCATTTCGTCGCTCCCATCCCATAAGAAGCTTCACGTTGTTCATTCGGTACAGCGCGTATTGCTTCCTGAGCAGCCACGATTATTACAGGTAATATTAGCAAACTCATTGTTAAACCTGCTGCTAAAATACTTTTACCTAGTTCCATCATACGAACAAAAATTGTTAACCCAAGTAAACCAAAAACAATTGAAGGTACACCTGCTAAGTTTGAGATATTCATGCGAATAAAATCGTTCAATCTATTTTTCTTTGCATATTCTTCAAGATAAATTGCTGTTCCTACACCTAACACAATCGATACCGGAGCTACTACTCCCATTAACCAAAGTGAGCCGATTAATGCAGCTTTAATCCCTGCCTTATCCGCAAAGCGTGAAGCAAAATTCGTTAGGAAATCAATGTTTAAGTAACCTACTCCTTGCGTCACAATGCGGTAGAGCAAAATCGCTAGCATTACAAGCGCAAATGTAGTTGCCAAGAAAAATAAGGATTTCCAGACTTTATTGAATGTAATACGTTTAGTCATTCGTTTCTTGACGACTGTATCATCAATATAGCGCATGCTAGTAAACCTCCCTGAAGCGTTTCGAAATATAATGAGCGATTAAGTTCATCACTAATGTAAAGATAAATAATGTGAATCCAACTGAGTAGATGGAGTAATAAATTGTCGTTCCATAACCAGCATCACCCGTAGAAACTTGTACAATATATGCTGTCATCGTTTGGATGGAATCTGTGACATTTAAATCAAATTTAGGTGTCGATCCTCCTGCTAGGGACACAATCATTGTTTCCCCAATTGCCCGGGAAATAGCAAGTACGACTGATGCCACAATTCCCGATAAAGCGGCTGGTAACACTACTTTTATAGCGACTTCAAACTTCGTTGCACCTAGCGCTAAAGCCCCTTCTCGCATACTGTTTGGTACTGATGACATTGCATCTTCTGATAGTGATGTAATCATTGGTAATATCATAATGCCCACTACAATCCCTGGACTAAGTGCATTAAATAATTTAAGTTCTGGAATAATTCCCTGTAGCACAGGTGTTACAAACGTTAATGCAAAGAAACCATAAACGATTGTCGGTACACCTGCTAATACTTCTAAAATCGGTTTAACAGTACGTCTTGTTTTCTCACTCGCATATTCACTTAAATAGATGGCTGAAGCAATCCCAAATGGTACTGCTACAACAACTGCAATTAGCGTAACTTTCAGTGTTCCTGCGATAAGCGGTAAAATCCCAAATAACGGCTCCTTTCCAGAAAACGGTAGCCACTGTGTACCAAATAAAAAATCCGTAATCGAAACACGTTTGAAGAACTCAAACGTTTCAAAAATAAGGGTGAAAACAATGCCAAATGTTGTCAAAATCGAGATAAGCGCTGCAGAAAATAATAAAGCTGGCATGGCTTTTTCCACTATTTTCTTAGTTTTATGATTGCGCGAATTTGCAATTAATTGTTGCACAGATGATGTCTTATTTTCCTTTTGAGAAACCATTGGGTGCTCCTTTCCAATAAGCGAGGGAAAGAGCATCCATCTCTTTCCCTCTATGCATGTCTACTTATTTTAAGCCTTCTAAAGTTTTTAAGCCTTCAGCATATTTTTCTTCAGGTAGACGAACATAACCTACTGCTTCTGCCATATCCCCTGCATTTTCAAGTGTGAACTTAACGAAATCATATGCTGCAGCATTATCTTTCATCGCACTGTTTTTCACATAAGTGAAAAGTGGGCGTGAAAGTGGCGTATATTCGCCTTTTTCAATTGTGTCATGTGTTGGTTCAATTCCATTGACTTTAACAATGTTTAACTTATCTTTATTTTCTAAGTAGTAAGCGAAGCCAAAGAAGCCAATTGCATACTTGTCACCAGAAATACCTTGAACTAGCATATTATCATCCTCTGATAATGTCGCTGCGCTTACTAAATCAGCACCATCTAAAACGACTTCATCAAAGTAATCATACGTACCTGAGTCAGTACCTGGTGAGTAGAATACGATTTTTTCTGCAGGCCATGAAGGGTCGATATCTGACCATTTTTTCTCTGTGCCATCTTCAGTCCAAATTTTCTTTAATTGTTCTATAGTTAAATCCTTTGCCCAATCGTTTTCAGGATTCACCACTACTGATAAACCATCATATGCTAAAGCTAACTCAGTGTAAGCTATTCCAGCTTGGTCTAGTTTTTCTTTCTCTTCTGTCTTTATAAAACGAGATGCATTTGAAAAGTCTGTCTCACCTGCGATGAATTTTTCAAAGCCACCACCAGTACCAGAAACACCTACCGATACTTTGACATCCGGTTGTGCACCTGCATACTCTTCAACAACTGCTTCAATAATTGGTGCTACTGTTGATGAACCATCTCCAGCAACTGAACCTTGCAGTTTCTCGTCAGCAGCTTCTTGTCCTGAGTTCGTTTCTGCATTGTTATTATTTTGCGTTGAGTTGTCTCCGCTACATGCACCAAGCATTAATGCTGAACCCATTACCGCTGTCATCGTTAAGTACTTCCACTTTTTCATCTCATTTGCCTCCGTCACTAACTTTTTTATTTGTGTTTTGCCTTACAATCTTTACTATAATGACTTATTGTTGAATTCGTATAAACCGTTCGTAAAAGACACGTAAAGGAATGTAATGCTTTGTAAACGATTGTAAAGAGACGTTTACAATTGCAATTAAATGATTTGCTTCCTTTAGCAAAGATGCTATAATATTCATTTGTGTCAGGAAATATTATAAGAGGAGTTTGACTTTGTGATTAATCATGCAAATGTACAAAATGCCGATTACTTTAAAACATATTTAACACTTATCATGGATCATCGAGAGTTGTCATTACAGGAGGCTATTGATTTTATGATGACGACGTATTTCTATAATAATATTGAGCTTTATGGAGAAAAACCGAAGGAACAATTTGAATTGGCGATTCAACAGCTTAATCGCTAGTAGAAAGCTATATAGATACTAAAAAACCGCTAGGCATATAATATGCGCTAGCGGTTTTTTTATTCTTGTTCATCTTCACCGATTTTATCTTTTGTAATCGCAGGTAAAATTGGTTGTTCTACTTTATTATCTGTCACTTTTGTCTTTTCATATTTTGCTTTTAGCTCATAGTAAGCATCTAAAGCACGTCTTGCAATCACGTTATTATTCGATAAATGTTGATCAAGGTTCGTAGTTGCCCATGGAATAACAACAGCATAAGCAATTTCAGGATTTTCATATGGCGCATAGCCAACATGCGTTAAATTAATCGTATTTGTACCATAACGTTCACGTAATGGTCCATAATAAACTACTTCGGCTGTCCCTGTTTTCCCGGCAGCCGTAAAAGGTGCGTTCGCAAATGCTGTACGTGCCGTACCACGAGAGCCCGTATAAACACGTTGCAAGCCTTTTTTTACATAATTAATTTCTTTTTCCGTATTATCGATATGATTTAAAATTCTTGGTCCTACTTCTGTCACTAATTGCCCTAGCTGCTGACCATCTTTTGATGGATCACGCACTTCTTTCACGACATGGGGCTGAACACGATAGCCACCATTCGCTATCGTTGAAATATATTGTGCTAGCTGAAGCGGTGTATACGTATCATACTGTCCAATGGCTAAGTCGAGTGTTTTACCACCCATGATTGGGCCTTCTACCCCACTAAATTCATTAGGTAAATCAATGCCTGTTTTAACACCTAAGCCAAACTGTGCATAGGAATTACGCATTTTCGGGAATGTTTGATCATTTAATCGCAATGGCATCATGTAACTGTATGGTGTGCCATTAATAAGCATTGCCGTTTTAAACATATAGACGTTCGAAGATTGCTCAAGTGCGCTTAAACCATCCATTGAAATATAGCCACCTCGGTTGAAAATCGATTTTTTAACGGGTGTACCTAGTAAATGAATCGGTTCATCTCCTAATACTGTATTCGGAGTAATCACCCCTAGTTTATAGCCTGTCAGCAAAGTGGCTGCTTTCACTACAGACCCCGCCTCATATGCCGTTGTGAATGATCCGTATGCATAATCTACAATGACATTTTTACCTGTCTCTGAATCTTTTTCGATTTTTTTACCGACCATTGATAGGATATCTCCCGTATTCGGGTCCATCATAATTAGGAACGCTCGGTCTAATAAACTTGAGCCCGACATTGCTTTTAACTTCAGCAGTTCTTCCTCTACAATTTTTTCATTAGCGGCTTGTAACTCGCTATCAAATGTTAATACCAAATCTTTTCCAGGCTCGCCTTCATATGTTGTAACGGTATCAACAACTTGCCCTTTTTTATTCGTAATATTTTTGACAACTGTTTTTTGCCCTTGTAAAAGTTCTTCATATTGCGCTTCAATATAACTTTCTCCGACGCGATCATTGCGTGAATAATCACGGGCCAAATAATAATTTAGCTTCTCTTTCGGTATCCCCTTTGTTGGCACAGTTGTACGGCCTAATACAGAAAGGGAAGATAGTTTAACACGCTTCCAGTCAGTCGTTGTGTTGACTCCTGGTAGCTCAGTTAAACGCTCTGAAACACGAGCAAATTCATCTGCTGATACATTTTCACTTTTGATGATTTGAGGTGACAAATTGTAGCCCGATACCATCTCGCGATAGATTGCTAATACTTCTAAATCCGCTTCCGTTAATTGTGCTAATTCCTCGTCAGTAATACGCTCACGCACAACTTTATCGATCTCTGCATTCGCTTGACTTGTCGTAATATTTTCCTGCGTTTTAATTTTCGTTTGCTCTTCATCAGAAATTTTTGCATATGCTGCGTCATGATTTTTTAAAATCCAAAAATCCAATTTATCGCGTAATGTGACACGATTTGTTGGTTGCTCAATCAATTGAGCCAGCTTTTCAGCAATTGCTAACATATCCTCCGTTTTAGTCGTCTGCATTTTTGTATAGGTAATCGCGTTTTCAGGCTGATTATCGACTAAAATTCGCCCATAACGATCATACATCCGACCCCTTGGCACACTTGTATTGACAGGTACTTCCTCAGTCCGCTCTAAAATACGAACATAATCTTCCCCTTTGACAATTTGCATATAACCAAGTCTAAAAATTAACATCGAAAATACGATAAATATAGCAAAGAAAAGGACATTCATACGAAATGTTAAATTAGAGTGATGTTTCGCTTTAACACTCGCTGCGCGATTTTTCCCCGGTGCTTTGCGCATATGTATTCCCCTCCTCATCTAATAACTGTTTAAATACACGATACCTAGTATACCATTCGAAGTTGCGTCAGAAAAGCATACTCTTGCATCATTTTCATAATTCGCCTTGTCATCATTAAAATACTTATTATTGAAAAATGTAAAATAGAAGCAATCACATCACTTACACTACAGATGGTCGCTTTTCACACTTCGTTGGAGGAGTCCCAGCCGTTTGCTTCGTTAACCTATTCGTAATTTTCGACTATTTATGAAATGATCTCCCGTAAGAATCCCTAACTAGAGGAAGCATCATTTTATTTGACGGTACTTGGCAAGAAAAGTTTCCTTCCATATATATTGCTTTCTTACTATTCGAAAACTACATCACTGAATGCGCTAAAATCATATAAAAAGGGCCATGCCAAGGTGATTTTCCACCTTATGCATAGCCCTTTACATAGAAATAATTAGTAAATTTCCACTTCACAATAGTTCCGCAGAAAACTAATTATTTTGCTTTATCGCAAATGATTATTTTGCAGCTTGAAATTTAGCTTCTACTGCATCCCAGTTTACTACGTTCCAGAAAGCACCGATATAATCTGGACGACGGTTTTGGTAGTTTAAGTAGTAAGCATGCTCCCAAACATCTAATCCTAAGATTGGCGTTTTACCTTCCATTACTGGAGAGTCTTGGTTTGGTGTAGATGTAACTGCTACTGAATCACCATCAACGATTAACCAAGCCCAACCTGAACCGAAGCGAGTTGTTGCAGCTTTCGTAAACTCTTCTTTGAAAGCATCGAAAGAACCAAATTTAGCATCGATTGCTTTAGCTACTTCACCAACTGGAGTTTTTGAACCGCCTGGCGCGATTAATTCCCAGAATAATGTGTGGTTAGCATGTCCGCCACCGTTGTTACGAACTGCTGTTTGTTTGTCAGCTGGAAGTGCATCGATGTTTGCGATTAAGTCATTAATGTCTTTTTCTGCAAATTCAGTACCTTCTACTGCTGCGTTTAGATTTGTTACATAAGTATTGTGGTGTTTAGAATAGTGAATTTCCATTGTTTTTGCATCGATATTTGGTTCTAATGCATCGTAAGCATAAGTTAATTGTGGTAATTCGTAAGCCATTATTAAGTTCCTCCCTAAAATAAAGAAATAATTAGTACATCCTTAGATTATCAAAATTGGTCAAACCATTCAATGAAAAATACCTCAAATTAAAGATTTCAGCCTTTTGACCGAAATAAATAATCCAATTTCTAATATACCCACTTCTTTAATTTGTTAAACTTTATAATTACCCCCACAATACGTTTAAATAGCGATAAAGAATACGACAATCATCACAATTTGAATAACTGCCTTGGCTACGGTTGACGTTAAAAAACCGATAAGCGAACCAACACCACTTTTTACAGCTTCATTAAAAGTTTTTCGCTCTACAATAAGCTCTGCAATGATGGCGCCTAAAAAAGGCCCTACTAAAATGCCGGCAACAGGAATAACGAATGGCCCGATCAATAAACCGATTGTACTGCCCCACATTCCTGCATTGGAGCCACCGAATTTTTTAATGCCAAAAGCATTTGCAACCGTATCAGCGCCAAAGAGTAGGACAACAAATAAAATTTCAATTGCCCAGAACCACCAACTTAAATCAGCAAATGAGAAAAATAATCCATAGAGAATAAATCCACCTAGCAAAAATAGAACACCTGGGATTATCGGATACACTAAACCAACAAATGAAACGATAAAGCAGGCAATCACTACGATCCAGCCAACAACTTCCATCAAAGCTCTCTCCTTTTGTCTTGCATGCCTTACATACGAAAAATATTGCCAAAAAGTTTCAATCTAGTGGCGAATTCCTAAAATAGAATCTGCAATATTCACAGCATGATCCCCAATTCTCTCTAAGTTACTGACAATATCCGTATAAACAATACCAGCTGCACCACTACATTCGTCCGTATTTAAACGTGCAATATGCTTTTGTCTTAGTTTATCCTCCATATCGTCTATCAAACTCTCTAATTCAGTTACTTCTTGCGCTAAGCTAAGACTCGCCGTATCAAGCGCCTCTAAGCTTTTCCTTACCGCCTCGATGGCAAGACTAAACATACCGATTAAATCTTGCCGCGCTGATTTACTTAAACTTACTTCATGGTGATCCTTATATTGCAATAGCTCCAAAATATTTTCAAAATGGTCGCCAATACGCTCGATATCACGCACATTCGTTAAAAGTGTATGGTGCCGTACCGAATCTGCATGAGAAAGCGGCTGCTTGGACACCATCACTAAATAATTCGTTATTTCTTTATCTAAATGATTAAGTGCCACTTCCAACTGTATTACGGTAGGGATATGGGAAGACTCCCCCGTTTTCATGTAGTAAAACGTTTCTTCTAAGCCCCTTAGTGCATGCTCACCCATCCGTAAAACTTCTTCTTTCGCTTGCCCTAATGCAATGGCTGGCGAAGAATCAATGAAGGATGGGTCCAGATGTTTCGTTGCAACATCAATACCACCATCGTGTCCAGGCAATATTTTGGTTACTAATAATGATAATCCTGCGATAAATGGTAGTTGGATCATCATATTAAAGACATTAAACGAACCATGTGCGACAGCAATTTGCATTCGAGCCTCTAAATGAAACAACTGACTAATCCACTGTACATAATTTATAAAAGGGGTAAACAGCAACATAAAAATAACCGTCCCAATCACATTAAATAACACATGGGCAGCCGCTGCTCGCTTTGCATAAATCGAAGCACCTAGTGAAGCTAGGACAGCAGTAATTGTCGTGCCAATATTTTCACCAAATAAAATCGGTAGCGCACTATCTAAACCGATTAATTGTTCAGCATATAAGCCTTGCAAAACGCCAACTGTCGCTGTCGAACTTTGAACGAGCAAGGTAAAAATAGTCCCTAAAAATATCCCGATTACCGGCTGGTTACTCAAATGAATGGTTAATGATGCAAAGTCTGCTAATTCATGTAGCGACTGCATGCTAGCACTCATTAGCTCCAACCCTAAAAACAAACCACCAAAGCCAAATAAAATTTGACCTATATGATGATAAATAGCCTTTTTAAAGAAAAATAAAAATGCTGCGCCAATTGCGAGGAGTGGATAAAAATAAATACCTATATTAATGCCGATGATAAATGCCGTTATTGTCGTGCCAATATTAGCTCCCATAATGACACCTATTGCTTGTCGTAATGTTAAGAAGCCAGCACTCACTAAACCAACAGTAATCACTGTTGTCGCCGAACTTGACTGAATACAAACCGTAACGATTATCCCAACTAACACACCCATAAACGGATTCGTTGTAAATCGATTCAACCATTCACGGAGTCTGTCATCTGCCGATTTTTGTAACCCTTCTCCCATATATTTTATGGAAAATAAAAAGACCCCTAATCCGCCTAAAAATTGAAATAATATGCTTTGCCAATCTATTGTCAATGGTATTCGCTCCAATTCCTACGTCTCTACTATTCCTAATCATTAAATGAAAATGTACAAAAAGTAAAGAAAACCTTTAACTTCTTTACACAATGTTAACATTTTAGCATGTCATTCTCAGTTAAAGTGATGCAATCCATATCTAGACATTCACGAACATGTTAGAATAACGAATGGAGGAGATATAAATATGAAACACTCACAATTATTAATCGATAGCTTATTACACCCTAAAAAACTAGCAGCTTATCGTTTATTACCTATCGGCAAAGTCATTCAATATACCTTTCTATTAATTACGATTGTTACTGTATTTTCATTTGGACGTTTTTCTGCTGATATGTCTGTTAATACCCTTGATATCAGTGGGATAACGGAATACATAGATCAAATAAAATGGCTGTTGTACCCAGTCACATTCATCATGTTATTTGTATTAACAACGATGTTAGTTTTTGGTCAAATTGCGCTCTATGCCCTAGCAGGTTTATTTATTTTAAAAGTTATGAAACGTCGTGGTGAATACCGCCATATTTGGCGCACTACAACATTCGCTATTACTTGGGCAACTATTTTAAGCATGTTAGCAGAATTCGTACCAACTGCCCGAACAATACTCTCAATCTTGTCATTACTTTTAACCATTACGCTATTAATTATCGCCTTTACAAAATATCCAAAACAACCAATTTCAAAATAATAGGCATGATTCCCCTCTCTTCTCAATATAGTGTAGAAAAAGGAGGGGTTTTTTTGCGAGCATTCTTGTTAACGGTTGCCATTGTACTTATCGCATTTGTCGTAAAAGTAGATTTAACAGAAGGTACATTATCTCTCGCTGCCTTCTATCCAAAAGATGGGCAAAATGCACTTTGCGAAGACCAGCGCGAGCCAGCTTACATTACGGTACAAACAATTCAAGGCGATACCATCCATAGCTTATTTGCACTACACCCAGCAAAAATGCCGATGACCTTTCCGGAACGACTGGAGCTCTTTTATCAATTAAATCCACATTTACAATTACAAGCACTTGTACCAGGTGAAAATATTAAGCTTCCCCTCTCTTTTGAAATCGAAAACGCATGCGGAAAATGAAAAGTTAACGTTTCTTCCTTGTCCTTATTTTCTTACACTGCTAAAATAAGTGTCAGTGACGGCTGAAAGTAGTGGCCCGAAAAGGAGAGAAAGTTAATGAGTGAAATTTGTCACCGTTCAAAAACACGTCCTGTACGTGTCGGTAATTTAACAATTGGTGGTAGTAATGAATTATTCATTCAAAGTATGTGTACAACAAAAACACATGATGTCGAAGCAACTGTTGCAGAAATTCTGCGACTAGAAGAGGCGGGCTGTCAAATTGTTCGTGTTGCAGTGCCAGATGAGCGTGCGGCTGATGCAATTGCCGAAATAAAAAAACGTATCCATATTCCATTAGTAGCTGATATTCACTTTGATTATAAATTAGCTTTAAAAGCAATTGAAAATGGTATTGATAAAGTTCGTATTAACCCAGGTAATATTGGCCGTAAAGAAAAAGTGGAAGCCGTTGTAACAGCTGCAAAAGCAAAAGGCATTCCTATTCGTATTGGCGTAAATGCCGGTTCATTAGAGCGACACATTCTTGAAAAATACGGCTATCCAACTGCAGATGGTATGGTAGAATCAGCACTACACCATATTAAAATTTTGGAAGACTTAGATTTCCACGATATTATCGTGTCAATGAAGGCATCGGATGTCAATTTAGCGATTGAAGCATATGAAAAGGCTGCACAAGCTTTTGATTACCCGCTACATTTAGGTATTACAGAATCCGGTACATTGTTTGCTGGGACTGTAAAATCTGCTGCTGGCCTTGGCGCAATCCTGTCAAAAGGTATTGGTAATACGCTACGTATCTCACTATCTGCTGACCCTGTGGAGGAAGTGAAAGTTGCACGTGAGCTATTAAAATCATTTGGTTTAGCGTCTAACATGGCAACGTTAATTTCTTGCCCTACATGTGGTCGTATTGAAATCGACCTTATCTCTATTGCAAATGAAGTGGAAGAATATATTTCAAAATTAAATGTGCCATTAAAAGTAGCCGTTCTAGGTTGTGCCGTAAATGGTCCAGGTGAAGCACGTGAAGCCGATATCGGTATTGCAGGTGCACGTGGTGAAGGTCTGCTATTTATGAAAGGCAAAACGGTTCGTAAAGTTCCAGAAGAAACAATGGTAGAAGAATTGAAAAAAGAAATTGATAAGCTAGCTGCAGAAATGGCAGAAAAACGTGCGGCTGAAGAAGCTGCAAAAGCGAACGCCTAAGGGAGGTGCTTGCATGACAAAGCCCCGTTTTGGTATTGATATTGACGGTACAGTGACATGTCCGAGTACACTCATCCCGCATATTAATAAGCACTATAATGTCAATATTACACTGGATGATGTTTGTGAATATGATTTTTTATCGGCCTTTCCTTATCCAGTAGATCGCACTGCATTTAACGCATGGTTTAAGGAAAATGAGCCTTATATGTATGAAGTATCAGAAGCTGCAAAGGATGCCAAAGCTATTTTAAATGCTTGGCAACATACTTATGAGCTATATTATATTTCTGCACGTGGTCAGAATGTTTCTGATATTACGATGAACTGGTTTAAATCACAGGCTATTCCGTATGATCATATAGAACTTATCGGAAGTCATGATAAATTAGCGACTGCGAAAAAGCATAATGTCGCCGCTTTCTTTGAAGATAAACATGATAATGCTGTGATGCTCGCTGAAGAATTAAAAATACCTGTTATTTTATTCGATACACCATATAATCGTCTGGCTGTACCTGACAATGTTGTGCGAGTGTATAATTGGCAAGAAGCAAATCAGTTTATTACGAACTACTTTAAGTAATACTGACAAGAAAATATTAAAAAGTAAAGGGGCTGGGACATAACTAAAAAAATTTAAGAAACAGACGAAAGCTGTTCATAATTTTTTGCTATATGGAGACCTTAGCTATTCTTGCTTTTGCAATTAATAAAAAATTAGAAGTGTTCACTAGTTGTTGGTAGCGAAGGTGGTGACTCCGGCGGGAACAGCACATAATGTAAGACGTAACAGACCGCGCGTTAGCGAGGGTTGCGGCTTACTGTGCTGAGCGGAAAGCACCGCCGTAGCGGACAACAACGGCTTAGTAAAAAAGTGTTAGATTGATTGCAGTCAATCTAACACTTTTTCTCTTATGTCCCAGCCCCTTTTTGTCGTCAACGTTGATGTTTACAACAGCGAACCTAACAGAACTTGTCGTGGTCTTACCCGATGGACTTCCTTGCGATCTTAATAGACATCACTAAACTTCAAGTATCCCACGCAACCAACGCTCCACAAAATTTTCGAATGTTATTCCATAATTATCATAGACCGCATGATAAACAAAATATGTTCCTAATCGATCGAGTATCTCATCATTAATTTTCATATGAAACCGCTCCCCTTCTTGATATAAGTTACTCAAAATTTCACTCTAGATTACCATTGCTATTTCCAATACATTTGAAAAGGTCGTATCGTTGCAAAACCGTCACAATCTGCCTCTTACAAACCCTTTCTTCACAATTTTCTTTTCGTTAATATAGTAGTAACAACTAGTAAACTGGGGGTACTCCTTGTGAAATGGATGACAAAACTCACTTTTGTAGCATGCCTGTCTACCTTACTTACCGGCTGTGGCGATCGACTATCTGAAATCAAAGATGCCGCATCGGGCATTAACTCAGCAGCTGATGCTGCCGCGAGCGCTGTTAGTCGTGATGTCCATGCAATAAGAGCGCTAACGATTAACTACAAAGACCAAACATTTACTATTAATGACCTATTTAAAACTATTTTACGTGACATACGCTGGGAATATGACGCCGAAATAAATGAACTACATGTTCAAGGTACATGGCAAGCACCATTATTCTCTGACCAAGCATGGGATACTCCTATGCAAAAGAAGCTTGCTGAAACCGGTGTAGTGACTGTTACGTGTACAATAGATGACGATCAAATTGATGGCGCGCAAACAGTCGTAACACTTGTTTTAAATCAAGAAAAAATACTACAAATGAATGGCGAGGATGCATTACATCATCTATACGATACCTATTTAAATAAATAAGGTCTGTAGCTTTTCTAACGATTTTATCGTTTAGAAAAGCTTTTTTTGTACAAATTGATGATTCCTTTAGCAAGCCATTATCAACAATCAGTATCCACAAAAAAATCATATTTTTTAAAATTTTAAAGCGTATTATTTGTACACTATAAAACTGTCACGTTATAATCAAAGCATCACGTGATGGTTGGGAGGTATTTGCATTGGGACAGAAAAATTAAAAATCGGAGAGCTTGCTCAAAAAACTGGCATTACTAAAAGAACGATTGATTACTATACGAATTTAGGCCTGTTGGAGGCAGAACGGTCCCCATCAAACTACCGCTATTATGATTCTGCCATGATTGATCGACTTCATTTCATCGAAGAACGTAAGCAGGAAGGACTTTCACTCGTAGAAATACAACAAGCACTTAATGTCACAACAACATATGAAGAAATCGATGTTCAAATACTACGTTTAAAAATGCAAGATTTAGAGCATGATGTAACTTCTTTACTGGAACAAATGAACAATCAAGACACGAAATATAGCCAAACGATTAAAAAAAATGTTTCGCCTGAAAGCATTGCATTAATGCAATCTTTATTATTACTCATTCATACCTAGGAGGTGACGTTCTGTTTTGCAGAACGACTATTTGGAGACCATATTAAATTTATCGATTTTCACTATTTTATTAGCTTTAACCGCCTTTTTCGTGGCAACGGAATTTGCTATTGTTAAAATGCGTTCCTCTAGACTTGATCAGTTAATTGCGGAGGGCAATAAAAAGGCAATACCTGCGAAGCATGTTGTCAACCATTTAGATGAATACTTATCTGCCTGTCAGCTTGGTATCACAATAACAGCACTTGGTATCGGGATGGTTGGTGAAAAAACCTTTGAATTTATGTTGCATCCATTCTTTGAAACGATCGGCATTTCGGATAAATTTATACCCATTTTCACAATCGGTTCTGCTTTCGCTATCGCTACTTTTCTCCATGTAGTTGTCGGCGAATTAGCGCCAAAAACGGCAGCTATTCAAAAGACCGAAACAATCTCATTGCTTTTCGCTAAACCGATTATCGCTTTCTATAAATTGATGTATCCATTCATCTGGTTTTTAAACGGATCGGCGCGTATACTTTTAGGTTTATTCGGCTTGAAACCGGCGAATGAACATGAAATTTCACATACAGAGGAAGAATTGCGTTCCTTGTTATCTGAAAGTTTTAAAAATGGTGAAATCAATAAAACCGAGTTAAAGTTCGTGAATAATGTTTTCGAATTTGACGAACGTATTGCTCGCGAAATTATGATTCCCCGAACAGAAATTGCAGGTATTGAAATTAACGAAACCTTCACTAATATTATTCACTTTATCGCATCCGAGAAATATACTCGCTACCCTGTCTATGATGGTGACCGTGATAATATTTTAGGCTTTATTAATGCAAAAGAGTTATTTACACATGGCTTATTAGAACAAATAACTGATGATTCTTTAGTGCTCGAAAATTTTATTAACCCTGTAATTCGAGTAATTGAAACAACCCCTATTCAACAATTACTAGTTCGAATGCAAAAAGAACGCATTCATATGGCGATTTTAATGGATGAATATGGTGGTACCTCTGGGCTTGTAACGGTCGAAGATATTTTAGAAGAAATCGTTGGCGAAATTCGTGATGAATTTGACGATGATGAGGTTGCTGAAATTCGGAAGATTGGTGACAATCATTATATTTTGAATGCAAAAATGCTTGTAGAAGATGTAGAAAATTTATTACAAGTATCTCTTGATAACGAAGAAGTAGAAACACTTGGGGGATGGTTCTTAACAGTTAACAATGGGCTCAAAGCGATTAAAAACATCGAGCTAGCGCAATATGTATTTAGCATCTATGAACAGCATGGTCATCAGCTTCACTATATCGAAGTGCGTCCTCTTTATAAAGCTGCACCCGTTACAATAGAAGGCTAATAAAAAGTTAACGATAGTCTGAAGATTATATAGCGATTACAACTTAAGGGCTATACTAGCTTATCTAAATACTTTTGCCTCATTCCATTATTAGCCATATTTTTATATAATAAGTCTGTATAAGATTTTATTATCAGGGGGCATTGTTATGAAACTTTTCAAACTTTATCATTCAGACGGTATCCATATTATTACCGATGTAAAAAAACACAAAACAAATATTGAGTTAAAAACAATTACAGGGGAAGTATTATATATTATCGTTGTAACAGATGAAAACTACACAGTATACGATGACCGCTTTGCCGGTGCTTCTAAGCAGTTAAACTCTGTAGAGGCGTTTGATATCGACGGTAGCTTTAGAAGTCTTGACTTTGATAATATGCGCTCATTATTTAAAGAGGCATTCACTAAACTTTTACAGGAAATTGCTGAGTGTGTAAACGATGGAGACGAGCTAGTATATCTTGATACACTTCGACATAAAGTAAGCGCCCAAATCAAAGGAATCCATTTCCGTGTTATTTCGGACACAAAAAAATATGAATATTAAGTAATGGCCTGTTCCACAATTAACAGACTGCTCAATGCATAAGCTTTTTTCTTTGAGCAGTCTACTTCTTTAGCTCTGTCCAAGTTCCCCTTTTATCTCTATCTCCAAAATCATCGCTTGCACACCTTCTTCTACTTTTTTCATGTATAATGGAGCGTAACAACCTGAAAGAAAGGGTGTTTGAATGAATCGTGAACAACTCATTTTACTCGTTTCAGAAAAACTAAAATTAATTCGAACAGAAAAAGCATTAACGCAAGATCAAATGAGCGATCTCCTTGGGCTTTCCAAAAAAACACTCGTGCAAATTGAAAAAGGTCGTATTAAAACCGGATGGACAACTGCAGTTGCCGTATGTGCTTTATGCCGTGAAAGTTCCATATTGCAGCATGAGCTAGGTGGTGATCCACTTGAGGTGGTTGATTTAATCGCCAATAACGGCACATTACCGCCAAAGGAAAAAACGATGGGCGGATACATATGGTGGAAAAACCTAAATGAATGGCAAGGCTATCGTTTACAACAAAACGTCATTAGTCAACATTATCGCATTTTAGATACCGACAACTATCGCCTGCTGTCAACCTTTGACGAAACAATTGCCAAGAAAGAATGGAACAACCTCAAAGATTAATATTAACCGATTTGAATATAGGCCTTCGAAAAAAGGTTTATATTCAAATCACCTAATATTCTGAATTACATTACGTCTTTCACTAGCGCATTCACTACATCCCTCCCCCACTATTCGAAATCTATGGACAAACGAATAATAGCTCTCAATCATTGTGACATAAGATAGAATCACACGACAAACGCTAACAATTACTATGTCGTACAACACTTCTCTTTAAAATAGTTCTTCCATACCGAGGAAATCATCAATAAACGAGAAAAGTCGAATTTTGTAACATTCTTCTCTATAATAATTAGTAACGCCTGTTATACTGGAAAGGATGCTTTTTTATGACACGTATACTAGCAATTAGTGATATACACGGAGAATTAGAACTTCTGGAAAAATTATTATTAAAATTGAAGTTCGATGCCACACAAGATAAGTTACTTTTATTAGGGGATTATATTGATCGGGGTCCTGCATCTTGTGGCGTTTTAAATATAATTGAGGAACTACAAGCAACGGGTGCACGCGTACTACTAGGAAATCACGAGGCTATTATGCTCAAAGCTTGTCGTTCTGGTATTCCAAAAGCATGGCATCATTGGATTTCACTTTGTGGTGGAGATGCAACACTTGCAAGCTACGGCTATCAGCCAGAAGATTTTGAAGATGCCATTGCCCAAAGCACATTACCTAGCTTTATTCAAAAATTGCCAAAGCTTGAAGAACATTTACAGCTTATTGAGACGTTTGAAACGTATATAGAGTTGGAGGATGCCATTTTTGTTCATGGTGGCGTTGTACCTGGTAAAGCCTTAGCGGACACAGATCCTTTACAACTTTTGTGGATTCGAGAAGAGTTTCATACCGGCTACAATGGTGAGAAAACTATAATTTTCGGGCATACGCCAACCTATAAATTGCATCAAGATCCAACAAACTACAGTGTTTATTTCGGCGATAATAATATTATTGGTATTGATGGAGGTGCTGTGTTTGGAGGACAGCTTCATGCACTCGAATGGCCAAATCGACAAATTACATCTGTTGCAAGAGAAAAGCCAACAAGCTTAGAATAACTTGTTGGCTTTTCAATTATGATTCATCTAAATATGCTATTTAATATAATTTAAAAATGACCCCAGCTAGGGAATAAATAATAACTGTTGAGAAGAGAATTGTCATATGGAAAAGCGAGAAAACAAACATTTTCGTCGCCCACTTCACTTGATCCGTGTTACTGTGATAACCGTAAATACTCATTGCAAGCCATGCCACGCTTAATATAAGTGCGACAAGCATAATACCAATACTTAATGAACCAAATAAAAAGCTTGATAATATTAACAGTATTAAATAAAAATTTGTTTGGTAATACGTACGGCGCATCCCTTTTATTACAGGAAGCATCGGAACGTTAGCTGCTTCATAATCCGCATGCTTACGAATCGCAATCGCATAAAAGTGTGGCATTTGCCATATTACCATCACACAAAAGAGCCCAATTAAAGCAGGATGTGTAATATCGGTAGATACAGCTGCCCAACCAATTAAAGGTGGTACTGCACCTGATATACTACCAATTTCGGTATTATAAATAGTGCGACGTTTTGTCCACATTGTATACGGCACAACATATAAAAATACACCTAAGAATCCAAATAATGCAGCTAGTGGTGAGGCTAATGCTAGTACAGCTACTCCAACAACAAGCATAATAATCGCTAAACTCATCGTGGATTTTGCTGACATCTCACCTGTTACAGTCGGACGATTTTTCGTACGCGGCATAATGGCATCTATATCACGGTCATACACATTATTAAAAGCTCCTGCCGCACCTATAACAAGTGCCGAACCAATTGTTGCGAAAATGATTTCTGGTATATTGTCCAATAATGTCATTTTATTTTTATACATCCCTAGCGACAAGCCAGCCCACATAGGAATTAAATTGGATTTTATGATACCTGTTTTAACTGTTTGAGCTAAAACATTAGAGCGCGAATGTTTCTCTATTGTTTTTTCTACAGTTTGTGGATTTTGGTCCGTTTTTAGATTTTGTTCCATTCCTCTTAATTCCTTTTCTCTTATAATTTCTACTTACGTCCTTCGATAGAATGAGACATTTTTTGCATTAAACATATCAAATTATTATTTTACCCCTTTTAGGATAGCTATGTCTCAAAGTTCACATAAAGTACATGATTTTATGAATAGAAGGTATAATGTCAATTCACAACTCCTTCTATGATACCACCGACTTGCATGAATTTGAACCTAATTGCCTTCTTTCCTGCATAATGCTATTCAAGAAAAACAATCTGCACTATACTAATGGGTATGTTCTATCTAAACGAAGGAGTGTCTAACACGTGAAATACGGATTTATTGGTCTAGGTAATATGACCACAGCCATTATTAAAGGGATGTGCAATAGCGGAGATTTTGATTCCTCTTATATATATGGCTATAATCGTACAAAATCAAAAACAACAAAACTCGCAACCTCTTATGGTATACAAGCAACAACTTCCATCGAGGAACTCATGGCAAAATGTGATGTCATTATTTTAGGTGTGAAACCTCAAATGCTACCCGATGTTTTACCTGAGGTCAAAAAACATCTACAAGAAAATCATTTGATCGTATCCATTGCTGCGGGAAAAAACCTCAATTACTTCCATGGTTATCTTTCAGAGTCCACGCCTATTATTCGCGTAATGCCGAATATCAATGCGCTAATTGGCGCATCAACAAGTTGCTATACAGCAAATGAGCAAGTAACAGAGACACAACTTCGTCTTATCACCATGTTATTTGAAACAATCGGCACGATAATTGAAGTACCTGAACACTTATTCTCCATCTTTACAACAATTGGTGGGGCTTCACCAGCATTCACCTATATGTATATCGATGCATTAGCTCGCGCTGCTGTGCGTGAAGGCATGCCGAAAAACATGGCACTGGACATTGCTGCAAATGCAGTACTCGGCAGTGCGAAAATGATTTTACAATCAAAAGAGCATCCATGGGCGCTGGTCGATCAAGTCTGCTCTCCAGGTGGAACAACCATTCAAGGCGTATCTTCCCTTCAAAGCAATCATTTCGAAACGACAATCCATGATGCTGTTGCAGCTGTAACAGATAAAGACCGCAGTCTCTCTAAATAAAATATTCACGAACAAAAGGCATCGAGAAGTTGAATTCCCGATGCCTTTTACCTATTACTTAGCGTTACTGCATACGATCTTGTTCTTGTAGTTGTTGCGCTAAAAACATGCCTAAATCTCGCCAATTTTCTGGTGTAACACCATGTCCATCTGGATATTGCTTGAAAGTGACTGTCGCGCCAAATTGCTCAAACAGTTCTTTGCTTTCCATACCCCATTGTGAAGGAATCACATAATCATAATCACCATGAGAAATAAAAGCATGTAAATGATTGACCGTGCGAATCGCATATTCTTCCGTAACAAATTTTGGCGTATATCCGCTTAATGCTACAATGCCTGTAATTAAATTGCCCATAACAAAAGCTAGTGACTGTGCAAGAACAGCCCCTTGACTAAAGCCAAGGACAAATACTTTATGCGGATCAATTTGAAACTCTTCAATCGCTTCTAAAATAAATCGTTGCAGTGCAATTAACACTTTATCAAAAATAGCACGGTCTGGCTTTCCCACTTCCTGTATCGTGAAAAAGGCAAAACCCGGCTTTTGTGCGATAGGACCTCTCAAACTAATGATATGACATTGGTCTTGAAAATCTTGTACCAATTGCGGTAAATCATCTTCATTGCTACCCATTCCATGCAATAAAAAAATCGCTGGATACTTTTTAGTAGGGTCCATATTTGCTGGTTGTGTATGTTTAAAGGTGAATGGTGTATTCATTGCTATTAATTCCTTTCAAGTAAAATCAAAACTATTTTAACATATTGCCCAATTATACTGCATAGATGTTGATTTTGGAATCTTACCCTAATTGCTTGAAAATTGTTTGTGTGCCTGACACTACAAAGGCATCGAATTAGAGAAAACTCTCTAATTCAATGCCTACAAACTTTATGTTAAATTTGTTTTCGAAATAAGCCCGTCTGTATGATAGGCAATATATCCGTTAATAATGCGAAGTGTTTCTTGCGGATCAGCGTCAAATAGCACGTTGGATTGTGCAGGCGTTGATACAAGAACCGAGAGTAAATCCATTCGCATCGAATGTCCAGCAGAGCTATAGGCATAGTCATAAATAATCGCTTCCTCTGTAAGACCTTCAGCGTCATACTGTTGATGGAACAATTCTTTTGCCATCTCCATTCGTTCAGCTACTTGCTGCCGAATTCGCATTTGATGCATGAGCAATTCTTCTTCAAGTACTGCTGGTGTTACCCATTGTTTCTGTTCTAGCATATTGATAAGCTGATTTTCCCAAACTTGCTCATTGTCTGTAAAATACAACATATTCACCATCAGTCTATCCCAAAAATCTGTTTTCGAACTAGCCGATTGACGTTGCATATCAATCGTCTGATTAAAGTGTTGCTCAACCTTTTCAATATCCATATTACGTACTAAATGGTAACATACATTTTCAATAAATTTATTTGCTACTTCCTGTGCCATGATCGAAACCCGTCCTTATCTCAACAAATCATTACACCTCTATCATACCATGATTGTTAAATAGAAAGAAACGGACAACGTTTAGACATGTTGATGTGGTTGCTGGAATAACACCGATACGCCTGAGTCAATTGCAGCACTGCCAACAGCTTTCGCGACAACGCTCGCTACACGCGCATCCATCGACTTTGGAATAATAAATTCTTCTGATAAGTCTTCTGCTGATACTAACGAAGCAATTGCTTCTACCGCTGCCAGTTTCATCGCCTCATTTATATCTGTAGCGCGGACATCTAATGCCCCCCTAAAAATACCAGGAAAAGCAAGCATATTATTTACTTGATTCGGATAATCTGAACGGCCAGTCCCCATAACACGGACACCCCATGCACGAGCATTATCATACGTGATTTCTGGATTAGGATTAGCTAGCGCAAATACTATAGGATTTTCGTTCATTGATTCGATATGCTCTTTCGTTAATAAATTTGCAACGGATACACCGACAAAAACATCACTGCCAGCAATCGCATCTTCTAATGTCCCAACTAATTTGAATGGGTTTGAAATTTGTGCAATCTGGTCTTTGATGCTGTTCATCCCTTCCTTACGCCCGTCATAAATAATCCCCTTTGTATCACACATCACAACATTTCTATAACCCATTTGAAGTAATAAGCGCAATATAGCAATGCCAGCTGCACCCGCACCGTTTATCACTACCTTCATATCTTCTGGTTTCTTGTTGACAATTTTAATCGCATTCATTAAGCCAGCCCCAACAACAATCGCCGTACCATGCTGGTCATCGTGGAATACGGGTATATTACACTCCTGTCGTAGACGATCTTCGATTTCAAAGCAGCGCGGAGCGGAAATATCCTCTAAATTAATACCACCAAATGTTGGAGCAATCGCCTTAACAGTGCGTACGATTTCATCCACATCTTTTGTTGCGAGACAAATAGGAAATGCATCCACATTGGCAAAACGTTTTAGCAAAATCGCCTTTCCCTCCATCACTGGTAATGCCGCTTCTGGGCCGATATCACCCAAACCTAGAACGGCTGTCCCATCTGTCACAATGCCAACTAGATTTCCTTTAATTGTATAATCGTACACTGCTTGCGGATTGTTTTCGATTTCAATACAAGGCTGCGCAACGCCAGGTGAATAAGCTAAACTTAAATCATATGTATCCTGCACAGGTACCTTTGCTACAATCTCCATTTTCCCTTGTGCTTCTTTGTGCATCTCTTTTGCCTTTTGCATAATATCCATTGTCTAAACTCCTATCTTCTATCTACATGTCATTTAGTTTTTCCATTCATTCTTAACAAAAAAATTATTATTGTAATACTATTCTAAATAATTAATCTTGTTATATTTTGAAAATTATATTACTTCATCCAACTAAAGTCAACGTCGTCAAGTGCAATACTATACAAAACTTTTTAAATTGTTAATATTTTTAGAATATTTTAAATAGATGAAATCGTTTTCATTTTAATACTGTCCAAAAATAAGTGATTCATACAAAAACACCCTTGTTTCCTTTCGAAACAAGGGTGTTTTAAAGTTTCAGCATTGAGTGTGTAACGCTTCTAAAATCGTTTGTGCATTATCTTGAAGTGCTTGATAGTTATCTTGTAAGTATGTCGGATGCAATGGCTTACTAAATAAAAACCCTTGTACCGTTTCACAATGCCCTGCCACTAAATAATTGAGCTGAGCTACTTCCTCAATTCCTTCTGCCACTACTTTCAAACGTAAATGTTTAGCCATCGATAATATCATATCAACTAATGCTTTATCAGTAGGATCGCTTTGAATTTTTTGAACAAAAGACCGATCAATTTTCAAACAATCGATTGGAAAATCTTTTAAATATGATAGCGATGAATAACCAGTTCCAAAATCATCAACAGCAATTGTCACGCCAAGCGCTTTTAATTGATGTAAAATCATCGTGATATGATCGATATTAATGGTCATACTTTCCGTTATTTCTAATTGTAAATATTTTGGGTCTAAATCAGTTTCTTCAAGTACAGATTGAATCATCTCCACTAGATCTTGCTGAAATAATTGGCCTAAAGAAAGATTAACCGCTACTTTGATAGGTGGCAAGCCTGCTTGTTCCCACTGCTTCACTTGTCTACACGCCGTTTCTAATACCCATTGTCCAATCGGAATGATGATACCTGACTCTTCGGCAATCGGAATAAACAAACCTGGTGAAATCATGCCCTTACTTGGGTGCTGCCAACGGACTAGTGCTTCAACCGATAATATATGCCCCGTCTGCAAATCTATTTGCGGTTGATATTCCACAAACAACTCATGATTATCCAAAGCATGACGTAAATCATTTTCTAAAATAATTTTCTCTGTAATATCGCTAGACATGGAAGTTTCATAAAATACGATGCGTGAAGGTACTTTTCTCGCCTCCTGCATCGCATACACAGCAAACCTGACAAGCTCTTCTTCTTTGTAGGCATCCGTCGGGAATAAAGATATGCCAATATTCAAATGCCCATTTAAAGAAATATGTTGTATTTGGAAGGATTTCGCCATTGCCATTTGCAACTGTTTACAAAGCTCCATGATTCGTTGTGTATGATTTGCATCATCAATAAATACGATAAAATAATCTTCTCGAAGCATACTTAGCAAATACTGCTCAGGTAAAATATCCTTTAGCCTCTGTGCAACTTGACTAATTAATTTATCTGCATATGAACTACCTAGTGACGCTTTAATAGCTGAAATGCGTTCAATCTCAATAGCTAAAATAGCCTTCTTAACATTCGATTTATATAAGTTCTTATGTAACGTCTCCATTAAAAACCGTTCATTTGGTAAGCTTGTCACCTCGTTATGATAAGCCATATAATGCATCTTCTCTCTAGATTTCTCTAAATGTTTCTGCATTTCTATTAAATCCTGAAACGGTTTTTCAATAGATGAAAAGTAAATTGCTTTAAAAAGAAAATAAAAAGAACACAATTGAAAAATATGTCCAATAAAATTTTTAATATCGTAAACGTCACGATATGTAGTAAAAAGTAAATCACTAATGATTAAATAACTTGCACTACCTAACAACAAAAAGATAATGTTGGGTGCTACCTTGATTTTTTTTAGTAATAAGTACATGATGAGAAAATGGCATGCCATTGCGACATACTGTAACGAATTTTTTAAAGGTGTTGGACCGACTCCTTCAACAACAAGCGGTGGCAGAATAGGGGTAGTCGGTACATATACAAGCATGGATAATCCAACAATGACAACAAATGGTGTACTATAAATGAACCATCGATAAGTTTTATTAAGAATGGCTTTTTCCTTAATGAAAAATATGAGCAAGATTCCACATGATAACACTAACCTTCCAATAATATAAAACCATGTTGCAGCATAGGGGGTACTCTCCATAATAAAATGCGGCATCCCCTTATAAGAAAGTGCATGTGCAATTTCAATTAAACTATACGTTAAAAATAATGCACCTATATATAGAGTTCTATTTGATAGAATATAAGGTGTTGTTAACCATGATTGGATGGCAATCGTCATCGTCACAACAATTATCAAAATTTCTATTAGCAAATGCATCGAAACATAATTACTCTTTCCAAAAATCCCGTAAAATTCATCACTCCAATAACCAATGATCATCAATAATACGCTAGAGAATAATATGAATAGTATCTCTTTCCTAAATAAAGAAAAATGTTTATTTAATTCCCACACGATGATTCCTACTTTCACTTGGCTGATAACCGCTACTTTATAATAATTCATTATGTATAAATAATTTTGAGATGATTCTACTAATAGATTACCATGATATACCTAAAATTCAATCACAGAAAAATGGATAAAATGTTTCAACTGTTGAAAAAAGGAAGAAGACTAAAAATATCCCCGAAATTAACGAGTTTATCTTCAGTCTTAAATATGTTCATTTTATGAAAATACATAACTATCCATATTATCAATGGTATTTTGAATTGCATCTTTTAGAGATCGCTGATGCTCACCACAAGAAGCAATGGATTCCTCTAATGTAATAGCTGCATTCGCTATAAACGGTGCCATCTGTAAATCTTTTGCAAGCTGAATTAACACAAGGGCTTTATTCCACTTCCAGCGAGCATTTGTCGGATCTAAGTCAATGGCTTGCTCTAAATAAGCAAGTGCATCAAAAGGCATCCAACCAAAACGATGCATCGTCTGACCTGTTATGCCCCAATACAAAGCCTTATTAGGATTTGCTTTTACTGCCTGCTTGAAGCAATGTACACTCTCATTGTAATGATGGGCAAATAAAAACAGCTCGCCCTGCGTAAAAAATGATTGTGCCTTTTCATTAGCTGAACCTGATTTAGCCACTTCCTCTAGCGCTTTTACTCGCTTCGCAAATGCCGCTTCATCTTTTATAGCACGTATTTCTAAAACATCATCTGATTCAGGATAACTTTCATTCGCCCGTTCACTATGCTGTGTTTCCACGAAAAGTGTTGGCTTCGGCAATGTAGCAACATCGTACTCATCCAACAAAGTAATATATTTAGTAGCTAACTCCTTATCAGGCCCATCTGCAACTTGCAAAGCAGCCTTATAACATTTCATCAGCTCTCCATTATAAAAATATTCTTCCATTGTCATACATTCTTCCTCCAGTTTTCATACACCTCATTCTATATAGTATATATTATACATACTTCACTCTGTAAAGCACCCTCCATTTCGTTTGCTATCTATTCGAACAAAAAAGAGACTGTCCAATTGGTTCAGTCTCTTCTGTGCGTTATTTTTTTAATACTTCTTTATCTAAGAAAGCTCGCAAATCTTCTTCAGCTAATGCCCCTACAAAACGTGCAGTTTCTTTGCCATCTTCAAAACGAATAAAAGTTGGCGTTTCTTTGAAATTATACTTGTTCCATAAATCTTCATATTCATATGCGTTTAATTGTGCAATATTTATGCCTAAATCATCTGCAATCGGCATTAATACGGGTGTGAATGCTTGACAATGTCCACAAATTGGACTAAAGAAATACGCATTGACATCTTCCCCAGCTTTAATCTTCTTTTCTAGCTCATCCGGCAACATAATATTTTGATAATTTTCATCATCTAATTGGTCAATTGTTTCTTGTTTTAGATTTTTGTCACCGTATGGATTATTCGCACTTGCCAGTTTGTTTTTGTTCGATACATTTGTAAGTACAATAATCGCTGCAAATAATACAACAATAACCGAACCAATAATTAGTAGCTTTTTCAATTAAACTCCTCCGATTTCACATAAAAATGTCCTACTTTTAGTGTATTTGGAATTGATTATAAAGTGTTTTTAGATCCTAGTAAACTAATTCGTCTTTCATAGTAAGTTTTCGCACAATTCAAACATAATTTAGTGTATTTATGGAAACCTACTTACTAGAATGCTCAAAATGAATTTGGAGTGAAATTTACTATGAAACCTACTTTCCAACATGTTTTTCGAATTTATAAAAGTGATATCTTAAATATAGTATCAAACTGGGTAGTTGCTGTCATTGTTGGTGGGCTCATTTTTTTACCTTCTTTGTATGCATGGTTGAATATCTATGCTTCGATGGATCCATACGCGCACACGGCAAATATGAAAATTGCCGTTGTCAATGAAGATGATGGCACTACAATTAAAGGTGAAAATTTAAACATTGGAAAGGAATTAATGAGCAATTTACAAGCAAACAATAGCTTTTTATGGTATTTTCTCCCAAGGCAAGAAGCGCTCGATTCATTAAACAATGGTGATTATTTTGCAGTACTTATCGTTCCTAACGATTTTTCAGAAAATCTTACATCCATTTTAACCGATCAACCTACAAAAGCGCATATTGATTATTATGTAAATGAAAAAATTAATCCTATTGCTCCCAAAATTACAGGTAAAGGCGCCGGTGTTATTACCCAACAAGTTTCGAGTGAATTTATCTCGACAGTCAATGGCACACTTTTTTCTATGTTCAATACCATTGGCATTGAAATCGAACACGAAATTCCAGACTTCAAAAAATTTGAACATTATATTTTCACAATTGAGCAACATCTTCCTGATATTGAATTATTTTTGGCACAAACTGCAAAAGGTGGAAAAGATGCCGAAAAATTATTGGACACCACTATCAGTGAAATTCCCGAGATAGAAAAAATGACGGCTAGCGGTCTAACAACTATCCACAATGGTTTACAGCTGATAAACGAGGCAGATACGCTGTTCACTCAACTTTCACCTATCGTAAAAGAAGATTTAGGAAGCGTACAAACAATCGCTCAACGATTCTCACAGCTTTTAGCGCAATTGCAAACTATCCAGACAGATACAGCTACCTTAGCAAAATCTAAAGACGAACTGCAAAAGCAGTTAACATCTTCACAAGATAAGGTAAATAATAGTATCCAAACGTTGGAAGCTTTACAGAAGTTAACACAGGCAGATGCCTCATCTCGTAAACAACTGGAAAACTCTCTCCAAACGGTGATTTCATCGCTTCAACAGGAGCGTTCGAACGATGTTATCGCTCTATTAGATAATAAAGGTATTATTCAGCAATTAGAGTCCATACAAGGAAAGTTACAAGCAAATCCTATTGCTAGCGACTCTATGATTAGTGTGCTCTCTACAATACGTCAACTAAGTTCTCTAGTAACGGATGTCTCAAATAAAGTACAACAATTCAATAATATCGACGAGCAAACAGTAAAAAAAGATATTGCCGCAGTCCAAAAAACGGCTCAAGATGCTGCAAATCATTTAAATCAGTTTCTTAGTTACTATTCAGATAAACTGGAACCACAAATTCATACAACCTTGAATACTGCAAAGGATACATTAACAAATGCATCTACTGTGCTAACGAAGGTGCAAAGCTCCATTCCACAGGCAAAACAACGATTAAGCAATGCCAAAAATACGTTAGTTACAGCCAATCAGGCTATAGCTACCATTCAATCTGACTTCCCTACACTAAGTAAAAAGATTATCGACCTTGCTAATAAGCTACGGACATTAGAAAATGAAACCGATATCTCTGAAATCGTTCAATTATTAAAAAATGATGTCGAAGCAGAGCGAGATTTTTTTGAAGAACCAGTCAAACTAGCAGAACATAGAATATTTCCAATTGCAAATTACGGAACAGCCATGACACCATTTTATACCGTTTTATCTATTTGGGTCGGTTGTTTGTTGCTGATTTCTCTGCTTGCAGTGAATATTCACGACAACCCACAATATAGCATTCGTGAAATATATTTTGGGCGATTAATGACTTTTGCAACTATATCCATTATACAAACATTGATTATTACAATTGGTGATGTTTTACTATTAGATATCTCCATTCGTGCGCCTTTTTCCTTTATTCTTTTTGGTTTGATCATTAGCTTTGTTTTTATTACAGTGGTCTACACGCTAGTATCCATATTTGGAAATGTAGGAAAAGCACTAGCCATTGTGATGTTGGTCTTACAAATTGCTGGTTCTGGCGGTACCTATCCCGTTGAATTGTTACCGACTTTTTTCCAAGTAATTAATCCATTTTTACCGTTTACTTATGCAATCGGCATGATGCGTGAAGCAGTTGGTGGCATCATTTGGTCCAAAATATGGATAGACCTTGCATTCTTACTAAGCTTCTGGTTAGTTTTTCTGTTGTTTGGCTTCTTCTTAAAAAAATTGCTAGGCGAAAAAATGGAACTTTTAATGAACAAAACACGCGGATTAGATATTTTTCACTGATTTGTGACTACGCTAGCTATAAATATTGACATGACCAATGTTATAATGAAAATATTGTAAACATGTAGGAGGCGTTTTTTTGAAAAAACTAATATCCATTTTTACGTTGTTATTGCTCGTATTAAGTGCTTGCGGGACCGACAAACAAGGAACGGAAGAACAGCCAAAAGATACTCAAAATGAAGCTTCACATGATGGACATGCTCATGTAACAGGAGATATTCAGGAAGAGACAGCAAGTGCTGATGTCCTGCCAACATTTTTAGATAGCCAATCTGAAAATATTCGCTTAGTCTACCAAATAGCAGGACAATCAACCGAAATTTTAGAATGGATGCCATGCTACTGTGGCTGTGGAGAATCTGTTGGACATAAAAGTAATTTAAACTGCTTTATTCAAGAAAAAAGGCAAGATGGAACAATTGTATGGGATGATCATGGTACACGTTGCGCTGTTTGTCTGGAAATCGCACTACAATCAGCAAAAATGCATAAAGATGGCATGACATTAAAAGAAATCCGTCAAACAATTGATAAAACATACAAAAATGGTTATGCAAAACCAACTCCAACGGAAATGCCTGCATAAAAAGTGCTGACACAAAAGAGAAAAAGTGTTAGATTGACTGCCATCAATCTAACACTTTTTTGCTGTCGCCTTTGTCTGCTATGCATTTACTTTTAAAGGTTGCTGGCAAGTAAATCGTTATTTAACGAGTTGTAACACCGTTTTAAAATGTGGATGATTCGCACCTTGTAAAAGCTCATATAAAATCATTTCTGTGCTCGTTGGCAATATACCTAGTGCCTTCATTTTATCTAGCCCTATTTCCTTATTGGCTTTTGTGCGAGAGGACACCGCATCCACGACTACTTCCACTTCAAATCCTTGTTCTTTCAGTTGTCTTGCTGTTTGATAAACGCAAATATGCGCTTCAATACCTGTCACGATAAATTGGGTACGACCACTTGCTTTGACTGCATCGATAAAGGCTTGCTCCTGACAAGCACTAAAAGCCATTTTGGCAATCGGGGCCCCCTGAAGATGCTGCGCTATTTCTAAGGCAGTTCCACCTAAACGACTTGGATTTTGTTCAAGCCATAACATAGGTACATCCAAAGCCTTCATCGCTTGTACTAGTTTTGCTACATTTTGAATGACTGTTTCACTATCCTCTACAATCGTTGCCAATTTGCCTTGGACATCCACAACAATCAGACTTGCTTGTTCTACTGTAAACATACATACACCCCTTTCACTATTTCTTCCCTTTCAGTATACCGAAAATTTTTTATCTATGTAGTTTTTCATCAATTTGCAATACATAAAACAAATTGTGTGCGAATTGTATGCGTGCCTGACACTAAAATGCTCGTTTTCATCGTACATAAATAAAAAATTGAGAATTTTGTTTTTTCTCTTGAAAATTAAGTTATAATCCAATAAAGGTGCTTTTATTAAACAAAACAAGGAGTGTACCATTTTGACACAACGAGCATACAATTTTAACGCAGGTCCTTCTGCACTACCCCTAGAAGTATTAGAAAACGCTCAACAACAATTAGTAAACTTCCGTAATTCAGGTATGTCTATTATGGAAATGAGTCACCGTAGTGCAATTTTCGACGAAGTACATAACGAGGCAATTGCTCTATTAAAAAAACTTTATGCTATTCCAGAAAACTATGAAGTACTATTCTTACAAGGTGGGGCAAGCCTTCAATTCACAATGGTACCGATGAACTTCCTCCAAGCCGATAAAAAAGCAAGCTATGTATTATCTGGTTCATGGTCAGAAAAAGCATTCAAAGAAGCTAAATTATTCGGTACACCTGTTGAGGCAGCTAGCACAAAGGAAAATAATTATCGTAACATCCCAGCATTATCAGATATTCAATTTAATGAAGACGATGCATACGTGCACATTACTTCTAACAATACAATTTATGGTACTCAATGGAAAGAATTCCCTGAAACAGGTAATGTTCCTTTAGTAGCAGATATGTCAAGTGACATCCTATCTAAACCTGTAGACGTAAGTAAATTTGGTATCATTTATGCAGGTGCGCAAAAAAACCTTGGTCCTTCTGGTGTAACAGTCGTTATTATTCGCAAGGATTTACTAGAAAAAGCAAATAAAGAAATTCCAACAATGCTTAAATATACAACACATGCGGATGGTAACTCATTATATAATACACCACCAACATTCGGTATCTACATGTTAGGTGAAGTATTGAAATGGGTGGAAGCTAAAGGTGGCGTCGAAGCTGTTGCTAAACTTAATGAAGCAAAAGCACAAGTAATTTACGATGCAATCGATAACAGCAATGGCTTTTATAAAGGTCACGCAACGCCAGAAAGCCGTTCATTAATGAACATCACGTTCCGCGTCGCTGATGAGGAACTTGAAAAACAATTCCTAGCTGAAGCAAAAGCAGCTGGATTTATCGGTTTAAATGGTCACCGCTCAGTAGGTGGTTGCCGTGCATCAACATATAATGCTGTGCCATTAGAAACTTGCGAAGCACTTCGCGATTTCATGGTAGCATTCCAACAAAAACACCAATAATGAAACAACGACGAATGCTTGTAAAAATAACAGCATTCGTCGTTTCTTTTTTTAAAATGCATGTTCTGCTCTTTAAACATAACATTCTTTCCTATTTCCCCACTGATAGACTTCTATCTCTATGACAACCATATCGGTACAATCAACCTTTGCCATATAAAATAAACTTTAACAACATTTATTAAAAGAAAAAAATAGTTTTTTCTTTGTTTATCGGACATATTACCACCCTGCATTCTTCAACAAAACATAGATTATTAGTGTAAGGCAATAGCTTTACATTAAGTGATGGAGAAAGGAGGTAATATGAATGGAAGATAGACGTTATGCTACTCATATGAACTGGGCTCCTTGTAAATGCCATAAACCTTGCAAATGTAGCCACAAAAAAGAACATGAATGTAAAGAAGAGAAATGCCACAAAGCAGTGAACAATTGTAGAAGCTGCATCTGTGAGCAATTAAGAAAATTAGAAGTTGGCGCTGTAGTTGATGTTTTATTAGCAGGTAGTTTCGTTCGTTTGACTTTTGTGAGCTTCAATGCACGAAATTGCTGTGCTTATTTCCTAGAAGTAGGTTCAACATCACCACTTATTATCGATTGCAAAAAAATAGATGCTATCCGTATAGTAAGAGCATAGTAGCCTTCTTTCACTGAGAATGGAGTATACCCTTTCCTTCTAAACATACTCCTTTGATATAAGTAAAAACCCTGTCAAAACTAATTTGACAGGGTTTCATGTTTACATTCTGGGCATTTTCCGTAAATTTCAAATTTATGATTTTCAATTTCATAATCTGGTAGCTTCTCACCTAACATTTCCATCGGGCAAACATTCAGCTCTTTTACATTGCCACAATCCATACAAATGAAATGATGGTGATGATGTTCAGATTCACAATGCATACGAAAATTTCGTTCACCAGACAACTCAGTCTCTTCTAAAATGCCAAGCTTTACAAACGTTGAAAGATTACGATAAATTGTATCGAAGCTCATACCTGGAAAATCTTTTTTCAGCACATCTAATAAATCTCGAGCGGTTAAATATTTATCCGTTTCCGCAAACATATTTAAAATTAACTCACGTTTATCTGTTTTTTTATAGCCGTTTTCTTTTAAAATTTCCCACGCTCTTGAAATATTCACAGTGCTTCCTCCCCTTGTTTTACAGATACCTTTAACATCATTTTCTTCACGATAATAACTAGCAATAAAATAAGAATAGACGTAACGACAATCGTACCACCTGGCGCTAAATCTAAGTAAAATGCACTTACTAATCCTATGAACACTGCTACCTCGCCAAATACAATTGCATAGAGTATGGTTTGTTTAAAACCTTTAGCCAGACGCATGGCTGCAGCCACTGGCAAAGTCATTAAAGATGAAACAAGTAAAATACCTACGATGCGCATACTAGCAGCAATTACAAGTGCTGTCACAATCATAAACAACAGGTGAACCGAGCGAGCTGGCAAACCACTTGCTTTGGCATATTCCTCATCAAACGATAGCACAAATAATTCTTTAAAGAAGAAATATAAAAACACAATAACTATAATCGCAATCCCGATAACGACCCATAAATCCTGCCTCGACACAGCCGAAACGGAACCAAATAAATAGCTCATTAAATCGGTACTAAAGCCGCTGGCAAGTGAAATAAAAATTGCGCTAATGCCAATTCCACCAGACATAATGATTGGAATGGCAAGTTCTTCATAATGCTTATATAAACGGCGTAAGCGCTCAATTAATATCGAGCCACTCACAGAAGCAAGTATGCCTAAGTAAATTGGGTTGAGCATTGCTAATGCAGCAACAGACTGACTTACATATAAGCTACCAGCAATCCCCGCGAGTGTAACATGGGATAATGCATCAGCAATCAGTGATAGCCTACGAACTACGATAAATACACCTAATAGTGGTGCGATGATGCCAATTAATAAGCCAGAGAAAAAGGCATTTTGTAAAAACTCATAGTGAAAAATTGCTTCAATCATTGTGCCTTCTCCTTCTAATGAATCTTTCTCACCGAATGGCCATACCAAGCGTCTAGCGCATCCTGAGAAATTGAATCAAATTCGTTTTTGTAGCCGTGGAAATGAATTGTTTGATTAAGGCAAGCAACATGGCTAATGCGGTTTGATACCGTATCAACATCATGTGTAACAAGAATCATCGTAATTCCTTGTTCCCTATTCAATTTCGCCAGCATATCATAAAAGGACTGCACATTCTCGTGATCAATGCCGACTGTTGGTTCATCTAAAATCAGTAATCGTGGCTCACTGACTAAAGCACGTGCAATAAATACGCGCTGTTGTTGTCCACCAGATAACTCGCCAATATTTCGTTTCATAAAAGCGTCCATCCCTACGGCTTTTAATGCCTCGTATACTTTGCTTTTGGCATCCTTCGTAGGACGCTTAAAGAGCCCTAATTTTTTTGATAATCCACTAATAACTACTTCTTGAACCGTTGCAGGAAAACCAGAGTTGAAGGCATTGGATTTTTGAGAAACATAGCCAATCCATTCACGATGTTTAAACGTTGCACTTGGCTCTCCAAATAATGTAATTTCACCAGACATCGGTTTTAATAAACCTAAAATAATTTTCAGTAATGTTGATTTCCCAGAGCCATTCGGACCTAGGAGCGCCAAAAAATCTCCTTCTTCCACACGAAATGAGATGTTTTTTAATACTTGTGTATAGTCATATTGAAATGACACATTTTCAATGTCAATTAATGCTTGTTTCATGCATGATCGCTTCTTTCTAATTCAAAATCATTACGATTTACAAATTGTAAGTATAAATGAAAGTTTAGTATTTGTAAAGAAAACAAAACTTAAAAGGAGGGATTGTTTGTGAGTATTCAATTTTTGCAACAATTATCTCAAAGTAGTGATAAAGAAGTTGTAGCGATTGCCCGTGCCGAAGGTTTTGACATTACCACTTCTGAAGTGAAAAAGCTTCGACCTTATCTAGAGCAATTCTCTTTTTCTTGGCTCTTTTTAGGTATTCCAAAAGATGTACTCAGTGAAGTGGAAGCAGTACTCGGACGAAAACGTTCTCGCCAGCTTATTGCACTTTTTACTAAATAATAGAGTATTGCCCGAAAGTCAATTTAGACTTTCGGGCTTTTTCCCTTCTATAGGTGGGAGTTTGTTCAAAAAAATTCATACTCATTTAAGAGTTCAATCTTACAAAACCTACCTAAGAAAATCTTTTTCCTTTGCGAAACAAAATGTTGATTTTAAATATTGAGAATTTTATAATTATGGATAAGAAAAGAAATAATCTCTTAGTTACGATGTTGTCGATGTCATTGGTTTATTTTCCATTTTAAAATACAAAGTAAGGAGTTGGATTTTAAATGAAGAAAAGACTAGCAACAACAGTTTGTGCTTTAGGATTATTGCTTAGTGCAGGTATAGCAAGTGCAGGGACAAGTCCTATCAGCTATGCAACAGAACTGCCAAGGTTTTCTGGAAATATTAATTTAGCAACAGGGACAAAAGATACAAATAGTCAGTCAAAGGTGGAAAACTCTATCGTTGGTCAAAATTACACTGCAAATATGTGGATTGTAGATGCCAGAGGAGCAAAAGTATCAGCAACAGCTACAAGGGTAGGTGACAATGATACACGTACCTTTACAGTAGATCAAAGCGCTGTTGGCAACAGCGTAACGCTTGTAGCAGAAAATCGTAGTAGAGTGCCTGTTAGAGTGGATATTACAGGAAGATTTTATCCAGATATTTAAAATAAAAACAAATAGTAGATTGAAAATAGCTCTACTATAGTAATTTACTCACTTTGCGAATTTTGCCGAAATAAGTAACTAAGAGTAATGTATCTCTTTTCTATAAAACCTATTGAAAAAATACAATATTGTAATTTTTAGATATAAACTTATTGATAGTTATTCTTTTATCTATCGTCTAGGATAGGGTTGTCTATCTTAGGACAACCCTTTCTTTATTTTAGAAAGGAGGATAGCAATGCTGCTTGAATATAAAAAACTATTTAACAATAAAAACTTTTATCTTAGTATTTGTGCCTTAGTATTGCTTGTTGTCATTGCTGTATGGATAGGCGTTAAAGAACATAAAGAAGAGTATCTATTAACTGACCGAATTTATAGTCAATACTATGAAAAAGATATTGTGGAGGATGTGCTTATTTTCGTTTCTCCGCATAAACAATGGCTAGGTTTTACTAATAATTTCGCATCTCAATTGTATTATTTAATATTTCCGTTGTTGATTTCTATTGCACTTGTGGATTCCATTTATCGTGAAAGAAAAAGCGGCTATCAACATTTTATCTTTATGCGCATGCATAGACGAAAATATTACACAGCAAAGTTTGGTACTACTTTTTTAACTGCCTTTTTTTTGTTCTTACTGCCACTATGTCTAGGCGTAGTTCTTGTTAATATTTTTACAAATCAATGGGACTATACGGCTTATGCTAATATTTATAAAGGATTTGTAGAAGGGACATTGGCAATTCCAGATAATGCTATAAGTGTTTTTAAAGGAGATATCCGATCTCTTTTTTCAGATTTATTAAGCATGTCTCCATATATATATACCATTGTCTTTTATATTATCGGAGGTTTATTTGCGAGTGCGTATGTTTGTATGGGTTTAGCACTTTCTATGTTTATTAAAAATTACTATCTATTAGTTTTTATGCCGCAAATTATCTATACAAGTATTTGGTTTTTAACGGCATATACTCCTGCTTTGGCTCCATTTCATTTCATAAGTCCCATCCCTGGAGTTAAAGGGGTTTCGATGACGATAATGGTTACTGAATTTGTGTTGCAAATTTTCATTACATTTGTCATTTACTTAATTGGGATGAAGAAACATGAAGATGTTTTATAAGTACTGCACCTATTGTCTACAGGATATTCGCTTGAAAAAATTGCTCTTTTGGATTGTGGCATGTTTTATGATAACGCTACATTTACTTGAGGTATTGCCTTTTATGTCAGTGGCAACAAGATGGCATACGCTGAAAGACTTTATATTAGCCTCTCTTTATGAGTATTTCTATATTCCTATTTTTTTAATATTATTAGCACCCTTTTCTTCTAAAGACAATGATTGGCTATTGCTTAGAAGATATCGTCACCGACGGCAATTTGCCACTTATAAAATTTGCTTCGTTTTTATCGTGACTGCGTTTTTCACAGCGATTGTTTTCGGAAGTAGTTTGTTGAGCACATCGCTAGCGAAGTGGCTATTCTATCCCAATATTACAAATTACAGTGCCCTATTATTATATGTGCCTGAGCCTAAAGAACACGGTTCATTGCTTTACTTTATCTATATGTTTTATTGTGTTACGGCTATTTTCGGGTTGCTTTATATCGTGTTCCAACAACTTTTCAAAAATAACTTCATTAGTGCGATTATAGTTATGATTCTTGGCATGTTGGATCGATATATAAAGCACTTTGTGTTTATTGCCTTTAATAAAAGTGAATTTACGTCACCAATTAGTACATTCTTTATATTAGTTGCCATTATGATATTGTTAATTAACGCCATTCATTATTTAGTCAATAAACTAAACTTTTACGTGCGAGATGATGATTCATGACAACATTTTCGTTAGAGTGGAAACTACTGCGAGATGATGCCCTTAAAATTAGTTGTATTTGTATTGTCTATCCATTATGTACTACTTTATTGCTACTCCATATGACATCACTTTTTGATGGACTGACATTGCGCCAAGCATTTACTGCCCTTTTAGGGCACGTGGAGGATCTTACTTGGATGTATTGGACTTTGTTATGGTTTGGTTATGTGATTTTAATTCAAATTATTTGGAAGCCTCGCTCCACTTCGTTTTCCTACAATATGCTATTACGCTATCCAACAAAAAGTTGGTTTTGGCTTAATCGGCTACTAATCCTACTTATATTCACGGCGTGCTATGTCGCAATCACTTATATCATGAGTTTTTTCCTTTTTTTAAAAGCTCACGTGACGCTACAATTTGATGTCTTGATTGTTTTACAGGCATTCATTCTATGCATCAATATGTACTGTCATGCCTTGCTATGGAAAATAATCGAATTATTGTTTTCAGCAAAAATAGCGACTGTTTTACTGATCGTTCTATTTTTTGCAGGTATTAAACGATCAGCTCCTTATATTCCATTCTACTATGGGCTAATGGGAAATTTCGAGGCAAACATGTTTGCAATCATTTTAGTGATTGAAGGGCTATTTATTTGTCTTATGTGTTTATTTATTGTTCGAATCGGCTTAAAAAATGATTACCATTAGGGAGGTTGCGCTATGTCAATTGAAGTGTTAAACGTTTCCAAGGTTATTAAAAAACGCACGGTGCTACAAAATATTAACTTCCAGCTAGAGCGAGGGAAAATTTATGGCTTTGTAGGTCATAACGGGTCAGGGAAATCGATGTTATTTCGCGTTATTTGTGGCTTAGTAAAACCGAGTGTCGGAACTGTAAAATTATTTGGGGATGTGTTACATCAAGATATTTCATTTCCTAAAAGTGCAAGTGTTATCCTTGAAAAACCTGGTTTTTTAGAGCACTACTCAGGATTCTCCAACTTAAAATTTTTAGCAGCAATTCGAAATGAAATTACTGACCAGGATATAAAAGCTGCGATAGCAAAAGTAGGTTTAGACCCCGAAGATAAGCGCCCTGTTAAAGCATACTCTCTTGGGATGAAACAAAAACTAGCGATCGCGCAAAGCATTATGGAAGCACCCGAATTAATTTTACTAGACGAGCCAATGAATGCTTTAGACGAAGATTCCGTACAAAATGTATATAACATTATTAACGTTGAAAAACAGCGAGGAGCAACTATTTTATTAACATCCCATAATAAAATTGATATTGAGTCCTTATGTGATCAAGTATATAGATTGCGTGAAGGTGTGTTAACTGAAACCCCTTGAGACCCACTTCGAATCATAATTAGTATAACCCTCCACTTTGACAAAGTTCAAAATGGAGGGTTTCTTTAATTTACTCTTCCCAAAATAATTCATCCAACGTTTTATTTAACGTTTTACAAATCGCAATACATAAGTTTAACGTCGGATTATATTTCCCAACTTCAATTAAACCGATTGTTTGGCGGGTAACCCCTACTTTTTGAGCTAAATCTTCCTGTGACAAATCATGCTCTATTCGAGCCATTTTTAAACGGATGTTTTTCATGCTTATCACCACTGTTAATCTTCTAGATTTTTTTGTACGACTTGGTCACTTTTCTTTTTTGCAGCCATATATGATAAGCCTAAAAATCCTGCAAAAAATGGTACATAGATAACTAGCGATACTAAGAAAACCATGAAGAAATATTTATATGCTTGTTGTGTGCTATCTGCATAGTTGAAGGCACTATTAAGACCAAAGAAAATCGCCAGTACCAAACCAGTAGCCACTCCATAAAGGATATTTTTCGTCTGTAATTTTATTTTACTGTTACTATCATGAACCTCTACTTCATCTGTTAAGATACCTAGATAAGCCGTCCTAACATAATAATAAACAGATGACACAAATATAATCAACCACTCTGTTAATACATTGTCCAAGGAAATGCCCATTTTAAAGAACTTTATTACGATAGAAATGGAACAGACAATCATAATCAGCACATACATCTCTTTGTATATTTTATTTTGTAAATTTTTAACACGTTCATCCACTTGCTTCTTATTTTTCTTATACATAATGTACCTCCATTTGTTTTATTAATTGTATTATATAAAATGATATTGCTTTTTGCAATATATAAATTGCATTTAGTTTTTTATAAATTGCAAAAAGCAATGTTATTTACAGTGAAGACATAAAAAAAGACACATTTTCTTGTAGAAAATGTGCCTTGAAATCTAAACTATATTATAGGATTAAGCTCACAATATGTTGTAATTGTTACTTCTTCCAGTAGATGAAATGCCTCGTTTTAACAGCTATTTCTGTCTTAGCACCTAAGTAATAAGCTTCGCAAACCAAGCAACATAATGTGCCCCAGGTATAAATAACACTTGAGCCAAAATCGTTCCTAAAAATCTAGAGGTCATCATCATAACAGATGCTCTTTTTAAATCTATATAGCTTCCCCGCTGATTGATAACATCATCCGCAAGTATAGAAATTTTAGGGTCAATAAAAATAATTAACAAAATTGTTGCTACGCCATTGATTAATTCAGACGCCATGACAGCAGTATTATTTAGCTCAGGGACTAATAACCCTGCATATAAAACTGATAAAACACCAATGGTAGAAATCGCTGTAATAACATTGTTAATCACAAATAGTTTGACTGGAAAGAATTAGATTTAAGTCCATCTGATTCTATCGTTGCAATGTAAAGATTATACGAAAAAAGACGGTCAACGTAATAACGCAATAAAAAGGGAGTGCTACATCGCACTCATTTTTTTGTCTACATAGTCGAAACATATAAGAATTATGGCTCCTGTAAAGGGAAGAAGGTAATAGGGATTTATGAAAAATTGATAGCCAGTTGAAGTTGCTGCGCTTGTTATCATATCAGGAAGTATAGGGATAACAATGATTGAGAATGAAACGTAAACAATAATGTCCAAAATGATATGCTTTACATTCATTCTTTTCTCAATAACTGCTTTTACAAACAGGGTTACGCATCCAATTACAATCACGAACGGAAGGAAACGTATCGTGAATACTAGAGGCATCCATATTATGTTTTCCCAAAAGGATAAGTGGATTGGTGATTCGCTCGGATTTGGTTCAAACGAAAGCAGTACAACGAAAAGACTTGCAGTAACAAATGAAATACTTAGTAAATGTACAAACCTAAGAATAGGCGATAGTTGAAGGTTCATGGCTATCCCCCTTTCATTAATTTTTGATTACTAAGATTTATACTAGCCCTTTTTAATGGTATATTCAACTAAAAATGGGTTCAATTACAGTTTGTCTCGGCACTTTCTCGTAAGCCAATGCCCTTGCTCGATTGAGATACCCGCGAATTTAAGCTGTTTACCCGCGATTCGTGTTCAAATACCCGCGATAAAGTTCTCTTTACCCGCGGAAGCCGTTCAAATACCCGCGATATGGCCTCGTTTACCCGCGATTCATAAAAAACCGTAGACCAAACACAATTTTCATTGTGTTGGTCTACGGTTCTCTTACTCTCCTCGTAAGGCGTCAATAAGCTCTGGCTTATATTCTCCACTACGTAGCATGTCAATTTCATATTTATATGGTGCGGTTTTGGTTTTCGCATCACTATTTAGAGCAACAAATGGTGTTTCTAAAATCTTCGGTACCGCCATTAATTGCGGATGATGAACCACGTATTTTAATGCGTCAAATCCGATATGTCCAAAACCGATATTTTCATGGCGGTCTTTACCTGCACCACGAACGTTTTTAGAGTCATTTATATGAAGAACTTTGATGCGATCTACACCGATTATTTTATCAAACTCGTTTAATACCCCATCAAAATCTTCAACAATATTGTAGCCAGCATCATGTGTATGGCATGTATCAAAGCATACAGAAAGGCGCTCGTTATGTGTCACACCATCGATAATTTTGGCAAGCTCTTCAAAAGTACGTCCACACTCTGTTCCTTTCCCTGCCATTGTTTCTAATGCAATTTGCACGGGATAGTCCTGCGATAGTACTTCATTTAAACCTTCAATAATTTTAGCAATACCAGCATCTGCCCCTGCACCTACGTGGGCACCAGGATGTAAAACTATTTGTGTAGCTTCCAACGCAGCAGTGCGCTCAATTTCAGATTGTAGGAAATCTACACCGAGACGGAAAGTTTCCGGTTTTTCTGTATTTGCAATATTAATAATATATGGAGCATGCACAACAATATTTGTCATGCCGTGCTCTTTCATGTGCAACAGACCATTCATAATATTAAGGTCTGCAATGGATTTTCGACGCGTGTTTTGTGGAGCACCTGTATAAATCATAAAGGTGTTCGCACCATAAGAAAGAGCTTCTTTACTAGAGCCGAGCAACATTTCTTTGCCGCTCATTGAAACATGTGAGCCAAGTAACATATTTATGCCTCCTTATTTTTTGCCGCGTGCTTTTATACGACGTTCGCGTTTTTTAATTTTTTCCATTTCCCATTTCATATTACGTTTATAACCTGGTTTAACTTTTTTCGGCTTACGCACTAAAGATTTTGCTTTCGCATCAATTTCATTTTCGTGCTTCACGCGGTTTTTACGTGCATGACGGTCTTTTAGTTCAGACCATTCACCATCTTTAACATCTTTTTGTTCAAATGGTATCCCCATTTTCTCAACGCGTGCTAGTGCATCCTCGTCCGAAGGCTCAAATAATGTAATTGCCGTACCTTTATTGCCGGCACGAGCTGTACGACCGACACGGTGAATAAAGAATTCTAGATCTTCTGGAATTTCGTAGTTAATGACATGTGAAATTCCTTGAATATCAATACCGCGCGCAGCTAAATCTGTTGCTACAATGTATTGAAATTCCAAATCACGAATTTGCTTCATCATTTTTTTACGATCACGCGGGCTTAAATCCCCATGAATTTGACCACAGCGAATTCCTTGCTCATTTAAATAACCCGCAACATGCTCTGCTGTTTTACGCGTATTGGTAAAAATAACCGCTAAAAATGGGTTAATGCCTTCAATAACATCTAATAAGCGTTTGTTACGTGATTTCGAACGCACAGGCACAAGCACAAAGTCTATACCTTCTGCCACGGGACGTTTATCGTTCATATGAACATGAACAGGCGCTTCCATGTATTTTTTTAGGAATGGCTGTAGACGTTCTGGAATTGTTGCAGAGAACACGAACATTTCAAGTTTTTCTGGCATTTGAGAAGCAAAGCCATCAATCTCTTCGATAAAGCCCATATCGAACGCTAAGTCCGCTTCGTCAACAACTAACATTGGTGCCGTATGCACAAATAACGCTTGAGCTGAAACAAGGTCACGAATACGTCCTGGTGTACCAACAACGATTTGTGGTTGCGTTTTTAACTTATCAATGGAGCGTTGTTTGTCCGTACCCCCAATAAATAATTTCGCTTGAATGTCTGTTCCTTCTATTAATTGATTTAACGCATCAAATATTTGTTGCGCCAACTCGCGTGTTGGAGAGGTAATAACCGCTTGTACCTCTTGTTTGTCAACTTGAATGCGTTGTACGATTGGAATAAGGAAACTATGTGTTTTCCCTGTACCCGTATGTGCTTGTCCAATCGCACTTTTCCCTTTCAGGATTAGTGGAATAATTTCCTTTTGTATTGGTGTTGGTTCTGTGAAGCCAAGCTTTGCAATTGCGTCCTGCAAAAATGGCTGAAAATTATAATCAGTATATTTTGACATAATTCGTTCCTCCTTACATCTTTCCCATTGTACCATGATTCGGCCTTTTAGGGATGTTTACGTACTATTAACATAAGCATTTACAATATTCTCTTGTTTTTTTCATCGTTGCAACGCTAACCCTTAACAAACTTACTTTAATTACGACTATTATGCAATGGAAAATGTAAAGTGTGAAAAATGTGAAAAAAATTAATGGACATTTCGTATTTTTTATGTCAATTTTTGTCCAACTAATGATTTGTATATTTTCCACATGTTAAAATAAAACATGAAAAATAGTATTGGAGGTTGATAGTTATGAAAGCAGCAAGATGGTATAAAGCAAGAGATATCCGTGTAGAAAACATCGAGGAGCCTTCCATTGCATCCGGCAAAGTAAAAATTAAAGTACATTGGACAGGCATTTGTGGAAGCGATTTACATGAGTATGCAGCAGGACCAATCTTTATTCCAGTTGAACAGCCCCACTCTATAAGTAAAGATATTGCACCCATTGTGATGGGTCATGAGTTTTCTGGCGAGGTAGTTGAAGTTGGTGAAGGTGTTACAAAAGTAAAAATTGGAGATGCTGTCGTTGTCGAGCCTATTCTCTCTTGTGGCGAATGTGCCGCTTGTAAAAAAGGTAAGTACAACATTTGTAAACAACTAGGTTTCCACGGACTTTCTGGCGGCGGTGGCGGATTGTCAGAATATACAGTGGTAGATGACCACATGGTTCACAAAATGCCAGCAGGACTTTCTTATGAACAAGGTGCTCTTGTAGAACCAGCCGCAGTAGCTTTACATGCAGTTCGCCAAAGCAAATTAAAAGCTGGCGATAAAGCCGCCGTTTTTGGAACAGGGCCAATCGGTCTTCTCGTTATCGAAGCATTACGGGCATCTGGAGCTTCCGAAATTTATGCGGTGGAACTTTCAGCAGAACGTGCTGCAAAGGCGATGGAACTAGGAGCAACAGCTGTCATTAATCCAAAAGATGAAGATGCTGTTGAACGTCTTCATGCCTTAACAAATGGCGGTGTTGATGTGGCATTTGAAGTCACTGGCGTTCCTGTTGTTTTACAGCAAGCTATTGACTCCACTACGTTCGAAGGTGAAACAATCATCGTTTCGATATGGGAATCAACCGCTTCTATCCAACCAAATAATATTGTACTGTCTGAACGTACTGTGAAAGGTATTATTGCCTATCGAGATATCTTCCCAGCTGTTATGGAGTTAATGACAAAAGGATATTTCCCAGCGGACAAACTCGTAACAAAGCGCATTGGGCTTGATGATGTTGTAACAGAAGGTTTTGAAGCGTTAATGAAAGAGAAAAACCATATTAAAATTCTTGTAAATTCACAAAGCTAACATAGCCACTTTTATCTTAAGCAGATAGAGAAAATACCTCTATACCATTCTCTCTATCTGCCATATTCAAGTTACACCTTACACCACTTATTCATTGTCCTTCATTTGTTTAAAAATAGCTAAATTCGCCATTAAGAAGTTCACTTTCTCTTCCCCAAATAGACCGAGCGCCCGCCCTTCTGTATTAGCCTCCACAATTTTTTCGATTTCCTTCTCTGACAGCCCGCTTGCATTGGCAATTCGATCGATTTGAATGCGCGCTGCTTGCACACTAATATGTGGGTCTAAACCCGATCCGGAGGCCGTCATAAGATCAGCAGGAATGTCTTGTCTTTTTATAGTCGGGTTCGCCTGTAAAAAGGCTTGAATATCTCCCTCTATCCGTTTTGTTAATTCTGGATTGGACGGAGCATAATTGAACGTTCCAGAGCTCACTCCACCATAAGCTATCACACCATTTTTATCTGGTACAATATCTTCTTGTGTATAAACGTTATAGTTAATGGATGAAACACGGCCCTTAAAAAACGCTGCTGATGTAAAGGCTTGCCCAAGCTTTTCTGAACCAACAGCTTTTCCGTCAACTTCCACAATGCTACCATTCGCTTGATGCTTAAATAGCCCTTGTGCAATACCCGTTACTGTCACAGGATAAATTAAACCACAGACTACAAACATGATGATAGATACCATTAATGCTTGCTTGACATTGTCCCAAAATCTATTCATATCATTTTCCTCCTATAGACCAAGCATGGTTAACAGTGGCCCTGCTAGTAAATCGATCACCTTTATACCGATAAATGGCGCAAGAATACCACCTAGTCCATAAACAAACAAGTTTTTCTGTAATAATTTTGTAGCACTCATCGGCTTATATTTTACGCCCTTTATCGCAATGGGAATTAACATTGGAATAATCACCGCATTAAAAATTAAAGCGGAAATGATGGCACTTGTCGGCGAATGAAGTTGCATAATGTTGAGCGCATTCATTTCTGGTACTGCTACCATTAACATAGCAGGAATAATAGCGAAATATTTCGCCACATCGTTTGCAATACTGAATGTTGTAAGTGCACCACGCGTCATTAATAATTGTTTCCCAATCTCTACAACTTCAATTATTTTAGTTGGATTTGAATCTAAATCAACCATGTTGGCAGCTTCTTTAGCTGCATTCGTTCCTGAATTCATAGCAAGACCTACATTCGCCTGTGCTAAAGCTGGTGCGTCATTGGTACCGTCCCCTGTCATCGCCACAACTTTTCCAAGTGCCTGCTCATCTTTAATCACCTTTATTTTATCCTCTGGCTTACTTTCTGCAATAAAACTGTCAACGCCGGATTCTTTAGCAATAGCGGCTGCTGTTAGTGGATTATCTCCTGTGCACATAATTGTTTTTATGCCCATTGCTCGCAGCTGTTCAAAGCGTTCTTTCAAACCGGATTTTACAACATCTTTCAAATGGATGACACCCAAAATAACGTGATTCATCGACACAACAAGCGGTGTGCCCCCAACAGCAGATACTTGATGCACTAACTGTTCCAAATTTGTAGGAATCTGTTGTCCTGCTGCAAGACTATCTTGTTTAATCGTATCGTAAGCCCCTTTTCGTATTATTGTCCCATCCTGCAAGTTTAATCCGCTCATCCGTGTCTGTGCGGTAAAGGGAATATGCTCACTATATTGAATCAGTTGTTGCTCATCCTTTGTATTTACCCCTAAATCACATGCTAAGGATAAAATAGATTTTCCTTCCGGTGTATCATCTGTCAGCGAACTAAGCCATGCAGCTTGCATCAAAGTTTGATGGTCAACTCCTTTGACTGGTAAAAACTCAGTTGCCATGCGATTACCATACGTTATTGTGCCTGTTTTGTCTAATATGAGTGTATCTACGTCTCCGCACGCTTCCACAGCTCTACCAGACATTGCAATGACATTAAACTGCGTCACTCGATCCATACCAGCAATACCAATCGCAGAAAGTAAACCACCGATGGTCGTTGGTATTAAGCAAACTGTCAATGCAATTAATGTGGCAATGGAAATGTGTACATTTAAATAAGTAGTCATTGGATATAACGTCACGACCACTAATAAAAAGATAATTGTCAAGCTAACTAACAGTGTATTTAACGCTATTTCATTAGGTGTTTTTTTCCGACTTGCTCCTTCAATGAGGGCAATCATTTTATCTAAAAATGACTCTCCTGGCAGTGAAGTAATTTCAATCATTAGCCAATCACTTGTGACAGTCGTACCACCAGTAACAGATGAAAAATCTCCACTGCGTTCTTTTACAACTGGTGCAGACTCACCAGTAATGGCTGATTCATCGACTGTGGCAATCCCTTCAATGACCTCGCCATCATTCGGAATCACTTCTCCTGCTTGAACTAAAACGATATCCCCTTTTTTCAGCTCATGTGCCTGTTTCATCACTTCTGTACCATCCGCTAAAAGGACGCGTGCTTGTGTATCTGTCTTTGTATTTTTTAACGTTTGTACTTGTGCTTTTCCACGCCCTTCAGCGATGGATTCTGCAAAGTTAGCAAATAAAATCGTAACAAAGAGAATGATAGCAACAATGGCATTATAGAGCTGAGCATGCTCGCCTTCTCCACCGCCAAGTAGATTAGGAAAAAACGATAACAACAGAACAAAAATAAAACCGATTTCTACGACAAACATGACGGGATTTTTTATCATCGTAACTGGATTAAATTTCTTCAATGCGCCTATCAATGAGCTCTTTACTAAATCGCTCGTGATAAAACCTTTTCTTACAGTTTCCATTTGATTCTCTCCTCATTAGGAATGTATTTGTAAATGCTCCGTAATTGGTCCAAGTGCTAATGCGGGTAAAAATGTTAGTGCACCAATCATCAATACAATGGCAACAAGCAAAAATGTAAACATTGAGGTATCTGTTTTCAATGTTCCAACTGAATCGCTGTGCCACATTTTTTTAGCAAGTAGTGAAGCAATTGCTAATTGAAGGATAATTGTTAAATAGCGACCAAAAAACATAGCTAACCCTGTCGTCACATTCCAAAACGTTGAGTTATCAGCTAATCCTTCAAAGCCAGAGCCATTGTTGGCAGATGCTGAAGCAAACTCATATAGTACTTGCGATAAACCGTGTGCTCCAGGATTCGTAATACCAGCTACCCCAGATGTTGTGGCAACAGCAAGCGCAGAAAACAGTAGGATAATTGCAGGATGAATTAAAATACAAAGCGCTATTAGCTTCATTTCCTTTTCCTCAATTTTCTTTCCTAAAAACTGTGGCGTACGACCAATCATTAAACATGCGATGAAAATCGTTAGTAAGACATACATCATCATATTCATCAGCCCAACACCCTTGCCTCCAAATACAACATTTAACATCATGTTAAACATCGGCACCATTCCACCAATTGGTGTTAATGTATCGTGCATGTTATTGACCGAGCCAGTTGTAAAGGCAGTTGTGACTGTAGTGAAAAGGGCAGATTGGGCTACCCCAAAGCGCATTTCTTTTCCTTCCATACTGCCAAGCTCCTGAGTAATTCCTAGGTCACTAATAAGGGGGTTACCAGCACGCTCAGCAATATACACTGTCACTAACCCTATGAGAAATAGCATACCCATTGCAGCAAAGATCGTTAGCCCTTGCTTGCCGAATATTGTTTTTTTCTTTCTATAAGCAACCATTAGACTAAAGGCAACAACACAAGCACCTGGTAGCAACATCATAGATAGCATTTCTACAATATTAGATATAACCGTAGGGTTTTCAAAAGGCGTTGTGGAGTTAGCACCATTAAACCCACCTCCATTTGTACCTACATGTTTAATTGATTCAAGTGAGGCAACTGGTCCCAATGCGATATCTTGCATTTTTCCTTCAATTGTTTGAACGGTTTGATTGGCACTGAATGTTTGAGGTGCTCCTTGCGATACTAAAATAATGGCAACTACGATGGAAATAGGCATTAATACACGTGTAATCACACGCACAAAATCTACAAAGAAATTGCCTAACGTATCACTTTTTGCAACTAACCGTCTACAGAACGCCATACAAGCAGCGTAGCCTGTCGCTGCAGATGTAAACATCATAAAAATAATAACGAGCATTTGTGACAAATAACTTAAACCAGATTCACCACTATAATGTTGCAGATTGGTGTTGGTCATAAACGAAATGATGGTATTAAAAGAAAGTGATGCCTCCATATTTTCTATATCATTTGGATTTAACAGCAAAAAAGATTGAATGCGTAAAAGAATGTATCCGATAAAAACCATAAAAGCATTTGAAATAATTAAAGACAATACATATTGCTTGCCTGTCATATCCACTTGTTTAATGCCGCAAACCTTATAAATCACATGATCCACTTTATCCATGAATGGATCGAGCCATGTTTTTTTATGCATTGTCACACGAAAAAGATAATGGCCGGTCAGGATAACAAGCGGTAAATAAATAATACAAACAATGGCTATTTGCCACATACTCTATTCCTCCTAAATACCTATTAATATTTTTCCGGATATAATAGGGCATGCCCTAAATATCCAAAAAGCAATATAAGTATCATTCCAATAACAATCCACATAGCAATTCCTCCCCTTACTCTTCGACTAGCTTGTAGCACCAAGTCGTTAACGCATATAGACTGGCAAAACTAATGAGTAATAAGCCAACCATATATAAATCCATCAATTGCATCACCCTTCTCTCTATTTGATGTTTTTATCATACTGACTTTCAAATTAATGTAGTGTTAGGAAATCGCTCTTTGTATTAAGAAACGATAAAGGTGTTAAATCTTTACACTTTCTTAATGTCAGATAACGCTATAATACAAATGAGGTGAAAGATGATGGAAAAAATGCGCCCCACTCCCGAAGAGCTTTTAACAAGGTTTCATCAGGAACAAACAACTGTCGGTAGATTGAAGATATTTATTGGGTATGCAGCCGGCGTCGGAAAAACGTATGCTATGCTAGATGCCGCACATTTAGCAAAAAAACTTGGAAAAGATGTAGTAATTGGCTATATAGAGCCACATCCTCGACCAGAAACATTAGCATTACTTGATGGGCTTGAACAAATACCTACTAGAACAATCCATTATAAAGGTAGAAATTTCCAAGAATTGGATATTGATGCGGTATTGGAGCGTAAACCGGAAATTGTCCTTATCGATGAGTTGGCTCATAGCAACGTTCCGGTTATGCGACATACAAAACGTTTTGGAGACGTGGAAGAATTACTAGCAAAAGGCATTCATGTCTATACAACCGTTAATATTCAACATATTGAAAGTCTTCATGATGTTGTAGAAGAAATTACTGGGGTAAAAGTCCGCGAACGTATTCCAGATTATTTAATCGATCAAGCCGCGCTTATTAAAATTGTAGATATCGAACCTGATGAGTTAATTCAACGCTTAATAGAAGGAAAAATATATTCCAAACAACAAGCTGAAAAAGCGTTAGCATCTTTTTTTCGCAAACAAAATTTAGTAGCATTGCGGGAAATTGCCCTGCGTAGAACGGCAGATACGATTAATTACAAACAAATAAATGACAGCGAATCGATTAGGCAAACGGCACAAATTGAAGAGCATATTTTAGTTGGTATTAGTAGCTCCCCAACCAATGCAAAAGTTATTCGCACTGCTGCCAGGCTTGCTCAAGCCTTACATGGTAAATTCACGGCGCTTTATGTACAAAAGGTGAAAGAAGGTGACGATAACGACGCGAACTCCGAGCGGTTACAACAGCATATTAAATTGACCGAACAACTTGGCGGACATGTCGTAATCGTGCAGGAGAATGATGTCGCAGCGGCGCTTGCTAATTATGCTCAAATGAGCGGCGTCACAAAACTGGTACTCGGCAGGACGGTGATGAAAAAGAAATGGTGGCAGCCCAATGCAAAAATCATCGATCGACTCAATGATTATGTGCCCAATCTCGCTATTCATATCGTGCCAGACCAAGAAAACGAACAATTTTATTTTCCAGATCTTCGCAATCGACTAACTTTTGAATGGTTAGATTTGTTGAAGATGTCCATCGTGTTTAGCTTGGCGTCATGTTTAGCTTTATTTTTCTTCACAATGGGTGTCAGCGAATCGAATATTATTACAATTTATATTCTTAGTGTGTTAATTCTTGCTATTTGGTCATCTGGATGGCTCATGACTATTATTAGCTCGGCTGTAGCTGTACTACTGTTCAACTTTTTATTTACAGAGCCACGATTTTCACTGGAAGCATATCATCGGGACTATCCGATGACATTTATGATTATGTTTTTCTCTGGCATTATTACAAGTAGCTTAACGAAAAAGATAAAAGAGCAGGCCATCGTAGCCGTCCGAAAATCCTATCGAATGGAAGTGTTGCTTGAAACGAATCGCAAATTACAACACGCTAAGTCCATCGAAGATATCATTACAGAAGGCATGTCTCAAATTGTTAAATTAGTAGAGAAACCTGTCCAATTTTTTGAAATAGAAAATAACATGATTGCTAAATCTGTTTTTTTTCCAACACCAACTCTATCCAATACTGAGAATTCTAACGTAGCTACCTTATTTAAAAATACAAATGAACTAGGCGTCATTCATTGGGTCATCAACAATAACCATTTTGCTGGCGTGTCAACTGACATTTTCCCAGAAGTAAACGGCTATTATTTGCCCGTTCTTTCAAGTGGCAGTGTAAAGGGTGTCGTTGGCATTGCGCTTTCAAAGCAAACCCCATTACCTGCATTTGAGCGCCATATTTTAAATGCCATTATGAATGATTTTTCGTTTGCATTAGATAAATGGTATTTGCAAAACTTAAATGAAAAAGTTGCAAGAGAAGCTGAACTTGAACAAATGAGAGCGAATCTTTTGCGTGCTATCTCACATGATTTACGGACTCCACTGACCACGATTTCTGGGAATGCCGATATATTGTTAACGAATACAGTTCAAATTCCAGATACAGAAAAAACTCGATTATATGAAGATATTTATAAAAATTCAAGATGGCTTGTGCAAATGGTCGAAAACTTACTAGCCGTTTCGATGTTAGAGGATGGACAATTTGCCCTCGAGATGCAGTTGGAGCTAGTGGAGGATATTATTCAAGAGGCGTTGCTACATGTAATTCCACGCAACAATACGCATCATATTTCTTATCATGTAGAGCCCGAATTAGTCATGGCTTTGATGGATGCACGCCTGATTATTCAAGTGCTTATTAATATTATTAATAATGCCCTAACGTATACACCTGCTGGTAGTGACATCTCTTTTATCGCAAAAGAGGAAGGCGAATATGTACATTTTAGTATAGCTGATAATGGACCAGGTATTGACGATTCATTAAAAGAAAAGCTGTTTGAACCATTTATCACAGGGAAAGTGCAGCGCAGTGATAGTCGAAGAGGCTTAGGGTTAGGATTAGCATTATGTCAGACGATTTTAACCTTACACGATAGTAAATTAGTAGTTGAAGATAACTACCCGAACGGAACCGTCTTTCGTTTTACATTAAAAAAAGGAGTTGTCAGTATCGATGAATAAACGGATTTTAGTCGTTGAAGACGACATAGCAATTGGCAATTTAATTAAAATGACCTTAACTACCCAAAATTATGAATTCGATATTATGCAAGATGGTTCAAGTGCTTTACAAAAAGCCATAACGTTCAAACCGAATGTAATTATCCTTGACTTAGGATTGCCTGATATGGACGGCATAGACTTTATTCACAAAATCCGCAGTTGGACACAAACGCCGATTATCGTCGTTAGTGCCCGCGGTGCAGAGCTCGATAAAATTAATGCGCTTGATGCAGGGGCAGATGATTATGTTACAAAACCTTTTAGTGTCGAAGAGCTACTTGCACGCATTCGAGTAGCTTTAAGAAGAACTGTCAGCGAACATCAAATAGAAAATGAATCAGCCGTGTTTGTCAATGGTCATTTAAAAATTGATTACTTGGCTAACACAGTGTTTGTCAATGAGGTGGAAGTACATTTAACCCCCATCGAATATAAACTATTAGTTGTGCTATCCAAGCATGTTGGCAAAGTGCTGACACATAACTTCTTATTGAAGGAAATTTGGCAAAATGTACTACAATCGGACGTTCCTAGTCTTCGAGTTTTTATGGCGACCCTGCGCAAAAAAATAGAAGATAATCCATCCCAACCAAAGTACATTCAGACACACGTTCGTGTTGGCTATCGTATGCTTCGTTATCATGATGATGACTAAAAAAACTATAGGGCAAGTTAGCAAGCGCATTTACCTCTAGTAACCACACTCCTATTGGGGAAAGATCCGTTATGCCTTTGTTAATAAGGTGCCAGTTACATGACATGACACCTCTTCATTGGCGACAGACAACTTCCCCTATTGGATTGTCTCCTTTTTACTTTCTACCTGCTTTAAAGGAAGCATGACTATCCCCCAACTATGCTTATTGCACAAAGCGACTTTCATATTGTTTTCTTACTGTAAACCTCTTATTGATAGATTGCACAAAAGGTGATACTATATTATTTATTTTGACAATGATTATCACTCACAAGGAAGTAGGTAGATTTCATGGACCTTCATGCGGTTCAATTGGGTGAAAAAGTTAAAGTTAAAGACCTACAGCAAGTCGATGCACTCTTAATGAAGCGTTTAAATGCATTTGGCATAAAAGAGGGCTGCCAAGTATGTATGGTTCAAAAAGGTTGGTTTTCTGGCGCCTGTATTATGGAATGCCAAGGTCAGAAAATTGGCCTGCGTAAAAAAGACTTAATGAACATAAAGGTAGAACAATTATGAGGCGATTAGCTTTAATAGGAAACCCTAATATTGGAAAAACATCATTATTTAATACATTAACAAATTCATACGAATATGTTGGCAATTGGAGTGGTGTAACGGTTGAAAAAAAGGTAGGACAGGTAAAGAAGCTCAATAAAGAAATAATTGATTTGCCTGGTGTTTATACACTTAATCCTATTTCTAGAGATGAAAGCGTCGTTACTACATTTCTACTAGAAGAACAAATAGATGGGCTTTTAAATATTATCGATGCATCCAATTTTGAACGAAATATGCAACTAACACTCGATTTGTTAGAACTAAGAAAGCCTATTATTATTTGCTTAAATATGATGGACGTTGCGAAGAAAAAAGGCATCTCCATTAACATAGAGAAATTACAAAGTACTTTAGGTGTACCTGTTATTCCAATTGTCGCTCGTACAGGGAAAGGCATCGAGGGGATTTATCAAGCATTAGAAAGCACTTCCCAACTTGAACAACATTTTACGTTAACATACGACACCCCTATCGAAACAGCCATTGCAACGATTGAAGACCTGCTACAAAATGTGGCTGCTGAGCAAAGAAGATGGTGTGCGATTCAATTTTTAATGGGCAATCAGGCTATCGATGCTTTTTTACAAAACGAGGGCTACTTTCATAAAATACAAACGATTCGAACGGCACTAGCAAATGAAATAGGCGAGTCGTTAAGTGGCGCCATTACAAATCAACGGGACAGCTACATCGCAACCATTAAAAATGAATTGGTCATTCAAGAGAAAAGTGAAAAACAATGGACAGAACATATAGATAAAGTTTTAACACATCCTGTTTTAGGTGTCCCAATCTTCTTAGCGTTGATGTATTTCATGTTTCAAGCAACGTTTGCATGGATTGGCGGGCCCCTTTCAGATCTTTTGGATCGCTTTGTTGGTGGACCTTTTAGTGAAACGGTTTATAATGGGTTAACGGCAATCGGCGCATCTTCTTTTATTATTCATTTAATTTGTGACGGTATTATCGCCGGTGTTGGAGGGGTAATCGTTTTTATTCCTCAAATCTTTGTCTTGTTTTTCTTTATTTCTTTACTAGAGGATTCGGGCTATATGGCAAGAATTGCAGTCGTTATGGACCGTCTAATGGAATTCTTTGGCTTGAACGGGAAAGCTTTTATCCCCATGATTATCAGTTTTGGTTGCAATGTTCCTGGCATTATGGCGGCAAGAACAATTGAACAACCAAAGGAAAGACTTTTAACTATTCTTGTAGCTCCCTTTATGAGTTGTTCAGCTCGGTTACCGGTTTATGCTTTGTTTGGTGCAGCATTCTTTGCAAAACATCAATCGTTGGTTGTGTTATCTTTATATCTATTAGGAATTGTAATCGCATTAATTGTCACAAAGTTATTGTCTATGACACTCCTAAAAAATGAGACGTCGGTTTTCTTTGTGGAATTGCCGTCCTATCATATGCCCCAGCTTAAAACCCTTTGGCGTTCAACATGGGAAAAAGGGAAAGGATTTCTTCGTAAAGCTGGGACGATTATCTTTGCGGGCTCCGTTATCATTTGGCTATTATCCTATATAGGACCACATGGCACAAATGTAGCGATGGATGAAAGCTTTCTCGCAATGATTGGGGGCGCTTTTGGGGTCCTCTTTATACCACTTGGATTTGGGACATGGCAAGCTGGAGCATCCCTTATATCGGGCTTTTTAGCAAAAGAGGTAATTGTTTCAACGATGGCAATTATTTATGGTGTCAATGAAGGTGTATTATCATCCACTATGACAACCCATTTTAATGCATTAAGTGCCTATACATTTTTAGTTTTTGTGTTGCTCTACATGCCTTGTTTAGCAACGGTTGGCGCTATTAAAAGAGAAACACAATCTACTAAATGGACGTTATTCGCGACAATTTATCCGTTTGTTGTTGCCTATTTAATTGCACTCGTTGTTTACACAATTGGGAATCTATTTATTTGAGGTGTAGAAGATGTCGATAATCATCAATGTAGTCATTGGCAGTATTATTTTTGGCTATGCAGGGGTTACTTTATATAAGAGCATTAAGAAACAGAAAAAAGGGAAATGTGCAGCTTGTTCTTTACAGAAAAGTTGTACAACCAATACGTGCGCACCTCCGGCTAAAATAAACGATTCCAATCAACATTAACATAGCAACTTTACAAAGGTATGAAAATAGGCATGGCTCCCAAGTATAGGAGTCATGCCTTTTGTATTTCGCATATGAAACGACAACTTACTAGATATTAAATTTATTGATAACTTCTTTCACTGATAACGCTTCCTCACTTAACGATTTAGCAACCGTGTTAATCTCCTGTATAGTTGCCACTTGTTCTTCAATTGTCGCTGCAACGGCATCTGACTGTTCAGCAGCATGGACAGCAGCGGAAGACATTTCATTTACCGAGGCAGCCATTTCTTCTGTACTTGCTGAAATTTGTTGGGTTGAAGCCGAGACATCTTCAATTTGGTCCGTCATTTCTTCAATAGATTTTAAAATATTATCGAAGGAATGTTGGGCATTGCGAATAAATTTCACGCCTTCCTCAACATTGCCTACTGTTTCCCCTACCGCCTTTTCCACTTCTTGCGTATCTTGTTGAATAAGCGTTACTAGCTCGACAATTTGTTTTGCGGATTCTTTGGATTCCTCTGCTAGTTTGCGTACTTCATCTGCAACAATTGCAAAACCTTTCCCATGCTCTCCTGCACGGGCTGCTTCGATTGCGGCATTAAGTGCCAACAGATTCGTTTGTTCCGTAATAGCAGAAATCACTTTTGTAATATTAACAATTTCAGCAGATTGAGTACTTAGCTGATCGATTCGATCACTTGTTGATTGGGATGATTGTTGAATAATCGACATTTGCTTTTCTGCAATATGTAAGGTTTGTTCGCCTTCGTTTGCAGCAGTTTGTGTACTAATTGCTTTTGTATGAAGCATTTGTGTAGCTTCTGCAATACGTTGGACACCTTGTGCAGTTTCATCCATCGCAATTGAGCTCTCCCGCCCAGTTGCAGCAGATTGATTATCACTAAATGCCATGCGTTCTACTAGATTGGCAATATCGTTTGAAGAATGTGATATCTCGTCCGTACTAGCTGCTAATTGCTCCGCTGCGGAAGTAGTATGTTCCACATTCAATGTCATGTTATGAATAAGTGAATGTAAATTAGATTTCATCAAATTAAATGAATCTGCTAATTTTCTTATTTCATCATTTGTTCGAACTTCTATATCTTTTTGACATAAATCGCCTTTTGCAATCACTTCAGCCGCTGCCGCCAATTTATTTACTGGCACAACGATTGAACGAACTAACAAGACGCCAACTGCTAAACAAATGACTAAAATAATGCCAAATATCCATAAGAACACGTCTCTATTATGGTCTACAAGATGTTCAACATTGTCTAATTTTTTTTGCATTTCGGCAATGCTATCTTGTTGGAATACATCTACTTTTTCATTAATTTCTATTGACGTTGTATCAAATTCAAGCATTATTTGATTACCAGCCTCATGGCCACCTTCTATATAACTAGTTGCCATTTTCTGCCCAGTGCTATAGTAGGCATCAAATGCACGTTTAATCGTATCTAATTTTTCTTGCTGTTGGGGATGAAGGCTTTTCAATTGTTCTAAGTCTCGATAAAAAATTTCACTATATTTTTGTGCCAAGTCAAACCCATCATCTAAATTATTTTGGGCACGTGTGGCACTAATATCTGTTAAATACTGTTGTACCTGCACAACTGACAACTTCATTTCATCTGCTAGCAATGTAGATTGAAATGTCTTTTCCTTTATTACTTGTATTTCCTCTAGCTGCGAAGATGCATTTCGTTGTTGAACAATCCCCATTACTAGAACAAGCAATATAATAATACCAAACGATAACACACTTCTTAATTTAATCGTCACAAAAAACCCTCCTCAATTCGACCCAACTATTACAGTTTTGTAAAAATAACAAACTACATTTACATAACTGTAACATATTTCTTACAATCCAATCGCAATTATTCATTTTTCCACTAATATAATCCATAATACACATTCTTTTTGCCTAAGTTAGCACTTACCAACAAATTATTATACGCTTGCTCAAGTAAAAATATTGTGTATTTTTTTAGAATTTTATTTACAAAGCAGTTGATGGAACTGATGTTTTTACAGCTTTTCTTTCATGATTCCTTACGATTTCTTCCACTTTCTAGTTATTAGTCGTTGTCGAACGCTAACATCAGCGTCTGCATATCATATCTATAATCAGGTATGTCATCAATGAAAAACGTACAATGAAAGGAGATCATTATGGTATTTAGACCACCTTATCAATTCCCTATGTATCCAAGTGGCATGCAAATGCCTGCGCAAATGCCCATGCAAATGCGGATGCCAACACCTCCACAAATGCCACCGCAGTCCTTTTACCCGCCTGGAGGCTTTCCACAACCACGAATTCCAGGTGGCTTTCCAATGTCTGGGGGCATGAGGGGGGCATTCGGAGGGCAAATGCCAACACCACCTGTACAGGAACCTTCTAAAATCGGTTCATTTTTACAACAGGCAAATAGTTTATTTAACTCTGCCAAAACGTATACCCCTTATATACAACAAGCAATGCCTATGGTAAAAAACATTCCTTCACTATTAAAACTATATAAAGGTTTTTCAGGGCTCCCTGCAGCTGGAGCGGCGGCGGGTGCGGCAGCGGCTGCAACTGATGCATCAGCAGCTAGCAATGTAGCAGGTTCAACAAGAACTAGACGTTCAACACAACAAAGTGCGTCGACTACTCCGCGACAACCACTTCCATCGAAGCCGCGCATTTTCCAGCCACCTATGGAGTGAAGGTTTCTTTGTATTCGCCGTGCCTGTCCGTTATAATGTAGGTAGGTAAGCTTGAAAGGAGTCACAACCATGCAAGTATTAAAAATTAATCCACGTGGCTATTGCTACGGTGTTGTTGATGCGATGGTCATTGCACGTAACGCCGCACTCGATAAAACATTACCAAGACCTATCTACATTTTAGGGATGATTGTGCACAATAAACATGTTACAGATGCCTTTGAAGAGGATGGTATCATTACACTAGATGGTGATAATCGCTTAGAAATTATTGAACAGGTTGAAACAGGCACTGTTATTTTCACAGCACATGGTGTTTCACCTGAAATTCGTGAAATTGCGAAACGCAAAGGCCTAGTATCCATTGATGCTACATGTCCTGACGTAACAGTAACACACGATTTAATTCGTGAAAAATCAGCTGAGGGCTATGATATTATTTATATCGGTAAGAAAGGTCATCCAGAGCCAGAGGGGGCAATTGGTGTTGCTCCAGATCATGTTCATTTAGTACAATCTTCATCGGATATCGATGCATTAAACTTAACGAATGATAAATTGCTCGTCACGAACCAAACGACTATGAGTCAATGGGACGTTGCACATTTAATGGATAGTTTAAAAGAAAAGTTCCCACATATCGAAGTTCATAAAGAAATTTGTTTAGCGACACAAGTACGTCAAGAGGCAGTTGCGAAACAAGCAGGGGAAGCTGATTTACTAATTGTTGTTGGTGATCCAAAATCTAATAACTCAAACCGTCTTACACAAGTATCAGTAGAAATTGCTGGCACACCTTCATATCGTATTGCAGACGTTTCGGAGCTTAAAATTGATTGGTTAAAAGGAATTAATACTGTTGCTGTCACTGCCGGTGCCTCAACTCCAACCCCTATTGTAAAAGAGGTTATTACTTTCCTTGAGCAATTCGATGAAAATGACGAAACAACGCATACGATCCAACGTACGGTGACACTTGATAAAATTTTACCAAAAATTAAAACGCCTAAACCTGTCGATAAAATTATGCCTTATTAATTGACTTAGGGCGATGTTAAAAGTACTTGAACAAAACGAAAAAGTGTTAGATTGATTGTCATCAATCTAACACTTTTTTGCTGCGCCGTTGTTGTCCGCTTCGGCGCTGCTTTCCGCTCAGCACAGTAAGCCGCAACCCTCGCTAACGCGCGGAATGCCCGCGTCTTACGGTGTGTGCGTTCTGAGCAGGAGTCATCACCTTCGCTACCAACAACTAGTGAAAACCTCTATTTTTTTGCAAATAACGGTTAAGTTCCAATAATAGCAAAAATTTACGAACACCTTTCCTCTGTTCCTTAAATTTTTTTAGTTTTGTCTCAGCTTCTTTCTTGCTTTCCAGCTTTAAGCTATGACAGGCGCTTTCCGCTCTGCACACCTTAGTGTCATTTACTAAAATAATAATTAATTGGGCGACCAATACCACCGTAATGGACATCCATCGTAATTTCCTGTTGTTTTTCTAAATAATCTAAGTACCGTCTTGCTGTTACACGCGCAATGCCCACCCCACTGGCAACATCTTCTGCTGATGCACCGTCCACTGATTGTAAATAATGAACCACTTTTTCAAGTGTTGCTCGATTAAAGCCTTTCGGCAACGTTTTTTCAGACTTTTCTTCATTTGCTAGCTCACGTTTTTCTTGTTCATTATGATAATGGAATAATTGATCGAGCTCTCCTTGCGTAAATTCTCTTTCTGTTTGCATTTGTTGCTTAAAGCGCTTGTAATTTTCCAGCGTTCCTTGTACGCGCTCAAATGAAAAAGGCTTCATGATATAATCGAAGACACCAAGGTGCAAAACTTGTTTAACTGTTTCCATATCATTGGCTGCTGTTACGGTAATAACGTCGACTGGTATTTTCAATTCTCGAATTTTCCGCAAGCTTGTTAGGCCATCCTGCTCTGGCATAAAAATATCCATAAATACAAGGTCTGGTTGTAACGAACAAATTTGCTCTATGCCCTCTACGCCGTTTGAGGCTTGTCCTATTACCTCAAATCCGGCTACTTTTTCGATGAATTGACGGTTTACTTCCCGCACCATCGGATCGTCCTCTATTAATAACACGTTTATTTGTGTCACTGTCAAGCCCTCCATATACTCTAGTACAACTCATTAGCGAAAAAATCGCTGTATATTAAGAATGATAAAATGTTAATAAAAAGCTCGTCCCTTTGTTCGGCTCACTTATTACTTCAATTTCACCCTGTCCTTTTTGGACAATTTCTTTTATTAAATATAGTCCAATTCCTCGACCCTTTTTTTCTTTAGTCGAATAGCCATTATCAAAAATATGTGCCTTTACTGCCTCTGACATGCCGACACCGTTATCCGTTACTAATATTGCCAGTACATCTTCATCTTCATCCACCGATATATGCACAACCTTTTCTTCCATCGGACTATCCTTTAATGCATCAAAGGCATTTTCGATTAGATTCCCAAAAATAATAACAAAATCGTGATGATCTAAATTTTTCGGAAATGTTGTCAGACGACTAGCTCTGTCTATTTCAAGTGTAATCCCATGCTCTTTCGCATGAGCAATTTTACTGAGCAATAGACCCGATATATTTTCATTTTTAATGCGCTCATTTAAAAACTTCGTAATTTCATCATGTTCTTCTTTTACTTGCGTTAAGTAAGTAAGTGCCTGATCATAATGGCCAAGCTGTAAAAGACCAGCAATCGTATGCAATTTATTTTTATGTTCATGCGTTTGGACACGTAATGCCTGTACAAACGCCTTTACACCTGTAAGTTCTTCGGCTAGCTTTTTCACTTCTGTACGATCCTTGAACATAGCCACCGCACCAACGGTTTCACCATTTACCTGTATAGGAATCCGATTGCTCATAATACTATGATTATTGATATAAAGTTCACGATTATATAGTGGGCGATCTAGCGCTAATATCTCGGGTAGACGTGTATCTGGTAATACTTCGAAGATTTTTTTGCCTATTAATGCCGAAGGTCGGTGTGCTACGCCTAATATATCACATGCTTTTTCATTAAAGATTGTAATTGTAAATTCTTTATCAATGGCAATAATTCCCTCATGCATTGCGTTAAATGTTTCAGTTCGTTCCACATACATTTTAGCAATTTCGTGTGGTTCTAATCCAAACATTTGCTTTTTCATATGTCGCCCTAAAGTTTGAGCACCCCATGCGCTAAATAACAATGACATAACTAATGTAATGATTAGCTCTTTTTGTATAGACGATAGTAGCTCGCTAACTGTTAACACACTAAACCCTACAATCACTACGCCAATTTGACGTCCGTCATGATTCATAATCGGGACAAAAGCACGCACCATATCGCCATGTTCACCATGCGCGATTGATGTATAATAATGCTCCGAAAATGCCGCGTTTAAATCACCTGACTGTGATATTGTCCCTATTTCTTCAGAGTTCGGATGGGAGTACTTGCGTCGTTGCATATCGAGAACCACAATATACTGTGCTCCGTTAATATCCCTAATTTCTTCCACAACAGGATTAATATGTTTAGTTGCTTCTGAAAAATCGCTGTTTGCAATGGCCGATTTTAATTCTGGTAACTGTGATACGGTTTTTGCTACCAATAACGCCTGTTCTGCTAACTTTTCTTTTTGCTCGTTCATCACAAACCCTAGTAAAAACGTACCACCAATACTAAAGGAAAGCATGAGTATAAAAAAAGTAAGAGACATGATTTTTCCCTTCATCGATAATTTTTGAAATTTCAATATCATTGCCTCCTTCTTACTATGTATTAGCTTTCTCCCTATGTTAGAATAACAAAAACATGTGAAAATACGAATCAATTGGGTGTATTATATGAAAAATTTTATTTTTGGAACGATTGCCACTGTTTTCGTTTTAACGATTGTATTTAGTATACAGCAAGGTTTTCTGTTTTCGAAAACCTTGCCGTATGATGATGAACAAAAAGGACTCGACAAACAAATTACCATCCATTTAAGTCATGTTGTAGCGGAGAATACGCCGAAAGGACAAGCTGCAACTAAATTTGCAGAACTTGTTGAAGAAAAAACAAATGGTAAGGTTAAAGTACATGTCTATCCAAATGCCTCGCTATATAACGATGAAAATGAATTCCAAGCGTTACAAGATGGAAAAGTTGAAATGATTATCCCTACTTTTTCTAAAATGACTTCTTACCTACCAGATTGGCAAGTACTTGATCTGCCCTATCTTTTTCATACAGATGATGAAGTACGTGAAGTTTTGACAGGACCCATCGGTGAACAATTACTAGATGAGCTGAAGCCTTTTAATGTTCGCGGCCTCGGTTTTTGGCATAATGGCTTTAAACATTTAACTGCCGAGCATCCAATTCATTCATTTGAGGATTTACAAGGGTTACGCATACGTACCATGCCAAGCAAAACACTTGAAAAACAATTCAGCTTAGCAGGTGCAACGCCAGTATCGATTTCCTTTAGTGAAATTTTTACTGACCTTGAAGCACACGCTATCGATGCACAAGAGAACACGGCATCTAATATTTTTTCCAAAGGCTTTTACAAAGTTCAAAAAAATATGACATTAACTAAACATGGTATTTTAGGTTATTCGGTTTTAATGAATGAAAAATTTTGGGAACAGCTACCACCCAAAGTTCAAAAACAACTAATGGAAGCGATGAAAGAAACTACTGACTGGCAATTTAAGCAAGCAGTTTTTATGAACAGCAATGATTTACGTAAACTACAACAAGAGAACGATTTTGAAATTTACACAATGAGTGATGCAGAACGACAACGTTTTCAAGAAAAACTAGCTCCTGTCTATGATTTCTATAAATCAGATGTCAAACAGCATCATATACTATCTGAAATCCAAAAAATTGTTTCTCCCTAAACTTTTTGGTCATTTTGGCTAAATCCTCACTTTTCGTGAGGATTTTTTCTTTTGTATTATAATAGATTCAATAATTTATAATCTACTATAAAACAGCCTTCAACCCTTGATATTACTAACTTCCAAACTATCGAAACGAAAAATGAACAAAATGAACAATAGAAACTTTACGGTCATAAAAACTATTGTCGGAAAATTTCAGCTATGATAACCACATGAAAGCGTTCACAAATTATACATTTTTCAAGGGGGAAGTATTATGCGTATAAATTTTAAAAACTTAACAGTACAAGTGCTGATTGCCATCGTACTCGGTATTATTGTTGGAGCCGCATTCCCAGAGTTCGGTGCTAGCTTAAAAATACTAGCTGATATATTTATTAAATTAATTAAGATGTTAATTGCACCTATAATTTTCTTAACGGTCGTTATCGGAATTGGTAGCATGGGCGATGTGAAAAAGGTCGGAAAAATTGGTGGGAAAGCATTAATTTATTTTGAAATTGTCTCTACTTTCGCACTTGCGATTGGCTTACTTGTAGTAAATATTATTCAACCTGGTAAAGGATTTAATACTGATGCAGCCAATGCTGCAGATGTTGCTCAATATACAGAGCAAGCTGCTGCTGCTGAGCATGGATTTGGAGCATTTATAATGCAAATTATCCCTGATAATGTAGTTGGTGCACTAGCAAATGGCGAGTTATTGCCTGTCTTATTTTCTGCAGTATTATTCGGTTTAGCTGCTGCTGCTATAGGTGAACCAGCAAAACCTGTTATCAAATTTTTTGAACACGTTGCAGATATTTTCTTTAAAATTGTCAATATGGTGATGAAAATTTCTCCAATTGGTGCATTTGGTGCGATGAGTTACACAATTGGGAACTTCGGTTTAAAATCGCTTGGTAATTTAGGTTTCTTAATGCTCTCTGTGTACCTTACAATGTTCCTATTTATTGTTGTCATTATTGGTTTAATTACACGTTACTTTGGCTTTAATATTTTTAAATTTATTAAATACATCAAAGATGAAATTTTTATCGTAATCGGTACTTCTTCTTCAGAATCTGCGCTACCTTCTATGATGCGCAAATTAGAAAATTACGGTTGTTCAAAACAAGTAGTTGGACTTGTTATGCCAACAGGTTATTCTTTTAACTTGGACGGTACTTCCATTTATTTATCCATGGCGGCTATTTTTATTGCCCAAGCTTATGGGGTAGATTTAGATATTTGGCATCAGCTTACTTTACTAGGGATTTTAATGTTAACTTCTAAAGGTGCTGCCGGTGTCACAGGCTCAGGCTTTATTACACTAGCTGCAACACTTGCTGCATTCCCGATGATTCCTGTAGAAGGTATTGCTCTGTTAATAGGTGTAGACCGCTTTATGTCTGAGGCTCGTGCTGTCACTAACCTAATTGGTAACGGTGTAGCAACAGTTGTCGTATCGAAGATGGAAAAAGAATTTGATACGGACCAAGAAAAACGCGCTCTTTCAGGTGAAATGATTCACAACGCTTAAACATAAAACATCCAATCTACTAGTAAAGTTAGTAGATTGGATGTTTTTTATAGTAAGTCAATCCTTTTGCTAGTTTTCTTGCACGCCCCGTGTCTTAAGAAATTTTTTAGTCAAGCGAATCAGAAAAGCACTTACTATTGCTATTCCCAAAAACGACGTCACTATAAAAACGATCGGGGAACCTATAAAAACGAACATCACATCGGTATGACTTTCTGCTACATATCTCTCCCCTAGTTTTACCTTTCCGAAAATCTCTTTAATATATGACCATCCATACATAATGAAAACGAATAGTATATGTAGGACTAACGAACAAAAAAATGCCTGCACAGCCGTTTTCAGCATAAACTTTTCCTAGTTAGCTGAAACATAGGAAAGAATGTACACCAAATCATCAATTTTTCCACTTCCCTTTTCTATGGAATAAATAACTATTTTAACATAAAAAGAAAAACCGTAACGCCTTCATTAGTAGCAAGAAGTTCGGTTTATCTTTTCTCTAAAAGGTTAAATATGTTCAAAATGGTTACTTTATTTCTCCTTCCAACACTTCAATCACTTCTTTTAGCGTATTGATTGTGCCGACATTGCCAGGGAAAATGATGTAACATGAATCGGGGAATTTGCTTTCTTGTCCTATTTTCCATACGGGAATTCCGGGTTTTATTTGGCCAGCTACTGTCGCACGCTTAACCGATAGTCCAATTGTTCCCACGCTTGAAGAAGTAATTCCGCCTTTTGCAACAATGTATTTTGGCTGTACCTGTAAATTGTAAACAATACTTGTCACAGCATTTGAAATTTTAACAGCTAATTGAAGTTCGTTTTCACCTTGGTTTTCTCCTAAATCTAGCCTCTCGCGACGAGTGTAATACACTACGGATTTACCTGCACTGATTAGCTCTTCGCAAGTAGTGCGAACACGTTGAACCTCTTGTTGAAACTTCTCATCATCATGCACAAGATGAACGTTAAGCTCTACCCCTGTGACAAGTCCACTATCCAGAAGTGCGTATAATTGGTCTGTTGTTTTTTGCACATGGGAACCAACTACAATCAGTCCCCCGCTGGACGACTTATCTGTCATCAGCTCATCTCTTGATAAAAGTGGCTTATCCGAAATACCGCCTAAAACCTTTGTTAAAGAAGCGGCACTCCTAAAAATAAATGATTTCCCTGCTTTCATGACTTGAAGCAAGGCAATAACAAATACTTCAACATCACTATAAGCTGCTGCATTGACAACGATTTTCCTAAAATTTTTTGCTGCTAGTAATTGCGCTTGTATGGCTTTCATATTTTGTGAGCGTAAGTCTTCAAGCGTGATATAAATTGTATCTTCTTTTGTATAAGCACCTTTTGTTTTTTCTTCAATCCATTCGCCCAAATGAGAGGAAACAAAACCAAAAGTACGGTCTTTCGCAAATTCAGTTTCACCTGCTGGAACAAGTTCATCTCCATACTGAACATAATGAATATTATGGATTGTTAAACGACCGCCTTCTTCAAAAAAAGGAATAATAATTTCCCCATCAAACGTTGTATCAGAAATTTCTTCAATTGAAGTTTTCAATGTTTCCGTCTCTAGCGGGTAATGGCCTCGCAATGTGGAATCCCCTCGACTAATCAACACATAAGGCTTTCCTTCTTGCAAAGAAATAGCATGTACACGGTGTGCGATGTCCCGATGGACGAAGGCTGTTTCCTCTGCCGAAAAACTGCGGGAGTTTGTTAACAGAAAAAAAACCTGATTCTTTTCGCGAAATCCTTGCTGAATGCTTTCTTCTGTCCAATCCGTATAAACTGACACACCATGAACGGTTTGAACACCAGTTGGGTCATCATCAAGAACAACGATTTTATGATGAAAACTCCTTAGCTCATCCTTTAATTTTAGTTGAATTTGCTTATGATTCGATTCAAGAAGGCTCGATAATACTTCCGATGTTTTTTTCGTTACCATGATGATTACCCCTCTCTTGAAACTTCAACATTCGCTAATTTCTCATAATGTTGGACAATACTTGCGTGATCCAATCTCTCTTTTCCATCTGCCTTTAAACTATAAAAAATCTCTAAAAGTTGCGCCGATAATGGCAGTGGAACCGCTAGCTCATGTGCAGTATTCATTACATTTTTTATATCTTTCAGATTAATGTCCACACGGCCACCCGCTTGAAAGTTTCGATTAAGAATCATTGGAATTTTAGCATCCATTACGGTACTTCCCGCAAGTCCACCACGAATTGCCTCGTACATTTTCCCCACATGAATACCGGCTTTTGTCGCTAGCACAAGTGCTTCGGAAATAGCAGCAATATTTAAATTTACGATTATTTGATTAGCTAGCTTTGCCGTAGTGCCACAGCCTGTATCACCAACATGGACAATGTTACTCCCCATATTACCAAGAATGTCTTTTACCTTTTCAAATATCTCTACCTTTCCACCAACCATAATTGTCAATGTTCCATCAATTGCTTTTGGCTCCCCCCCACTCACTGGTGCATCAAGGAAATGAACGCCTCGTTTGGCAGAGAGCTCGAACATTTCTTTTGATTCTGAAGGTGTGACTGAGCTCATGTCGATAATAATCATATCCGGACGAGCACCTTCCATTACCCCCTGTTCGCCGAAAATAGCTTGGTAAACATCTGCCCCTTGCGGTAACATTGTAATCACCACATCACTTGTTAATGCTACTTCCTTACTAGAAGCTGCCTTGTTTGCGCCTTCTTGTGTAAGCATATCAACTGTGGTTGGATTTATATCGAATACAGTCACATCATTCCCTTTTTTCAAAAGGTTGCGTACCATTGGCGCCCCCATAATGCCAAGTCCAATAAATCCTATTTTTTTCTTCATTTTGACTTCAGCTCCAATCTAGTTGTTCATTAATCAGTGATAAATACCTTTTTCGTATCTAAAGCAACGCTATTAAACAAGTAAATTATAATCCTGGTAAAATTCCTTGGAATATGCTGAGAATGTAGACGAATAGTAATACGGTTACACCTGATAAGAAGCCCCCAATTGTCCAAACTCTTATTGTTTCTGTTATGGATAAACGTCCAAATTTACTTACTACCCAGAAACCTGAATCGTTAGGAAGTGATAAACCGACGCCGCCTGCACAAATTGCAAGACCCAGTAAGACTGGCGATACGCCAAGTTCCGTCGCTAACGGACCCATAATTGCAGATGTTGTCACAAGCGCCACCGTGGCAGACCCTAGCGATGCACGAAGGATTTGCGAAAATAAAAATGCAAGCAATAAGGCAGGCATATTAAGCCCTTGCATCATAGCAATTAGTAAATCACCGATGCCTGTCTCTTGAACCACTTTACCAAAGGCACCACCTGCTCCAGTAATAAGGATGACCAAACCACATTGATCAAATGCTTTGGCAAACACAGTTTTAGAATCTTCCCTGATGTATGGCTTTAAGGCAAACATCGCGACAACTAAACTAATTAACAGCGCAACATTTTTATCTCCGATAATGGAAAATATAGTTGGAATGAAATGTTCTGGGCTGTCTCTGAACAGTAAATTCATGAATGTGTTCGATAAAATCAACATGATTGGTAAAGCGAGTATGCCAAATGAAAGAACTGTTGAAATTTCTTTTCTGTCAGCAATTGTGCTATTTCCTTCAGACATTTCATAATCATCAAGACGTCCATTATTTGCAATGCGCTTCCCGATAAACTTTCCATACATGACACCACCTACGAGTACGCCAGGAATTGAAACAAGCAATCCATAAAGAAGAAATACTCCGATATCCGACCCTGTTTGGTCAGCAACCACTAATGGCCCTGGTGTCGGGATAATTAAACTATGGGCAGTAATTAACCCAATCGAAAGAATGGCAACAAAAGTAGCAAGTGCTATTTTTGTTTTAAGGGAAATATTTTGGATTAATTTATGTAAAATAATAAACGCTGCATCAAAGAATACAGGAATTGAAACAGTAATCGATGTCATGGCAATAGCGTAGGGAGATTTTTTCACTCCAAAGACGCTTAGCATCCCAGTAGCAATTTTATTGATGGCTCCTGATGATGCTAAAAATTGACCAAATAGTATTCCAAGTCCGATTAAAATACCAACACCAGCTAGTGTATTGCCAAATCCAGAAGCGATAATGCCAGGGATTTCTTTCGCGGGAATGCCTGATAATAAGCCAAGACCAAGGGCAACGACTAAAAGAGAAACGAAGGCATCCCATTTGAATCTAATAATAAGGACAAATAAAACAATTAAAGCAAGAACAAACCCAAAAATGAGTGTATGACCTGTTAACATTGTAGTGTATCCTCCTTAAGTAAAAATTTAGTTAAGGTGACAACGCTTACATTTTTATTTATCATTTACTTCTTCATTCTAGTAACAGCTAATCTTGAACGATTAATGGCTTCTTTTACATAACTCCCTCCGATTGCAACAACCCTTGTAAATAAGGTGTCAATTAAAGCAAGTTGCACGAGGCGACTGACCATCGCATCCGATCGCTTTTCTGTCTCTTGCGCCTGCGTAAGAAGCAATGTATCAGCCATTTGAGCAAGCGTTGTGTTTGAATTCGATGTAATAACAATGACAAATGCTCCATTTTTTTGACTCATTTTCACTACCTCTATAATATTGACTGTTTCTCCAGAATGCGATATGACAATGACAACATCATCTTTACTCATATGGTTAGCATAAATTGCTTGGTAATGTGGATCCTTTACAGCGATTGTCGTACCGCCCATTCTCATAAATTTATGAGCACCGTCTTCTGCAATGTTACCTGAAAGACCTTGTCCGAAAAAAAACAACCTGTCTGCTTTTGAGATAATTTGAACCGCTTCTTCCATCTGTTGAACGTTTATTTTTTCTTTCGTCATCGACATCGCTGTAGCAAGCTGATCGGCCATTTTATCGAAAACGATATCAGCAAGATCATCATCCTTAATGTCATTGTCGTTCGCTATTAATGTGAAACGGTTATTCACTTGCTCTTGAGCAAGTGCTACTTTTAACTCTTGGTAACTAGCATAACCAAGCTTTCTATACAGTCGAACAACACTCGGCTCACTCACCTTGCTCAATAGTGAAAGTTCGTTCATTGATAGCAAAAAGGGTTGCTCATGCATTTTTAACTGTTCAACTACCTTCCTCTCAGAAATAGTTAGCGAGTTCATTTTGCTATTAATTCTTTCTTCGAAGCTTAACAATTGAAAATCACCTCCCAAATTTATTTGTAATTTTACTACATAAAAAAAGCATGATACAAGTTTTTTTAGAAAACAAGACATAATATTGTTATTATTACATCAATTTAATCATATATATATCAAAAAATGTAGTGAAATTACAAAAAATAAAATGCCGTTTCACAGGGAAAATAACATCGACTCGGAGCAGACAGCATGCACAAAGTTAAAATGATTCCCAACACTAAATAATGAAACCTCCAGTCTTGCTTACTCGTATAGTAAGTAAATTGGAGGTTTTTTTATGGCAACATTTACACTTACATATTCCCAAGCATTTGATAGACCGTCAAAGTACCCTATCCTAAATAGTGACCATGAAACAGTTTGTATTCTCCAACCTGTAAAGCGTTCCAATATTGTGAAAGTACTGAATGTAGCTGCGCTAGTAGCAACACAACAATCGTTGCCACATCGCTATGAAACACGCACTACGAAAGGAGAAGCTCTTTTTCAAGTGCGTTCCACATTGTTAACACAAGGCGTAAGCCATCATTTAATCATGCCAGATGGAAGTATGATACCTATTCAGCGAAAAACAGTTCAATTATTGGAATCTTCCTATTCCTTTACAATGGATGGTCTCGTCTTTCGCTTTGAGAAAGACTTTACTTCAACGGCATTTTTATATTGCAATGATGAAAAAATTGCGAGTGCAAGCTTTGTAGATAGCGGGATTCAACGTGAAGGAATTGTCTATAAGCTATTTCAATCAGATGATACTTTATTTGTCGCTTTAGTAGCCTCACTTTTTCAATCTCTATTTGCCATAGGTAACTAACGACACATATGCTATAATTTGAGTCATGCTATATAAATGTGAGGTACAGTATGAACGGTCAAAATCGAAAAGATATTTATCCGGGCCTAGAGGTCAATATTATTCTTAAAAAAGATCAGCGAACAGGTGTTAAAACGAGAGGTATCGTGAAAGATATTTTAACCAATTCCTCGAACCATCCACATGGTATTAAAGTTCGTTTAACAGATGGTCAAATAGGTAGAGTATGTGACATACTACAAAAGTAAGGAAATTTCTGGTATAGCAGAGAGACTGTTCTAATATAGAACAGTCTCTTTTGTTTGAAATTGTGTGAGAATTGTTTGAGTGACTGGCACTTCCTTTACATAGACAGCTGTTCCTGTGATTGAAATATCCACTTCACCATCTACTTTGTTTACATGAACATGGACGCGACCATCTCGGTCAAGCTCTTGCCCTTGCTCAACAACAAGTGTTTTCGGATATGACACTTCAGGATTAATATACTTTGCATAATATGCTCCCATGACTCCTGAAGCCGTCCCTGTTACGATATCTTGTATTGTTCCAGAGTATGGCGATGAAAAATGTCTGGCATGCATATCTGCCGACTTATCGAATGCTTGTAAACAAAATGGATGCAACGATGCTGTTGGCATTTCTTTTAATATAGACGGAAATGTAGCGGTTTGTGGACTCATTTTTTCAAACGAGGCTAAGTGTTGAACAGGTATTAATAAAGTCCATAAGCCTGTGCTTCCATAGACAATAGGTAATTCTGCATGTAATTCATCCTCGTTTAAGCCTATAGACTGTGCAAGCGCTGCCTTAGATCCGTTAAAATCTACGAATTGTGGTGCCGCATGTTGCATTGTTATGTATAGCTTTTCCTGTTTTTCTTCCAGCAGGATTGGTAAGATCCCCGCCTTCGTTTCAATTGTAATGCTTGATTTATTTGCTAAAAACCCTTGTGTTTGTAGAGCATAAATGGTTGCCATTGTGGCGTGTCCACATAAATCCACCTCGTGCCCTGGTGTAAAATAACGGATACGTATGTCTGCTTGATTAGATGGCAAGGCAAAGGCAGTTTCATTAAAGCCTACCATTCTAGCAATCTCTTGCATTTCTTGCTCACTGTATTGGCTTCCTTCCACTACAACCCCAGCAGGATTCCCCTTATTAGGCTCCGTACTAAATGCATCATAATGTTGAACAGTTACTATTTGCATAAACTTCCCCACTTTTTGTTAGAATGTTATCAAGGTATTTGCCAGAACTTTTTTATAATGAATTCTGCTACCATTATCATAATGCATTTGATTATCCTATGGAGAAGTTTCTTTGAATTTTCATAATTGTTTGGGTGACTGGCACTGTCATTTTATTTTTATTGGGCGTTCCAAAGCCATCAGTTCTTCGTCCAGCGCTGATAATTGACTTTCCACTACATATTTTGCATCTGAAATGGCCGCATTATAAATATATGGAGCAATATTCTCTTTTACAAAATCAAATACCCTTTCTGCCTCAAAATAGGAAATATCCTCTTCACGTTGATTATAGAAAAAGCGTTGTATATCGGCGATGATTTGTTCTTGTTGCTCCTTAGTTAAACGGATAAACACATTTCGCCACTCCCTTCTGCATTGCGTTAAATCAAGTATAGACGAAGGTAGAAATTTGTATAGTGAATTTTTATTTTTATCACATTTAAAGGTAGGTTGTCATGAAGCCCTGGAACACCAGAACAATAATCCACCGTTTCGCTTCTTTTACATAAATGGTTTCAAATTTATACTTCGATCACAAACACTTACAAGCCTTTCATCATGCGTTGCAATAATCACACTAGCACCGTTTTCACTACACTTTCTTAGTAGATTAATAATGATTTCTCTGTTCGATTGATCAAGAGAGGCTGTTGGTTCATCCGCAAAGATAATTGTGGCTTTCTTATAAATGGCGCGTGCTACGCCTAGACGCTGTTTTTCTCCTCCTGATAACACAGCCGCCATATCATGCCCTCTTCCACCAAGTCCAACTGTATGTAGGATTTCGTCCACAACCTGTGTTTTGGCTTGTCGCTTATTTAATGTCACATTATAACTGACATTTTCATCCTCAATAATGCCATAGTCTTGATAAATAAATGCCGCTTTGTCTTTCCAAAAACTTATTTTTTCTTTTTCCTTCCATTGACTAGCATTTTGATTTTCTATTAGGATGTCCCCGTTATTAACTGATTGAATAAGACCTAGACAATTTAACAGTGTTGTTTTGCCACTACCAGATGGACCGGTAATGGCAATCATTTCATTCGGGTTGATCTCAAGAGAAATATTAGAAAAAATCGTTTTGCCACTAATTTCAATGCCAATATTTTTCGTTTGAATAATCATATTCATTACTCCTTTAAGACATTAATTGTGCCGATGACTCGTACGATAAAATGCTTGTTTTGCGGAATTTTGAAAGGAAATGTAACTACCTAGCCAATATAAGATTCCGACAAGCAATGCAGATAAAAGTATAACGCTAAGTTGCATATAGTGGATAAAATAACCAATGATGGAACCAAGAATTGTTGTTAAAATGATTGTCATTAGTTGTCGCTTTAAAGCCGGTCTAATAATCGATGTGTATGGGTAGCCAAAGGTGTGCAAGGTGAAAATACGTTTACCATTCGTGCCTGCCCACAGTCTGCCATTTAATATAGCAGTCAAAAACATAGTTACGACAATAAGTATTCCCGATACAATATAGTAAACGTATTGTTGTTTAAACCTTTGAGCCGTTTCCAAAGCAACGTCTGCTATCCCATTAATCGACGTAATAGAAGGTTTCATAACGGAGTTAGCTAAAGCTGCTTGTAAATGATTCTCATCAAAAAAAACGATATTTCCACTAGAAGCTAAAGATATTAAGAACCCTTTCGTTTTTACAATGTCTGTTAGCTGACCATCTATCAGTATAACTAACGGATTTTCTGCTTGCACTGTTTCCCCTGCTAAACCAACATTTGGTGGTAATGCAAGAAATTTCGTTCCCACATATTCGTAAAAAGTTAAACCTTGCGCTGGATAAACATCATTATGTTTCGTCCATAGCGGAATTTGCCCTTTTAAAAACGAAGCCAATTCATCTGGTAAATCTTTAACATTTTTTGCAATGAGTTTCCCGCCCTTGCCTTCTGTTTCCACACCTATTTCTAGCAAATCAATCCAAGCTCGATCTGTCATAATAATATGATCATATCCACTCATCTCAGATGGCTCTAAAAAAATCGCTTTATCAATAACTAAAGAAAGACTTAAATTATTAGCCTCTTGCATTTTAGAAAAAAAGTCTTCTACATCGGGAAGTACCGCCTCTTGTTCTAATGAATCCAAGTCAGACATGGATAGCCGAACGATATTGTGCATTTTGTCCCAAAGCGCATAGTCTTTTGACAGTTGATTGGTTATTAGTATAGATGTGATAATGGTCGGGATAACAATGAGCGATAAAATTATAACAAGAACATGACTTAGCTTTCCCATTACGGAAAACCGCTTCAACGGAATTTGTCTTTTGGCAATATGGGCAGCTTTGGGGCTAGCCATTAGTGAAAGCAAGGCTGTGATGAACCCAACGACAATTAAGAATAGCACTAAACAAAGTAGTAGACGATTGAATACCAATGGAATTTGTCGAATATCCTTTATGACACCTACATAGCCTAATGACATAAACAAACCTAGTAAAAATCCGACAAAGACAAAAGATACTATTGTTGTTGTATCCTCCACATGAATTTTCCCAGCTTTAACGCCGCCTAATAATCGAATAGACCTTGCTTTTGCATGTTGAAATATCCACGTAATAATGGTCGTTACTAATAACAGCAAGGAAGCGAGCACTGCATTCCCTGTACCATTTTGAAATAAGAATGCATAAACGATTGTAAATATCGATGGTTCTTGAACAAATAAAATCCGAATTTGATGCTGTTGCGCCCAATCATTTACTGCTACTTGAAAATCTTTTCCAGCGTTAAAAGCATAGGTGCCTGATAAAGAACGGGTGCCTATTTCTGCAGTTGAAAGCAAGTCACCTGTTAAAGAAGAATCGAACCACTTAATTTCTTTTTGCTCTATAAGCAAACCATGAAATGCTGGTTTGGCAGTACCAAAATAGATGATATCTTTTTTGTTGTTGTAGTTTTCTGGATCTACTGAAGTTTTGACTACAATTGCATTATATTGATCTGTTAGTCGGTTAAGATCCGAAATCAATTGATCTTTTGCAATCGTAGTTTCAGCAAGATTTAAATCAAATTGATTGGTAGTGCCTAATGGCAACCGCTGTTGGACAAGTGACGTATATTGAAAAATAAGCAGAGACAGCATCATTACACAAATCAAAGATGTCAGTTGCACTACTCTTTTAAGCATAACCACTCCCCCTAATCTTTCATTTTCATTGAGAAGCTTGGAAAGCCTACTGCGAAAGACATTACAAGCCTCTAAAGTATGGAATCTTTAGTAATTAATCGCATACTCGATAGTAATATTGATCAACGTGGCGAGGATGCTGTACTGCCCAAAGTTCAGCAATAGATCTTTCGCCTGCTCTAGTATCAATTGATCTAGATTGATTACCATTCAATTCTACTGTGCTTCCATGACAGCGATCCACAGTGTAGTATGAACGAACTTTAGCATTCCAAAATCCATACTGCCAAGTGCCACCTTCATTTGGATATTGTGTGATTGGTCCTCGTGCTAGCCATTTACGAGAAATGTCTCCTCGGTTGAATGGATCACTTTGTGTGGCAACTTTAGATGATGCAGCAAATAGAGGATCATTAGCATTATAAGACATTGCCAAAACCCCAGATGGCAATAACAATAATGCCACCAACGCTAACACTACTATTTTCACCCTCACAGTTTTTTTGGCTAACATATGGCTCACCTCCTTTCATTTGACAAGGAAGAATTTATGGCTATTTTTTATTATGTAATGGATAGAAATTGATAGAACACTTTACTTTCTAAAAAATTTATCTCTATCCAAATATGTGAGTACGGAAAATCCTAAAATGCTAAATATCGCAAAAACCGTTATCCAAATAGGCTGACTTTCATAATCTCTTATTAATGATTGTAACGAAATAAATATTAGCATTAGATAAACATAAGGTGCTGGAATTTTTTTAATTTTTTTCACCTTCACCGCCTCTTTTCATACAGAAATATCCCTCCAAACATCAATACTTCTATTAATGTTTGCTAATTTGATTGTTCAAATTACACTATGTAGATTTTAACTGGTCACTGTAATTCAGTATCACCGTGCTTCCATGACAGCGATCCACTTTGTAGTATGAACAAACTTTCGCATTCCAAAATCCATACTGCCAAGTGCCACCTTCATTTGGATATTGTGTGATTGGTCCTGGTGCTAGCCATTTACGAGAAACATCTCCGCGATTGAATGAATCACTTTGTGTAGCAACTGTTGCTGTCATAGCATGATGTGACACTGCCAAAGCCCCAGATGGCCATAACAATAATGCCACCAACGCTATCACGACTATTTTTATCCTCTCAGTTTTTTTGGCTAACATATGGCTCACCTCCTTTCATTTGACAAGGAAGAATTTTGCATAATAGCTATGTTTTATTAAGTACTTTACTTTTTGAAAAATTTATCTCTATCCAAATAGGTGAATACGGAAAATCCTAAAATGCTAAATATCGCAAAAACCGTTATCCAAGTAGGCTGACTATCATAATTCCTGATTAATATTATTAACGAAAGAAAAATTAGCATTAGAGTAAGATACAGTGCTGGAATCTTTTTAATTTCATCGCCTCTTTTCATATAGAAATATACCTCCTATTTCTAGCATTTTGTTATCGTCAACACTGTTCCACATTCCTACAATTTAAATTCTCAATTGATTCTCATTTAATTATTTTTTTATAGCATAAGATAATAGAAAAATCAATATATTTTAAATATTTATATAACAATGGAAAAATAGTAGATTTATCTTTAAGACCATAACAAAAAAACGCAACCTTTAAAGGAACTTCCTTTAAAAGTTGCGTTCATTCATACGTGAATCATACTATTTTTTACATTCAAATGAATAGTTTGTTGCTAGAAAATTCTTTTCTTTTGACACGATGGCTTTGCCTCCATCGTTTTCGCATTGCTCGGTCATGGCATCTATTTTTTTCTCATTCATCATATTTGTCATAAGTGTCATACCGCCACCAAACACAGCAATTAGTAAGCCGATAATAATCCATAACTTGCCTGCATTATTCCCAGCAGGTTTCCCATTTGCCACAAGTATTCCCCTCTCTTAAACAAATAAAAATGGTTCTGTATGAATAGTCGATTGGACAAATTCTACTCTATATTTTTTGGTCTCACACAATGTTGCCATTTTTTTCGCAACACCCGCTATCATTACTTTTTCAACATGATGACCTGGGTCTACAATTTGCAAACCAATTGCTTGTGCATCCTGTGCCGTATGGAAATACATATCGCCTGTTAAAAAGACATCGGCACCTGCACGCTTTGCCGTATAAATATACTTATTGCCATCTCCACCGACTAGGGCAATCTTTCTTACTGTTGACTGCAAATCGCCGACAACACGAACAGTTGGTACATCTAGTTGTTTCTTTACAAACTCTGCAAAATCTTGTAACAGCATTTCTTTTGGTAAATAGCCAACACGACCTAATCCCATACGATTCGTTTGTTGCTCCAAGCGAATGATATCATACGCAGGCTCCTCATATGGATGGGCATTTAACAGTGCCTTCAATACGCGGTTTTTAATGGACGCGGGCAAAACCACTTCCACTTTGACTTCTTCCTCGACATGTAATTCTCCAATCGAACCAACATGCGGATTTGCCCCTTCAAGTGCACGGAAACGCCCTTCTCCACTCGATGTATAACTGCACGCTTCATAACACCCTAAACGACCTGCTCCCGCTTTTGCTAATGCCTCACGCAGCACGTCTGCATCGGCAGTCGGTACAAAAACGCTTAGTTTTAAAACATCCTCAGCATACGTTTCTTCTAAAATAGAGCGATTTTCGAGCAGCAATGCATCAGCTAATAAATCATTGACGCCACCTTCCGCTACATCTAAATTTGTATGTGCGGCATAGACCGCAATATCATGTTTAATAAGTTTTTCGTATAATTGTCCAGCGGGATTGTCCGTACGAATATTCGCTAGTCGACGGAAAATAGGCGGATGATGCGCTATAATCAGTTCACAGCCTTGGGCAATCGCTTCGTCTGCTACGGCGTCATTGACATCTAATGTCACTAATACTTTGTTTACAGGTTTATTTAACGTTCCAATGGCAAGTCCAATTGGATCATTCTCCATACACGCAAGATGCTTTGGTGACCATGATTCAAATAGTTGTATAATTTCCTGACCATTTACTGATTTCATGCTATAAAACTCCTTCCACTAAATCAAGTAGTGCTGTTAATTCTGCACGTTTTTCCTCAATTTCAAGAGTTGGCTCTGCCCCTTCAATGGACTGTAAAACACGTTGCCAATTTTCTTTTTCTCGTTGCCATTTTTTTAAAAAAGCTGGTGCTTTACGTAACAATAATTTAGGACCAAATAAGATTTCCGATGAAGATAACGTCATCGCTCCTCTTTGTAAGACAAGAATTTCGTAGATTTTTTCATCTTCTTCTAAAATATCTTCATCAAGAATGGCCCAATTATTGGTTAAAGCCCATTCCCGAATAACTTTTGCATGAATGTTAGGTTGCAAAATCAGACGTGTAACACCTTTTAAGCTTTGTGGATGTTTCTCTAATATCGACACAATGAGAGGTCCACCCATGCCAGCTATTGTTACAGTATCTACATGATCAGTTGCCTCCACTGCAGCTAAGCCATCTGCCAGTCTAACAGTAATTTTCTCCGTTAACCCTTCTTTTTTTACTTGTCCTAGCGCTGATTCATACGGTCCTTTTACAACCTCGCCAGCTACTGCGCTCGCAGCAATCCCCTTATGAATTAAATAGCATGGTAAATATGCATGATCACTGCCAATATCTGCTACAACCGCACCAGTTGGAACAAATTTTGCCACTGTTTCTAAACGTTTTGATAATTTTTGTGCGTTCATTTTAAACCGCCTACCTTATAAATATAGAGTCCACTCTAGTATGTATGATGTTGAACAAAAAAACAAATGGAGTTGTCTCAGATTTTTGAGCAACTCCATCATAATAGAAGCTGTACTAAAAGCGTTAAGACACTTTTTAGTACAGCCATTTTTTAAAACTATTTTAGAGTAGAAATGTACTCAGCGATTGCTTTTGCTTCCGCTTCGTTTTTCATTCCTGGTGTCATAGGTGTGCCTTCAATACCGTTTGTTAACACGTCTACGATACGAGCTTCATCTAAACCGTGTAGGCTTGGACCAACACCACCAGTTAAGTCACCACCGTGACAGCCGATACAAGTTTGTACTAATGCAGAACCATCATCATTAGCTTCTGTAGTTTCGCCACCGCCCTCTTGTTCAGCAGCAATTTCTTTCTTGTTATCTGCGCCTTGTAAAGACATGAAGAAAATAAGACCTATACCAAATGCCAGAATCAAGATGTAAGGAACGACTGGATTGTTTTTCATATGTTTCCCCTCCTCATAATAAGTCTACTTCTATTATAATATAGAATCAGTCAACATCTAATATTGTACTGCATTAAACAAGAAACGAAAAGCCCCATTCGCTAAGTTTTCCTTTGTTTGTAACAATTTCGACATTTCTGTATCAATTGGATAAATTATGTCTTGTTAAACCCAAAATATGGACTGATAATGTACCTTCTAATAACTCAAATCTTTCACTTCTCGCAAATATTTTGCCACCGTATAGGCAATCATATACGTCCAATGAAAAATTAAATAGCTGTCGTATAAAACCTTTATGTCCTATTATGCTGTTGATTTATCCTAACAATTTCACAAATAGGTTATACTATTATTTTGATATATTATTATTCGATGTTTTTTCTATTTTTTCTTCTATTTATACTTTTTTTAAAAAAGTCATACTACTATATTACAAAAATAAAATACACTGCTATGAATGAAAAGTTCTTCATAGCGGTGTATTTTTTACATAAAATTATACAAATAATAACCAATAAGTGCTAATAACCCAAGACCACCAGATACTGTGAAATAAAGCAACTTCATTTTGATACCTGATACTAGCCATACCCCACAATTTGCAGCGATAATGACAAACAGCACTGTATTATTTCCACTAAAATATGTAGTATACATGCGAATAGATAAGCTAAATAACAAGATAGCAGCAATAATATGAAAGACAGGTGCTAATAAGTTATTTTTGGTCGCAACTCGAAAAGCCATTATGAATAATGTAATTGTAGCAATGGCTACAATACCTGTTAATAAAAGCAATAAAGAAGTGACTGTAAAATAAATATACAAGAGCAGTAGCATACCCAAGCATAATCCCACTATGAAGAACATCATTTTTCGTTTTTCTAAAGGCAATACTGCCTGTTTATGAGTTGCTTCCTCTAGCTCTTCCACATCATTTCCCTCTGCATAAAGAGTGGCTAGAAAGTCACAGTAGTGCTCTGGTAATAGCTTATTTTGCTTCCAAAACAATATCTCATTTAAAATAATTTTTTTCCGTGGATTTGTCATCGTATTTTCTCCAAACATTGCTTAATAATGGTTGTACTACAATTTTATCTCACAATTAAAGAAAGAACATCTGTAAAAAGTCGCAAAAAACGGAACTTATCATCCGTTCAAATTATGTATTTTTACATCTCTTATATCATTATCTTAAATTTACATGGTTTAATAGTGTTCAAACTGCTAAATGCCCCAAAGAAGGAAAGCCACTTTAAAAATAACTTATAAAGAACAAACCCCGCTACAAAATTTAAGTGGCGGGGTTTGTTCTTTATAAGTTTGAAGTTCTGTTTTACTCTAAGAAATCTTTTAAACGTTTACTGCGAGAAGGGTGGCGCAATTTACGAAGTGCTTTTGCCTCAATTTGACGAATACGTTCACGTGTTACACCAAATACTTTCCCTACTTCTTCTAACGTGCGTGTACGTCCATCATCTAAGCCAAAACGTAAACGTAGTACGTTTTCTTCACGGTCTGTTAATGTATCTAATACATCTTCTAGCTGTTCTTTTAACAATTCATAGGCTGCATGATCAGAAGGAGATTGAGCCTCTGAGTCTTCAATGAAGTCCCCTAAGTGTGAATCGTCTTCTTCACCGATTGGCGTTTCAAGAGATACTGGTTCTTGCGCGATTTTTAAAATTTCACGTACTTTTTCAGGTGTTAAATCCATTTCCTCGCCAATTTCTTCTGGAGACGGTTCACGACCTAAGTCCTGTAATAATTGACGTTGCACACGAATTAATTTGTTAATTGTTTCTACCATGTGCACAGGAATACGTATTGTACGTGCTTGGTCTGCAATCGCACGTGTAATCGCTTGACGAATCCACCATGTTGCGTAAGTTGAGAACTTAAAACCTTTACGATAGTCGAATTTTTCAACTGCCTTAATAAGTCCCATATTCCCCTCTTGAATTAAATCAAGGAATAACATTCCGCGGCCCACATAGCGTTTGGCGATTGATACAACAAGACGTAAATTCGCTTCAGCTAAACGTTTACGCGCTTCTTCATCCCCTTGCTCAATACGTTCTGCCAGTGCAATTTCTTGCTCGGCAGAAAGTAAATCTACACGACCAATCTCTTTCAAATACATACGAACAGGATCATTAATTTTTACCCCTGGTGGTACGCTTAAATCATTTAAATCGAACGTTTCTTCGTTAGCTTCTTCTTTCATTAAGCTTTCTTCTTCAAATTCTTCTTTACCGATAATTTGAATGTCTTTATGTTTTTCAAGATCTTCAGCGAAATGAAAAACTTCTTCATTTTCCAACTCATAAGGCAGTAATTTCTCTGAAATTTCTTTCATTGAAATTTCACCTTCTGTTTTCGCCTTTTCTTGTAGTAATTTTTTTGCTTCATCTAATGTAATTTCTACTTCTACCTCTTTTGAACGTTCAGACTTGTCCGCCATAAACCTTCCTCCTTCTAAACAACCGAATCGGGTTAAATCGCCGATAACGATTTTCTTAAATGAATAATCTGTTGGGCGATTTCAAGTGCACGCGCATACTCGTGCATCTTCTCCGCTTCCTTTGACTCATGCATCTTTTGATGAATTTCCTGCTCAATTCTATATTTTTGAAGCTGTCGAATAGAATCTGTAACCTCTGACTCTGCTTGGTCTGGATCCCTTTCCACTAAAGCAGCTTCCATCACAATTTTGCGTAATTCAGCGTCATCTAATATCTCGACAAAGCGCTGATAATCTGGATGACCATATTCCTCATAAAATCCTACCAATCGAACAAAAACTGCCATATATGCATCTCGTACAAAAGGCTCTTTTTGCTCACTACGTAATACCCTGTCCACTACATCTATATTATGAAGCATATGAGCCAGTAATAAACGTTCGGCACGTTCTGCTGCGTCCATAGGCTTTTGTCGCTGCGTGACTGGCATCGAAGGTGTATGCGTTGGCATTTCCACTTTCGCAGTGCGTACCTGATTTGCCTCTAGTTTTCGGAATTGGGCATAAATCGCTTCTTCCGAAATCGTTGTTTCATTCGATAGCTGTCGGATATACAAATCTCGTTCAATCGGCGAGGAGCTACCCACTAATTGTTCGAGTACTTCTTGAATATATTGAAGCGTATCATTTTCAAACTGAAAATTCTTATTTCGTCTAGCATGCATCATCATAAAAGCAATATACGTATGTGGGTTTTCCAAAATCTGTTCCTTAAAAGCCTGTCCACCTAGACTTTGAATATACTCATCAGGATCTAGTTTATCTGGTATCACCGCAATATTCACTTTCATGCGCTCCGTTTGTAGTAACTGTGCCGCTCGTTTCGCCGCATCAAATCCAGCATTATCACCGTCATAGCAAATCGTAACTTGCTCTACTAAGCGTTTTAGCTTTGTGATATGCTGATTCGTAAGCGAAGTACCCATTGTTGCTACGGCATTTGTTACACCAACTGAAGTTGCAGCTAAAACATCCATAAAACCTTCCATCAACACTACTTGACGATTTTTTCTAATAGAGGTTCGTGCTTTGTCTAGGTTATATAGCACTTCACTCTTTTGAAAAATTGGTGATTCTGGACTATTTAAATATTTTGCCTCTTCACCTGTCGATGACAGAATTCGCCCTGAGAAGGCAATAATTTTACCGTTCTCATCACGAATTGGAAACATAATACGTCCCCGAAAACGATCAAAATAGCGTTCTTCTCCTTCACGTTTGATTACTAGACCACTATCTGCGATTTCTTGTAAGTTATAACCTTTTCTTTCAAGCAATATCGTTAATGCATCAAAGCTTGGGAGAGACCATCCAATGCTATTAGATTCGATAAGTTCCCTTGTAAATCCTCTTTCTAGCAAATAATTTAAAGGCTCTTCCCCATCTTCTGTGTTCAGCAATAAATGATGAAAAAAATCTGCCGCAAAAGCATGTGCTTCTTTCATCCTTTCTTCCGCTTTTGAAATCTTTGTCGTCGCTTGAGGCAAAGTTGGACCAACATCTAAATGTACACCCACACGTTCACCTAGTTTGACGACTGCATCTGGGAAAGAAATCCCTTCGATATCCATGACGAAAGTAATGGCATTACCGCCTGCACCGCAACCAAAACAATGAAAAATCTGTTTGTCTGTTGACACAGAAAAAGATGGCGTTTGTTCTCCATGAAAAGGACAGAGACCAAACCAATTGCGCCCGCGCTTTGTTAGCTGCATATATTCGCTAATAACATCGACAATATCCGATTGTGTACGAATCTGCTCAATCACTTCTTCTGGTATTTTCCCTGCCAAATTCATCACCATCTTTAATTTACGTTCTAGAACACAATTCGATATCCGTTTTAAAAATCCTTTATTTCTCGACAAAAAAATAGGATTTTTCTCTTTTTAAATATTTTTACCACAATTTTATTATTATAAAACAAAAATTAGTATTTATCTATACCAATTTCAAAACCCACTCAAAAAAACCGCCTCTACTACCCCGAGGTGGTTTACACAATTTGGTTTCTTATTTACAACTTGCTAGCTGTTCAATAATAATATTCGCTGTTTCCTCTACAGCTTTATTTGTTACATCAATCACTTTACAACCTATTTTCTCAACAACTTGTTCAAAATGTTGAATCTCCTCTAAAATACGTACATGCTGAGCATAAATGGCATCATCATTTAACCCTAACGTCATTAATCTTTCTTTTCGTATCGAATTTAATTTATCAGGAGAGATAACTAAACCAAAGCATTTCTTCGGATCCATTTTAAATAATTCTTCTGGTGGCGCGACCTCCGGGACTAATGGTACATTTGCCACCTTATAACGTTTATGTGCTAAATACTGTGAAAGAGGCGTTTTTGATGTACGTGAAACACCCACAAGTACAATATCAGCTTGCAATAAGCCTCGTGGATCTCTGCCATCATCATATTTCACCGCAAATTCTATCGCCTCAATTTTTTTAAAATAGTCGTCATCGAGTTGATGCACAATGCCCGGTGTCTCTAATGGCATTTCTTCCATAAAGGTTGCCATCGATTTCAACGCTGGTCCTAAAATATCTACAGCATGTACTTTTTCTTTCTCACATAAATCATGTAGTAATGTACGCATGTCTTGTCGAACAAGTGTATAGACAACAAATGCCTTCTGTTTTGCAGCGAGGCACACAATTTTTCGAACAAGCTCCTCTGTTTGAATATGTGGAAAGCGCCGAATAATCGTATTTTCCAAGCCTGGTCGGAACTGGCTAATTACGGCTTTGGCTACTTGATCCCCAGTTTCGCCGACTGAATCAGATACAACAAAAACTCGTAGTCTTTTCATGCTGTTCCCCTTCAATTTTTAGACATTTTGCGCAAGCGACAGGAAAGCACGTGTAATAGTCGTTTTAGTTAGACGACCTACAATCGTCAATCCACCCTCTTGTGGCTCGATTACCGGTAATGAATCCACTTCTCGTTCTATTAGCTTATTAGCTGCAACAACTAACGAATCGGATCTTTCACAGTACGAGATATTTGGCATTCGTGTCATAATAATATGTACAGGAATTTTATTTAAATCCTGCGTGCCAATACTTGTACGCAGTAAATCTTTACGAGACAGAACACCTGTCAAAAATTCGTTTTTATCGACAACGAAAAGGGTCCCGACATCCTCTGAAAACATGAAGCAAATGGCATCATACACCGTCATTGTTTCAGGTACAACAACAGGTCCAGAGTGAAAATCTTTAACTTTTAAATTGTTAATGCTATCCGTTAATGTTACGGATGTTTTTTTACCAGAATAGAAATAACCAACTCTCGGTCTAGCATCTAAAAAGCCAGCCATTGTCAAAATGGCTAAATCTGGTCTTAAAGTCGCTCTTGTCAGATTGAGACGTTCTGCAATATGTTCCCCTGTTATCGGGCCGTTCTCTTTCACAATTTGTAAAATGTCTTCCTGACGTTTATTGAGTTCGATTGGACTCACCGCCTCAAATCTAATAGTGTTATACTTATGCTCAATTATTATATACTATAGGGTGATACGTATGCAAAGTATTACACTAATTCTATAGAAATGTTGTTATAACAAGGGTTTAGATGATTGAAGCAGTATATCCAAAATGCAAGATAAGGCATTAAAAAGCATGAATCTGTGGCAGAGTGTGGCTAATAAATGGTGAGCGTATGTACAGGAATGTGTGAGTGAAAAGCGGAGATAATGTAGCACTCACTTTTTTATATAAGAAGAGTAGTAGCATTTCCACCATCATCAAAATTATTGATATTTTGAAATTCTGCCCACCTTTCCAAGTTTTTCTTCTGTCTGATTCGCCTAATATGGCAGGAAACATATAATCCATATCTCATAAACACCACCTCCAGAATCATGTCTGGTTCACGATGAACCTGACCTATTATGTATTTCGCTTTCAAAAGTAAGTACCGTTGCCCTAGCAGTAAAGGAGGAAACTGCTCGATACTCACTTTTCAAAACAAAATGTTGCTGGTTCATGTTGAACTATTGCCTTTGTGTCTCTAGTACATGATGTACCATACCTACTTTGCTCTCAAAACCACACCAAGCTCCGCCCTCTAGTTTAAGCATTTATCTATTGTGAAAATCCCTTTTCGTTAATTCAATCACTCGGAAAATAGTTTAGCTTATTATGAGATTACAATTATCATTGTTGAGGTTGCCCCGCCTTCAAGGTACTTTGCAAAATCTGTTAAATTATAGGATTGCCTTCAATATTTTTCTATTTAATTCATTAAAATTCTTATTTTACCAAAAAGGTGGCGTATAACGCCTTAAAGAAATAATATTAGTAATATATTAAAAATGAGGTGAAAAACTGATGAAAAAAAGCAAGACAATAGTTAGTAGTTTGTTAGCAAGCGCTTTATTATTTGGAGCAGTTGCACCAGCAAATCTTAATGTGAAAGCTGCTGCTGAAAATGATGAGAAAATTGAAGAATTAGGAAGTCAAGAGACATTAGAATTATTAGAACTACAATATGAACTACAAAAACATGATATAACAGCGGAAGATATAGTTTTTGGAATTCAAGAAGGATTACCACAAAATGACATCCTTGTTGATACACCTCAAAGCTTTGCTAATCCTTCAACAGAGCAAGTTTCACCTTATGGCCTTAAAACTGAAGCTGCTAAAGTAGCTGCAAAACAAATGATTAAGAATATCCAACGAATTGGAAGCATCGCATGGGATCGGACAGTTCGTGAATACGTTAATAAACTCCCTATATCGGATTCTGCTAAAAAAACATTGAAAAAATATTTAGGCTATCAGATGGTAATGCAGGTACTAGACGTAGTTATAGGGTTTAGCGGTACAATTGAAGAAGGTATATCTAATCAACTTCAAAATATAGGGTGCCCTGCTTGGATAGCAGATTTAGTAGCAAGAGCTTTGGTTGCGTTACTTTTATAGTAATTTAATTATATTATAATAGACCTTACAATCTTGAGTTGTAAGGTTTTTCCATTCTTTAATCTAATTTATAATTTAATAGTGTCAGGATAATAACCATTGTATAAAGTGTTAAATTGATGCAAGGTATAGAGTAGAGTAAAGGTGAAGAAAATTTATTTTAGTATGTAAAAAGGGTGAGTGAATGAGGTTTGCGATAACATTAACAATTTTCACACTATTCATTGTAAGTATTTACTATTTACTACCCAGTGATAAAATTTGGTTAATGATTTTAATAACACCAATTTCTTTTTGGTCAATTGCAAAAACAGTTGAGTCTATTTTTTGTGAAGAAAAGGTTAAAAGAACGAAAAACTTAAAGGATAATGATGAAGCTCTATCTTGGTATTTAAAAAATGAAACTATTTTGTTTTTCTGTATAATAACCCCACCAATTGGATATTTGATTGTAGTAAGTAACCTAAAAAAATTTGAATATAAGCAAAGAGTAAACTATCTTTTCATTACTACTTTAATTACATCAATTTGGCTATTGAAATTTTTACCAGGTAAATTACAATTATATGTTTGGTCTTTGATAGCGACTATTTTGATAGGTAATTTAACATTAAATATTTTTAAAGGCAAAAAATAGTATGAGTGTGGTAGATAAATTACGTGATTACTTAGAGTGCGAGGCAGATGATATAATCTCTCTTGTAAACTTGAATAAAGAATAAATAAGAAAACACTTTCAGCTCAACCATGCAGGATCTAATTGTTTATTGTTAAAATCAAATAAGATAGAATGAAAAGTTTCAAAATTTTTTTCAAAATTGCATTGCTACACCATTAGGGTATTCATTAAACATTAACTGTTAGACTTGTAGGTGAACTTTGAAACAGTCCGTAAAATGTACAATGATGTATCTAAACAATATCAACCTGATACACTTGGAGCATTGTGTAAAGTATTAAATTGCAATATTAGTGTCTTATTAGAGATCATTGAGGAATTGCCACACAAAAAAGCACCTACTCTTATGGAGTGGGTGCTTTTTACTGTGGATTTAGTTTATGAACCTTTAATTAGGTGTAAAACAATATTATATTAACTAAAAAACTTGTCCTCTGAAAGTTTCTATAAAAAAGATGTATAAATGTGTAGATTTGATATAAATTCATGTGGATTTTTCTTGGTCCATAATCGGAACATTTAATTGAGTAATTAATTATACCAAACACACTTTATTAATTTGCACGGAGTGGGGTACCACGTTTTGTGGTACTCCAAAATATTCTTTGAAGACTCTATATTTTTCTATTATTTTCAATTAAAGTTTTTTTCTGCAAGTAAGCTTAATTGCTATATGCTGTAGCCTTTTAATTTAGTAAAAAATTTTTCGTAAATCTCTCTTCTCTTATAATAAATTTAAATGTAATATGTTCTTACTAAATCTAAAATTACTCAATATATTCAAAGTTATAAATAAATACCTTTTTTTACAACAACTTTTGAAGATAGTTGGGCCAATGGGGGAATATTTTTGAAAAACTTATCAATTAGAAAAAAAATGCTAACACTTATTACATCTGCTGTTATTTTTTTGCTAATTATTTCAAGTAGCGCTATTTTCTACATAAAAGATATGGCAAATAAATCTAACGAGATGTACGAAGAGTCACTTTTGCCCATTCAATATATCGGTCAAATTCGATCTGACATTCGTGCGATGGATTCTTTCATTTTAGAGCTCATGATTACTACGGATGCAAATCGTAATGTCGATCTAATGACAAACATCTCACAGAGAGTTGAAAGTATTAAAGACTCAATCGCGAAATTCGAAGCCTCTTACACTGGAAACGAAGAAAAACGAAAACTTTTAGAATCTCTTAAAACTAATACTGATGGTTATATGAGCGCTATGACCGATGTTATTGATTTGGCTAGTCAGAATCAAAACGATGAAAGCTACTCTATATACACCACAACTTTAGTAGATTTTCGTGAAAATATGGCGAGTGATGCACGCAATCTTATGACTCTCTGCTCTGAACATGCCAATCAACTGAATAAGATAAATAAGCAAAATCAATCCACTACTATGCTTATTTCGGTCATTCTATCTATTTTTGCCATTATTTTCTTTATTACATTGGCAACATGGATTGTACGTTTAATTGTAAATCCTGTTAAAGAGTTGCAGGCTAATATGTTAAAGGCTGGCGAGGGTGATTTAACTGTGCAAGGTACCTATTCATCAAAAGATGAAATAGGTCAATTAACTCGATCATTTAATTCAATGATTAATAACATTAATAATACAGTAACAAAAGTTACCGAAACTGCTAATCATGTCGCTGCAGCATCTGAAGAATTGAATGTTAATGCAGCAGAAACTACAAAAGCAACAGAATTGGTTGCAAACACAATGGAAACCATTGCTCAAGGATCAATGGAGCAACTTAATAATGTTTCTACCACTTTCAATACCATCAATGAACTGTCAATAGGTGTTCAACAAGTAGCTGGAAATGCTCAAGCTGTAAGCGAACTTTCTGGGGATTCATTATCCCTGGTGATAAATGGTATAAATGCCGCAAATCAAATGAATCTTCAAATGATGGACATCACAGATCGAGTAAAAGGGTTATCTGAAATTGTGGACTTGTTAGGAAAACGTTCTAATAAAATTGGTCAAATTATTGATTCCATTACAGCAATTGCTGAACAAACGAATCTTCTTGCCCTGAACGCTGCAATTGAAGCTGCACGTGCTGGCGAGCATGGGAAAGGCTTTGCTGTTGTTGCAGATGAGGTTAGGAAATTAGCAGAGCAGTCTGCTGTTTCTTCAAACCAAATTGAAGTGTTGATTTCTGAGACCCAAAAAGATACTCTTAGAGCAGTTGAATCAATGAAATTGGTAACAGCGGAAGTTACAGCAGGTATTAAAACAACAGAAAATACACGTTCAACTTTCACTTCTATTCAAAATGCAATTCAAAGTGTTACGACGCAGGTAGAAGAAGTGTCAGCAGCAGTCGAGCAAATGGCAGCGGGAACTCAGGAAATTGTCGGTAGTATGAATGCAATCCACTCCTTAACTAAATCTGCTACAGTTGGTGCAGAGAGTATGTCTGCAACAACCGAAGAACAAACGGCCTCTATGGAAGAAATTTCTTCATCTGCTAATGCTCTTGCAAACTTGGCAGAAGAGTTAAGAGATTTGGCATCCCAATTCCGAGTTTAATACGGTTATCATGGCAGCACTACTTTAACATTTATAATCCAAAGCTGATTTTACACTTTTTCCACAAATAACAATATCAGTTATAAAAAAGAAGCGACTAGATATTTTTTAATCTAAACCGCTTCTCCTCCTTATAGCCCCCCTGATCTTTTAATTTAGTAAGAAGCTTCATCTTGCTACTATTGTCCTCTGAGACATCTAGATTAAACATATTTGTGGCAAGTCATTGGTGAAAATAGATGTAAAGCTTGATATATAAAGGTTTATTAAACACCACACGTAATATATACTATTTTAATGGTTATTGCGAAGAAAAGAACTACATGCTACAATATTGACACAGACGCTTGCTCTCCATGTATTTTCGAGCAATCTTGCGTTATACAGGCGATGATAGGAAAAAAGTATCTGTTCATTTATTTAGCGAGTAGAAGATGGTGAAAGTCTACATAGCAACAGAGAAAGGCACTCCTTGAGCTAACTTTTTGAAAAGAGGTTTTAAACAAAGCGTTTAAAACAATCAGGGTGGAACCGCGGGTATTAGCACTCGTCCCTGGGCATTTTCGTGCCCGGAGACGGGTGCTATTTTTATTTTGGATATGGCGAATTGTTATTTTCAACAAATATGAGGGTAATCTATCATGATTGTTGTCTATCTATTCGTCCTATCAGACAGTTACGTTTCACTCAAATGCAAGGAAAAATTACGAAGGAGGCTATTATTATGGCTAACAAATCAATGGAAACAATTGTATCTTTAGCAAAGCATCGTGGCTTTGTCTTCCCGGGTTCTGAAATCTACGGAGGTTTAGCAAATACTTGGGATTATGGTCCACTGGGTGTGGAATTAAAAAACAATGTCAAAAAAGCTTGGTGGCAAAAATTTGTCCAAGAATCTGAACATAATGTTGGAATCGATGCGGCTATCCTGATGAATCCAAAAGCATGGGTTGCATCTGGTCACGTTGGCAACTTCAACGACCCAATGGTAGACTGTAAAGCTTGTAAAGCGCGTCACCGTGCAGATAAAATCATTGAAGATGCTGCGCTAGCAAAAGGTGATGAAATTATCGTTGATGGTATGACATTCGATCAAATGAAAGAAACAATGGTGAAATACGATGTTGTCTGCCCTGATTGCGGCAAAGCAGATTTCACTGATATTCGTCAGTTCAACTTAATGTTTAAAACATTCCAAGGTGTAACAGAATCTTCAACAAACGAAATTTACCTTCGTCCAGAAACAGCACAAGGAATTTTTGTTAACTTTAAAAACGTACAACGCTCCATGCGTAAACGTACACCATTTGGTATTGCACAAATCGGGAAGTCTTTCCGTAACGAAATTACGCCAGGGAACTTCACATTCCGTACTCGTGAATTTGAACAAATGGAGCTTGAATTTTTCTGCAAGCCTGGTGAAGATCTTGAGTGGCATGCCTATTGGAAAGAATTCTGTAAAAACTGGTTACTGAACTTAGGCATGAAAGAAGATTCTATGCGTCTACGTGACCACGAGGAAGATGAATTATCGCATTACTCAAATGCAACAACTGATATCGAATTTAAATTCCCATTCGGCTGGGGCGAGCTTTGGGGTGTAGCTGATCGTACAGACTACGACTTAAAACAACATATGGAACATTCAGGCGAAGATTTCACTTATATTGATCCTGTAACAAACGAGCGCTATGTACCATATTGTATCGAACCATCTTTAGGTGCTGACCGTGTGACATTAGCATTTTTATGTGACGCCTATGATGAAGAGGAGCTTGAAGGTGATGACAAACGTACCGTATTACGTTTCCACCCTGCTTTAGCACCATTTAAAGCAGCTGTTCTTCCACTTTCTAAAAAATTATCTGATGAAGCTGCAGATGTATGGTCAGCGTTACGCAAATCATTCCCTGTTGATTTTGATGAGTCTCAATCAATCGGTAAACGCTACCGCCGTCAAGACGAAATCGGTACGCCATTCTGTATTACATTCGATTTCGATTCAAAAGAAGATGGTCAAGTAACTGTTCGTCATCGTGATTCAATGGAACAAGTACGTATGCCAATCGCTGATGTGAAAGCATATATCGAAAAGCATCTTCAATTTTAATTCAAACGATTAGTTAGGTTTTAAGCAAAGAAAACGTGTTAGATTGATTACAGTCAATCTAACACGTTTTTGCTTCGGCGATGCTTTTTGTGGGCATACACGTAAGCTGTAACACTAGTGTATGTCTAGTTGTTTACAAGAGTCACTGCCCACTTTCGCTTTTAAAACTAGCCCTCTATTTACCATCAATTGGATGAAAGGCTTTTAAACGCTTTATCGCCGAATGCACAGTAAGTCGATGAAAGGCTAGTAATTTCCCTTTATAAATGACTCCATAGACACCATAAGGCGTAGGAGAAAGTCTGACTAATTCTTCTCTATTTTGCACATCAATGATTTCAGCATGAATACCTAGTTTTTTTGCAGCCTCTACAACATTATCCGTTGCAATATCTACAAAGGGACATTGAGGGGTTCGGAATATTGTTAGCTCCTGATAAGATGCTAGCCGCTTATCCCAATCGTTCGGAAAATATGGATTTGGTGCATTTTTGAACTTATAAACGAGCAATTCAAATCCATTTGGTGCCTGCTCTAATTCTTTAAAGTTATGTTTCAAAAAAATTTGCTTACTCGGAACCCACGAACTATTTGCGTTTGTAATGACAATGACACCTGATTTCTGTTGTTTCTTTGCATCTTCTATACAACTATCAATCAATTTCGAAGCATAGCCCTTTCCAGTAATACTTACCCACAAACAATGAATCACAACATAGTTTTCACCAAAAACAACCCTTGAAGAATACTCAATCGGTGTATACTCAATAAAACCTGCCTGCTTATTATTGTCCATTATTTTTATATACTTTAATCCTTCATGAAATCTTTCATAAAGCCAGTTACTTTTATTTATATATCCTGTAGCATGCGGATTACTGCGTAGACAAAAGCATCCACTTTGAACAATATTTTGTTCATTCAATTCGATGATACTATCAATTGCCAATCGAACTCCCCCTTTAAAATTGCAACAGCCTTATCTAATCCCTCTTGCAAGCTTACAAAAAAACCAAATTAACAGTTAATTTGGTCGTCATAAATATCTTGCTTTATGCTTTTAACGATATAAATAATCGCTCTTGCATTTTTTCTTCAAATAGAAACTTTTTCATACTCATCCCTACTAAGTTTACTAAAAGTTCCTCAATATCACTTAGAGAGTAATAGAGAAATGTCCCTTCACGCATAGGACGCACTCGTCTGTCTATCGTCAATTCTTCCTCAATAAAATAGGCAACATTGACTCCACAATGCTCCATTAGTTGCGTAATGCGCTGGTCATCTCCCGGATTAATAAAGAATGGTACAATTTCGTCAATATACAAAATACTCTGAACAAGTTTGATGAAAAAATTTTCTCGAACAGCCGTTTCAACAACTAAAATAGTTGTTTGCTCATGCTGATAATCCATGTACAAAACATTTAATTGTTCTTCCAACAATTTATTTAATATGAGTATGGAATTTTTATATTTCTTCATATCGGTTTGTATTTCTCTCGTTAGTAGTCGAAGAATACGAAAAGCTGGGAGAAAAATTTTTAAAACAATTTCTTTCGGATGTAAATGGTCAATCAATTTATTGAAATGTACCCTTAAAGAATTTTCATCATTACGTATCAACTGCTCGATAAATAAATTAAAAATCTCCTCAAAACTATTGGCACGATAATCAATCATTTTAACAATCTTGACACTATAATTCAGCGGTAAGTTCATGGACGTTTGTTCATCTAGTAACTTTACTTTCGGCAATGTTGGGAACATATCATAGACAAGCTCTACTTGAGCACTACGATTATCTGATAGTAACACAACTGAGTTTACAGGATAGATGCCAAGACATTCTACAAATTTGTTCATAAACTTTTCATTATATAAATGCCGATCACGATATAGAACTGCTAAAGCATCCGTCGCACCATATCCAGAATGATATACACGCTTTGAGGTCATTGCAGAATAGACATCAATAATTTGTAATAACTGAACACCTTCACTCATATCATCTGCACACAGTTGGTTAGGGTACCCTTTTCCAGCAAAGCGTTCGTGGTGATCGCGTGCCAAATAGGCAATATCTGCTTCACCATTTTCTATAAGAAGCTCATAGCCTTTCGTCGTATGTGTTTTGACTATATCAAATTCATCTTCGGACAACTTTCTTTTTACACTTAAGATTTCTTGTGGAATAAAAACTTTGCCGATATCGTGAAATAAATAACCCCGTGCAAGTATCTCAATGTCCGTTAAGCCTAATTGTCTTGCAAAAATTGTTCCAAGAACAAAAACATCAAATGAATGGACAAATGAGTATTCATCCCACTCCTTTAAACGCATAAGCAAATCGTAGCGACTCTTTTCTGTTAAAATCCGTTCAAATATACCTCTGACATATGCCGTATCCTGCGTACTTTTTAATATTTGACCATAACGTAATTCATGTACAACATTTTCTAACGTTGACATAAATAGATTACTGACCGCTACTTGATATTCATCTATCTCTTCATTTTTCTCCAACAGTGGTGCAAAAATATCTTCATACTCCATTGTACGTTGTATACTTAAATCATGAACAATTCTTACTGAATCTGATGATAGGTAAACTGACAATTCTTCTACTCTTCTAAGTTTAAGTAATGCAATAATTCTTTCAGTTAGCACTAAATCTTTTTTAGCTAATAGGCGATACTCGGAAAAAATATCTTCTGCTAAAATATCACCGGCTTCTACTTCATCAATACATAATATCACTTTTTTTAGCATTTTATCAGCCACACACGCATGGTTAGAGCATTATGTGACCTCCCTCCCTTTTCCATAGGACTGCATTAATCTAATAACGTACAATAGTACGTTTTGCTGATAGAGGCATGGTTTTAAAATAGTTTGAAATTACATCCCTAAACTTTAATTCGTATAATTATACAAGAATAATTAATATGACATTTCTTTGTATCTTTACAATATCATAGGTTAAAATGCCTTTTCAACTAGTATATGGGGCTTAAATGATCAGTTAATACTATGCATATATTATAAACTATTTAAAAATTAGTTATTTATTCTCATTTATTTTATTTGCATTGATCTATATCAAGGTAATTCAATATTTCATTTGACCTATTTAAAAATATAGATAAATGTATATTTATAAAAATTATCCATTTTTCTATTAATATTAAGAATGGCTTAAAAAACAAAAAATTTCTCGCTAAATGTTATCTACTAATCTTTTTTTCCTAGTAGCATAAGCTCATTGCTATTTATATCTCATAATTCCCATTTTATAGTGGATAATATTCCCTCTATTCTCACCTCCAATAATTTGTTATAAATATATTATTATAGTTAATCTTTTGTGTTAAAGTACGTATTTTTAACAATACATAGTAATACCAACCATTCGCAATCAATCGTCCGGAAGTTTGAAACTGTACATAGGAAGGATTTTTACTAGAAAAAAGCAAGCTATAAAAATGGACATTGGAGGAAACAAATTGAATACACATCGTTTTTATCAACTGGTTATGGCAACAACTATCGCAACGAGCGCCATTGTCATAGCACCCCCAGCATATGCTGCTTCATCATTCCCCGATATAAATCCCTCAACAGAGGAAGGGAAAGCAATCATAAACTTAGCAGAGCGTGGAATTATATCCGGCTACCCAGATGGCACGTTCAAGCCCGCAAATTTTATTACCCGTACACAGGCTGCCAAAATTTTAGCAGGCATTTTACATCTTGATACTGTTCATGTAAAAAATCCTAACTTTAAGGACATTACTCCTGACAATGAAAACTATGGTGCCATCGCTGCACTAGCAGAAGCAGGGATCATCCGAGGCTCTAATGGTTATTTCAACCCAACGAAACAAATTACACGTGGTCAATTGTCGAAAATGATTGTCAAGGGCTTTGATTTAACAATTACTGATGATATCGATATTCCCTTTACAGATGTAGAAGCTGGCAGTGAATATGAGCCATATATTCAAACATTATTTTCTAATAACATTACAAAAGGCACGACACCGACTACCTTTGGCCCTCAAAGCTATGTAAAACGTTCTCAACTGGCTTCTTTTGTAGTAAGAGCAGAAAACACTCAACATAATGCTACGATTTCTGCAAGTCGTTTTAACCAAGATTATATTTTCGCTTCTTATGGTGGAATTGAACCCGCAGAGGATATTTTCACATGGGATGACGAAGAGATGATGACAAATACCATTACGATTAAGCCTTTAAAAGAAGGTACTGGTAAATTAGTCATTTCTGGTTTTAGCGAAGAGACAGAAGAGTTCACAGATTTCTTTTTCTTAGTTCATGTAAAAACTGTAGACGGTAAGCTACAAACAACGCTTGAAGAAGTAAAGGAAGAAGACTATTTAGAACATCTACCGCTTAACTTAAATGAAACGGATTTAACGTTCACACCTACAGCAGTAAGTATACAAACAGCGGATGGACAAGCTTTATCTTCAGATTCCTATGCACTAGAAACGAAAGATAATGATACAACACTATCGATTTTTAAAGATGGACAATACTTATTAACTTTCACAAATGGTACCCAACAACAAATAATGGCGGCTGATGTATATACGTATGATTTTGTACGCAGTATTGACCTTTACGAATTAACGGACGAACTAACATTTACAAGCGATTATTTACCATTTGAACCAGTGCAAGTTGCATTAGAAGATTTAGATGATGGTTCTGATCCAACTTACAAAGTACCAGTCAAAGCAGTACTTAATGGAAACAAATTGATTGTAACACCGTTAGCAGAGGGCAATGCCATGATACATGTAACTGGAAAAAATGGAGAAACTGCATATTTAAATGTTGAATTTATGAAAATTGCAGGTAAATGGGCAACTTATTACGATTTATACGATGATATGGAAGACTACTAATTCATCATGTAAAAATGCCAGAGGGTACATTAATTGTCCTCTGGCATTTCTGTTTTATCTGTAGATGGTCTTAACTGTAATTCAGGTGTTCTTTCTAATTGCTCAATAAATTTCTTTGTTTTAAAGCGGATCCCAGTTTGTTCTTCATAAATCGTTGTAATAATTTTTTTTATGAAATATTTTGTTTCTTTTTTCAATTCCAGTTTACCAATTTGATCAATTGACACGGTATAAAACATTCGGATTAACTTTAACTGTGTTGGTGTTAGGCGAATAATATATGGATCATGCTGATAACAGCGGTGGCATAGGAAACCTCCTTGTGCAAAAGAAAAGGCAAATTCTCCATCCACTGCACCACAAGAAGCACAAGCATGGAGTATCGGTTGCACACCCGTATAAGGGAGCATTTTCCACTCTACAAAAAGGGTAATAGCTTCTGGATCATAGCCATCTTCAATTGCTTGTAATGCTTGCAAGAGTACTTCAAATGCAAAAGGTTCTGCTTTTCCCTCTTCCACTACACGTTCCACTAGTTCCATAATATAGCTCGCATAGGCTGTCGCTATAATATCCTCACGTATATGACGCATTGAATTGAGATGCTCTCCCTGTTGCAAAGTGCCCATACCTGTATGATGCTGCACCATAAACATGCCATATGTAAAGGGCTGTGTCACAGCTGATAATCTGCTTGAAGGCTTTTTGGCCCCTCGCGCCATCGTTGCTACTTTACCAGCCTCTCGCGTTAGTAGCGTCACAATCTTATTGGATTCCCCGTATGCACGCACCTTTAGCACAATACCTTCCCATTTATAAAGCATCCATCCCCCTCCTTTTTTTCTAGTTTTCCATGAAAATAGAGCTCTCCAAACATATTTGGACAGCTCCACTTTTCCTTCTTCTGAATCAAGGATTACTTCAACTAATATTTGTCCACTGCAATAACTCGATATGGTAGACTTCAGTTGAAACAATTAAGCCCTGCGAAGAAAATTAATATTCATCATCGCGGAATCCAAAATCACGAAGATGTGTCGATTTATTACGCCAATCTTTTTGCACTTTTACCCATAGCTCTAAATACACTTTAGAACCCAATAACATTTCGATATCTTTACGAGCTCGAATTCCTACTTCTTTCAGTAGTGCTCCACGCTTCCCAATCACAATGCCTTTTTGAGAATCACGCTCTACAATAATTGTCGCGGCTACACGAATTTTCCCTTCGTTTTCTTCATCACGACGAATTTTATCAATGACTACTGCAATGGAATGCGGAATTTCCTCACGTGTTAAATGTAACACTTTTTCACGAATCAACTCGGAAATGATAAAGCGCTCGGGGTGGTCTGTTACTTGATCGGCAGGATAATATTGTGGGCCTTCAGGTAAATATTTAGTAAGTGTTGCTAGTAAGTTTTCAACATTATTACCTTGAAGTGCTGAAATCGGCACAATTTCCGCAAAGTCATAACGTTCCTTATAACTGTCGATAATACCCATTAATTCATCTGGGTGAACTTGGTCGATTTTATTTATTACTAGAAACACAGGCGTTGGATTACCTTCGAGCATTTCTAAAATAAATTCGTCACCTTTTCCTAGCTTTTGCTCCGCATTTACCATAAACATGATAACGTCCACTTCACGCAATGTATTTTTAGATACTTTTAACATGAAATCGCCTAGCTTATGCTTTGGCTTATGGATTCCTGGTGTATCAATAAAAATCATTTGGCTATCATCTGTTGTTAGTACACCTTGTACTTTATTTCGTGTTGTTTGTGGCTTATCGCTCATAATGGCAATCTTTTGACCAATGACTCTGTTTAAAAATGTAGATTTCCCGACATTTGGTCTTCCAATAATTGAGATAAAGCCTGACTTATAGCCAATATTATTTTCCAGCATTCTCTAAATCCTCCGTTGTAAATGCAAACGGTACTAATTCGCCAACTGACGTTACCGTGACATCACCTTTTAAATTTGTTAAATAGACAGGCATTGTTGGTGGGCAAAACTCCACCATCACTTGGCGACAAGCTCCACAAGGCGCACAGGGGCCTTCCGTATCCGCTACAATCGCAATTGCCTCAAAATCATAAACACCTTCTGAAATGGCTTTAAAAAACGCCGTACGCTCCGCACAATTCGTCATACTATAGCCAGCATTTTCAATATTACAGCCGTGGATGATATCGCCATTTTTAGTCAAAAGCGCAGCTCCCACTTTAAATTTTGAATAGGGAACATATGCCTTCTCGCGTGCTTTTTTTGACTCTTCTAGTAATGCATGCATATCTATCTTCATCTATGCTAATTCTCCTCTACATAAAAATCAAATATGCCTCTTTGACTAGGCACTATCCATTACGCCACAGCGTAATTGCGTCTAGATTTTTTCGAGCCTGCATGAAAAGCGCCTCTCCAAAATCTGTGACATTTGCTGGGGTTTTCAATTGATTTTTGCCAGCGTTTAAACCACACATGCATAAGAGCATAGTTGGCGTTTATCCTCACATAGCGAAGTGGTAGCTTGTAATGGAACAAAACTAAAACCATTTCGGTATAAAGATAAGTAAACCGATTATAGCACTGAATACCGCAAATACAAGCACCGCACCCGCTGCAACATCCTTAGCTTGCTTAGCGAGTGGGTGAATGTCTGTTGATGCTAAGTCTACAACTCGCTCAATCGCAGTATTGATCATTTCAAGCGCAAACATCAGTGCTATTAATAATAGCACAATCAACCATTCAACTCGTGATAAACCTGTGAAATAACCTGCAATGATAACAATGCACGCACTAAGCAAATGAGATCGAAAATTTTGCTCTTTACATGCTGTGATTATTCCTTCAAAAGCATATCCAAATGAACGTAAATATTTGCGTAAGTTCATTTAGTCACGTCCTAAGCCAAAAGTTTGTAAAATCTCCTCTTGTTTGCCGAACATCACCTTTTCATCTTCAGGTACCATATGGTCATAACCTAATAAGTGCAAGAAGCCATGGACAGCTAAAAAGCCTAATTCCCGTTCAAATGAATGTCCATATTCTTCTGCTTGTTCCTTAGTGCGATCCGTGGAAATTATAATATCACCTAAAATGCGCGGCATGCCTTCAAATGTTACTTCCATTTCTCCCTCGCCTAATTCTTCTAGCGCGAAGGAAATCACATCTGTAGGTTGATCTTTATCGCGGTATTCTCGGTTAATTTCTTGGATAGCCTCATTTGTGACAAAAGTTACTGATACTTCTGTTTCAGGTTCAATCTTTTCCACTTTTGCAGCATGTTGTAAAAGCTTTTCTACAAGCTCCGTATGTTGTGCTGTCACTTCATTTGTTTCATCTGTAAAATCAATCGTTAAAATCATTAGTGCCTCCTACTTATCTGCCTTTGGATATTCAATACGGGAATGGAAAATCCCATTCAACGTCTCACAAAGTACTTGCTCTATACATTTTAACTCTTTTATCGAAATATCGCATTCATCAAACTGATGATCTTGTACACGGTCATCAATAATTGCTCGAACGAGTTTATGAATTTTCTCAGCATTTGGCTCTTTCATCGAACGAACCGCCGCTTCCACACTATCAGCAACGCTTATTACCGCTGCTTCCTTCGTTTGAGGTTTTGGTCCTGGGTAACGGAATTTTGCCTCATCTATTACTTTTCCTTCTTCCTTCGCTTTGTAAAGGAAAAATTTAAGTAGACTTGTACCATGATGTTGTAGCGCAATATCAATAATTTCTTGTGGCATTTTATAACGTCTTAGCATTTCTGCGCCATCAGTTGTATGCGCAATAATTATTTCAGCACTTGTTTCTGGAGGCATGGAATCATGCGGATTCATACCTGACATTTGATTTTCAATGAAGAAAGCTGGTCGTTTCGTTTTGCCAATATCATGATAATAACAACCTACACGTGCGAGCAATCCGTCCGCACCTATCGCTTCGCATGCCGCTTCAGCTAGATTCGCTACCATTACACTATGATGATATGTTCCCGGTGTCTCCATTAGTAGCTTTTTCAGCAATGGATGATTTGGATTGGATAGCTCAATGAGACGTAATGTGGAGAGCAAACTAAAGGCTGACTCAAAAAATGGCAATAGTCCCATCGTTAGCGCACCAGATAGTAGTGCTGATAATATCGCGGCTATAAAGTAAAACAATAGCTCAGATAAACCATAAGATGATTGTGTCATTAATAAATAAAATGCGATAAAGCCCATATTTACAACAGAAATCACGGCAACCGCCTGCATAATATGCGAGCGTTTTTCTACACTACGCATAAAGAATAGACTCGCAAAGCCACCAAATATGATATACAAAGTAATTTCCATCTGCATTACAGAAGAATATCCTTCTTGGAAAATAACCCCTGCTGAAGCAGCTGTCATGACAGTAATAAGGACTGCAGCTCGATCATCAGCGAGTAGACGTACAAGCATTGTAGCTAACGCTGTTGGGAATAAAAAGGCAATTGTCACATCAAACCCATCTGCCACTAAGCTTATAAACTTCATTAGCAGGATTGAAAAACTATACACAATAACTGTTACGAGCAGTGCATTGCGCTTTTTCTGTTCTTCGATTTCCCAGCGATCAAAATAAATATACATAAATATCATTTGAATGAACGTTAAAATAATTAGCCCTGCAATCGGCTTCAGTGATGCTTTATTACTCACCATACCCAGTAGCTCTAACTGGCGATAAGCCTCATTATCAATAATCTGACCTTCTTGTACGATGATTTGACCTTGTAGAATACGTGTTGGTTCTACGGCTTCCTTTGCTTGTTCTATTCTAACTTTCGTTTGTTCCTCATTAATGGTTTCGTTTTCGATAATACTAGCACGTCCAATTGATACGACGGTACTTAAAATCCTATCAGGATAGCCACGCTGTCCACGTATTTTGGTTTCAAAATCATTTTGAGCAGCTAACACATTTTCTTTTCGTATTGATTTTTCTAGGTATTCTTGTACAAGTTTTGATAGTTGTATGCTTGTTCGCTTTAAATCTGCTTCACTTTGTTGTAATAAGCCTTCTAACTGTGCATCGGTAAAGACGACAGGCATTTGATCCACATCAATGGATTCTAATTTTTTCCGGAGCTTTGCCACTTGGTCGACAGTTGCAACAGGGTCCTTACTACTTTCGACATCCTTTTTCACTTCGAGGACATAATCAAATAAAGACGTCACGATTGCTACACGTTGCTTAGCGACGTCTTCAGAAAATTGATAGACGGGCGTAACTGCGTTAGCAGCCTTTTCTCGTTCCTGCTGTGTCTTCACGGTATCCTCGATGGTTTTCGTTGATCTTACTGTTTCTGACGCAAGTTGCAACGGTTTAAAATCATATGTAACACCCTTTACATTGCCATACATAAATGTAAATTGTAATGCTCCTGTAAGGATGAGAACGACAATCAAAAAGTAGCGGAATCCAATAAGCTCCGTAATTTTCTGAAGTTGTTTCTCCATTTGGCACCTCCCCTATCTATCTTCTATCATACCAATTCAAAAAACATTTTTCCCGAAAAATGTATAAAGAAAGCAAAAAAACAGCTATACGTATATGTATAGCCGTCACATTTAACCTTATATATGCATAATTCGCTGACTTGTCGCTTCTCTTTGGTCACAGACTTTTGCCATTGATTTCCGTTACGGATTGCTCGCTTTCCGCGGGCGTGGCTTAAGTCTCCTCCTCCGCTACGCTGTGTACCGGGTTATCGTTGTACCTGCCGCTTCGCTTTCGGTACAGACTTTTCTATCGTTATACCTGCCGCTTCGCTTTCGGTACAGACTTTTCTATCGTTGTACCTGCCGCTTCGCTTTCGGTACAGACTTTTTCTATCGTTGTACCTGTCGCTTCGCTTTCGGTACAGACTTTTCTATCGTTGTACCTGCCGCTTTGCTTTCGGTACAGACTTTTCTATCGTTGTACCTGTCGCTTTGCTTTCGGTACAGACTTTTCTATCGTTGTACCTGTCGCTTCGCTTTCGGTACAGACTTTTCTATCGTTGTACCTGTCGCTTCGCTTTCGGTACAGACTTTTCTATCGTTGTACCTGTCGCTTTGCTTTCGGTACAGACTTTTTCTATCGTTGTACCTGTCGCTTCGCTTTCGGTACAGACTTTTTCTATCGTTGTACCTGTCGCTTTGCTTTCGGTACAGACTTTTCTATCGTTGTACCTGTCGCTTCGCTTTCGGTACAGACTTTTTCTATCGTTGTACCTGTCGCTTCACTTTCGGTACAGACTTTTCTATCGTTGTACCTGTCGCTTCGCTTTCGGTACAGACTTTTTCTATCGTTGTACCTGTCGCTTCGCTTTCGGTACAGACTTTTTCTATCGTTGTACCTGCCGCTTCGCTTTCGGTACAGACTTTTAAATAACCGCCTTAGGCGGTTATTTTAAAGTTGTTGTTCCTCATAAGCTTGGATGATTTTTGCTACGACTGGATGGCGGACAACGTCGCCTTGCTCTAAAATTTGGAAATGTATTGGTTTGACATATTTTAGCGTGCGTTCCGCAACAATCAAACCTGACTCTGTATTTTTAGGAAGGTCAATTTGCGTTTTATCGCCAGTAATAACCATTTTTGAACCAAAGCCAAGACGTGTTAAAAACATCTTCATTTGCATATGTGTTGTATTTTGTGCTTCATCTAAAATAACAAAAGCATCATCTAATGTACGTCCTCGCATATACGCTAAAGGCGCGATTTCAATCGTTCCTCGCTCAATTAGACGTTGAGTTTGTTCAGAGCCATAAATATCGTTTAATGCGTCGTAGAGTGGACGTAAATACGGATCCACCTTTTCCTTTAAATCGCCTGGAAGGAAGCCCAATGACTCTCCTGCTTCTACGGCAGGACGAGTTAAAATGATACGCTTTACATGCCCATTTTTAAGCGCTTGTGTAGCCATTACTACCGCTAAATACGTTTTTCCGGTACCTGCTGGACCAATACCGAAAACAACGTCTTTGTGACGAATCGCTTGTATGTATTCTCGTTGACCAATTGTCTTAGCACGAATTGGTTTCCCTTTTGTCGTGCGTGCAATTTCTTCATCGTAAAGTTCTGCAAAATATTCAATTGTTCCTTTTTGTGTCATTTCAATTGCGGTTGCTACATCCCGTTGGTCGATATTAATGCCTTTGCGAATAACTTTTAATAATGCATGTAAAAGATATGTCGCTTGTTCTTTTGCCTCTTCTTCACCTGCAAGCTGAATTTGCTCACCGCGCGTAATAATATGAACGCGAAGTGCCTCTTCAATCAATTTCATATTCGCATCAGATATACCTAGTAACATGACCGCTTCATTTGGATTATCCACTTGTAATACAGTTAAATGTTCTGACATAATCATTCTCCTTGTGGCCCTTGTATTGGACTTGCAATGTTTTCATTGACTAAAAATAGAACTTTCCCTTCAACTGTACCATTCCCCCACTTCGCCTGTAAAAGGTTTTCTTTCTTAATAACTGTTTTTGCAGGAAGGGATTGCAACATCTTTTCATGAAGTAGTGGCATTAACAACGTGTCTATTTTAGATTCATCTAATGTAATTTCCATCGTTTTTGTTTGCTGTTCCTCCACAATGGAAACATAAGGATCTAGCCAACTTGGTAAGTCTTTCTTTTGTACATAATCAACCGCTTCTTTATGAATACCTTTCACGACTACACGCCATTGCTTTTGTTGCAAAGATTGGAGCGTTAGCTTCGTTGGTATTTTAAATGTGCATTCAAGCCAATAGTCAGCAAATACCTCTCCCTTTGCCCCAACAAAAACATGATCATCCCCACTTTCAATGACACCACTAACTAGAACGTCCCCATCATACGCTGTATCATTTACAGAAATTTTCCGCTCACCATGTTGAATATTAAAGTGTGTAATAACACCACTTTTTGTAGCGACTAAATGCGTGGCAAGTTTTTCTGTTGTCAGCTCCGTTTTCTTAGGCGATTCCTGTGGTCTTAAAATAACTCGACCACCGTGTTTTTCAATATGCACCCATGCTAAATCTCGATGCTTTTCTAACAGACTTTGCCGAATTACTGCATCTGACGGTAACACTTTTTTCGTCATAGGTGTTTCTAGCCTAAAAGTTTCTTGAAACGTTCGCTCTATTTGTTGTTGCAATTCTGGTGTAGCCGCTTCAATATCGACGCGCCAAACTACTTGCGCACATAGTAAAGGGATTAAAATCATAATAAACAAACCAAGCAATGTCCAAAGTTGAGCTCGAAAAACATGTTGTTCATCTGCATAATGAACAGTCATTTTAAGCCGATAGCGACTGCGTATGCGGCGAATTTTAGACAAGTACCCCATATGCGTTTCAAATGTCACTTCTTGCTCTCGAAAGACAACACGCTTTAATGGTATGTGTTGCGCATGCAATGCTTGAATAAAAGGATGAACATTTTCATGACGCTTTATACGTATGATGATCGGTCGATTATTCCACATGATTGCTCACACCCAAATCTTTAGTCATCTTCACATGTAATTCTTGCAAATCCTCTACTGAAAGATGAAGCATTTCTTCTTTAATTGCATTTATAGCAACGGATTTTCCACGCACAATAATATGATAATCTGCATAAATAAACGAGCACGATGTAGCATCCGCATGTAAAAAGCGATATGGACCGATTATTTTTAATGTTTCATACTGTGTTAATTCAAGTAGTGGCGTTAATTGAAATAATTTTTTCATAAAAAATGCCTCCTTCTTCGGCAATATATGCGCCAAAAAAGGAGGACATGCTAGTTATTTTCGTTTTGCTTTTGGTGGACCTAAAATTTCAGCCATTACCACTGCTTGCACGATTGCCTTTTGAGAATTTGGTAGTTGAAAACCATTTTTGGAGGCTGCAACTGGTCTATCTTTTTTCCCTGCAGCTAAACGACCAAGGCTAGGTCGTTCAATTTTACGACTAGAAGGTTCAGTCGGCATTAACGGTGGTGCTACATAGCTAGGAATGTGTTCCTTCACACTTTCTTCTCTTGGTTCCACTCGTTTTTCCGGAACATCTGTCGTCATTTCCGCTTTCATTTCCCCTAAAAACTCTCGTGCAAAATCCTCGAAGCTCTGCTTTTTAGTCGTTGGCTGATGTTGCATCGGCTCATTTACCTCCATATGAGCGGAAGGTTGCGCAGATTTATTGAAAGGGGGCATTGGCTTTTGTTCTTTTGGGTTTTTTAATTTTCCGAAAAGCGAGCTGACTATGGCAATAATTGCAATAATAATGAGTTGTTCCATTTGTTAGCACTCGCTCCTTTCCGTATGTTATACGTTCGGTTCATTTGGTTCTGATTTATCTAGGCTTACTTTTGAAATGGAGTCACGCATAGCTGTATCCGCTTGAATGTTACGATAATTCATGTAATCCATAATACCAAGATTACCAGAGCGTAAAGCTTCTGCCATCGCTTGCGGAACTTCTGCTTCTGCCTCCACTACTTTCGCTTTCATTTCTTGAACGCGTGCAATCATTTCTTGCTCATTTGCAACCGCCATCGCACGGCGTTCTTCTGCTTTCGCTTGTGCGATGTTTTTATCCGCCTGCGCTTGTTCAATCTGTAATTCCGCACCGATATTTTTACCTATATCTACATCCGCAATGTCAATCGATAAGATTTCAAATGCTGTTCCTGAGTCTAAACCTTTGGATAACACGGTTTGCGAAATCATATCCGGATTTTCAAGGACTGTTGTATGGCTTGTTGCACTACCGATTGTAGAAACGATCCCTTCACCTACACGGGCAATAACTGTTTCTTCACCTGCACCACCGACTAAACGTTCGATGTTAGCACGCACAGTAATACGTGCTTTCGCTTTTACTTCAATCCCGTTCATTGCAACACCTGCAATAAATGGTGTTTCAATTACCTTTGGGTTAACCGACATTTGTACCGCTTCTAATACATCACGACCCGCAAGATCAATCGCAGCACAACGTTCAAACGTTAGTTCAATATTCGCACGGTGAGCAGCAATTAGTGCATTTACGACACGGTCTACATTACCACCTGCTAAATAGTGACTTTCTAACTGATTAATAGTTACAGGTAAGCCAGCTTTATGGGCTTTAATTAACGGATTGACGATACGCGATGGAATGACACGACGTAAGCGCATTCCGATTAATGTGAAAATACTAACGCGGACACCTGCTGCAAGAGCTGAAATCCACAGCGCCACTGGTACAAAAGTAAAGAATACAGCGACTACAATAAATAATAAGACTAGCCCGACAATTGGACCCATTAGAGCTAAATCAAATCCCATGTTGTTATTCCTCCATCTCTTTTTCTGTTTGTCTCACGACAATGCGTGAGCCTTCTACTTTAATCACTTCTACATTTTTGCCTACATCAACGTAGCCACCTTCTGATACTACATCAATACGCTCATTAACAATACGAATTGTCCCTGCCGGACGAAGCGGTGTAATGGTTACCCCCACTTTTCCTAACAACTCTGTGCGATTAACGTTAGACACATAGCCTTCTTCCGTTGTTGTTGCATCCATCAACACTAACTTGTTTAAAACATGCATTTTTTTACCGAAAAATTTCATCAGGACCACCATTCCTATTATGGCTACTACAAGTGCAATAACAATCGCCATAATCATTTGCGTTATATTCGCACCTGCTAGCAGCAAGCTAAGTATTATAAGCACACCACCTAAAATACCAACAATGCCTCCGGGGACAAAAAATTCTGCGATAACGAGGGCTAGCCCTGCGATGAAAAGTAACAATGTTTCGTATCCTGCAAAGCCTGCCACCATATGACCGAAGAAAAATAATCCGAGAGCTGACAACCCCATTATACCCGGAACGCCAAATCCAGGCGAATAGAGCTCCATAACAAGCCCTAAACTAGCAACGGACAACAAAATAGGTATAATTAGCGGGTTTGTAATAAAACGAGCGATTTTTTCAGCGAATGTTGGCTCAATCGGTACAATATCACTACCTTTTAACCCCGTTTCCGCCAAAAGCTCTTGAAAGTTAGCAACCGTTCCTTCAGAATAGCCCACCTTTTTTGCTTCTGCAGCAGATAATGTTAATAAATTATCTCCCCCAGCACGATATTCTGGCAAATTAATCTTTGGATCAGCCATCGCTAATGCATATTTCGGGTCACGTTCAGATGTTTCGGCTGCTGCCTGCATTTGTGCTAACCACGCACTATGCGCTTTATTGTCCGCTGCATTACCCACTGAATCGATGACAGCTGCTGCGCCAATTGTTCCATTTGGTACCATGTATATTTCATCTGCATGTAAGGCTAAAAAAGCACCAGCGGAATGCGCATCTTTGTTTATAAAAGCAATTGTACGAATTTTTGTGGCATCCATAAGCATGGCGATGTCACTAGCTGCATTGACAAATCCACCCGGCGTATGTATCTCTAGTACAATCGCTTCTGCATAATTTTCTTCTGCCTCTTTAAAAGCTCGTTCCAAAAATGCGTGAAGTCCACGTTCTACTTCATCATGAATCGGTACGTGGTAAACCTTGCTACTCGCGAAAGCTGTAGTCAATGGAAACGCTACCAAAACTGTCATCCAAATGACGATGATATAGCTTAGTATTCTCCTTTTTTGCCGCATCTTTTTCCCTCCCTTCTAACATGCTTCTCTACTGTATATACGAGAGACTTTGTAATAAGTTTCACAAAATCTTGTTTATTTTTATTATACAGTGAAATTTGAATGAAAGGTTGTTTTTTATCTCCTGTTGGATGGATTTAATCGTTGCTTTGACATTGGCTATGAAAAAACCGAATGAAATCTTGAGTGACTTCATTCGGCCTTTTTTTCGAATATGTACCGCAAAATGGAGCATCATGCAAAATACCTGGAATTAATCGCTAGTGCAATTAATTCCAGGTATATCATTGTCTGCTCAGTGAATCATACAATTGCGTGTTTTGAACGTAGGGATTTTTAATGGGAAATTAAATTACCACTTACGTTTACGTGCAGCTTCTGATTTCTTTTTACGTTTTACGCTAGGTTTTTCGTAGAACTCGCGCTTTCTAACTTCTTGAATTGTACCACTTTTTGATACAGTACGTTTGAAGCGGCGAAGAGCATCTTCAAGCGATTCGTTTTTGCGAACGACAGTTTTTGACATCTCTCTTTCCCTCCCTCCGAACACACGTCAATACACAATCGAATTAGGCTAATAACTAACTGTTGTGTACTAAAAAATTATACCGTATTGTCTTTTAACGGTCAATAGAAAGTATTCGAAATAGCGCAGAGAATTTTTCACACCCACTTTGTCCGAATTTTATAGCGCTTTTACGTAAACAATAAGGTGAAGAAAATTTATTTTAAATAAGGGCTTTACAAAAAATATTAGTTGGGCGTAAAATAATCCCATTCAATTTCATAACAGCCAAATCTCAAATTTTTTGTGAGTACGGAGGACCCAATATTTTGGGGTTAATTCTGCATATGTAGAAGGGATGACTTCTCTTTCGCCATCCTACCCGTCAGCTAACTTCGTCGGCTAAAGCGAAGGAGGTCATAAAGACCACCATTCATTAGTTTTTTTGTGATGCCCAATCCAACATTCTAACCATGAGGGTCTTTTTCTTATGCCCAAATATGGATATGAAAGGCTCACATGTTTTGTAAACAGTTAGGAGACATCGATGAAAAAATTGATAAATTATTTAAGTCCACCAAAAATTCTTGTACTTGGTTTTGCCATTATTATTTTTATTGGGGCATGTTTGCTCACTTTGCCGTTTGCTACAGAGGATGGAAATGGCCTACCTTTTTTAAATGCAGTATTTACTGCTACTTCTGCCACATGTGTAACGGGGTTAATTGTAGTTGATACAGGAGACACCTTTACAATGTTTGGTGAAATCGTTATTCTGGCTCTTATTCAAATCGGGGGCTTAGGATTTATGACTTTTGCAACATTATTATTTTTGTTGTTAGGGAAAAAAATCTCTTTAAAAGAAAGGCTATTGTTAAAAGAAGCCTTTAATAATATTTCGATGGCTGGTCTTGTTAAATTGGTGAAAAGAATTTTGTTATTTACTGCACTTATTGAACTAATTGGAGGCCTTATCTTATCGATTCGTTTTTCATTTGATATGCCGATTGGCAAAGCCATTTACTTTGGTTTTTTCCACTCGATTTCTAACTTTAACAATGCTGGCTTTGACTTAATGGGAGGGTTTCAAGGTTTAACAGCGTATGTAGCTGATCCATTTGTTGTGTTAACAATTTGTGCGCTGATTACAATCGGTGGGTTAGGGTTTATCGTCATGAATGAGTTATATGAATATCGTGAAACAAAACGTCTTTCGGTCCATTCTAAAATTGTATTATCAGCCACAGTTATTTTAACAGTGGGTTCTACCCTTTTAATATTTTTATTTGAATATACCAATAGTAAAACAATTGGTGATTTAACGGGATTGGGTAAAATTTTAGGCTCTTTCTATCAGGCTGTTACACCAAGGACTGCTGGATCGAATACTTTACCTATTGGGGATTTGACTCACTCTACATTGTTTTTAACTATTTTATTGATGTTTATCGGAGCGGGGTCTGGTTCTACCGCTGGTGGGATTAAAATAACAACGTTTGCCGTTTTAGCTGCTACGCTTTGGGCGCAAATTAGAGGGAAGGAAGATGTCGTGTTATTTCGTCGTAGAATTGTGATTGAAACCATTTTAAAGGCATTAACCGTGGCAATGTGTGGGATGGTCATTGTGGTGTTTGTCACCATCTTTCTTAGCATTACCGAACAAAAACATAGTTTTATGATGTATTTGTTTGAGGCTACTTCTGCCTTTGGTACTGTTGGACTTTCCATGGGGCTAACTCCTGAGTTGACGCCTGCTGGTCGTATACTCATTATTTTAACAATGTTTGCTGGTAGACTCGGTCCTCTAACGATTGCTTTTGCTATTACAAAACGACGAAAGCCAGAAGCTTTCCATCATCCAAAAGGAAATATAATGATTGGTTAACTAAATTCAAGAGGAGCTAACGACTATGACCATCAATCAATATGCCATCATCGGCTTAGGCAGATTTGGAGTAAGTGTGGCTAGAAGATTACACGAAGCTGGCCAACAAGTGCTTGGAATCGATATTAACGAGGAGAGGGTTGAAGATGCCGAGCTTTATGTAACACATGCAGTCGTTGCGGATACGACTGAAGAGAAGGCGCTAACCTCCATTGGAATAGGAAATTTCGACTGTGTCATTGTTGCCATTGGTAACGATATGCAATCCAGTATTTTAACTGTTTCATTGCTAAAAGAACTTGGCATAAAAAAAATTATTGCTAAAGCGCTTGGGAAAAGACATGGGCAAGTATTAGATAAAGTAGGCGCAGATTGGATTATTTATCCTGAACGCGATATGGGTGAACGAGTAGCAAATCAGTTGCTCTCCCCTAATATGTTAAATTATATTGAGTTATCGAAGGACTATAGTATAGAAGAAATAATGATTCCTCCCAAAATGGCTAATAAAAATTTACGCGATTTAGATCTACGCGCTAAATACAATGTCAGTGTTATTGCCATTGTAAGAGGAGTAGATATCATTATCTCTCCATCTCCAGAACAATTAATTGAACAAGAAGATATTTTAGTCATGATTGGTCATCGTAAAGATATTGCGCAATTTTCCAATATTGAATAGGCTAATTAGCAAAATGAGAAAAAGTGTTAGATTGACTACCAACAATCTAACACTTTATTGCTTTAACATTGATTTTTGCTACGGTGGTTGTTGTCCACGAGCGTTATCGCCTTATCGGCTAAGTTTTATCTTAATCTACGTTTTTTTATAGAAGCAAACCTGTACGAATATTTTCCCCTTATGTCGTATTTTAAAAAATTTTCTTCGTGCTGCCATCTTCTTTTAATAGTTCCACCGCTTCTCTAAAGCGTTGGGAATGGATGATTTCTCTTTCTCTTAGGAAAATTAAACTATCATTCAAATCAGGGTCATCCGATAAGTCGATAATCCATTGGTATGTGGCACGTGCCTTTTCTTCTGCAGCAATATCTTCATAAAGATCAGCAATGGGATCCCCCTTTGCCTGAATGTAGCTTGCGGTAAATGGCACACCGGCTGCATTTTGATAAAACAAAGCTTTATCATGATTCACATAATAATCACCAATTCCCGCTTCTTTTAACTGCTGTGGCGTGGCGTCCTTCGTTAATTTATAAATCATCGTCGCAATCATTTCGAGATGTGAAAACTCTTCCGTCGCTATATCCGTCAGCAAACCAACTACTTTATCAGGTAAAGTGTAACGCTGATTCATATACCGAAGTGCTGCAGCCAGCTCCCCATCAGCACCCCCGTACTGCTCTATTAAAAATTTAGCAAGCACCGGGTTACATGTACTAACTTTCACTGGATATTGGAGCTTTTTTTCATAATACCACAAACATCTTTCCCCCTAATCCAAACGTTTTTCATAAGATGTTACACTTGCCAAGGCCATGGCGTGTCGACCCAATTAAACGGATAATTCGAATAGCTTCTTCCAAAGTTCATGAGTGGTCCAAATTTTTGCTCAAAATCAATTTTTAAGCGCATACTTTTTTCAGCATTTTCATTAAATTGTGTGATCGCTGTATAATCGTGAGGATGTGTATCTAAATAAAGATTTAATTCAACTAGAACAAAATCAATGGCCTGAATTTCCTCGAGAAGCTCATAAAATTCTGGCGGCATTTTTTTACTCACCTTTCATCTCACCTCTCTGGATTCGGATATGGGCTAAAAAATTGAGGCCATAAAGTGCCAAATTTCAGCGCTTCCTTGGCAGTTTGAAATTGTGGTAGTCCAGGTGGTTGAAAGCCTATATACAATTGCGGAGGTGTTGAATAACTCTTGACTTCGATCGGTTTACAGGGGTCGAATGGACTGATATAAGGCCGCCAATATTTAAATTGCGTAAACATAAAATCCTCCTTTCAAAACGCATTTACGTCATTCGAGTATATGAGAAGGAAAAATCAATTATTCTACAGACAAAGTGAGCGTAATGTAGATGGTTGATTTCTATGTACTGTCATTCGTGAAAATCAAAAAAATAGTGTACCGGAGAAATTCCCAGTACACTATTTTTCTTAAGACCGCTATTAAATGCTATGTGAAAATTAATAATTAGAATCTGCAATTAAGCCTTTCACAATCGCTACACCAGAGCTTGCCCCAATTCGGGTAGCACCTACTTCGACCATTTTTTGCATATCTTCTAAACTGCGAACGCCACCAGAAGCTTTTACACCTAGCTCTGGACCAACTGTTTTGCGCATCAAGGCAATGTCCTCTGCTGTTGCTCCACCTGTAGAAAAACCAGTTGACGTTTTGACGAAATCTGCTCCGGCTGCCACTGAAAGTTCACATGCCTTTACTTTCTCTTCTTCAGTTAGTAGGCATGTTTCGATAATCACTTTAACAATTGCACTGCCTTTAGCCGCTTCCACCACTGCGGCAATATCTGATTGCACTAATTCAAAGTTTTGGTCTTTTAATGCCCCAATATTAATAACCATGTCTACTTCTTGTGCACCGTTAGCAATTGCATCTTTTGCCTCAAATACTTTTACAGCGGTTGTATTAGCACCTAACGGAAAACCAATAACTGTACAAACTAAAACATTTGAATCTTGTAATAGCTCGCTGCAATATTTTACCCAAGTTGGATTTACGCAAACTGATGCAAAGCCAAATTCTTTAGCCTCAGCACATAACTTTTCAATTTGCTCTTTCGTTGCCTCAGCCTTTAATAACGTGTGATCAATCATACTTGCATAATTTGTTTTCATTTAACAAGCGCTCCTTCTAACTTAAGTTGTCCGTACCTCTTTGGAATGATAACATGTTTTCACGTTTCCGTCTAATAATCATTACACGAGAGCCAGTCTAGCCAATAAAAATATGTGCTACAAACACTAATTGTATAAATTATTAATTTTTATCATGTCCATACAAGCTCATTATTATGAAGTAAAAAGGATGGGGCTGGGACATAACTAAAAAAATTTAAAGAACAGAGGAAAGGTGTTCATAATTTTTTGCTATATGGAGAACTTAGCTATTCTTACTTTTGCAAAAAAAATTAGAAGGGTTCACTAGTTGTTGGTAGCGGAGGCGGTGACTCCTGCTCAGAACGCACACAATGTAAGACGCGGGCATTCCGCGCGTTAGCGAGGGTTGCGGCTTACGTGTGTTCCCGCGGAAAGCACAGCTGTAGCGGACAACAACGGCATAGCAAAAAAGTGTTAGATTGATGGCAGTCAATCTAACACTTTTTCTCTTATGTCCCAGCCTCATCCTTTATCAATTATTTTACCGTTTCTAGTAAGCGTACAAACTGCCCTTTAGAATGTGGATAGCCTGCTTGTGTAATTTTTACTTTTACAAGTTGGCCAATAAGGTTTTCAGGTCCTTCAAATACTACTTTTAAATAGTTATCAGTATAACCTGTTAATAAACCTTCTTCATCACTACCATCATGAACAAATTCCTCTGGGATTACTTCTAACACATCATTTTCAAAACGACAAGCATATTCCTTTGCTAGTTGGTCGTTTAAAGCGATTAAACGATGCACGCGCTCATTTTTAATGTCCTCATCCACTTGGTCTTCCATACGTGCTGCCGGCGTGCCTGTACGAGGTGAGAATGGGAAAACATGTAATTCAGAAAACTTATGGTCACGAATAAAGTTGTAGGTTTCCATAAATTCTTCTTCTGTCTCACCTGGGAACCCAACGATTACATCAGAAGTAACAGCTAAATCTGGTAAGGCTTCATGTAATTTTGTTAAGCGCTCACCGAAAAATGCCATCGTATATTTTCGGCGCATACGTTTTAAAACCGTATCCGAACCAGATTGAATTGGAATGTGTAAATGATTGACAACGATTTTTGAGTCACGTAAAACCTCAATGACTTCATCTGTTAGTTGGCTTGCTTCAATAGAAGAAATACGTAAACGTTTCAATCCTTTTACATTCGCTTCTAAATCACGTAACAACTGTGCAAGGTTATAGTCTTTTAAGTCTTGACCATAGCCCCCTGTATGAATACCTGTTAGCACAATTTCAAGATAACCGGCATCTACTAACTGTTGGGCTTGTTTGACAACTTCTTGTGGATCACGAGAGCGCATTAAACCACGAGCCCAAGGAATAATACAAAACGTACAGAAGTTATTGCAACCCTCTTGTATTTTTAACGATGCACGTGTTCGGTCTGTAAATGCCGGTACATCCAACTCTTCATATACACGGTTTTTCATAATGTTGCGTACAGCATTAATCGGTTGACGCTCATTACGATATTGTTCAATATAGCCTAGTAATTTTGTACGGTCCTGTGTCCCTACCACAATATCAACACCAGGAATAGCCATAATTTCTGCTGGCGATGTTTGCGCATAACAGCCTGTTACACAAATAACTGCATCAGGATTTTGACGGACAGCTCTGCGAATAACTTGACGTGATTTTTTATCACCCGTATTTGTTACTGTGCATGTATTAATAACATAAACGTCTGCTTTATGATCAAACTCCGTACGTTCATAGCCTTCTTCTTTAAACAGTTGCCAAATAGCTTCTGTTTCATAATGATTTACTTTACAACCTAGCGTATATAGAGATACGGTTTTTGGAGGCGCGTAACTCATAATTAATTTCATCCTTTCAACATCACATAACATTGTGTTTCGTATTTATAAGTATTTTTTTGTGTTCTTATTTTAGATACGAGAACTATAATAACACAAACCTTTTAAAATCAGTACTTATTAGGTTTTTTTATAAAATAACTAAGCATAACAAATAGCTACTGCCCAACTTTTACACGTCTGATATCAATTATCTCAATATAATATCACCTTTGAAAACGAAACCTTCTATAAGTAATTGCCATCCTCTTTTATCATTTAATTGTTTTTTATTGTCATATTATAAAATACATTTCTTTTTTCCAATATAGCAACAAAGCTGGTGAAATGATATACTTTCAATGTAATTGTATGATTACAAAACTAATAGTGCCCTTAAACGGTTTACAAAAAACGGAGGAATTAGTATGAACATTCTTGAAGCATTATCTCTTTCAGTACCCTATATTCACTTAGCATTAAAAGAAGAAGCAATAGTAGCGGTTATTGATAAAGAAACTGAAACTGTTGTAAAATGTTTAGCTGGTAAACGCATCGATGTAGGTTATCAAGACGGGCACAAAGTAAACGCTAACGATGAGAATATTTACACTGCTTTAAAAGGACAAAATTCAGATATCATTATCCCTGAAGATGTTTACGGAATTTTCATTTATGCATTTGCTTTTCCAATTCGTGAACATGGCAAAGTTGTGGGAGCACTTGCTTTTGGTTTACCAATCGACAACAAACTTAAACTTGAAGAATATATGAATAAAATGGAAGCTATTATTAACAGTTTACAAGATAAAGTACATAACGTAGCTTCTCATTCTGAGGAGCTAGCAGCCACTAGTGACGAAATTAACACGCAAGCACAGCACGCACTAGATGATGCTAAAAAAACACACGAAGTAACAAATTTAATAAAAAGCATCTCGCGTCAAACAAATTTACTTGGCTTAAATGCATCAATTGAAGCAGCTCGTGCTGGCCAACATGGCGCTGGTTTTAATATTGTGGCACAAGAAGTAAGAAAACTTTCTTCTGAAACATCGAACGCGACAGAAAGTATTGAAACGTCATTACGAAATATTAATAGTAGCCTTGAAAATCTGAAACAAAACATGGGGCAAATTAATGGTGCAACAAATGAACAGGCTCAACTAGTTCAAGATTTCAGCGAAATTATTGGTGAATTAACAGTATTAAGTAGCAAGATGAAAGTTTTTATGCAAGAAGCCTTAAAATAAATAACGTGCTCTAACAGGTAACTTTCAAGCACTGTAATCGCTCCAATTGTTAGATAAAGCTAACAATTGGGCTTTTTTATTGAATCCTTAACTGACTAAAAGTTGTTTACTAGAACTTGCCCTACAAACCTGTAATCCTTTGACATTAACCAATCTATCTTTTCAAAAATTTTCTCCCCTTCTCAGCACTACTTTAAAATTTGCTACTACAGTAAATTCGCTCGATTGCATCATGAGTTTCTTATCTAGCAGTAATCCCCTACAACCATTATCGACAGCAATTGCACTAAAAAACTGCCACCTGCATGTGCAGACAGCAGCTTTCTTAAAACGCGCTCTACAAAGGGATTTACACACTGGTAAAATGCTTTACTCTGTGACAGTTCCACTTGCAAAAAATAGCAACACCCCAAGGCTAAACCGCAGTTTTATTCAAATTCATATGATATTGCTGATAATGCATAAAGAGGCGCTGTTTCTGCTCGTAAAATTCTTGGCCCTAGAGACATTGTTTGTGCACCTGCTTGCATTAGCATTTCAGCTTCCTTACGCGCAATTCCACCTTCTGGTCCAAAGACGATAAGGATTGATTTCGCTTGCTTGTCAACCATGTTTTTTAGCTTATCCGCAAACCTTGTTCGTTTTTCGACTTTGGCATCCTCTTCATCTGCAATAAAAACCGCATCGAAATCTCCAATTTGTGACACAAGCTGCTTAAAGTGAATCGGTTCATAAATTCGGGGAATATGTGTGCGATGTGATTGTTCCGCTGCCTCTTTTGCAATTTTTTGCAAGCGCTCTTGTTTTTTCGCACCCTTTTTCACATCCCATTTCACAATGGAACGTTCCGCTTCAAATGGTAATAAAGCATACATTCCTAGCTCCGTTGCCTTTTGCGTGATAAGCTCTAGTTTATCGCCTTTAGGCAACCCACACGCCACTGTTACACGCACTGGTAGTTCAGGGGATGGAATGGTTTGTCCCGTCGCTTGCACTAAGACATCCTCATCTTCAAAGGCCGTAATCGTACAAATATAAGCTGTGTCTTGTGCCACAACGATGATTTCAGCACCTTCTTTCATCCGCATAACACGCATAATATGACGGGCATCTTCACCTGTAATGCGCGCTTCATTATTAATGGCCGTCTCAATGAAATAGCGTTGCATACTGCTCACTCCTCTCAATAGAAGAAGCGCCAAATCGTCAGCACTCGGCTCACAATTTGCGCTTCCTCGGTTCATTTATAGTGGACGACGGGCGATAATCGCTACCCAATCTTCCATTAATAATACTTCTTCAATAACAAAGCCAGAAGCCTCTAGTGCTGCTTTTACATCATCTCGTTTCGCTCCGATGATGCCTGAAGTGACGTATAATCCACCCGGTTTGACAATCGTAAATGCATCGTCAGTAAAGGACATTATGATTTCCGCTAAAATATTGGCAACGACAACATCTGCTGGCTCCTTGACAGTATCCAATAAGTTACCATGGAAAACTTGCACTGTATCGCTTACTTTGTTCAACGCAACATTTTCTTTAGCAGAACGTACAGCAACTTCGTCTAAATCAAGGGCATGCACACTTTTTGCACCCAGCATTGCAGCACCAATTGACAGCACCCCTGAACCAGTGCCAATGTCAACAACCGTGTCGCCCTCTTTCACGACCTTTTCGAGCCCTTGTAAGCACATTACTGTCGTTGGATGTGTTCCTGTTCCAAATGCCATGCCAGGGTCTAACTCAATGATTAACTCATCCGTTGAAACGGGTGAATAGTCTTCCCATGTCGGTACAATTGTAAAGCGTTCCGAAATTTTAACAGGGTGATAATATTGCTTCCACGCTGTTGCCCAATCTTCCTCGTTCACTTCTACAATCGAAACAACATTTTCGCCAATATCAATGTTAAATTTCGTTAAATTTGTAATGGCCGCCTTAATCTCTTCGACTGTTTCATTTAAAAAGCTAGACTCTGATAAGTAAGCTTTAACGATGACTCCCTCTTTTGGAAAATCATCTTCATTTAGCGCATAAATTTCTCCATACTGATCTTCACGTGGCTTCGCATATTCAGCTGAATCTTCAATAACAACACCGCTAGCCCCTGCTTCATGCAAAATGTTTGAAATTGCTTCCACCGCTTCATTTTTTGTATGAATGGATAATTCTGACCACTTCACGTAGCTCTTCAGCTCCTCTAATTATTCACCTTGGAATTTTTTCTTGATTTTATCAAATAGTGAGCTTCCTTGTTCTTCTGGAATATCACCACTGATTTCTGCAAATTCACGTAGTAATTGTTTTTGTTTCTCTGTTAGTTTTTCTGGCGTTACAACTTTAACTGTTACATATTGGTTACCTGTTCCATAACCATGCACATTTTTAACGCCTTTATCTTTTAAGCGGAATTGAGCACCTGATTGTGTGCCTGCAGGAATACGTAGTTTCACTTTTCCATGCACAGTTGGTACCTCAATTTCATCACCTAGTGCTGCTTGAGGGAATGTTAATTTTAATTCGTAGTAGATATCATCTCCATCACGTTCAAATTCATTGTGCCCTTGAACACGGAACATAATGTATAGATCACCAGCTGGACCACCATTAATACCTGGTTCACCCTGACCCGATACACGAATTTGTTGACCGTCATCTACACCTGCTGGAATAGACACTTTGATTTTTTTACGTTTTTGAATTTTCCCTTCTCCACGACAAGTTGAACATTTTTCTTTTATGATTTTACCTGTTCCTTGACATGTTGAACAAGTACGACGATTCATCATGCGACCAAAAGGTGTATCGACTGCTTGGTTAATTTGCCCTGCACCTTTACATGTCGAACATGTTTCTGGTGATGTCCCTGGTTTAGCTCCAGAGCCATGACAAGTATCACATGTTTCATCTTTTGGAATCTCGATTTCTGTTTCTTTCCCGAAAATCGCTTCCTCAAATTTAATATTCATGCGATATTGCAAATCATCACCTTTGCGTGGTGCATTCGGATCTTGACGTCGTCCACCGCCACCAAAGAATGAACTGAAAATATCCTCGAAGCCGCCAAAACCGCCGCCTCCGAAGCCACCGCCGCCAAAGCCTGCGTTAGGATCTTCGTGGCCAAATTGGTCATAGCGCGCTTTTTTCTGATCGTCACTTAGTACTTCGTAAGCCTCAGCAATTTCTTTGAATTTTTCATCTGCACCTGGCTCTTTATTTAAGTCAGGATGGTATTGCTTTGATAATTTACGATATGCTTTTTTAATATCATCTTTAGAAGCCGATTTCGTTAAACCAAGCACCTCGTAGTAATCGCGTTTCTCCATGATTCACACTCCGCTCTTTTTGCATAAAATCTATTGTAACATGCAGATTAAAAAACTGCTTTAATTTTCGCCATAATTTTCTCATTACTATCATTGTATCTATGATATCTCTAGCATTATAGAAATGTCACTGACATGCCCATTCTTTTTTCTATAAAGAATAGAAAGAGAAAAGCCAAAGCCGCAAGCGGTCTTTGGCTTCTTCACTTTACTGTGCTGTTGATAATATCTTATTTATCGTCTTTTACTTCTTCAAAGTCAGCATCAACGATACCATCGTCTTTTTTGTCAGTTCCAGCCTCTGGACCTGCTTCGCCACCTTGAGCAGCTTGAGCCGCTGCTGCAGCTTGTTCGTAAACTTTCATTACTAGAGGCTGTAATACACCTTCTAATTTTTCTTTCGCTGATTTAATACCTTCTAATTCGCCAGCTTCAAGCGCTTTTTTAAGCTCATCACGAGCATCTTCTACAGATTTTTTCTCATCTTCTGTAATTTGCTCACCTAAATCAGCAATTGTTTTGTCAACTTGGAACACTAATTGGTCTGCTTCGTTGCGAAGATCAGCTTCCTCTTTACGTTTTGCATCCGCTTCTGCATTTGCTTCAGCATCTTTTACCATGCGTTCGATTTCTTCATCTGATAAACCAGAATCAGATTGGATAACGATTGTTTGTTCTTTATTTGTACCTAAATCTTTCGCTTTAACAGACACGATACCATTTTTGTCAATATCAAATGTTACTTCGATTTGTGGAATACCACGTGGAGCTGGTGGGATATCCGCTAATTGGAAGCGACCTAATGTTTTGTTATCCGCTGCCATTGAACGCTCACCTTGCAATACGTGAATATCTACTGCTGGTTGGTTATCTGCTGCAGTTGAGAATACTTGTGATTTAGATGTTGGAATTGTTGTGTTACGATCGATTAATTTTGTGAACACGCCACCCATTGTTTCAATACCTAAAGAAAGTGGTGTTACGTCAAGAAGTACTACGTCTTTCACATCACCTGTTAATACGCCACCTTGAACTGCAGCACCCATTGCTACTACTTCGTCAGGGTTTACACCACGGTGAGGCTCTTTACCAGTTTCTTTACGTACAGCTTCTTGTACAGCAGGAATACGAGTAGAACCACCAACTAAAATTACTTGGTCAATTTCTGAAGTAGATAGACCTGCATCAGATAATGCTTGACGTACTGGACCTACTGTACGGTTTACTAATGGTAATGTAATCTCATCAAATTTCGCACGAGTTAAAGAGATTTCTAAGTGTAATGGACCTGCTTCACCAGCCGTAATGAATGGTAATGAAATTTGTGTAGACGTTACACCTGATAAATCTTTTTTCGCTTTTTCAGCAGCATCTTTTAGACGTTGCATAGCCATTTTGTCTTTAGAAAGGTCAATGCCATTTTCTTTTTTAAATTCAGCAACTAGATATTCGATTACTGCGTCATCGAAATCGTCCCCACCAAGTTTGTTATCACCAGCTGTAGCTAATACTTCGAATACACCGTCACCTAATTCAAGGATTGATACGTCGAATGTACCACCACCAAGGTCAAATACTAATACTTTTTGGTCTACATCTTGTTTATCTAAACCGTAAGCAAGTGCAGCAGCTGTTGGCTCATTAATGATACGTTCTACTTCAAGGCCAGCGATTTTACCAGCGTCTTTTGTAGCTTGACGTTGCGCATCGTTAAAGTAAGCAGGTACAGTAATAACTGCTTTCGTTACTTTTTCACCTAAGTAATCTTCTGCATAGCCTTTTAAGTATTGAAGAATCATTGCTGAAACTTCTTGTGGTGTATATTCTTTATCTTCCACTTTTACTTTTTCAGCTGTACCCATTTTAGATTTAATTGAAATAATCGTATTTGGATTTGTTACTGATTGGCGTTTTGCTACTTCCCCGACTTGTTTTTCACCATTTTTGAATGCTACTACAGATGGTGTCGTACGGTTTCCTTCTGGGTTTGGAATAACTTTTGGCTCTCCGCCTTCAAGTACAGATACACAAGAGTTTGTTGTTCCTAAGTCAATACCGATAATTTTGCTCATAGTAAAATTTCCTCCTATTATTAAAACGCAAATGCGTTAATTAACTAATTATTTTAGCGAATAGTGCGGTGACTATTCGTTTACAGATACCATAGTTGGGCGTAATACGCGGTCCTTTAAAATATACCCTTTTTGAAGCTCACGTAATACAACACCTTGTTCTTTTTCACTATCTTGTTCTTGCATAACAGCTTGGTGAACATTTGGATCAAATTGCTCTCCTTCAGCTTTTATCACTTGTAAGCCCTCTTTTTCAGTTGCTTCTAATAGTGAACGGTAGACCATTTCAATACCTTTTACAATTGAGACTGCTTCTTCAGAAGTTGGCTCTATTTGTAAAGCACGTTCGAAATTATCTAATACCGGCAATAAATCCGATAACAGACTTTGTGCACGATATTTTTCAGCCGCCTCACGATCAAGCTGTGTACGGCGACGTAAATTGTCAAAGTCAGCACGCAGGCGTAGATGACGATTTTCCTCATCATCTAGCTTTGCTTGTAATTCTGCTAGTTTCGCTTCATACTGCTCTTCAATCGTTAGTTCTTTCACTTCTTCTGGCGTTTCTGTTTGTTCTACAGTTGCCTCATTTTCAGCTTGTACATTTTCTTGTACAAGGTCTTTGTTTTCTGTTGTTTCAGTCACTTAAATCCTCCTCATTATCAATCACTACGATTCTTCGTAAAGGCTTGAGATAAGTCCATGCGCATTACTTCAAGCAAAGCAACAACACGCTTGTAATCCATGCGCGTTGGACCAATAATAGCAATGGCCCCCTGTTGATCCTCACCTATTGAATAAGTCGTCGTGATGACACTACAGTTTTCCATTTCTAACTGCTGATTTTCCGAGCCTATACGAATATGAATACCCGATTCGTTCGGATGGAAAAGCGACTGCACTTGGCTAGTCGTTTCCATTAAGTCCAAAATCATTCGGACTTTATTTAAATCGTGGAATTCCGGTTGGTTGAACATATTTGTTTTACCACCATAGAAAATTTTACTTTCCGAATTTTGCATCGTAGCTGAAACGAGCGAATGGATAAAATCATCCGCCGATCGAACATGTTGCTGCAAGATAGCCAGAATTTCAATTTCCAGCTTTTTATGGATTTCATCTAACGAAACACCGACTAAGCGGTCATTTAAAATGTTCACCATTTTTTCTAGTTCAGCAGCGGTAAAATTAGGTGGTAAACTAAACATGCGGTTCTCAACATGTCCGTTATTCGTTACGATAATCGCTACTGCCGCGTCGCTTGAGAGTGGCACGATAGAAAAACGCTTTACTCGATGTCTTTGGACATCTGGTCCTAAAAGAATCGATGTATAAGATGTCAGCTCAGATAAAATATTTGCTGATTTTCGGATAATGTGCTCTACTTCTACTAGACGTTCGTTGAAAATCGATTGAATTTGCTGAATATCCCGTGAATTAATGCCCTGTGGACTCAACAAATGATCTACATAAAATCTATACCCCTTTTCCGAAGGCACTCGACCAGAGGACGTATGGGTTTTTTCTAAGAACCCTAATTCCTCTAAATCCGCCATTTCGTTTCTAATAGTGGCTGGACTAAATGTAATCTCTTGTTTTTTTGAGATTTGGCGAGAACCTACCGGCTGTGCAGACATAATGAAATCGTCTACGATTACTTGCAATATCTGTAATTGCCGATTTGTTAGCATGATTATCACCTCTGTTAGCACTCAACTAAGAGGAGTGCTAATACTATTATTAAGTTATCAAATCCCACATTTTATGTCAACGATATCGCTCAATCTTCTAGCAAAAATTGTTGAAAAACTTCATTCCCGACAAATCGTCCCTTGCGTGTAAGCCGAATGCCTACAGCATCATGTGCCAAAAGCCCTTCTGATACTAGCTTATCAATGACATGTCCATAACGGTCCATCATTGACTCATTAAATCTTTCTTCATATATATTGTGTGTAATTCCATCCGTTTTACGCAGCCCTAAAAACATTTGTTCTTCGCGTTGTTCAGTTGCTGTTACAACATGCTCCTGCATGATAGGTAAGTCACCCGCATTTACAGCATCCATATATTTTTTTAAAGGACCATAATTTGAATAACGTGTGCCATTGATATAGCCATGTGCACCTGCGCCAAAACCAGCATATTCATCATTTTCCCAATAAATTTTATTGTGAGTTGAAGTAAAGCCTGCTTTCGCAAAATTGCTGATTTCATATTGCATAAAACCATGCAATTTCATTTCTTGCATTAGCACTTCATACATATCCGCTTCTAAATCTTCCGTTGGTAAGCTCAGTTTCCCTTTCGCATATTGATTATAAAAAATTGTTTTTGGTTCTACGATAAGAGAGTAAGCTGAGAAATGTGGTAGCTCAAGCGCAAACGCTTTATCGAGTGAATCTTTCCATTGCGCCATCGTTTGACCAGGCAAACCATACATTAGATCGATGCTTATATTTTGAAAACCGACCTTTTTAGCGAGTGCAATTGTATCGTAGACGTGCGTATTGCTATGTGTGCGACCAATTTTTTTCAATAATTCTTGGTTAAATGATTGAACGCCCATACTTAAACGATTGACGCCTCCATCAAACAAGGCATGCATTTTCGCCTCTGATAATTCATCTGGATTCGCCTCTGATGTAAATTCTGTCACACGATCCATTGGAATATACATGCGAATCATGTTGAGCAATCTCGTCAATCGTTCTGGAGATAAAGCTGTCGGTGTTCCACCGCCAAGAAATATCGTTTCAATTTGTTGAAAATGTTGTGGATATTTTTCCGTAGCAAGCGCCATCTCCTTGCCAAGTGATTCTATATATTCATCGACAGGTTGATTTTTAAAGTAAAATTTGTTGAAATCGCAATAATTGCAAATTTGATGACAAAAAGGAATATGAATGTAAACACCTCGTGCCATAGCTATCCCTTCTTTCATGTTGAGTTTTTCCATTTCTTCATTATAAACAAACGAAATAAAGAACGCTATGAATCCATCCAGATAAATAAAAGAACTGTAAAAACATTGTTTTATAAAAGGGAACTCTCATAACGTCTTTGCAAAAATCAAAAAAGCAAAAACTAGTATCAAGATACGTACGCAATATAGATAGAACATGACAATTCAGCTAACATGATAACACACCGCTCGCGGAACCGATCTTTGGAATGAAAAGGTTTCATTTGCTTCTACAATAGAGGAACAATTTATCCAAAAAAAATCAAAACTACCATCATGTGTAGTTTTGATTTTATTATGTTTGCTCTTAATAACATAGAAGTCCCACTAAAATGCCCAGCAGGACCAGTATATAAGGAGGGACTGCCCAGCGCAAGGATAGCAACAAAAATATAGCCGCTAAAAGAATATCTAATCCACTTTGCATTGTTTGCGTCACAATTGGATGGATAAAAGCACTAGCTAAAATCCCAACAACCGCTGCATTAGCACCAGCCATTGCACCTTTCAAAGCTATATGCCTACTCATAGTAAGCCAAAAAGGCATAGCCCCAACGATTAAAAGAAATGCTGGTAGGAAAATTGCAACCGTCGCAACCACTGCTCCTGGCACGCCAGCAATGACCATCCCAATATAAGAAGCAAATGTAAACAATGGACCTGGAACTGCCTGTGTAAGACCATAGCCTGCTATAAAGTCAGATGCGCTCATTAAGCCACTTTGCACAAACTGCGTTTCCAGTAACGGTAATACTACATGGCCGCCACCAAATACTAGGGCACCTGCTAGATAACATTTTTCCATAATTGTTAGTAAGTCATCTTTTAAAAATGAATTAGCTATTGGTAAAGCAATCATTAATGTGACAAATAATGCTAATAGCAAGCCACCTGTTGTTTTAGAAATGGGTAAATTTTTTTGCGCGGTATCTTCTAAACCGTTCGTTTGCTTAAACAGGCGTGCACCTATTAAAGCTGCCAATACAATGACAATAACTTGTGCAAATGGATTTCCCCAAAATTGCAGCGTTATAAGCGCCAAAATTGCTATTATCAAGTGTGCTATGCTAGGAATTAACTTTTTGGACATATCCCAAATGGCTTGCGCAACGATGGCAACAGCAACCAATTTCAAGCCATGAATCCAGCCCATATCCATCTTTATATGCGAGAAAAAATAGGCAAATAGAGTTAATAGCAATACCGATGGTAACGTAAAACCAAGGAAGGAGGCTAAGCTTCCCAACAGTCCGCCACGTAGTAAACCAATGCCCATGCCAACCTGACTGGATGCAGGCCCAGGGAGAAATTGACTAAGTGCTACTAAGTTACTGTACTCTTTATCTGATAACCATTTTCTTTTTTGCACGTATTCAATTTGAAAAAAACCTAAATGAGCTGTTGGACCCCCAAAAGATGTACAACCTAATTTAAAGGAAATAAGAAAAATCTCTAACAACTTTGGCAAACTGTTCACTACTTTCCATGTGATATACAATCATATTACACGGAGAATGTCTCATACTAGATTAAGATATTGTAAAATTTACTTAAAGCATCGAATATTCATTTCTCACGTATTTTGATAGCTGGGCCGCTTTTAACATCACTTGCAGTAACAGGAATCAGTTTATATGTTTTATCTGTTAGATAGCGTGCATCGAAGCGAATCCCCCACTTTGTATGTTCTTCATTTAATGTGTAAGAAGAATCTTGACGCCATGTTTTGCCTGACTCCGATACAATATTAAAATTTAACGATTCATTTGTTGTTTCTTGTGTCTCAACGTATACCGTAGTTGAAATCGGTGTAGATACAACTTTTTCCACCTTAATTTCCTGACCATCACTAAGCTTGATGGTTTTATTAACTGCAATTACTTTTCGATCTGCTTGTAGTTGCTTTTGAGATGCTTCTACCTTAAATGCCCAAGGTTCCGGTATAGGCTTATCCCAATTCCAATCGTTATAGAGGATATTCAGTTGCAACAGTTCATCTTGAGGTAAATCGCGCATTTTAACACTGCTATATATTGTATAAGTATTTTCTGATTGGGCAATGGTCTGACCACCATTTCGAACGGTATAATTTTGACCGTTCACGAGTACTTGCGGAAAGAAAAAAATTTGATAGTCGAAATTCACATCTTTCGCCGGTTCAAAAGTTGCATTTAACAAAAGTTGATTATCATCAACCATCACCTCGTTTAAAGTCAATGTCCCAAAATCATTTTCAGTTGTTTGGCCAACAAGTGTTTTATAAGCTGCAAAATCCGACTTATCATCACTAAAAATAGATGAGACAACGCGGCTACCTACCATTAATACACAGGTAACCATTAAAACACTTACTACAATTATTACCCACTTACGTTTTCCACTTTTTTCGGGATACACTTCATGCACATGCGATTCAACTGACAAAAAAACACCCCCAATCCCTTTCAAAATCTATCAACGGGTACTTGCCTATGATTCATTGTAATAACGAGCTAGGCATTATATAACTAAATAAGTGCCAGTCACTCACACAATTTAATAAAAATCCACGTAGATTTCTGCGAACTACTCTGTACCCGCAGAAAGCGAAGTGGATTTTTATACTTTCGGAAAACTGATTTTATCTCCTCTTCTTCAACCATAACAACGTTTGTTGTAAACCTTCCTGATAACTAGTCTGTGGCAGAGTGCCAATCACGCTTTCATACTTCGCCCCGTTCAAAATAACAGGCTCTTCTGTTAAATACATCATCTCCTTCATTTCCTTCATAAATGGAGAAAAGAGTGCTAAAATACCAATCATTGCGTTGGAAACCGTTCGTACTTTCTTTTTATAGCCCGTAATATCTCGAATTATCTCCACTAATTGTTCTCCTGTAATGGGATGCACTGCTGGCACATTCCAATTCTGATTATATGTGTCTGATCGCAATGCCAATTCAACGATTGCTTTAGCTCCATCGAATGTATAGAGGAATTCTCTAGCCACATGCATATGCCCAACGAAGTTTGCCTTTTTATTACTGATAACACTTTTTAATGTTTCATTTAGGATTGTATTTTCTGCATTTGGTCCATATAAATCAGGCATATGGACGATTAATGAAGGCACGCTACTGGCCTTCAATTCATTTTCCATCGCTAATCGTATCTTCCCTTTTTTAGTATGAGGTTCTTTGATTGTCTCCTCTGTTACAATAGAAGATTGCCTTCCATATGCGTAAATATTGTCCACTAGTGCAATCTTCGCTTGTTGCGTTTGTGCGACATTGATAATTGTATGGATACACTGAATATGTGTTTCTTCCCATTCTTGATAGGGAAAACTAATTGCATGAAACATAACATCAATCCCATCAGATGCCTTCCTTACATGCTCTTCATTAAAGACATCACCAGGAAAAATCGACACATTCGGGTAATTTTCAAAAAGCGCTTGCAACTTCTCTTTTCCCCTAGCAAAAGCCACAACTTGTATACCTCTTGCTGCTAATTCACTAACTATCGCAAAACCTATTCCACCTGAAGCACCCATTACTAATGCTTTCTTCATCATCTATTCCTCCTTTTAATTAACCACTGGTCAATAGATGTTAAAAGGAAACTCTAGATTCATCTTCGCATCTAGAGCAACATAATTTATTTATGATAATGCTTTAACAAGAAATTTAGCATGGACATCTACCGCCTCTTGCGCTTCGTCATAGTTCATCACATAATGGTGATAATGTGAAACAAAACCGTGTAATGCAAGAAATGTTGAATGAATATCCGAAATTAACAATGTCTTTGGAGATAACGCTTGAACCGATTGCGCAAACTTTTGATAGCTAAGATTAGCAGCCTCTTGCGATAATCCATCGTTATGAAGTTCTTTCGTCATAAACATCAATTCATATTGGCTTTGATGGTTTAATCCAAATTTCATAAAGCCAACAAAGACATCGTAAAGTTTGTTTTGATGCTCTCTTGTTCCATTTACAATATCATCTAACATTTGATTTAATTCAGTAAAATACTCACCTATAATGCAATAAAATAATTCCGCTTTATTTTTAAAATGATAGTAAATTGCTCCATGACTACATCCAAGTTCTTTCGCGATACTACGCATGGACACTTGGTGAAAACCCTTTTCAATAAACTGTTTATGAGCTTCGTCAACAATCATCTTGAGTGTCAATTCTTGTGCTGATGGTTTACGTGGTGACATGGAATCCTCCTTTAACTGACCAGTGGTTAATTAATAGTATAAAATGTTTTCATTTATTTGGCAAACCTTAATTTTAATAGAAATCATTTTACGATTCCTCTTCTAAACATTGTATTAAGCAAAACCTCTATTTTCTGACAGTGATTAAATGGTGAAAACTTGCACAGACAATAAATAAAGGATGCCAACACTACTTCGTCAGCGATCCTTCAATTTATTATTAAATTAAACTTTTTACTACTTTAGATATAACGGCACCTTCTGCTTGACCAGATAATAATGGTTTTGCAATCTTCATCGCTTCACCCATATTCATACCTTTATTAACGCCTGCTGCTAGTAATTTTTCAGCAATTTCCGCTTCGCTTAATTGCTTAGGAAGGAAGGATTTTAATAACACTAATTTTGCTTCTTCTTTTTCAATTAAATCTGCACGGCCAGCATTTTGCGCGCCTTCTAATGCCTGATTCGTTTGTTTTACTTCACGATTAATAATGGCCATCTCCTCTGGTTGAGTTAGAGGTTCCCCTTTTTCTTTCTCTGCTAAATCTAATGCTGATTTAACTAGTGTTAGCACACCTTTTGCTAAGACATCCTTTTCCTTCATTGCTGTTTTTAGTTGTTCAAATACTGCTGTTTTTAACATCCAACTCACTCCTCTATCATTGCTAATTGTCAATGATTATTGCACATTGTGACGACCAAAACAAATTATTTTGCTTTCTTTAACATTTCCACATCGGCCTTTGTTTCTAATATGTCAAGTGTTAACACGTTCATCTTCGCATCCACTTTATCTATTTTTGCACTAAGATTTTGTTCTACTGAATCTAGTCTTGTTTCTAATGAATCTAGTCTCGTTTCAACTGAATCTAGTCTTTTGTCTAGCGCTTCGATTTGTTGTTGAATCTCTGTTTTCACGCCCTGCACTTGTGTAGAAAGCTCCAAAATAGCTTGAAGAATCGCATTTTGATTGATTTCAGAATTCATAATCGACTTCCTTTCTTTAAATTAATCTATTCATTCACTCGTTATGTTCACTGATAAAAGTTGCTAATCGACTAGAGTTATTCAAACTCTACTACACTATTCTATCTATGCTTTTTAATGAAGTCAAAACATCAAAAATTTCAATTTGTCAAGAATTCGTCTTGCAATTTCACTTCATAAAATCGCATTGCCTTCAAATCTCCTTGATATGAAAAAACCCCCTGCTTGATTAACGTTCGTAAACGATACTCAATCCACTCGTCTCCTGTAAATTGTTGCATATGTCCGTATACTTCACCTATTAAACGTGCCGCTTTCTTAAACGTTACGGTACCCTCTTCTTGATACATCCGCTTGGCACATTCAATAATAAAATCATCATCTCGATTTTCATGTAGGCTATGTAATAGCCCATCACATGTCCATGTTCGTAACAGATGGACTTTATCTGCTAATAAGCTTTTACCTTCCTTCATTAAGGCTTCTCTTGCTTCATTCATTAGTTCATCCATAGCAAACTGTTCATAAAAATACAGGAGGTTTTCTTCATTCAATTCTCCTGAAGTTCGTGGATAATCCGCTATTTGTGGATGCATCTCCTTTTCATGAAAAGCTCTATACGTATCAATGACTCGCACTGTATTCGCTTTGCCTTCTAGCATGGCTAGCACAAGTCGTAACCCTGTTTGCTCATGTGCATTTTGGCATGTCCAAATAACGATTTTTTGATGCGGAAATATATTGTTTATTTTCTCTATAGCAGTTCGCATACATTGTCGATAATGCTCACGTTCATCTTCTTCCATATTGTATCGTTTGTGGAACCACTCAAGTCTCGCTTCTATTCCCGAAGCTAGATGTATATCTTTTACTGGCCCAATCGATAAATTATCTGGCCAAACAATCATATCCTCTGTCTTTCGATATTCCAACGTTCTAAATGCTGCTTTTAGACTTCCGGCTGGCGAATCACCAAAAACAATATGTATTGTCTGCGCTTTATCCATTTGTTCCTTATCTTCTGTCATATGTAGGAGTATTTGCTGCATGTCCTCACTCGACTTTTCATTTAATAGAGATAAGAAAAGCATTGACTTTGCTTCCGCTTCACTTAGTTGATTGATTCTTTCTTTTAATCGATTTACATCTTCCAACATTCCATTCAAATCCTCTCCACCATTCATTTTTCTGGTTACTATCATAACAGCATTCCCATTTCTCTTATCATAGCGCAATTCATGTTTTTTCTAAAATGTTCACAACGCAAATAATTGACCTTACCCGCCACTTCTCTTTAAAACAGCTAAAACTTTAAATTTAACTAAACTGATTACTTTTTTCTATTAATCGAACCATTCTTTCTATCAGAAAATGTATTGCTCATAAGGATTTATCATGCTAAGATGCCATTAATTCCTACAAAACTAATTTGTTAAGTAGGTAAAACAAAGGGGATGATGATATGGGTCAAATTATTGCCAATACCATAAAGCAGTCGATAACGGAGTTAGTAGGGCATACACCACTATTAGCGTTAAATCAGTACACGAAAAAACTACAACTGGAAGCGGAAATTATTGCGAAGCTAGAATATTTTAATCCTGCGAATAGTGTAAAAGATCGTATTGCTAAAGCGATGATTGAGGATGCTGAAGCACGTGGAGTTTTAACAAAAGACAAAACGATTATTGAAACAACAAGTGGTAATACTGGTATTGGGCTTGCAGCTATCGCAGCAGCAAAGGGCTATAAATTACGTATCTACATGCAAGATGGTGTAAGCGAAGAACGAACAAAGGTTGTGAAAGCATATGGAACCGAGGTTGTGCCATTTTCCGATGTACCAGAGATGGTAGCGGCATTTGAAGAAACTGATGGCGATTTTGTTGAAACTATTAAAGTATTTAGAGAAACTGTCATTGATAAGGAGGAAAATGTCGTCTTTCTAAATCAACTGGATAATGAAGCCAATCCTAACATTCACGAACGCACTACTGGGCCAGAAATTTGGGAAGACACAGCAGGACAAATTGATATTTTTGTTGCTGCAATTGGTACAGGAGGCACCATTAGTGGTGTAGGTGCTTATTTAAAATCCAAAAATCCAGCCATACAAATTATAGGCGTAGAACCCGCTATTAATTCTATCGCTACAGTTGAACAGCCTGATATTATTGAAATTACAGGTGTGCATCGCTTTTCAGATGCACAGGAAGCGCGCGTTCCGTCTAATGTTCATCTTGATCGGATTGATGAAGTGTTAGAAGTAGAAACAGATGAGGCCTATAAAGCTGCTCGCACTGTAGCGCAAACAGATGGTGTTTTAGTAGGTACATCCTCTGGTGCGGCATTGTTTGTTGCAACAACTCTTGCTAAACGTCCCGAAAACAAAGGAAAACGTATAGTCGTACTCTTTCCAGATACAGGATTGCGCTATTTATCTACCGATTTATTTTAACGATAAAACGAAGGATAGCCTTGTTATCTATCCTTCGTTTGTTCTGAAATAGCAAAATTGCCTTTAGCTGTCATAGATATCACAATCTCTTTATTTACCTCTATTTGAATAGGGCTGATAATCGCTTTACGCGTAGAGAAATACCAAAGACGTTCACTTGGACCAATTAATAGATGGGCACCCTCTTCGTAATTTCCCATAAAGGTTAGCGCATCTGGGTGAATATCTTCTCCCTTTAATGGTGTTATATCATATTCCTTTAAACGGTCTACGACGTCTGCAATCGCATCTGTGGTTAAATTTATTTCTGCTATATTCAGTATATGTTGAATAGAAAATGTATCAGCATTAACGCTCGGATTGATTTGCTGCCGTGCTATCAACTCTACTACATTGTTCTCAGCATCATAAAAATAGCATGAATAGGCATCGATTGTTTTAAAATACACTTCATCGACTCCGTCCAAACTTAATATGTCTACACGCTCTTTTGCCCATTTTTTCGCTAACTGAAATAAATTACTAGGGATATTGAAGGCGAAATGATATTGCTTTGCAACAGAAGCCTCTATTTTTTCGAATCGAACTTTGCTCTCCCCAGCAGCTATGACAAAAAAATGGGTCCCCTCATCTAATAATTCAAATCCTAATAAGGTACAGTAAAATTCCCTCATTTTATGTAAATCATACGCATAAAGTTTTATTTTAGAAATTTTCATAAATCACTCATCCCCTTAGCTATTGATACCATTTACTGTACTAAATAGCAGATGAATGTTCCTCATGCAAAAGAATGAAGATTTAGAAAATATACTTTAGGTTCTTATATAACCTTATATCGGAGTACGATCTCCTCTACTATTTGGCTGTGAAACAACTAAAAATTCCACATCCTCCTGTGAATCATTGCGCATTTGGTGTGGTTGAAATGGTGGTACTTCAATCCCTTCATGAGGCAATAATATAATCCGATCTTCGCCTATTTCCATTGTTGCTATACCTGATAGCACGAAAAAGAATTGTTGTGCTTGATGGTGGTAATGACAAACTTCCGTTGTATTGGCAGGCATCCGTTCATGAATAATACTTAATTCATTATTTTTAACTAAATGCCAGCCATCACATTGTTTACCCCAAATGTAATGCTCCGCATGTTCTTTACTGATTTTCAACGACAGCAACTCCTTTATTTTTTCATAATGCTTGTTTTAATTATGCTAGCTTACTAAGTTATTGGAAGCAAGGTCAAGCGCAATAATCTAAATACCGTACTCATTGTGTGGCAATTTACTTCAACAAAAAAAGTCACGTTTATTCTACGTGACATACACACATTTGTCCCCCTCCCTATCTAATTGATCTGCATAGAAATTAATCGCATTTTGATAACTTAGTATTTCGGCATCTGTTGTCGTATCTGTCAGGCATTTTAGTAAGAGCTCCATCGCTTGTTATGTTCTTGTAAATTATATAAAGTCATCGCATAAAACACTTGCAATGCTTTATTTGTTGGAAATAACGCTATTCCTTGTAAAAATACCTTTTCTGATTTTTCATATTCACCTAATGTTCGATATGTACTGCCAAGTCCCAATATTGCTCCTTCTAAATCTGTTCCAGATAACCCTTGCTGAATGGCCTTTTCATAGTAGGGAACTGCTTTTAATTCTTCGCCTAAAACGTCAAAGCTCCATGCGCATTGGTAATTAACGACTGCATCGTCCGCATATTGCTCTACCATTTTTACAAGTAATTGATTGGATTCTTGCTTCTTATTTTCTGTGCGTAATTGAATGGCTCTTGCTAGTTGTTCTTCGTACAATAATAGTCACTCCTTTTAACGTTTCCCATTACTGTATTACAATACTAATGTTTAAGTTTACTAAACTTCTGAACGTCTTCGCACTTCGACGAAGATGGTTTAACTTTCCTATTTTAAGAATACACTAAATGTAATTTCAATACGCACACATTTCCAATTTTTATGATTTTTTCAGCAATAAAAAAAGACCAGCTTCACGCTTTTTTTGTGCAACCGGCCATTGTAATATGTTGTCTTATTACTTTGTCTAATCTGATAGACAACACCAATAATTAAATTTGCTATAGCTAGGAAGTTAATTGGGTTAAAAATAATCCCAATTAAATTGAGTTCTAGCGCAATTTGTAAGAAAACCGATAAAATCCAAATGACAAACTTAATATCATTGGTATACTAAAGAAATCACGTAATTCCACTTGCCATCACTCCATTAATCTAAAGTCTAGATTCTCTTTTTGACTTTTTGTAATCTCTATAGCTCAAAGGAATAGATGTAATTACTAACAAAGCCGCAATAAGATTAATAATAGTTTTGGTATTTGAAGATATAGATAAATATGATGCAAAACAGCTAATACTGACTGGTAATATTCCTAAATAATGATATGGTCTTAATCTCATATTAACTAGCCTCCCTCTATAAATGTTGATATATCAACGGTTCGACCCATTTTTAAAGTGGTAAAAATATTTATTCACCGCATATTACATATAGTCTTTTCTAGGTCTTCAATACATAGTCATTTGGTGAGCACGCTTCGCTAAAGTTAATTGGATAAAATTAACTTAATAATCCATTATGTAATGCACTATTGGATCTCTGCGATGCTTATGACGACGTACCCTCCCATGTCTCTTGGCGTCCTCCTTTAAAGAGAATCTATCTTCTTCAATGCTTGAAAATAGGTTAATTCTTGACTATTAATAGACTCTAGTAACGAGATAATACTATCATTGTTCAACTCTTTATTTTTCGAAAATGCATAGTCTTTTAACAGAGCAATATAGCCCGATATTAATGCAGTTGCTTGCGATGTACCACTTGTTGTAATCACTGTTTCATCGGAATCAACTGCTGTTATCTCATGACCAGGTGCATTAATCGTTGTTTTTTGCGAACCGCTTGTTAAATCAAGTACATTTCCTGAAGCATCAATTGCCCCAACCGAAATAACTTCATCCAAAATTGCAGGATACATCAATTCAGTATTTCCATAATCTCCTGAGGAAGCTACTACTGTAACACCTTTATTTACTGCTAATTTTATCATTTCCGTAATATCTGTATCTTCAAAATGGCTAGCCATACTTAAATTAATAATAGAAGCATCTTTTTGGATCGCCAATTCAATTGCATCTTTGATAATTGTTGGTGTAACTGAATCATCTTTATTCATCACTTTAATGACGATTATTTGCGCATTAGGGCTTATCCCTTCTATATGCCCATTAATTCCTTTAATTATGGAGTACATCATAGTACCATGACCATTTGTATCTTGGATAGATTGATCAACTAAAGATTTTTCAAATTTTAAATTTTCACTGTATAGAGGATTTATACCACTATCAATGATAGCAATTATTTGGGACCTACCTGTAGAAAGTTTATGAAGCTCTTTATAATCTAGCCAATCAAATTCCCAAGGTGTAGCATGCTCATCATTATTTTCATAATTAGACGAAAATACGGTATAGATTGTCAAGGATAATCCAACAAATATAAAAATCATCCAAATTAATTTAGTTAATAATCTTTTCAATAAAAGCACCTACTTTATAGCTGTTTATTAATTTAATAAATACTATTATTGAGGCTCGATATTAAAAACTAAAACCCAGTATAAATCTGCTCTAATACCTCTATTTGTATTTCCATTATGATATTCTACTCGATTAGCTAATTGGTTAGTCCTAAACTATCCCCGAGTTAACAATAATTTATCATTGATAATGATTCTCACACAATAGTCAAATTACTTTATTTTTTTAAAAAATTTAGACATTTTTTTAATAATAATTTTAGTATTACATAAAAAAATATCATCTTTCCGATGGCTTTTATTTTTCTTTTTTTAAATTCTACCCTCCCAATTTGGCAGCCTTTTTGATACGAATAGACAATAAAAACCACCCTAAATAGAGTGGCATTTATCCTAACCTATTTAACTATTGTGCTTCTTTCTTGAAGTGTCCGCCCAATAATCCACTGCGCAACTATAAGATTTGGCACCCAATATAACCACGAAATAATAGGATAACTAATCATAAAATTTTCGAATCCAAATAATGCAGTAAATAATGGTAGCCAGATTCTTAAAGTTACTGCAGCAAAAGTTACTGAATAATTGCGTATCATCCATTTTTGGTGTTCATAGACATTATGTTTTTTAATTTTCGTAACCGTTTGATAGCCGGTAATGATCCAGAAAATAGCTAACAAACTAAAACCGAGCTGTGACACAAATCCCCCTGTAGCATAAAACGCTATATGGTATTTCTTCAGTTATATTTTTCCATTATTTCAGGATTCGTTGCACAATAAAAAATGACCAAGGTCACATCGTATGCTTACTTGGTCATCTTATACCCGTATATTAACACGTTGTCTTTTTACACTTTTTAATTTGATAGACGACGCCAATAATTACATTTGCAACAAAAAGAAAATTAAATGGATTAAAAACTATCCACATTACATTGGCTTCTAAAGCAAGTTGTAATAGAATCCATAAAATCCAAATAACAATTTGACTTAATATCATTGGTATACTAAACCAATCGCCCATTTCCATATGTCTTCACTCCATTAATCAAAACAAAAGGTAGCAGCTCCAGTCATTCCACCACCAATTGCTCCAAAAATTGCTCCACCAACGCCACCTGCAACGGTCCCTAATCCTGGAATAATAGACCCTGCAGCAGCTCCAGAAGTACCTCCAATGACTGCTCCAGAATAATAACCACCTAATGTTCCTAGCGCACATTTCCATTTTGACTTTTTCGATCTACTGTATGACATTATTTCATTTTTATGTAATTCAACAATCAAACCAATGTCTGTTTTTTTATATACCAATTTTACATATTCATTATTTTTATCAAATGCATAAGTAGGTAGAACTTCTGATTTATCATTATTAGATAGTGTCACTTCACCAGATTCATTAAATGCAATTTTTACATTTTCATTTATGATATCAATTTGTAACATACTATCATTTAACTTAATAATATCAACATCAAATTTACTGGCATTCGCCTCTATATCATTAGAAGAAATCAATTGATTTGTAGTGTATACATTTGTAATACTCATTTCTGAAGCTGATACATGGACATTAGACAACGACATCATTGATAATGTTAAAGATGATACCAATATTACTCGTTTAAATTTCATAATGAACCTTCTTATTTTATTTGTATAAATTTTTTAGTAACTATAGCTAGACCCGAGTTAACAATAATTTATCATTGATAATGATTCTCACGCAATAGTCAAATTACTTTATTTTTTTAAAAAATTTAGACATTTTTTTAATAATAATTTTAGTATTACATAAAAAATATCATCTTTCCGATGGCTTTTATTTTTCTTTTTTTAATTCTACCCTCCCAATTTGACAGCATTTTGATACGAATAGACAATAAAAACCACCCTAAATAGAGTGGCATTTATCCTAACCTATTTAACTATTGTGCTTCTTTCTTGAAGTGTCCGCCCAATAATCCACTGCGCAACTATAAGATTTGGCACCCAACATAACCACGAAATAATAGGATAACTAATCATAAAATTTTCGAATCCAAATAATGCAGTAAATAATGGTAGCCAGATTCTTAAAGTTACTGCAGCAAAAGTTAATGAATAATTGCGTATCATCCATTTTTGGTGTTCATAAACATTATGTTTTTTAATTTTCGTAACCGCTTGATAGCCGGTAATGATCCAGAAAATAGCTAACAAACTAAAACCGAGCTGTGACACAAATCCCCCTGTAGCATAAAACGCTAAATAAAGACCTGCAATACTGCCGAATAAAATGCCTATCACATAGACCTTCCCTGCTATACGATGACGCTTCCTATTTTTTTCTCTAAACTTTGAAGATAGCGTAAAGGGTCCTATTACTAAAGCCACTATACTAAATACAATATGGATATAAAGCAAGGTATACCAGTGCGAATCCAATGTATCAATAAACATCAGTTTCATCCGAACAAAGCCTGCCTGATGGGCATCCATTATTAAATATTGAACTATGGAGTATCCAGCTATTCCAATAGCTAAGCAACTAAATAGTAACGTAAGTTTTTTCATTTTACAGTCCCCTAAAAATGATTTATCAAAAAATATCGTGCTACATTCTTAATGTAACACGCCATTTTAGAAGATTTGTAATTCATACAGTAAGTGGTAACTTAATGTGTATAAGAGGTTTTAAATTGTGACTATCATTGCATTTAGCTATTGTAAAATAAAGTAATCTCCCCATAAAAAATATTCAACACATATAATATCGTCAACAATTAACGATGTCCGCTGGCATTACCCAATTCGGATGTTCACAAGCGATTCTTCTTTTGCCCAGATGTATTTATTTCTTAATCTTTTTTTCAAACCATCCAAATGCCACTTCTGCTTCGATATATTCATCATTGGGTGAAACTAAAAAAATTACAAAGGATTCTCCTGATGGAAATATAAATTTTCCATCTTCATCACTTGCCAATGTACTTTGTGGAGGTACAATGCGTTTAAATGCATTTACGCCCTGTTTTGGAAATCCACTTACATGTTCAGCAAACTCAATTTTCACTTCTGGCTTTGGAAGTGGCGAAATGGCCTGATTTGCAGATGTTACGTTTTTAGAAATCATCGCATTTCCAGGAGCTATTGCATTAAACCAAATTTCAGCAACAAACGGTTGATTCGAATGATTTGTAATGGTAAACGCATTTACATATAAATCTACATTTGAATAATGCGGATTACTCAAGCTTCCCCAGGCATTTTTCCCTTTCCCTAAACAAATCGGTTCTGTTTGACCAACAAAATATCGTCCTTGTATGGATTGATACAATGGATTAGGAATATTAACAGCCTTAATAAAACGGTCATGATTTTTCAAATACACACCACTCCTTTTTACACTGTATGTAGAGAGAATAAAAATGTGTATTCGAAAATTAAACTAATGCAGCCTAATTTATTTATCTAGTAACTATATTTCATAATTTTTCACTCGCAATATATAGGTGATAATTTACAAGAAATAAAATGAATAGCTATATTGTATGTAAACACAGCCTTTCCTTCTAACTTTTGAATAAGTTAGCGTAAGGAGGTGATAAAACTTGAGTGAGAATAAAACTAGAAATACGAACACTGAAATCAATCAATTTTATAAAGCTGTGGAAGATTTAAATGATGCAGCAGGTGCATTTTTCCGCATTCCTGTTTTTTTTAGCCATCAAAACCTTTTTACTTTAGGATCAGCACAACCACCACTATCTAATGAGCAACGATTTATTATTCGGATGTTTAACGAAATTAAACAGGTGCTTCTTTTCCCAAGAACCATTCCGAATACAGACCAATATCCCAATACTACAATAGAGAATGTCCGGACAATAGTAAACTCTAGTTATGGAACAGCTGCGGCTCTATTAAAACCAACTCGGCGAACGGATCAACTTGAACCTTATTCGCCTTTCTTACAAATAGAACCATCCATGTCTCTACAACGCGGACTTCCTTTACTTCTTGTAAAACAAAGTACAATCAAAGCAGGTGGTATCTGGGGAGATGCAGGTCCACTTGCCCCTTATACCCCATTAATATGGTTTTCTGAAACGACAACAGTAGATGAATTTTTTGATAGTATAGCTTGGAAAGAAGCATTACAAAACTGGGCAGGGCAAGTACGAAGTGGCTATTTTATTCAAACAAACCCTGAATATAAATACACATGTGATTAATAGCTATTTTGCTACCATGCATATGGCTACGATCCTTTTGCTATGTCCATAATTATTAGATCGCGCCCAAAAACCCAGTCTCAAAATTTTGAGAACTGGGCTTTTTTCAATCTTCACAATGACAGTTAATCTGTCAAATTAGCTCAATATGGTGATGGGCTAGTTACTTTAACTGCCTTCTTCCGCTGTCAGTTTATCCTGTTGTTGTTCGGTTTTAGATTCTTTAAGCTCATCAATAAGAGTAGTTAAAGATGCTTCTTTATGTAACTCTTTATCTTCAGCATTTTGAAGGTGATCGGCTACTTTTTCTTGCACAGTTTGAATCCGATCCTCTAAATCTGAAAGTTTTTCATATTTTTTATCAATAAAAGTACCCCTGCTTGCATCTAACGCTACTTCACTCGCAAGACGATTTTGTTCGCGTCCTAATGAATATCTCGACAATTCTAATGTTTCCATTTGTTCTAATGAAACAGATTTGCCCAAAATATCCTCCATTGAATTGGCAGGTTGTTCTTTCTTTATTTCTTGATCCTTTTGGTTTGTCGCTTTCTTTTGCTCTTCCATCTGCTGTTCAGCTATTTGGGCATCAATTTCAGCTATTTGTTTTTCAAAATCCTTTAGCTGTTCTTTAATAGACGATAAGTCGCCTCCGTTTTCTAACGTCCGTTCGCTTAAATCACTTTTCATTTGTTGAATGCTCTCACGTTGCTTCATTAAACTTTCAATCAGACTCGTTTTAGCTTGCTGACCTTTAAATAAATTTCGTGCTTGTTGCCCTATTGTTAATGTATCTTTACGAATTAGAGCATTTTGCTGAATCGTTTTAGGTCTATCGGAAGATACATTTGACAGTTTAATGAAGTTCGTAGAATTACTATCACGCATTATTTTCATATTTTACCACCTCATAATCTATATCGACAATTTTTTGGCATTTTAAATGAAATCTAGTTAAACCTAATATTGCCTCAATCTAGAAAAAACAGCCACTCACTTTTTAAATAAATGTTTGATTCATTATTTACAGTACCTATAGAAGCAAGAAGAGTTGCCATTACACGTTATTTTGAGCACCGCGGAACAAATCACAATCAATTTGTTGATCTTTATCTAGACCTTTTATACCTGCATATGTATTTCCCCATTCACACATTGTGTTTAATACTGGTACAAAAGATTTTCCTAAATCGGTTAAGCTATATTCTACTTTTGGCGGTACTTCTTTAAATATTTCTCTTCGTACAAGGCCATCTCTTTCTAACTGTTTCAATTGATCTGTTAAAACTTTTTGTGTAATGCCAGGTATTAACTCATAAAACTCTTTTGTTCTTACTGATTTTTGACTTAAGAAAAAAAGAATTAAACATTTCCATTTACCACCTGCTATATTCATAAAAATATTAATTCCTGTATTATAGTTCACCATCTAGTTTCCTCCTAACGCTAAATAGGCACCTTTAAGTGGCTATACCACTTTAAAGTGCGTTATTTTCTTCTATATTATTGCTTACTATAATTAAAGCTGCAAGACAATAAGAATTTCGGAGCTGATAGCATGAGTGTAAAAAATATTTTGGAAAAAAGACGTTCAGTTAGACATTATGATGCAAATTATAATATAAGTTCAGAACAAATAAGTTCATTAGTTGAAAGTGCAAGTAAGTCACCTAATGGAAATAATATTCAAGCTGCACGATACTTAATTATTGATAATCCGGACTTAAGAAATTTAATACTACCTATAGCCTTTCATCAGCAACAAGTAATAGAAGCTTCAACTTTAATTGTCATGTTGGGTGATTATCAGGCATTTGACAAAGAGAATATTATCGACATACATGAGGAAGGCTTCCAAGCGGGGTATTACGATGAATCGCTAAGGGATTATCTAGCGGATGCTGCAATCAATTATTACAAACACCAATCCAAGGAAGATTTAAAGCTTGAATTAACTAGAGATGTAAGTCTTGCGTCCATGTCATTTATTTTATTAGCAAACGAAGCGGGTTTTGACACGATTACTATGTCAGGCTATGATTCTAAAAAATTAAAAGACATTTTGCATATTTCTGACAGGTATTTAGATGTCATGCTCATAGCTGTTGGGAAAGGTACGAAAGCCGGTCATAAAACAGTAAGACACGATGTAAATAAGATCATTTATAGAAACGAAATCAGTTAATGTTTTGATAGTCTCTGATTAACAAAAGGCAAAACAATATGTTTGTCATGGAAAAAAGCTCAGGCTCAAAATTAATTGAGTACCTGAGCTTTTTACATGGTTTTTGTTTACAACCTATATTGATAAATCTTATTTATTATCATTGTTGGGGATATGATGTGGAAAATAACAAAATGACCACCCATCACAGAGTGGTTTTTTATGGATTATTCAGCTAAGCATAAGACATCGATAATCAGCCTATTTCGCATGTCCACAACCATAAAAAAAGCCCCCTTATCAAATAAAATAAGAGGGCTTTATATAATTCTTAATCTATCACTTATCTCCAACTGGCTTTAATAAATTCGCTGGAAGCCATGAACTTTTTGAGTCGGATTCACTAAATACTTCTAGATAACCATTAACTTCAGTACCTTGCGATTGAAAAACACTTCCCTTATCATACATTGTTTCAGATTTAGCTTCATCCAATGGTGTTCTTTTCCCACCTGCATCTTTTGTTAACTCAAAACGCTCTCCGGATTTACTATGTATAGTCTCAGCGATTTTAAGGTCTGTACCAGGATACTGATAACACGCCATCCAACTACCATCATCGCTTTGGCAATACTCCAGCAATTGTCCACTATTTGTATCCAAGAAAGAAATACCCCATCTACTTCTGAAATTAAATCCGTATGATCCGACCCTATAAATACCATCACGATTAATAATAATATAAGTTGGTTCGTTATAAAAAGATGAACGAATTTTTATTGGCACTTCTTTGAAAACTACCAAATCGGTTGCTTGTACTCGGTATTGCCCCATTTGATAGAATATTTTGTTATCATATTTTTCAATATCATATGTTCTAAAGAAGTTATTTCGCTTTACCACTAAAGATTCAAACGTACCATCTGAATTTTTCTTGTATACCTTAATGTCTTTTTTAAAGGTCATTTTCCCTGTTTGCCCTTTTACAACTTCCGCTCCATCATACATCACTTTCGCTTCTGATTTCGTTGGATTTACTACTGCAAATACGAATGCAGCTAGTAACACAATAAATAATTTTTTCATTATTCTCCTCCTACCCAGTTATAAAAACATAATTTCTTAGTATTATATACCAGTAACTTAATATTCTATCAACGGTTGTTAAAAACCCTACAAAAGTATAGTATTTTTCCAAAACATTATTTCTCCCATCTACCATTCTACCCAGTTCTCTTTTATATCCATAGCTATTTTGAATAACTAGCTTTAATGAAGTCAGGTGCACTTTGAAGCTATGTAATGGCTGCTAAAGACTTTGAACATCACGTAATTAGCTGAAAAAATGGGAACTTTACAATTAAATTTGTCTAAAAATAAAAACGTGATAATTTCAGTGAAAAACAATTACAAGAAGTAGCTGATATTTTAGGGATTAAGTTTGAAGCTCATTTTGTGTTAGAAGAAGGTACGAAGATATAAATAATCTGCGAAGGGCTAACATGTTTAAAAGTTGATTAGCAAAAAGAAGCGACAATTAAAGAAGCAAGCTAAAAAGTCAGTATATGAAGCAACTGGAATTAAGCCTATTAAGATGAAAAAGCCATTGATTAAGAAAAAACGTAAACCATCTTTAAAACGAACAATTAATAAATTATTCTAAATAAATAACTAAATACGGTTATCTGTTTTTTTATCTGTACTTTTTATAATCATTTTCCTAAAATGGAAATATAGAGGGAGGAATTCACAAATGAAAAAATTAGTATTTAGTGCAGCATTAGTATTAAGTCTTGGACTAGCAGGCTGTGGAGAGACAACTACAAAGGACGAATCAGCAAAAGAGGAAAAATCGGTTGCTGAAACATCGAATGATTCTAAACAAGAAACAGCAGCACCCGTTTCTAACGATGATGGAAAATTAACTGAGGAAAAGTTCAAACAAATTAAAGATGGCATGACATATGAAGAAGTAGTTAAAATTATTGGTAGTGAAGGTAAAATTATGTCTGAAACAGGTTCAGCTGGTGAACCGTATCATATTGTTATGTATGAATTTGAGACGGATGGTGCCCTAGCTGCTTCTACAATGACTTTCCAAGGTGGCAAACTAATCAATAAGGCTCAATTTGGTGTTGAATCATCTGACATTGAAATCACTATTGACCAATTCAATAAATTAGAGAATGGCATGACAAAAGAACAAGTATTTGAGATCCTTGGTGGTGAAGGTGCGGTTATTTCTGAATCTGGCGATGTAGTGATGTACAGTTATAATGGTAAGACTTTAGGGGCAAATGCTTCTTTAATGTTCCAAGGTGGTAAATTGATGAACAAGACTCAATTAGGGTTAGAATAATATAAAAAGGTAAATAATAAAAAAACTAGGTACTCAATTAAAATTGAACTGCTCCCTGTCAAGTAGACAGCGGAAATAATAAAAATGCTTTATGCGGCTTGATTCCTAAACTCCAAGGGACTCAAGCCGTTTAATTTTTCTTGATAACGCTCTGAATTGTAGAACGAAATATATGTATCAATTGCTGCTTCTAAGGCTTCATATGTATCATATTTATTGAGATAATATTTTTCTGTTTTTAGCGTACCCCAAAAAGCCTCAATTGGTCCGTTATCGATACAACGTCCAACTCTTGACATGCTATGTACCATATTCGCATCTTCAATCATCCGTTTGAAGAATTTTGATGTATATTGATAGCCACGATCACTATGTATAAGTGGCTGTTCGTCCTTTTTTAAACCTTGTATAGCTGGTATCATCGTGTTAAAAACAAGTTGATTATTATTCGAATGCCCTAATATATGACTCACAATCGAATTATCATGTAAATCAATAATAGCGCTTAAATAAGCTTTCTTCCCATTGCCATACTTGAATTTGGTCACATCTGTACACCATTTTTGATTTGGTTTATCTGCATTAAAATCACGATTTAGTATATTTTCTGCTACATAATCTGGCTTTGATTTACGATATTGTTTTCGCTTTCGACGAATCACAGATTTCAATCCACAGATTTGCATTAAACGGTACACGCGTTTTTTATTCACTTTTGGTAAATTATCTTTCTCACGTTGACGATTGATTGTCAGTGTAATGCGACGATAGCCATAAATCCCATCTATTTGTTTATAGAGAAGTTGAATCGATTGTAAGAGTTGTTCATTCTCATTTTCTTGTGGGAATGGTTTACGGTTCAACCATTTATAATAAGCTGCACGCGAAACACCAGCGATCTCACATAATAAAATGATCGGCAATGCTTCTTTCGTTGCTAATTCCTGAATAGCGATGTAACGACTTTGAATACGAATTTTACTTAACGATGCCTCCTTTCGATTTCCTCTAACTTTTTTAAAAACAGATTTTCTGCACGTAATCGTTCATTTTCACGTTCCATACGTTGGATTTTTAAACGTAACTCATCCTCAGCGGTTAACTCTTCTACTGGCTTTGTATGGCCACGTCGATCTAGTAAACCAGACTCACCCCTTTCCTCATATTTTTTCACCCATTGGTATACTTGTTGGTAAGAAACCTCGTATCTTGACGCGGTTTCTTGATAGTTTTTCTCATTAGCTATACAAGTTTTTACAATTTCAACGCGCTCTTCTACAGTAGTTTTTCTTCCTTTGGTCATAGTTTGGCTCATTCCTTTACCCGAATCTTTTAATTCACTTTGACTAGTATACTTTTTAATCCAATTTCTAAAACAGATCTACTAGAAAGTCTATACTTTCTTACAACCTCTCTTAAGGAGAATTCGCCCGAAAGATAATCTTGGACAGCCGCAAATTTTAGTTCTTTAGAATAACTATTATGCTGGTTTAATCGTTCAAGGCCCTCTTCTCCAAAATGAAGATAATCATTTTGCCAATCTTTTATTGTATCTCGATGAACATTAAATACTTTCGCTACTTCATTTAATGGAAGTGGACCTTCGTGATACAGCTTTAAAATTTCTAACTTCTCTTCTTTAGAAAAGGAATGCCTCCTCATAAAAACCCCCATTTGATAAACAGATTTTATTTTTTAATCTGTCTACCTAATGAGGAGCATATCATAACAATTGGGGTGCAGTTCATATGAGCGCCTGTTTATTTATTTTGGTGACTTAATAGTAATTTTTCAACCTGCGTTTTCAATGCCATATTTGCATACGTTAAGACTAAATCCTCACCAGCTGTAGCAACGGTTAAATCACTAAAGTATTCGTCTATCTTTTCCCATTTCACGACTCTGATTTTATCTTTAGCCAGTAGCCTTTTAGAGCTGGAACATTCTTTTAATTTCGTTTGTTCGTTATCAGATTCAGGACCTTTATTAAAGCTATATTGTTTGCCTACTGGTTGTTTCAAACGATTCACTTCACCATTTCTATACCAACGCACCCATGTTTCGACCTGTGTTTTATGGCGTATATTTAATTCCAATAAAATCTGTTTGACAGGTACATCCGCTAATCGCATCTCAATCGCTTTCATTTTTACATCATATGGATAACTCACTCTTGTTCCCATAGAAAAAACACCTCCTAATTGAAGTTTGGGTATCTATACCCGATTTCAATCGAAGATGCTTTTTTTATTTGTCTATACCTATTGGGGTCAGTTCCTATGATGTATATTTAGTTTTTTTAGGATCACATAAAAAATAAACTTTTTCAGATTAAATAAACCTTATAAATTCAACTAGAGTTCCATTAGCACTCACATCTCATTTTTTAAAAAGGAAAAATTCACTTTGGTAAATATTCACAAAAATTTAACATAATTAAATCTTAAAATATGTTAATATTTATTTGTAATACATTAACATATTTGGAGGTATTTGTTATGAAGAAAAAATTACTACTTGTCCCTGCTTTATCAGTTGGATTATTCAGTGGGATAACTGGTGACGTATCAGCTGCTGAAACAGAGACTTTAAACGAAAATCAAACTTATTCGACAGTAAGTACATATGGTATTCATGACAAAGCTTATGAATTAAAAAATGGAGGAATTGGGAACTCTTATACTGATCGTTATAGTGCTATAAAATATTATAAATTTTATTTCGATGGTTATAGCGGAGTCTCTGTAAAATTCGAGAGTTATGGATCTCATAAATTGAGTATATTAAACGGAAACTTTATCGAAGTAGGCTCAGATCCTGGTGTATTAGCTAAAGATTTAACTTACGGTTGGAATTATATTGAAGTAGTAGATACAAGACCATCCCTTAATGCATCATACTTTGATTTAAAGGTAACTTGGAATTAGTTTGTTATTTCATATTTAGAGCAAAATTACTTCTTAAATATATAATTAATTCTTCAATACCTGTAACACTAAAGACCAAGATGGCAATTAAGCTATCTTGGTCTTCGGTATTTTTATGATTAATTTCAACAGGTACCGTACTGATTTTGATTACTTTTTATTATTTCTTATTACTACGTCTATGCTCAATCGTAATACACAACCCAATCAAACGATCCGTTGTCATCACACCATTTTGTAAATCCTTCAAGTGTGATTCCTGAATAATACCGTCCTTCATAGCCTGTGCAATAAAGTTTTCTGTTTCAGTTTTAATAGCTGGTGAACCTGGATTCCAATTTGTATTTGCCACTATAATTTCCTCCTTCTTGTCTTTCACGATTAATTGAACTTTCAATTTGCTGTTACTCGGTACAATTACTTGTCCTTCTAATTTATAGCCTTTAGGCATCCTCCAATTCGCTTTCACTTCAAAGTGTGGACGGTCAATTGCTTTTGTCCATGTACCGCCCCATTCAATACCTAGCTTTTTTGCAATGGCTCCTACTCGACTTAATGTAGTGACATCATACAATGATTGCGGAGGACCAACAGCAATATCCCATGCTAGACGTGATTTATGGTTACTGTTTAGTGTCCATGTAACAACTTTCCCTGGTCGTGTTCGTCCTTGTGCATACAGGTAATGTTGCCGCGCTTGTGAGCGATATGTTTCAGTGATGAAGATGTTCTTAATGCCTGCTTTGTAACACTCCTGAAATAGCAATCGACACGCAGTTTGTGCACCAGGTAAAAGCTCAGCTAAGTCTCGGCATGTAGTTGTAACGCTTGTCATTTTGCATCATCCTTTTTCTCATCATTGTCAATTTGAAGTTGTGTAAATGCGTTAGATAAAAACTTAGGCACCTTGATTCCTAACTTACCTAGATTCTCAATCATACTGATTCCTTCCATACCGATAAGGAAAAGAATCATGGCATTACGCATGAAGTTTCCACTTTCGGTTGCTAAGTCTAATTGCACCGCAGCAATGACCATTAATATCATTACTGTCTTTTTGATTAAACCATTAAACATCTTTTTACTTTCAGTTTTCTTGAAGACTAAACTAACCATGAATCCTAATGCATAATCTACAGTCATGAATATAACTAACGCTTTTATTAAGTGGTCAACGCCGCCAACAAAATAAGCGACCTATGCCATGAAGCAGCCTACGATTGATATAGAGTGTGTCTATTTTTATCTGACACCTTCCTTTTTGTATAATAAAAGCCCTCCACAATCATCTGTGGAAGGCTAATTCTCAATCATATTTATAACGGTGGCGAATCGGTGGCATCCTCCACCCTAAGGATATAAAATTACTAATAAACAACCTCTACAAACGTTGTTATATCAACATTACTTCGTATCGTCCATCTTCAATACAGCCATAAATGCTTCTTAATTCATAAACGTAATTTTTTGAATTCTATTCCGTTTTTATAACTTATAAAAAGCCCTGAAACCATTAATTCACAAGGTTTCTTGAACTCTTTTTGTAATAAATTAAATCTTTATAAAACATATTGTTTTTTTATCCTCCGCAAGCAAAATGTCGGCAAATCATATCTTTAGTTGCAATCATCTTTTCATTGCACATAGTACTTTTAAAAAGAGTATACTTACTTATGAATCCTTTCCATTTTTATCTATTTGTTATTGTATTCCCTGTTGTTAATCACCTATTAGGAGGGCTAACCATGTTTAAACAACTAATTAGCAAAAAGAAACGTCAACTAAAGAAACAAGCTAAAAAAGCAATATATGAAGCTATTGGATTTAAACCTATAAAGATTAAAAAACCTAAGCCATTAATTAAGAAAAAGCGCAAACCATCTTTAAAACGAACAATTAAAAAATTATTTTAAAGATTACGTTTGTCTTTATTCATCTGTACTTTTTGCTCTTAATTTCCTAAAATGGAAATACAAAGGGAGGAATTTTGAAATGAAAAAACTATTTTATGTTGGAGCACTATCAGCTTTATTACTTACAGCGTGTGGTGAGGAAAAAGCTGCACCTAAAGAGGAAGCTCCTGCTAGTGAACAAGCAGAAGTTAAAGAAGAGCCTGTTACTATGGAAACACTGAAATGGCAAGAGGAAATTAAAAAGTTAGCTACAAATTCTGATACAGCATCTGATAAATTTTATGCACTCGAAAAATTCTTGATTGCGTATGAGCCTACAGAAACAGAAGTTAAAGAATTTTCAACTTACATTCTTAATGACTACAAATCGGGTAACTATTTAAGTGAAATCAGAAACCATGAGCGAATGTTGGCTAACATTTTAAAATCTTATTTCGTTGAGAAAAATAGCGATGGTGCTCTAAAAGACTTTGCTTTTGACTACTTCCAAAACATGAAATATACATATCGTGGTGTCGATACTGTAGATAGTGAAGCTGTAAAATCAAATGAAGAACAAATGAACAAAGCTATTAAAGAAATAAAATGAGTTGATTATCTCGTGAACTTATATTTGGATAGCATTTTAATGAATGAGCTATTTTAGGGAGTTAAAAATATGTATATTTTAAATACAAAAATTAAATGGAGTAACTTTCAAATAATTTTCACTACTCTTATTTTAACAATGGTAGTTTCCTTTATGAAGGCGCTAATCGATGTAGAAATAGGTAAGGCCACTAATAATTTAGGAGGGTTCTGCGAAAAGCCAGTTATTCAAATAAGTTGTATGTACGCATCAGGTTTATTAAATGTTCTTTCAATAGCTTTTGCTGCTATATTTGGTAGTGTAGCTTCTTTAAGTTATTTACGCAGTAAGCCAAGCAGTTATATACGAAAACAATTTAATAAAATAGCAAAAAGCCATCTAGACATATGTGACTCTTCATATAAATTTGAAATATTTATATTAGGAATTTCTGCTTCTAAATCTTTCGAAAATGGTGAATTTCAGAAAGCCACGTTGATTAATGACATAGATAAACATTTGATATTATTAGGAGATTTGGAAAACAGCACGAAAATGTCTGTTAGTTTATTTGCAAAAGAAAGTAGAGAATTTTGGTATAAGCATCTATTAGAAGTATCATGTGCTGATGATGTAATAATTGGAGAAAAACTAAATAAAAGAGATTTGTATTTTGAACAAATTAAGTTGGAAAGACTCTTTTTTGATAGGATTTTAAAAACCTACAAATACACTAAAAATTAACATTAAAGTTATTCTATTTTTATAACCACTTTTGACTGTTATTAATGTATACGATTGAATTAAAATTATTTGTAAGGAGTGCATGACATGGGTACAATAGCAGAAACAATAAAATTTGCAGGTTTTGGTAAGAAGAAAGCAATGGCTAAACAGATTCAACTATTTGATGATAAGCTCACAGATCAAGGTGAAACACTACTTGCTGTATGTGCATCCGTAAAAGGTACAAAACAGCTTTATGTCACGGACAAACGTATTATCTTACATGAAATCAAAGGTATTGTTTCAAATGATGAAAGAAGCATTCCTTTATCATCTATTAGCAGCATTAACATTTCTAATAAGCTTGTTTACTCAAAAATTGAAATCGTATCTACTGGAAACAAAGCAATTATTGACGACGTGCCAGCACATATTGCACTTGAAATTAAATCAGGTATTGAGAACTTAAAAACAATGGCCAAAACATCATCTGCTCCTGCAGCTAAACAGGAAAAGGATATGTTTGATGTGGCAGATGAAATACGTGAGTTGAAAGATTTATTGGATGATGGAATATTATCGCAAGAAGAATTTAACGCGAAGAAAAAGAAATTATTAGGGATATAAAAAGCCAGGTACTCACCTTCTAATGAGTATCTGGCTTTTATTTTTGTAACTTATTTTTCTATTCCAAGATAAGCATGGAATGCTGGATTTATTTGATATCTTTTAGATTGTGCTTTACGAGATGCGTATTTTTCTGCAAGCCTATCAGTTATTTTTGCAGGTCTTTTATCTCCATAATATTCAAATTTATTTTCTTGTATTTCTTTTCCTAGAAAAGTCATCTCACATAGTATTTCTATTAAATGTTCAACCTCTTGAGAACTACTCTCCTGTAAGCATTCTTCTAATTGTTCTTGGTGGATTACAGAATTAACTCCTGCAAATTCATAAAAAATCGATTCTAAATCATCAATTCTTCCTCCATTTTCAGGTAGCAATGATTGCAATGCATACTCAGAGTATGAAAGCTCGGCAGATTTAAAGTCTTCTTCTGCCACCTTTACATGTCCTCTATTAACTGCTTCTTGAAGAGCAGATTTAATTAGATATATGATGTCGCGCGGGCGAGGAAGTATGAGTTGACTAATATAATCTTTTAATGGTAAACCATCAACTTCTTTACAAAAATATTGGTCCCATAGTTCTTCTGGACTTGTAACTCCATTCCGGCTGTATTGGATTCGATTTTCAATCACTCGAAATAGTAAAGAAGGTTCTGACCAAGAAAGTTGCTTTGTAGGAATTTTATCTCTCTCATCTACAAAATTCATAATTCTAGAAAAGATATCACTTCTAATAAATACTATTAATGAGAGATTAACTCTTTTATGCTTATACGAACTCTTATGAAATTCTTCAGTAATTTGATGAATAACGTTTAATAGTCCAAATAAAATACTACTCAACTCTTTTATTTCCGCTTTATCATTCCAATTTTTGTCTAAATTATCTATTAAAATTGTAACTTTCTCTTTATTTTCTAAAACTCTACCTAGGTAGCTCCTTAAATTCTTAATCATAGAATCATGCAAAGTTTCACTAACTTTCAGTCTTTGCTCTTCTACTGTTTCTGCACGATTCATTGAACTGAGTGCTGAAATAACGTTTTCTAATCTTAAGCTAAAGTCTGCATGTATTAATCTTTTATTTTTTGTAACAAAATCACAAAACTCTTCTTCTTCCTTAGTCAAATAGTAATGTAGAGGACGGTTTTCAATATGCTCAAAATAATGCCTCGCAATTTCAGTATAAATAAGATACTTCCATATACTTTCTATTAAATGCCCTTGCTCTGACTCTTTTTTTAATTTAGAGAATGTATTTAGTATTCCCTCTATCTCATACCCCTGTGGTTGAATAGGTACAATAAAATTCCTTTTGTCCGAAGACAATTCATTTTTGATTTTAATCAAGTTAGCAGTTTTTCCAGTACCTTTCCTACCCACAAATAAAACTTGTTGTGAATTCAAAGCTTCTCTATATTCTGCTGTTTCTAAAAAATATTCCACCAAATCATGATTTTCATTTTCTGCGACATAGTCTCCAACAATTAGATTAGATAATTTCCCTAATGCTCTTTGTTCTGCTCGATAATCACCATATTTTTCTTCCATCTCTCTAAACTCAGTAAGCAATGGTGTGAACCATTCATTAAAATAAGTTTCACAATCATTTGCAGTTGCATGAACCTTTAATAAATCATAATAATCTAAAGGCGCCTCAAAAGGTTTATGAGCTAGTATTATAACTCTTAAATCAAGACCTCTTGCTAAGCCTGCAACAAAAGCTTTTCTTGCAGTATCAATAGGGTTTTCCTCTTCATTTTCTCTAGTATGGAAGTGTATAATTACACCTAAAGAATTTGGTAATAAATTTAAATACCATTCTATAGTTTCATTACCTTCATATGGGTCATCCATTTTGCAAGGAACTTGTGATTTATCAATTATTGAAGTAATTCTATTAGAGGCGCTTGTATTTTCACTACACTTTAAATATATTAAGTTTCTATCTAAATCAACACATCTCCCTTTGATATCAATGGTTTTAGAATGTATATGAGGGATATCAGAGAAAAATTTTTCAGAAAGATCCTGAAAATTTTTATATTCAGCATATCCTATAGTTTTTAGCAAATTAAACATTTTATAGTTTGAGATAGCTTTATGGTGTGTAGAATTTAATGTAATCCAAATTTTTTTCCCTTTTGAAATTGCATAGCCAAGTTCATAAAGTACATTAAAATTGAGATATGTAAGATCACACATAAATAAATCACAGTTATCAATCGATTTTAGTATCCCATCAATTATTTTTTTTCCTGAAATAGATAAATCTTGCCATGTAGTTATTTCTATCTCTTCACTAGAATTATTAATCACCTTTACTGCTTCGTGAATATCTTCTAATAAATCTATTTTATGACCAGGGTAAGCATAAAAAGCTTTTTTAGTTCCCACACTACCACTCCCTTTTTTTGATAAATTATACCATATTAACTATATTTTAAGGAGTTAGGTTAAAAAATCAATTTAGTAAGCCCGATTTTTTTGTGAATATTTAACTTGAATAAACTAAAAAGAATAAAAGCAAATTATACTACCCTGTCTAATTTATTTACTTCGTCTTTGTTGAATCGTAATATACAACCCAATCAAGCGATCCGTTGTCATCACACCATTTTGTAAATCCTTCAAGTGTGATTCCTGAATAATACCATCCTTCACAGCCTGTGCAATGAAGTTTTCTGTTTCAATTTTCATAGCAGGTGAACCCGGATTCCAAATTGACACCTTTGTTTCCTCCTTTTGTCGAACCGTATTTTTTGGCTTCATTGCTTCTTCAATTCGTTTCAAGAAGCTATTCCAGCGACCTTCGCTTAGTATCCGATGCGGACAGTATTTTCCGTTCCAATCTTGGTGTTTTTTAACTCGCTCAATTCCCCACCCAAACTCATTAAGTAATTTTGCGATATATTGTACTGTATTTTCCTCTGCCGCAGCATAACGGGCACCGCCACTTTTGCTGTAACAAATTTCAATACCAATTGATTTACGATTACCATTACCTTGACCATCACCACAATGCCAGGCATTACGGTTAAATGGAATGGCTTGCATCACTTCTTTATCATCAACAGCTACATGATAGGATACCTGATTGTTGTTAGTAATCATGTATTTAATTTCATTGCCTGCAGAAGCATCATTTGCGGTATTGTGTACCGTAATATACTGCGGTGCCATAGAGTAAGGTGCTTTTATTGTATATTTTCTGGATGGTAATGGGTTTTGTTTAAATTTGTAACTCATTTCTCATCATCCTTTGGCTTGTTATATTTTAGTGCGTTCACACTGTCAGAAGCTCCTTTAGTAGTTGGGTCGATAATAATACCAAGCAATCCCAAAATGCTTAATACCGTCTCTGAAACGGCTGTAACTTGATAGTTGTAAATTGTAATATCGAAATAAAAAATGCCTGCGATCTGATTCGCAAGCACAAGTAGTAATGCAATTAATGACACCCAAAATTGCTTATGTTGTAGACGTACTTTCCAGTTAATTTTCATCAGAAATATTCCCCCTAATTTGTTTTAATGACAAGCGCCAATAACGCCAAAATTACTGCTCCAATAATTGTTGTAGATGCCCACCAAACAATTTTATCGATTTTATTTAAACGATGATGTGCACTTTTTGTACTTGCTAAAGCTTCATCTGCTTTATCTTCTGCTCGATTAGCAGTATCACGGATGTAGTTAATACCATCTAATTTTTCTCCTATTGCACCCAGGCGCTCATATACATCTCTTACTAACTCATCACTCATCTTACACGCTCCTTTACGTAATAAAAAAAGACACGCAATTGCGTATCCTTTTTTTATTACTTACTTATAAGTATTTCTTTTGTTTCAGTTGGAATGAATTTCAATAATTTACTTGCCGGTGTTTTACTTAATGTTTCAGCTAATGAATAATATTTTGTATAAAGTTCTTCGATATGTTCAGGTTCTACTGGTCCTCTCGATACATGTAATTTTAATAATTCAATAGCAACATCTTTAGAATTGCGTTGAATAGGTGTAGGCTGAACTGAAATTCTATCTGTCATTCGTTATCACTCCCTTCACCTACTGTATTTCGACAAAAGGAAAGTATTTCCTGCTAATTTAGACAATAAAAATTACGCTAAGCTTTTGCTTGCGTTTCAATTAATGTACATAGCTCTTTATATTCATCTTGTGAGATACGTTTTGATAAAACAAATAAATCCATACTTGATAGCAATTCATCTTTTTGTTTTTCTGTCATATTTTCTTGCTCCGCTAATTTTTTGCACGCTCGATAAGTAATGTTGTTCATGTTCATACCTCCAACTCTTTTATAGCAAGAAGTGTTTCTGTATTGACTAGAATCTTAGCTTGTATTTCGTCTATCTGTGGTTCAATTGGTGTTGGCTCTGAAATGATAGGGGCCGTAAACTCACCTGTTTCTCGGTTGTAATCCCAACCTTCTTGTACATCTGGTTTGCTTGTAATATCAACTAAAACAATATTTGGTGCAAACTCCGGTTTTTCATCTGCTTCAAATATCCAATGTGCTTTGTCGTATAAAATTTGTGTAAATTTCATCTAGTCACACCCACCATTCTATAATTAGTAAGCCATTTCCACCGTTGCCACCAAGTACAGAAGCTCCACCAGAACTACCTCCAGTTCCACCCCTACCTCCAGCACCTACAGTAATGGTGTGAGTTGTGTTTGGTGCCACAGCAACTTCTTTTTTAATAACGAAGTCCCCGGCACCCCCACCGTTAGCACCTGCTCCTCCTCCTCCGGAACAGTAGGCACCGTCGCCAGCTTTTAAATTTGTACCACTTCCTCCAGTAGTACCATATCCACCAGAAAACCATCCACCATTACCACCATTTGGTGGATGTGCGCTGTTGAAGGCGTTAGAACCCTGACTTCCTCCAGGACCACCAGAAGGCGTAGGTGTAGGAATACCTCCACCTGTGGTTGCATAACCGCCACTCCCACCGTTAAGCGTTAATACATTTCCAAAGCTTGAAACACCACCCGCACTTCCTGGGTTACCGGAGGCATTTCCTGCACCGCCACCACCTCCTCCAGCACCACCGCCAGTAATATAAACTTCAGTAACTCCTGCAGGTACTGTGAAAGTGCCGTTAGATGTATAAACTTTTGATCTCATAACTTTGCTTGCATTTTTGTTTGCGATTTGTGTGCTTACATTAGCTACATCTTGCTTAACTTGGTCTACACTTGTTTTCGTTGAGTCCGTAGTATTTTTAATATCATCGACTGTAGTTTTAATTTCTTGTTGCTTTTCGTAACTAGGGAAATTCCCATCTAAATTCATCTATATCACCTCTCGTATGCTAAATGTAAAACATCCTAATGTTGGATTGTAACCAAAGCCAATTTGATGCAGTTTACCTTCATGAATAAACTGATTATGTTTAGCCATATCTCCCGAATGTGTATCAAGTTCTTGTTTCACTGTACTTGATTCTTGCTTGACCTCATTAATAGCCCCTGCCAATGTTTTATCTGCTGTTTCTAGGTCAGGAATTGACGCACTACCCTTTTGCAATTCACTAACTGCAGCATCCAAGACATCCATATTTTCATTGATTTCTGATATTAAAATACTATCGGTAGGTCCAGGCTTCTTTAAACCTAAATTTGGTGTATGTTCCATCAGATCACCTCATTTTCATATATCTTAATTTCATCCCATGTCATGTTTGTTACACTTCCCCAGGTTCTATTGCTGACAAATTCCCAAACGTTGAAGGTATATGCATAGCCAAATTCTAAATGCGCTGGCACAATGATTTCAATTGCTTGCATAAGACCTTCCAAGTTATCAGGAATGCCCTTTGTACCAACAAATTTGATTTCATATACGCCAGGTATATTTGTTGGGTTAATGTCTACTTCACCATTACTATAAGCAGAAGCCACGGCTTTAATTGTTTCTTTAGTCGTTTGGTCAAAGCTTGCGCGATTTCTTGAAGAAATCTGTTCCCTACGTTGGTCATAGCGTAGTGTGTTATTTGGTTTAATGCCAAGATCACGTTCATAAATAGGCAAGGCTTCAATGGCCGTATCGATAAAAATGTTTCTATTTACAATTTCAAGCTGTTGTTCTGTATTTCGAAGCTCCCGATCATCGGCTGTAAGTATCGTTCTAAAGGTATTGGATTTACGCTCATACAAAGGTAAATACTTCATCATGTCCGATAGATAATCTTTTGTGGAAACAACAATACTTGTAATCATTTCAGCTCTTGTCTGCATGATAATAGGTGATTGAACCACCTTAACACCTTGGGTAATCTGCTCTGTGATGATCTCATTTGTTGCACCGGTTGAAGCAATTGAAACACCTTGCGTCTGTAGCTCTGTTTCAATAATCATCAAGGCAAGTCTAAAGCACTCCCATTGGTGCGGTGTTAGATCGCCCCAGGTAAACACTGACACTTGGCCCCATTCAGATTGTGGTATTGCATGCATGGTTTATCACCTACCTCAATCGGACAATTAAATAGTTTTTAGGAATCTTGTATTGGCTAGATATATCGATGTTTTTCGTAAACTCTGCTTGCGATTTAAACAGCAAATTACCACCTGTTTTAGCATCAAGAATCCCAATGTGCGTAATATCTCCCCATGACTCTGCAGCAATAGGAAACAGAATATCAGCGCTGTTGGATGTTTGGCCATCTGTAGGTGATGCAAATACACCTGGTTGTCGTGAGTAGCTTGCTGTAGTTACTTCAATGTCTCCATTGAACAAGGCAACAAAGACTGGCGTTGTTCGTAAATTGTCCGTTAGAACTTTATTTTTTAAATACACTGTCATGTGATTCATTCATTAATACCTCCCATTACTGGCACCCCATCATCAGGAATAACCACATTAGCAGTTGATCCATTGATTAATAGATTTTGATAATCTAAAACGCCATCACTATCAATAATGAGCGCCCCAATCTTTGCATAACTTACAAATGAAGTCTTAAAAGCTATCTCTTTCAAATGCGTTGTAATGTTCTTTTTAATATTTGTTTTGACTACTTCCTCTGTGTATCCTGGCATCAAAGTTAAGGCTACTGACAGATTAATTAATAGTGCTTCTGCAGATATAACATTCAAGTCTTCAACACCAAAAGGCATTTCTACTTCAATGTGCGTTTTTACATCTTCAATTAATTCACTCGTTGCAGGTAATTTGTTCGCATCGATCACGACCACTTTCATTGTCAGTGGACCATTATAGCGCGGAAATACTTTTGCATCCCCAACACCAGTTACTTCTAATGCCCATTCACGATATTGATATTTGTTTCCTGCTTTACCCGGACGCTGTAGCTTATCATAATAGCGCTGGCGTAAATCATGATCTGTTTCCTCATCGTAACCATCAACAACAGCATCAGGATTGTACACATTCACCAAGCCATTGATAGATGCAGGGAAATTTACAATGGTGTTCGCTGGCACGTTTCCTATTTGGCCAAACTCATTACATTGCACTCGAACATGAGCAAACCCACTTTCATTTAGAACAGCTTCTTCAAGCACTGTGTATAAAATTGTGTCTGTACCAACTAGCTCGCCAACTTTAACAAGTATGCCAGCTGTACCAGAAACAATGACGGTTGTTGTTGCTTGGGTAGCAGGTTTACGGCTAATTCCTGTGCGTTGATAAACAAACCGAGTAAGCTCGTCTTCGGTTAACTTTTCAACATCCAGCTTTTCTTGTACTGCAGCAATCTTCTTTTGTTGTTCAGCAAATTCAACGGCCACTGGCTTTGTCACATCATAAACAAAATTACCTTTTGACTTATCGTAATCATTACTAATATTGGTCATCATTCGATCATGAATGATTTTTTCATCTTCCATCTACGCTGCCACCTTCTTTATTGGCTCGTCAATTTCGAATGCACCTTCTACCGTGACGACTCTAAATTTTATCCGCATCCATTTTCCATCATGGCTAAACTGCCATTCCTGGATCTCTTGAATGTGTGTATGTTCTAACAATGAAGCCGTAACCTCACGTTTAATTTCTGCTTCGATAAAGGCACGTGGTAGGCTAGACCCTATTAAATCCTCTAATGTCACGCCATAAGGAATATCTTTATAAATCCTAAAGCGAAAGCGTTCTGTCTTTAACACTTTTAAAATCCATTGCTTTAATGTTTCCAAGCCATGAATCTCAACCATTTTCCCATTTTTAAATACAAAATCACCTTTATCAAAGTCATACAAAAAAGACTTACCAAGTGGTGGTAAGTCCGTTTCAATTTCTTGCGTATTAAATTCTAGTTGAGCAATCTTAGGTAACATTATTCGAACCTCACCGCCTTACCTACAACATAATATAAATTCTCGTCATGAGTAGGTAGTAGAATCACTTCATCACCTTCTTTGAGTGTATCTTTTGTTTTAGATTTCACTTCTTTCGCTTCAAAGGCTTGAAATGTGCTTTCAGTGAATCTAATTTCACCTTTTAGCTCTATGTCACGTTCATAATCTCCTAAAACATGAGCTGCAAACACTAATTGATTATTATATAAAATAACTTTTTCATTCAAGCGTATTTGAGCATTAGGTGGTGGCGAAATGACAATGCCTGTAGACATTGAAACTTGCTTAGGATTTTCATTATTTTTAAACATTTTTGCAAGATCCGTTACTGCATCCATTTTATTTCACCTCTAATGTAGGCTTCATGGTATGAATACCTTTACTAATCGTGTGCAACACATCTTTAATCAAGAAAGTGCCTTTAATTCCCGTGGTCGGTTCTTCTAATGCAAACAGTCGACCAGCCCTAAAATCATCGTGGCCCATCAAATCAACACTATTTTCTTCTGACACTTTTGATAACTGCTTTAATTCATTTTCAGCTACTTGTTTAGCGCTTTTCTTCTCATTCTGATCTAGCTTCACGACTTTAGTAATACGGCCAAACTTCTCAGCCATTTTATTATCCGACTTGGTTAAAACTACTTTGTCATTATTTCCTACAACCTGGATTGTATTAGCCATTTCTGTAATGCTACGCCTTTTAGAAGGATTCATAAGTGCGGAATGAATATCGTATTGTGGACCACCTTCGAATAATTGAAATGTACCGGTTACTATTACATCACTTTGTTTTTCAATGTATAGTTTACCTTGGCGCATTTCCATGAGATATTTTACGCCTAATGATTGTTCTGCTGTCGTTAGAATTTCTTTGATAATTTCGCTTACTTTTTTATCATTGAATATTTTCGTAATAGCTTTTGGAATAGATACGATGTTACCTATTTGGATATTAAAATCTTTAGCTATTTTCTTGATACAAGCGTCTGCAGATAATTTATTAAACTGATATACAGCTGTAGATTTATTTAAGTAAAAGGCATAGTCAAAGGCAACATATGCAATTGGTGATCTTCCATTTTTCAACTCGTCCACAATAATAGCTCGCGTTATTTCCTTACCATTGTTGTATAGAGCCACCATATCACCAATATCACATGGATTCACAGGGAAGTAATTTGTATCATTAAAAGCAATACTAAAATTAATTTCGTCTCCTAATTCATCCATGTTACTACGCCATGTCAGTGTACCCAGCATAGGCGTAATGTTTGTCATGGTTTCTCCTTTGATTAACCATAATTCATGGGCCATTATTTCACCTTCTTTGTTTCTAAAATAATCTCTTTAAATTCTGATAGAGCCAATGAATAATAAACATCACCTGAACCATCTTGTAACCCTGGTTCAAAGTTTTCAATCGTCACTAGCATATTAATAGGTGTGTTTGACATAATCAGTCGAATTGGCATTCGTTTATCTATCCAGCCCTCAATGATCTCGTAATACTCCCACCCAAAATATTTATTGTTTCGTGAAAATGGATACACCTTTGAAGGAAAAAAAGAATCAATCGTAAGAGATTTCAATCCTCTACGACCAAGTAATTTAATGTCACCTTGATTAATCGTAGTGAAAACTTCATTGTTCACAGGGCTAGGAATTTTAAATTCAGCTGGCACTATAGGAAGTTGAATAATTTGTTTTCTATCCATCGTACTTAAAAAAATATCCATCTATTCAACCTCCCTATAAATTGGCCAATCTTAATTTTAGTAATGGCACAAGTTCATTCGCGACTTCCATAGGTGTAACACCTTTAGCATTTAAGTTTTGAATAATAACCTGTACATTGCCGTTATTTGCAGTTGCAGGCTGAGGGGTACTTCCTGTAGTTGTAGGCGTTGCTACAGCAACAGGTGACGGTTGAACCATTTTATCTATGTTATCAATATTCCCACCTGCAGCACGTACACGTTCAGCTTGTCGAGCTGGAATAATCATTTCGCCTTTATGGATTTGTGCTAGGTGATCCTCCTCAATGCGGTTAGAACCAACATCATACTGCGGTACTTTACCACCCGCTGAGGCTTTATTAATACTGTCCACACCCGTTTTTACATCTCCCCAACTGACTTTAGGGACAATGGGGATGTTTACACCAGGGATTTTATTAATTACCTTAATAAGCCCATTGAGCTTATCGATAACAAAATTAACACCACTTCCAGCCGCGCTTTTAATAGTGTTCCACGTTGTATCCCAACCAGCGCGAACCTTGTCCCAATTTTGATAAAGCGTGATTCCTGCAGCAATGAGTGCTCCGATTGGACCAGCTACAAGTGCTAGCATTGGATTATCGAGTAATCTTTGCCACAATTCACTTGCTTTTTGTTTTACAACGTCCCAATTTCGATATAGTAAAACACCTATAGCAATTACTGCTGCAATTCCGATTACTACCCAAGTAAGTGGACTAGCAAGCATGGCCGTGTTCATTGCCCATTGTCCTGCAGTGGCAAGTCCCATAGCTGTTTTAAAGCCTTGCACCATCGTGGTAACAGTAGTAATCACTTTTAAAGTGCCTATTCCAACTGCTAGTACACCAGCTGCTGTGCTCACTCCAATGAGCGTTTCTTTAATTGGTCCCCAGTTCTCTCTCACTGTATTACCAAATTCAAAAGCCTTTTCCACAATACCTTGAATTTTCGGTACTAATTCATCCGCTTTTTGAGCAACTCCTTGTAAAAATTCTTGTGCACCTGCACCGTTTACAACATCGGCTATTCCCACCTGTAGCTCTCGCCATGATGAAATTAACCTATTTTTAAGACTCCCTTCCACTTTGGCAGATGCAGAATCCGTTGCTCCTTCAAAATCCTTCATAGCTTCTTTTGAACCTAGCATTGCGTACATGGCTCCTGCTTCGAGGTCTTCCCACTTAGTACCGAATAAACCTACACCTATTTGATTGGCTACTACTTGGTCATCCATTCCTTTTAATTCGCCAACTACTTTACTTGCTACATCGGATACGGTTCCTTTACCATCTAAAAAATCTTTCCATACTTTCTGCGTTCCTTGTGATAAATCGCCCATAGCATCGCTTGTGCCTTTTGAGCCGTCTTTAACACGGATTTGGAACTCTTTCATAACATCATTGACGTAATCTAAGTTGTAAACGCCTGCTTTTGCGCCTCTTTCTAAGATGCCGAAATATTCTTCTGCGCTATACCCCATTGTGCCAAATAAGGACGAATACTCTGCGACATTATCAAACATTTCGTTTGAAAAATTCAACCCTCGTTGACCACCTGCAGTAAATAAATCAAATGCTTTATCTGCAGATATACCGAAAGCCTCCATCATGTTATTCGTGCCACGTGTGACTTCGTTCACGTCACCATCAAACGTTTTAGCTAAAAACATCGCATTAGAAGTAACTTTACTTAATTCTCCATTATCGATATTCTTCATGTTTTGTTTTACACGCGCTAATGCACCTGTAACTTCATCGATGTTTTCACCGTACCCTTTACTAAATACTTCTTTGGCAGCACTTCCGTACTGTTCCATTTCAGAGGCAGTTGCACCCGTTTGGGCTTGTAAAGTGTTTAACGCGCTGTTCATATCCAAGATAGATTTTCCAACGCCTGCTCCTAATGCCGCAACTCCTGCTGCACCTATGGCACCAGCTCCCATTGCGACTCCTTTAAAAACTCTAGTTGCTCCTTGTCCAAAGCGTTGGATTTGATTGCCGACTCTTGTGACACCTCGCCCAAAATCATCAGCTCTCTCACTAGCACGCCTTAAATTACTAGAAAAATCACGGTCTTGTAATGATAAGATTGCTGAAATAACCCTTCTGCCCATATTCTCACCGCCTTTAGCAAAAGAAAAAAGCTAGAACGAGACTGTCTTCATCGCTCCAGCTTGCATATGTTTGTTTCTTTCTTCTAACTCCTTGTCCAAACTTGCTGTCATAAATAGCTTGGTATCGTAATCAAGATTTAATAAATATTCAAGCTTAAAGCCTTTTTGATTATAGTGATGAAGAAAATAAAAATCATCATCACTATCAATTAGTTTTTTATAGCTTTAACTCCGCCTTTTTTATATCCAGCTAATTCAAACGCCACCTCTGATAATTGGGCAATTTCCCCTGGATCAAAGATTTTTGAGACGATTTCAGTAGGTATTGTTTTACAGCCATATGCTGCTAATAATTCAGGATCTTTTAAATTTGGCTCAATCATTGTGTTGTAAACAATGTATTCATCAGCATCCGTGTCATTGTTTTCATCTCGCGCCATTTTCATTGTATCTACACATAATGACTTTTCAGGTTTACGCAAAACTACTACAACACCTAAGCGCTCAACAACTACTTCCTCTGTGACATCATCCTTCACTTGATATTTTTCTTTCTCTTTCATTAAATCTACAACTGATAAACGTTTGAGTTCTTTATTTGTCATTTCGAATTCCTCCAATGTTTGTATTTGCTTAAGCACTAATGCGATCGATGAAATCATAATCAGCAAAGTTAAATGGTAATTCCTCTGTTCCTGCTGTTTTTTGTGCAAATTGCATAAGCATAAATTCATTAAATGTAACCTCGTTAATGGCTACACGTTCTGAACCAAATGCTCCAGGATCAGCTAATTTTCCGACAAGATTCACGTCGGGCAATATTCCTTTTTTCACATCATCAGCCAACAAGTTTGCGCCTCGGCTATAAACCTTTTTAACTTTTAATGTTCCTTCACCTGACCAACCAAGCATCTTTTTATGAGTTGCTGGATCTTCGGCCATATTTACATCTTCATAATCAATGGTTACTTTGGCTTCAAATTCCTCAATATCGAGCCACTTTTCGTTGTTCACCCACACGCTGCCATATGTGCCGTTAATAACGCGATTAGCTTTTAATTTTGACATTTGTCAATCCCTCCTTAAATCGCAATATCCATATCTAAGTCCTCAATAGCATCTACAATCTTAATGTTGCCACCTAAGAATACATTCTTTTTAAAGGACATTTCTTTTACTTTTTGGTCATCCCAATCCGTAGTATCTACACCAGTTGACTCCCACGCTGAGCGTTGTTTTTGTACATTTATTTCAGCTTTATTGTCATAGTTCGAATCAAGAATTTCTTCTCCTTCTAAGCCGTCATAGTAAGCGTTAATTGAACGAATAAATAACACTTGATTATCGTAGGTGTTGTTGTGTTTACCGATGTAATTTTTATCAAATGTGGTGCGAATATCGTCTTTTATTAAGTCCTGCACTTCCATAACACGGATTGATTTAAAGTCTTCTGTCTTTTTACCTGTTGTTGTTGTCAGACTGTTAACACCTCGTCCGATTTTAATATTTTCGCCGTCATTGATAAGAATAAGCTCACCATTATCAACAGCTGTGTCAGGATCTTCAATATCTGTAATAGCATCTATTTCATTCAACTCGTAATAAGTAGATGAACGTGTAAATGGCAACCCTGCCAGGATGCCAGCAATCCGCGCTGTGTATTCTGCAGTTGTATAATCCTTCTCGCCAACTTTAATTCCTGTTGTTGTATAATTAATGATTCCTTCATGATCTGCATCACAGTTTGGTAAAACTGCCTTAAATGTTTTCTTATCATTGTCACGTTTAGTCTTAATCCAAGTTGCAATAGTTGTTGTATCCTTGTCTTCGATACCTGGAATGGCCAAGTAGTTAAATCGCTTATTGTTTAAGCGTGTTAATGCGGCATTATAATCAACTGCAGTTGTTGCCAAGCGTTCAATAATGACTTTACTTGGTGTACCCATGAAAGTTTTTTGAATGTAATCTAAGTTTTCTGCTGACCATGCATCGGTTTTTACTTCCTCTATGCTTTTATACGTTACTGTATCAGCCGTTTGCACGTCGTCTTTTAGTATCAATGCAACAATTCCAAGCTGGCTACGCTTAATAGCTGTAACGGCTTTCCCATTAAACTCAATAATAATTTGTGGTAGGCCCATTGTTTAATCCCCTTCCTCGTCATCCAACTCACCCATAAGCTCAATTGGATGTTTCTCATACCATTCTTTCCCGTTTTTAATTTCATCCTCAATATCAGTATTTGAACTTGAACTTCCCTCACCGTATTCACGGCCGTCAAAGAATTGAAGGTCAAATTCAAATTGCAATACACCATCTATCTCATCAAAGTTTGGTTCGACTATATCTAAATGGCGATCTCCTACAGAAAATTTAAGGTCAAATAAATTACCAAGTGCTTCTTGAACATCTAGCAATTCAATCGCATTATCATTTTCATCTGTAGGAAAATAAAAAATGCGAACCGTGCAAGACTTTTCAACTTGTGTCAAATAGCCCTCACGCTTCACATTATCTAATTCCAATTTAAACGATGGCCGTGTAAATCCTTCATTAGCTGATTTACTAGAAACATCGATATCAATAAAATTAGACTGCAATTTCTTATTGATTGTCGTTTTAATTTGTTTAAAAGTAATCATAGTTTCTTTTTCCTCAACAATTCATCTAGCCATTTTACTGTTTCTTTTTCTACATCACCGGAGGACTCAAATTCACGCATACCTTTGTCTAATGGTTTTTTGCCGTGCACAAAATCGCCTGTTTTATTGCCCTCATGGTCTACCATCCAATGCCCATCTTCTACTAAGTGTGCATGTGGTGACGAATTATAAACACGGGCAACTAATTCACCATGATAACCAACAAAGACTTTTCCTCGCTTCCACTTTTTATGGTAGTTGCCTGTCTTTTTCTTTACTAGACTGCGCGCCTTTTTCGCTACAGTAGTCCTTGCTTTTGAACCAATTTTACGCATCAGTTTTGGAGTTTCATTAGGCAAATCTTTTGTTGCTACATCAAATAAATCACGTTGAAAGTCAGTTAAACCGTTCATTTGAATGCTCACTTCAACACCTCCTGGACAAAGATTTCAAGAGTTTCATTCTTGAAATAAGGATTGAGAACATATTTGATTTCAAACTCATGGCCCTTATATCTGATACGCATATCCTTTGTAATGTCTTTTCCAGCGTTATATCTAACAATGATTTTATGTGTAACATTTGTTAGGATCGTATCAGCTACCTGTTTTTGTAACGAGCCAGTTTGTGGAATGATAGCTGCCCATAATTTTTTTACAGGTATAAATTTATAAATGGTTTCTTCTAACTCATTTTTAGCCTTTTGATTAGTGAGGATTTCAATTCTGTGTCTTAAATCTCCAGGATTCATAATCTCACCTCAAAGTAAATTGATCGAATGCATATCTAAAATAGATTGAACAACTTTATTCACGTTGTTATCCTTCACCGTAAAGATGCGATTTTCATACATTTCATTCGAAAGCACAAAAACAGCGATTGAAATGTCTTCTTTTGTGTTCAGTTGTTCATCTGATAGCCCTGTATATCCTTTTATATAAGCTTTTACAGCGGATAAAATAAGTGTAAAAGTCGAAATAACATCTGATTCTGTTTCGTCTTCTCGCGCATATTTAGCCAGTTCAACTGGCGTAATTTCACTAACCTGCATCAGTTTTCACCTGCTTTTTCACAACAACTTCCTCTACGTGGCCAGCTTGTAACAAATCATCTGCCACATTCTTTGGCAGCACTTTAACTTCATCCTTTGACATTGTGACGCTACCTGAAAAACTTACAAGTGCTTTTACTTTCATCCTGTCACCTCCAATAAAAGAAGCGTAGAGTATAGCCCCTACGCTGATTTCATAACTAATTTAGAGATTTTTTGAGCATTTTCAACCTGAGCATCAATTTCAATCCACCCTACAACACCAATTGCATGTTGAGTAGAATATTTTTCTCGTAGAATTTCGATTGAAACATTTTCAGCAATTTTAACTGCAAGCCCTGACATATCACCGTAGAAAATAGCCGTTTTACCTGCTTCCATTCCTGGCATATTATCAGATGTATACACATCTTTTCCTAATAAAGTATAGCCCCATCGTGCGGTAGCATCTCTGTTTAATAGGTAGTTACCTTGTCCATCTTTCAATTTGCGAATAGCTTTACGCGTTGTTTTGTTCATAATCCAAATAGCATTGCCCTGGAAAGCATCAGGTACTTCTTCTTGTACATCAATTAATTCATCAGCTGTTAAAACTGTTGCAGCTGCTGCAGTCACACTTTGCGTAACTGTTGAAAGCCCTGTTACTTTGTTAGGTGTACCGTTTAACAATTGATTTTCAATCCATTTAGCAATTGATTCAGCCATTTTCCCAACTACAAACGAAACAAGATCAAATTGTGAGTTATTAACAAGTGATTTTGATACTTTACTTAAGGCACCTGCTAAGAAGCCCTTTAACTCGATTGAGCCAAACTTACCACTAGTAGATTCCAAATCCACAAATTCATCAGAATAAGCCATTTCAATAGTTCCTGCAGATTCATCATAGTATGGAATACTTAATGTACCGCCTACATTATAGCGAGTTGCCAATTGATAAATTGGTGAAATGTCGTATACCTTTTGAATGATCTTGTTTGCAATACTAGAAGGAATTACGGCCCCGTTTGCACCTACTGTTAAATTAACATCTGCTCTTTCCTCTACTAAACCACGAATATAGTTATCGAAAGCGCGTGTTTCAGCTTCTTCTTGTGTGCGCTGTTCAGCTTGTTTAGCAGGTACTTTTTTATCCAAAGAACGTGCTTCTTCCTCAGCTTTAATCGTTTTATCTATTTTAGAAATCTCTGTTTTGATTTCTTCAAAACGTGTTGATTCTTCATCTGAAAAAGCACGAGTTTCCTCTTTCGCTTTCTTTAATAACCCGTCCATTTCATCTAGTAAGTTGTTTCGTTGTTCTACTAGAGTAGGCATTGAACGATATTCAATTACTGGTGTAGCAAGTACATTACTCATTTCTAATAATTTTCCCATGTTTATTTTCCACCTTTCAATTTTAAAAGCTCAATTTGTTTTTCATACATTGAATAATCAATATCTTTTTTATTACGTGTATCTTCTGAGCGATTTTCAATCTCAGCTTTAAAATCTGCTCCGCGAGTTTCTGAAATCGTCTGATCTTCTCCACGAGCTTCAATTGAAGTAGCAACGTAAGCTGGTGTTTTATCTAAAATAGACACCTCTAATAGCTCGATGTCCTCTAATGTACGTTTCTGAATGCCGTCTTCTCCGTCTTCCCACGATGGCTTGTTATCAACAAAACCAAATGACCAGCCTTTTAACTTTCCATCTTTTGCTTTTTGAATGATTTCTTCATCAGATACATGAGCGATAGCGCGTAAACCAATGTTATCCTCATACAGTTGTAAATTGCCCTCTTGTAATGATCCAAGCTTACGGTTTTTATCGTGATTAAATAATAAATCAACGTTTTCCGCCTTATCTAAAGCTCTTTCGAACGTTTTAGCACGGATTTTTTCTTTAAATCGACCTCTTGGTGAAGGTAAAATACGACTTTCACGCTCTACAGCATTCACATAACCATCGAGCAACACTTGATTTTCTCTAATTTCAATCCTCAATTTCTTCACCTCCCTTCTCAGTTTCTGGGCCACCATCTGAAATATCAGCGGTTTTATTCGTGTTTGGCGTGTAAATTGTCTTTGTTTTCGGATCATATAAGACATCTTGCAAGCCCAACTTAATGAAATCTAAACCAAGTGGTGGTTGATCTTCTAAATAACGAACCTCGTCTACCTGCATCCACCCATTTTTAAGGGCAATTTCGTAAGCTTTATAGCGTTTTTCGGTGTCACCTTTGACAAGCTCTTTCATATCGAAAGCAAAATAAAAAGACTGCTCTTTTTCCGACGGAAGAAGCAAGTCCTTGTTCAATGCCGTTTCAATTGCTCGAATAATCGGCAGTATGCAATTTTTAATAAAGTTTGTATGCACTTCTTCATTGGCCGAACCATCCAAAATGCTGTCGGGTACTTTGAAAAGTTTATTTATTTCACTTGAATTGGTCTTTTTGTTTTCATTCAGCTGCATTTCAACCGATGTACTCGATGCCTCTTTGAAATCTAAGCCATTGTTCAATACAACAATATTTTCTGTATTATTCTTGTATAAATTATTCCAGGCTGTTTTTAATTCTGCAATTGCATCCTTTGACAATCGGCCTAATGATTTTAAAAACCCTTTCTTATTTCCACCTGTTTTAACAAGTGAATCCTCAAAATCTAGCGTATTGTATGCAACAGATAATATTTTATTATGGTCCTTTATGATTCCATTACCTGTCACACCATCTTTAGAATTTCGAGCGATTTTAATAAATTCAAATTCGCGATAGTTCACACCATTAACGGATATATCATAGCTTTTAAATATTGGATCAACGCCAACTAGCACCGATACATTTCGATTCTCAACATAATGGAGACTTTCAACATCATTTCTTCTCCGGTTGATATATGCGTACCCTGCACCTTCCAATAAATAATCAGTTACTAAAGCTTTTTTAAATTGGAAGCCATCTAGTGTATCGTGTGTCTCATCATTAAGCAAAATGATGCGTCTATCTTCTTCCATTTCTTCAACTTTACCGCTGTTTTCTTTGTACAATTTGATAGGTAGAGTAGCAATAAGACCCGAAATTAAATCTACACAGGTGCCAACACTAGGTATACTTAGCGCTTCTTCCTTTGTTAAAACAGCATTTGCTAACCCTGCCTGCAGCAATAATTCATCCATTCCACTCTCACGAAATTCCTGAATTCGTCTATAATTACGCCATTCGCGCCACTCTTTAATTAATCTCACAATCTCACCTCCTTAAATGATTTGTGCGCCCCAATCAGCATCAGGATTAAAGATGACATCATGCTGCAGTAAGTAGATTGCGTTGATTAGACTTACAACCATGTCCACTTTGCCAGTTGATTTTTTCTTATTAACGTAAATGTTTTTATTGGTGTCCTCTGTAACTTTTGCATTTTGGAAATTTTCTTCTAGTAATTCATTTTCAGTGTAATGGAACTCTTTGTTCATAATCTTTTCTCGTAATAGCTTTGTAGCTGGATGTAATACGCTTGAATGCTGTTTTACTTCTACAGTAACTAAACCTTCCTTTTCTAGTTTCTGAGCTGTAGAAAGGCAGTTATAACGGTCATACGCTACACCCATAACAATGACATTGAATTGTTCTTCTACTTCCAGAACCTTTTGTTCAATAAAGCCATAATCTACAGTCATATCACCACAAGAAAAACATTTACCTGACTTAATGTGATCGTAATAATTAATCTTCTCCACTCGGTTTTTATCAGGGATACGCTCAGTCGGTACAAATGCGTAGGAATCCGCATATATTTGCATGTCTTCCTCTGTCACTATCGAGAATGAACAGTTATCATTCGTCATGGCCAAGTCTAAACCTAGCCAAACTTGACGGCCTGACCAATCGAAATCATCCATTTTACATTTCCGCAAGTCTTCCACATTTACATACGCTTCGCCACTATTAGAAGGTAAAAAGTGATTCATATGTTTACAAAGATATTCTTCACGTTCTGAGGGCTTTTCTATGGCTGATTTACGGCTATCTCGTATCTCGTTATAGTTTTCCTCAACTCTTAATGGATTCGCCTGTAATAGCCCCGTATCGTCCCATAAATGCTCGTCCTCAGCATAATAAAGCAGCGCAAACATGCGGTCATCTTCAATAAATCCATTAAATACTTTCTTTGCATACGCCAATTCTTCTAGCATGATCGATTTATCCTCAGCGTAGGCAGTTGTTAATTTAAAGCGTAATGGATTTTTAACGTTTAATTGTCCTGACTTCATGGCGTTTATATTCTTGTAATCTTTAAATGCACCCACTTCATCAGCGATAAAAGCAGATGGACGAATTGAGTTGTTTCTATTCGCCTCTGCAGTACGTGCTTGGTAAAAACTATTTGTTAAAGTACATACAATTTTTCCACTTAACGTTTTTGGAATCACAAAGTATTTAGCAACGCCTGGGCTTGCCATAATAATTTGTGTCATAGCCTTTTTAACTTCACCTGCAAGCTCACGATCCAAACAAATAGAATAGAACTCTGAGTAGTCATCTTCCGTTAGCATTAAGATGATAATGATTAAAGCACAAATGAACGTCTTCGCATTCTTACGAGGAATAAACAGCGTAATATCACGGTATCTAAACTTTTCTTTATCGCTTTTAAAGCGCCATCCGAATATATTGACAAGAAAAAAAGCCTGGAAACCTTCCAAGCCCTCTAATATTGTTTTTCCTGCAACGCCTAAACCTGTAGCAAAATTAAGTAATTCCAATAGTCCTTCGATTTTTTCTATTTCGTCCATGTCAAAATAGTAATCAAACTCATCTTCATATTGCTTTTCTAAGTCTCGTAAAAACCAATTACACTGGATAATGACCTCTTTTGTTGTAATTTCCTTACCTTTTACAACCCTTTCAGCGTATTTTACCGCCTTATCAAATATCATTTTTTACCACCACTCAATACTTTTAACAGTGGATCATCTTCTTCCACACGAACTTGGAAATTAATATTACCTAGCTTAGCTCGGCTTTGTGGCGACAGGCTTAATTCATTACAACAACGGAAAAATTCTTTTGAATACTTATCTTTTGCACTCAATAAGTTACGATCTAAAAGCCTTTCGATGTCCCTGTTAATGATTCGTTCAATTTGCTGTACTCGGTCAATGGCTACTGCGCAGGTACTTAGAATATAAATATCAATATTTCCAAGAATCCCACTTGCTTGTAACTCCTTCACAATGAAATTAAAAATTTTCTTTTGCCGTGCATTCAAATGTGTAGGAGGCAAGATTTCATCGGCAGCACCTTTTAATTTTTCTTCTGTTTGAGTACGAATTGCGATTTCTTCCTTCGTTAAATTCTTACTCATTGTTTTGACACTTTTAGACGGTCTAGCCAATTTCCTCACCTCCTTAAAAATTTTCATTTAGGGAATTTTTTTAGAGCAAATAGGGGCAGTCGGTGTACAGTGATTTACCGATTTTTAACCAAACACCCCGGGGGTACTCTCCAAGATAATATTTTTTAATTCATTTGCAGGTATTGACCCCTTCTCCGCTAGCTCATGATGATAACGACACAATGATATGAGATTGTCATCCTCTAGCCTCTTATCCCATGCATTAGCTATAGGCTCTATGTGATGCACCTCTAAGTCTGTGAAGTTATACTGTGTCTGTGTATTGTATAGGTTTCGTAAGCACAACTGACACAGATGTTTGTCACGGTCTGCTATGTGTGCACGCTTATTCTTCCATGCTCTACTCCATCTGAATCTATCAATGTATGTAGTATTCTTATTAGCTATTGGCTTAGACGCACATCGTTGACCACGCTTATGAATACCGCCACAATAAGTACAACTCTTTAGCAATGTACTCACCACCTTTAAGGCATAATAAAAAGCCTACACTCAAATGAATGCAGACTCTATGTATTTAACAATAGTTTTTTTGCTTTCTTAATCTAATTGCAATATCCAGTAAATTTGCTGTTCTAATAATTTGAGAATCTTTCTTAAAAATATAAGTAGTCATACACCCTACCATTAACGCATAAAAACCTAAGATAATAAAAATCACCTCTACTCCATTAGATTCTGAAATAGCTACTAGAATTGCGAATAGAGTAAAGATAGCTGTTAAAGCTGAAATTCCAACAGTAGCCTCTAAGGAATTTCGTTCTTTATATTTTAATGTGCTTTCTCTCATAACTTCTAGTTCTTCATCAGAAAATTCGTTCATTGAGTTTTGAACATAGTTGTTTATATGTGAATCCACATAGATTTTTTGATTTAAATGAGATTTAAATTCTGAGTGAATTTTTTTATAGTTATAAATTAAGTAATATCTTTCATTTTGAGACATTCTTACCCTCCGATAAAAAAGCCACACCTTGTTAGATGTGACCTTGTCTTGCTTTCCATCCTGCGTCCATTGCTTGGATTTTTACTTCTTCAAAATTACCAATACCAGAACGATCTAAATAAATATTACATTGTTCATGTTCGTAATTCCATACAACACTGGTAACTAAAAAGTCCTTTTTGAATCCAGAATCATAAACATAATCATTCTTTCTTGGTATAAAATCGGTTTCAAGAGTTTTATATAGAGAGAAATTTTTATTGTCATCGAAATCAGTAAATGTAAAATTCTCACTAAACTTTAATATCAAATTAATTAGCATTAATAACACCTCCCATCTACCTAATCTATCATAGAATAAATGGGGTATTTTGTCATTATAAAAAGAGACTACCAATTTAGTAGCCTCTCCTTAGTGTTGACGACTTTGCAATCGTCTATTATGTTGTTTTGCCTGTTTAATAATCAGGGCTTTTCGTGTGAGTTGGAAGACTCTTGATGTAAAGTAAATCCAATTACTCTACATTTACACTATATAATATTTAAAAAACATTTAAAACGACAACTTTACGACACGACTATAACTGTAACCGCAATCCATCTGTACCGAAAAAAAGAACTGACATAGCATGAACTGCCTCTTTCAAGTCTCTTTGCGCTGTACGTTCATGTACATTATGCAGCTTCGCAATTTCAGCATAAGTCTTTCTTTCGTCATTTATATAAAAATGCAATAGCGTTTCATACCTTCTTACCGCTTCTGTACCCAAGTGTTTACAATCCATTTCGTAAACTTTAATCATATTATCGATGAACCGCATCATAGCAAGTGTACGAGCTTCACTTCTTTTTATGGATTCCAATGTAAGGTATTCTTTATCAGGAGTTATTATTTCCTCTTGCTCTTCATCCCCTAAATCCATGCTCTCTTTCATTTCGTTACAGTAAACTTTTAAATGACGGTAATTCTTCAACAATATTCTTGTATTAAAAAGTCGTCTGTCTTGCTTTTTAGTTTTTTCTTCTTGTTGAAGCTCATTAAACTTCGCAATGGCTACCTCTGCTATTGCTGTTATTTGATCTTGTGCAATACCGCTCATTAGCACGCCCCACTTCCTGAATAACTTCTCTTAATAGTTCCAATGCTTGTCTTTTTGATTTTTGATTTAATGTATCTCCTTTACTTACATCTATTAACAAAATTGCATTCTCTACTTCTTTAAGTCTTTCAATTGTTTGTCGCTTCACTTTATCACAATCTTATACTTATATTGTTCAGTAAGCTTTTCCGCCATGTTTATATGAACGACTTTTATTACGCTCCATTTTCTTAATAATCGCTTGTTCCAGATTAATATTTCTTGAGCCACATAAATCAAAAATACGGATACATACATCGGCTAATTCTTCTGTGAAATTTTCTGTATCTCCCTTACGATCCGCTTCTAGCGCTTCGCTTACTTCACTGTGTATTAATGCTAACAATGTACCTGTTTCTCTTGGTTGATCGTGCCAACCTTTAGAAACTGCCGTTTCATAGGCTTGTTTACATAAAACATTAATTCCACTCGCACTACTTGTTTCTATTTCTATACGATTCTCTGGCTCTAAAACTAATCCACCTTTAAAAGCATTGTAATGATCTGCATAACCTTCACTTAATGCTAATGCAAGAATACAAAACGTTTCTTTATCACCGTAATTATTAATAGTTTTACTTGGAACACCTACAGCATTTAATTTTTTATGATTTTCTACATTATTTTCAACTAGCAAATAGGCACTTTCCCCACCTTCCTGTTCAATAACCTCTAAACTGTTTAAAACGTCTAAGATTGCTTGTTTATCAATTGATTGCATACTTGTTACCTCCGAATATTTATTTGATTGTTTCTGAACGAAATCTTCAAAGTGTTCAGGTAATCTATTCAACCCAATCTACTAAGCCACGATTTATTAATTCGTCACATAAATTACGTAATTGTTGTTCTGTATCACCTTCATCATTGAAACCAATACGATAAAAAGCATCACCCATTTCCCACAAATCAGGACCTCTCGTTAAAAACTGCGCCATAATTAAATCACAAATGCCTTCACCGTTGCTATAAATCTCTATTGCTGTAGAAAATCTAAAAGTATTGGGTACTTTCATTACAATTGTATTTTTTTGAATAAACCCATCTCCGTTTTCAAAAGTTCCACCGTTAACACTCAACCCCTCAAAATCTTTAAGAGTAGGTGCTTTTTTGAATCTTAATATTTTTCCCATCATATTTTCCCCTTTCAATTACTGAACATTTTCTTTCAATTAATTAATAAACGCTGTCGTTACTCATTGCATTCAAGCTTTTCTTTGAAGGTGCTTGCAACCTTGCTTCTGCTCTACCAGAGCATTTAAAAAAGACTCATAACCTAAAATGATTTTCGTGCCAATCACATAGTCAATCTGCTTTTCTGGAGTATCATTTGTTGCCTTATTTAAAACTTCTTATGTGTCATCTACTTTAACTGTATTGTTGTATTCACCTGTTACAAAACAACCAAAAGCAAAGTGTCCGCAAGTCCAGCAAACTTTTTCACACATAACATTCACACCACTCCTACACAATTTCTTTCTTGTGTTTAATCGTCCTCTGAACACTTATCATGGATTTTATGAAATTTTGCTTCTGAAATTATGGTGTTTATTTGCATTGCCGAAATGACTTTTAAAGTAGTTTTTTCGTAAGTAATAACAGTTTGTAACATACTTTCACCTTCCTGCGACGTTTATGCCGATACCTCCAATCAATAAATCACTACTTTTAATTTCCCTTCGTTCGCCTTTTTTTGCTGTATTGCCAAAAACTTCATAATCGCTTCTTGCTCTGTTGTAGCAGGCTCAATTAATTTCAATTCAGCAAAGTATTTCGTCGCACTTTTATAACAGCGTTTTATTTGATAGATGCCCCACTGACCATTTAAACAATCAACTACACGTAACTGATGTTCTTCTGGCGCTAATGCAATCTTTACTCCTAACATTTTCTCTACTTGACGTACCTGCTTATATTGCTCTTTTGATACAACCATTTTCATGTACATTCATCCTCCCAAGCCCTTTTGTAGTCCTAAAACAAATGGCAATTCATCCAACGATGAAATATTAATTGATTTCAATTCCTCGGAATTTTTCACTGCTTCTTTGATACAACCACGATAAAGACCGCTTCCAGAAAACCATTTATCTTTTGCAATTGTTTTGTTGCATTCTTCATGTAGATGAAACTGTATATGTTTTTCATCTTCTTTAGCGGAAACATAAACTGCACTTTTGCCTTTTTCGATTTCTTCTACGCACCCGTAACATTCATGCTTCTTTCTTGTTGTGACTATTTGTTTTTTTCTTATCTCCAGCATCAATGCTCCTCCTCATCAACGTGTCTTCTATCCTCTACTTGTTTTCTATTAGACTTTGAAAATGAAAAAGTTTTAGGTAAACCGTACTTCTGACGCACTTCTTCACGACTCATTTGATGTTCAACACGACAATGAGCTTTTGTTATGATAATACCGAAGTGTTTACAGCCCTCTACAGGGCATTTGATGTATTCGCCATGTTTAGCATTCCAATAAGGTTCAGTCAACAAGAAGCACCTCCTACCGCTTCCAAGTAATGGACTGTATATATTCCTGATTTAATTCGAGTACAGTGATCTCGGAAAAATTGAAGTGGAATTGATTTAGCACCGCCATTATTTTGAGCTGTCCAAGCAGTTTCTAATTGTTCAAATTTGAGATAATAAATCTCTGGCTCGTTTTTACCTTCAATCCTAAAGCAAACTAATAAAAACGCTTTTGCCCCCATGTAATGCCATGAACGAAGTAACCTATATTGATCGTCAGTTAAATTGTTCAATGGGAATCTTTTTTGTTTTGTTTCCTTAGCATCAAAGATAATAGCTTGACCTCGGTAAATACCGCTATAATCTACCCATGTAGCACTTTCTAATTTTCCATCCACCTTATTCCCAGTGACTTTTAATATTTTCACAGGCGAAGGTACTTTGCGGATATCTGCAAAATTGTTATTGCGGTATTGATTATTTGTCATATCAATTAAATTTTCGAAAAGTTGCCCTCTATTGGCATGGCTTCTTGAATATTGTCGTTTCTGTGTTCTCATTCTATTTCTGCCCCCTTATAAATTTGCGTTTTTACGCAATCCACTCTAGCTCCTGTGCATCAAAAAGTATGGATTCATTCCCGATACGTACTAACACGGAATGACCATCTACTTTCTGGACAACTCCCTTTTTACCTATCACATAACCAAAATAATGTTTGCGATATTCATAGATTTCAGGATTATTCTTTACTTCAATGACTTTCACCGTCTCATGCACTCTAAAAAATGCACGAGACGATTGTGAATAATCATCAAATAGACTTAACTGGCGTAAGCTACTTTCCAACAGCTTCTCCTCCTTCCGAAATTGCTTTTATCTAATTTTTTTAATGCTCATAATCACGTAATCTACGGGAATGTCATTTGCTCCCCCTTCTTGCAGGTAAATGATTCTAACCTCTACAAATCTGCCAGTGTACAAGATTGTTTCAGGATTAAATTCATTAATTTTCAATTTATCGCCCACTCGAAAACTCTGATTATTGAAACCACACATAAAAGTTTTCAAGCCTTGCACTATCGCCTCAAACTGTTCAGGATAGCTATCTAGTTCATGCGTCATCGGCTTTTCTTTTTGCTCTGACTCAATGATTTCCTGTCGCTTTTCTTTTGCTAAGGACGGAGTTAGCGGTTTACCCTCTCTGTATTCTTGGGCAACCTCTTTTTGCGTTTCTTCTGGCAACCTCGACATTTCATAGGCAGCAGTGATATTTATTTCCCCTTCACTAAATGCTTCTTTTAGTTCAGGAGCTAATTTTTTGTTAATGCTGTCCATCCGTTGCACTTGGGAAGGTGACACGCCCATAAGTTGCGCTACAATCTCGCGTTTGCGTCCCTTTAGTTGATTACCACTATTTTGTAATTCTTGTAACAATTCATGTAATCGTGCTGCCTGTTTAGTTTTTTCAGCATCTGTTAACACACGAGTGGTTGAGTTTGCTAGTATGAGTTGTAATTCTGCTTGGATGTCGTCTGTCGATTTAACAATTTTGCAAGGCGCTTTTTCAAAATCTTTGTTTCCCTCATTGCGTAGCTCTTGCATAGCCTTTAAGCGTCTATGACCGCTAATTAGCTCGTATGCCCCATCATCTTTTATACGCACCACTAAGTTTTGTTGAAGTCCCAATAGTTCAATACTCGATTTAAGCTCTGAAACATCATCCACACTGTAGTTATTTTTTGGTGATGGCAGTATGTTATCCAATGGTATGTGCTCAATCTTAAATGCCACAATTTGCTTCTTGGATTCTGTATTCATAAGCTGTGATAGATTGAATTTCGACATTTACTCCGCTCCTTTCTTTGAAAATGTGCCCGAAACTAACACAATCCTAGATATTCTTTTACTAGCGCTACATAATCCACACAAGCTGTAGACCGCTTCGCATATTCTAATAACGGCTTTCCAACGAACGTCATTTCATCTACTTTTACTGTCTTTCTAATACGTGTTGAAAACATTGGATAACCTTGCTTTTCTAATAATTCAGCCCCTTGTTGATTCACATTGTTACGCTGATACATTGTGACAAAGCATCCTGCAAAACGAATATCACTATTGAACTCACTTACATCTTCAATCTGCTCTAGGATTTGTTCTAATCCATCAAAACTAAATTGATCTATTTTAATTGGCACTAGCACATCGTCAGACGCTACTAATGCATTTACCACTGTCATATTAATATCTGGTGCATTGTCAATAATCACGTAGTCGTAACGCTCTTTTACAGACACTAGCTTTTTACGAAGTCGTGTTTGCTGTGGACGTGATACATCCATCAAGATTTCCTTATTAGCACGTAGCAAATTCATATTGGCTGTGATAATATCTAGCCCCTCATAACTTGTTTGCTGAATAACGTTATCCACAACTATTTCCTTCACTGTTAATAACTCTGATAATCCACACTTACTTTCAGGATCATAAAGCCCGAAAAATTTAGATGTGTTGCCCTGCTTGTCGTTATCAATGAGTAATACACGCTTCCCATGTAATTTCACCAGTGTATAAGCTATATTGATAGCTGAAACTGTTTTAGATACCCCGCCTTTTAGATTAATAATGCTGATTGTCTTCATCGTCATTTATTATTCTCCTTTTACGATTTATTGGTGTGTCAATCCGCTTCATTTGCACATATAGATATGCCCCACTTACGTAATCCGAAAATGACACATTCATTTGTTTGAACTGATAATTTTTATACATTTTTTCAAAAATTTCTTGCGCACCTATTTCTTCTGTCGCAATTTTAGCAGCACGTCTACGAGTTAATTTCGTGTCTGATACCGTCACTTTTGGTTGTTTTAGGTTACGGCTAGGAGTATAGCCTTTTGCTGTTTTATGTCCCTTTTCTTTTACCAAGTATTCTCCTAGCTTTGTAAATCCAAGATCATCTTCTTCCAGACGTTGCGACTTAACGCGACCTCTATTCCATAACTTCTCCGCTACTTCACGATTGGGAAAATTTGTCACCATATGATGATGTGCTCGTACTTTTTTTCCATCCCTTGTATGTTCAGTTGAATAAATATATTTCAATTCAAAATCCGCATACTTCTCCTGCTTTTTTAACCAATGCTTCATACGTCTGATGAGATTAACCATATCTTTTTTTGCTTGGTCATAGTCTTTTGGTAAATATGCATCAGAATACGTATATGTTGCGTACAAATCATTCTCACGAAAGTTTGTATTAATTAATCTTGCTACATGCTTCTGCCTATTCTTTTCATTTAACTTTTCTTGTGCTTTGCTGCTATTTTTATCTCTTTTTGTACGTTTACCTTGTGGTATTTTCCAATATGGGTATGCTTCTACCTCTAAAACCGAACCACTCCAAATGCTTTTCACACGATAGCCTGCAATTGCTCTATCTAATAAACTATCTTCATGTATTTTGCTAATTTCCGACTCACTAAATGCTTCTTCATACGAAGCTAATACATGTCTTACCTTATGCTGTTTATTCTTCATGGCTATTCTCTCCCGATGTGTTAATAATCTAGTATCCTTGTTAAATTTAGAGTTTCGTCGTAAATCTAATATTCATTACAAGGACGCTAATTGACTGTTTGCCATGAAGGTTGCTATACTAGCAATAAGGTGTTTGGCAATAGTCAAACGAGCCGTTTTAACTGTTCAGAGTTGATACGGCTTTTTTTTATTGGTCTTTATAAAAGCCCTTGTGACTTCCCACAAAGGCTTCCTTTTTTGTCGTGCTTTTTTCAATTAGGAAGCTTGTTTATGGTGCTGGAATAGTTCGAGATCGACCTGTTTCTCGATGAATAATCAACCATCTATCAGCTTCCTTTTTACTTATAAGCCAGTTATTAGGATTAAAACGAAAACTTGCTATATAGATTTTTTGCTGTCTTGTTAAATTGCGACCTTGTTTCACAAAATTTCCCCCTTTTTTATTTGTTGAGTTTGCTAGACACACATTCCACTTCTTGATATAATGTCGATAAGATAAATTTCCTAGGTTTAAAGTGCTGTTTAGTCGCTCCAACGATTAAGCAGTTTTTTTATGTCATAAACTCTGATTTGCATTAAAATGCACAACCTCTCCGATTTTCCCTTGCTTATTTAATTGATTAGCAATATCAAATAATTTGTTTCGACGCTGTTCTTTTATTTGACCCTCTAAGCGTTTGATGTAATCTATTCTCTCTACTAAAACCTCTGCACACTCTTGTGCTGAATCGTAATCCTCATTGGAAAAATGTAGATTCATAGCTGTTATTAAGTCCTGTCCACAGGCTCTTTCTTTACTTAGCTCTAATTCCAATGTCACTACGCTTCCAATAATGTTTTTATTTTCGAAATCCACGAATACTAGATTTTTTAAGCCTTGTGTGTAAGCTCGCTGTAGTTGTTCAATCATTCTGGCTCCGCTCCAATCTTTACGTTATCCATATTGACAAACTGCAATATATCTTTTTCATCTATAAACTCAACACCATATGGAGCTACTAGTTTCAAAGCTCTTTCTGCATCAATTGAGATAATTTGTATCCACTCATCTGAATCAGCATCAACTTCATGATCTTGAACCTCAACCGTACACGCATTAAGCGATTTCACTAAATTCTTAAATTTTCTTTCAAATCCATCAGCTCTTTCTCGTAAATCATCAAAATCTTTAATTGAAATTTGCACATTGCCTTCCATTTGGACAATTCACCTTCCATTCTGAATATTAAATATTTGATTAATTAACGTTGCTACCGTCATATCAGCTATAAGTTCCGACTATACCGTCATTGGCTCGGTATCACAGCGCTTTATTGTGTTTTTTATGTATGTGAAATTTCTTATGATGTTCTTTATGTAATGACTTCACATCAAGCAGCTTGTAAATTCCCCACTTAGAGGACTAGGCTAACCAACCCTTACTATTACAAACCGCTTGACGTGAGCGAGCTTTTTTCGTACTCGCAAACGTCTTATGTGCTTGTACTTCTCCATTTCGTTCATTTACCACTATGCACTTTCAATTTTCAGCGCCTTCCACAGCTTCTGTTGCAATATCTATCTCTTTTGGATTAAAGGGATCAGTAATATCCATTCCGACATTTCGGTTAATAAACGAGACTAACTCCGCTTCACTTACCTTTAATCGACCTAACTTCAACGGGCGGATTAAGCCCGCTTTAATCAGTGTATAGACAGTATTTGGATTAGTTTTTAATTGACCAGCAACTTCTTTTATTGTTAACAGTTCCATATTTGCCCCCCTTTTTCCGAATGCTAGGCGTAACAGCTTCGTATCCCATTCATTATGCAGTTTCGTTTTTCTTCTGCTCTTGTTTGAATTGTTTTAGGAATAAAGCCCCTTCAACAAAACCGAAAACTCGCTCTTTTTCGTGCGGTTCTAATTGTTTCAACAAAACCTCTAATTGTTCCCAATCAGTTTTTTCATCCATGTTGTATATGATGTCTGCCATGTTCGCCACCACCTTTCAAATTCAATTAACGTCGCTACCGTTGTGTTTAGCTATAAATCCTAATAAATTTCATTGTTTACTGTGATTACATAATAACACCATTTTTTAATCTAAGTCAACAAAATGTTTCTTAAAATGTTTGCACAGATTACTTTTTTACGCTAATATAACTATTAAGAAAGGAGGGATAGTATTGGATTACAAGGAATTGTCTATCAATGAAAGGGTTAATTATTTACGCAAGCATGAATTTGATATGACTATGGAAGATTTCGGTCAACACATACAAATGACCAAAGGGGCCATATCATATATGGAAAAAGGGAATCGTGTTGTTAGCGAGCGTACAATTAAAATCATTTGCGCAGAGTTCAACGTTAACGAACACTGGTTACGTACGGGCGAAGGGGAAATTTTTATCCAGCCTGCTACTTTTTCATTTGATGAACAAATTAAAAAAAGCAATCTCAGTGAATTAGAGATTGCTATCATGCGTGGATATATGGAGCTTGATTCGGAAGTGCGAAAAGCTATTGTACAAAAAATAGAGAGTATTATTCAACAACGCTCTGAAATAGCCTCTACTACTGATGAAGATGAAATCGATGCAGAGCTAGAACGTTACCGACAAGAGCTGGAAGCAGAGAAAAAGGTACAAACGTTATCAGCTTTACAAAGGCGCGAAACAAGTTAAGGAAATTCAAACTTGGAAATAAGAAGGGAATTAAATTGCAATGAGTGAAGATTTCAGATTATTACAGTTATTTAATCAGTTATCTGAAAGCGATAAAAAGTCTGTATTCGACTTCACAGAGTTTTTAGTTAATCGTCAGTCTAATTTAGACCAACCATCAACTGAAGAAACGATACGTGAAACTTTAAAAGACTTTGACTTTAATCTTTGATAAGAGTCGATTAGACAAGAAGGAAGTGAATCGCATGAAAAAATTACCTAATGAATATCTAGACGATATTCTTGTTCGATTGGCTCACCATTCGTCTGCATTAGAAGGGAATACGATTACATTAGCTGAAACTATCTCGATTATTTTACACAATCAAGTTTCAAGCAATCGTAGTATTGATTTGAGAGAAGTTTACGAAATTAAAAACCACGAACAAGCTTTTCAATACTTAATACAAGAACTTGAACAGGATTCACCACTTCGTTTGCAAACAATCAAGGAAATTCATGCTTTATTAATGGATCGCTTGCAATATGATAGAGGACAATTCAAGTCGGTAGACAACGCCATACTAGGGGCTGATTTTATGACAGCCAGCGTACAAGAAACACCGCTTCTTATGCAACAATGGATAGATAATTTGAATTATCGTTTAGAGGTAGCTGCTACTGAACAAGAAAAATTAGTCAGTATTGCAGAAGCTCATATTGTATTTGAACGTATTCACCCCTTTGCTGATGGCAACGGACGTACTGGACGTATGATCCTTAATTATTCTTTATTACAACACGGTTTTGCTCCACTTATTATTAACAGCAAAGAGAAAGCAACTTACTTACGTTACCTTGCGGAACAAGATGCAATAGGCTTTAGCAAGTTTATTGAATCAGCATTAACAGAAGAACAGCAACGGTTACAACGCTTTGTGAATAAAGAACAACAACAAATATCTCCTAATTCATTGGATTGAGATATTAATTGCAAATTAATTAAAAAGGAGCAAGATGGCCGTCTTGCTCTTCCCTCCAGAAGGAGATTTGTATGGGGAAAAAATCAAAAACAAAGAAAAGACGAAGAGGATCGGTAAGGCAACGTGGCCACAAATGGTACTATGCCTTTGATTTACCTGCTCGAAAAGGTAGAAACAGAAAAAGAATAGAACGTGTTGGTGGAGATACATCGGCCGAAGCAGAAGTGGCATTGACAGCCGCACTTGCTGAATATGACGAAACAGGACGCTTTTTTGAATCTTCAAAGTCGCCTTTAGAGGATTATATGTGGTATTGGTTTACTGAACATGTATTACTTAATTTAAAAGAGAATACACAGGAAAACTATCGTATGGTTATTAAAAATCATATCGCTCCCAAAATAGGAGATATAGCATTATGCGATTTAACACCAGCGATATTACAAACATGGATTAATGATAAATTTCGCGAAGAATATTCCGAAAAATCTATGTCAATTTTCCGATGTGTTATGAATAGTGCTTTACGCCACGCTGTACATCCCTGGGGGTTACTAAAAGAAAATCCCATGCAATATATAGCTATGCCGAAACGTCAACGAAAAAAAGTATCTAAAGAAGACCTGAAAATTATTAAGCGTGACGATCTTATTAAAATAATGGGTTATTTAAAGATTGATATGCCATTATATATGCCGTTTCACATTGGTTTACATACGGGTTTACGTGTGAGTGAGGTTTGTGGCTTATTATGGCGAGATATTGATTTTGACGAAGGTACACTCACAGTTGAGCGTGCAATGGTAAATTCTAAGGGGAAATGGATACTCGATTCAACAAAAACGACATCAAGTGAAAGAACTATTCCACTCGGTCCAACAATTATTAAATTGCTAAAAGAGCATCATATTTGGATGAAGAAAAATAAATTATTTTATGGACCAAATTATATTGATAGTAATCATGTTTGTGTAAAAGAAAGTGGCGAACCTCTTACGCCCAGTAGCATGAAATATAACACAAGAAAATTACAAGAAACACTCGAAATTCCGTTTAACTTCCATTCATTACGACATACGCACGCCACAATGTTAATGGAAAACGGTGCAAAAATAAAAGACATCCAGGCTCGTCTTGGTCATAGCCGGTCAGCTATTACTATCGACACTTATTCGCACCTCACAGAAAAGATGCAAAAAGAATCCGTCGATATTTTCGAACGAGCACTGGATGATATTAAATAAAAACTTGCCGATCAGTTGCCGCTGGTCGGCAAGTTTTTTTCGCAAGCAAAATCATTTCGCAAGCAATTCGCAGGCAAAACAGGTGATGGGCTTTATTGTAATTGTTCAACCCTTTGATACACCTACTATTTGCTATCGTCCATCTTCAGCACAGCCATAAACGCTTCCTGAGGAACTTCGACTGAACCGACTTGTTTCATACGTTTTTTACCTTCTTTTTGTTTATCAAGAAGTTTACGTTTACGAGAAATATCCCCACCGTAACATTTCGCCAATACATTTTTACGCATCGCTTTAATTGTCGAACGTGCGACAATTTTTTGACCGATTGCAGCTTGAATTGGTACTTCAAATTGTTGACGTGGAATTAATTCTTTAAGTTTTTCTACGATTACTTTCCCACGCTCGTAAGCAAAGTCACGGTGCACGATAAAGCTTAGTGCATCGACTTGCTCAGCATTTAGTAGAATGTCCATCTTCACTAGTTTTGAAGGCTGATAACCGATTAGCTCATAATCAAATGATGCATAGCCTTTCGTATTTGATTTTAAATAATCGAAGAAGTCGTAGACAATTTCAGATAATGGCATTTCATAAATAATGCTGACACGTGACGTATCAATGTAATCCATCGTCATGAAATTACCGCGTTTCATTTGGCAAAGCTCCATTACCGCACCAACATAATCATTCGGTACCATAATTGTCGCTTTGACATATGGTTCTTCAACACGGTCAATTTTTTGTGGGTCTGGCATAAAGGATGGGTTGTCGACTTTAATGGACGTACCATCTGTCATATAAACATCATAAATTACCGATGGTGCTGTTGTAATTAAATCAATGTTAAATTCACGTTCAATACGTTCTTGAATAATTTCCATATGAAGAAGCCCTAAGAAACCGCAACGGAAACCAAAACCAAGTGCTTGTGATGTTTCAGGTTCATATTGTAATGCAGAGTCATTTAGTTCTAATTTTTCTAATGCATCACGTAAATCGTTATACTTAGCTGTATCAATTGGATATAATCCACAGTACACCATTGGATTTAAACGGCGATAACCTGCTAATGGCTCTGTTGCCGGACGATTAGCAAATGTCACAGTGTCCCCCACTCGCGTATCACCAACATTTTTAATAGATGCTGTTAAGTAACCAACATCTCCAACCGTTAATTCACTTTGTGGCACACTTTTCGGAGTATGTACGCCAACTTCAATAACATCAAATTCTGCACCTGTCGCCATCATACGAATTTTATCGCCAGGTTTAACCGTACCATTCATAATTCGAATGGAAATAATAACACCTTTATAGGCATCATATACAGAGTCAAAAATAAGTGCTTGTAATGGTGCATCTGGATCGCCTGTTGGTGCAGGAACCTTTTCAACAATTTGTTCTAAAATATCTTCAATACCGATACCAGCCTTTGCGGAAGCTAATACCGCTTCTGAAGCATCTAAACCGATAACGTCTTCAACTTCTTGACGCACACGTTCTGGATCTGCTGCTGGTAAGTCAATTTTATTGATAACTGGCAAAATTTCTAAATCGTTATCAAGTGCTAAGTAAACGTTAGCCAGCGTTTGTGCTTCGATGCCTTGTGCTGCATCCACAACTAAAATAGCGCCCTCACAAGCAGCTAAACTACGTGATACCTCATATGTGAAATCGACGTGTCCTGGTGTGTCGATTAAATGGAACGTATACACTTCGCCATCTTTGGCTTCATATTTTAATTGGACTGCATTTAACTTAATTGTTATGCCTCGCTCACGCTCTAAATCCATTGAGTCGAGTAGCTGTGCTTTCATTTCACGGGATGTCAGTGATTTCGTTTGCTCTAAAATACGGTCAGCAAGCGTTGATTTCCCGTGGTCAATATGTGCAATAATAGAGAAATTTCGTATGTTCTCTTGTCTTTTTAATCGTGCTTCTCGGTTCATCTCTTCCACTCCTAATTAAACTATAATGAATTATACTATGAACCATATACAAACCACAACATTAGAACGGGATAAATGCTGTTAAATCAATGGTTACTCTTATTTATGCTTGTTATTTTCTGCAATTCAATGCATCAAAAAGCACCCAATTCAGGCAATCAGGCCCAAAAGGTGCTTTTCAAAAAGTACATAAAATATGACAAGTGTGTGTACAGGAAGGCACTAAATAATTCAATACCGAACTGTAGAGCTAAAAAAGCACCTGCATGTTGGCAGGCGCTTTTTTAATCCTATTATTTACTACTCATTAAAGTAAAATTATCTTTCACAAGCCCATCCATCTTTGTCTCGATCATGTTTAGGCGCATAAGCAGGGTGGTCAGCTCCTACACCATTTGGGTGATCTTTACGAAGCTCCGTACAATTTTTATAGGTTTTACTGCTATTTGAATTACTAGCATTTGAAGAGCCACTTGGTTTACTCGCGGCAGCTGGATTTTTTGAGCTTAAGTAAGTATCTACTACATAGCCCTCGTAATCAGCAGTTGTTACGAACGACCAGCCAGCAATTGTAGAATGAACAGCTACTTGTTCATTTTTCGCTAGCTCCCCTACTTGAACACCTGAAGGGCTTGCAATATTTCTAACAATAAGACTGCTTGCTAGCACATATTTAGTTGTTGGCTGTGAATTGCTCATAAAATTAGTAGCAGCATAGCCAATAACATTACCATACTGGACAAAGGACCAACCATCACCAACTGATCCGTAATCTTTGACAACCATTTTATTTTGTAATGTCGCAACAGTTTTACCTTTTAAAGACGGCGTTTCTTTTACGACCAACCCACTTTTCGAACTCGCAATTTTAATTGTGTATGGCGCATCATCAAGTGCATCTTCAATAATATAACCATCAATCATTTTATTTTCGTTATTTAAATACATTATACGAGAAAAATCATTATGTTCACTAATTGAAATAACAAATTTCCCCTTTTCCACAGTTCCAATTACTTTTGAATTAGTATCAGTTTTTTCATATATCTTAGATGAAGAGTCTGTTACCTTTACTTCTTTAAAAGTACTAGCGTTTGCAATGTTGACATGGAATGCAAATGCTAACATTAGTGTCAATACTAATACAAGTGTTTTACTTTTCATTTTTTGAGTCTCCCTTTTTGTTATTTGTTATAAATAACCTTTTTATGTAATCCTTGAAAGTTCTTATCATAGGTGTCAATATTCTTATACCGCTTTGGTAACTAGTGGATGCACTGTATCCATCAATCCTTCCTCCCACTAAATATTATACATAAATGGATTATAATTGGTATAAATATATTAAATTAGAATCAAATTATTTTTTCTGCATAAGAAAAAATCCCTGTTCTTTCATATAAAAAGACGAGTCACTCCATTAAGTGACTCGTCTCAGGGAGACTATCTAGCGACAGCAGTATGCTTATTAAACTTCATTCATACGAGCATCAATTGCTTGCTGAATTAGACTCGATAAAGCTTCTACCCCTTTTGGCTCCAAATGTACCCCGTCCGGTGCAAAATATTCGGGATGGTTTAAGGCTGTAGAATGCCAATCAATTAACGTAATATTTTCACGCTCTTGCGCTTTATTCGCTAAAGCATTGTTTACTTTTGCTTCCCATGGACGTGGTACACGTGTGTTCACTAAGTATATTTCTGCTTGAGAAAAAGCACCAAGAAGCGTGTCAATCTGGTCATTTGTAAAGTAACCGTTTGTGCCAAGTTGAATAATGACCGCTTTATCTGGTTGATTAAAGCGTGCGTAACTAGGGATCAGTTTGACCGCTTGCGAAACTTGTCTCCCGATTTTTCCATCTATTGTAATGTTAGGGTAAAGCGTATGTAAACTTGTAGCAATATCAATCATAACAGAATCACCGATAGCTAGTAGTTCTTTATACGGTCCTTTCTTAGCAATGTCACTTACATCATCTTTCTCCGTTTTTGACGTTGCTTCGTTATTGTCAACAGGTGATTCTACTTGTTCATCTATGGAATCTTGCTCTACTGTATCCTGATCTTTTGCAGAAGCATGTTGCCCACCATTTATTTTAATGTTTGTTGGGTAAGACTCCTTTGTGTCCTGTGGTGCTTCTCCTACTACCCCTGTTATACCAGTAAAAAACACGAGTAAGAAAAGTGGGATAACAGCAGTTGCAATTTTTCTTGCAATTGAAAAATCACGCCATTTGTTCGGATGGATGATTAAATATTGTCGGAAATATAATCGGAATCCTTTTTTACGAATAGGCATTTCAATAAAGCGATAAGATAATTCAGCGAGCAGTAATATGAGCAATAACTGTATAGTAACACGCCAATAGACAGGGTTTCCAATTTCATGAACAGGAGTACCTAACACAATAATAGGGTAATGCCAAAGATAGATTCCGTACGATCTAGAACCAATCCAACGAAGCGGCTTCCATGCAAGTAGTTTGCCTAAAAAACTAGCTGGATGACAAACACAGGCTATTAATAGCGCTGCATTTAAACAAAATATGAACATACCACCTCTATATAAAAATGCTTGGTATTCATCTACGAATAAAATACTGACAATAAAAATACTAAAGGTAATGAAACCTATACTGTTAAGTTCATAAACATGCTTAGTAGAAAGCTTTTTCGTAGAAAGTCTTTTCATCGGCCAAACGAATGCTAACCAACAGCCTATTAACAATTCGAAGGAACGTGTATCTGTCCCATAATAAATTCGGCTTGGGTCAGCTCCTGGCTGATACAAAAAGGCCATGAGAATTGCTGAACAAATTGCGCCAATGAAAATAATTGTTGAAAATTTACTTTGTTTTTTAAATAGAGCTAAACCAATCATCAATACAATCGGCCAAATAACATAAAATTGTTCTTCAATCGCCAAAGACCATAAATTTTTCAATGGGGAAGGCGACCCGAAACTATCAAAATAGGAAAGTTTATGATAAATAAACCACCAATTACTAGAGTAGAAAAGGGAAGATAGCGCATCTCCACGCATAGTATTTAAAAGTTCTTTATGAAAAAACATGACCCACACAAAAGTGGTCATAATCATAACATAGGCAGCGGGCACTAGACGTCGAAAGCGACCAATCCAAAATTGTCGCAAACTGACTGTTAATTGATTCCCTTTCATCGGTAAAATGGTTGAAGTAATTAAATAACCTGATAAAACAAAAAAGATATCAACTCCGAGGAACCCTCCACTGGCCCATCGAAAGTTAAAATGGTAAGCAATGACTGCTAGTACTGCTAAAGCTCTTATCCCATCTAATCCTGGGATATAACGATGATTCAATGTCTTGCCTAACATACTGTTTCCTCCAATAAAATATAAAACGTCGTTCCCTTTATTATGTTATTTACAAAATGTGAGTATATTGCCTAGCCTCTGCTCCTTTTCTACGCTTTATTCTTTACTTACTTATAATATTAAAGACGTATGAGCCACCTAAAAGGTTGATCATTTTCTTAAGCAAAAAAATTTTCCACGGTGGGATTTTGGTTATACCATGTTCATTCGTTTTTCAACTCTATTTTCGCTACCAAAGAGTATAAAAAATTACTATATTTCTTACAAATCATATGTATAAAACATCATTAAAGTCACTTTTATATTAAAAATTTGTAATGTTGCAACCAAACAACAAAAAAAGCATCTGCCCATAATGGAAGATGCTTTTGAAACGGCTTTTTCATTGATGAACACAATCGAAAATCGCCCGATTCAATAAGGCGTATGAGCTGACTTGAAAAGTATAATGCAAGGTATCAACAATTGAAAGACCTAGTAAAAAATTTTTTTAGGTAATTCTCTCAATTGGCACCTTACATACCATTCATTACCCTTTATTGATGGCATCAAACTATTTTCTAAAGTGGACAGCGATGAAAAAATCGCTTGAACTTGAATAGGAAAAATTCAATATAGTTAATAACTGTTTAACTTTTAGATTCCGTTACAAAGGTTTTTGCAATTGCTTTTCCAATAACAGCAATTGTACGATTTAACTCATCTTCTGTATTATCGATGCCACCTAATTCAATTAAAATCATCTCTTTAGCTAAATCTTGATTGTAGCGACCATCTACATTATCACCACTTTTCGATATAACCCCTCTTGAAACCTTTGGCACAATGTCATTCATGGCAGCAGAAAGACTTTCTGCATAAGCCGTATTCCATCTGTAATTTTTATGTTCTGCGCCTACGACTATGGCAATACGTGCATATGATTGATTGTTATGCATAGTAGTTGTCGCATTCCGTTTGGCCGAATCTCGATGCAAATCAATTATTAAATTATAGGATTGCTCTTGTAAACGATTAGATAAATAGGGACGTACTGTGTTATAAGCTTGTGGAAAAGTTTTGCCTTCGGATTTCATTACCTTCATCACATCAACATCTAATACATCCGTCTGGATACCGTTCATGCTAAAGTGCTTGGAAATGGCGCCTTGTAAGTTATAAATATTTGTTTTGTCATCATAAACGTCCACTTTTCCTTTAACTGCTTTTACCATCGGTTGATAGGCTTCTTGTGAATGTGTAAATAATAATAATACTTTAAATGGATCCTGCTCTTTTGTCGGCTCTGACGTTGATTTTGGTGTCGATTCTGGTGTCTGCTCTTTCGTCTTCTCTAGTTCACTTTCTTCTTCTAAATTAGTAGCGGCAAACACGACTTGTTTATCCTCTGGTTGTTTAATCGGAGTCGATGCTTGCTTGTTGAACGGAAGTTGCCCAGCAATGACTGGTAATACGAAAAAGAACAATAATAGACCAATTGACCATTGTAGTTTTTTTAGCAAAGTCACACCCTCCTCCCCTTATCGTATGGAGGGGATGTGTCTTTTAGAACGATGAATTTATAGATCGTTTGCCCATTTTGTAAGCATAGTTGAAATGAGTGTTGCATACCGATCTATCCAATAATCGGCTTCTTTCGGTGTGACCATTAACTGTGCATGCGAAGCAGCAAAAGTCTCTTCAAAAAGCTGTTGACGCTCCTCTTTTGACCATGTTGCCCATTCACCGAAAATGGGTGTAACGAGGGACATATCAAGTTCTTTATTAATATCTGGACGCCATGAAGATAATGATAATTTAGACGACGGTTTTCCTCTCTCTGCAACTCGCGCTGCAATCGTGCGTAACATCACCTCTACTGCGTCAGCAATTAGCACGGGTGCATCAACAACTGTTGGAATCCCAATAGCCGTGACAGGGATACCAAGCATTTCTAAGGAAATTTCCTTGCGTTGATTGCCGACACCTGAACCTGGGTGAATGCCTGTATCGGTAAGTTGGATGGTTTTACATAAGCGGTCGCTTGCTCTTGTTGCGAGGGCATCTACGACGATGATGAGTTTTGGTTGTAGACGCTCAGCTAATGCTGCTACAAATTCACCTGTTTCATAGCCTGTTTGCCCTGTCACACCTGGTGCATACATGACAAATTTGTCATCGATTTTATCTAGACTATGCAAGTGATCGATAACATATGGTCCAATGGCATCTGGTGTTATCGTTCGATTGCCAAGCCCTATAATTAATATTTTGTCATCCTTCTGCCAAGAAATTGATTCATGTAACGTTTTAAAGTTTGCTAGCAAGGCTTTTTCAAGTTGTTCAAATCCATCCTCATCTTCTAATGTAAGCGTTGGTACGGAAAGGGTTATATATTTCCCTTCTTTTTTGCCTATTTGTTTCTTGCCTTCTGCGTTCACTTGGACATCGGTTATTTTCACGCGTCCTGCAGTGCGGTCTTCGATTTGAACCCCAGATGATTGTTCAAGTGTTTCTTTTTGTTCCTTCGTTTGATGTAAAACGACCTCTTCAGATTCATCAATTAAATCAGTCCGTTGCCAATTTAAATTTTGCATTCAGCTCACCTCAATTAGTAGTTTGTTCAAACTGTCAAGTAAATATTCTTTGCATTTATCTATTGCAATTTAGCCTAGCGTTTGTTAAAATGATTTTTGTTGTATTGACACAAGAAATCAATGAGAAGATATCATCTCGTACCTATTTTAGGAGGTGAAAGATATGCCAAACATTAAATCTGCGATTAAACGCGTAAAAGTTAACGAAAAAGCAAACGTTGCTAACTCTCAAGCTAAATCTGCAATGCGTACTACAGTGAAAAAAGCTGAAAACGCTGTTGCTGCTAACGCTGAAAACGCACAAGAACTTTTACAAGCAGCTTACAAATCTTTAGATAAAGCAGCTTCAAAAGGACTTATCCACAAAAACGCGGCGGCTCGTAAAAAGTCTCGCCTAGCTAAAAAAGCGTAAGTGTTTATAAAGGATCAGTTTACTCTTCTTGAGTAACTGGTCTTTTTTCGTTTTTCAACAATTATAGGATTGCCCAATAAAAAATCCGCTATGCTTCTTCGAAAAAACATGAGACCCTTAAAGGTGCTCCTTGTCTTCCCCTCGGAAAGGCACAGCGGATTTTATTTATCAGGAAAACGATTCATACTTGTTATTATGTATGAATCTTCCTTAACTAAATCACTCTTTTTAGATATGGTATTTTCTGCATAAGCCACACAACTATTGTGGAAAGCACTAAAATAATGAGTACTTGTAATGGAATAGCAATTAGCGGTTTGACAAAAAGCTCATTTTCATCAAAAAAGTACGGGCGGACTTTATCTAAGATCATTGCATGTACTAAGTACACACCAAAACTTGTTTGCCCAATTAACTTAACAATTCTACTTGTCTCATAGCTTCCGCTTGCCACTTTACGATTGACCCAATATTTCACAAAAACAAAGAGAGCGATACTCATCGCAATAACATTTGGACTAGAATAGGAAAAAGCATAGCTTGTAAATTGTCCTTGCTGCTCTGTTAAAACATTAGTACGTAGGATTGTTTCAAGTGCTCCAACTATCCCTAGCATGTAAATGCCCACACGCCATTTTTTCGATAGTTCAAATGTCGCTAAATAGTAGCCCAGTATAAAGAAACCGATATACTCACTTAAAGGGAAAAACAATGTAAATTCATTACTCACAATATATGAATAATAACGGAAACCTCCATAAAATAATATCCAGAGAACAACCACATAGGCTATCATTTGTTTCGAGGCATGATTAACGAAAATATTAAAGACGGGCGCTAGTAAATAAATACCGATAAGCGCATAAAAATACCACAAATGATAATATATCTGATTATTAAAAAACATGATTAGAAACTCTTTCAACGAATACCCAGGATTCCACATATACGTTGCCCACGCATAATAGATTATCGACCAAGCAATAAAAGGTAGTAAAATTTTATTCGCACGTTTTTTAAAAAAAGTACGCAGCGATTCTTCTTTCCGCCCAAGTAACAGTGCCCCACTAATCATTAAAAAAATGGGCACACACCAGCGCGATAATGCATTATAAACAATGCCTGTTTGCCAGTCAAATAAAGCAATTTTGTCATAAAGCACGACGTAAGGAGTCGCAGCATGCAAAAGTAATACGCCTAGAATCGCAATGGCTCTAAGGCTGTCCATGTACTGAATTCGTGTATGCACGTTCAAAAACCCCCCACGACATTATACAACCATTCATGTCCAACTAGTTAATGTTTTTTACAGTTGGCGTAGTAAAAATAGTTCTAAATATCGCTCGCGGTTTCCTCCTGCTGTTTTTAACTGTAAATCGACTTCTGCCAACTGATATAAAGCTTTCAGTAAACTTTCTTCAGATGGACGGTTGCGTTGCTCAACCATTAACTTGACACGATATGGGTGAATTTTTAAGTTTTTTGCAATTTGCTGTGGATGATAGCCCTTTTTCAGCAAATAAAACACATTCGACATCGTCCGTACATTCGAAGCAAGAAGCCCGACAAGCATAATCGGCTCCTGCTTTTGGCGCAATAAATCATGGTAAATCGACAATGCCGCTACAGGGTCATGTCCAAAATATGCGTTTAACATTTTAAAGGCATCCTGTTCTAACGTTTTTGCTACTAAATCTTCTACGAGCATCGTTGTTATTTCTCCGCCCTCACCTACATAGAGAGATAGTTTCTCCATTTCCATCTGTAGCTGTAGCATATTCGGTCCAACCATTGATACAAGCTGCTCAATAGCACTTTGTGTAATCGTATTGCCCTGTGCTTTCACAAGTCCTTGAATCCATACTGCTAAATCTTGTTCTTTCGGCGTTTCGGCTTGGACAATGAGCGCATGCTCTTTCATCATTTTTGTCACTTTTTTACGTTCATCTAGCTTTTCGTATGGTGCAATAAAAACTGTTACAGAAAAATCTGAAGGATTTGCAAGCCATGCCTCCAAACGTTTCACATCATGCTCGATTTTTTCTTTTCCCTTTTCAGTTGCCTTTAAAAACGATGCGTTTTTAGCAATCACCAGTTTACGCTCTGAAAAAAATGGAATCGTATCCGCTTCATCCATTACGACATCTACCGGTAATTCTTCCAAGTCAAAAGCAGTCATTTCAATTTCTTCTTCTGTGCCGAGTGCTTCCTTTAAACGTTTCACTGTTTCGTCTATAAAATAGCTTTCTTCACCAATGATTAAGTATACAGGTGCAAGCTGACCTTTTTTTATATTGTTCCAAACCGTTGATATCATATTTTTACCTCCATCTAGCAATACTATTAGTATACATGATTTAGTTTCTGTTGTGACTTTGGGCTAAATTGTGTCGATTCCTTGCCACATTGGTAATTCGTCTTTTCGATATAGCTTTTATGAAAATGATGTCTTATAATAAATAACAGAATTGGAGGGATGACAATGAATCCATTTGAAGGTAAAAATATACAATGCAAACGTAACGATGCTATTGATTCTGGCGTTGGTTTCGGCGTGTCTTTTGGGGTTTTCACTATTATGTTTATCATCGCAGTAATAGTAGACTACGCAGCAATGTAAGCTACCTTTTATACCAATGTAAAAGACCTTGTTCAGTTTTGGACAAGGTCTTTTTCAGTACGCACATGCCATCTATCTTTATGTGCTACCACTTCAATCGTCCCATCTGTACCCGTTATCATCGTTGCTAATTCACGCCGTCGAAAACGTTCGACTACTATTTCATGCGGATGATTGTAGCGATTATTACGTCCTGCACTAAAAATGGTTAATTTAGGCTGTAGAAGCTCTACAAATGGCTCAATGCTTGAAGTTTTACTACCATGATGCCCCGCCTTTAAAAGCGTTATGTTTGCCAATTGTGGTCCATATTGCTTTATTAACTGATGTTCACCAGCTTCCTCCAAATCGCCTGTTAACAATGCACGAAACGATTCCTGTTGTACAAATAACACAAGGGAATCATTATTGCCCTCATAATGTGTATCATCCGGTGATAAATAGTGAAAATTTGTCGACCCCACACGCCATGAAGTACCTTTCATTTTTTCTTTTACAGGAACTTTTTGTTTCGCCGCTTCCGCTAATAAGTCTTGCATTACTGGTTTATCGAGGGAGCTAGGTGTTACATGAATTTCACGCACCCTAATCTCCTCTAGCACTTCTTCTGCCCCCTCTACATGGTCAGCATCTGGGTGTGTCATAATCATTATATCCACCTGTCGAATACCTTTTCCTTTTAAAAACGGGACAATAACCTGCCTACCAACCTCATAGGGGCGCTTAGGAGCCTTCCAATCCTCTTCCTTGAATCGAAGTACACCTCCAGCATCTACCACGTATACGGCCCTTCTAAACGGTAATTCGATGACTGTACAATCACCCTGCCCTACATTTAAAAATGTCATTCTCGTTTCGCTATATAATTTAGGTGCAAATTCAATACAAAGAACAGGTATTAAAAGAATCATGGCAACTTTACCATAGCGTCTCGCTTCTAAAAAATACAAGCTACTAAGCACGCTAACAAACGCTAGACATACTAGCCATAATGCAGGTTTTCCAGGCGTCCATAGTTGCATCGGCAAAGCTTGTAAATATATGATGGCTTCCGACAGCCAAGCACGCAAAGGCTCATAAAATTTGAAAAATAGCTTAGCTAAAGGCATCGAGATGAACGAGACAATGAGCAACGTCAGATTTGTCGGTAAAATAACAACCGAAAATAATGGCACAAAAACAATGTTTGCAATAAACGATGAGATTGATAGTTCATAAAAGTGATAAAGTAATAGCGGATACACAAGTAGTTGGCATACAAACGTGACTAACAAAGATTTGAACAACCAGTGCCTGCCCTGCAAGATTGCATTCGAGTATAAAAGGCTCATTGTTGCAAGATAAGAAAACTGAAAGCCCAGTTGAAATATTACCCCAGGCTCCAGTAAAACAAAGCCAATAAAACTAATGGCTAGTGCGTCATCAACTGGCAACTGCCACCTCGCAAAGCGCATTAACATTACCAGTTCTACAACCGAAACAGCTCGAACTACAGAAGGCGCTCCACCGGCTAACACACCATACAGAGGTAACACAACGAGCAGGACAATTGTCGCTATTTCTTTTCGTATACCCACTCGTAGTAATCCTTCATAAAACAACCATGAAACGAGTGCGACATGTAAGCCAGAGATAGCAAATAGATGCGTAATGCCTAGCTTCTGATATGCTCGCTGATGCTCATCGTCTACATGATCCCGTAAACCAATAAGCAACGCCTGTGCCTCAGCTACAAGGGAGGCAGGAAAAATAGTTTCAATATGCTTTTTTAGGTGGAATCTGTACTTTGCAAGCACTATGCCTAATGATTTTTCTTTTGCTATCAACGACCAGCTCTTGACTTCAAAAATGCCCCTTGCGCCTTTGCTCACTAAATATTTATCAAAGGACAAAGCGTAAGCATGTGCTGGTGGATTCGGTGCTACCAGTTCTCCCTGAACGACATAGGTAAAACCTGTAATCGATGTCGTTTCATAAAAATGTTTTTCTTGCTCTGAGGACAATGTATACATCACATAGAGTGTTTCACCTGTCTCTGTTTTTGCAAAACCACTAAGCCGTTGCCCATTAATTTTATAGTCGCTCGTCCATGTTAATTGAAAAGTTGACGGTAAGGGGGAAGGTTCCGTCAATCGAATGGTGGAAAAAAAGAAGAAAGAAAGCAGTCCAACACCTATCACAAGTGCTGGTATCATCATTGCCTCACCTTTTAAAATAAGCCATGATGCTAATAACAGAACACCAACAAGTAGCCAAGCTGACTTGTGTGCCGCAAGCGAAGCAACAAGTACAGCTAGTGCTACATAAATCCATTTATGCTTTATTGTATTTTGCCAAATAATGCACTCACCTTCTGTTCATAAGGGAGCAATTTTTCTGCTGGCATGCCGCTTTCACGTAATGCATGTAGCATATCTATGTACAAGGCTAATTTTTCATTTCTTAAAAAATCAATTTTGCGCTCATCAAAGGGTACATGTAATACTTCTACACCTGCTTTTTTAAATAACTCTTGAGCATATGGATTATTTTTATAATCTGTTGCATAATAGACACGTTCAATTCCTGCTTGAATAATGGACTTCGTACATGGCAAACAAGGGAAATGTGTCACATACAAATCTGCTCCTTTGGTCGGTGTACCGTACTTGGCGCATTGTAGAAGAGCATTCATCTCTGCATGCACCGTACGTACACAATGGTTATCAACAACATAGCAACCCTCTTCAATACAATGTTCATCACCTGTAATTGAGCCGTTATAGCCTCCTGCTATAATGCGTTTATCACGTACAACTGTTGCGCCTACTGCTAGTCTTGTACAAGTACTACGTAACGCGAGTAAATGGCTTTGTGCCATGAAAAATTGATCCCAAGTAATACGCTCCATATGACTACCTCCTAAATTTACTTACATTAATAACAAACTGCGCTTCCATGCCACAGTCACTTTTCTACTCTAGTGTAGCCCTTTTAGAAAAGGGTCGTCAACTTCACATTATTTGTAAAATTAGTTAACCGTAATGGCATCCTTAAACTTTTCAAATGTTTTTTCACCGATACCTGCCACCTTTTTTACATCTTCTATTGTTTGGAAACGTCCATGTTCCTCACGGTAGGCAATAATATTTTGTGCCTTAGAAGGACCTATCCCAACTAATGTTGCCAGCTCTGTATGATCTGCCTTATTGACATTGATTTTATTATTCGTTGTCAGGTTGCTTTCATTTGCTGTGGCAATGTTGAAACTGGACATTACGTCATCAAGTTTTTCACCTTTTACAGGAATATAAATAACCATTTCATCCTGCACCTTTTGCGCATGATTAATGTACCGTGTATCAGCGTCCTCACTATAGCCGCCTGCAAGCTGGACTGCATCTATCATACGTTGATCTGGCTTAAGTGCATAGACACCTGGATGCAATACAGCACCCTTTATATCAATGAGCACCTGCTGTACGACCGCTTCTTCAACAGGTTCTTCTATTATTGCTAGCTGTTCTGTCGGTTGGATTGTTTCGATGAGCTCTTCTTGGGGAGGTGAAGAGTCAAATTTCGAGAAAAAGAAGTAACAAAGTCCACTGATTACTAGTATGCTGGGGAGCAACACACTTTTCTTATACTTTTGCCATAAAAATTGGATCATGCAAACCATCCTTTCTATGCAAAAGGTAATCATATGGAGTCTGTTTTAATCATATACTATCGTTCTGATGGAGAAAAGTAGATAGATGCTTTCTATCCAAAACAAAATTGTTCAAGCCATATATTATTAAAACCTTATATTTAATCAGAAAAAGTTCGGTATAATACCGAACTTTTCTAAGTATTGGCCTCCATCTTATCAAACTTTCAGGAGTACCTGTTGCAATTATCATTTCACCGCACGTATAAAAATGCGTTCACTTTCGTATTTTGGTGCTTCCTCTGTAAAATCTGCTGTTACTTCTATATCTGTAAAGCCAATCTCACGAAGCCATGTCATATAGTGTTCAATAGCAAATGTACGTTGGAAATGCTCCTCATCAAAACGTTCATACAAATCACTTCCAGCATCTCGAACATAAAACGTCATTTGATGGACAATCGAATGTTCATAGTCCCCAGGCTCTGTATGCCATACGTAACTAATATCTCCATCATCATACGTAAATGGTCCATCTAAAAAGATTTCATCCATTTTAAATAATGAATGGACATCAAAGAACAGTTGACCACCTGGTCGTAACGTATGAAAAATACGCTCTAGCGTCGAATAAACGTCTGCTTGTTCCACCACATAGTTAAGTGAATCAATGGCAATCGTGACAACATCCAGTGCCTCAAAGCCGTCCAATTCATGCATCGACATACAGAACAGCGGCACTTGTAAACCCGCCTCTGCAAAACGCTCTGCGGCTATAGCAAGCATATCTTCTGACAAATCAATACCACTTACCTGATAACCAGCCTTTGCTAGCATCAGGCCAAGCACACCAGTGCCACAGCCAATATCTAAAAGCTTCGGGAATTGTTTGCTCGGCGCATGTTGCTCTACCCACTTCACATAACGATCATACGGAATATCCGTTTGGAGCTCATCGTATACATGGGCAAAACGTTCGTAGCTACTCACTTACGCCTCTGATACGTCTAATTGTGGTGCATCGCCCCATAGACGCTCTAAGTTATAGTAAGCACGCTCATCCTTGTGGAATATATGTGCTACAACATCACCAAGGTCTACTAAAATCCAGCGTGCGCCATCGAAGCCTTCAACACGACGAATTTCGTGTCCCTCTTTCACTGCTACCTCTTGTAATTCACGCGCAATCGCTTGTACTTGGCGATCTGAATTCCCGTGTGCAATGATGAAATAATCTGCTAAAAGTGAAATACCTCGCATATTTAAAACGACAATATCCTCGCCATGTTTGTCGTCGATTGCTTTGTAAGCTGCTTGTAATAAAGTTGAAGTCATCCTTCACTGTCCTCTCTTTTCATCATATCGTTATAACATGCTATAGATAATGGATAGATGGCCTGTTTACTATCAATTAAAAACGCCAATGTATGACGTATGCAGGCACTCATAGCCTTATCCAAATTCTTTTGCGCTTTTTTTCGCAGACGTTCTACACCATCAAATTTTCGATTCGGTTCAATCATATCTGCAACAAAAATTATTTTTTCTAAATTACTCATCGCTACACGTCCTGTCGTATGGAAACGGATTGCATTTAATATCTCCTCATCCGTTATGCCGAATTCACTTTCAGCAATATACGCACCAACAGGCCCATGTAGTAGTTCACTGCCCCAGCCAATCAGTTGTTGATCTAACTGTTGTGTTTTAACGATTTCCTCCATCCATTCGATATCGGCATACTTTGCAATATCATGAAGAATGGCAGCTGTTTCTGCTTTGCTCTCGTTTTCACCATAGATTTTTGCTAACTGTATGGCTGTTTCCATTACACCAAGTGTATGGATATAGCGTTTCTCAGGCATGCGAGGTTTAATCGCTGCTAAATACTGTTCGCGTTCCATAAAGACCTTCCTCTCGTATAAACGTCTCTACCGCTTCTGGCAGTAAAAAGGTTACCGTTCTACCAGTAGCAAGGCGCTCACGAATCAGTGTCGACGATAAATCGATTTGCGGTACTTCCACCATTAATACAGGATACTCCGTAAGCGCTTCTGTCTTTGGACGCTTTACGCCGACAAATTGAACAAGTTCCACTAGCTCATCAATACAATACCACGTATGGAGTGAATCAATCATATCGCCACCAATGATAAAGTAAAACTTCACAGTAGGCTCCTTTTCACATAATGCAGCAAGTGTGTTATAGGAATAGGATACACCGCCCTTATCAACCTCATACGACTCAACACGAAAATGCGGATAAGGTTGAATGGCGCGCTTCACCATTTCTAGGCGTTTGTCATCACTCGCATCATGCGGAGCTTGTTTATGGGGTGGTAGAGCATTTGGCAAAAAACGTACCTCATCTAATTCTAATGCATGAAAGACTTCGTTTGCCATGATTAGATGTCCAATATGCGGTGGATTAAACGTACCTCCAAGTAAACCGACCTTCTTCATCGTTTCACCTTATTTCGCTGCTTTTGGTAACACAATTTTCTTGTTGTTACGTGATTCTTTATATAAAACAACTGTCAAGCCAATTAACTGAACAAGTTCAGCATGTGCACCTTTTGCAAGAGCCTCTGCCACTTCGTTTTTGTCATCTTCACAGTTATCTAAAATACGCACTTTAATTAGTTCACGTACTTCTAATGCTTCACGAATTTGCTTTGTCATTTCGTCATTCACGCCGCCTTTTCCTACTTGGAAAATCGGTGTTAAATGATGTGCTTCTGCACGTAAAAAACGCTTTTGTTTACCTGTTAACATAAAAATTATTGTCCTCCTAATTGCGCATTTAATCGCGCAATCATTGAATTTGTATTTGGATATTCATCGAGCCAGTATTGGAACGCAATCGCACCTTGATGTACGAACATTCCAAGACCAGTTACAACGGTCGCTCCTTTTTCCACAGCCGCTTGTAAAAAAGGCGTCATTAATGGATTATACACAATATCTGCAACAATTGCGCCTTTCGCTAGTCGATTCAATGAAAATGGCATCGAAAAGTCACCCGTTACAAGCCCAGCTGACGTCATTTGCACCAAAATGCCAAAGTCAGCCAACGATTCCTCCGCTTGCGCTAAAGAAATTGCACGCCCTGTTCCGAGTTCATCGATAATTGCTTGTGCATTGGCAACTGTACGATTGGCGATTGTTAAATTCATATATCCTTGTTGTTGCATGGCAAATGCGATGCCACGAGCTGCTCCGCCCGCTCCAATTAGAAGCACATGCTTATCTTTATGTGACTTGCCGACAGCTTCTTCTAATGAGCGTACAAAACCAAGCCCATCTGTATTGTATCCTTTTAACTTCCCCTCTTTTGTTCGTACAACGGTGTTCACCGCACCCATTTTTTCTGCTAACTCATCTAGCTCGTCTAAATAAGGAATGATTGCTGTCTTATGCGGTATCGTCACATTCCAACCACTAGCACCTAATGTTTTAAAACCAGCAATCGCTGCCTCTAACTGATGTGATGGTACGTGCACTGGAATATAGGCTGCATCGATTGCCATTTCTTCAAACCAAACATTATGCATGGCTGGTGATTTTGAATGCTCAATCGGATCACCAATTACTGCAAACCACTTCTTCATGTCCTAGTTCCTCTTCTCTTCTTTACTAATATTAAATGAGCGATGGACGAATTGATACTTGTACACCTTTTGGTGCATAAGCAGCAATGACCACATTCGCATGCTGTACCGTAATCCAGCCAAGTCCCGAAAAGACCACATCTGTTTTTGCTTCTTTGATTGAAAACTCATGACGGACTAACTCTGGAAGCTTATCGATAAAGTCTGCAGTCGGAGGTGCCAGTAATTCCCCCTTATGCTCAGCATATAGCGTATCTGCCTTTTCAAGCTTTGTACGGTGGATTGGCAAATCATTTGCCACATGAATTGTAAATGCTGAACGTTCCCCTTGAATAAAGTCAAATCGCGCAAGTGCACCAATAAATAATGTTTGTCCTGCATTTTGCTGATACACTTTCGGCTTAATTTCTTTTTTGGGCATAATATACTTTAATTCGCTTGCATCAATATAATGTGCCATTTGATGGTGATTAATAATCCCAGGTGTGTCATATAATGCACTACCATCATCGAGTGGAATTTCAATCATGTCCAATGTAGTGCCAGGGAAATGCGAGGTAGTAATGACTTCTCCTTCACCCGTAGCCTGCTTAATAACGCGGTTAATAAACGTGGATTTCCCAACATTAGTACAACCTACTACGTACACGTTTTGGCCGTTGCGATATTGGTCTATAGCTTCCATTGCCTCAGCCATTCCTTGGCCCTTATGTGCACTAACTAACAGCACATCAATTGGTTGTAGACCAAGTGCCTTCGCTTCACGTTTGAGCCAATTAATCACTTTTTTAGGCTTTACTGATTTTGGCAGTAAATCAGCTTTATTCGCTACTAATAGCACTGGATTTTTGCCAACGAAGCGATGAAGCCCTGGCAACCAGCTACCATTGAAGTCAAAAATATCAACGATTTTCACGATCAAGCCTTGCTGTGTTCCAAGGCCATTCAAAATACGCAGAAAATCGTCATCTGTTAATGACACAGATTGTATTTCATTGTAATTTTTCAAACGGAAGCAACGTTGACAAATGACTACGTCTTTTTCTAATGATGATGGGGGTGCATACCCTACTGCTGTTTTATCTTCTGTTTGAATTGTCGTACCACAGCCAATACAATTTGGCATTTCGTTCATTCTTGTTCCTCCCAAGTAATTATTCCTTTACGTTTTAAATCATTGAACACACGACGCTCAACGAAACGATTAAATTTTGTTACGAGCCCATCTGATTGTGCAACTGGTTTTACTAAAACAGTATGCAAGCCTAAACGTTTGGCGCCCATCACATCTGTAAGTAGCTGGTCTCCTACCATTACTACTTCATTAGGACGTAAGCCTAGTTGAATAACAGCACTATAAAAAGCATTACGAAGTGGCTTTCTTGCCTTATGAATATATGGAATGTTAAGTGGCTCAGCAAAATGCTTTACACGTGCTTCTTTATTATTTGAAGCGATAATTACACGAATGCCAGATTCCTTCATAATACGTAGCCAGATAATTAGCTCTTCCGTTGCATCTGCACGGTCCCATTCCACAAGCGTATTATCTAAATCTGTAATAATTCCTTTAATGCCTAATTCTTGAAGCTTTTCTGGTGTTATTTCAAAAATGCTTGTCACAAATTCATCTGGTAATAAAAAATTATACAAAATAGCGACCCCTAATCTAAACGTATTATTCGACCATTATAGCATATTTGCAAAGGCTTCACCCATGCGAATTGGACTTCCTTGTACAACATTGTCCGTAAATGTAATGGTATCTTTCTCAAATAGCATGACCACTGTCGAACCAAATGAAAAATAACCAACTTCTTCTCCCTTTTGCCACTGGGCTGTTGTATTTGTTAACACAATGGAATTGACAAAAGTAGCACCGACTTTAATAAATGCCACATGCTGGTCATTTGCCACTTTTAACTCCGTTACAAGACGATAGTTATGAGAAATTGGCTTTTTGCCATAAGTGAGTCCTAGCTGATTGACCGGGAAAGATGATTGTCCCAGTGTATATTGTCTTAACACATCGCCATCAATTGGGCTATGGATTCGATGATAATCAGCAGGACTTAAATAAAATACGATAAAATGTCCATCTGCATATTGCGCAGCACGATCTTTATTCCCTAGTAAGTCCTGTAAAGCATAAGGTTTGCCCTTTACAAGAAAAGTCATATCCCATTCAATGCGGCCAAAGGATTCCACTTTTGCATCCACTGGACTTGTAAAAACAGTAGGATTTTGGTCTATTGGTCGTGCATCTGTTAAAAGCTCTCTTGTAAAAAAATCATGCAAACTTGAAAATTGTTGTGGTTTTTTTGAAACTTCTTCAAGGTTAATATCGTATAATTTCATATAGCTTGGAATTATTCGCTTACTCCACTTCGCTTTAGCAATAGTTTGTAAAAGCTGGGAAGATTGTTTGCCATTCGTTAATTCTATTAAGCGTTGGTATAGTTTTTCTTTCATAAAGCAAAACCCCTATCCATTAAATTAGACTGTCAATTTTTTCTCATCCGAAGTATAATGGTACAATATCTTAAGTGCAAAGGAGTGATCCGCCTTGTTTTTTTATCACAAGTTGGTGGATACGACGGTTAAGAAAATGAAATCGCACGCAGCAAACTTCATCACAATTAGTAATATGTCCTTTGGTGGCGCGGCCATAATGGCCACTTTACATGAATATTATAGCTATAGTGTCTTGTTTATCTTTATTGCTGCTCTTCTCGATCGCTATGACGGGAAAGTGGCACGCGCGCTCGGACAAGTATCTGAGTTAGGTAAACAATTAGATTCTATGAGTGATATTATATCATTTGGTGTAGCACCTGCATTATTAATGTATGAAGTTGTCCTAGTTGATTTTGGTTTCGCGGGCATGATGATGACCGTTCTTTATATCGTCTGCGGTGCGATGCGATTAGCTCGCTTCAATATTAGTGAAGCAAACGGTTATTTTACTGGGCTCCCGATAACAGCTGCTGGTACGCTATTAACATTAACGTATTTTGCGTCGACTACGTTCCATCCAGCCTTTTATCTTTTCCTATTACCGATTTTAGCTTTACTAATGATTAGTACATTCACGTTAAGAAAAGTGTAACAGCGTAATTGCTGTTGCACTTTTTTTCATTGAACGACCTTTCTTAACATATACTGTCGAAAAATGGGGAAAGGATGAAATCATTCAATGAGCGGAATTTTTACTTCTATGTTGCAGTTATGGTTTGAAATCCCTGCATTATTCGGTTATTTAAAAGGGCAAACATTCCATAAACCCTTTTCTAAAGAAGAGGAAGCTGCTTGTATTGAACGATTTTTAGGTGGTGATGAGCAAGCGCGTCTCGATTTAATTGAGCGCAATATGCGACTTGTTGCACATGTCGTAAAGAAATTCCATCCAAAACATGAACAACTCGATGATTATATTTCCATCGGAACAATCGGTCTAATGAAAGCTGTTGAAAGTTATACACCCGATAAAAAGACGCGCCTTGCAACGTACGCAGCACGCTGTATTGAAAATGAAATTTTAATGCATTTAAGGACCCAGAAAAAAGTACAAAAAGATGTATCCTTATTTGAACCAATTGGCACAGACAAAGATGGCAATGCATTACAAATTCGCGACCTGCTACAATGCGATGAAGAAAGTGCAACCGAAAAAATCGAACATAAAGAACATGTTGCCCAGTTGTACCATTATTTGCACATGCTCGATGAACGCGAGCTGGAAATTGTCACACTCCGTTATGGGCTAAATCAGCATGATGCACTGACACAAAAAGAAATTGCTGCCCGCTTAAATATTTCTCGTAGTTATGTATCTCGCATTGAAAAGCGAGCACTCATTAAACTCTATCAATTTTATAAAAGAGATCAAAAGTCTATTGAGTAATTTATTGTAATTTGTTATTGATAAAAATTCAATCTTGACATAGCAGTACTTGTTTTATTGATGCTCTTTGCATAACGATTTTCATTAGTTGCTAACACACTTTAGCGTGGCTGGTGTCCATTGAGGAGTCCGTTGTTTCCTCGAACAATAAAAAGCTCCTTTTTGACTTTAACAGCCACAAAGGAGCTTTCTATAAAGTATTAATGCGTTGCTTCTGTCAGATCTGCCGAAATAAGCGTGCCGATTAACATTGTAATTATCACGACACCTGCTGTTAAAAATAGCATATTGAATACCTCCCATCGTACTATGAAGAGAATATAATGCCATTGTAGCATTGAAGATTATTTACGACTGTGATTTTTCTCACTTTTTCACTGCTCACTTTGTCTATTACATGTAGATTTATAGAGCCGTAATTGCTTTTAATACAATTTGTGTTGAATGTTTTGCAGCGACTGGTAAGAACTCATCAAAGCTGATGTTTGATTCTTTGCCAGCAATATCAGATAGTGCACGAATAACCACGAAAGGTGTTCCGAATTGATAGCATACTTGTGCAACAGCTGCCGCTTCCATTTCAACAGCTTTCATTTGAGGAAAATGTTGACGCACTGCTTCCACACGTACTGGGTCATTCATAAAGGCATCACCAGAGCAAATTAAGCCAATACCGTATTGATGTTCACCAACTGCTTTTACAGCTTCTTCGGCAACTTTTATTAATTTTGAATCTGATTGGAAAGCAGCAGGCATACCTGCCATTTGACCAATTTCATAACCGAAAATTGTAACATCTACATCATGATGACGTACTTCATCTGAAATAACAACAGCTCCAACTTCAAGGGCCTCATCATAACCCCCAGCAGACCCTGTATTAATGACTACATCTGGTTTGAATTCATGTAATAAAATTGTTGTCGACATTGCTGCATTGACTTTACCAATACCGCTTTTTAATAGCACTACTTCTTTTCCTTCATATGTCCCTGTTGTGTATTCACTACCAGCAATTGTTGTACTAGTAGCACCTTCTAAAGATGCGCGTAATAACTCTACTTCCTCTTCCATTGCACCGATAACTGCGATTTTCATGAATTCATTACTCCCCTTCTTTTATCCAACTCTATTAAACAACGATGTGTCGGCTTTGGCATCCGTATTGTAACAAGCACCCGCCACAAATCCCCAACATCCGTTGACGCTTTTCCATTACCTACGGATAATGGTTCTGGTCAACAAACATTGTGCTATTGAGCTATGTTTTTACCCAATAGATTTAAAAATAATCAATACAGCAGTTTTCGTCAATAGGCACCTTCTAATGTATTCAACTGTTCTAGTTTTACAGGAAGCCAGCCTTCGTTATCAACCCATTCCATGCTGACACGATACTTTTCACTTTTATCTTTTGTCGAAACCGTTGCAATGGCTTTATTGGCACCACCATTATTTTGCAAGCGCCAAACAATCATATTGTCATTTGTAATGCCAGTAACGGCTGTCACTGTCGCAATTTTTTCTGCCCAATCTACAGATTGATCATCGTAGGATGACACATGCTCTCCAGTTTGCGTTGTCGGCGTCGGTTTCCAACTTTTATCTGTGACAACACGGTCAACAATTGGATTGTCTGACGTCGTTTCAACTGCCGTATTTTGTTCTGGTTGCTGTTCTGCATCTTTCGACTCGTCTGAATCTTTCGTCTGTTCTTCATCTTGTGACTGTTCGTCGTTACTCGCTATGTCTTCCTCTTTTGAAGGCTCCTTCTCACTTTCATCGTTCTTTTGCTCTTGAGCTGGTTCCTCTTTAACAGCTTCTTGTGCGTCATCTTGCCACTTAAACACATACGTTGCCACTATCACAATTAATATAATGACAATGCCAATTAAAATATTTAACATTTTATCTAGCTTTTTATTGTGAGATGGCTGCAAATGACGACTGCTTCGTGTTTGTCGTTCACCCATGAAGTCTCCCCCTCTCTAGCCAATATTTTATCAAGTTCCACACGACTTGCAAAATAAAAACAGTTAGCTCTTCTCTAGAAAGAAGAGCTAACTGCTTGTACATCTGTGATTATTTAATTGAAAGAATTTTCACTTTCATTTCACCACCAGGGGTTTGTACAACTACTTCTTCACCTTCTGCTTTTCCAAGTAAGCCTTTTGCAATTGGTGATTCATTTGAGATTCGGAATTCCATTGGATCAGCCTCGGCAGAACCAACGATCGTATAAGATTCTTCATCAGAAGATGGTTTACCGTTAATAATTTCTACAAATGTAACCGTTTTCCCAAGCGAAACTACACTGTTGTCCGTTTCATCTTCAGTAATAATTACTGCGTTACGAATCATTGATTTTAATGTAGAAATACGTCCTTCTAAAAAGGCTTGCTCTTCTTTTGCTGAGTCATACTCGGCATTTTCAGAAAGGTCTCCGAAGTCACGTGCAATTTTAATACGCTCTACAATTTCTTTACGCGTTTCTGTTTCTAATTTCACTAATTCTTCTTCTAATTTTCTTTTACCCTCTGCAGTCATTGGGTACTGTTTTTCGTTTGACAAAGTACTTCACTCCTTATTTCATCAATATAAAAACATAAAACTCGACCAAATGCTTTGAAAAATGCATTTAATCGAATTTTATTATTTTTAATCCATTTCAAAATACGCTTTGACCTAATAGTATGCATGCCTTACAAAAATATGCTTTATAAAGCATGTAAATATTGTCAATACCACTCTATCTTATTACAATACGTTGTCAGTTTCAAGAATAGTTTTAATTTTCGTTACCATCAAATCAATCGCTACGCCATTCTCTCCACCTTCAGGAATAATAATATCAGCATAACGTTTAGTCGGTTCTATAAACATATTATGCATCGGTCGTACTGCAGATAGGTACTGGTCAATTACAGAATCTGTAGTACGTCCACGCTCTTTAATATCACGTAGAATACGACGAATAATACGTAAATCCGGATCCGTATCAACAAATAATTTGATGTCCATTAAACCACGTAAGTCTGCATCCTCTAATACTAAAATTCCTTCTAGTATAATAACATCTACTGGCTCTACATGGATAACTTCCTTGGCACGCGTATGCTGTACATAGTCATAAACCGGCTTATCGATTGGCTGACGCTTTAATAATTTTTTTATATGCTCAATCAATAAATCATTATCAAACGCTAGTGGATGGTCATAATTCGTTCCTAGTCGTTCTTCAAATGTTAAATGACTTTGATCTTTATAGTAGTAATCTTGTTCAATGACTACGACAGAATGCTCACGGAAAACATCATAAATAGCACGGGTCACACTCGTTTTACCTGAGCATGAGCCACCAGCGATTCCGATGACAACTGGACGCTTGATTGCCATTAATTATTCTCCTTTCGCATCATGTTGTGCGGTTGAAGTGGTGTTTCACATTTAAACTTAACAATTTGCAATGGATGACGTGCCGCATCTAAGCTATTGCCGTCCTCATCCCAAATTTCCCCCATTGTAATGCGGAAATTTTCGATTTCTGGCCCAAAAAATTCTACTTCATCACCTGGTTTAAAATAGTTACGTTGTTGCATCGTTACAATTTTTGTTTCAGGATCATGCTCTAAAATAAGCCCTGCAAATTCATATGTTGTTTTACGACCATGAACGCCAAACATTTGCTCTTCATGACCTGGTGCATCATGGAAAAACGCCTCAGCAGTGTCACGATTTGCACATTTATCTAACTCTTCTAGCCATTCCCGTTTAATTTTAAAATTGTCAGGGTCTGCACAATATGCATCAATGACTTTACGATAGACAGAAACTACTGTTGCCACATAGTGAATCGATTTCATACGGCCTTCGACTTTTAATGAGTCAATGCCAAGCTCAATCATATGTGGAATCGCTTCAATTAACTTTAAATCTTTCGGACTCATCGCAAAAGGTGCATGATTGTCATCGAAGAGCGCTTTTTCCTCGCCGTCTTCCAACTCGTATAAATCATAATCCCAACGACAAGATTGGCAGCAGCCACCACGATTGGAGTCACGTGCTGTCATATGATTTGATAACACACAACGACCTGAATAGGCGATACACATTGCACCATGAACGAATGCTTCAATTTCGATATCGACCTTTTCTTTCATTAGCTTCATTTCTTCGCCGCCCACTTCACGTGCTAGAACAACGCGGTGTAAGCCTTCTTCTTTCCAATACTGTACTGCTTTCCAGTTTGATAAAGATTGTTGTGTAGAAAGATGGATTTCTAGCTTCGGCGCAGCACTACGACATGTTTCGATAATAAGTGGGTCCGCTACAATAATGCCAGTAACGCCTGCTGATTCAATATCCTTTAAATATTGCTCTAAACCATCCATATTTTCATTATGAGCGAAAATATTCGTTGTCACGTAAATTTTTGATCCATACTTATTTGCAAACTCTACACCTTCACGCATATCTTCGATAGAAAAATTATCTGCGTTTGAGCGAAGACCGAATTCTCGACCTCCGATAAATACTGCGTCCGCACCATAATGGACAGCTACTTTTAGTTTTTCTAAGCTACCTGCAGGGGCAAGTAGTTCAGGTTTTTTTGTAATGACGCGTTTACCGTTTATCATTTCACGGATTTTGTCATTTTGTTCTAATGCCAATGCCATGTTCTTGCCACCTCCTAGTAAACTGTTTCCTTGAAGATAAAGCCCGTATCGAGTGGTCGAATAGCAGGTTGAATTTCTTCAATTTTAGCCAGTAAATCATCTTTAATATCGTCATATGCATCTTCTGATTCGTCAAAATATGTGTCAATTGCTCGACGATATGCTTCTGTAACTGTCACTACATATTCCGGCGTTTGTAAAACACCTTCAATTTTTAGCGCATCGATGCCTGCTTCAAATAACTCGCCTAGCTCATCAATAATGCACATATCATTTGGACTGAAAATATGTGTCCCATTTGCATCCTCATAAATTGGATATTTGTTGTTACGCTCATCATCATGAAGGAACATATTACGGTTTTCTTGACGATTTTCAATTGTCATTACTTTATCTTGATATAAGAAATAATGACCTAGTAATGGACGCTTCGATTGGAACATACAAGTCATGCCATGTACTTGTACTTCCACTTCTACTTCTGCGTTTTCTTTAATTTCTATTACTTCATCTAATGAAAGCTCACGCGCTAGCACAGCACGTGTTGCACCACGTTTACCCCAATAATTCGCAGTAAACCAGTTGGTAGCCGTCGTTTCCGGATTCCAGTGCAGCGGAATGGTTACACCTTGCTCGCGACGCACTATAATAACCGCAGGGTCGCCGTAAATTAAACGATCTACACCTATGCGTTGCATTTCTTTTAAGTAGTCACCTAATGCATCTAGTTTTTCGTTATGGAAAAGCGCATTCACTGCAACATACACCTTTTTGCCTGCTGCGTGTATTAGCTTCGTTGCTTCTTCTACTTCGCTCACTGAAAATTCTCCTGCAAGACGAAGACCAAATTGTTGTTCTCCAATGACAAAAGCATCGGCTCCAGCTGTTAACAGTGCTTTTACATGGTCCACTGATTGCGGTGTAACAAGCAATTCAGGTTTTTTCATAGTCGTCACCTCTTCAAACATAATAATAAGCCATCCCCGACTGGTAAAAATGCACTTGTATAGTCAGGATGGTGCATAATCCAATCGGTAAAGTTTTTTAAATTCCGAATCATTGTGCGCTTGCGACGTGGTACGTCTTTTAAGTCCAAATCGGACAAGCCATGCATATACATATTATCGATATACAAGACGCCTCCCGAGTTGACAAGAGGGGCATATTTTTCGAAAAATCGTTGGTATTGTCCCTTCGCTGCATCAATAAAAATCGCATCAAAAGTTGTGTGAATTGCCTTATCGTCTACCTCTAAAGCATCTCCCTCAATAACCGTAATACGATTGGACACAGTCGATCTTGCAATATAAGCTTTTGCACGAGCGACACGTTCTACATCACGTTCGATCGTAACAATCTGCACATTTGGCAAAGCTTCTGCCATCCGTATTGCTGAGTAACCAATTGCCGTGCCAATTTCTAAAATTTTTGACGGATTTTGAATACGTAGCAACTGATTCAGTGCGTCTATTCCTGCTAACTGCATAATCGGTACATGATTTTCTTCCGCATATGCTTCCATTTCTAAAAGCAAGTCATTACGTGGTTGAATAAATGATTGTATATATGCATCCGATAATTCCATTGTAAAATTCACCCTCATTTAAAAGGAAACGAGCACTCCCGTTATCCAAACTTCATCATCACTTTGCTACAAAAAGAAAAAGACCAAACGTGATGTCTTGGTACTTTGCCATACAAAAATGAGCAATTGTTAGTCGATATGCACGAAACAATTGCCACCACGTATAATTGATTAAAAATCACAATTTATAATAGCACGAAAATAGAAGGAAAGCTATTTTTCTTTCCTTCTATCTATTTTATTGTGCTATTTTTTGCCTCAAATTACTGAGATTTACTTAATATATTGTGCTTTCTTTTGCAAATGCTCATCATATGTTTTTGAGAAGTGGTTGACACCCTCTTTATCCGCAAGGAAATAGAAATAATCTGTTTTGCTTGGATTTAACGTAGCTTCAATCGAAGTTTTTCCAGCACCAGCAATTGGCCCTGGCGGTAATCCTTTATTTTTGTAAGTATTATAAGCATTTTCTACTTCCGTATCTTCATATAACACGCGGTCTTTATGTGAACCAAGGGCATATAAAACAGTTGGGTCTGTTTGTAGTGGCATGCCTTTCTCTATACGATTATAGAATACACTCGCTATCGTTTCACGATCTGTTTGTGCTGTTGCCTCTTCCTCTAATAACGATGCAAACGTTAAAAGTTGATGGACTGACATTTGTTTTTCAACTAACACTTCACTATAATTTTTCACTACATTATTCATCGCTGCAATCATTTCTTCAACAATTGACTCTAACGAAGGCTTTTCTTCAAAATAAGAATATGTTGCTGGGAATAAATAACCTTCTAAGTCATAGCGAATATTATCAGCTAAAACCGCATCTGTAATAAGTTCTGGATAGTTGGCCATCATTTTTTGAACAAATGCTTCACTTGTTACTAAATCCATAAACTCCTTTTGAGTATAAGGTGTTTTCTTTTCAACGATTTTACCAATCTGATCAAGTGTTAGACCTTCTGGAATCGTCATCGTAAAGATTGGCTCACGATACACCTTGCCTGTTTTTAAACTCTCAATCAGCTCGTCCAATGTCATCGCTTGGGTTAAATCATAATTTCCTGCTTGGAATTGAGATTCATTTTTAAACTTGGCATAATATTTAAAGACTTTCGCATCTTTAATAATGCCCTTTTTCTCTAACAAAGCCGAAATCGAACTTAAACTGGAGCCAATTGGTACTTCAACAGCAATGGTTTTAGTCGCATCCGGATTCACCGGTTTAAGCGCACTTTTTACGTAGTTGTACCCAATTAAACCGATAATGCCAAATAATAATAAAAACGTAATGGCTATAATAGCTACGATTTTTCTCACGATTTTTACCTCAGATTTTTTTTCTTCCATTTTTGAAAACATTTCTTGTTTTTTAGAACCGTTATCCACGGGTTTCCCCCCTATCACTATCCAATATCATACTAGAAATCAACTTTTTCGACAAACAGAAATGACAATTCAGGAGAAATTGCACACATAAAAAAATCTGCTAACACATTCTTTAGCAGATTTTTACCTTTATAATTGCAGCGCTCCTTGCTTTTTCTCTTCTACTAACAAACCTTGCGCTAGTTGAGCAATAACAACATCATCAGCTGGTGGATTAAAGCGGCTACACTGAACATCTCGAAAAAGTCGTTGCAATTTATTAGACTTCGACAAACTTCGGCCCCCAACAACTTGCATCGCTTTCGTCACAATATCTATGGCATGTTGACAAATCACATATTTTGCAATACTAACATCCTGCGCTAAATCCTGTTTACCTGTCGGGTGCTGTTCTGCTTGTGCAGCAATACTGTAAAGCGTACGACGTGCTGTTTGATACAACACCTCCATTTCTCCAATCTTTTGTTGCACATGGCTAGCTTGTGCAATTGTATTTTCCAAGCTATAAGAATACGTATTTTTCGCAAACTCGACTACATAATCCCTCGCCGCACCTGCAATTCCTAAATAGACCGCGGGAATTTCTAAAGAATAGACACGTCCATCTGCTAAAAATCGATTCACTTCATTCGGACGGTGACGATATAATAATGCCTCATCTGGCACAAAAGTATCGTGGAAAATGATATCATGACTACCTGTTGCTCGCATGCCCATTGCATCCCACGTATTCACCACTTCAACCTGCTCATTTTTTGTCATAAGAAACTCGGCAGTTACATTTTCATCTTCTAAATATGCAATAATCGTGAATTGCTTTAAAATTGGTGCTAGTGAAGCAAAAGCTTTCTCGCCGGTAATGATATAACCACCTGGAACTTTTTTGGCAGTCGTGCCAGGCAAACTTCCCCGTGAAATATTGCCCTTTCCTCGTTCACTATTAATAATATTTAACAGGGAACCTTCCTCCACAGCTTTACGACTTAGTTCTGCAAAAATATGCTGCGGCCACAACTTCGCTTCTCTTACATTTAAAAACGTTAATAAGTGCCAGCCAACCGCTAAAGCAGTTGACCCATCTCCTTTAGCAAGCTGCTCTTGCACTAATAGCATTTCATAGAGGGAAATTTCCTCGCCGCCGTATTTTTTCGGTACAGTCAATCGAAAATAACCTGCCTCCTCCAACAATTTAAAATGGTCAAAAGGAAACGCACCACTTTCATCATAAATAGCAGCTGTTTCTTCAATTTGCCCAGCAAGTTTACGGGCATATTTAACGAGCTGTTGTTCTCGCTCATTCCGGATAAAAACATCACGCATCAATCAATCACCTTACTTTTCGTAAATCGGTTTTGAGGTTTCTTTAGCCCTAAATGCTCACGCAATGTTGCCCCTGTATAATCTTCACGATAGATGCCACGCTCTTGTAATATTGGTACAACCTTCTCTACAAAGTTTTCTAAATCACGTGGTAACAACGGAAATTGCAGCATAAATCCATCAGCTGCCCCCTCCTTCAACCATCGTTCCATTTCGTCAGCAATTTGCACCGCTGTTCCAACAAAGGCATCACGTCTAGCAGGTCCAAACAGGCGGGCATACAACTCACCGACCTTTAAATTTTCTTTTTTAATAATCTCTAAATGCTCGTCAAAATGGCTTTGAATACTGTTGACAGCAGGAAACTCAACTTCAATAGCTGGCGTATCTAGTGAATATTTCGAAAAATCAACATTGCCCATATAACCTGAAACAAACTTCAAGCTTTCATATGGGTCTACCAATGATTGCAATTCATTGTATTGACGAATGGCTTCTTCCTCAGTATCACCTACTATTGGCGATATACCTTGTAAAACAAGCAACTCCTCCTCCGTTCGACCGAACGACGCTAGCTGTGCCTTTAAAGTGCGATAATGTGCTTTGGCTTTTTCGATATCATCCCAATGGACAAAAACAACTTCCGCTGTTCGTGCAGCTAATTGTTGTCCTGGCTTAGATGCTCCTGCCTCAATAATAACGGGTTGCCCTTGTAGAGAACGCGCAATGTTTAGCGGACCTTTCACAGATAAATATTTACCTTTAAATGCTGTTTCATGCACTTTCTTTTGGTCATAGAAAATATTATTTTCACGATCATAGACAAAGGCATCATCTTCCCAAGAATCCCATAATGATTGCACGACATCAATAAATTCTTCCGCTCGTTCGTAGCGATGGTCATGCTCCCAGTGCTGATCACGACTAAAGTTTAAAGCTGTTTGGCCGGTTGCATCTGCCGTTGTCACTAAATTCCATGCAACACGTCCATTACTGATATGATCAATGGACATTAATTGTCTTGCTAATACATACGGTTCACTGTAAGTAGTCGAAGCTGTTGCACCAAGCCCTATTTTGGATGTCGCTGCAGCTAGCGCTGTAATTTGAATCAGTGGGTCAAAACGATTTAAAATATGTGGATGGGATTCGTGATTAATGGCTAAACTATCCGCCACAAAGGCAATGTCGAATTTACCTTTTTCGGCAAGTTGTGCTACTTTTTGTAATGCTTTTATATCAATGCTTGCATCGACCTGTGCTAAAGGATGCTTCCATGCCGCAACATGCATGCCTGCCCCGATTAAATATAAAGCTAACTTTAATTGTTTGTTCTCCGCCATTTTTCATCATCTCTCCTTTTAATATGAATAAAACGTCTTCCATGTTGCTAGTTCATCCAATGGCATGTTGACAGGAATATAGTTCCCCTTTGAAATGTTAGAGACAAAATCTGCTGTTTCTTTACGCTGATATATCTCCACAATTTTTTTCAATTTTGCGTTGTCCTTATCTTCAGGCTTTGCCACTATGACATTAATAAAAGGCTTCGCTGTTTCATTTTCATGAATAATCGCATCCTTTAAAAGCAAGCCTGCTTCAACAGCTACTCCATTATTAATAACCGCAAAATCAGTATCCTCCATGACACGAGGCGTCGTCGCCCCATCCACTGGCACAATCGTTAAATTTTTAGGATTGTCTTGTATACGATCTTCACCACCATTGCCATCAAAATTATCGCTAACCGTTAACAGGTCATATTCTTGCAGCAGTAACAATGCTCGCCCCCAATTGGAAGGATCATTTGGCACTGCAATTTTGGCCCCATCCTTTATCTCTTCTATCCGTTTGTATTTGTTCGAATACAAGCCGATGGGCGCCATAATCGTTGTGCCAATCGCTTGTAAATCTGTGCCGTTATTCTCATTAAATAAATTTAAATAGGCGACATGTTGGAAAGCATTTATATCGACTTCACCTTCTGCTAATGCTTGATTGGGATCGTACTGTGCCGAAAATGTCACTAATTCTAAATGTATATTTTCCTTTGCTGCTTGTTCTTTTATATATTCCCACGTTTTGATTTCCGAGCTGCGAATGCCAACCTTCACAACATCGTTTTCCTCAGCTTTTGTACATGCTACAAGTAAAAATAATAATGACAAGAGTCCGATAATATACTGTATTTTCTTCATTGCTAGCTCTCCTTTTAAGCTACTCTTCGCAGCTTTCTTTCAATGGTATTGCCGATACTTTGAATAATTTGAACAAGAACGACTAATAGTACAACTGTCACGAGAATGGTTACATTATCAAAGCGTTGATAGCCATAAGTTATGGCAACATCCCCAAGACCTCCTCCACCAACTGCTCCTGCCATCGCTGTTGCCCCGATAAGACCAATGGTTGCTGTTGTGACGCTTAAAATTAAAGATGGAAAGGCTTCAGGAAGTAAAAACTTATGAATAATTTGAAATGGAGAAGCTCCCATTGCTTTAGCCGCTTCAATTATGCCCTCATCTACCTCAAGCAGAGAATTTTCAATTAATCTTGAAATATACGGTCCAATATGCAAGACAAGTGGTACGATAGCAGCAGTTGTGCCAATCGCTGTCCCAACAAGTAGACGTGTAAATGGAATGATAGCTACTAATAAAATAATGAAAGGAATAGATCGTAACGTATTGACAACTGGATTGACAATCGAGAAAATAATTTTATTTTCAAGTATGTGCCCTTTGCGCGTAACAACTAAAACAATGCCTAATATAAATCCTAAAATAGCGCCAAAAATTAATGAAATACTAACCATGTACAGCGTATCCAACAGTGCGTTGATGATAATCTGTGTGCTCACCTTCATGTGCAACGACCTCCTCCATATGAATATTTTTACTTTGAATATATAAAAACGCCTTTTGAATCTCTGTTGCTGAACCAACTAGCTCTACAATTAAATGACCGAATGGAATGCCTTGAAGCTCCGTAATATTGCCAAATAGTACATTGACATCGACCGCGAATTTCTTGGCTACTTGTGATACAACAGGCTGACCGACATCCACCCCAATAAATTTCATATTGTAAATTCGTTTCGAACCATCGATGACATTCAATTGCTCATAAACAGATTGCGGTATTTCATTTCGAACAACTGATTGCACAAAGTTTTTCGTTGTGTCTTGCTTTGGTGCAGAAAAAATGTGTAGGACATTGTCTTCTTCTATTATTTGCCCGTTCTCCATTACCGCCACACGATTACATATATCTCGAATCACTTCCATTTCATGTGTAATCATCAAAATGGTAATGCCATATTCACTATTGACACGCTTGAGCAACGCTAAAATAGATTTTGTCGTTTGGGGGTCCAGAGCAGATGTCGCTTCATCGCATAATAAAATTGTTGGCTTTGTAATTAGTGCTCTTGCAATCCCTACACGTTGCTTTTGACCACCTGATAATTCATCAATAAAGCGATGCGCTTTATCTTGCAAGCCGACAAATGTTAAGACCTCTTGCACTTGAGCTGCTATTTTCGATTTGTTAGCACCACTTAACACTAAAGGCATTGCCACATTATCAAAAACCGTTTTAGAGTGGAGGAGATTAAAGTGTTGAAAGATCATTCCAATATTTTTCTTTTCCTCCCGCAATTGTTTTTTGCTTAGTTTGGTTAAATTTTTACCGTTGACAAGCACTTCACCAGATGTCGGCTCTTCTAATAAATTCACTGTGCGAAGTAAAGTACTTTTCCCAGCGCCGCTAAAGCCAATTACGCCAAATATATCACCTTTCTGAATAGTTAAATTAATGTGATTTAACGCCTTCACAGTCGCTTGCCCAACATGAAATTCCTTCGTCGTATTTATAAATTCAATCATTCCTATTTCCCTCCTATGCACTTGAATCCGTATAATCTGTTCAACATGCTAAAATACTGGAACGACAGCTCCTTTATATTGATCTTCAAAAAATTTTCTTGCCTTTTCACTTGTCAGCCATTTCACTACTTTTTGAATGGCAGCATCCTGCTGTTTTTCTTTCGTCGTTGCAATAATATTGACATAAGGTGACTCCGGCCCTTCAATAATAAGTGCATCCTCAAGTGGATTATAACCTCCTTCTAATGCGTAATTCGTATTGATAGCAGACGCGTCTACATCATCTAACGAGCGCACTAATAACAATGGATCAACACCTATAAACTGAATGTTCTTTTCATTTTTTGTAATATCCTCAACTGTGAAATCACTGTCCTTTGCATCATCTAATTGGATAAGGTCATTATGTTCAAACAGTAGTAATGCGCGTGAAAAATTGACAATGTCATTTGGCACAGCTACTTTTGCATTTTGTGGTAAATCCTTGATATCGTGAATTGTTTTTGAATAGACTCCGAATGGCTCAATATGAATACCTTTGACACTTACCAAATCTAGATTACTTTCTTTATTCGTCTGTTCTAAAAACGGAATGTGCTGAAAATAGTTGAAATCCAGTTCACCGTCCGCTGTTTGTTGATTGGTTTGGACAGCATCTTTTAATATGGAAATATTTAACTTCACACCATCTTGTGCAAGATCTTCCGCTAAATATTCTAATACTTCCGCATGAGGAACACTTGCAGCCCCTACATTTAATGTAACAACGTCGTCTTGTTTTACCTGCTTCGAATCTGTACAGCCAGCAAGGACAATGATTAACACGCTAGCAAACCATAACCATAATTTTTTCATACTATATCCTCCTATTTTTATTAATTTACTTGGTTTAATTGCAAATAAATATAGAGCATTTCATGTACAGTTGAATAATTCTCTTAAAATAAACTATTTGAAATTTTCTATTTTTATTACAACAAATCTTATCCGTTTACTTGTAATTGGTCAATGCCATTTTTTCTTGTTTTTCCCATGTATCAATCTTTATGTAATTTTGCTAGGAAGATTTCCTTGTTTTTCTGTACGTTACACACGTTTTTCTCTCTACTAAACACAATATTCGTTGGACGATAGAATCCTTTTTAGCTTCAGATAGAAATTTTCTATTAGACATCGTAGCAAATTGTTTGAGTGACTGGCACTCATATATAAAAAAACATACTCAAAGTTATACTTTGAGTATGTTTTTTTATAAGTCATTTAAAATATCTTCAACGAACTCCCATTCTGCATCTGTTTCAATCGGTAGTAAATCCTCAATCGTTCCATCTGGTCCAGGTACATATTGAGCGGCGAAAATATCACGTTCCTCCATTGGTTCGTCTGAAACAGCAACATAAAGTACATATGATTTACCAAATTGTTCAGAAGCAAATGTATGAATAACCTCGCACACCTGGTCTGTGCCATCTTCATTCGTCACGGTTATAAGCTGTGGTTCCTCCTGAAATTCATCTAGCAGTGTTAATACAACTTCATTAATCATTTCCCATTCAGCATCCGTTTCCACAGGTTGCAAATTAATCATTTCCCCGCTGTTATCATCATAATCGAATGTCATCGCTGAAATATCACCAGGGATTTCATGCCCCTTTTCATCAATCAGTGAGAACAATACATATGATTTCTCCTCGGCATCAAATGTAAATACAACTCGGCATGTTTGCTCTTGACCATTTTCTCCGATAATAATAAATTCTTGTGTTTCCTCGTTCATTTAACTTCCTCCTTACAAATGAGCTGATTAGTTCTTGCCCTTGTACGTCCAAGTTGATTGGCGTAAAAAAAGAACAAGGACCGCTTTTGCCATCCTTGTTCTTTACACTTTAAAATGAAAACAATTATTCTTCGTCTTCGTCCTCTAAAGCGTTTAAAACGTCTTCTACCATGTCCCACTCTGCTTCTGTTTCAATCGGTGTTAATTCGCCATCTTCACCGTTTTCAGAAGGTACAAATGATGATACGAAGATTTCTACAGAGCCGTCTTCATCTTCTTCTGCTCCTACCATTGAGTAAAATACGTAAGATTTACCGAATTCAGGAGACTCGTGTACGTGAATTACTTCGCAAAGTTGCTCGTTTCCGTTTTCGTCAATCACTGTAATGTGTTGTACGTGTAATTCTTCTTCATGGTTATGCTCGTGAGCCATGTTTGCCACCTCATTAATTAGTTTTTGCTATCTAAATAGCCTTGTAAAATCATCACAGCAGCCATTTTATCGATGACTTGCTTGCGTTTTTTGCGACTTACGTCCGCTGCGATTAGCATGCGCTCGGCAGCCATCGTCGTTAAACGCTCATCCCAAAGTTTAACCGGCAGTGAAAATGTCTCTTCTAATAACTTTTTATAGTTTTCAGAAGCTTCACCACGTGGTCCTACCGTATTATTCATGTTTTTCGGGAATCCTACAACAAATTCAGTGATAGTATATTCCTTCACTAGCTCAGCAATACGGTCGATGCCGAATTCGCCATTTGCTTCATCAATTTTTACGGTTTCAATACCTTGAGCCGTCCAGCCAAGTGCATCACTAATGGCAACACCGACTGTTTTCGACCCAACGTCTAATCCCATAATTCTCATTTCTAGCCCTCGTTATTCTTTTTAATATAAAATTTAACAAGCTCTTCTAGAATTTCGTCACGCTCTAGCTTGCGAATTAAATTACGAGCATCCTGATGGCGAGGAATATACGCCGGATCACCAGAAAGTAAGTAACCGACAATCTGATTGATAGGATTATATCCCTTTTCCTCTAATGAAGAATGTACTTTCAACATTACCTGCTTGACTTCCTGTTCCATTGATTCTTCTGGAAAATTAAATTTCATCGTTTGATCAAATGAACTCATGACCAGCACCTCGCTTTCAGAAATAAGGAGATGTGCAAAGAAGCTCATCTCCGATTTCTCTTTATTATAACCGATTTGACGTATTAATTAAATGGATTTAACGTAATCATACACAGAAAGTAGCGCTTCATCAAGTTTTGAAGCATCTTTAGCACCTGCCATCGCCATATCTGGACGACCGCCGCCTTTACCGCCACAAGCTTCTGCCACCATTTTCACAATATTTCCTGCATGGTAATTGCCACCAACTAAATCTTTCGTGACACCTGCGCATAACATGACTTTATCGCCATCAATAGCACCTAGGACAACAACAGCTTTTGTCATTTTACCTTTTAGGTCATCCATCATTTGACGCAGTTGGTTATTGTCTTTCGCTTCAACTTTCGTTGAAAGTACTGTCACATCACCAAATGTTTGGGCTGCATCTACAATAGCACCTGCTTGTGCATTGGCAATTTTTTGTGATAATCCTTCATTTTCACGTTGTAATTCTTTATAGTCTGCTTGTAGTGCATGAACTTTTGTCACAATATCTTTCGGATTTGCTTTTAATAATGCTGCTGCATCATTTAATAGCGACTCTTCTTCTTTGACCGCCTCATATGCCACTTTTCCAGTTACAGCCTCGATACGACGCGTTCCTGCGCCAATACCACCTTCTGATACAATTTTAAAGAAGCCAATTTCAGAAGAACGTTTTACATGGATACCGCCACAAAGTTCGATTGAATAATCGCCAATGGAAACGACGCGCACGATATCACCGTATTTTTCGCCGAATAATGCCATTGCTCCCATTGCTCTCGCTTCATCAATCGCCTTTTCTTCAATCACGACTTCAATATCTTCCCACACTTTTTCATTTACAATACGTTCAATTTGTTGTAACTCTTCTTTTGTTACTTGACCGAAGTGAGAGAAGTCGAAGCGTAATCGATCAGGACCAACATAAGAACCTGCTTGGTTAACATGGTCACCTAATACGTCTTTTAACGCACGTTGCATAATGTGCGTTGCTGTATGGTTTTTAATGATGAGATTACGTTCACTGCGATTAACTACCGCTTTTACTGCATCTTCAACATGCATTTCACCTGATTCAACAAGAACTGTGTGTAACGGTTGTCCATTTGGTGCTTTTTGAACATCCTTAACGATTGCTGTAAAGCCGTCATTGGAAATTACACCACTATCAGCAATCTGTCCACCCATTTCAGCGTAGAACGGTGTTTTTGCTAAGACAACTAAAGCTTCTTGACCTTCTGAAGCGACCTTCGCGACTTGTCCGTTGACAATCATTGCTGCAACTTCCGTTTCTACTGATAATGTATCATAGCCAACGAATTCACTTGCAACGGTTAAGTTTGCTAGCACTTCATTTTGTACTTGCATTGAATCCACATCTTGACGAGCTGCACGCGCACGTTCACGTTGTTCATTCATTGCCACTTCGAATCCTTCATGATCCACTTTCATGCCTACTTCTTCTGCATATTCTTCTGTTAACTCGATTGGGAAGCCATATGTGTCGTAAAGACGGAATGCATCTGCTCCAGGAATATAATCATGACCCGCTGCTTTTTGTGCTTCTACAACTTCATTAAAAATAGCAAGACCACCATCTAATGTTTCATGGAAACGAATTTCCTCGTTTTTAATCACACGTTGGATAAATTCACATTTCTCCGTAACTTCTGGGTAGAAATCCACCATAATTTGTCCAACTGTTGGTACTAATTCAAACATAAATGGTTTTTCGATACCAATTTGTTTAGCGTAACGTACTGCACGACGTAGTAAACGACGCAATACATAACCACGACCTTCATTTGAAGGAAGAGCGCCATCACCGATAGCAAATGCCACAGTACGGATATGGTCTGCAATCACTTTGAATGGTGTATTAATGTCTTCTTCTGAACCGAAGATTTCACTTAACGAGACTTCACCAGGACGCTTGTATTTGCGATTAGCAAATTGTTCAATTTTTTCAATGATTGGCATAAATAAATCCGTATCAAAGTTTGTTGGAACATTTTGTACAACTGATACAATACGTTCTAGTCCCATCCCTGTATCAATGTTTTGCTTTGGTAATGGTGTATAAGTACCATCAGGATTGTGGTTAAATTGAGAGAACACTAAGTTCCAAACTTCTAAATAACGTTCGTTTTCTCCGCCAGGATACATTTCTGGATCATTTTCATCTGCACCATATTCTTCTCCACGATCGTAGAAAATTTCAGAGTTTGGACCAGATGGACCTTCCCCGATATCCCAGAAGTTCCCTTCTAATCGAATTAAACGTTCTTCTGGAATGCCAATTTCGTTATGCCATACGTCATATGCTTCTTGGTCTTCTGGGTGGATGGTAATCGATAAAAGTTCAGGATCAAAGCCCATCCACTTTTTATCCGTTAAAAATTCCCAAGCGTAATGAATTGCTTCTTTTTTGAAGTAATCACCAATAGAAAAGTTACCTAACATTTCAAAGAATGTATGGTGACGTGCTGTTTTCCCTACGTTTTCAATATCGTTCGTACGAATCGATTTTTGTGCATTCGTAATACGCGGATTATCAGGAATAATACGACCATCAAAATAAGGTTTTAATGTTGCTACACCCGAGTTAATCCAAAGTAATGAAGGGTCATTAATTGGCACAAGAGGTGCTGATGGTTCATGGTGATGTCCTTTTTCTTTAAAGAATTCTAAATACATACGGCGAATTTCTACTGCTTTCATGTGAAAAGTTCCTCCTCTAATAGTGTAAAATTACGATATGAAGCCGCTTATACGCATAAAAAAGCCCTCATCCCCAAAAAGGGACGAGGACTCTGTATATTGTCTCGCGGTACCACCCTAGTTGTAAGTATTGTGTATACTTACCTCTTTAGCACTTGTAACGTAAGTGAACGGCAGGGATTAGCTGCACTCTGGAGTAGCTTTCGGCACTTGTTGACGTGAGGATTTTTTCAGCCTAGAAATCCCTTTCTTCTACACGCACAAATACGTACTTGTTCCATCATCGTTTTTTCTATTTTCTAACGCACATTATAAAAAAATTATGGCCTTCTGTCAATCATTGCATTTCTATATTGATATGAAATGATGGCAGTCAGCTAAAAAATATGTCAGCTATCTAAAATTAACCAAAGTACAACATTTCGAATAGCGCTTAATCTTTATTTTTTAAGAAATTTTCTACTCTTTGTATAAATGGCTCCCGATTATACGATTGGTAGAGTAAGCTCGATAAACGTACTGGGTCTCCAAAGAAATATCGCTCATATAGCGTTTGTCTCGTGCCAAAACTACTCATCGTTAAATCCCATGCTAAACGGAATTTTTTGACACGCTCTTCTCCACCATCCCTAAATGATTGTAAATAATGCTCCAAATCCCCATCATCTGCGCCAAATGCTTTTTCACTCGGAATAGACATTAAGCCACTTGCACCTAATAATTGAATGATTTCTGTAAAGGTTGGATAGACTTTAGGGAAAATTTGAATGGCTACCTGTAATGTTGGATGGTCAGGTCTTATATAACCAAAGTCGTCTCTTTTAGCTTCTAGTTCGGATTTGAGCAATAAAGCTTTCATCGTTTCTAATGTTACAATGATTTCCACTACTTTTTGCTGTACATGTTGGTATTCGCCAATATTGATTGTATTAACAATTGATTGGACAACACCTAAAACAAATTCTGTTTTAGCAATTTGTCGGGACAATACTTGATGTAAAGTATACGCTTGGAAGCCACTCACATTCATGAAGTTATTGGCAACCTCATTATTTTCATAATAAAAAACGCGCTCCCACGGTACCACGACATCATCAAAGACAACAATCGCATCCATTTCCTCAAAGCGGGCGCTTAAAGGATGATCGAACGTTGATTCCCCTCCGACAAATGACTGTCTACATAAAAATTTCAATCCTTTCGTATCACTTGGTATGGAAAAACCAAACCCTTTTTCCTTATCAAAGCCATTTGTTGATAAAACAAGCAGTTCGTCTGTAATGCCACCTTGTGTGGCAAGCAATCTTGCCCCTTTAATTACCAGTCCTTGAGTCGTTTTCCCTACAATTTTAGCCGCAATGATGACCTCTTCATCTTCATAATGATATCGTTGACGGTTTACTTGTGGCTCAATAAACGTATGCGTCATCGTCAAATCATTTTCACGTGCATATTCATAAAAATTTAGCAGATGATCTGGAAAACAATTTGGCTTATCTTTTAAATATTCAGCGGCAGATGCTAATGCCATTAAAGTAGTGTTCATATAATCAGGACTTCTTCCCATTAAGCCATGATTAGATAAAGCCCACTCACGTGCAGCTTGACGTCTTGTTACTAAATCTTCAACCTTTGTCACTTGTAGAAAAGACATACCTACCCGCTCATTACTCTTTGGTGATACATAGGTCAAGCTATCATGTAACGCCTCATCATGTTGCAAATCAAAGAGCTTTGCTTGACTTTGCATTACGCCTTTAAATGCTGGATGTTCTGAAACCTTTCCCGTAACGACTGCGCCATCTATTGAGATATGCGTTTGCAATGCATCGATGCGCTTAATATACTGCTGGCCTGTTATTACTGGCATACATTCACCCCTAAAAAAGTTACCTATGTTTTCATTCCATGTAGTATATGAAGTTTTACGTTTTTTCGTTCCATAACTACTTATCTGTACTATATCAAACGCTATTTCACAGCCAACTGTACTAGTTTAATAATACACAACAAAATTGACGATAAAGCTTGAATTATCAGTGATTTTAGATAAAAACGGTTTCAAAAAGCACTTTTCAAACAAGTTCATTTTTGTGTCACATTCATCAAAATACCTCATTTCATTAGTACAACTTTCTAGATTTCTTTTGACTAACTGGAGTAAGATATAGTCATCAAGAAAAGAAAAACATCATTTGTCCAATAAAGGAGAAAATAAAAAAATGAATACACAAATTATTTCCTATGTAGCTCAAATGGAAGCAGCTTTAATGAACCAAATGGAAGATCATAATGAAGAAAATTTATTGTTCTCTATTGCTTCCGATATGATTGCAAAAGAACAAGATCAATACGAAAATGTTTGCCAAGCGTATGAAGTGGTAAAACATCACTTAATCGGCTTGCATTAATCCCATCCTTTTGAAATAAAATCTACTACAAAACAAACCCGCATCTTCCCTGAAGATGCGGGTTTGTTTTTTGTACATATAGTTTTTCGTCGAAAAGCAGTTAGTCAGTCCACGTTCCATTATTGAGCAAAAGGTGAAACCATTTTTTTGAACTGCGCTAAGCTCGTTTGTTGATCGCTGTAAAGGCGTTTAATTTGGTAGATATCATCATATGGATTGTTGTAGCCAGGCTTTGTTGAAAAAGCCATTGTAAACCCAGCTTCTTTCACCGCATAAATCGTATTGGCATTATATTGACCAAATGGATATGCAAAGGCTTTTGCATTCGGTATGAATGTTAAACTGCGCTTTAAATCTTCTACGACCTCATGGTAAGGAATCAACAACATTTTCCCTTTATTGCCAATCATATCGTGTAAATTATAGGTGTGCGATTCAAACGTAAAGACATCTTGCATATAATCCATATCCTGTTTCGACAGTGCTTGTAAATCATTATAATTAAACAGTTGTTCTGCAGGTGAATATTCATTGCGATACGTAATTAAAAATTGAGTTGCTTGAAATCCATAATTTTTTAATATTGGATAGGCATATTCTCTTGTAGATAATAAACCATCATCAAATGTTAAAACAATGGAATAAGCAGGCAATGTAATTTCATTGCGCATAAAGCGCAATAAATCATTCGTACTAACCGTTTCATATTTTTTATCTTTCAAATACTTCATTTCATTAGCAAATTGGGTATCTGTTATCGTTGTACTTACATTTTTAAAGCGCCCTAATTCATTCTCCTTTAAGAAATGATGGTACATCATAACAGGTACGCCACGATCTAATGCTACCTTAGAACTGTGAATATAACCTTCACGTCCACCTATTGTCGTAACATACCAATTCTGCTCTTTTCGTAAAATGGGGTAGCGTCGATTTACATCCAACTTTGCAAACGGCTGTAATTTTTTCGCTGTTCGATCATAAATTTCATTATTCCCTGATATTGGAATGAAATATTGATTTTTTACTGCATTATCATTACCGCTATTTTTAAAAGACGGCGTATTGACAAATTTTATTTTTGATTTTTCCACATAAAGGAACGTTTTGCCCCACCGTACTTGAACATACATTTCATCTATAACATTGGCAATTTCTAACTGTTGTCCTTTTAACAGTGTCGCAATCGACATTGGTTGTTCTCGACGAAGATCATAGAGAACAGCATTTTCCAACGCTTCAATATAGCCATTTTGTTTACTTGGCGGGGTTGTTGGTAATGTTGGTGGTGTCGGCGTAGGTTTTTCAACCGGCTTTGTTGATGGATCAGTGGTGTCCTGCCCTTTTTCTTCTGTAACAAAATTACTATGTACAAAACCCAGTCGTCCGTTCACAGCAATTCCGTACCAACTGCCCATTTTACTATATAAGGGGAAACGAACACCTTCCGATAATGTTGCAAATTGCACTAGTTTGTTACCGGTATTATCATAAACAGGCGTTACCTTTGTTGCTACAATGTAATCTTTTACTTTGACAACAGAAGGTACGTTATTTTGATATGTCTTGGATGGAACAACAGTCGTGTATCGTTTATCTACATAACCGTAGTTACCTCCCCAACGAATTTGCCACCAGTTAGGCCCATAATCTTTTGTCACTTCAAATGTTTGTCCTGCTGATAATGTTCCTACTTGTTCAAGTGAGCCTGAACGATTATCAAAGACAGTTGCTTCCTCATTCACTTGAATAACTATATTACTGGCATGTACCTTCTGCACGAATGGTAATAGCAGCATGAATAGGAGCAAGTACACAATGCGTTTCAATTTCTTCACCTCATAAAACTAATTTTTCTTATGATTCATCCATAAAATCATATGGAGATATGCCATCCATTCCAATCATTGGATGGATGTATGGTAAGGTTTCGACCGTTAGCTGTAGCACAGTCGGAGCATCCTCTTGTTGATTGTTCTCTTCATTTTGTTGCGTTAGCGTCTCCTCCACTAGTATAACCTCATTAGATGCTTCCATTGGGTTAAGTCGTGCGCGCAGAGACGTGAAACGTTGTAAATCGTCTGTTCGTTGTAAACCGCTAGCTAGCACATCTGGTTCACCACATAAAATTAAGAAATTTTTCGCACGTGTAATACCAGTATATAATAAATTACGACGTAGCATTTTCGAATAGCCACGCACCACTGGCATAATCACCGTTTGAAATTCTGAGCCTTGTGATTTATGAATGGAGCAACAATAAGCCAAGGTTAATTGATTAAGATCGCTGCGCTGATAAGTTACTTCAATTCCATCAAAAGACACGACAAGTAAATCCTGCTTCTCCACCGTTTCCTTTGCTTTGATAATACTAATGACTTCGCCCATATCCCCATTAAAAACATTGCTTTCTGGCTGATTTACAAGCTGTAATACTTTATCCTTTATGCGATACGTTACATCACCAAAGACAAGTTCCTTTCTTGTACCAGTATCATTCGGATTGACAAGTGCTTGAATCAATTTATTTAAGTTATCGATTCCGGCTGGCCCTTTATACATCGGTGCTAAAACTTGGATATTTCGGATTTCTTGCCCTTTTGCTACTGCACTTTTCACAACTTGTGTTACAACGTTCGCCACTTGCTCTGAAGAAGCTTTAATAAAGGAACGATCCGATGTTTTCATCGTTAGATCATTTGGAATTGTACCACGTTTAATCTGATGGGCGAGTTCAATAATGGTTGAACCTTCCGCCTGACGATAAACATCTGTCAGTTCAACAGTCGGTATTTGTTGCGAGGCAAGTAAATCTTTGAGCACTTGTCCTGGGCCTACTGGTGGTAGCTGATCTTGATCGCCAACAAAAACAACTTGCACATCCTCATGTAATGATTTTAATAATTGATGGGCAAGCCATGTATCTACCATGGACATTTCATCAACAATGATTAGTTTTCCAGTAACCTCTCGCTCCGTTTCTTCCTCTTTCTCCTGACCTGTAAAACCTAATAAGCGGTGAATGGTCATCGCAGGTAGCTCCGTAGACTCAGCTAGACGCTTAGCTGCACGACCTGTTGGTGCACATAAAATAATAGGAAACGGCTCTTCTTTTTGCGCATATTCCTTTGGATTAAGTGAAAGCCCGTGAAGTTTTGCATATACTTCTACAATGCCCCTAACAACCGTCGTTTTTCCTGTACCAGGACCACCCGTTAAAATCATGACAGCTGAATTAAGTGCTTGTTCAATTGCAAAAGCTTGTGTTTCTGCATATGTGACACTTAATAACGCTTCTGTATCGCCGATTGACTTGCGAATTTCATCTTTACTAAAATGCTTCGCCTGACTATTGCGTTCCGTTAGCGCAATTATTTTTGAGGCAATACCAATCTCCGAAAAATATAGAGATGGCAAATATAGTCTCGTTTCTTCACCATAGATTTTATTTTCCTCACGCAATTCGATACATGCCTTAGAAATTGCTTCATATGGTATTTCTTGGCGTTGACTTTGCTCCAACATATCTTTCACTTGTGGTAATACATGTTCCGCATCTAAAAATACATGTCCATCCGATAACGCGGCTGTATTTAGAATATGTAAAATAGCCGCCTTAATGCGGTCAGGATGATTGCCTGTGATGCCTAATTTTGCACCAAGCTCATCTGCCCGAAAGAAACCGACACCGTCCACATCTTCAATGAGTCGATAAGGGTTTTCAGTTAATAAATCAATCGTCTCTGTGCGGTATGTTTGGTAAATTTTCATGCCTAGCTGCGGTCCAAATCCCCATTCATTTAACTGAATCATGATACGTTCCAATCCAAGATTTTGCTCAATGGTACGATGAATGGCTTCCTTTTTTTCGGCAGATAGTCGTGGTACATCATCAAGGACATTCGGGTCTTCTAATATAAGACGGATTGTATTGGGACCAAGTTTCTCCACAATCGTTTCAGCCGTTTTTTTACCAATACCAACAAATAAATCACTTGATAGGTAGTGAACGATACCTTGCTCAGTTGCGGGCACTTCTTTTGTAAACGTCTCAACTTGAAATTGTACACCATATTTTGGATGCTGTCTCATAGTACCCGTAAAACGATATTGTTCGTCCATTTGCAATTGAGGGAAATAACCAACGACAATAATTTCCTTATCATCATATTGCAAATTTGTTTCTTGAATTTTCACGCGTACGATAGAATACATATTTTGAACATTGTGGAAAATAGAGACAATCGGACGTCCGAGAATAAATAGCTTATTCAGTTCAAATAAATCTAGATTTTCTGTCATTATCGATTCGTCTCCTTACTTGTATATTTCAATCTTATTATTTTACCACAGCACATGAAGAAAAATCGTTTTATCTAGAAAATCCTCAAATTTTTTAACATTATTTTGACAAATGATGAATTACGGCTATTTTAACACTAAGCATGCTATGATATACAGTAAGAATTTGTTGTTTGGAAGGATTGTGAAGCTAGTGGAATTTAGACCTTGCATCGATTTACACGATGGCAAAGTAAAACAAATTGTTGGAAGCACGCTAGGATATGAAAATCAAGAAGTTATCGAAAACTTCATTTCAGAATACGAGCCTAGTTATTATGCCAACATGTTTGCAAAAGATCAATTAGTAGGCGGGCATGTTATCATGCTTGGTAGTGGCAATGAACAAGCCGCACTAGCAGCCTTAACAGCTTACCCAGGAGGTTTACAAGTCGGAGGTGGCATTACGACTGAAAACGCTAAAAAGTACATAGATGCAGGTGCTTCGCATGTTATCGTGACATCTTTTATCTTTCATGATGGACAACTCGACGTCAATCGCTTAGAGCAACTCGTTAAGCTAATCGGTAAAAAACATCTTGTAATCGATTTAAGTTGCCGGATGCGTGATGGAAAGTGGTTTGTAGTCACAGATAAATGGACAAAATTTAGTGATTTTGAAGTCAATCCACAAAACATTTCCTATATTGAAGAATTTTGTGATGAACTATTGATTCATGCAGTGGATGTTGAAGGAAAAAAAGGTGGCATGCAGGAAAGCTTAGTGCGAGATTTAGCAGCTTGGACATCTATTCCAACAACCTATGCAGGTGGTGTTCGTTCTTTAGAGGACTTAGAAAAATTCAGAGCCATTTCAAATGGAAAGCTACATGTCACAATCGGTAGCTCACTTTCTATTTTCGGTGGAGATTTACCTTATACGGAAGTTGTGAATTATTGTAAAAAAGGCGGGATACTGTGAAACTTATCTATAAAGATTATGTTTTTCCATTTAAAGAAACCAATTTAGAGCGCATTATTGATGGCAAATATTTTAAAGTCAACACGATAGATGATTCCTTATCATTACAGATTCAACTTGATAATGAACAAATGCTACTTGAGTTTTCAAAATCATTAAAAGCAACTTGTAGTTTCCTACGCGATCAAGAAAATGAGCCATATATTGGCACTTATATCGACTTACAAATTTTTGTTGAAGAATTCAATAAGCGTTACAATTTAAATGCAAAAATTATTGTATAATGGCCCAAACTCTAGACAACATACTTGAGTGTTTTCTCTTAAAGTATGTTGTCTTTTTTTTGAAGAAAATGCATCTTGCACAGCAATGAGTGGAAACAGGGCATACTAACAAGAAATCGCACCTTTTAGTAGCGTGTAAATTTCTAATTTCCCCTCCTTTTTGCTAAGCTTAAAAGGAGATATACATATGTTGGTAGCCAATTAACTGATAAGTGTCCAAGTACATCTTACTGAAGGTACACAATTTTTTCGGAAGAAAGGATTTTTTAAGATGACAAATGAACTTGAAGCCACAACTATTAAAACACTCCAAACAGAACTTACTCGCTTCTTTTTAGCTTATAAATTTGCGTTAAATGAAGTGGAAACAAAAATCAATATTTTACAAGAAGAATTTAAGCTTATGCACGAATATAATCCCATTGAACATGTGTCCACTCGAGTAAAATCACCAAAAAGCATCTTATTAAAGATGAAGAAAAAGGAGCTGACACCTGCCATCGATAGTATTCGCGAACATATTCGGGATATAGCAGGCGTCCGTATTACGTGCTCCTTTGTAGAAGATATTTATAAAGTAAGTGCGATGTTGCAAGCACAAAATGATATTGAAGTAGTGGACGTAAAAGACTATATCACGTATCCAAAAGAGAATGGCTACCAAAGCCTACATCTTATTATTAAAATTCCGATTTTTATGTCCGATCGAATGGAAAAGGTCTATACGGAAATTCAAATACGAACGATTGCAATGGATTTTTGGGCAAGTCTCGAACATAAAATTTACTATAAATACAATAAGGAAGTGCCTGCACATATTCGTAAGGAACTAAAAGAAGCGGCGCTACAAGCTGCTGAATTAGATCGTAAAATGGAACGGCTCAATAAAGAAATCAATATTTTAAAGGCTAACGATACTGAATCGTCCCTGTTAGACACAACACCCATTGCGTATTTAGCAAAATATTTATCACAACTGACATTTGACAGTGCAGTTAAAGACAGCAAATAATGACTCAAGTAAAGAGAAAAAGTGATAGATTGACTGCGATCAATCTATCACTTTTTTTGTTACCGTTGATATCCTCTACGGTCTTGCTTTCCGCTCAGCACAGTAAGCCGCAGGAGTCACCGCCTTCGCTACCATCAACTAGCGTTCTATTCTTGCAAAAGAAAGAATAGCTGACAACTTTGTCTTTGTTTCATATCTTCAAGTTTTGTCCCACCAGCTTTAATTAAATCGTTGGGCAATCATATCGTAAATATAACGCGCTTGGTCATATTCTGGTTGAATCGTAAATGCCTGCTTTAAATGGTACATCGCATCTTCTGTTTGTTCAGTGGATACAGCATACAGCACACCTAAGTTATAATGAGCATCTGCATTATTCCAATCCTGTTCGATTAAATAATCTAACTCCTTCTTGCCTTCCACAAACATTTCTAATGCACAGAGCACAATTGCATATGCTAGGCGAATTTGTGTATCCTCTGGTGCAATTTCTGCCGCACGTTGTAAGTATGGCAAAGCCAGCTTCGGATTTTCCATTCGTTCAAAGCATTTGCCCATCATATAATAAACATCCGCACCTGCAATTTTATGCTTCACAGCTTGCTCATAAAGTTTTAACGCTTCGGCATAGCGTTCCGCATTATAATATAAATTAGCTAAACCATAATAGGCTGTAGCTGCCGTTTCATCTACAGTAATTGCTTTTTGAAAAAAACGCTCTGCTCGTTCTGTATCTTCTAAGACCGCCAATAAATTCCCAAAATTCACATAGCCAATTGCATTTTCAGGCTCTGCTTCAATTGCTTTGGTAAAAAGCTGTGCAGCATCCTCATAACGTTTCTCTTGGAACGCTAGTATTCCTTGCTCGTTAAAATCCAAATCATTTCACCTCTATGTAGCGAAAAGACTGCACATCTGATCGCTCTTTCGTGTACACCAAGGTTATTTGCTCGATACACTTTAAAGTTTAGAGTCGCAGTCTTTTTCGCGAGTTATCCAACGTATGTTAGTTTTTCATTGTTTTTATAAACTTCATCAATTGTACCGCCACCTAAGCAAACTTCACCGTCATATAACACAACAGCCTGTCCAGGTGTTATAGCACGTACAGGTTCTGCAAACACAATATGTGTACGACCGTCTTCTAAAATTTCTACCTCTACAGGAGTATCTGTTTGACGATAGCGGAATTTCGCAGTACAAGAAAATTTCCCGGGCAATTTTTTTGTCGAAGTATAGCCCATTTTCACTGCTGTTAGCGATGTCGAGTATAAAGCATCATGGTGGAATCCTTGACCGACAAGTAACACATTACGTTCTAAATCTTTCCCAAGGACAAACCATGGCTCACCGTCTCCACCTATGCCAAGACCATGACGTTGACCTAATGTATAATACATTAACCCATCATGTTGCCCCATTACTACGCCATCCATCGTTTCCATTTTGCCAGGTTGAGCAGGTAAATATTGACTTAAAAACTCTTTGAAATTACGCTCTCCGATAAAGCAAATACCTGTTGAATCCTTTTTCTTAGCTGTAGCAAGCCCTGCTTCTTCAGCAATTTTACGCACTTCTTTTTTCTCAATATCCCCAATTGGGAACATGACATGCGCTAGTTGCTCCTGTGATAATTGATTAAGGAAATACGTTTGGTCCTTATTATCATCAACACCACGAAGCATACGTACCTCGCCATCACCACTGCGATCAATGCGTGCATAATGTCCTGTTGCTAAGTAATCTGCCCCAAGATTCATGGCATGCTCTAGGAATGCTTTAAATTTAATTTCCTTATTGCACATTACATCCGGGTTTGGTGTGCGTCCCGCTTTATATTCTTCTAAAAAGTATGTGAAGACTTTATCCCAATATTGCTTTTCAAAATTGACAGCATAATAAGGAATACCGATTTGATTACATACTTTAATCACATCTTCGTAATCTTCTGTCGCGGTACAAACGCCATTTTCGTCTGTATCATCCCAGTTTTTCATAAAAATACCAATTACTTCGTACCCTTGTTGCTTTAATAAATAGGCAGCAACGGAAGAGTCTACCCCACCTGACATGCCGACGACGACACGGATTTTTGATGGGTCACGTGTTTCGATCATTGTGGTCACCTTTTCTTTTATTCAATTCATTTAAACCTTACTTTGTGGCTTTATTTATAGTAAAAGCTTCTTTATAAGGGTTTAAAGTTATCTTTTGCAGCAAATTATTTTGCCAATCTTTTCACAATCGTAGCTGTTTTTTCTGCTGCTTGACGTACATCTTCTTCAGTTAGTCCTTGGCCAAAGCTAAAGCGAATAGAGTTCCGCAACTCATCTGCCCCTTTTCCATACATCGCTACTAACACATGTGAAGGATCAATTGTACCTGCTGTGCAGGCAGAGCCACTGGATGCGTAAATACCAGCCATATCTAGGTTCACTAAAAATGACTCTACCTCCATATTAGCAAAACTAATATTTAATACGTGCGGCAGGACATTTTGTGGATCACCATTGACATGAAATACTAACTTTTCATGTGAAAAAACATCCAACATAATTTGTTTAAAGCGATTGTACAGTGCTCGCTTACTTTCGCGCAACTCACTTGCATTTTGAGCAGCTGTAGCAAAGCCAATAGCAGCAGGAATATTTTCCGTACCTGCACGACGTTTTTTCTCTTGTGAACCGCCAAATGCATAGCTTGCAAGTGGTGTACCTGTCTTTTGATAAAGGAAACCAATTCCTTTTGGTCCATTAATTTTGTGCGCTGAGACACTTAATAAATCAACCTGCAAAGCAGCTACATCAATGTTTTCTAAGCCGTAAGCCTGTACGGCATCCGTATGGAACGTCGCTTTATGTTCCCGTAACAACTGACCAATTTCAGCAATTGGTTGAATTGAACCCACTTCGTTATTCCCGTACATAATGGTTACTAAAATTGTATCTTCACGTAGCGCTTGTCGCACCGCTTCTACAGTTATGCGCCCGTTGGCATCTACTGGTAAATAGGTCACTTCAAAGCCATCTTTCTCCAACTTCTCACAAGTATGTAACACCGCATGATGCTCAATCTGAGTTGTAATAATATGCTTACCTTCATGAGCACGAGCATTAGCTGTGCCAATAATTGCCGTATTATCCGCTTCCGTACCGCCACTTGTTAAAATAATTTCCGTTGGCTTTGCTCCAATGGATTGTGCCAATATATCACGTGCCTGATCTAAATATTTCCGCGCCTCACGCCCAGCTCCGTGAATACTCGATGCATTGCCATATACATCACGCATCGCTAAAGTCATGGCGTCTATTACCTTGTCATTCATCGGAGATGTAGCCGCATGATCAAGATAGATGTTTGCATTCATGTTGAAAACTCCTTTATCCAAAAACACTAAAGTACTGTCTTTTCCCAAGTGGCGAAAACGCTGCATGTTAAAGGGTCCATCTTTGCACAACATGCAGAGTGGCGAAAACATGGCAGCATATAAACCGTTGGAGGTGCTTTAGTCTAATAAAATTAAATATAGAACATATAGCCGTCTACGACATTTTCCTCTGTATATTGTGCTAAATCTTCAATTGACGTTGTATCTAATACATTTTTTACAGCATCACGAATTCGTAGCCATAGCTCTCGTTGAGGTGCTTCCTCATTTTCAATGCCTTCTACAGGCTGGATTGGCCCTTCTAATACACTAATGACGTTTGCTGCTGAAATCTCACTAGGTGGATTCGCTAGCATATAACCGCCATACGCTCCACGTACACTTTTTACCAAACCTGAATTACGTAATGGAGACACAAGTTGCTCTAGGTACGCTTCAGAAAGCTCTTTTTCAGCAGCAATTTTACGAAGCGGAATTGGACCTTCTCCATAATGTTTTGCCAATTCAATCATAATCGTGAGACCGTAACGGCCCTTTGTAGAAATTTTCATTTTATCACCCTCAATTAGTCTAGTCAAAATACTACCAACAGTATATCATAATCTCCTCTTGAAGAACTCGGAAATACTCTTGGAAGGTTATGATATACTATAATTTAGAACAAACGTACGAAAGGGGATAATGTTTTGCATAACGAACCACTCGCTTATCGGATGCGTCCATTAACGCTTGATGAAATCGTTGGTCAACAAGATTTTGTCGGTCCTGATACGGCTTTATATAAAATGATTCAAAATGGACATGTTCCTTCTATGCTACTGTACGGTGAGCCAGGTATAGGTAAGACATCGATAGCCAATGCCATCGCAGGTAGCTCAAAACTCCCTTTTTTTTCACTCAATGCAACACGCGCTGGGAAAAAGGACGTTGAAGATATTGTACAAGAAGCGAGAATTTCAGGAAAAGTCTTATTGTTTTTAGATGAGATTCATCGCTTCAATAAATTACAGCAGGATACCTTGTTACCACATGTAGAAAATGGCTCTATCGTTTTAATCGGGGCTACAACAGAAAACCCCTATCATGATGTTAACCCAGCCATTCGTTCGCGTTGCGGTGAAATTCATCAGTTAAAAAAATTAACTACAGCTAACTTAGTAGAACTTATTCAAAAAGCACTTGCTGATGACAAACGTGGACTAGGGAAATATCATTTTGTACTGACAGCAACTCAAATCGAGCAAATCGCCACTGCAGCTCACGGAGATGCACGCAAGGCATTAACTTTGCTAGAGTCGCTTTATTATGCAAGTGATGAAGTGAACGGACAAACGAGTGCTTCTGACCATATTTTAGAACATTTGATTGGTCGAATTGGTGTCTACGGAGATAAGAATGGTTCACATTTCTATAACTTGCTCTCGGCTTTACAAAAATCCGTCCGTGGCAGTGATACGAATGCAGCGTTGTATTATTTAGCACATTTACTTGAAACAGGTGATTTAGTTGCCGTAAGTCGCCGACTCCTTGTTATGGCGTACGAAGATATTGGTCTTGCTAACCCTCAGGTTGGTGCACATATGCTTGCAGCTGTACAGGCGGCAGAGCGTCTAGGGTTACCTGAAGCACGGATTCCACTTGCTAGCGCTGTTATTGAAATGTGCCTTGCATCCAAATCAAATTCAGCAATTGCCGCAATAGACGCTGCAATTGCAAGCATCCATGCAGGTAAAACAGGAGAGATTCCGCTACATTTACGCGATACACATTACGAAGGTGCCAAAGATTTAGGGCATGTAGGCTACCAATATCCGCATAACAACCCTATTGGGACATTTGGTGGCTGGGTAGACCAGCAATATTTACCAGATGAACTTGTAGGGACAGAGTTTTATAAGCCCGTTATTGCAGGAGAGGAAAAACGGATGGCAAGTATATACAACAAGCTTAAATCATTCCATAATTAGTGCCTGGCACTCAAACAAATCAAACAATTATGAAAATTTGTTGAAGCCATGCCTGCAAGGCTTCAAAGCAGTCATCGGCTTCTCTCAAAAGAAAAACTGTAGACAACAGGACATTCTTTGTTTGTCTACAGTTTGCCTGTCAGGCTTCTTCCTAAACATCTTCACAATATTAAAAACCATTGTCGTTTTAAAGTTCGACAATGGTAGATAGTTATTTCTTAATATATTTTTTAAGCTATTTCTTTCTCTACAAACAATTTAAAGCGTTGTAAACACTGTTTAGCGTCACCTTGTTGAGCAAGCACTTCATCTCTTAAAGCAGATACTTTCTCATGATCTTCTACGACATCCCCGTACAACGCAAAAATGGCCGTTAAAAATTCCTCATTCTCTTCCTGTTCAATACTCGGTAAAGAATAGGCCGCAATCGTTAATAAACTTTCTACTTTTTCTGGTGTTTTTTGTAGCTCATTGGACGCATAAAAAATGGATGCAGCTAAGAAATAACATAACTTTGCACTGCAATCTATAAACAAATGCCAATATGTATTGGCTTTCGGAAGTTCTCCTGCTCTTGCCCCTAAGTATTCCTTATAAAACGTAGTAACCTGTGTATATAAAGGCGTTAAAGATCGCATAGCCTTTGTGTAATTATTAGACGTATCCAAATAGTCAAATACAATACTATTCATTTTTTCTTGAAGCTTTACAATATCTAAGTGATCACGAATTACTTGTATTTCCATTTTCCACTCTCCCATGTTCTCATTTGTTTTGGCAAACGCCATTTCTACTCCCCTTAAGCAGATTTGAACATTCCAAACAAAGCGACCTTTTGTATATATATATTGGAATTATTCAAATTATAGCAATAAACCAAAAGAAGAAGTGAGCTCATGAAAAAAATAAGGCAATTTCGTGAATTGTTAGCATTTTGTGTACGTAAGATTAATTATTTTGGTAAAATTAAACTCTTTGTAAATAGTAGTCAAACAAAAATTGTTCTTTGTCTCGATCAATTATTTCAATAATGCAACCGTTGGCATATTTTTTTATTCTTTGTTTCGGACTATAAAAATACACATTATTTGTAATTAACCATTGGCTTAACGTCAGCTCCGTTGCTGGTTGCTGTTCTGTTAAAATCCTTTTGTGGCGAAGTATATCCGCCATTTTGTAAAAACCATCTGATAATTCATAAGCAGATACATCAAAATTAAAAACAGGTGTCACAACCTGTCCAACATCATAAATATGTATCGTCTTGTTCGCCTCATCAATCGCTAATTCCACTGTGCTAATTTCATCGAATAGATTTAAGCCTCTATATTCCATTTGATAAATTTGCTCCATTATTAATGAATGCCCCCTCTTTTTTAACAGCCCTATTGTATCATAGAAAAAGTGAGCATCAGCCGCATAAATAACATAAGGGAGCATTTTACGTCATTTCTCCTACTGATAGTCATGCCGTAAAAGAAAAGAATCTGCAAGCCATTTTAGGAAAAAGCCAGCCAAACTCGTATTCACAGACACGCTGTGCCCATGTAAGCTCACTGTTCCTAATGGAAAACTTTACAGATTCCTCTTGTAATTAGCATTTTTAAATTGCTAAATATAAACTACATGTTGCTTAAACGGGGTTTATCCTTGCACGCGGGTAATTTTCACGTCTTCCACAATTTTATTGACTACCCAACTTGCCGCGATTAAACCTGCAACAGAGGGTACAAACGCGTTAGAAGATGGTGGCATTTTCGCTTTGCGGATAGCTGCATCTGGTTTTCCCACATGCTCTACGACATCTGGACGTACAACAATTGGGCTTTCATCCGAGAATACAACGGTTACGCCTTTATGAATACCATCTTTTCGTAATTTTGTACGAATCACTTTTGCTAATGGGTCTGTATGTGTTTTGGAAATATCAGCAATTTTAAAGCGTGTAGGGTCCATTTTATTGGCGGCACCCATACTTGAAATAATAGGAATGTTACGCTTTAAGCATTCTTTCATAATGTGAATTTTATAAATTACCGTATCGCTCGCGTCGATAACATAATCGATTCCTTGTGCAAAAAATTGCTCATACGTTTCTTCTGTGTAAAACATATGCATATCAATCACTTCACATTCTGGATTAATATCTGCAATTCGCTCTTTCATCACACCAGATTTGGATTTTCCTACTGTTGAAAGATACGCTACTAATTGACGGTTAACATTTGTAATATCTACATTATCCTTATCAACTAAAATAATGCGTCCAATACCACTTCTAGCACATGCCTCGGCAGCAAATGAGCCGACGCCACCTACACCTAAAATGGCTACGGTTGTATTTTTTAATTTTTCGAGTCCTTCAGTACCTATCGCGAGCTCGTTACGAGAAAATTGATGTAACATCCTTACACTCTCCATCTATTGAATTTTTATTAGTAAACCTAGTTATATACTAAGATAAAATCAAACCTATATTACATTTTATCACGATATTGTTCAAGTGAAAATTCTCAAAAGTAATATGCTGTCGTATAACTATAAATAAAAATTCCTATAGACATCTAAAGAGCATAGTAATTTAGCCGATTTAGTCAACATGCCATGTTGCATAGTTAGCCTGAAACACTTCTATAAACGACTTATCCAATGGAACGTGTGCCATTTTAAGCGCTCCTTTGTTCGTTGTCAGATTCAGGACCTTTATTATAGCTATATTGTTTGCCTACTGGTTGTTTCAAACGATTCATTTCGCCATTTCTATACCAGCGCATCCATGTTTCCACCTGTGTTTTATGGCGTATATTTAATTCCAATAAAATCTGTTTGATAGGTACACCTGCTAATCGCATCTCAATCGCTTTCATTTTTACATCATATGGATAACTCACTCTTGTTCCCATAGAAAAAACACCTCCTAATTGAAGTTTAGGTATCTATACCCGATTTCAATCGAAGTTGCTTTTTTTATTTGTCTATACCTATTGGGGTCAGTTCCGATGTCGACCTAACACTTTTTAAACGTCGCTATTCGCTTCCATCAACGAATGCACTCTTTTAAGTTGGGTAAATGTAAAAGAAAGAACAAGCACAATTTACAACTTTGCTCTATCCATCTTCTAGCACTCTATGTATGGACGAATCCCGATAGTGCCGTAATGCCAATGAAACATTCGTTTTGAACCCGCAATTTGCAGGTGGGTGCCCGCTTCATAGCTTTAAACGTCCCTCTCCATATGGGGCTTGTTTGCCACTACAAAATTAGATGGCTCCCGACGATATAGTGTTCGGTCAAAACTGTTAAATAGAGTTAGCAGTTAGACAAACACATCAGGATTCGTATTACAGATATCATAACACCATATTTCAGATAATTCAAACGATTTCTAGCAAAAAAACAAATTCTTTCGAAATAAACAAAAAATACCTAGATTCCCAACATTTTTTGTTAGAGAATCTAGGTATTCCGCATTATTTTTATCTTTTAAAAGATTTAATCGCGAGGCTTAATTCGCTTAATTGCTCAGGAGATACTTCGCTTGGCGCATCCGTTAATAAGCAGCTTGCACTTGCCGTTTTCGGGAATGCAATTGTATCACGTAAATTCGTACGTCCTGCAAGTAGCATAACGAAACGGTCAAGACCAAATGCAAGACCTGCATGTGGAGGAACGCCGTATTCAAACGCTTCTAATAGGAAGCCGAATTGCGCTTGAGCTTCTTCTTCCGTGAAACCAAGTAGTTTAAACATTTTTTCTTGTAAATCACGCTCATAAATACGTAGTGAACCACCGCCAAGCTCATAACCGTTTAACACGATATCGTAAGCTTGTGCACGTACTGCAGCAGGATTTGTATCCATTAACTCGATATCTTCGTCAAATGGACGTGTGAATGGATGGTGGGCTGCATAATAGCGACCATCTTCTTCAGAGTACTCAAATAATGGCCAGTCTGTAATCCATAAGAAGGCAAATTGAGATTCATCGATTAAGCCTAAATCTTGACCTAATTTTGTACGAAGAGCACCTAGAGATGCCGCCACTATAGGCGCTTTGTCAGCTACGAATACTAAAATATCACCAATTTCAGCACCCATGCGCTCAATTAAAGCAGCTGCTAACGCTTCATCGAAGAATTTTGCGATAGGTCCATTTAAACCTTCTTCTGTTACTTTCAACCAAGCAAGACCTTTTGCCCCGTAAATACCAACGAATTTTGTCAGCTCGTCCATATCTTTACGTGAATATTTATCAGCCGCACCTTTGATGTTAATACTTTTCACTTGCTTGCCTTGCGCTACTGTATCAGCAAACACCTTGAAATCACAGCCATCAAAAATATCATTTAATGCTACTAGCTCTAAACCGAAGCGAACATCTGGTTTATCTGAGCCATAGCGATCCATCGCTTCTTGGTATTTCATACGTTGGAACGGTGCAGGAATGTCGATGCCTTTTACATCTTTCATAACAGCTTGAATTAAACGTTCATTCATTTCCAAAATTTCTTCTTGTGTTAAGAAGCTTGTTTCAATGTCCACTTGAGTAAATTCAGGTTGACGGTCCGCACGTAGATCTTCGTCACGGAAACAACGAGCAATTTGGAAATACTTCTCAAAACCTGCTACCATTAATAATTGTTTAAATAGTTGTGGAGATTGCGGTAATGCATAAAACTCTCCCTCATGTACACGTGATGGTACTAGATAGTCACGAGCACCTTCTGGCGTTGATTTTGTTAAAATTGGCGTTTCTACTTCTAAGAAACCTTCATTTTGTAAAAAGTTACGAATTGTACGTGTTACGTCTGAGCGCATTTTGAACGTATCAAACATCACTGGACGACGTAAATCTAGATAACGATATTTTAATCGTAAATCTTCTGAAACGTCAGTGCGATCTTCAATTTGGAAAGGCGGCGTCTTTGCTGTATTAATAACGATTAGGCTTGTTGCTTCAACCTCGATTTTTCCGTTTGGCACATTTGGGTTGATTTGATCTTCTGCACGAAGAATAACTTTCCCTTCAACTTCGATTACGTATTCGCTACGTACTTTATCAGCTAAAGCATGTGCTTCTGCTACATCTGGGCTAAATACTACTTGTGTAATACCTGTACGGTCACGTAGGTCGATAAAAATTAGACCACCTAAATCGCGACGGCGTTGCACCCAACCTTTTAATACAACGTGTTCGCCTTGTAACGTTTCAGAAAGTTCGTTACTAGCATGAGTTCTTTTTGCCATTTTGTATTTCCTCCAACATCTATTTCATTTATTTAAGTAAGTAGTTCACTAATTCTGAGAAAGCGACTTTTTGTTGCTCCCCAGTTGCCATATGTTTGACTGTCGCTGCTTGTTCTTCCATTTCTGTTTCACCTAAGACGATTGTATATTGAGCACCTAATCGGTCTGCAGATTTCATTTGGGCTTTCATTTTACGATCTAGGTAATCCATGTCGGTTGCAATGCCTTTTGCACGGAATGAACTTGTTAGCTCTACTGCCTTTAGCTTCGCTTCAGCACCCATGGCAATCATGTAAACATCTAGAGCAGATTCTGTATCTAACTCCACTGCTTCAGCTTCAAGCGCTAATAGTAAACGCTCAATACTTAACGCAAAGCCTATACCTGGTACATTGGGACCACCTATTTCCTCTACTAACCCATTATAACGACCGCCACCACAAAGTGTTGTGATAGCACCAAAGCCATCAGCAGTAGACATAATTTCAAATGTTGTATGGTTATAGTAGTCAAGGCCACGTACTAAGTTTGGATCTACTTCATACGTAATTCCAAGTGTATCTAAATACGATTTAACTTGAGCAAAATATGCCGCTGAATCGTCTGTTAAAAAATCAGTTAATGCCGGTGCAGAAGCCATTAATGGATGCTCGCGGTCTACTTTACAATCTAAAATACGTAACGGATTTTTTTGCAAACGATTTTGGCAATCTGCACAAAACTCGTGAATATGTGGCTCGAAATGATTAATCAACGCTGTACGATGGGCATCACGTGTTTCTTTATCCCCAAGAGAGTTGATTACTAATTTTAAATCCTTTAAGCCTGTTGATTCATAGATGTCCATAGCTAGCGCAATGACTTCAGCATCAATTGCAGGATCCGCTGAGCCAATTGCTTCAACACCGAATTGCACAAATTGACGGTAACGACCAGCCTGTTGGCGTTCATAACGGAACATTGGTCCAATATAAGATAGCTTGACAGGCTGATCAGGTGCACCAAACATTTTATGTTCTACATAGGCACGTACAACGCCGGCTGTATTTTCAGGGCGCAATGTTAATGAACGACCCCCGCGGTCTTCAAATGTATACATTTCCTTTTGGACAACATCCGTTGTTTCACCAACACCGCGTGCAAATAAATCTGTTTGTTCAAAAATCGGTGTACGAATTTCGTTATATCGATAGACACGACATATATCACGAATAATCGATTCGACCTTTTGCCATTTTTCTGATTGACCTGGCAATATGTCTTGTGTTCCTCGTGGCACTTTAAAAGTCATGAAAATACCTCCTTTTCAATTGCTTATGAGCTAGCCTTCGTATGTAAAATACGAACATACTGTAGATAGACCGACCTTGTACAGAAGAAATCCAACAAAAAAAGCCCTCGTCACCTTGCATAATTGCAAGGGACGAGAGCTGTGTATGCTTCCGCGGTTCCACCCTAGTTGACGCATAACGTATATTGCGTCCTCCTCATAATCGGGTAACGGCCGATTCCGTTTTTTCCTACTAAGTATTCCTTTTCAGAAAAAAGCCTCTCAAGTGTTATTCGCCTTATACATTTTTGTAGGAAAGATTGCAGCCTAAGTCTTTCCCTCTCTTTTCCAATAGAGGTATACGCTACTTGCTTGGTCATAAGCGGTTAATCATTTTTTGATTACCCTTTATGTTAGTCACAACATAAGGTAATGTCAACTGTTTTCTTTTTTTTCATCGTACTGTTGTTAAAAAAACGATTTCCGTTACCTTTTTCCCTCGAATTTTAGCATAAAAACATGGTAAAATAGCACAAGGAAAGGAGAGGTTCGATGACGACAAAACTTATACATAAAACTATTATCTTTGTCCTATTATTAGCATTTATGATACCACATATCAACGACAAAGAACTAGCGCTTGCCGATACAAGTGATTTAAAAGTAACTGGAACCATACTCCATTTACGCGAAGGACCTGGGCTCTCTTACCCCATTATTACCACATTAGAAGAAGGCGATTCATTAACATCTATCGGTCGCGAGGGAGACTGGATTCAAGTAAAAATAGGCGATTACGAAGGATGGGTAGCTTCATGGCTAACAGCATCCATAAATGAGCAACAAACAATAGATAAAACTGTTATTTCCCAAGTTGAACGTCTAAACATACGTACGGAACCAGATATTGCGTCCCCTGTTCTTGGACAACTGTCAACAGGTAATCAAGCCACATTAATAACAGAAAATGGTGAATGGGCAAAGATTAATTGGAATGGATTAATTGGTTGGGTATCTTCAGACTATGTGACGATTAATGAAAAAACGGAAAAAACAACTACTAAACCAGTAGTTGAAGTGTCTACAACAACCGAATCGAAAGGGACTACTTTTACGATTTTAGTCGATACGTTAAATGTCCGAAAAAAAGCTGATTTAACATCCAAAATTTTAGGGACTGTTTCCAAAGGACAATCTTATAAGGTGCTTGCTCAAGAGCACAATTGGGTGCAAATTCAGTATAGTAACAAAAAAGCCGGTTGGGTATATAGTTTCTATGGCACATTTTCAGATGCGGTGAAAACGACTTCGAAAACAACAACATCATCTTCATCATCAACACTTGAATCTGTCACAATTATTTATAATGGCACCAACTTACGCACAGATGCGACAACCACTGCGGAAGTTGTGCAACGTGTAGATGCAGGTGAAACTTTTCCCATTGTAGGTGCTAAAGATGATTTTTATGAAATTCAATTAGGCGATAAAACCGCTTTCGTTGCCACTTGGGTTGTGACCACTTCACACAATAATGCAGCGACAAAAACAACTAACAAAACAAAGTCTGAGCCTCGAAAAAACGGTACTTTAAATGGACTAACTATTGTCGTAGATCCTGGGCATGGTGGTAATGACCATGGGACGACTGGACAGCGCGGTACTGATGAAAAAGACATTACTTTGAAAACGGCATCCCTGCTTGCTTCCAAGTTAAGTGCAGCAGGTGCAAATGTTGTTATGACACGTGAATCAGATGAATATGTTGCACTTCGCAAACGTGTGTCTATTGCTCACCAGCATGATGCAGACGCTTTTATCAGTATTCACTATGATGCGACTGACAATAGCTCAATTTCTGGCTTTACTTCCTATTATTTAAACAATAATCAAAAAGGGCTTGCTGAAGCCATACACAATGGGCTAGCCAGCAAAATCAACTTAAAAGATCGTGGTACACAACAAGGAAATTATTTAGTACTGCGTGAAAATCGACAAAAAGCAGTGCTGATTGAACTCGGTTTTTTAAGCAATGCCAATGAAGAAAGAGTTATTACAACAGCTAAATTCCGAGAACAAGCCTCACTTGGCATTTATCAAGGCATTTTAGATTATTTTGATGCAAACGAATAAAAAAGAACCTTCATTTTCTATATGCTTAAGAAAATGAAGGTTTTTATATGTGATTTACTTATGTTATCGCCAATGTGACCCATACAATTTCCTCCATACGAATAAAGAAAGGTGTGCGATTAATTTCGATAACGATATGGTCAGGTAATATGGAGGTCAAATTACCTTGCTGAATATTCTTCTTCGTTTGAACAACTATCATTTGGCCAATCATCATTTTCAGTGTTTCATATAAATAAGGATTCGACATCCTTCCTATTTGCGTCATCGAAATTACACTTCCTTCCCACATTTAGCCATTCTTTTTAGTATATGAAGGAAAGATAGGGAATGTACCTCTATTTTGACTCAAGTAGAATTGTAACAGGTCCATCATTTGTCAATGCAACATCCATCATAGCACCAAAAATTCCTGTCTCAACCTGTAGACCATATCCTCGTAGTGCATCATTAAATGCCTCCCACAAAGGGGCAGCCATTTCTGGTCTTGCCGCACTTGTAAAGCTTGGACGATTGCCCTTTTTCGTATCTCCATACAATGTAAATTGAGAAACTGATAGGATTGCCCCTCCATGCTCCAAAATAGAGTGATTCATTTTCCCTTCACTATCTTCCCACAAGCGTAGATTAGCGATTTTTTTTGCTAGATAGGCCACGTCTTCAGTTGTATCGTCATGTGTAATGCCTACAAGAAGCACATAGCCGCTATCAATAGCACCTGTTACTTCTCCTTGTACCGTAACAGATGCAGCCTTACTCCGCTGTAAAACTACTTTCATAATGTTAAACCCCTCAATCTATCAAAATCTACACTATTCTTTTCACTTGTTATTTGCTACAGCTTTTAGTTAATTACACGCTGCACAGAATATATATCAGGTGTTTGTTTTATACGTTCAACAACCTTATGCAGATGAGAAATATTTGAAATTGAAATCGTTAGATGAATAGTGGCGATTTTATCACGATCAGCACGGCCGCTCACAGCCAATATGTTCGTTTTCGTCTCGCTGACGATTTGCATAATTTCATTTAAAATACCAGGTCTATCAAAGGCAGATACCTCGATATCGACAGGATACTCTTTTTTCTCAGGTGTAAGCCCATTCTCCCATTCAACTTCGATAATACGTTCCTGCTCATCCTCTATTTGGATGTTTGGACAATCTGCTCGGTGTACGGAAACACCTCGTCCTTTCGTAATAAAACCGACAATGTCATCACCCGGCACTGGTGTACAGCAACGAGACAATCGAATGAGCATATTGTCAATTCCTTTTACAATAACGCCAGACTCTGTGCGCTTTTGCGGAATTGGATTTTTCATTTTTTGCTCAATTTTTTCAAGTGCTTCTTCTTGTTCACGCTCTTTACGACGTTTTTCGGCTAAACGATTAACAACTTGTTGCGCTGTAATACCATTTACACCAACTGCGGCATATAAATCTTCTTCATTCGTGTAATTAAATTTATCGCAGACACGTTTTAAGTTTTCCGCTGACATTGTTTCTTTCATGTCGAAATCTTGCGCGCGAATTTCTTTTTCAATCATCTCTTTACCTTTGATGATATTTTCTTCACGAAGATGGCGCTTGAAAAATTGCTTGATTTTATTTTTTGCTTGGGATGATTGAGCAATTTTTAGCCAGTCACGACTCGGGCCGAAAGATTGTTTTGATGTTAATATTTCAATAATATCACCCGTTTTTAATGGTGTATCGAGCGGCACCATCTTGCCATTAATTTTTGCACCGATTGTACGATTACCGACTTCTGAATGCACACGGTATGCGAAATCGATAGGTACAGAACCAGCTGGCAATTCTATTACATCCCCTTCAGGTGTAAACACGTACACCATATCAGAGAATAAATCGAATTTTAAAGATTCCATGAACTCCTCGGCATTTGAAGACTCGTTTTGGAATTCTAATATTTCTCTAAACCAAGTTAATTTTTGATCGACATTTTGTTTTTCAATATCAATCTTTTTACCTTCTTTATAAGCCCAGTGAGCTGCGATCCCGTATTCGGCAATTTTATGCATTTCTTTTGTACGGATTTGTACTTCTAGTGGATCACCGTATGGACCAATGACCGTTGTATGCAACGATTGATATAGGTTTTGCTTTGGCATTGCAATATAATCTTTAAAACGCCCAGGCATCGGCTTCCATAATGTATGCACAATACCTAACACTGCATAGCAATCTTTTATGCTATCAACTAAAACGCGAATGGCTAACAAATCATAAATTTCGTTAAATTGCTTTTTTTGGAGCACCATTTTACGATAGATGCTGTATATATGTTTCGGACGACCATAAATATCCGCATCGATTTCGACTTCAGAAAGCTGAGATTTCATTTCTCCCATAACATTGTCTAAATAAGCCTCACGTTCATCTCGCTTCTTTTTCATTAGACTGACAATACGGTAATATTGCTGTGGATTTAAATAACGTAGTGCAGTATCCTCCAGCTCCCATTTTACTGTCGAAATTCCTAGACGATGTGCAAGGGGAGCAAAAATTTCAAGCGTTTCTTTCGAAATACGGCGTTGTTTTTCAGCAGGTAAATGCTTTAAGGTACGCATATTGTGCAAACGATCCGCAAGCTTAATTAAGATAACACGAATATCCTGTGCCATAGCGACAAACATTTTACGGTGATTTTCCGCCTGCTGTGCTTCTTTCGATAAATATTTTATTTTCCCCAGCTTCGTCACACCATCAACGAGCATTGCTACTTCCTCGCCAAATTCACGGACTAGGTCATCACGTGTAAATTCCGTATCTTCGACAACATCGTGTAAAAAGCCTGCTGCCACAGTTTCTGGATCCATTTGTAATTCAGCTAAAATACCGGCAACTTGCACTGGGTGAATAATATACGGTTCACCAGAGCTACGGAATTGCTCAATATGCGCATCTCTTGCCAATTCATATGCTTTTTTCACGAATGCGACATTTTCCTCATTCATGTAGGATTTGACTAACTCAAAAACGTCCTCAGGAGTCAAAATTTGCTCTTTCGCCATAACATGTCCACCTTGCTCGTCAAATTTTTCAGATTAGATATAAACTTAATTGTATAAAAAATAGAGGTCGATTGTAAAGGGACTGTGTCATATAGTTTAGATAATATCGTGAACAGGTTTCATTAATGGAAAAAATATTCATTATTATAAATAAAAAGACCCTTTGCTAGGCTGATTTGCTTCGCAAAGAGTCTTTCATTTACTTGTTAGTTTGCTTTGTTGTAAGCCACTGCAATTTTCGCACCAACTACTGCATTGTTTTTCACTAATGCGATATTGGCATCAAGGCTCTTACCTGCTGTTAACTCTTTTACTTTACCCAGTAAGAATGGTGTTACATTTTTACCTTGGATACCATTTTCTTCAGCTTCTTGTAAAGCCTTTTCAATAATGCTTGTGATAAATTCATGCTCTAGTGCATCCGCTTCAGGGATAGGGTTTGCAATAACTGCGCCACCCTGTAAGCCTAAATCCCACTTAGCACGCAACATTGCTGCAACTTCTTCTGGTGTATCTAGTTTAAAGTTGACATCAAATCCACTTTGGCGAGTGTAAAATGCAGGAAGCTCAGACGTGCCATATCCAACTACTGGAACACCTTTTGTTTCAAGATATTCTAATGTTAAACCGATATCTAAAATAGATTTCGCACCTGCACAAATAACAGCTACATTTGTTTGTGCTAATTCTTCTAAGTCTGCTGAAATATCCATTGTTGTTTCAGCACCACGGTGTACGCCTCCGATACCACCTGTAACGAAAATGTCAATACCTGCAAGCTCAGCGCAAATCATTGTTGCAGCAACTGTTGTCGCACCTAATTTTTTCGTAGCCAATAAATAGCCTAAGTCGCGACGAGAAGTTTTTGCAACACCTTGTGCATTCCCAAACATTTCAAGTTCTTCGTCAGATAAACCGATTTTAATTTTCCCATCAATGAGCGCGATTGTTGCAGGCACCGCACCGTTATCACGAATAATTTGCTCTACTTCACGTGCTGTTTGTACGTTTTGAGGATATGGCATACCATGTGAAATGATTGTTGACTCTAATGCAACAATTGGTAGTCCTTTTGCTTGTCCAACTTTTACTTCTTCTGATAATACGATGAATTCTTTCATGATGTTATTCCTCCATTTCACTTTTCAACAATTCTTCTGATAATTCAGGTCTTACTGTATATGGGGATGCCAGTGTTTTTTTGGCATTCGTTAAGCCTGCGTCTATGCAAACTTCAAACGATTGCCCCCTTAACCAACTATGAATGACAGCACTTACAAAAGCGTCACCCGCGCCCGTTACATCTTCAATTTTCTTTATTGTCTTCGCAGCAAAATGACGTGGTGGACTAGTGGTAGAGGCAGCATAGACCCCTTTGCTACCTGCCGTAATAATGACATGCTCTGCTCCTAATTGTAGAAGCTTTTGAATCGCTTTGTCATAGTTTGCCTCGTTATTAATTGTATGACCAACAATCGTTTCTGCTTCGTCCGTATTACATATAAACCATGTAACACCTTGCAATGTATCCGGTAATCGATTCATTTTGGGAGAAGATACCGGAACGATAACAAATGGAATAGCGCGCGCAATCGCGACTTGTTGGATATACACTACTGTTTCTTTCGGACAATTTAAATCCATAATAAAGCAGCCAGCATTCATAAGCATTGCCTCGTATTTCTTTAACAAACTCGGCAACAATAAATCATAAACTTCCATGTTTGCCACAGCTAGTGCAAGCTCACCTTGCTCGTCCATAATCGCAGTATAAGAACCAGTTGAAGCATCGGGTAACTGCTCGACATAGCGCAAATTCATAAATGATTCTGATGCTTCTTGGATTACTTGCCAATCCGCATCTTTACCCGCTGTCGTTAATAACGTCACCTGATGATTAAGTCGGCCTAAATTTTCCGCAATATTGCGTCCAACCCCACCTACACTGAATGAGGAACTAGCTGGATTGGAAGTACCTAATTGAACAGTCCCTTTTACATGAAATTTGCGATCGAGATTCGCGCCACCGATACAAATAATTTCATTTTCCTCAGGTAAAATATAAGCACGACCGACAATTTTCCCTTGCTTCGTTAAGCTCGACACTAGGTTTGCAAGTACTGGACGGGACAGATTCATCTTATCTGCCATCTCTTGCTGAGACATAAACGGATTTTTGCGAATTAAAGCCAGTACCGCTTGTTCTCTTTCATTCATAGCATCACCTTTTATTATATTTGTTTGTATTATAAACTTTTGTTTGAACGAAGTCAAAACATTTCATACGTTTTGCTAAACGCTCCCCACTTCTATATTTTCCCTTCAAGTGAAATGCAGATAATTTTCAATAAAAAATAGCACGCTAGATTAATTTTCTAGCGTACTATTTGTCCGTTCCATATTGTTTATACTATTATGCTGCATCAGCATTATGCATGACATTCGGTACTTGTTTTTTCACAATGATGACAAACAAACCAGCTAAAACACAAAAAACGCCAGCCAAGAAAAATGCCCAAGTATAAGAATTGAAAAGTTTATAGATAAGACCTCCCCCATATGCTGCTACTGCTGCACCTGCCTGATGGGAGGCGAATATCCAGCCATAAATAATCCCGCTTTTTTGGGTACCAAAAATTTGCCTTGAAATACTAACAGTTGGCGGTACAGTTGCAATCCAATCTAGTCCATAAAACACAGTAAACATGATGAGCAATGTAAGGGAACCTTGCACTAATGCATACGGTAGTAAAACTAAGGAAGCACCCCTTGAAAGATAATACCAAAATAGTAACCAACGATTATCAAAGCGATCGGATAACCAGCCTGATAATGTTGTTCCTACTAGGTTAAAAATCCCCATGAAGGATAGAAAGGATGCTGCTGTTACTAATGGAATACCGAAACTAATACAATACGATACAAAATGTGTACCTATTAAGCCATTTGTTGATAATCCACAAATAAAGAAACTACCAGCCAAAAGCCAAAACGCTTTCACTTTCATAGCCTCAACTAAACCATTAAAGGCAATAACGATTGGATTTTTCTTATGTTCTAGTGCTTCCTCCAATCGTTCTTCCTCAAGACCATATGCAAGAAGCCCCACATCCATCGGTTTATTTTTCATAAACAGAATAATAATTATTAACATGATTGAACTTAACATGATGATTAATGCAATTGCCCAACGCCATGAGTAATTTTCGATAATCATCGCTAAAATTGGAAGCAGTATTAATTGCCCTGTTGCCGTACTAGCTGTTAGTATCCCTAATGCAAGCCCTCTTTTTTTCTCAAACCAATGATTCGCTACAAAAGGACTTAATACTGTTAAAAAGAGACTAGCTCCTAAACCAATAATAAAGCCCCAAATAATCATTAATTGCCATGCTTGCTGCATCAATAACGTCAGTGCTATGCCCACTATTAAAATCGCCATAGCAGCTAACATCATTTTCTTTAAGCCAATAACTTCAAGTAACGCTGCCATAAATGGACCTGAAATCCCATATAAAAAAAGACTAATAGCAAATGCCATTGCGATAACAGATCGATCCCAGCCAAATTCATGTTCAAATGGGCCGAGAAAAACACCTGAAGAAGATAAGGTGATACCCGCTACAATAATGGAGAAAAATGTAATCGCTAAAACAAACCAACTGTAATGAATACGTTTCATATGCCACCTACATTCTCGATAATGTAACAATTTAAGGGAATTTTTACATGAATTAAAATAATTGTATGTACATATATAATAATGACTTATAATTTTTTATGTCAAGAAAATTTTACCATTTAAGTAATATAATATACATAATCAAAAAAACTAAAAGGAGCGCTCATTATGGAGAAAATACACAAAGACATTGACTATACTCAAATTTGCGTATGTGCAAATCTTAGAAAAAAAACTAGGGTCGTTACGCAACTATATGATAAAGTACTTGAACCTACTAATTTAAAAGTTACGCAATACGCTATGTTAGCCAATATAGCAAAGCATAAAGCCGTTTCAGTTAGTCAACTAGGCATTATTCTTTCACTTGATCAGACGACGATCACCCGCAATGTCAATCTTTTGAAAAAAAATGGCTATGTGACTTTTACCAAAGATTCCCAATATGGCCGAACAAAAATTATTTCTTTAACGGCTACAGGCATGCAAAAATTAACGGAAGCAGCTCCTATTTGGATGGACATTCAGGAGAAAATCATCCATGATATTGGACCCGAAAAATATAAAGACTTTTATGAAACGCTAAAAAAAATACAACAAGTAGTGAAATCCTACGAGTAATTATCAGAATTGTTTGAGTACCTGGCACTTGGATGGTATTTTTGAGGTAAATGCACAAAAATTCCTACAATTCGTCGTTAAATCACAAAGAGCCCATGGTATTTCTACTAGAAATATCACGGGCTCATGTTAATAATGTTACTTAGTGCTATTTAGTGCTATTTAGTCGTATACAAAACTTTAAAACCTTTATATACCATGAATTAGGAACGATTGTTTTTATAAGGGTCATAATTTTTCAAATCTTCTATTGGGACTTTTATTCCGCGAATATCATAATACTCAAACTGTCCTTTAATATCATGTGCAAAATAAAGATATACTATATTAGGTTCATTTTGAAAAGTTACTTTTACATAATAATTAGGTATCCCGGTAGTCCATTTACTTTCAATCATAAAAATATCAGATTCATCGTAACCTTTTTCCTCAATTAGATACTCCATTACTTTATTAAGTGCAATGTGCTTTTTTACTTGAATGTACACAAAAGGTGTTAAACATAATAGAAGTACAATAGACAGGATAATTAAAAATTTTTTAATAATAACCACTCTCCCTAATATAGTGAAAGCTTGTTTTATTTAGTGTTGAACGAACCTACATTAGTAAAAATACTAGCATTTTTAATGTGACCAGGTGTTACGAAGGCTGTACTAGAACCTGTTAGACTTAAATTAGTAATATCTCCAGAATTGCTATAAAAAAATGCTTGCCAAATAAACTTAGAACAGTAATTAGGAGAAAGTGTGTTCAAAGGCTGTAAATTAATAATATCATAAACTTTAGCATAAGAATAAGCATACGCTGCCCAATCCGCAGCCCCTTGTCCTCCTGAACGAGGTCGGTAAATATAAATTGTTTCATTTGCTCCATGTCGACTACTATACGTTTCGACTGTATCTCTCTTCCCAGCCACTTCATCTACAGGATTAACATGATATATTCTATAGTCAGGACCGACAATACCTACATGACCAACAATTTTTGTAGACGTCACTAATGATTTTGAAGAATATAAAACATCCCCTATTTTCATTAATGTTTTTGTGCCAGGATAGTAATTTTCATTTTCTACAGCATTAGGGGAAATCCCATTATTCGGAATTTCTATCTGATCAGCATAAATAATCTCGGTATTCTCATTAATAAATGAATCAACTGGTAATTCATTTGCTAAAACCTTGTGTTCCGTCGAAATTACAAAAAAACTTACTAAAAATAGTATTGAAAAGATTATCTTCTTCATTTTTTCTCCCCCTAATTATCTATCGCGAAAGTTATATGGTAAAATATAACATAAATAAATATTTAAGTATATATAAATGAACTAATATTAAAGTTATTTTTCGTAATATTCAGTATTTTTGATGATTAGAGCAGGATTGAAATGCTCATAAACTAGCTCATAGAGACGATGGTGTTCGTCGAAATAGATTAACAGCTTTTTATTAATTATTTAAAAAAGCTGTCCCAATTATAGGGGACAGCTTTTTTAGTATTAATATTGAATTAAAGTTTTTACGCTTAGATCGCCTAGTTTTGCACGGCCATTTAGTTCTTTTAGCTCGATTAGGAATGCACAGCCAACAACTTCTCCACCTAATTGTTGAATTAAGCGTACAGTTGCCTCAACTGTACCACCAGTAGCTAGTAAATCATCACAGATAAGTACTTTCTGACCTGGTTTGATGGCATCTTGATGCATTGTTAAAGTATCTTTACCATACTCTAAACCGTAATCTGCACTAATGACTTCACGTGGCAATTTTCCTGGTTTACGAACTGGCGCAAAGCCAATTTCAAGCGCATAGGCAACTGGGCAACCGATAATGAAACCACGTGCTTCTGGACCTACAATAATTTCTGCGCCTACTTCCTTAGCATAAGCTACGATTTGATCTGTTGCATATTTGTAAGCTGGACCGTTATCCATAATTGTTGTAATATCTTTGAAGCTGATGCCTTCTTTTGGCCAGTTCTCAACTGTTGTCACGTATTGCTTTAAATCCATAGTTCTTGCTCCTCCTACGAAACTGTATTCGCATATAAATTTAATCGTTCATCAAACCATTGCTTTAACTCTATATATGGCGCATAGACAAGTTTTTGCTCTATTTCAATCTGTTCAGAACGTTGTTTGTAAGACGGTGCCTCAGTTAATGCCGTTTTTGGCGCATTCACGTTGACAGTCGTCAGTCCACTCTCCATTTTAACAAAATTAAGCTCAAAAAACACCTGTGTCATAAATTTTAACGCTTCTAATGGCCAACCAGTATGTTTCGCTAAATCCGATAAATGCATATCTAGTGGAAATGCTGGACGTTGCTTTAAAAATTTATAGTACCACGCAAACTGCTCACGTGTCGGTATGCCATTAAAATACTGCGAATCTGGCATATAGAAATGGGCATAAATACGTGTAGGTGCTGTTTTGCTTAACACATTTTCTAATAATTGAACATTGTGCGGTAAATCCAGCAACACAATATAATCTGTTTGCTCTACATTGGACAGCTCTGCATCTACTAATTGAATTGACACACCAAGCAATGAATGATAATAGCTGATTGTCTCAGGACGAAACGCAAAAAAGACTGCTTCCTCTTTTGGTACCGTGTGTAACCATCGAGATGTTTGACGTATGCCACGAATATCAAATAATTGCCACTCTGTCGTTTGAACATCTTCAATCATAAACTGTGGCTTTTTACGTCCTTGCCATTCATTAATTTGAAGATCGCCAGTAAACGACACTTTGATGCCATATGTCAGCTCATTGTACAAATGCCCTTTATTAAAACCTACACTGTCTAATTTCTCTAAGCCGTCTGTAAGTTCCATCTTAATATGATTTTCAGCGGCACCAATTTTACGCATTGTTGCAATTTCCACATCTTCAAGCACATACACGGGCTTTGGGAAATCTGTACCGAATGGGCCAAGCGTTGCAATCTCTTCAATGGCATCCACGGAGATTTCATCAATTTTAAGTGGAATATCAATTGACAGAACTGGTGTTAATTGCTCTTCGGTTAAACAAGCTCTTGCTTGCGCATCCAAGCGTTTGCGCAGTTCATCAACGTGCTCTAATGGCAATGTCATCCCCGCTGCCATCGGATGTCCGCCAAAATGCGGTAAAATATCTCTATTTTTCGCCAATTCATTGTATAAATGGAACCCTTCAATACTACGGGCAGACCCCTTTGCTGTCCCTTTCTCAAAGTCTAGTGAAAGAACAATTGTTGGACGATAATAAAGTTCAACAAGTCTAGATGCGACAATCCCTACAACACCAGCATTCCATCCTTCCCCTGCAACAACTAACACAAGTGAATCGCCAATTTTTTTATCTGCTTCGATAAGAGCAATCGCCTCATCTGTAATACTTTTCACGATATCTTTGCGCTCTGTATTACATCCGTTTAGCTGTTTGGCTAACGCTGTCGCCTTTGCTGCATCCTCTGCCATGAGCAACTCAACGGCTGGCGATGCTTCGCCTAGCCGACCAACTGCATTTAAGCGCGGCCCAAAGTAAAAGCCAATTGTCTCTTCATTAATCGTGGCTTGCTCAGCACTTGCCACTTCACACATCGCCTGTATCCAAGGGCTAAGTGAATGACGCATTTCCTCCATGCCCCGTTTGACAAGGTAACGATTTTCGTCCACTAAAGGAACTAAATCTGCAACCGTACCAATTGCTACAAATTCAAATAAATGGGTTGGCAGCTCGCCATAGAGGGCATGCGCTAATTTAAACGCCACGCCAACACCTGCCAGCTCACCAAACGGATAATGCCCTTCAGGTACGCGCGGATGTAAAATGATATCTGCTTGCGGTAACTCCTCCCCTGGCTCATGGTGATCTGTCACGATGACATCCATTCCAAGTTCCTTGGCCACTCGGATTGGCTCAATCCCAGAGATACCATTATCAACCGTTAGTATTAATTGAACTCCCTCTTCATGGGCTTCACGAAATAATGCTTCACTCGGACCATAACCATGTAAAAAGCGGTTCGGTATTTTAAAGGACACATCTGCGCCAAGGTCTAGTAAGACATGGAGCATTACTGTCGTACTTGTTACACCATATAGTGATAGGTAAGCATTTGATATCATCTCCAGCTTTTCCCCCACTTCACACCGTGCGTGAGATTTTCACCTCACACGGCGTTCCATCGAATAATTTCAGAACTTTGTTAATCTACATAACTTAACAGTATTCACTAAGCGTATGTTTATTTGTCCAATTAAATTGCTAGTTCTTTTAAATTTAATTTTTTGCGTAAATTATTAAGTTTGTTTAGGCTTCCAACATTCGTTATAAGATGTTTATATTTCGAGATTACTTCTTCATCTTTTGCATGAATCAAAATGTGAATTTCTTTATCGACGAGACAGAGGTTTTTATATTCGTCAGTACCACCTTGCAATCGTGGTACTTTATGATGACAGTGAATCGTCATCGGGTTTAGTTCTTGCCCTGTTACATGGCAATTACCTCTTTGAGCACAGTATAATGCGATACGATTGTCGTTATATTCAACACTTCGTTGTGGAACTGGGTGTTCCATTAAGAAACGAAGTATGCCAACATCAATAGTAGAAAGGTTTTTATGAATTTCTTCTCTACCTTCTTTTGTATATGCATTTACTACATTTCGTTTCATCATTGGAATTTTGTGTTTAATGTAGCCAATAGGTAGAAACGGTTCTCGTGATATAAATCTAAGTTGCTTGCTTTTTCCGTATTCTTTTCGAATGAAATCAGAAGTGATAACACCCGTTTTCTTTATTCGCCGTTTCATTCGATGGTCTTTCAAACACGCATTTACTTCATATGCGATGTTTCCCATATCCTCGGCTATCATTGTTGCTATACGGAAATATTGATGAAGTCCTATTACAGTTGAGTTATATCGTGCTATTTTTCTTGCTTGGTCATTTGAGCCACTATCATATCGAATACCTTTAATAATTTCTTTAAGGTTATTCTTCGTACGCTGTACTGCTTTATCACACATATGACTTTTAACTACCCATTTCTGACCTTTTGAAATTAATTTCATTTTGATTCCTAGAAATTCAGAATAGTCCTTTTTAAGATTTACGATTTTTGATTTCTCTTCGCTAATTTCTAAGCCAAGTCTATCTTTTAGCCATTTTTGGACTGCGATAAATAACTTCTTTGCATGATTAGGATTACTACAGAATATTTTAAAATCATCTGCATATCGAACAATGTAACATTCCTTTAATTGGGTTTTCTTTAGATGGTAATATTGATTTCCTTTATCTGTTGAATTCCCTCTATCTTTTCGAATAATTATTTTATCTTTACAAATCGGAGTGTTTTCCCATTGGCTTTCAATCCATCTATCCAATTCATTGAGAACAATATTAGATAGTAAAGGAGAGAGAATTCCTCCTTGTGGTGTACCTTTCTCATTCTCAATAATTTTTCCGTCTGGCATTTTGATTTTGGCTTTAAGCATTTTAGAAATAATCGTGAGTAAGTTTTTATCTTGTATACCTAATGTCCACATTTGCTTTAGTAATTTAGCATGAGAGACATTATCGAAAAATCCTTTAATATCTATATCAATGACATAAGACATTTTAGAATTTTGCATTAACCGATAACTTTGTGCAATTGCATTTTCTACTGAACGGTTTGGTCTAAATCCATGACTTCTACCTGAGAATTTTGCCTCTGCTATAGGTTCAAGAACTTGTAAAATACATTGTTGGACTATTCTATCCCAAATTGCAGGAATTCCTAGTGGTCTTGTTTTACCATTAGGCTTGGGTATTTCAACCCGTCTTACTGCTTTCGGTTTATAATCTCGTAATTTGTTTCTAACATAACGAATAAATTGTTCCTCGCTTAGCTTTGATATATGTTCGATTGTTCGACCATCAACGCCAGCCGTTTTACTGCCTGTATTCTTCTTAATGTTTCGATAAGCTAACTTAATGTTTTCCGTAGAGCTGATCATACCCATTAAGTTTTTAAATTTACTACCATTTTTGCTTTGTTCATATAGCATGTCAAACGAGGTTTGCATACTATAATACTCAGCATTTCTAAGTTTGGACTTTTTAACATGTTGTACGATTCGTGAATTTGCCACAGACATCAACCCCTCTCTCAAGTGGTGATTCTATTAGTCATACTCGAATCTGTGATTTGTTATGCACTTATAAGTCTTTGAAATTTCCGACTAGAGCCTATCCCTCCACCACTTATTATCACGGTTTCAAAGGTACTGTGGCTCCACTCTCACGATAGGTTAATCAGTTTTAATAGGTTGCCCATTTATATACTGAACTGTTTCATAGGTTGGTTAATACCTCCACATCCTTCGCTTTCCACGTTCCGATTTCTCTATCCATTCATTTATCCTTAGGTTTCTCCTATAGTCCTGTATGCTTGAACTTGCCTTTAACAAGCTATGGGCTTTCATAACGCCAGATTCTTACTTACCCACACATACGATGGCACTGCCATCCATTGCATTTCTACAATGTCTACGTCTAGACCCGTACATTCAGAGATTCGTCAGTGCTTATGCAGCACATTCTAACCATAGATATTTTATAGACTCCCGGCATATAGGATACACCATCCACCTCTGGACAGCTTTCGTATTTACTTATAATAAATAAACTTACGGTATCTCTCTGCCGACTTCACCGAGCTTCATACTTTTCTATTTAACCTTAGAGAAAGCATGTCGGAGTATCAGAGTAGGCGTTTCAGGGCGTTACTCCATCATTCCACCTATCAAGAAATCAGTTCTCCTAGGGAAATTATACGACTCCCTAGTGTTTAAGCTTTTCACTTAAAAACGTGTCGCACCCGCGTCATAATCTCCGTACACTAATATTTTCTCGTTTTTTTCAAGCGCTTGTTGAATGCGCGCTACTGCTTCTGCCATACCATGCATTAAAAATGGGTCGTGAATATTTGCTTCTGTCATATTTAATAAGCTTTCTGCATCAGCTGATGTTGTACAGCCTCGTGCTGCTAAAATTTTTGCCGCAATAGCAGAAAGTTGTAAGTCATTTTGTAATGTTTGGACAAGTTGTGCGTCTGGACGCTCGACCTGCCATCTTTTTTTCGATAAAATCATTTTTCTCACTTCCTCACGAAAGCTATTATACCGAAAATCGCGCCTATACGCACTATTCACTAGCTTACTAGTTTTATCCTAATTGCATCAATGTTCTAGGATAACGTTATTTTGCATCCATAATAAAAAGCCTACTCTAAAAAAAGAGTAGACTCGGTGCCAGGCACGCAAACAATTCTCACACAATTTGCTATAATGGCGTTGAGGTCTCAATCGTTCCTTTTGAGGCAGCGACTAATGCTTCGACCTTCGCAACGTTGCCTTTATGCAAAGCCTCTACTATTGTACTACCTACAATGACGCCGTCCCCAAGTGCCCCCATGCTCACAACTTGTTGTGGTGTTGAAATACCAAAGCCAGCTAATACCGGTATGTGACACATCTCTCGCAAACGTTGAAAATGACCTTCTAAATCAGTCGCAAAACTTGCACGTGCTCCCGTAATGCCGTTCACCGTTACAGCATAGACAAAGCCTTGACTAGCCGCTGCAATACGAGCAATTCGCTCTGGTGGACTTGTTAATGATACAAGCTGCACAATATCCACACCATGGGGATTTAACGTTTGACGCAGTATGGCACTTTCTTCAAGTGGTACGTCAGGGACGATTAACCCTTTGACACCCCCTGCCACACAAGCACTAGCAAATTGCTCTAAGCCATAAGCTAAAACAGGGTTAAAATAAGTCATTACGACTAATGGCACAGCAATTTCTTGACGGAATGATGCAAGTGTCTCTAAAACATTGCGCAATGTTACCCCTTCTGCTAATGCGCGCTCACCAGCCTGCTCAATAGTAGGACCGTCTGCAACAGGATCGGTAAAAGGAATTCCAACTTCAATCGCTGTTACCCCCATTTTTTGTAGCGACAAGATTGTGGGCTTTACTGTACTAAGTCCTCCATCCCCCGCCATAATATAGGGCACAAAAGCTTTATTCCCTGCATTTTTTACTTGTTCAATTGCCTGTTGTAAAGTTGTCATGATTGCTCACCTCCAAGTACTGCACGTACCGTATGGACATCCTTATCCCCGCGACCCGATAAACAAACAACAATAATATCATCTGCATCCATTTCTTGTGCAATCTTCGCAGTATAGGCAATGGCGTGAGCACTTTCTAATGCAGGTAATATCCCTTCCGTCCGACTTAGTAATTGTAAACCTTCAAGCGCCTCAGTATCTGTGATCGAATCAAACTTTGCTCGACCAATATCATGCAAATAACAATGTTCAGGCCCCTTACCAGGATAATCAAGCCCAGCCGAAATGGAATGAGCCTCCTGCACAAAACCATTGTCATCTTGCAGTAAATACATATACGCTCCGTGCAGAACGCCTAACTGCCCACCGGCAATAGCTGCTGCATGCTTTCCAGTGTCAATACCACTGCCAGCTGCTTCGACACCATATAATGCGACCGCTTCATCATCTACAAATGGATGGAACATGCCAATTGCATTGCTTCCACCGCCTATACATGCGACTACTGCATCAGGTAAACGCCCTTCTTTTTCCAGTATTTGCGTTCTTGTCTCCACACCAATGATACGTTGGAAATCACGTACAATTTTTGGGAATGGATGTGGACCTAGAGCTGAACCTAAAATATAATGTGTATCTTCAACATTCGTCACCCAGTAACGTAGTGCAGCATTGACAGCATCTTTTAACGTTTTTGACCCTGTCTCTACAGACTCTACCTTTGTGCCAAGTAACTCCATACGGAAAACATTTAATTGCTGTCGTTTAATATCTTCTGCACCCATAAATACGACACATTCCAAATTTAATAAAGCACAAGCAGTCGCTGTCGCTACACCATGTTGCCCTGCACCTGTTTCTGCGACGATTTTCTTTTTTCCCATACGCTTAGCAAGAAGTGCTTGGCCAATCGCATTATTAATCTTATGTGCGCCTGTATGGTTCAAATCTTCACGCTTTAAATAAATTTTGGCACCGCCTAGCTCATTCGTTAAATTTTCAGCAAAGTACAGTGGTGTCTCACGTCCTACATATTCCTTTAAATAATATGCTAGCTCGTTCGTAAATACCTGATCCGCCATCGCTTCATCAAATGCTGCTTGTAATTCAATTAATGCTGTCATTAAAGTTTCCGGGACATACTGCCCACCAAATTTTCCGTAGCGCCCTTCCTTTGTTGGTACGCTATTTGCCAATGAATGCATTATACTCTCCCCCTCTTTACTGCTTGTAGAAATGCTGCTATTTTTGCTGTATCCTTGCTACCCTCTGTTTCGACACCACTTGAAACATCTACCATGAAGGGTGATACGAGTGACAGTGCCTCCTGAATATTGTCTAATTTTAAACCACCAGCTAAAATTAGCTTATGTTGTGGAATACCAGCAGCTTCGAGTAATGTCCAATCAAACGTATGTCCACTACCCCCTTTATAATCTGTGCCAGGTGCATCAAATAAGTAATAGTCCACATCGTAGTTAGTAGCCGCCTGCACATCTTCAGCGCAACGGACAGACAAAGCCTTAATTGATGGATAGCCTTGTTGAATAATAAACGCAGGAGATTCCTCACCATGATACTGTACATAATCCAATGGCACAGTTAATACTGCCGAACGTAATTCTTCAGGCGTTGGATTGACAAAGACACCAATTTTCTTTATTCCATCGGGTACATGTTTGGCCAATTGTTGCGCTTGTTCAATGGTTACTTGACGTTTGCTTGGCGCAAAGACAAAACCGATGGCATCTGCACCTGCCAGCACTGCGGCTTGCACATGCTGGACTTCTTTCAAACCACAAATTTTCACTTTCGTCATAGCGATGCACCTGCTTTATTTACTTGTAATTGTTGAAGTGCTACACCTGCATCGCCACTGCGCATTAATGACTCTCCTACAAGAACAGCACTTGCTCCCATCGCTGCAACCTTTTTGGCATCATCACTATGCCAAATTCCGCTCTCGCTAATAAGCACACGTTGCTCCCCAAATGGAAAAGCCTCTGCAATTTCCCTTGTTCGCTCTAAATCCACTTCAAATGTACGCAAATCTCGGTTATTGACCCCAATTAGTTTTGCCCCAACAGCGAGTGCTCGTTCAAGCTCTTCAATATCGTGCACTTCGACTAATACTTCAAGACCTAAACTTGTGGCGAAGTGATATAAATCTTGTAACATTGCATCGTCAAGTGCTGCAACAATAAGTAAAATGATTGATGCACCAGCAGCCTTCGCAAAGCGAATTTGCACACGGTCAATCATAAAGTCTTTACACAGAAGTGGCGTTTGAACCGCCTTCGCAACGGCTGCTAAATCTTCAAACGAGCCTTGAAAAAACATTTTATCTGTTAAAACCGAAATGGCGGCTGCACCAGCTTGTGCATAAATTTTTGCCTGTTTTACTGGATTAGCGCCCTCTGCAATAAGACCTTTGGATGGAGATGCGCGTTTCATTTCGGCGATGACTTGCAAAGTATCAGCAGACTTTAACGTTGCAAAAAGAGCGTTACGTTTTATCTCGTTGCAATTGGCTAATGGATCTGGCTGTGTAAGCAATACATCTACTTCTATTTTCTTCTGTTCAATTATTTTTGTTAATATATTCATAGCCCAATCTCCACTTCTTTTATTTTTTCACTAAAGGCAACAACTGCCTCTAATTTCTGCAATGCACGGCCGCTGAAAATACTATCTTTTGCCATTTCAACACCTTCTTGAACGGTTTGTGCTGTTCCTTGGCTGAACAAACCTATTGCGGCATTTAACAATACCGTATCGAAATAGGCGCTTTGTTCACCAGCGAGTAATTTACGCATAATAGTTGCATTTTCATCAGCATTGCCACCGCGTATCGCTTCTAGGGGTGCATAGTGTAGCCCGACATCTTCTGCTGTTAAGGCAAATGGAATTAAGTCACCTTTATCTACTAAGATGGCTGTATTTTGACCAGCAAGTGATGCTTCATCTAACCCTTTCGGACCAGAAACGACAATCGCCCGCTCCCGTCCAAGCATTTGTAAAACAGAAGCATATTCCATTACAAAGTTGGGACGATTAATGCCCGTAAATTGCGTTGCTAAAGGGACTGGATTGGTCAGTGGGCCGACAAGATTAAAAATAGTGGGCTTTCCTAAGGCACGTCGTACTTCCCCAATGCGTTTTAATTTCGGATGGACATTTGGAGCATATAAAAAGGCAATTCCTTCTGTCTCTAAAAGTGTCAGTGTTTGTTCAATCGATATATTCGTATGAATACCTAAAGCCTCTAACACATCTGCACTACCTGATGCAGAAGAAATTTTGCGATTCCCGTGCTTTGCCATTTTAACGCCTGCTCCTGCCAAGACAAAGGCTGATGCAGTACTAATATTAAATGTATTTAAGCCGTCTCCACCTGTACCACAGTTATCCATATAAACCCCAGCTTCTGCTGGCACTTGGAGCGCAAACGAACGCATTACATTGGCTAATGCTGCAACTTCATGTGCCGTTTCACCCTTTGCAGATAAGTCTATTAAAAATTGGGCGATAGCATCTTTTGGCGTCTCCTGTTGGAACATCCATTGTGCTGCTTCAATCATTTCCTCATACATTAAATGCTGTCGTTGCTGTACCTTTCGTTGTATGCTGTCCATCATTTAGCCTCACTTTCATTTTCTAAATGTTGTAAAAACAACTGTTGTTCTGCTGTTACTTGTGTCAATACACTGCCGACATTTGAATATTTAGTTACCATAACAGTGGATTGTGTATGCATCCTTTCGTTTTCCACTACAATGGATTTGCCTGTTAATGAAAAATCTAAATGCCCATTAAACCCTATAAATCCAATAGCTCCACCAAAAACACCTGCTGTTTTAGCTGTTTTTTCTGCTGTTTGCTCGTTTGCGATATTAATAGATATGAATGTTGGCATCATAGCAGCCAATACATCTACTGCATGAAGCATCGGTAACCGCTGCCCCTCCAGACGTGATGTCATATGCATTGCTTGCTTTGACCGCTCAATTTTCATCGTTTCAACTAGCTTGATAGAATTAGGGAAACAGACAGTGGCTAGTTTTTGTTGTACAGCCGAAACAAGACTTGCATGTGATTTCTTTACCTCAGCATTTTCATATAGCTGACGTTCATTATCTAAATCTTCTACGTTTGTTGCACCTCGTGCACAAGAGCCTTCCGTTGGCGTCGCAATGACGTGTTCATCTTGTACTCGAACTAAACTTTCAGGTGATGTTCCCAGCACAATATGATCATCGAAAGTGACAAAATACATATACGGCGCAGGCGTTTTTTTACGTAATTGGCGATAGAGCGCCAATGCATCTCCTTGTATATTGGCAATAAAGCGTTTGGACAGGACAACACGTGTATGCTCTTCGCTTAACGTCTTAGTTAACGATGTCACAGTGGATTCAAGTTCTTGATCTGATTGCGTTGTTAGTCCATCATAACTCCATGTAGTATCCTCCCCTTCATTGCCCGTTAACAACTGTTGAGCTAGCTCCTCTAAATTTGGCTCTTTTTTTTCAGCATCAATGTTCGTATGAATGCAAGTCACCTCATCCGTTAGATGGTCAAAAACAATAATGGTTTCATAGACATGGAAATGAACATCTGGTAGCTCTAACATTCCTTGATGATTTAAAACGATGTTCGTTGCATTACTACCAATATAACCAATGGCACCACCTGAAAAAGGAAATTCGGTTGTATTAGAAATACGTGGCATCAAGCGCTTCAACAGTACAAAAAGATCACCTTTATGTGTATACGTTTTTCCTGTTTTATAGGAATATTCCTCTATCTCATCGCCCACGCCTTTATAGGTTTTTCGTGGATTAGCGCCGATAAAAGAATAACGGCCTGCGCCTTCATGCTGTGCTGAACTCTCCAGTAAAAATTTATGGGTGCCTTGCAAGCGTCTAAAAATTAAGATTGGTGTTAATGAATCCCCATTGATTGTTTTCATCTTTGTTCTTGAACTGGTTGTTTGCATATCGACAAAACCCCTTTATTAAATAAATTTGCATATACGAGTTGGGAAAAGCATCAAAACAAAACAAAAAGCCCTCTGCAAAAAGGAAAATTCCTAATTACAGAGGACGATCATGACCGCGTTGCCACCTCATATTAGAGCTAAAAAGCTCTCACTTATGTGCTTCAACCTTTTTATCGTAAATTAAATCAATCGCTGTGGTTTCAGGCGAAGGATTTTCAGGCATGCGCCTAATCAACAGTTGTGTAAGACACAACCGCTATGATGGAAGCACCCCCGATAACGTGGGGAATCCGTTTGCTATTATACATAGCAACTCTCATAAGTCCATTCACATAAGCTACAAATCAGTTTACACCGACCACTGACTCTCTACATTGCACACTTATGCTACTACTCTTATTCAACAATTTCTCAGCTATTCTCGTCTATGCTCTGCTCATCTGTTCTAAGGTCGATCTCGCTCCCGAGACCTTCTACCATATACCGAACGAAAAGTTAGCCTTATTCTATGCCAACCTACAATAATTGTCAACCAATTCTGATAAAAAGATTAAAAAGCAGCTTATTTCTATTCGCATTTGTTAGTAAATTATAAGCTCTATCACTTCAATTTTTATAGGACTTATTGATTTGTGTTACTGCGCTGCTTGCTTCCTTTGGGCACTCCTCCGTTGCGTTTGGTGTCTTACGTGTCATGTTGTTTTGCAAGAGTCGAGCAAATCTTCACTTCAATTCATTTAAACTTTTCCAATCTATTAAGTAGGAGTTGATATTGATCAACAAAATCTCCTGTTTGTAACATTTTACCTTTTTTACAAGCCCTTTTTTGCATAAAGCTTCAGCACGCAGGTAAAATCAACAGAAGCATTTTCAATAATTAAAATAAAACGGACTGTAGACAAACATGAAAACCTTGGAGTTTGTCTACACCCCGAAGCCACCAGTTTTACTAGTCGTCTTGATTATTTTCTTGAAGTTTAACTTTATAATTTTTATATAACAGAGCCATTAACATGAGCACTGCCAATATCAAGAATACTATTAGAAATATGTTTGTAGTTACCTCTATTTCATTATTAATGATTAGAAAACCGGTTGTTAACCCAATCATTATGCCTAAAAATGTCATAAAAAAGTTTGCTTTTATAATAAATTCACCCTCTTTCCGTATATAACAGAAAGGCTATGAGATTTTTTCTAATTTATCCAACATATACTTTTGCTTGAGCGGTTCTGTTAGGATCCCAATAGTATTTCGTTAATTTCATAACTTTCTTAAAATCACCGAGGCACTTTCATTGTTTTAACGAGATAGAACAGACCGACAACAAAAATATAACCCTAAAATATCCAATACAATATTTTTAAACATTTAAACTATTACTGTTGTAGTTAAAAAGAAAGAGCCCACCAGTACAATCAATTAACTTAATAAGATTTTCAGCAATTTTATCGAAAATCCCTCCTATAAAATCACTTTTTGTTTATTTTATTGCCTGTATTATATAATTTTTAAAATTAAGAATGAATGAAAATCAATGTAAAATGCCAAAAAAAAAGAGCCATCTCAACATCAGTTGAGATGGCTCTTTTAAGTATTTATTAAACAGTAGGCTCGTCTGTTCCCCATTGTTTTTTCTCTTTTTTACGCAGTTGACCATCCGATTTTTTCATCTCACGTACTTTTAATGAGTACCAGATTTGGGCTGCGATACAGATAGAAGAATACATACCTGTAATTAAACCGATTAATAATGCGATAGAGAATGTTTCAATAGATGGTGCACCGAAAATAAGAAGTGACACGACTACGATAATGACAGTTAACACCGTATTCACCGAACGTCCCATCGTTTGACGCAACGATTTATTAACAATGTTCGCTAATACTTCACGGTCTTTAATTGTATCATATTGCGCTAAGTTTTCACGCATCCGGTCAAATGTAACAATTGTATCGTTAATGGAGTAACCAACAATTGTCAGTACGGCAGCAATAAACGTAATATCCACTTCTAAGCGCATAAAGCTAAAGACAGCAATAATTAAGAATACGTCATGTAGAAGCGATACAATTGCACCTACACCCATACGCCATTCAAATCGAATGGCTACATAAATGATAATCCCAAGTGCAGCAAGTGATAATGCTTTAATAGCATTTTTCACTAGCTCTTCACCAATAGTTGAAGATACAGTACTTACCCCAGGCTCATGACCATATTTTTCTCCTGCTACCTTTTTGAATTTTAAAATGTCACTTTGTGATAAGTCATCTTTATAGCGAATAACCGCCATGTTCTTTTTCTCACCTGAAAGCACGATATCATCAGATGGGAAACCGATGCTAGTCACATATTTTGAAACTTCTTCTTTCGTTAAAGTTTGATCTGCTTCAATTTGCACGCGCGTACCACTTACGAAGTCAATACCAAGATTTAAGCGGAAAAGGCCAAGAACGATAATTCCCGCAACAAAAATAGCCATAGAGAATGTATAGAATTTTTTGCGGTTGTGTACAAAGTCAAAACGATCAAATTTAGTTGATAAATTTAATGTACTAATTTTTTCATCCAAGCTATGTTGTTTCGATTTTGGGATACCAAACCATGCTGGGTTATTGAAGTAACCACTGTTTACAAGTAACCCTAGTAGTACACGAGAACCCCAAACTGCTGTTAAGAAGCTCAGTAGGATACTAATAATTAATGTTGTTGCAAATCCTTTAACAGAGCTTGTTCCCCAATGAAACAGTACTGCTGCAGCTAATAATGTTGTTAACTGTGCATCGATAATCGCTGATAACGATTGTTTAGAACCAATTTGAAAGGCTTGTTTAGTAGAATAGCCTACTCGAAGCTCTTCTCGAATACGTTCTGCCGCTAGAATATTCGCATCCACGGCCATCCCTATTCCGAGCACGATCGCTGCAATACCTGGCAATGTCAATACGGCATTAATCCAATCGAACACAAGAAGAACTAAGAATGTAAAAATAGCAAGTGTAATAATTGAGATAAAGCCCGGTAAACGGTAGTAGAATAGCATAAATAGGAAAATAACGATTACGCCCACAATACCTGCAAACACTGTACTTTTCAATGCTTGGTCACCAAATTGTGCGCCCACTGATGTAGAATAAATCTCAACAAGCTTCACAGGAAGTGCCCCTGCATTTAAAATGTCTGCTAAATTTTTTGTTTCTTCAACTGTAAAATTACCGCTAATCATAACATCAGTTGTATTTAATGTTTGACTAACTGTTGCTGCAGATGCATAGCGAGGCTTTGCTTTTTGCGATTCCGCTTTATAAGAATCGACACCCTCTTCAAAGTCTAGCCATACAACAAGTAAATTTTGACCTTGTGGTTTGGCCGCAATTTTACTTGTAATATCAGCAAATTTTTTCGCATCTTTTAACGTTAGCGAAACAATTGGACGGTTTTGTTGGTCAAAGGAATCCGTCGCACCATCAGCCTTTAAATCATCACCATCTAGTAGTAAATTATCATCCACATCACGGAATGTTAAATTCGCAGAAGTAGATAGCATTTTACGAGCAGATTCTTGGTCTTCAACCCCCGCTAATTGCACACGAATACGGTTTTTGTCTTCAACCTGAATGCTTGGTTCACTTACGCCAAGCTCGTTGACACGTCTATTAAGTGCAGTTGACGTTGCGGTTACAACTTCCGGTGTAATTTTTTGTCCTTCTTTTAATTCTTTGACCTCATAAAGTACCTCAAACCCGCCTTGTAAATCAAGACCAAGCTTAATGTCCTTTAAGATGCCTTGTGCAGTCGTACCCATGGTAGAAAAAAACAGCACCATAAGTAGCACGAATGCAACAATTCGACTTCTTAATTTCATCTATAAATCCTCCTCGAATTGGTGCAAGGGCATCCCTTACACTGCAAACAAGTATACTAGCAATACCTTTTGAAGCGTGTATTCCTCCTTTTCCTTTAGAATTATGTAGCTCGTGCTTCAAAAGGTTTGCTTTACTTATTTCAATCGTTCAATAACGCGCAAATTCCGTACCAATAGAAGATGCGTCTTCCATTTCATTATGAATAGTAAGCGGAACAATTATGTAGGGAAAGCAAAGTCCCTTACAATCTTTTACAGCCTATTTTTCGACATGGCTTGTACAAAGTAAAAAAGCGCAACACACTTATTATGAAACACGTTGCGCTTGGTGTCAATTCAACACTGTAGTATTCTTTTTAATCTTTTACAGAAACGACATATTCTTCTTGTGTTTTTAATGGCCCAAGCAATGATTTTAATTCCTCGGTGTTTATTTCCGCAAACCAATTATCACTTTGTAAAAACTCTACTTGATTGAATGATACAATATCAGACGGCGATACTGCAAATATAGTAGCGATAATTTCATATAAGCGTAATTGCTCAACATTTTTTTTGCGCCATTTTTTTTCTACACAATAACGCCATAATTCTTCTGCGGAAATCGCATCATATTTATAATACTTAAACTCTGCAATCTTACTATCAATTGCCGGACGAATTTTTTCAAATAGTTGTGCATGTTGCATACTCATTTTGAATCATCTCCAATCAAAGTTGTATCGTAAGAAGTGTTTGCATACAAATAGTGTAAATGAATTTTTGCGGCTTGAGAAGGGACGGATGGCATGAGTTCTTTTGTACGAGGTACACTATTTTTAATGTTTGTTATTTTTTTATCTAAACTTTTTGGCTTCTTTTATAGAATGCAGTTTATGCGCATTGCTGGTGAAGAAGCAGTCGGTATTTATATGACCGCCTATCCTGCATTTATTTTCTTCATCTCACTCATTCAACTTGGACTACCTATCGCTGTAGCAAAAATTGTAGCAGAATTACTAGCAAAAAATAAACGTGAAAGCATTTTTGGCGTGATGCGTACGGCAATCATTTGGTCATTTATTGGCATGATTGTTTTTATGCCACTTGTAGCACTAACAATACCTTATATTTCTACTACACTATTACATAATGAACAAACAACAATTACACTTTGGATTGCACTGTTTGCCGTGCCTGTTTCGGTCGGTTCAGGATTGCTCCGCGCTTATTTACAGGGCGTTGCTAAAATTACACCAACTGCTTGGGCACAAATGCTTGAACAAGTTGTCCGCATCGGCTTTATTACCTTTATGCTACCATTAGTTGCAGCTTATAATAATGCCGCCATAACCGCGGCTTCTGCTATGGGTATCACACTTTTAGCTGAAGTTGTTGCGTTCCTGTATTTATGGCTCCATTACGCCGTTTCAAAGAAGAGATTATTACCAAAGAAAAGCAAAGTGGAGTCTTATCCGGCTTCACCAATGCTTCGGGTAGCCATCCCGTCTGCAGGAAGCAAACTATTTGGCTCCTTCACTTGGTTTTTAGAACCGATTATTTTTTTAAAAGCATTAACGATGGCAGGATTAACGGCCTCTGCCGCAACTATTTTATATGGGGTCATTTCAGGTGTTTTAGTGCCCTTGCTACTATTCCCAGCCTTTGTTTCTACAGCACTTTCTATTGTCCTTATTCCTGCTGTTAGTGATGCTGTTGCACGTCAACACAATGCGCTTTTACAGGAACGTATTTCCGTTTCGTTGCGCTTATCTTCTTTAGTAGGCTGCATTGCCGCCACATATTTTTTCGTTCACGGTGACGAGCTAGCCATGAAATTATTTCACTTAGAAGAAAATCGAGGCTATGTGAAAATTTTAGCACCTATATTTTATTTTTATTATATTCAAAGTCCATTACATTCCATTTTGCAGGCCGTTGGTGAGGCGCGCGCTGCAATGATGAACTCCATTTACGGTGGACTCGGTAAACTATTCGTTATGTTTGTACTGGCCTCTCAACCTGGCATCCAAGAAAAAGGGGCTGTTGTAGCCATTGGCTTCGGCGTTTTACTTACATCATTCTTGCATATCGCTACGGTCAGACAGCGCAAAAATTTACGCGCCGGCTTCCGTATGTTTGTTGTCCCTTATAGTTGCTTCATTGCCGTTTGTATTGCCCAATATTTCTTTATGCAAATACTGCCACTACCATTTATTTTAAGTAGTTGTGTCACATTATTTTTACTATTTACGTTATTGTTAATGTCCAATCAATTACGTTTTACAGATTTCCACTATATTCGGAAATTAGCGAAGAAGGTCTAATGTTCCTTCAATTGAATATGAAGTCGATTGTCCTCCCATATACAAAAGAACACGGTACTACTATCATGAATATTACTTTTAGCTAACTCATCCATTAACCATTTGTCATCTTTATGGATAAGCATTAAATGTCGATCTTGGATATCACCATCGATAATAAGCGGATAGACAAAGGCCTTTTCATCTTTTTTATAAACGGAAAGATTACCAGAAGGCTCTAAATAGGCATAAGCTATTTCCGTAACAGAGGAGATGCCATTTTCACGTAGTTGCTGGCAAAGGTCATCTAAATTATAGCGCTGTTTTCGCATCTCGCTTTCTTGGATAATTCCATCTTTGACAAGCAGAGCTGGATCGCCATCAACTAAATCACGTATTTTCTTATTCTTCAACGATAAATAAGCACTCAATATTTGAATAAAGAGCAAAATAATAATCGGTAAAATAGCATTAAATAATGGGTTTTCATAATCATCTAGCGCAAAGGCAGCTACTTCTGCAATCAAGACGAAAACGACTAAATCGATAACAGATAGTTCACCGACTTCTCGCTTGCCCATTAATCGAAAAACAATAAGTATAAAAACATATAAAAAGCATGTTCTAAAAATAATTGCTAAATATTCTTCCATACGAACACCCCCACTCTATCAAGGTGACCGTATCTGTTGCTTTTTATACAAAAAAGTATGGCAAAATTATACGCATTTCGACATAGCCTTTAAAATGGCAAAGGCGTTGTCCAAAGGTTATTTGGGACAACGCCTAATCATATTAAACTTGATCATTTACGACACGTCCGATTGCTTGACGGTCAAATTTAACGCGCACATTATCAGCGATTACTAAAGTGACAGCTGTGTCCTCAATTGCGTCGATAACACCATGTAAGCCACCGATTGTAATAACTTTATCTCCACGCTGTAAGCTACTTTGCATATTTTGCGTTTCCTGCTGTCTTTTTTTTGCAGGACGGATTAAAATGAACCACATCGCCACGAACATCAATATGATCGGTGCAAATCCTACTATTGATTCCATATTCAAAATGCTAGCCCCCTTTCCAAATCTCACTTTTTTAGTATAGACTATTTCACCCTAAAAAAGCGATGAACAAGCCCAAAATTTTTCTATATTATCAATAGTTTTTCTATAACAGGTAAATTTTCGCTAAGTGTCGTTCCAATTTTAGAAGTTTTTTGCATTTGGTCCATTAAAACCGTATTTTTCGAAAAATTCTTCTCGGAAATCACCTAGACGATCCTCACGAATGGCCTCACGCACTTGCTCCATTAACTTCAGTAAAAAATGTAAATTATGATAAGAAGTTAAACGAATACCAAATGTTTCTTCCGTGCGAATTAAATGACGCACATATGCACGAGAATAGTTTTTACAAGTATAGCAATCACAATTTGGATCGATTGGACCAAAATCACGGGCATATTTAGCGTTTTTAACAACTAAACGACCTTCAGACGTCATTAATGTACCATTACGGGCAATTCTTGTCGGTAATACACAGTCAAACATATCAATGCCTCGAATAGCGCCGTCAATTAGAGAATCTGGAGAACCTACACCCATTAAATAGCGCGGCTTATTTGTCGGCATTAACGGTGTTGTAAACTCTAGCACTTGATTCATCACATCTTTCGGTTCGCCTACTGATAGGCCCCCTATTGCATAGCCTGGAAAATCGAGTTCTACTAACGCTTCCGCAGAACGACGTCGTAATTCTTCGTATTCTCCACCTTGAATAATACCAAATAATCCTTGCTCTTCTGGACGAGCATGTGCTTCTTTGCATCGCTTTGCCCAACGAGTCGTTCTATCAACTGATTTGAGCATATAGTCATATGTTGCCGGGTAAGGCGGACATTCATCGAACGCCATCATAATATCCGAGCCTAAATCATTTTGAATTTCCATCGCTTTTTCTGGACTTAAAAACAGCTTATCCCCATTTAAATGATTACGGAAGTGCACACCTTCCTCTTCAATTTTACGGAATTGACTTAACGAGAATACTTGGAAGCCACCTGAATCCGTTAAGATTGGACGATCCCAGTTCATAAATTTATGCAGGCCACCTGCTTCCTTCACAATATCATTACCTGGACGCAGCCATAAATGGTACGTATTCGAAAGAATAATGCCTGCATTCATTTCTTTTAATTCTTCAGGAGACATTGTTTTAACAGTTGCTTGTGTCCCTACAGGCATAAATGCTGGTGTTTCAAAAGAGCCATGTGGTGTATGGACAATGCCAAGACGTGCTCCTGTTTGCTTACATGTATGAAGTAGTTCATAACGAATTGCTGGTTGTGTCATAAAATGTTAAATCCTCTCTTATCTAAAGTAAAAACAGTACTCCGATTTCTTGCTTGATTATGCTATTGAACAAATCAAAATCCTGTTGCATCTCTTATGATGATGCAACAGAAGTGAATTATTTTTGTAAACTAGGACGTATAAACATAGCATCACCAAAGCTAAAGAAGCGATATTTTTCTTCTACTGCTTGATGGTAGGCGCTTAAAATCGTATCTTTCGTCGCAAGTGTACTGACAAGCATTACTAATGTTGACTTTGGTAAATGGAAGTTTGTAATTAAACCATCCACCACTGTAAATTGATAGCCTGGATAAATAAAAATAGATGTCCATCCTTGCTCTGCGCGCACTTCTCCATATTTTGAGCCGATTGTTTCGAGCGTTCGAGTAGATGTTGTACCAACAGCAATGACATGTCCGCCATTTGCTTTTACACGGTTTATCGTAGCCGCAGCTTCTTCTGTCACACTATAAAATTCAGCGTGCATTTCATGGTTTTCTATCGAATCCACACTTACTGGACGGAATGTTCCAAGTCCAACATGTAATGTAATAAAAACAATTTCGACACCTTTTGCTCGTACTTGCTCTAATAATTCTTGTGTAAAATGAAGACCAGCCGTAGGTGCTGCTGCCGAGCCACGTTCTTTCGCATAGACAGTTTGATAACGCTCACTATCATCTAATTTTTCGCGAATATATGGAGGTAATGGCATTTCGCCAAGTTGCTCTAAAATTTCATAGAAAATGCCATCATATTTGAATTTAAACATACGACCACCGTGGTCTAACTCTGCTGTACAAGTTGCTGTTAGTAAACCGTCTCCAAATGTGACAACGGTACCTACTTTAACACGTTTCGCTGGTTTTACAAGTGTTTCCCATTCATCCGTTCCAGCCGTTTGCTTTAAGAGCAATACTTCAATATGGGCACCCGTTTCTTCTTTTACACCCATTAAACGAGCAGGTAATACTCTTGTATCATTTAGTACTAGACAGTCACCAGCATGTAACTCCTCTAAAATATGAGCAAAATGATGATGCTCGACTTTCTCTGAGCCCGGTGTCACAACCATTAACCGACTTGCCGTACGATCGACAAGGGGCGTTTGTGCGATAAGCTCCTCTGGTAATTCAAAATCAAAATCTTCTACACGCATGAAAAAAACTTCCTTTTTTTATGTTTGTTGTGGATAATCATATCCAAAATGTTCGTAAGCCAGATGCGTTGCGACACGTCCACGTGGTGTACGTTGAATAAAGCCAATCTGCATTAAATATGGCTCGTACACATCTTCTATCGTCACACGTTCTTCACCTATGGAAGCAGCAAGTGTATCTAAGCCTACTGGGCCACCACTGAAGCGCTCAATCATATTGGTCACAAGCTTATGGTCAATATGGTCAAGCCCTCTGGGATCCACTTGTAAAAGCTCTAGCGCTTGCTTAGCAAGGTCCTCCGTTATCATACCATCTCCAAGCACTTGTGCATAATCTCGCACTCGTTTCAGTAAACGGTTAGCAATACGTGGTGTACCACGAGAACGTCTCGCCATTTCGCCTGCCGCTATTTGCTCAATATCCACATCAAATAAATGGGCACTTCTAACGACAATTTCAGCAAGTGACGTATTATCGTAATACTCTAAACGTAGCAGTACACCAAATCGATCTCGTAGCGGGGCCGATAACGCACCGGCTCTTGTCGTTGCACCAACGAGCGTAAACGGTGGCAACTCAAGACGAACCGAACGCGCTTCCGGTCCCTTTCCAACAACAATATCCAAGCAAAAATCCTCCATAGCTGGATATAGCACTTCTTCAATTGCACGTGGAAGACGATGAATCTCATCAATAAACAATACATCCCCAGGCTCCAACGAGCTTAAAATGGCTGCTAAATCTCCTGGACGTTCAATGGCAGGACCACTCGTCATACGAACATTAACATTCATTTCATTTGCAATAACCGCGGCTAATGTCGTCTTTCCCAATCCAGGAGGACCATATAATAGTACATGATCTAAACTTTCCTGCCGAAGCTTTGCCGCTTCAATGAAAATTTGTAAATTTTCTTTCACCTTATGCTGCCCAATATATTGTGCTAATCTTTGAGGTCTAAGAGATAATTCAAATTGTTCATCATAACGGCCAGCTTCACTTGCTATCATACGTTCCGACATGTACCTGCCTCCCTTCTATTATTTCAGCTTTAATAACAACTGCAATGCTTGCTTCATATACGCATCCGTTGTTTCCAGCTTGTCATTATCTTCTAGTTGTGGTCGGATTTTATCGAGTTCTTTTTCCGAGTATCCCAGAGCCATTAATGCTAGTATGGCTTCTTCTAGTTCATGTTTACATGGATTAACGCCGAATAAAGGCAGCTCATCTTCCGAACTAGGTAGTTCCATTGTGTCTAGTAAAGATCCCAGTTTACCTTTTAAATCTAGAATCATTTGCCGTGCTGTCTTTTTACCGACACCTGGGAATTTCACTAAAAACGTTTCATCTTCTCGTTCAATGGCACCGATAACTTGTTGCGGGTTACCAGTCGCTAAGATTGCTAGTGCACCTTTAGGTCCAATGCCTGACACTAAAATTAATTTTCGGAATAACTCACGTTGGTCTAAATTCGGAAAACCATACAGCACTTGTGCATCTTCCCGAACATGCAAGTGTACGTAAATTTGTTGTTCAACTGCTGACGCACGAAATGCAAATGGATTCGGTGTATTCAATTGCCAACCTATCCCTTGTTGCTCAAGTACGACATACTCTGGCGTAATACGCACTACTTGACCTTTTAAATAATCATACATAGTATATCCCTCACATTCATCGTCTTCGATTATAGCATATAGCGAACGAATGCTCGACTATATTCAATAGCAATAGTGCCGATTCCATGCAAAAATGACCGCCTCGGGGACGGTCATCTCTTCATCACTCTATCAATATCGTACCACAGTTTCGGCCAGTATGTTAGCGCTCGCTTAGTAAATGGTATTAAATAATCTAAAAATACTAGCTGTTGTTCTAAAGGTAAATCTATAGCAAATAACCATTCTCGCAACAGCTCATTTGGAAACTTTAAGCGATGGAACTTTCTTTTATCTAACCGTTCAAGCGCTGGTAATTCTCTTAAAATACTAGCAAGATCATAATCTACTGCGGGCAACACGCGATGCAGCCATAATATATACTCATCATCCGCTTCTCCGAGATGGGCTAAGTCAAAATCGATTAAACGTAATTCACCATCTGTACACCATAAAAAGTTATGGTGCACAACATCACCATGCAATAGCGTGATGTCTTTTTCCGGCACATCTTCTAGTTCCATTAACTGCAAAGCCTTTTCGCTAAAATGAATAATTTGCTCCACTTCTTCTCTCGTTAAAAATGCTCGCAAGTCATTTCGCCTACTTTTAAAACGCATATGACGCATCTGCCATTTTAAAAGCTGAGAAAAGGTATGCAAACCTGGTACTCGTTGCCACGCAATTTTTTGGTTCGTGTCATGCAAATCGATTAGTAGCTTTAAAGATTGTTCTCTATCTTTTTTATAAGCAAAATTCGCACTATGGCTTCCCTCTTGCCACATTTGAACAATGAGTTGTTCATCATCACTTTTTACTAACGGCAGGACGAGTGAGGGTTCTAGTCGTCCCAGATGGCGATGAATTGCCCTCACTTTATCTGCTATTTCTAACTGCTTTGCTCGTTTTACAAAATAATGATTAGATTGATATTTATACTTCCAAATATTAGGCTTTACTTCCTCGACAATATAGGCTTTTTTACCATCGATAAGGCGTCATCCCGCCTGGGAAAAAGTGCGGTGACATCCATGGTCCAGCTGAACATGGTGGCGGACAATGGCATGGGTCAAATTGCCAATTTGGCATCATTACCGGCTGAGAGCCACATCCACAAGATTGCCCCATTCCGTGCTGTGAGCCACATCCACAAGATTGATTCATTGGCATCGTTGGCATCATTGGCATTTGCTCAAATTGAGGTTGCATTTGTCCGGCATTCGGATTAAAGAATGGTGATGTGCTCGATTCCAGGAAATTTTCTCCTCCTACCGCATTAGCTGGCATTGCACAATGCATCGGTTGTTGCTGAGGCATTGCACAATGCATCGGTTGTTGCTGAGGCATTGCACATGGCATCGGTTGCTGCGGCATTGTGTAAGCCTCTATTTGTGGTTGCATTGGCATATGCCACCACATTTGATGATGCACTGGCTGATGGCAACTAGAACAATGAGGCACCATCGGCATATGCGGTACATGTTGAACTGGTGGCGCGGGTGCTGGTGCTGGCGGTGGTGGTGGCGGCGGTGCTGGTTGTGCTACTGGTGGTGCTGGTATAGGTGCCGGTTGCTGCGGCATCACTAATTGTTGGTTCCAGCTAAGTTCTACTGGCTGTGGCACCCACATCGGTTGCTGTGGTTGCGGCATCGGCATTGGCATCGGCATTGGGAATGGTATTGGTATCATTTGCGGCTCTGGCATCGGCATCGGTGCTGGTGGTTGAACCACAATCGGAGGTGGTGCCGGCATCGGCTTTTGCACCTCTTTTTTTACACTTTCTTTACTTGGCCTTGTTTGAGTAGTAGGCATCTCTTTATGAACTTGTGTTTCCTTATGTGTTTCTTTATGAGTTTCCTTATTTATTTTTTCAGGCAAAATAATTTCCATGCCCGGAACAATATAATCAGGGTTGGCAAGATGGGCATTGAGTCGTTTTAAATCCTCAAATGAAATACCGTACTCCTTCGCAATCTTCCACAATGTATCTCCCTTTTGAACAATATGAATACGCAATTTTTTCCTCCCTTCCTCTCTACGTATCATATGTTCAATGTTTCATTTGGATACAAAAAATTCACGCATGGCAGAAATGCTTCATGGTACACTAATGCATAAGGAATACTACTTCCTTTATTACACGGCAGAGGTGATCTTTTATGAAAAAAATGTTAGGCGAGGAACGCCGACTGCAACTTCTAGAACTGCTAAAAAAAAGCAACACACCTATTACTGGGACAGACTTCGCTAAATTTGCAAATGTTTCTAGACAAGTTATTGTGAATGATATGACATTATTAAAGGCTAGAAACGAACCAATCATTGCAACAAGCCAAGGCTATATTTATATGCACCAAGAGCAACTCAGTCAAACTGTTGAACGCACAATTCCTTGTTTTCACACACCTGAAGACGCCAAAGACGAATTGTTAACAATCGTGGACTGCGGTGGTACGGTTAAAAATGTGATTGTTGAGCACCCCATCTACGGAGAAATTACCGCTTCTTTAATGGTCTCCAACCGTCATGATGTCGATAAATTTGTACAACGTGTAGACGACACACAAGCCAATTACTTATCTGCACTTACAGGCGGCACACACCTTCATGTTATTTCCGCTCCATCCATGGAAATTTTAGACTTAATAGAGCAGTCCTTACAAAAAAAAGGCTATCTAATCACAGATCAATAACCGGCGTGCCAGTCACGCAAACAATTCTGAAAATTTCAACGCAAAAATCCACTCCGATTCCCGTAGAATTCGTAGTGGATTTTTTTTGCTGTTTATCGTTGTTCCAGAAAACGCTCGCGTTGTGATGGTGAAGGTAATAAACAAGCTTGCTTTTGACCAAAAAGACGATAGCGATTTTTAGCAAAAAGTTGATAGGCAGTATTTCGTATACAAGGTGGTATACCAATCAACACATAGAACACAGGCCATAAGCCATCTAAGTGTCTAGTAATGTTAAGTGCTGCCGTTGATTCAACGTATACTTTTCCTTGCTCAATGTAAATCACACTATTTATATTTGTTGGTACCTTGTATTGTTCAAGAAGTGCTTGACCAACTTCACTTTGAATCGAAGCAAATTTAAAAAACGCCGCTTGGTCACGTTTAATAATAAATTGCACACTACTATTACAAAAATTACAAATGCCATCAAATAATATAATGCCACCCACATCAATCACCCCTAAGTTGCTGTTATTCTTCGTCAGATGTTGTTAAATACGTAAAGTATGTACCAAGTGACTTCACCTTGCAACCAAGCGCCGCCAGTTCCTCCATAGCTCCACGCATCATCGGGTCTTTTTCATCTGCTAAAACATCAATCATGAAGAAATAATCTCCAAGACCTGTTTTTAATGGACGTGATTCAATTTTACTTAAATTTAATTGTCGCCATGCAAATACCGATAAAACTTGGTGCAAAGCCCCTGATCGATCTGTCGGTAATGTAATCATGAAAGTTGTCTTTGCTTGCCCTTCTGATAATTCCTGTGGTAACCGCTTATTTTGCTTTGATAATACAAAGAAACGAGTATGATTAAAATGAAAGTCATGAATATTGTCTTGCACGATAGTTAAACCGTATTTTGCTGCGGCTGCTGCATTACCAACTGCAGCAATACATTTATCAGGATTTTCGGATACAAATTTTGCAGCGGCTGCTGTTGATGTTGTTTGATGTAACGGCACATCACTAAAACGATAAAATAAATATTTGTGGCATTGAGCTAATGCATGCGGGTGCGAATAAACACCTTCAATCGATTCCCAATTGTTCTTCTGCGCTTCATTGACCATTAAATGTTGTTGAATTTTTAGCTGTAGTTCACCTGTTACATAAAGCGTTGCCTCGTGGAATAAATAATCCAGCGTCAGCGGAACTGAGCCCTCTAGCGCATTTTCTAATGGTACTACTGCTAAATCAACTTTCCCCTCTGCCACTGCCTCAATGCATTCTGGAATTGTTGCACATGGGACAAGCCAGTCAGTTGGAAAAATAGATTTTGTTGCTAAATATGTAAATGAAGCTTCTGGTCCTAAATATGCAATACGCTTTTCCCACTGTTGCTCTGTCATCAAAATGACCTCCTCCGCTACAATTCGTAGTATATTAAACATTTATAATGTTTGGAAAACTCTTGCTAAAAAAGAAGAGGCTATGTAAAACAGCCTTCTCTAAAAAGTATTGTGAAAATACGTACTGCTTTTGCTAGCTGTTTGAAATGGAATTGTGCATTTCTATAGCAGCTTTTACAAATTTCGCAGTATTTCTGCAGGATAGCGAGTTAAGCGAAACCCCACTGAGGTTTTTTACTTCGGCGAGGCTTGCTCATCGCATGCGGAAAGGAAGCGAAATTTTGTATCAACATCTACCAGCATGAACTACTAAAAGACAAAGGGGCTTTACAAACTGCCCCTTTACAACGCACCAGAACTAATGACCTCAGCTGACTCTACGAAATCTAACCTTTTTAACTGCTGTATTAAGTCATCAAGTTCAGAAGTCATGCTCGTCACATCCAATGATAATGTAACATTTGCACGTCCTTGAATTGGAATTGTTTGATGAATTGTCAGTACATTACAATGCGAATTTGTCACAGTTTCTAATAGCTTTGCCAATGTTCCTTTTCGATCTTGAAGCTGTAAAAAGACTGTTAAAATGCGCTCCTGTACAATGGAGTGAAAAGGAAATACAGCATCACGATATTTGTAAAACGCACTGCGCGATAAATCCACTTGCTTGACCGCATCCCAAATGGAGGATACTGAACCACTCGAAAGTAAGTGCTTCGCCTCCAACGTTTTTTGCATAGCATCCGTTAATACATCTTCACGAACTAAATAATATCGCTGATTCGCAACATTCTTCATACGCTTCCCCCTAAAACACCTGTCTTAATCTACAAATTCAAACTCAAACTCTTGCAGACGAACTGTATCACCATTTTGTGCACCACGTTCACGCAATGCCTCATCCACACCCATACCTCGTAATTGGCGAGCAAAACGGCGAATACCATCTTCACGACTAAAGTCAGTCATTTTAAATAGACGTTCAATCGAGTAACCACTAATGATAAATGTGCCGTCATCATCACGTGTAATCTCGAAATCTTCCCCTTGTGATTCATGCTTGTACATTACTGTCGCGTCCGACTGTTCCTCTAAATCATCAAATAGAGGGAACTCTGGCGTTACTTCAAGTAAATCGGCAATAGCAAATAACAATTCTTTTAAGCCTTGGCGTGAAATCGCTGAGATTGGGAAGATTTGCACATCTTCGCCCACCTTTTTGCGGAATTCCACTAAGTTTTCTTGTGCTTCTGGCATATCCATTTTATTTGCTACAATAATTTGAGGACGCTCCGTTAAACGAAGGTTATATTGTTTTAACTCCTCGTTAATTGTTAAATAATCTTCGTAAGGGTCACGACCTTCCATACCTGACATATCGATTACGTGCACAATGACACGTGTACGCTCAATATGACGTAAAAATTGATGCCCTAATCCTACCCCTTCATGCGCTCCTTCAATAAGCCCAGGTAAATCCGCCATGGCAAAGCTTCGGTGATCTTCTGTTTCAATCATGCCTAAATTCGGTACGATTGTTGTAAAATGATAAGCACCAATTTTGGGTTTTGCAGCAGACACAACTGATAACAGTGTTGATTTACCAACACTTGGGAAACCTACTAGCCCAACATCTGCTAGCACTTTTAACTCTAATATAACATTTAATTCTTGTCCTGGCTCACCTTTTTCAGAAAGTTCAGGAGCAGGGTTTGCCGGTGTTGCAAAGCGAGAATTCCCACGTCCACCACGACCTGCTTTTGCTATAATGGCTTGTTGACCATGCTCAACTAAATCCGCGATAACAGCCCCTGTTTCTTCATTCATTACAACTGTACCTGGTGGCACCTTAACAATTAAATCTTCAGCGCGTTTTCCGTGCATCCCTTTACTCATCCCGTGCTCTCCACGATCAGCTTTGAAATGACGTTTATAACGGAAATCCATTAACGTACGTAGACCTTCTTCTACTTCAAATACAACGTTCCCTCCGTGACCACCATCGCCTCCAGCTGGACCACCATTTGGCACATATTTTTCACGGCGGAAGGCAACCATTCCATCACCGCCATCGCCACCTTTTACATATATCTTTACGTGATCGACAAACATTTAATTCACTCCCTATTTGCACTCAACACATATTGCCAGCACGTATTTGTCTGCACAATTGTTTGAATGTCGAATTGTTTCAAACCTTTTTCGGTGAATGCGTCTGCACTCCACAGTCCATTTAGCGTAAATGCCAAAACAAATGTATGATCGTCAACACGTACATCAATCGCTAAGCTGTGCTCCGTAAATGGATCTAATGTATCATAAACATGCATAACTGTTTTGTTTAAGTACTCTACAACATCCTTGTCAATATTATTTGTGACTGGTTTTTTGATCTCACCATTAAGCTCCAGCGGTAACGCCGGATAGCGCCATCCTGCTGTTTGTAGCCACTCCATTGTTTGTGGTAATTGTAGACGATTCATGATAGACAATACTCGTAGCTGTTCCGAATAATGTTGAATAAGTTCTTTCGATTCATCAATTCTACCTAAATCTAAATTCATGCGAATCAGTTGAAGTTGATTCACAAAATCATGATTTGCAAAACGTAGTACCTCACTAATGGTTAGTGATTGATTGTTCATCCCATTCACTCCAATAAAGTTATCTTAACTAGTATAACAAGTTTTGATGTATTTTTCCCTTAATTCTTCATTGAAATTTAGCCAAAAAAAGGACTGCAATAAATGCAGTCCTCCGCTTTATGTCTACTTTATTAAAATTAAGCTTCTTGTGTAGCTGGGTATACTGATACTTGTTTGCGATCGCGACCTAAGCGTTCGAATTTAACAACGCCGTCCACTTTAGCAAATAGTGTATCATCACCACCACGACCTACGTTTGTACCTGGGTAAATTTTTGTACCGCGTTGACGGTAAAGAATAGAACCACCAGTTACGAATTGGCCATCAGCACGTTTAGCGCCAAGACGTTTAGACTCAGAGTCACGTCCGTTTTTAGTAGAACCTACCCCTTTTTTCGATGCGAAAAGTTGAAGGTCTAATGCTAATAACAATTTCATTCTGTTCCACCTCCTACTTGGTTGTAGTTGATTTGGATATATTGTCCGTAATTTTGCACCATAGAATACACTTGAGCAGTCATTACTTGGACAATTAATTGTAGTTTTGTATCAATTTCAGGTTCTAAATCTGTTGGTAAATCTACCTTCAGGTAGCCTCCACCTTCAGCTGCTTGTTCAACTTCTGGTTGTAATTGTAGTAGAGCATAAATCGCATTTACCGTGCCAATCGCAATGGTAGATGCTCCTGCACATACTAAATCTTTACCTGATTCATCGTACTCAGCATGTCCTGAAAATTCAAATGCAGACACATGTCTATTTTCATCATGATGTATCGTAACTTTTATCATGTTACACCTCACAATTAAGCATTGATTGATTCAACAACTAATTTTGTATAAGGTTGACGGTGACCTTGTTTACGACGGTAGTTCTTTTTAGCTTTCAATTTGAAAACAACGATTTTCTTTTGACGGCCTTCTTTCACAGCTTTAGCTGTTACTGTAGCGCCTTCTACGAATGGAGCTCCAACTTTTACGTTTTCGCCACCTACGAATAGAACTTTATCGAAAGTTACAACCTCGTCAGCTTCTACGCCTAATTTCTCAACATAGATTTCTTGACCAGCTTCTACTTTGATTTGTTTACCACCAGTTTCAATAATTGCGTACATTTTACTGCACCTCCTCTTAGACTCAGACTCGCCTGTATATGAAGGTGATCCAAAGATACTTAAACCTTCCCAGAGCGGTTGTAGTAGCACGGGTGCTACAAACAATAACATTAAAATACTACCACACGAATTCTATCAAGTCAACCTGTTCATTACATATTTCTCAAAGGCTACACGATACTTGCGATATTTCCATTCTTTTAGTACTTGTAGCCATATAAATAGGAAAAGAACAGCTAAAAAAATGGATTGTGGTAAATTTACTAAAGTTATTATGAATAGTATAGAGGCAAAAATAAGAGAAAGCGAATAATAATATTCAACTAATCGCACGCTTGGATAAAATAAAAATAACCATGCTAGCACTATTCTTCCACCGTCGAGTGGAATGATTGGTAAGAGATTGATTGCAAGCAACACCAATTGTACATTAATTAATCGTGTTGCAATTAACTCTGGCATGAAAAAAGCAAGGCCAATCCCCAGTATTGTGGCGATTGGTCCTCCTAGTGCAATCCAAAGTAGTGAAGATGTCTGCACAGCTGCTGGATTTTCAAATTCAATTTCCCCTCCATAAGGTGAAATAACACATGATTTTATCTTAACGCCGCAAAGCATTGCGACCAATAAATGGCCCGCTTCATGCCAAAGCAACGAAGTTAAAATAATTGCATAGTAAGCAATTTGGCCGCTAAAAATCATGAATAAGATCAGAGGAATACATAGTAAGTGCAATTTAACTTTCATCGGTCTCCGTCGATTCAAGCCACTGTACAATTTGTTCTAAATTATAATGAGTTTTTTCCTTTTCAATCGAAATATAGAGTTGTCCAGTGTGCTTCATGCCAATTAAATCATTTGCCTGTACAGTCGTATATGGAAGCTGTGCTAAACTATCAAGCATGCCGTAAGTGACCGTTGTACCATCCTCATAGCTAATCGTCATCGTTTTACCTGTATATTTTGTATGACCTGTAAAAACAACGAGTCCACTTTGCCCCGTATAAACAGGGAGGCCCACTTCATATTGCAACAAAAAACCTTCTTTAAAAACTTGCGCATTGGCGAATGTTAATAGCTCCGTTTGCCCTACATCACTTGAAACCATTATCGTTTCATCCTCTTTTTTAAGCCAACTTTTTCCGAGCTCGCTTAAATATGTCATATCTGCTGATGTTGTTACAAGCTTTCGCACCGGTGTTTCTATTACACCTTGGTCTTCTAATCGAATCACTAGTATGATTGTAGCCACAAGCAAGATCATAACAACCCATTTCCATTTTTTAAACAAGCTCTCATCCTTTTTTCACACTATATGAGGCAGCATGTCCATTCATGCACAAAAAACGTGCCAGTCACTCACACAATTCTCACACAATTCAACGGAACAGAAAAAACCTTTCCGCGCATACGCACGAAAAGGTTTAAATTATCTTGAAAACAATGCTTTAATTTTTGAGAACATGCCTCTTTGCTCATCCTCAATAGCCATTAGTGGCACAGATTCACCTAAAATACGGCGCGCAATATTACGGTATCCTAAAGATGCTTTATTAGATGGATCCATTACGATTGGCTCACCTTTATTTGAGGAAGAGATAACACCTTCACTATCAACGATAATCCCCAACAGGTCAATTGACAAGTGTGTCGTAATTTCATTGACATCTAGCGTATCGCCATTTTTCATCATATGCTGACGAATACGGTTAATGATAAGTTTTGGCGCAGTAATTTCTTCCTGCTCAAGCAGTCCGATAATTCGATCCGCATCACGAACAGCAGAAATTTCTGGTGTCGTCACGACAATAGCATGGTCAGCACCAGCTACTGCATTACGATAGCCTTGCTCAATTCCAGCTGGACAATCAATTAAAACATAATCATAGTCTCTTTTTAATTCCTCTATTAAGCTCTCCATTTGCTCAGGTGTGACAGCGTTCTTATCTGTCGTTTGAGCAGCAGGTAATAAAAATAGTTTATCATCTACACGTTTATCTTTAATTAACGCTTGATGGATTTTACAGCGTCCTTCAACAACATCAACTAAATCATAAATAATACGGTTTTCGAGACCTAGAATAACATCTAAATTTCTTAAGCCAATATCTGTATCTACTAAACATACTTTTTTCCCTTGTAGAGCCAATGCAGTCCCGAGGTTAGCCGTTGTTGTCGTTTTACCGACACCGCCCTTACCTGAGGTTATGACGATTGCTTCTCCCACACTAGCTTCCTCCCTTAGACACATTTAACAATGGTCGAATATTTTTTAACGCATGAATTTGATCGTACGTAATACGCCCATCATAGCCGATAAATGCACAAGCCATGTCTGCTTGATTAATCGCTTTTACATGTTCATCTGACATTGCCTCAACTTGATCGGCAATCATTATATGTGTGGCTTCCAAACGAGATGCCGCAATAATCGCTTCCTTGTTGCCATGTACACCTGCATGCACAATTCCCTTTAGCCTACCAAGGACATATACATTACCACCAGCTTCTACACGTCCATTCGGATTCACATTCCCCACAATTACTATATCCCCCGAGGCACGTAGAATTTGTCCCGACCTGACCACTCCTACATATGTATCTTGTTGGCTTTCTATCATTTTCTGGTTGCTTTCATGGACAGTCAGTACTTCACTTTGCACTTTTGCTACAATTAGCTGTTCCGATTCTTGAACAATTTTTACTAGCTCTTTTACTTGTTCATCAGAACAGTATCGATAGCCTAAATGTAATTGAACATCTACCTTGCCATCGATACCGCCTTCTGAAACTTTTCGTTTTAGCTCTTCTACTAAATCGGCATACGAACATTGATCGTCTAAACGAAGAACAAAACCGTCCTTTGTTCCCTTCATATTAACTAATTGTTTTTTCATGAATGCCTCACCTCACGTTGCTCTTGTTATTAAGAAACTTCACGTGCTCTCTGTAAGACACGCGCATTAATTAGATACTTGAAGGCCCAACCAAGAATCATTAAAAATAATGTATTAGCAATGATTGTTGGTAGCAGTCGTGATTGTAAGAATTCCGTTAACGGTATTGTTGTAAAAGCGATTAGATAGAAGAATTGATAGAGTACGAATTCTAAAATTGCTACTAAAACAACTGAAATAGTTGTTGTCACAACTAAGTGCTGATGAATTATTTTCACGATAGACCCTGCTAAAAAACAAATAAGTGGATAGAGTACCGAATATAATCCAATAATATCAATGTAAAACACATCATACAAGACACCAAAAAAAAGTCCATACATTACCGCACGTTGACGGCTGTAATAGATGGATATAAATATTAAGTATAAAATTAAAAATCGGGGTACTAGATAATAGATATGTCCACTTACTTCAATCGGTGAAAGCATAGCAAACTCTGGTTCTAGTAAAAATAGCAATACTGCAACAGAGGGAATAAGAAATCGAACCATTACTTTTCCCCCTCTACAGTAGCCTTTTGTGGATTTGATAAATCTACATTTGTCGCGTCACCATCTGAACCATCAATAACTGTCAATGTTCGTTTAGCTATCACAACATTTTCTAAAATTGAAAAATCAGCAGATGGTTTTACATAAGCCATTTTGGTTAAGCCAAAATCATCTGTACTTACTTCTGTAATTTCTCCAATTGGTACACCTTTAGGGAAAATACCGCCAAGACCAGAAGAAACTACTTTTTCTCCTTCTTTCACCGTTAAGCTAGAATCGATTCGCTTCATAATGAGTTCATTTCGTTCTTTATCAAAGCCCTCGATTAAACCGTATGCCTCTTTTTCTCCTAAAACCATCGCGGAAACACGGTAGTTAGGATTGTTTGTATATAAAAGCTCTACTTCAGATGTGAAAGGGGTTACTAGCGTGATTTTACCAACTAGCCCTTTCGCTGTCATAACTGCCATATTTTTTTCTACCCCATGAGAAGAACCTTTATCTAAAATAATTTTTTCTTCCCATTGGTCAGGATTTCTAGCAATAACCGTTGCTTGAATTGGATTAAAAGCTTTTAAACTTTCCGCTTTAGAAAGTTCCATTAGCTTTTCATTTTCAGATTTTAAAACCAATGCTTCGGCTTGTACAGCTGCAAAATCTTCTAAGCGTGCTTTTAAACGTTTATTTTCTTCGTACGTGTTTAAGAGGGAGTCAATATTATTAAAAATACCAGTTATGTAATTTGCCGGCTTCGCAACAATAGATTGTGCGACGCCGACTGTATCTTTAATAATTTGCTCTGGTAAAGTTGCATTCGTCCGATCTCGTAATGAGAAGCTAATCAATGCCACAAGAAAAACCATGCCCACAAGTAGCAGTATTACTTTCTTATTGAAAAAAAACTGTGGCATTGCCTAAACCTCCTTACCCTTTTACTTGTTGTTGACGAATTAAATCAATATGATCTAATGCTTTACCTGTCCCAATAGCTACACAATCTAATGGATCTTCAGCAATAAACACAGGCATATTGGTTTCACGGCTAATAACTTTGTCTAAGTTCGTTAATAACGCGCCACCACCTGTTAACACGATACCTCGCTCCATTACGTCAGCAGATAGCTCTGGAGGTGTTTGTTCCAACGTTTTTCGCACACCGTCAATAATTGACGATACCGCTTCACGCAATGATTCTGAAATTTCCTGAGATGAAATTTCAATCGTTTTTGGTAAGCCCGTTAATAGGTCACGTCCTCTAATCTCCATTTTTTCATCTGGACCTTCAGCAAATGCTGTACCAATCTCCATTTTTACTGCTTCAGCCGTACGCTCACCAATCGTTAAGTTATACGATTTACGGATATATGAAATAATCGCTTGATCCATTGCATCCCCACCGACACGTACAGACTCACTTGTTACGATACCACCTAAAGAAATAACTGCTACCTCTGTTGTACCACCACCGATATCAACTACCATAGACCCTGTTGGATCCCAAACAGGTAAGTTCGCTCCAATAGCTGCTGCAAAAGGCTCCTCAATTGTAAACGCTTCTTTTGCACCTGCTTGACGAGAAGCATCGATAACTGCACGTTGCTCAACCGATGTAATACCATATGGCACACAAATCATCACATTCGGTTTTTTCCAATTACCGCCAGAATTTTTACAAGCTTCTTTTAAGTAATATTCAATCATCGCTGTTGTAATATCAAAATCAGCAATAACACCATCTTTCATCGGACGAATCGCCACGATAGATCCAGGTGTACGGCCAATCATATTTTTTGCATCATTACCAACTGCAACGATATCTCCTGTTTTTGTATTCTTTGCTACTACAGAAGGTTCGCGTAAAACGATGCCCTTCCCTTTAATAAAAACTAATGTATTCGCTGTGCCAAGGTCAATCCCGACATCTTTACTACCTAATCCAAACAAATTGTGTACTCCCTTTCTATTTAAGCCATACTATCGTTGACATAAAATCATACCGTTCATTATAACGGATAAATGCAAGAATTTGTAGTGCCACATACCGCTTCTTGCAGAAAACTTACTATTTTAATTCCCTCGTAAACTAAAAATAGTACGTATAGATTAGCATATTATTTTTTTTCATGTAAGACAACGCATTATAGGCTACCAATTTTTGTGAATGCTATAGACATTTCTATGAATACAATAACGTCATCCATTTAAAAAGGTTCGTTTTGAGTTAATCCACTTTTAAATTTGCTACAACTATACTACTTCTAGATTATACTATAAAAATTTTATCTTTTAAAAACTGATATCTTCTTTGGAAGTATTTACAACCACTTAAAGGCTTTGAGACCTTCTGCAGAAATCTAAAAAGCTCTGCAAATATATGCAGAGCTTAAGCTTGTCCAAATAACTTCAATGCGCATTATGATGTATCTAAATGAAAAAACCAACGAGCCGCGTCAAGCGCTTTCTTGGGTTCGTTGCACTTCCTCTTCTTAATCTGTCCCGTTACATATTGCACGCGCTACGGAGGATGTTAACGCCCTTAACTTACCTTCATTTCGTTTCGCGCTGGATTTGACATGCCTACAACTTCATCCAACACCAGTTCAATGCACAAACGTATGTAGGAAAGCCTTTACTTTATTAAAACTAAAAATAACCTTTTTCTTTTAAGCTAATAAATTGATGGTCGCCGATGATGACGTGATCCAGTAACTCAATGCCAATAATATAGCCAGCCTCCTGAATTCGTTTCGTTACCTCAATATCTTCTGGACTTGGGGTAGGTATACCGCTTGGATGATTATGCGCACAAATAATAGAAGCGGCAGAACGCTTGACAGCCTCACGGAAGATTTCTCTCGGATGCACAATGGAGGCATTTAGGCTCCCAATAAATATCGTTTGCTTATGCATAATTTGATTTTTGACATTAAGGAAAAGGACTCCTAACCTCATATAAATACAAACTTTTATCAACATTAAATTTCCTTCTATTATATAGACCGCCTCTCTCAGGTGGTCTTTTTTATATTCATCTCCGCACAATATACCCTCTTACACGAGGACCTTTTAATTTCTTTTTATTAACAGGCTTATTAACATTTGTGGAAGACTTTTTAAATTGCATTTCTTCATATTGGTCTATTAAATCAAATATCGTTAACTGTCCTTGTTGTTCCATGTATTCGAAATGAGTCATATATACATCTCCTTTTTATGTGCTAAAAAATCAAGGTAGCTATATTCAAGTACTGACGATTTGTCCGTAGTTGAAACGTGATGATTTAGATATATATGTGCGGTTAATAAATGTGCACCTACAAAATGTATTCAGGTACTTCCCTTTCCGTCAGTACCTAACTAATTACCATTCCAGCCAATTATCTAACGATGGTTCACTATGCACCATTGATTGAGGAAGGCTATCCCTTTCATTTAACCAATTATAGAAAGGCACTGGACGTTCTTTATATGGAGTTTCTTCTATAGAAGATGATTTATATATGTTCAATTTAGAACGCTCCACAACCTTGTTATACGCCCCTACAAATACGGCTCTTAATGTACTTGCTACAGTTAACGTACCTTCTTTAATATCCATAGCAATTTTGAATAGAACATTTTTAGCTTTAATGAAGTCAGGTGCACTTTGAACCTGTGTAGCCAATACAACCTTATGCAGTTCATCTTTTAAGTTATCTGCTAACGGTAAGCTATTCATGAAATCAAATAGCATGACTTGATATTCGTTCATGTATTCCTTACGAGCTTCTTTTTCAGCGTGTGCTGATTCATATACTTCCTGTATATTGCTTGTTTGTAAAAGATAAAAAGAACTAGATGGTAGCTCTTGAGATTGTGGTGGGCAAACGTTACTCTCGCAAGGCTTTTCAGCTTTTGAACGGTCGGACATTGACGGTGAGACATTGTAAGGCAAAATAATATAAATGCTTGCACCTTGTCCACCTTTACCTTTTACAGTCGTTTCTTTTTTGATGATGCCTAACGATTCTAACTTTTTGATACCACGATAAACTGTCTTTGTGCTAATCTCCAATGCTTCAGCAATTGTAGATGCTTTTAAATGACATGCTCCAGTATGTTCTAAGCTGTGAGAAGCAAGTTTATAAACGATGGCACGCTCTGATTCTGTTAAGTCATAATAATGAACCGCCATGTGGTCCTCCACACTCTTATCCATATCCGCTACTGAATCAAATGTTGTGTATTGTGCTAAGTATTCGAATGCCATTGTTTTCACCTCGTTTTTATATTACTTAAATGCTTTTCGTAAATTCTCACGTATCTCTTTTACTTCTAAATCAGTCAACAGACTGTGATACCTTATAATCCATTTCAAACGTCGCTGATACTTGTGAGCATCAGATATTGCATCATGTTGTTTCATCTTTGATTGAAGGTACTCATTGCGTTGTTGAATTGTTTTCAATTCGTTCACCTCTTTTGTTACTAAATATAATAATTTAATTATTTATTGATTTGAGTATAAATTATTAAATTTAATAATTCAAGTATTTATTTATAAAATTATTTATTTATTTGCAAATATAAGCTATAATAAGAAATAACAATTAATGTTGAATGAGGTGATACGATGGAATTAACAGTAAAGTTGAAAGAAGTGTTAAGTGCTAGAGGAATGTCTCAAATAGAACTAGCTGAAAAGACAGGTTTAACACGCACTGTCATTAGTGAACTTGCTACTAATAGACGTACATCAGTAAACCGTGAACATATCACAAAGGTTATTCAAGCATTAGAAATTACAGACATGAACGAAATATTCGAAGTGAAGTAATCATCTGTGGAGGGCTAGCATGTTTAAAAAGTTGATTAGCAAAAAGAAGCGACAATTAAAGAAACAAGCTAAAAAGGCAGTATACGAAGCAACTGGAATTAAACCTATTAAGATTAAAAAGCCAAAGCCATTGATTAAGAAAAAACGTAAACCATCTTTAAAAAGTGCTATTAAAAAATTATTTTAAGCAGATAACTAATTATGGTTGTCTGTTTTTTTATGTACTTTCATCTCCAAGTTTCCTAAAATGGAAATATAAAGGGAGGTTTTATAAATGAAGAAGTTAATTTATATTGGTGCTATATCAGCACTTTTGCTTACTGCATGTGGTAGTGAAGAAAAAACAGCTACTATTACTCCAGATGAGTTTAAAAAGTTAGAAAACGGAATGAGTCCTGATGAGGTAAAAGAAATTGTAGGTGGCGAAGCTAAAGTTGAAGAGGAAAATCAATTTAATGATTTGTTAGTGACTTTAAGATTTGAAGGAGAAAATGGAGTAGAAAAAGAATCTTCTGCGGAACTTCTATTCAATGATGGAAAATTAGACGTTATTATGGAAGATGGATTAATAACGAAAAGAAAAGAATTAACAAAAGAAGAAAAAGAAAGAATTGCTGAAAACACAGCGAATTTAATGTATAAATCTTCAACGGGCGCTGTTGATGAATACGTATCTACACTAAAACAAATCATTAACAATATTAAGGGCAATTCTATTATCAATATGAAAGATAAAGAATTAATCGAAGCTAATAGATATAGTATTGAATTAACAAGTGATATTATTGTCTTTATAGATGTGAATAAAGAAGATAGTATTGAAGTAATTAGAGTAGCCGTTACATCAAATGCACTTGCAACACAAAATAAAGAAGTGGAAATAGCGTTTAAAGGATTATTACAAAGTGTAGATAAGACTTTAAGTGTTCCACAACAATCTGCTATTTTAGAAGAACTTGGCTTTAAAAATAACGGAAAATTAGTTGACCACACTAAAGCCTATACTCTTAATAATGTTACATACACATACCATAGTAGCATTGAAAACGATTCTGTAATATTGCAAGCTAAATTAAAATAGTCACTCAATCGAGTGGCTTTTTTATTTGTTTCAAAAACAATTTATTTCAAAAATAGTAAATAAATTCATAAAAAACTATTGCAATTATATATACCGTGGTATATAATAAATATATAAGAAAGGAGGTGAACAAAGTGGATTATGATAAGGTAATAGCTTATCTAGTAGGTATCGCAACATTCTTCAATCAGCTAACAGGTGGATTAAAGAATATACACGATATGAAAAATAAGCAAAAGAAAAAGCGACGCCCTCCCGCAAAGAAGAAACGTCGCAAGTAATATCCCGAAGGAGGTTAGCCCCTCCTTCCACCTTATCTTATCATATTCACTTGACTATGAAAAACATTGGTTATATTGTTGCTTTCGCATTTGCTCTTTACATCTTAACTGACATGGTAAATTGGAGTGAACCAAAATTCTTTGATTACTTCATGATTGTCATCTATTCGCTTTGCGCAATACTTGCAATTTTCAACATCGTGATTTACTTCAAAAATAAAAGGACGTGATAATATGACTGAACAAAAAACATCTGAAGCCCAAAAAAAGGCTACCCAAGCATATCGTGAAAAGAATCGTGAAAAGACACGTAAGCAATCAGCTAAAAGTAGCGCTAAATCTTACATTAATAAGTATTGTGATTTAAATGATTTAAACGAAGTGAAACAATGGATTGCAGAGCGTGAGAAAGAATTACAAGGTGAATAAACAAAAAAGCCCAGGCTCAAAATTAATTGAGTACCTGGGCTTCGTCATTGGTATATGCGTGTTCTTTCGTTTGTTTACAATGACATTAATAGATTATTACAGTGTTCTGAACAAACACTGAACAATACTACTTGTTTCGTCGTTGCTGGATTGTAATGTATAAACCAACCAAACGATCCGTTGTCATTGTACCACTTTGTAAATCCTTCAAGTGTGATTCCTGAATAATACCATCCTTCACAGCCTGTGCAATGAAGTTTTCTGTTTCAGTTTTCATAGCCGGTGAACCCGGATTCCAATTTGTATTTGCCACTGTAATTTCCTCCTTCTTGTCTTCCACAATTAATTGGACTTTCAATTTGCTGTTACTTGGTACAATTACTTGTCCTTCTAACTTATAGCCTTTAGGCATCTTCCAATTAGCTTTTACTTCAAAGTGTGGACGGTCGATTGCTTTTGTCCATGTTCCGCCCCATTCAATACCTAGCTTTTTCGCAATGGCTCCTACTCGACTTAATGTAGTGACATCATACAATGATTGTGGAGGACAAACCGCAATATCCCATGCTAGACGTGATTTATGGTTACTGTTTAGTGTCCAAGTTACAACTTGTCCTGGACGCGTTCGTCCTTGTGCATACAGGTACTTTTGCCGTGCTTGTGAGCGATATGTTTCAGTGATGAAGATGTTCTTAATGCCAGCCTTGTAGCACTCTTGAAAAAGCAACCGACATGCTGTTTGTGCACCAGGTAAAAGCTCGGATAAGTCTCGGCATGTAGTTGTAACGCTTGTCATTTTCCATCATCCTTTTTTTCATCATTGTCAATTTGAAGTTGTGTAAAAGCGTTAGATAAAAACTTAGGCACCTTGATTCCTAACTTGCCAAGATTCTCAATCATACTGATACCTTCCATACCGATTAAGAAAAGAATCATGGCATTACGCATGAAGTTCCCACTTTCAGTTGCTAAGTCTAATTGCACCGCAGCAATGACCATCAGTACCATTGCTGTCTTTTTGATTAAGCCTTTAAACATCTTTTTGCTTTCAGTTTTCTTGAAGACTAAGCTCACCATAAACCCTAATGCATAGTCGATTGTCATGAATATAACTAACGCTTTGATTAAGTGGTCAACGCCGCCAACAAAATAAGCGACCCATGCCATGGAGCCGCCTACGATTGATGTATATAGTGTGTCTGTTTTCATCTGACACCTTCCTTTTCATATAATAAAAGCCCTCCACAATTATCTGTGGAAGGCATAAAAAATAACGCTAAGCTTATGCTTGCGTTTGCTGTGTGTCAATTTCTGTTAATAGCTGTGTGTATTCATCATCTTTCAATTGGTTATTAGCATAAAAAACATTCACTTTATTCTGCATAGTAGCCTGCTCATAACGTTTACGCTTAATCAAAAACATACATAATTCAAATACTGTCATTTTAGTTTCCTCCCAATCCTAGCTCACTACGAGATACTAGGTATTCAGTGTTTAATAATGTTTGCGCCTGCATTTCTTCAACTGTCGGCTGTGGTTCGATTGGTGTTGGCTCAGGAACGATAGGAGCCGTAAACTCACCTGTTTCTCGATTATAATCCCAACCTTCTTGAATATCGTTTCTACCTGTAATATCAACTAAAACAATATCAGGCGCAAACTCCGGTTTTTCGTCTGCTTCAAAAATCCAATGTGCTTGTTCATATAATATTTGGGCAAATCGTTTCATTTTAATCACTCCCACCATTTTACTGTTAGAATTCCTGAACCGCCATCGCCATTACCGCCGAAAGGACATCTACCAGGTCCACCTATAGTCACATTCACGGTAGCGCCAGGAGTCACCGTTACTGGAAAGTCGTAGATGAATTCAGCACCTCCACCACCTGCAGGGGCATATCTAACATCACCTGCTCTAGGTGCTCCGCCTCCAGAACAATACATACCTGGAGTATTAGAACTTTCGTAACATGACCCTTTACCACCAGTGTATGGTCCTGAATTACCTCCATCTCCAGATATCATAGCTACCGTAATGTTACTACCTCCGCCGCCCACACCCCCTCCTGGACCTCCAGCACCACCGCCTTGATTCGGGTTAGAGCCTGCAACATCACCTCCACGCCCGCCTGACATACTTTTTAGAGTCCCAAAAGACGTCACACCTCCTGATGTTCCTGAACCGTAAGATGACGAAGGACCACCAGCTCCACCTCCGCCACCACCACCAGTCAAATAAACCTCGGTAACACCTGCGGGTACAACAAAAGTTCCATTAACAGTGTATACTCTACTTCTTAGTTTTTTTCCGATTGTGGGTAGTGTGTTATTCATGGTTGTGACTTTAGTCTGGATATCTTTAGTTGTGTTGTCTATATTGTCAACCTTTGCTTTGATTTGTGCTTGAACAGCTTGTGTTGGTAAATTAATTTCTGGCATTATAAAACCTCCTCATAAACAAAAATAAGACCATCCTTTGCTTGATTGGTCTTAAATCCATATTTGTAATTTTTGTTATCTGTTGTATCTAAAAACTTATGAGGTAGTGCGGTATTTTTGTGTTCCTCAATCATGTTATATAAATTTCCTGCTGCATCCTCACTTAATTTACCTTTTATAGTTTCAAACCAAGCAAGAAATAGTGCTTCTTCCGCACGTCTCCAGTCTATAAAATCTTTTTCTTGTGCATCAATCCAAGCTTCTAAGGCGGTTGTTACATTGGTCTGCCATTCTGCAAATTCATTTGCCTTAGTGACACTATAGCTATTAAACCATGATTGATATTGATTAAAGATTGTAGTTGTATCTACTTGATTTACAACTGCATGCATCATACCGCAAAGGCTATTATTTAATCGTGTATCTGTAATAGAAGCTTGTGTAATTGTTAATGCTCCTTTAGCAATATAAATATCAGCTAAAGCCAATTCATAAGCATCTGCATCACGTTTTAAAGTTGGCGCAACAGGTGAAGCAGATAGCACACCTTTCTTGACCTCCACACTCATCTTTCTTTGAATAAAATCTAATCGAATGACAATACGATCAATACGGTTAAGTGTTGTATCTCCAACAGAAAGAGGTATATTATAATCCTCATCATTAATTAAATAATAACCATTGACCCATGCTTTACCTGGGCGAACAATTACACTCATTGAATCTCCATTTGCTTTAATTTGTAAGCAATCGGAAGGCTTAACGAAAATACCATTACCAATAAACGTCGCAAAGTACCGAGCAAAATCCTCTGCTTTATATCGTCTATCTCCATTAATGGAGTTAAACATTCCAAATTTCATCATTACTACTTCACCATCCTTTTTATAGCCTGTGGAAGGGTAGGTACTGATTTACCAACTGTCACATAGATTGATTTACCATCTTCCTGAAACACTTCATCCGCTTGCATCACACGGCTATTCATTAAAATTCCTAAGTCATCATCTTTAATCGTGACTAAATCACCTAAGAAGAAATCTTCGTTGTATTTTGTATTTTCTTTGGTCACATCTAGCTCGCAATCGAAGCCGATGAACTCTGTGTATTCAGCAATCTTCTCTTTGCCTTTAGCTACAAGTAAATTGTTGTATTCACCGTCTGGAATCGGTATCTGCTCGCCGTCACCATCTCTTGTATCCGAAATCTCTCGTGCATCAATAAATATTTCCCGTCGATTTAACCCTGTAATAGATGCCCCGATACTCGCCATCTTACGCACTGTACCTTCGCCAGCACCGCCTATTAGAGCTGTTGTTTTTAAATCATTGTCTGCGTCCTCGTACGTACGTTTAAGCAAGTTACTACGATTCTTTGATAAGATAATACGAGGATTCAAACTTTGATTAATCGTTCTGTCTGTCCCTTCGTAAAAATCATATTTGAGTGTTCGTCCATCGAATATACAGCGCATCCCAATATCATGAGTGGTACATAAATTTTCACACACCTCAAAAACTTGCTTATAGGATATTTGCTGTTGAATGGCTTTGCCGATGTTTTTTACTGTAGCAAGTTGCACCTGGGCAATTTTCCGAGTTGGGTCAGCAGGGCTAATCATCGTTTCGTTAATTAGTTGCCTCATAATCAACTCCGGAGTTGTGTAAAAGTCATATTGCTTCCACAGGATTCTTCGGTCTGTCCATCGTGTAAGAGAGAAGCATTTAATAACTAACTGATCTACACCATTACTGTCATCAAATTGGCGATAATAAATATACATAGCCTCATTATCATCTTGGCGGAAAATAATATTACCCTTTTTCAACAACTCAATATTTTTAGGTGTTACATCTACATGTACTTCCGCCTCACTACCAGGACCATACTTTTTCCTCCACAGTAAATATGAGAAGTTGCCAATGTACCCTAAACGTTCAAATTTCTCATTACATACATAAAGCATCGCTACACCCCCACAAATTGAGGTGTGAAGTAAATAGACACCTCTAAATTAGATACAAATTCAGCAGCATCATAACGAATCAAGTTGTCGCCAACATCTACACTTAGTTGTAAATTAGAGTCATGCGAAAGATAGTTAAAATAGTTTATTTGTGTTCCATTTCTTTCTAGAATGGCATATTCATCTCCACGCTTTGTATTAACAGTAACCACGTCTCCACCTTTTAACGTAGCCTCTATCTTGATAACACTACCTGTATCTACTAACTCAATATAAGGGTCAACTACACTTCCGATGGCTTTAAATTGAATACGTAAAGGAGAGGCTGTATCGCTATCGTTGAATACATTAACCACGTTATTCGGCTCACGATAACCCATTTCAATACCGTCTCCTTCCGCATCAATTTCAAGCTCGAATTCAAAGGCAGCTACCCACATAGCAATTTCATATTTTTGTTCTTCTGTGTACCACCAAGGATTGGGACATAAAAACGAGATTATAAATTCAGGAATAACATGCCTACTAACTACTGGTGATTTCTCTACCTTACAATCAATATAGCGAGTTACATCTCCATTCTCATATTTCAATGTGAAGTGATGTTTTGGATTAAAGAACCGAATAATTTTTTGTCTATTAATTTCTTTATCTAATCGAATACGTCCATTAATCACAATGTTTCTTTCTCTTACGCTAGACCCCTTTATATTGGTGCCATCTTCGTTGTAATTTTTTACGTTATAAAATTCATTTTCTATTGCTTCTAGTCCGTCTGCCTTGTCTAAATAAAAAGGGCTAGACACTGAAATTTCGAATGTCTGCCCTCGGTGATTATCGAATATTAATCTTTCTCGACTTTGGAAAGATTCAATCATGTTCTAGCCCCCTTTTAAATCTGTAATCCCATTTCCTTTAATGCATTTTTATTTAATCTAGATGTTTCGTATGGATCAAGTGGTTTAGGGCTATTTACAGTAAAGTTGTAATGGTTTTCTGTATTGTTCTCTGTTTTATTTGTTGTTGTGGATGACACTGAATTGTTTGGTAATGGACTATTTGATTTGTCAGTTACAGCTTTAGCTAATCGTCTAGTAGCTCCTTCAACTTTACCAACCATATCATTGATACCCAATACAAGCCCTTCACCAATATTCACACCATAACCACGCATAACACGTGATGGACTATGAATATCTAATGCAGACGCAAATGCACTTGAAACAATAGCAGCAAGTGATTGTGCAGCATTCAACAAATCCCCTTGCTTAGACATCATTCCTTCAATTAAACCACTGACAGCATAAACACCAATGTTAGGCATTTCAGCCATTTCCGTTTTTACATTTCCTTTTAATGCAATCATGCTGTTACGCCACTCATTTTGATAAATACGTAACTGTTCGGCAGTTTTTGTTTTTAACTCATTGATTTGTTTTTCTGTATTTTGTTTAAGTTCTGTAAGCTCTGATTCAGTTTGTATCCGCGCTTGTTCATTCTTTGTCTTCCACAGTCCTGTGTACTCGGCTAATTGTTCCTCTGTCAAAGTATTTAATGCTGCTATCTCTGCACCGGCTTTAGGACCCATTGCTTGTAGTTCAGCCAGTAGCCCTTCATTAATGCCCTTTGAAGCAAGACTCGCTATATTCTTCTGCCAATCTTCAAAAGCCGTAACTTGCGACTGTAAAGCAGCAATAAGAGTGGCACCAGTAACATCTCGTTTCTGAACCTCATCGAATAAACCTGCAAATGAATAGTACGCATTTCTTCGTTTTTGAAATTCGTCTTCATAAACCTTAGTTAATCGTTCTTCTTCTTTGATATAATCATCATTTAATTTTTTAACATTATCAACGTAAGTTTTATCAATGGACTCTTTTTCCTTGTTGATACTTTCTGTCACTTTTTTATACATTTTTTGAACTTCGATTTTCTCTGCTGTTCCATCTTTAAACAGCTTTAATGACTGTTCTAAAATGTGTTGTTCAGTAGCTAATGAAAGTTCGTTTGATGAATCTTTGTCAGCAATGTATTGTTTAAGAACCTTCAATCGCTCACCAGACGCTTGTTCCTCTTTTTTGACCATATCAGACCAAGCTTTGTCATTGACCTTCTTTAATTTTTCTTGTGTATCTTGTTCAAGCTTTAAAAGTTTTGCATTCGCATTTTCTTTTAATTGTTGAATCTTGATGTTGTCATTTGCTGTAGCACCTTTTTTCTTAGCGCTTATTGCGTTGTTTGCTTTTTTAAGATCTACACCTAATTTATTTTCAATTTCAAGTTTCTTTTTAGCCGCATCTTGTTGAATTTTAGTCCGCTCTTTTTCAGCTTCATCTGCTATCTTAGTTACTTCAGCTTGGTTAGACTTTGTTGTATCAATTAGTAGTTGTCCAAGTTCTTTCATCGCGCTTTCATTACGACCATAAGTAGATTCGATACCTTGCGCTAGACCTTCACCTGTCCACATACCTACTTCAGCCATAACACGGGACGGAGAATGAATGTCTAATATCTTTTTAGCCCAATCAGGAATTTTACTAGCTAATTCTTCAATTTTAGTTTGTACGCCACCGAATTTATCACCGATACCTTTTATTAGCCCGTTGATGATGTCCTTACCTATTTGGAGTAGACTATCAGCTTTAAAGACTTTTTTAGCGTCATCCCACTTTTTTTCAATCGTAGTTTTGACTTCTACCATTTTCTTTTCAACTGCTGATTTCATTTCTTCTATTTTCTTACCCGGCCAAGCTTTTATTTCTTCCCATTTCGAAATAGTATCAGTTTTTATTTCGTTCCATTTTTTCGATGCGTTAGTTTTTATTTCATCCCATTTTTTTGTTGCATCATTTTTAAATACTTCCCATTTAGATAATATTTCACCCGTCTCCCAGTTGACCTGTTCAACATGTTCTCCAGCTTGTGTTTTAGCTTCTGAAACAACTTTAGAGTGCATATCTTCTGCATTCCTTACTGTTTCCTCGCGTTGCCTTTCAGCTTCTGCAATTAACTTATCAGCTTGTTCAGCGCTAATAGTACCTAGTTCATCTCGTTGTTTCGTAATTTCTGCATGTGTTTTGTTATACTGATCCTCTGCTTCCTGTACAACTTCATCTTTTTGTTTTTTTGAATTTTGCACAACCTCAGCAGCTTGTTCAGCAGTTATATTTGAAGCATCATTTTTAAGCCTCTCTAATATTACTTTTTGTTCTTGTTCGTTTTCTGTAAGATATCTAATTGCATTAGTTGTCATAGTTTGTTGAATTCGATTAATTTCTTGCTGTTCTGCATCAGTAATAGCTCGTTTTTGTTCTTTTGCAGTATTTAAGATTTCGGTAATTCGTGCTTGACCTTCACTAATTTGTTGCTCTTTTTCAGCTTGCTTCATTTGCATATTAGTTAAAATTTGCTGTTCTTCTTGCTCTGTTAAAGCTTTTGAATTAGCAAAGTGGTTTTGCATAGTAGTGAGTTGTTCAGCATGATCTTTTTGCATTTCTGCAAGAACTTGTTGCCCCATTTGATTATAGATTCCTATAATGTTTGTTGCCATATCTTGCGTTACTATTGCGCCTGACCATGCTAATTGATTAAGTGAAACTGTAGCTTGTTCAGATAAGTTCATAAATGCACCAAGGGCCTTTTGAGTAGCTTCTGAAACCCCTGTTCCAAACAAATCTACACTTTCTATAGCTGGACTCATTGCTCCTTGAACAGCCTTTATTGCACCTGTAACAGCAACAATTCCCGGTGCAATCATAGCAATTGCTCCTTGTATAGCTGGAGATAATTCTCTAAATTCATCCCACTTTTTATATAACAAAACTACACCAGCTGTAAAACCTGCTATAGCAGCGATTGTAAGACCTACTGGACCTGTTAAAATTGTAAGTGCCCCACCAAATAATCCCGCGGCTGTAGCGCCACCACCTAGTATGCTTATTAGTGACCCTATGGCAGGCATTAATGTAGCGAATGCGGCAACTAGTGTTCCAATAACACCTGCGATAGCAACAAGAGATGCCGTAATTTTGGGGTTCTCTGCTATCCAGTCGGTTGTAGTTGCGACCATTTCTGCTAAATCTGCTAATACAGGAGCTAACGATTGCTTAATACTGTTCATCGCTTCAGCTAATCTATAAGCAGGATCAGCTTTTAATTTATCTGTATCGCTATTAAGTTGCTTTTGCATATCATTAGCAGTTTTTAAATGGTTACTCATGTTAAGAATAGTTGCGGCAATGTTCTCTCCTTGGTCTTCCCACATAGTACCAAATAGTTTCACACCAATTTCATTGCGTTTTGTTTTATCCTCAATGGCCATTAACTCTTTGGTCATATCTTGAAACGCTTTGTTCCCTTGTTCTCCGCCTTTGGCTACTGCTTGCCCCCATTTTTCTAACTCTTTCGCTGAGATATTAGTGCCTGCAATTGCTTCTTTTGTAGCCTTATCTACGCCTTGACCAAATTCAGCCGCTTTAATACGACCTTCTTTCAGACCATCTAAAAGGTTATCAATATTCCAAGTTCCAGTATCAACGCCTGCAGCCATAATTGCTTGTACTTCTTCTGCACTGTATCCTGCTCTTTGAAGTTGCGCTCCGTATTCAGCGATAATGTCCAATTGTTCAGGAGGAAATCCAATCTTAAGCAATTGATTAACTAAACCTAATGCATCTTGTTGAGATATTTTTAACTCTTTACCAATTTCATGTGATTCTTGAATGAGCTCTTTGAAATCAACCTCTTTATAGGCACGACTAATCATTGAAGCACCTTCGATAATCTTCTGGTTAGTTTCCATAGAAGCGTTTTTATTAAGAGTCATTTGTCTTCTGACACCTTCATAAGCAGCTTCTTCATCTCCAATTGCTGCCGTTACATCATTAATGCTTTTTCTTACTGCTTCAGCATCTCCACCTTTAATACCCATTGAGATTTCAATATTGGTATTCAAACTCGCGACATCTAAAGCTTCTTGGATTGCAACAACAAGTCCACCACCTACAACTAATCCTGCGGCAACTCCTTTAAGCTTCTCTCCGAAGCCATTTACTGAATCTCCAGCGTCATCAGCAGCATTTGCAATTTGAGCAAATTCATTTCTAACACCCTGTAATCCAGATTCATTAACATTTCTTAATGAGTCTTGCATCCTTTCAATATCAGCACCGGCACCTAATGCATGTCTACCCATTATTTGCAACGCTCTATTAATTTGATCTGTGCTTGCTGTACCTTCACGAATAGAATTTGTTAAACGAGTACCTAATACATCTGAGAAATCATTTACCGTTGTACCTGTAGCGTCAAAAAACGTTTGTAAATCTCTATTAGCATTTCTCAAACTATCATAGTTTTGAGTTGTTGAATCCATTTGGCCTTGTAATGATCTAAGTGATGCCTCTGTTGTTGCTAATTCACGTTGAAATGCTCGATACTGTTCAGCACCAATATCACCATTAGCAAATTGTTGTTCTACTTGTTGCTGTGCTTGCTTTAATACATCTAATTTCTGACTTGTATTTTGAACTTGTTCCGCTAAGAGTTGTTGTTTTTGTGCAATCAATTCCGTGTTACTTGGATCAAATTTTAATGCTCTTTCTACTTCTTTTAATTCACTTGTAACTTTACTGCTTTCTTTATTAACATCCTTTAAGGCGTCGGTTAACCCTGTTGTATCACCATTTAATTCAATCGTGATTCCTTTAATGCGGCCGTTTGCCATCAACTTCACCTACCTTTTGAACAAATAAAAAACACCTGTCCAAAAGACAAGTGTTAGAAAGAATCGAAATCTGATTGTGATGCTTTACGAACAGTTTTCTTTTCCTTTTTATTTGGATTTTTCATTTCTAAGTATGATTCAATATAATCAAGTGTCATACCTATGGTCATCGTTTCTAAGTCATCGTGTTCTAGCCCACATTCTTTGCATAAATAAAGGTACGTTTCTGTGGATATTGGTTCCCTTGAAGACGTACCCTCATCATCTATTTTTTTTTAGAACTAATTGTACTTGCGATTAGATCCTGTAAATCTGGAAAAATCTCCATAATTGGAAATGTGTCAAATCCATCTAGCCAAGTTAATGGGTCTGGGATTGTATTATCTGCTGTTTTAGCAAAAACCCAAGCAATATCTAGGAATAAATCAAAATCAATCTTACGCATTATTTCCATTGAAATTCCATCATTTTTAGACTTAATATCTTCATTTGCAATAGCAAGTCCGAAACTTGTTATATCTGTAAAAAAGTCACGCTGAAACTGCATTTTATAGCGTTTAGTTACAGCGCCATTTGATTTAAATTTCACTTGTTTATCATCTATCGTTAATGTAATTTCCATCTATTTGCCCTCCACAATTTATTAAGGTGTTGGTACTACTGTCGGTTCAAATACTTTTGTATACCATGCATCATAAACTTCAGGTGTTGTTGTGCCAGTTGTAGCACGCTTAACGACACCATCTACAGTTGGTGCAGCAATGAATGATAATTCTTGTGTAGTTGGCTCTGTTGATTCTGTTTTTGTCTCACCTGATGTACCAGGACGACTCACAGTAACGTTATATAATACATGACGTGTAGCTTTTACATCACCATCAAACTCAAACATTAACGCAATTGTTTTCGGTTTTGAATTTGCCGTTTCAGTAAGTACACCTGTAGTTTCATCTAATTGATCTCCGATTACATCTACACGGAACTTCAAAGGTAGTTCAGCAGCTTCATATGTGCCTTCGTATCCGTTATTTACCGTTGTTGCGTAATAAACACGATCATCAGCATAAAACTCCGATGTTTCTCCTCGCGGTTCCAGACTTAATGAAACTGCACCAGGGTAACGTTCTGGTGTTCCGTATGTTAATTTCCCACCGGCTCCTTCTGTAGCTACCGCATAGTGAACATTCTTTAAGCCAAAACGTACTTTATTTTCACCAAACATTTGAATATCTAGTGGCATTAACATTGGGTATTTGTTTTCTTTCATAGTGTTAATCGCTCCTTTTAATTAATTAAAGTAATTGAATATGTGCATTTAAAAACTCCCTCATCTTTGATGAATATTTCATCATAAGACCAAGGGAGTTCATTTTCTTTTAGCATATCTTCTATTTTTTTCTCAGCAATCAAATCTTTATCTACTACATATAATTCTATATCTACATAAGTAACTTTGGATAAAACTGTATTGTCTGCACTAAATGTGTCGCCGTCCACAACTAAGTAGCAGATGAAGGGAGGCGCTTGTACTGATTTAAAATGTGAATAAGTAACAGGATAACCAAGTGCTTTTAATTTCCGTGCAAGTTCTGTTAATGTCACCCTCGTATCGCCTCCTCTACTCCTTGAACAAATTCATCAATCATTTCATCCTCAACTGGTGCTATATGCACTTTTGCTGGAACACGACCTCCACTAACTTTTGCATGGCCTTTTTCAAGTAAATGAGTAAGCTGATATTCAATATTGTGGACGACCCATTGTTTACCTATCTTTTTAGCTTTCCAACCTTTAGCATAACGATGTCTTACTCCAACTGGAGAACGTGCTTTAAGTTGTTGTGCGCCTTCTTTAGCTACTTTTTCAGCAACCTTTTCTATATCTTCTCCAACACCATGAGCATAGTTTCTTAAAGTGCGATTAATTTCAGCAGCAAGGTTATTTATATTTGTTGCCATTTGATGACCGCCCTTCTACAACAATTGTGACAGTAATGTTCATGTCATCATCATTAAGCGCACTTTTAACATCGTACACAACACCATTCTGGATCACTTCAAAACTCGTATGCTCACTATCAATAAATTCATCTAGTGATTTTGCATACTTTAACACATAACGCTTCTCGACTTTTGTTTGCTCTCTTCCGGCATCCATTATTTCGCTACCTTTTAGCGTTTTAATCATGGCCCAATAGCTTCCGTAGTCCTCAAACGTTTCGATTTCTTGTAGCAATTCATCTGTAGTCAAAGTACGTTTTCGTATTAAAATTCGATGACGATACAAACCGCTGTGATTGTTTTCGTTGTATTTAAACTGTTTCATCGACTTCACTACTTTCAAGTGCTTTTGCAATGTTAAGGTTGTTTAATTGCGTTAGAAAATTGTTGTGGAAGTATTCAAGTGCATCATTGTAAACATAGCGAGAACGCTCGAATACAAGCTCTTTAAAGACTTCATGAGTGTTAATATCATAGTCACCACAAATGCGCTGTAAATCATCGTGAGATGCCTTTAATATGCGCTTCAAATTGTCGTCTTCATCATCACCTAAACGCATTCGTAGTTTGAACTCTTCTATGATTTTTTGCGTAATAACATCCACATTCATCACTCCTTATCTTTAGGAGTTTCTGTGACTTCCTCAATGAATATTTTTTGATATTTATTCTTTGTGGTCGATAATTCTTCAAGTCGTGCTTTAGTCGCCTTCTTGCCCTCCACAGGATAATTATCACCAACCTCATAAATATGTCCTTCATGTTTTAATTCCTTAAAACGGCGAACCACTTTATGTTGTGCCATTCTATCCCTCCTCATAAAGAATTAAGACCCCTTTAATTAAGGAGTCTCTGGTGCACTAGCAGTGAATTTAATATCCAAGTCGTATACTAAAGCTGTTTTGTTATCACGCGGACGGCCGTTTGCAAAACGTTTGATTGTATACAAAGTCGCATCTTCAATAGCTAATGTTTGGTCGAATTTTTTAAGTTTATAACCACCAGCTACTGCAGCAATGTACTCTCCTTTGATAAAGAATAGTGCTTTTCCTACTGGAACCTCTTCCGACTCAACAGTTTGGATGTTATAAGGTAATGAAGTTACCCATTGTCCATTAGCTGTTTGAATTGTGTTTCGGAATTGTACACCAATTGCATCGACTGGATTTACAACCATCACGATTTTGTTCATTACTTTTCGTGATTCACCTTTTTCATTTGTAGATAAAGCTTTTACAACATTGTAAAGCTCACCTGTAACTGTTTCACCATATTGTGATGGAGCAAATGTTAATGTGCCTGATGATGTCTTGTCAGTTACAGCACCTGTATTTGCATCAACATTTTTCATTAATCCAACCGGCTCACTATGAGCTGAACCACGACCATTTACATAGCCATACTCTAAGCCTACTGAATATGATTCTACTAATAATTCACGAACATAACGCTCAACCCATTCTGGTCCCAGTTCCAACATATCATTTGGAATAGCTGCAAAAGCAGTTAGTTTTAATTGAGTAATTTTTTCTTCACGGAACGCTGTATTTACTTGCCCAGTGATTTCACCAAATAGTTCTTTCCATGCGTAAGCCTTTGTTGGATCAGAATAAATAAATTTAGTTGCTGCGCCTAAATCTTGAATACCAATTGCATCTAGTAAAGGATGAGCTTTCGTTAAATCTTGAAATACACGTTCTTGAGTTGTTTCTGGTAAGATTGTTTCGTCTTTAAAACCACCGTCTTGAACTACTGCATTGAAGAATTTCTTTTCTTCTGATGTTAAAACATCATTTCCACGTGATAGTAGAATTTGAGAGTCTAAACTTTTATTCGCTGCTTCACTTACAGCTTGATTTTTAATTTCAACTGTTAAATCTTCAGCCAATGCATTCATAGCATCAGTAAAAGCATTGTCGATTTGGTTCTGTGTTGAATTTTCGTCATCACGAACTGTCATATATGCATTTAGTTTTTCTTTGTAATTTTCCATTTTTCCATTTAATTTAATAACCATTTATGATTACCTCCGTTTTTTTGTAAATTAAAAGAACCTTTTTCGCTTCTTCTGGCTATCCACAGTTGATGATGTGGCAGAAGTAGGAACAGGCTCTTGCGTTTGATTATTTGGTTTTAAAATATTTTTCAATTCATTCATGATTTGTTGTTTCTGTTCAATTGAATTGGTTGGCTCGACAGGATCCTCTACGGTACCTTCAGCTTTAGTAGCAAAACCAATTTCTACTGCTTTTTTAGCACTAAACCAAGTTTCAGCATCGACCTTCTGTCGAATTTCTTCTCTACTTACATTCGCTTTTGTCATGTAAATATCAATAATGCCTTCTTCTAATTCTTCAAGTACATCAGCTTCTTTTCGCATGGCAGTTTTAGTGCCCCAAATTATGTTGCTGGCTTCATGAATCATAAACATTGAGCCTAGTTCCATAATTAATTCATCTGCTGCCATTGCAATTACAGACGCTGCCGAACATGCCCAACCATCAACGTGGATCGTCACCTTTCCTTGATGACGTTTCAAGCGATTAAAAATAGAAATACCATCAAACGCATCACCACCAGGACTGTTTAAGTTGATAATAATGTCATTGGTACCTGCATCTTTAATTGCCTGATCAATATCACTAGCAGAAAAGCTATCATTCCACCATGAAGAACCGATTACACCATAGATAGTGATTTCACTAGTATTTGTTTCTTCATTATGAACCGCATTAAATTTTTGTGGGATTTCTTTTAACTGATTAACATAAGATTGATTCTTAAACATTTTAAAGAAATCTTCTTTAGTCATTCCTCTCATTCATTTTCACCTCCTTCAACTGCATCAGTAGATTGATAGTTCTTCGTAATAACAAATTTATCTAACTCTGGATCATCAGAACGTTCAGCCCCAAACAATTCACGCACCTCATTTCGAGTAAATGCCCCTGAAGCAACTAATTTGTCTACAGCTTCGGAGTTTTCGATTACACTCGTTTCTGTGACACCCTTTACTTCTATCCTGGAGCCTTTTAAGAATTCCTTTTTATCAATTAGCTTTGCATTGAGCTCATCTTCGATTTTTTTGACTAAAGGAGCAATACAAAATTTGATGTATGCTTTAATAGCTGTTTCAAATTCAGCCATATCTCCATGAACTAAAGATGTAGGAATGCCTAGAATGTTAGCAACGTCATCAATCAGATCACGTTTAACCTTTGATAATTCTTCAACAGACCTACCACCATTTGAACCATCAACAATTTCTTCATAGTTAAAACCTTTTAGCTTAGGTACAATCGCAAAAGCGTTCTGTCGAAAGGCACCAAATAGTTTGTTAATGAAATTCTGCAATTTACCTAAATTTTCATCATCAAGTTTTTGAGTGGAATCCATTTCGGCAGTTGCGCGAATTTGATTTGCAAACATATTGGTTTCAATCATACGGCTAAATAGATTTGTATAATCTTCAAACATGCCATTCATGAACTTTGTCAACTTTTCATTGTTGTAACTAATATGGATAACCTCATCCATATTAAAAGATCGTTGGAATGTGTAATCCTTTACTGTCACGCTTTTAAAAATGTCTGGATAAATTGCATACTCTATTCGATCAAAGCTATCTGCTATTAATAAATCATTATTGTCAGTTAGAATAACCAACACTTCATTTTCATGAAGCAATTTATAAACGAAATCTTGCCAAAAGTCTGAAGCACTTTGATCTGTATTAGGTCTTATATTAAGAAGATAATGCCAATCATCTAATTGTCTTTTGCCATCCTTCAAAAACCGAAAATCGGACTGTGAAATAGTCCTGCCAATAAAGTTAATGCAGGTTTCTAAAGCTATCTTTTTTAAATAAGCTCGTTGGCTTGTTTCAATACCAAAGAAATCAAATTCATCAAACATCTTGCCAATTTCTTTATTTTTATTGAGCACATCCTGTAACCATCCCATGCTTTCACCCCCTCTCTAGAAATTCAATGCGTTAAGTGCATCCAATGAGCTACCTATATCCGTTCCGGCTACTTCATCAGCTCGATATATGGCATGTACAAATGCTTGGAAGCCATCTGTTTTCCTACGTATAGGCTCTTTCTTTTGATACTCTTTATTGCCATCTTTTTTGATAACAACTAGCACATTGTTTGTGTACCAACGCATTAGAGGATTGTCCCCAAATATAATTTGACGATTGGCAAAAGCAAGCTCGATTCGTGGAGCTAATAAACTGTGGATGGCCCGCGGATTACGAATAATCTCAACTTCAAATCCTTCTGCTTCAAATAAAGGCTTTAACACTTCCATTCGGAAATTATCACCGATTATTTTTTTGATGTCGTAATAATTTCGCATTTCAACAAACCAGGATACAACTAAATTTGGGTCAATCGTTTCGCCTTCCACAACTGATAAAAGACCTTGTTCTTCCCATTCTCTAATAGGTGCAAATTTACGTTTGCCAGCCATTTCAGCATCTTGTTTTTTGCTGTAGCTGTAGTATTTATCAACAAACTCTTTTCTGGCATAAGAATGAGTTTTCCAAACGTAATCACTGTTCTCACGGAATAACAAACCACATGCTGCGAAGTCTCGTATACTTGCAAAGTCAATGGCTCCTATAGCCTCTCTACCGTGTAAATTAGGCATCTCTCTATTAGTTGCTAGTATTTCTTCCCACTTAGCAACAGAACGCTCTAAATCGGTCACAGGACAGTTCATACGCTTTGTCATGAACTCCTCACGATTTGTAGGATCATCTTCTAAATCCTCATACTCTTCATAAATCGTATCGAATAGCCCTTGAGCATATTCACTTCGTGGATGACAAAGCATCGGATTTGCTTTTTCCCAGCTCTCAATATCATCAACTTCTTTTTCCTCATCCAATTTGCAGATGAAGGGAAACAATGCATTTGGCCGTGCTTCACCTTTTAATACTTTAAGAGCCTTAGATTTTTGACCATCTAAAAATCCATCGCGTACATAACCATCTGTACCAATGTAGAATTCGCGTGGGTTTTTCTTTTTACCTAGCCCTGAAATATGAACACGAACATCTTTATTGCTCTCAAATTGGTGGATTTCATCAAATACAACAGCACCATCACGTAAACCATCTTTTGTTTCACCGTTGGAAGTACGGAACTTTAATATCGAATCAGTTTTATTACTTGTAATCTTTTCTTTTGTTCGATAAAACATTGATTTTAAAATGCTGTTCCGTCCAATGACATTGTAGGTTTCATCAAAGGATGTTTTTGCTTGTTCTTCACTGTTGGCTACAATCGAAACGTTGTATTCTCTAATACCATGATGCGGTCCAATCAAGAAATGGGTAACAACTGAAATCAAACCATTCTTACCACCACCACGACCAAGCATCCATAAATGCTTTCGATAAAACACACGGTCATTCTTTTTGAAAAATAAAAAGACGAATGCGATTAAAAATTTCTGAAACGGTTGTAAAGGGAAATACCACTTCTCACCGAATCGGATACATTTTTCAATCATATCGTCATCAAAATATAAATCATCTCGACTTAATACATGCTCTCGCAAATATTCAATCAACATGATTCGTTCTTTATTCAGTTTGATTTGTCCAGATTCATAAAGTTGGATATATTCATCCACATACTTATTACTAATCAAATTAAATCATCTTCCGAGTATTCTTCTTTGCTTTTACCTTCCACAGTTGATGCAGCAGGGGGCAATCCTTCATCGACAAAGTTAAATGACTTCTCCAAAGCGATTAATTGCGTGTTTATTTTTGTTTTATCAGTCATGGCCGGATGACTTTTAACGAATCGTTGTTTTCCATTTTCAATAGTGACGGTTGAGCCATCGCGCGCTAAGACTTCATCACATTGCGAATCAAGTTTAAGCAGTTCAATATACCGCTCCACTTTTTTCACTTCGAGTAAATCGTCTGTATCGATTCGACTCATCAGCTGTGCTTTCAATTTTTCTAAATCCATAATTTAACCCCCTCCCCCCTCTCGCGTGGAAATAGCTATATTAAAAAAATCTGGACAGAACACCCCCTCCCCGGTGCCCATGATTTAAAAAATCGCAAACTTTTTGACCCGGGGGTATTACCATTTCTCATCATCTCTCCATTTGTTTGGTTTACTGAACACTCGACCATGAATGCGATTGTGGCAATCGACACAAAGTGTTTCAAGATTGTTAATATCGAGTGCTAAGTCTGGATGGTCTTCTAGTTCTTTGATGTGATGGACTACAAGTTGAATCTTCTTTCGTGTGCCATCATTGTTTAATTGGTTTGCATCATCGATTTGAACAAGACCATTACGTTTACATTCTTGGCATTCCTTGTTGTCTCGTTTCCTTACTTCAGCACGCATTTGTTTCCAGTCACTACTGTCATAGAACTTACGCTTTTGTTCAATTGATTTGTATTCTTGCATTGTTGTTAGTCAGTACCTTCTAATCGTGTTGGTAGTTCATACTCTGCTAAACATTCATGACATCGATATTGTTGACTAACAACCTCATCGCCATGAAAATATTTTTGCACATAGCCATAATAAGAACCACACCTTTCACATGGTTGTTTTTTATCAATAGCATCTAACTCATCCGCCAACGCACCAACATGCTTTGCGATTGCTCGTAGCTTTAATTTAGATTTGTCATTGAATCCTAATTCAATAGTGATTCCTCTAACACTTCCCATTGTTCATCCCTCCATTATCGTTTGCACTTTAGCTGTTCTAATGGTCATAGTATCCTTATCGCAATATTGAACAGAAAAGTTATGTTGACCATATGTTTCATCAGTGCGTGTATCAAATTTATATTCAAGACTAACGATTCCTTTAATCTTCTTGCCGTTAAGTATTATCTTTGGTGGTTCATTTGGGTTGGTCATTGTAATTTCGATTTGATTATTTGTATCGTTTAAATATTTATGTTTCTTCCAAATATCTACATACGCACCGTTACATTTTGGACAAACACGTACTTCTTGATAATCATCTTTGCTATCATGAAATACCATATCGTTATGACCACACACTAAACATATAGCTTTATGTTTATATTTCATTTTCTCTCTGCCCTCCACAATTCATTTACTCTTTACCTTTTCAATTGACTCACATACTGCAATAACAGCAATGGCTATCCACACCGATGTAATCGAGAAGACATCACGTTCATAACCTTGGTAAACTCCCATCATATTAACAACTACGTTCAATATTACATAAATCCATAACAATGATTTAGCCATTCGTACACCACCTCTCAAGGCATAATAAAAAGCCACAACTCGTAGTGAGTGCGACTTTTATGTATTATTCTTCTTTCAAATCGTCAACATGTATCAAATCTAAACTGTACACATGTTGAGTTGTACCAAACGCACAACCTTCAGTTGTTGACTCCAAGATTTTCAAAACAACCTTGTGTTTTGGGTTAAGTCTTTCGTGCTCTTTTACAATTTCATCGATTTTATCTTGCAAAGTCTCATTAGGACCAGTGACAAAAAAGCTTATAGTACCCATATTTTCTACACCTCCCATCCACCTACAATTGTAAATGAAATGGAAATAGATAGCACTAATATAATTTTGATAATAAAAAGCCACACCTTGTTAGATGTGACCTATCGTAAAATTACTTACCTTTTAGTTTTCTTAAAATAGTAGTTTTATACATACTTACATAATCATTCATACATTCTTCTTCAGAATATGGACTGTTTTTAATTCTATAATAGTTCCACATTAATTCAGTAAATTTAGCCTTAACTTCTTCTTCAGACATATCTTGAATAATTTGAATAAGTTTTTCTTCTGTATCTGTCATAAAAAAACCTCCCATCTACCTACAATGATAGAGTAAATGGAATGTATTGTCATTATAAGAAATTTGATGCATAATAAAAACTCAACTAATTAATAGGAGTGATATCATGCAATTTATTCGAAACAAAATTATAGTACCTATTATAACAATCATTATTGCTTTGGCGTTTTTATTTGCTGTTGCATACATAGGAGATACATTATTCTCATAAAAAGAGACTACCAATATAGTAGCCTCTCCATAGTGTTGACGACTCCGCAATCGTCTTATTAAGTTGAATGCTTGTTTTTAGCAACACACGTACAAGCGAACGTGTTTATTATTGTAAGCAATATTTTTTAACGCATTTCCGTGCGCTTTTGAAAACTTATCACAATATCAATTTACTACAGATTTTTGCGTAATTCGCTATATGGCACAATTACGCTATCTCTTTACGAAGAAAATTAAATCCAACATTCGAGATTTCGTTGATACATCAAAGACAAATGGAAGTAATGTACTTAAAATAAATACTCCAACAAAAGGTATTGAACAAAATAAAATATCAATACCACCTACCATATGAGGTCTTTTTATATAAATCTTACGTAAAATAAAATATGTCGCTACCATTCTTATCAGATATAACGAGATTAATATAATCACTCACACCCACCCCAATCTTCTAGCAGTTTCATCAATCAGCATATTTCTCTTACGCAATACCCGTTGGACTGACATATATAATTTATCAGCTACATGGGACCATTCATATGCTTCTTGTTTATCGAAATATCGCATGTCCACAATTGTTTTTTGATCATGATCTAATTCTTTGTAAAGTTGTTCTAGTGTTGTAATAACATTTTTTAAATGCTGATAGTTTTTATCTTCTGCAAGAATAATAGCTTTATTACCTGTTGTGTCAGAAATACGATTAGATTTGCCACCACCAATATTCGTATCTGTTTCTTGGTGTGCATTTAATAATTCCCATTCACGATAGCGCAACTGCTTTTTGAGTTCATCTAAACTTGACCAATATTCTTCGATAGTTTTATTTTGTACTGCTGATAATTTACTCATATGCCCTCCACAATTTATAAATGGCATTTTGTGCTTTACTACGCAATAACGTAGGCATGTGCAGCACCTACCTTGTTTGTTTTTCAGTAATAATGACTAATTGTTTGATACTTGTACTTTTAAGTTCTCCATTTGTTCAATCGCTTTCCGTAACTCTTTTAATTTTTCAACTTTAACTAAGGCTTTATCAATCCAATCGTCATTGAAATCATCTGCAATGTTCACTCGCAAATTATCGTATTCTTCTTTTAATTTCTGTAATTCTTCAATAACTCGTTTAACAGTTGGCAATTAAATCACTTCTCTTTCCAGCAAGATTAAAATATCTTTCTACTGCACCGTATCAACACGCTTTTTACTATCCTCAACATTAAATTTATCTGGATAACGCAATTTCAATTTATCAATGTTCATTTTGCAAATTTGTTCTAGTGATGAATCGTAAAATCCAGCTAATGCAACCAAGTTTTGAATTAACATTTTTAATGCTAATATCATCTTACTTGAATTTAATTCATGACGATGAAACACGAATTTCTTTACTTGTTCTGAAATCTCACCGGATAGGATAATGATTTTATTGATTATGCTTTCTTTTGTGCCTTCCACAGTATAATTAGCAAGTGGTTCGTATATTTCTCCTAGGAAGGTTAAAAGTCCAAATGCGTAATGCGATACATCACCAATTTCCTTTAGAATTGCTTCACGATCATTAGCAGCACTCAATACCTCGACACACTCACCAATCAAGCCTAAAGCATAATTAGTTATGCCATGTTCTTTATGAATATGGTTTTTCGGCTCACCTTGTAATGGCATTGTTCGTTTTGACAACTCTTGAAATTTATTTAGATTCATTTTGTGATTCCTCCAGTAGTTCGGGGTTTTCGTAAATATTGCCGATTACTTCGGAATCTTCACCAGTTTCATCCGAGAAATCAAAATACTCGTAAAATTGGTGAATAGGTGAATAAATTAATTTCTCTTTCCAACTAAATTCATTCCACTCTATAGTTGTTATAATGTCTCCTTTTCCACTTACTGAAGGAGTTTTTAAAATATCACCCTCATAAATCTCCTTGCCGTTCTTGTCCTTTAAGCCTGTGTATTGCATTAACACCCAATCATCATCATCCTCGAAATATGGCGGTTGGGTTTCGTGGTCCTCATCTAATACGTACCATAACTTACCCTCGTCAAATCCAATTTTTGAAACTCTTTGCATTGATTCATTTTGTTTGCACCATATTCTAAACTTAATCTCTCGCATTCTGCATTTCCTCCAACTTCTGTTTTAGTACTGTCAAATAAACAATTTTGTCCATCGACTCTTGTAATGCGTGCTCAATCCATTCAATTGTTGTGTAATCCATCGGATTGACCGTTGTACCGTATTTTGCTAAACCTTTTGCAGTCTGTAATTCTAGTGAATTTTGAATCTCTCGTAACACTGGATTAGCTAAAATTTCATCTTCAATTGACATTTAAATTACCCCTTGCTCAATTTTTCTTCGAATATCAATGGATTTAATGTTGT